>NZ_JBQVRP010000004.1:0-572902 GCF_052439245.1 Natrinema sp. LN54
CGACCCTCTGGGAACCCCGTTTCGCCGCCACCACTCATACTCATACTTTCACCCTCACAGAGCGACTGCTTTGGCAGTCGTTCTGTGGGGGTTTTCTGCGTTTCTACCGACAGTGGTGACTCTGGATTGAATTTAGAACAGTACTGTTTCATGAACCGCTTCCGTTCCCCATCGAGCCACCAAATATTTTTGGAGCGAGGCTTAACCAGTAGCATCTTGGATAGAAAACTATGGACATAGGGGTAGCAAATCCCGATCTCGACACTATTTACGAACTCCTCTCCGAATCCCGTCGTCGGTACGTCCTGTACTACTTTCTGGAAAGCCAACACGCGAACATCGAGGGATTGGCTCTCCAAATTTCGGCATGGGAGCAGGACATATCGATCGAATCCGTCACAGAAGACGAAAAGGAGGCAGTTACGCTATCGCTGATACACAAGCATCTGCCGCGGCTCGCCGATCACGACCTCATTACGTATGATCAACGAAGCGGTGACATCGTTATTGGAAACGACTTCGATTCGGTTCGGTCGACTGTAATACGCGCGAGAGATACCGAATCGATTGATCCGGTGGTCAGTAATCCGACCGAAACGTTTCTCTATAGTGATCCGTTGGCGGACCCGACGGATACCGAGTGAGTTTCACTACACTCCGAGCTGCCGACTTTCGTTTTGAAGTTGGCGAGAATGACGGTGCGTCGTCGGATTTGGAACGAGTACAGACACCGATCCCGTAACATTCGACGATCCGTGACAGAGTACTACCAGATTCCTGTCCCGTGTCGGCTGTGGGTATGACGCTACTGCTGATATCAGACTCGAGGCGGTCGGTAGTCGCCACTGCGGAGGAGTGAAAATGTCACCCGGAACACTAACGTCCAGCCTCATCCCGTGGCGGCGTGCCGCGTCGGCTGGCTAACCCTCGTGCCGGGCGGAGAACTCGTGGGAGTTCCCGAAGTACGACTGTCGCGTGCCCGGGTTCGCCGTGCTGTCATCGCACCCGGATGGGTCTGCTCGGACGGGGACTAAAGGCACGCACTTGGTCTAGGTACTGGGCCCGTTTAACTCTTCCATGCTCGGTCCGTCGCGGGTGGGTACGTCCGAAACGATCGCCGTTCAGTTGGGGTCCGGCGTGTCGGTGACGGTTCCGTTGTTCTCCGCGAGCCACTGGTCGTAGGTGTCGCGGTCGACGACGACGACCTCGGCGTCCATCCGTGAGTGGCCGGCACCGCAGAACTCGGCGCAGACGGCGTTGTAGCGGCCGGGTTCGGAGACGATGGTTCGAGCGCGGGTGTAATCGCCGGGGAACGCGTCCTGTTTGACGCCCAAGTCGGGCACGAACAGCGAGTGGATCACGTCGTCGGCGGTGAGCCAGAACGTCACATCTTCGTCGGCGGGTATCACGATCTCGTTTTCGGTCGTCACGTTCGCCCCGGGATAGGTCGCCTGCCACTCCCACTGGTAGCCGCGAACGTGGACGACCTCGTCGTCGGTTTCGGGAAGGTCGTCGAACGATTCGATACCTTCTTGGCTCCCGTTAGTATCGACGTCGTTCGCCTGCGACGGTGAGACGTACGGATTGACGAGGACGCTGTAGCCGGACAGCCCCACGAAAAGCAGGATGATCGCCGTCGCGGCGGTCCACGTGATCTCGAGGGCGGGGTCTTCGGTGGTCGGCTGGGGATCGTCGTTGTCGTGAAACTTGACGGCAGCGTAGACCAGGATCATGAGGACGAACAACGTCAACGGGAGAGCGACGTAGAGCAGTTGGTACTCGAGGCCGTCGATGAGGTCGCGGTTTTCAGACTGTGCGACGGCCGTCCCGGTCAGTGTGAGGAGACCCGAGAGCGCTGCGAGGGCGAGTGCGACGGTTGTGCGTCGGCGGCTACCCATTGGCGGGAGTTTCACGACCGGCGTGATATACGGCCTGCACGGATCGTTGAACTGTCACGATGTCGTACTGGTTTAGGAGTCGGATAGGGTGCGCAGACGTATCATAGGCGGGAACACTCACGGAATTGTCGGTCCATATTTATTGGGGTCGGTGGTGAGTCCATCGCTATGCACGGCGACGAGCGGTGTGGTCGGATCACCGGCGGTGACGGGCGACGATGAACCGTGCGCTCGTCGAGGTCTCGCTGTTCGGGGCCGTCATCGTCGGCTGTTTGCTGGTCGTCCGCTTCGCACAGCGATTGCGAGCCGAGCCGTCACCGGACGGCGGCTACGCGACGGATCGCGAGCGACGGCTGGGGCTCGGTGATGCGAAGGCGGCTGCTGTCCGCTGGACGACGACGACGAACCACCGCGAGATCGGTTTGCTCTACATCGCCTTTGGTACCGTCGCGGCGATCTGGGGTGGGATCGACGCGATGATGATTCGAACGCACCTGCTGACTCCCGAGGCGAACCTCTGGACCGAGCAGACGTACAACGAACTGTTCACGATGCACGGCCTGACGATGCTGATCTTCTTCGTCACGCCGGTGTTCTTCGGGATCGGGAACTACTTCCTGCCGTTGCTGATCGGGGCCGACGACATGGCGTTTCCGCGGCTCAACGCGATCGGGTTCTGGCTGTTGCCGCCCTCGCTCTTGCTCGCTCGGTTGGGGATCGTCGCCGAAGTGACGGGAGCGGTGCTCGCGGTCATCGTTCCGAACGACTGGATCTCGGTTCTGCTGGCGTTTCAGGAGCCGGCGATCGGGTGGACGATGTATCCACCCTTATCGCTCGCACCGAATCCGCAGACGAATTTCCTCTTACTGGGGCTCCACTTGAGTGGCATCGCTACCACGATCGGCGCGATCAACTTCATCACGACGATCATCTACGAGCGCGACGAGTCGATCGGCTGGGCGAACCTCGACATCTTCTCGTGGAACATGCTCATCACGAGCGCGATCGTGATCTTCGCGTTCCCCCTGCTCGGCACGGCCCTGCTCATGTTGCTGTTCGACCGGAACTTCGGGACGACTTTCTTCGCGGTCGAGGGCGGTGGTCCCATCCTCTGGCAGCACCTGCTGTGGTTCTGGGGCCACCCGGAGGTGTATATCATCTTCCTGCCGGCGACCGGACTGATGAGTCTCATTTTGCCGAAGTTCGTCGGCCGCAAACTGTTCGGGTTCAAGTTCATCGTCTACTCGACGATCGCCATCGGCGTCCTCTCCTTCGGCGTCTGGGCGCATCACATGTTCGTCACCGGTGTCGATCCCCGCGTCCGGGCGAGTTTCATGGCCACCTCGATCGCCATCGCCGTCCCAAGCGCGATCAAGGTATTCAACTGGATCACGACCATGTGGAACGGTGACGTTCGGCTGGCCGCGCCGACGATCCTCTGTGTCGGTTCGATCGGCCTCTTCATCGTCGGCGGCGTCACCGGTATCTTCCTCGCGGTCATTCCGGTCGACGTCATCTACCACGGGACCTACTACGTCGTCGGCCACTTCCACCTCATTCTGATGGGGATCATTCCCCTGATGATGTTCGCCGCCAGCTACTACTGGTATCCGCTGCTCACCGGCCGGATGTACGACCGTCGGCTCGCGATCTTCCAGTCGGTCCTGCTGGTCGTCGGCTCCGCGCTCACGTTCATGACGCTGATGGCGCTCGGTTTCCTCGAGCTGCCCCGGCGGTACGCTACGTACCCCGCCGGTTTCTCGGGGCTGCAGATCGTCGCGACCGTCGGCGCGTTCATCATCGGGATCAGCGTCCTCATGTGGTTGTACAACATGATCTGGTCGTACTTTCAGGGGACACCGATCGAGACCGCCGATCCGTGGGAGCTGAAGGCGACCGAACAGTTCACGCCCGAGTGGCAGTGGTTCGAGGACCGCCTCGAGCGAAAGCGTGGCGTGCCGCCGAGCGAACCCGATTCGGTACGCCCATCGTACGTGCCCGCACAGGACGAGCGCCCGCTGTCGATCTACGGTCGGATCAAGCCGGTCGCACGGACCGTCGCGAGCGACGCCGGTGTGGGCGCGACCGGCGGCTTCATCGGCACGCTGCTCATGTCGGGCGCGCTCCTCGCGGCAGTGGTACTGGGCGTGTTCGAGCTCGAGTCCATCGCGACCCTCGCGACGCTCGTCGGGTTGCCGTCGAACCTGGCGCTCGGCTACGGCCTGTTCCTGATCGCCGGGACGGCGGTCTGGCCCCTGTTGTTCCTCTCGTTGGGCGAGTACCTGCCGGGCGAACTCACCCTCGTCACCGGGCTGTGGTACGCGACGGTCATCGCCTCCGGATTCGCGATCGGGTTCTACACCGGCCAGACCGGGCTCGAACTGGTGACATATCTCCTCTTCGTCGTGCTCGCACACTGGATATACGGACTGGGACTCGCCGGGACGATCGCGTCTCTCGGCGGCCGCCAGCGGCGTCCGTCTACGGGGGAGGGCGGAAACGAATGAGCGCCGGTGATGACCCGTCTCCCGACGCGACCCAGCCGCCCGCCACCGACGAGACGGGGCCGGTCGAACCGACCACGGGATCGGAGTCGCTGCTGTTGACGTACGCCGCACCGTTTCTGGGCGTCCTCCTGATCGCCGCCGGCCTCCCGCTCGCGATCGTCGGCGGCTACGTCGTGGTTCAGGACGGTGTCGGCCTCTGTGGCGACCCCAGCATCACGGCGACGCCGGTCGACGAGTACGACGGCGTCCCGGAGACCGTCGAGGAGTTACCCGCTTCGGAGCTCTCGGCGGCCGAGCGACGGGCCCTCGAGGAGGCGATCGACAGCCCGCTCCGGGAGGGGACGGTCGACGGCGACCTCGCGAACCGGGCGGCGCTGCTCGAGGGTGCAATCGTCGAGTACGAAGGCGACCGTTACTACGTCCAGATCACGTCTCAAAACTCCTGTCTCGACGTCGAGCCGCTACTGTTCCCGATCGGGGCGATCGCGATCCTCGTTGGCATCGCCGGCGTTCTGACGCCGCCGATCTACCGGAAGATGGCGGGGTTCGAGGAGCGGATGCGACGCGATCGGACGGACTGACCCCTTCTGTACGCACGGGCTACGGAAAACGGCAGAATGCGGCGGTGATGGCGTCGAGACGCGGCGATCTCAGTCGTTCTATTCGTCCGTACTCGTCGACTCGTTCGCGGCGTCCGAGTCGGCCGTGGTGTTTGAGTCGGCCGTGGTATTCGAGTCGGTCTCGGTATCCGTCTCCGCGGCATCCGCCGACTCGCTGGTCTCGCCCGACTGGGCGGTCCGGTTCGGCACGTTGTTCGTCATCGGGTCCGGTTCGGGCGCGATCACTTCGCCGTCACCCGGCTGTTCGGCGGCGTAGGAGAACTGGCCCTTGCCGTCCGGCGCTTCGCCCTCCGTCCACGGGTAACCGGGATCCGGCTGTTGCTCGCGTCGGGTCGACATGAACGTGTAGTTGAAGTCCTGATTCTCCTGTTCCTGCGGGAAGCTCGCGGGGACCGGCACCGGATCGTCGAGCGTCTCGAGGGCCTCGAGCCACTGGTTCTGGTGCATGGTGTCTCGAGCGATCAGGTACGAGAGCATGTCCTTCATGCCGGGATCGTCGGTATACTCCCAGAGCCGCGTCGCGAGAGTGCGACCGGTCGACTCCGCCATCACGTTCGCGTAGAGGTCGCCGGCGAGGTTCCCCGATGCGACGATGTAGTTGCCAGTAAACGGCGCGCCGTTACTGTCGACCGGCATCGCCGACTGGCCGGCAGAGAGGAACTGCCGCGGATTCTGGCCCGTCATCGACGCCGCGGCGGCCGCCGTCTCTTGGGCGTCCTCGCTCATCTGTTTGGGCGATCCCCTGAGATTCTTCGTGACGGCCGACGCGAGCATCTCGATGTGACCGAGTTCCTCGGCCGCGGTCTCCATCAGCAGGTTTCGATACTCCTCGTACTCCTCGGGCAGGGCCCACGCTTGGAACATATACTGCATGGCGACGCGCATTTCGCCTTCCTGGCCGCCGATGGCTTGCTGGAGGAGTTTCGCGAAGTGGGGGTCCGGTTCCTCGACGGTAACCTCGTACTGCAGCTCCGGTTCTTGGAAGAACATCCACTTGTCCCTGCCGACATCCAGTAGGATAAACCACTGTTGCGGACGGTAGAGAACATTCCATCGACTGGTAATAGTTCGATATAAATCAGTCAGAGATGGCGGAAGACGCGCTGATACATCCGAGATCGACATTCGGAAGATACCTAATCAGTCATTGTGTCATCATGGCAAACGATTATAACGGCTCCGGTAGTCGGGGACCAGCGCATGAGTGAGGATACATGGACGACGTCGCGGCGCGCGTTCGTCACGTACGGTGCGCTATCGACCGGAACGCTGTTCGGTGCCACCGGGGCGACGGCCGCCGCGGGATCGGAACCGACCGACAGCGAGCCGGTCGAACAGGGCGTGATGCGTCCCTATCAGTTCACCCCGGGCAGCCGAGCGACGGTCGTCGAATCGGACCTCGACTGGCAACCGGCCCGGTTCGACGATGCCTATCAGACCAACGTGGTCGCCTACGACCACGCGCCGTCGTATCGTGCGTTCCTCTTTACCGATCCCGATGCGACGCTCGAGGCGGATCAGTCGTTCGAGTTCGGGGGCGTACAGGGATCGCCCGGGACCGCCGACCGACAGTTCGTTACCGTCGGCCTCGAGTGACGGCTCGGCCACCGGGGTTTTTCCCCGCTGGCTGTGGTACGAACCCATCCCCGAGGTGACCCTGGTGGGCAACAACGACGACAAACAACGAGCGGCGGCGACGTGTGAGCACTGCGGGGAGTTCGGTATCGTACAGGTCTGGCCGGACGGCAGTCTCCAGCCGCTCGGCCAGTCGAATTTCTGCGACTGCGAGTCGCCCGAGCTACAGGTCCTCGCGACCGATCTCGATCACGACGAGATCCCGTGAACCCGTGCGGGCGGTGCTCGCGAGTGACCGCGTGACCCCTTCGATCACATCGACGCGCCGACGTAGAGGACGACCACGAGGAAGAGCCAGACGACGTCGACGAAGTGCCAGTACAGCGAGACGGTCGCGACCGACGTGTCGCGCTCCGGGCCGTAGTGACCCCGAACCGCTCGCCAGCAGAGCACCGCGATCCCGCCGACGCCAAGCGCGACGTGGAGCCCGTGGAGGCCGGTCAGCCCGAAGAAGGCGCTCCCGAAGACGCCGCTCGAGAGGGTGAATCCCTCCGCGGCGACGAACTCGTAATATTCGTAGACCTGTCCGGCGAGGAAGACGAGTCCGAGCGCGAGCGTCGTCCCGAGGAGTCCGAGAAACCGACCTCGATTACCGTCCTCGAGCGCCTCGTGGGCGTAGTGGAAGGTGATGCTGCTGGCGATCAGGATCGCGGTGTTGACGACCACGAGCGACCCCAGCAGCGGCGGGAGTTCCGCGGGCGGCCACGTCCCGATGCGGACGAAGAAGTAGTAGACGAACAGCGCGCCGAACGTCGAGACGTCGGTGCCGAGAAAGAGCAGCGTCGTCGAGACGTACGACGCGCGGGAACTCGGGTTCCCCTGCGCGTCGCGCGCCGGTGCCAGAAACGCCTGCTCGACCCAGCCCGCGACGCCGGCCAGCAGGACGACCGTCCCGACGACGGCGAGTGCGACGCCGAGCAGCGGCGGAGCGAGGCCGGTTTCGGTCCCGAAGATGGTGATCGCAACCCCGCCGTAGAGCCCGGCCGCCCCGGCGGCGGCGACGAGCGGCCAGCGACTCCGGTGGTCGTGTCCGTGATCGTCGTGGTCGCCGCGGCCGCGGTGGTCGCCGTACTCCTCGGGTGCCTGTCCCTCGGGAACGCCGTGGCCCGAGCCGTCGGCTCGAGGGGCGCTCTCGTCGGGCGGATCGGTGCGTCGACCGGAGCCCATACCGCCGCTTCCACGTCGACCCCGAAAAAGGATCACCGCGTACAGGCAGTTAGGCCGCCGTTACATCCCACGCGCGGCCGGCTCAGTAGAAGTAGTCGTCCTCGGAGAGGTGGACGTAGCGGCCGTCGCGGTACGCGAACTTCTTTCGCTTGTACGTCGCGAGGATCTTCGCGGCGTCGATGCCGGCGGTGTACTTCTTGCTGACGAGGGCGTCGTCGGCTCCGTTGCCCTGCATGTCGTTGATGGTGTCGAACGCCCAGTCCCAGTCGTCGGGCCCGTAGTCGGCGACGATGTCGCCGAACGCGACGTTCCGCAGGATCTCGTCGCCGATCGCGTCCTTCCAGATTTCGTTGTAGTTCTCGAGCGAGTCGGTCGCGGCGAGCCGGCCGGCGATCTTGCCGGTGCGGACGGCGACGTGGTAGCCGCCCTCGTGGAAGGCAGAGGTGGTGCCCATCGCGCCGCCGGCGACGGCGATGTTCGCGCCGACGGGGGACTCGATCGGCCGGGTCGAGGAGATCGGGTAGGTTTCGGTGCCCTTCGACTTCCCGCGGTCCTCGACGCGCGGGATGTCTTCCTCGATGTCGTACTCGTCGCCGTACTCCTGCTCTAAGAGCCGGCTGATGTACTCCGCGCCCGAGGGGATCCGGTCGTCGTCGGGCCGCAGGAGCTTGTACGAACTCGGGTCGTCGACGTCCTCGAGGGTCATTCCGATCGGCATCGTCAGCCCGACGCGGGCGACCGTGCCGTCGTTCGGGAAGACCCACGGATAGGCGGTCTCGCCGGGCATGTACCCCCACCAGAACTTGAGGGTGTCCTCGAACTCCGCGAACAGTTCCTCGGGGAACTCCCGGTACTCCTGGTAGGCGATGTGGTTGGCCTCCGGCGGCGAGAGGTGATCGGAGACGCTCCGGCCGGGTGCCGTGAACTGGTCGAGCGCGTCGAGGGTGATCCGGCGCTGGGGGCCGTCCGCGAGGACGACGTATTGGGCCTCGAGGTCCTCGCCGTTCGAGAGCGTCAGCGTGTGGGTCGGTCCCTTCGAACTCGTGGCTCGCAGATCGGTCTCGAGGTCTTTGACCCCGACGCCGACGCGCAGATCAGCGCCCGCGTCGGTGGCGCGCTCGTGGAGCCAGTCGTCCATTCGCGTGCGGTGGAAGGTGTAGCCGAACTTCGGATAGCTGGCCTCCATTCCGGTCGACCGCAACTCGACGCGACTGTTCGGGCCGACGAACTCGGTCGCCTCGAGTTCGCGGTGGATGACTTCGTCGGGGATCTCCCGGTAATCGAAGCCCATGATGTCGATCCAGTAGTCCAGCATCCCGGCGGCGTCGGTCGAGTCCGGCCCCGGCCCCTCGCGGTCCTCGCGAGGCACCCCCTGCTCGAAGAGGACCGTCTCTGCGCCGTGGGCGGCGGCCCGTTCGGCCGCGGATGCACCAGCGGGACCCCCGCCGACGATCGCGACGTCTACGCGTTCCATACGCCGTTTGGACTCAGTGTGTCGTTATAAAATCTGCGAGGTGGACTTTCAGCATACCGTTCATTCGTCCTCGTGATCGGCTGACGACCGTGTGATGGCACCCCGTGATACGGAAGCCCAACGGTGAGTCGCGGCTCACAGCCAGGCGAGCGATCGGGATGCCGCGAGACGAACGTTTTTCATCGCACTGGACGACTCCACGGACATGAGCGACGCCGATACACCGGACGTACTCGTCCTCCGGAAGGGAACGCACGGCACGCCGATCGAACAGTACGCCGACGCGATCCGCGACCGACTGCCGGACCGCACCGTCGAACTCGCGCGAACCCCGGCCGAAGAGCGCGAGGCGATTCGGGACGCCCGCTTCGTCACGGGGATGACCCTCGAGGACGACCTCCTCGCGGCCGCCGAGAACCTCGAGGTCTTCGCGTGTGCCTACGCGGGGACCGGCCACCTGCCCCTCGAGGAACTCGAGGAACGAGGCGTCGCAGTGACGAACGCCTCGGGCGTCCACGGACCGAACATCGGCGAGCACGTACTGGGTGCGATCCTCAGTTTCACCCGTCGGTTCCACGTCGGCGCGCGCCGCCAGCGCCGCCGCGAGTGGCGACATTACCAAGCCCACGAGTTACAGGGATCGACGGTCACCGTCGTCGGACTCGGCGCGATCGGCCAGTCCGTCTGCGACCGGCTCGAGCCCTTTGGCGTCGACACGATCGGCGTGCGGTACTCCCCGGAGAAGGGCGGGCCGACGGACGAGGTCGTCGGCTTCGAGGGCGACGGGTTCGACGACGCGCTCGCGCGGACGGACTACCTCGTGCTCGCGTGTCCGCTCACTGAGACGACGCGCGGACTGATCGACAGTGAGGCCTTCGTCACGATGGACCCCGAGTCAGTGCTGGTCAACATCGCCCGCGGCCCGGTCGTCGACACCGACGCGCTGGTCGAGGCGCTGCGCTCGAGTTGGATCCGCGGGGCGTCCCTCGACGTGACCGACCCCGAGCCGTTGCCCGAGGACCACCCGCTGTGGACCTTCGAGAACGTCCAGATCACGCCCCACAACGCGGGTCACACGCCGCGGTACTACGACCGGCTGGCCGACATCGTCGCCGAAAACCGCCGCCGGTTCGACGAGTCGGATGCGGACGCCGACCTCGAGAATCAGGTGCTACCCTGATCGACGCGGCGGGCTGGCCCGCGCTGGCTTGCCCGAGCACCGCCCGAGTCGTCCGACTCACTTTTTTCACCCCCTGCGACGAATTACGAGTATGGACCGATATGCAGCCGACGGGGTCGCTCGAGCGGGACGGGTCGGACGCGCGGAGACGAGTACGGGAGGGGTGCGATGCCGCTAACCTTCGACGGGACGGTTCTCGTGCCCGTGGCCGACCCGGACGACGGCGAGCGGACCGCGGCGGCGCTCGCCCCGTATCTCTCCCCCTCGAGTACGGTGCTCGTCGTCAACGTGATCGAAAAGGCGGGCGGGGCACCCGACAAGGCCTCGGTCGAACAGCGCGAGGAGTACGCCAAAGAGATCTTCGAGCGCGCTCGCGGCCCCCTCAAGGGGGAGGCGGGAACGGTCGAGACGGCGATCCTTTTCGGGACTGACGTCGTCGAGACGATCTTCGACGCGGCGACGGAACGCGACGTCGAGGCCGTGGTTTTCGAGCCCCGCGAGGGGAACCGGTTCGTGGAGCTACTTACCGGCGACGTGGCCCGGCGGCTGGTGAAGGATGCTGCGGTTCCGGTGGTCGCGCTGCCGCGAAACGGTACTTGAGACGGGTCGCGAGACGGAACGCGGCCTATCGCAGATCGACGAGCGCGACACAGCCCGTCTGGTCGACTGTGACCTGATACCGGGCGTACTCGAACGTAACGGAGCCGACGGAGCGGCCGGTGTCCCCGGTCGCGTGAAACAGCGAGTCCAGCGCAGTGGGGTCGATCGAGTCGTACAGCGGGCCGAACTCGTCCGCGAGTTCGAGGCTGTCGATCGCCTCTGAATCGGCGATCGCGGTGATGACCGCTTCGCTGAGGGGTTCGTCCGGATCGGCCTGATACGCGTTGGCTCCGTCCTGCAGTCGCGACTCGCCGGGTGAAGGCTCAGTTTCCATACTACACGTATCAGTCCGACGCGGGAAGCGACCACGATTGGATGGCCAACCTATGAAGAGGGGGCGCGTTCGCCGACCGTGCTCCGGAGCAGATTGGCCTGTCCTCGTCGGAGGCGAGCGGACAGCGCCTGATCGGAAATGTCGAGTTTCGCGGCGACCGCCGAGAGCGTCGTCTCCCGCGGCACGTCGAAGTAACCCTCCTCGAGTGCGATCAGGAGCGCTTCCCGCTGGCGCTCGGTGAGCCCGTATCGATCGCCCGCGGGAGCCGATTCGTGGAAGATCTGCTGGATCCGAAACGAGATCCCCTTCTCGCGACAGGTGTCGCGATACGCGAACAGCGCCTCCCGCGTCGGGACGCGAGCGCGAATCTTCGTCTCCGACGTGACGGTAATCTCGAGGTAGCCGATATCGTACTTCGCCGCCGTCGGATAGGTCAGGTGGTCCTCTCCGCGCGCCGACAGCGTGACGCTGTAGAGGCGACGATCGCCCGGTTCCTCGAGGAGGGTGAACTCGTCGACGGTGTCGTCGGCGGCCAGTGCCGCCGGGACACTGGCGAGGTCATCGCCGTAGACCCACGATATGAGCTTCGTCGCCCCCGTCTCGGACTGATAGATCTCTTCGACCTCGATCCGAGAGACGGCCTCGACGGTCCGTCGGAGGATCGGTGTCGCGATTTCGAATTCGACGATAAGGGCCATGAGCTCTCACTTTCTCGTGCTACGACCCGAGGCAGTGTTATACTGTGGCAAGAGATATGATCGACGGACCCTCGGAGTGGCGTATTCTGATCCGGAGATTGGGGCTGCTAGGGCCGGTGGCGGTGGTTAGCTATCCCTTGCAAACGAAAACGAGGGCCGTTTCCTACTGAACGCACAGACTGTCGAGTCCGCCGTCTCTCCGCTAGATGTAGCCGTTCTCGAGCAGCAGTTCGCCGTTGAGCACGCTCGCGCCGGCGGCACCGCGGATCGTGTTGTGGGCCAGACAGTTGTACTGCAGGCCGAAGGGCGATTCCTGCAGGCCGCCCGCGGCGACGGCCATGCCGCCACCGAGCGTGCGGTCCATCCGGGGCTGCGGTCGGTCGGGTTCCTCGAAGACGTGAATGAGCGGGTCGGGCGAGGAGCGCAGATCGAGCGACGGGTACTCCCGCATGGCCTCGGCGGCCGCGTCGGCGGTGAGTTCCTCCTCGGTCTCGACCCAGACGTTCTCGAGGTGGCCGTCGATCGTCGGGATGCGGTTACAGGAGGCCGCGACGTTCATGCTGTTGTGCGATAGCTCGGCACCGTCGAACTCGCCAAGCAGTTTGCGGGACTCGGTCTCGAGTTTGTCCTCCTCGCTGCCGATGTAGGGGATGGCGTTGTCGATGATCTCCATCGAGCTGACGCCGTCGTAGCCCGCGCCGGAGACGGCCTGCAGGGTCGAGACGTGGACCTTCTCGAGGCCGAAATCGGTCAGGGCCGCGAGCGTCGGGACGAAGGTGATCGTCGAGCAGTTGGGGTTCTTGACCATCGCGCCGTCCCAGCCGCGCTCGTCGCGCTGGACCTCGAGCAGGTCGAGGTGTTCGGCGTTGACCTCGGGAATCACGAGGGGGATGTCGTCGTCCATGCGGCCGTTCGAGGAGTTCGACGAGACGACGTAGCCCGCTTCACAGAAGCCGGGTTCGACCGCCGCACCGACGCTCGAGGGGAGCGACGAGAAGATCAGATCGACGTCGTTGGGGACTTCGTCGGGATCGGTCGCCGTGACGGTCATCTCGGCGATCTCCTGCGGGATGGGGCTGTCGACGCGCCACTTCGCGGCCTGTCGATACGTCTTGCCGGCACTGGAGTCGCTGGCGGTCAGTGCTGCGATTTCGAACTCCGGGTGGGGCTCGAGGAGCTGAATCAGTCGCTGTCCGACTGCGCCGGTCGCACCGAGTACGCCTACTCGTACTGCCATTTTCCGCCACTCCGAGTCGTGTCCGCAAAACCGTTTGGGTTTACGGTAGCGAGTGTCAATCGTCGGAGTTGCCGGCACCCGTCGGCTCCGCGCGGTCGAGCCGACTGGTCGCCCGCAGCGACGGGGTATGCGCGGATAGAAGCTATTAAGAAACGGGAGTGCCAGCTATCGACCGATGCATTACCGACAGGATCGACTCGAGGCCGCCGGCCGGAGGTGGTCCCGATGACGAGTTCGACCACGAGTACCAGTGATCGGGGACTGCTCGACACGCGATTTAGTATGGGCGCGACGGCCCTCGCAGCGATCGCGGCGCTGGCCGGTCTCTTCTTCGGGTGGACGGGCTACAACGACGGCATGCTCCCGGTCCTCGGAACGGACCTGAACATCCTGACGGGTATGATCGGCCTCCTGTTCGGTGTCGGAATCGCCGTCGTCGCGTTCGTCGCCGCGCTCTACATGCGGCCCGGACTCGACGAGTAACGTACTCAGACGACCGTTCTCCGCGCGATCGATCGTTCGTGACGAGACACGCGACGCCGCTCAGTGCCGACGCTGGCCGACGTGGCTCGGAGACGCGAACTCGATACCGGAGCCGAAATTGGAACTGACCGTGAACTGGAGCCGAATCTGAACCCAGCGCAGTCGCTCGAGCGCGGTCGAGGCGAGTACTCGAGGTGAGAAGACCGACTTACGCGGGAACTTCGGCGCCCTTCTTTCGAGTCACGTAGCCCGCGATGCGGTTGCGGACGCCCTTGGACTCGACGTTGGTGAGCTTTGTGACGCTCTCTTTGTTCTGCTCGAAATCGGTCGTGAACGCCTCCGGATACCGCTCCAGGAGGAGGGTCCCGGTCTTCTTGACGTAGGCCGGTTTGATTGCCATATGGAACGGTTCCGTCCAGAGGCTCTTAATCCCTTTCTCTTCGCTGCCGGACATCGATTCACCGACGAGTTTCCGCGCTCCCGAACGCTCCGCCGGTCGAACGACCGGGGACTCCGACTCACCACGAAGAGTGCTCGCGAACGCGCTCGAGGGCCTCGCGCTCGCGGGGCCCGCCGGCGCGTTCGACGACGGAGGCGCAGTACGCGAGTCGATCCCGAAGTTCGCCCTCGTCGTACTCGGCGACGCCGAGTCGCGACGCGGCGACGGTCGCTTCGACGACGGCCCCAAATCCGCGGTCGATCGTCGGGACGGTCTCGCGCTCGACGGCCGATTCGAGGGGCCGGAGCGTCCACGCCTCCCAGTCCGTTTCTCCGCTGGTCCCGGTGTCGACTCGCTCGACCGCGACGCGCGTCCACGCGCACGAGGACTCGAGGACCGGCTCCGCTCGCTCGACGATCGAGAGGGCGGCGTCGGCGAAGGCGACCGGATCGTCGACGAACTGGACGTACCCCTCGCCCTGCCGGTGGAAATTCCGACGGGTCCGGGTGTTCCCCCACGTCCGCGCGGTGACGGGGTCGCCGGCGCGGAGACCGAGCGCGGCGGCGTTCCACAGCCCGTTCGGCCCCAGCGTCGTCACGACCGACTCGGTGACGCCGGACAGTTCGACCGGCCACTCCGCTGTGTCCGCCCCGTTCTCGCCACCGGTCGTCGCTTCGACCGGCCCTGCGTCTTTCCCTCCTGCGTCCCGATCCTCGCTCATGGCTCGATCGCCCCGTGCTCGAGCGCGATGAATAACCCGGCCGCGGTGATGTCCGCCGTCGTGCCGGGATTGACGCCGCGGTCGACGAGGTCCGCGGCGAAGGCGTCGACGGCCTCGCGGTCCGTCTCGAGGGCGTCGTCCGCGACGAGGTCCGCGGCCCGATCGGTCACCTCGCGAGCGGTGGCCTCGTCGTGGCGCGTCGCGACGAGCGTGTCCGGTCGCTCGGCGAGCAAGGACAGAAAGACCGCTGCGGTTCGAGCCGAGATCGGCCCGTCGGCCTCGGCGAGTTCTTCGGCGGCCGCGAACGAGCGGTCGAAGCCGCGGACCCACTCGCGCGCGACATCGTCGCCGGGAACGCTTCGGTCCATGATATCGAACAGCGTCAGCCCGCGCTCCTCGAGTGCCGGGATCGCGTCCGCGCCGCGGCGAACGTCGAGGGCCGCCATGTCCTCGGGCGGCTCGTCGACCCCCACGTCGACGTGGTCGAACGCGCGGTAGAACGACGCCGCATCGCCGACGGTCGTCTCCCGGACGACGGCCTCGGCGACGGGCTGTGAGAGCTCCTCGCGGGCGGCGCGGACGAGCGGGACGAGCAACAGGAGCGACCCGAACTGCGTGTTTCCACCCTCCTGTGTCGCCATCCCCTCGACGGCCCGCTCGAAGGCCGGCCCGACCGCCGCGCCGTCGGCCGCCAACTCGAGTCCGTCGCGGGCACCCACCGCGCCGGCGAGGAAGTGCTCGAACCGCAGGTCCGCGAGGTCGCGGTGGCGGTCGACGTTCCCCGGTTTGGGGGTACTCGCGACCTCGAGCAGCAGCGCCAGTTCCGCGTTCCCTGCCGGTGATCGCATACGCTCAATTGCTTCCGGGAGGGCTTAGGGGTAGGGATTGACGATCGGAAACGGGCGGGCGACGAGCAGCGAACGGCAAGCGGCAAGCGCGGTCGCCGTCCCGTCCGTTTAAGTGTCGAACCGCCGACTGTTCGCCTATGGGTCACGATACGGCCGCGAAGACCGATCCGGAGTCAGTCATCGACGAGGAGTGGGGCGGAATGTGGTTCCTCAAAGAGGAACTCGACACTACGGAACTCGGCATCTCGGTCCTCGAACTCGAGGCCGGCGGCAAGGGCATGGAACACGACGAGTCCGACTCCGGGCAGGAGGAGGTCTACTACGTCGTCGAGGGAGCGGTCGAGGTCGACCTCACGGACGCCGACGAGACGGTCGCACTCGAGACGGACGAAGTGATACGGCTGGACCCCGACGAAACGCGTCAAATTCACAACCGCGGCGACGAACGGGCGAAACTCGTGCTGGTCGGTGCCCCCCTGTAACGCGGACCGCGGGGTAGCGGGCTATGGATGGGGACTAGGCGTCGATGTCTGCCCAGACGAGCCGGTGGTCGGAGGCCCTCGAGACGTCGTCTCCGAGTCCGCGTTTGGTTGCGTTTTCGCTCGGCCAGACGACTGACGAACGCCGGAGCGACAGGTCCGGTGACGGAAGCACGTAATCGATCTGTTCGACGACCCCCTCGAAGTCCCCGCCGAAGCGGGTCGCGTAAGGGTTACCGCGCTGGGCGCCGCCGGGGCTCGTCGGCAGCCGGTGAGTGTCGAAATCGTCGTTTTCGAAGAAGTACTTCCTCGCAGGGTCGAGCGGACGGTCGGTTCGGGGTCCTGCGTTCATATCGCCCATCAGGACGTAAGACGCGTCGTCAGCGAGGCCGCCGCGTTCTCCGCTGTCGTCGTAGATGTATTCTTCACCGGCGACGTAATCGGCGAAGAACCGGACCTCGTCGTGGTTCCATCTCCCGTTGAAGTTCTCGGGACCGTCGAAGCCCGGGGGCGTCGGATGGGCGAACAGGCCGTGGACGACATCGTCACCGACGTCGATCGGGACGTCGATGTGGGTCTTCGAGGAGAGGCGATACACCTCCCGTTCCTCGGGGGTGAGGTAGAGCTCGGCGTCGTCGTCGGCCTCCTCCTCGGTGACGATCAGGTTGTTCGGCATGTCGTCCCAGCGGAACTCCTGGAACGAGCGAATCCGGTCTTCCTCGATCGGGTGCCGACTGGCGATCGCGAACGCGTAGTGGCCCGGATACTCCCCGAATCCGAACGCGTCTCCCGGTCGTTGGCCCGCTTCGCCGTCCTTGTTGAAGTCATACTCCCGGTCGGGAAGAACGCCAGTATTGCTCTCGGGCTGTACGGTGTGCGGGTAATCGATGCCCTCGAGATCATCGCGCTGGGGGACGGAGAGATAGTTCTCGACGAACGCATCGATGTTCCGCCGATCCGTTCGCTTCTCCTCCTGTACGTTGTTGGTGAGTTCGTTGATGACGAGGACATCCGGGCGAACCTCCTGTACGATCCGCGCTGCGGCCTCCGCCTGCTCGTCGCCCGGCTCTTGGACCTGCTCGGTCTCGAGTTCGATGACGTTGAACGCCGCGTACCGCGTGCTGTTCGGTTTCCCCGCGGACGTTCCGCGACCGGCCCCGCTGGCCGTCCCGATGATACCGGTCGTCGCAACTGTCGCCCCTGTCGCCGTGAGGAACCGCCGTCTGGTGGTCTCGCGGACCATACATTACGGCCAATATATAAGACTAAAAAACTGTCGTCGAATCGAACGTCGATCGGTTACTCGGCTGTCTGAACCGGTGACCGGCGCGGCTGTCGGAAGCGAGGCCCACGCGTTACTGGCTCGCCGCCGCTCCCAGATATCGGTCGACCGCGTCAGTAACTCGCTCGAGGACGACCGGATTATCGCTCGGCCGGCCGACGCTGACGGCGTCGGCACCGTACTCGACGTACTCGTGGACGGTCTCGTCGTCGCGGACGCCGTTGTTGGCGATGACGAACAGATCGGTTGCGTCGACCACGTCGGCGATCACCGACTCGGTGTCCATCGCGTCGACGTGGACGAAGTCCGCGCCCGCAGCCTCGAGCCTGCGAGCCAGTTCCGGGAGCTCGACTCCGGGAACCTCCGCGCGAACTTTCACGCCGACGGTCGCGCCGGTCTCGGCCGCGCGGTCGACGTAGCCGGCGAGGCGCTCGCCGTCGCGCAGGAGCGTCTCGCCGCAGCCGACGGCACAGAGTTCGTCCTGCCGGCAGTGGGCGTTGATCTCGAGGTAGGCGTCCCGGTCCCGGCAGACGCGGGCGGCCTCGACGACCGGGTCGGCGGTCGCGCTCCGAACGTTGAACGCCGGCTGGATCGGCGTCTCCGCGAGCGCCTCGAGTTCGCGGTCGATGAAGGCGAGGGGCTCTTCGGGGAGGAACTCGGTCCGCTCCCGTTCGACGAGTTCGCGCGCGGCCGCTCTCGACTCCGGATCGAGTGCGATACCGCCGAGGAACGCGGCACCGGCGTACTCCGCGCCGGCTCGCGCCCAGTCGGCGTCGGCCTCACCGCTCAAGCTCGCGAGGGCGAGCGGCGGCGCGAACGACACGGTCGAGTCCATCTCAGGGCAGGTTCTCGATCGCGTGGTCGATCGCGCGAATCATCCGCTTGGCGTCCTCTCTGGAGTCGATCGCGATGTCCGTCTTGACGGTCGGGCGGTCGAACTCGGTGTCGTCGTTCTCGTCGATCACGAACGCGTCCGCGAACGGGTAGGCGGCCGCCAGCCCCGCCGTGCTCGGCTCCGCGTTGACGGCCGCCATCAGATCGCCGGCCGGCCCGGAGAACGCATCGTCGCCGAGGAACGGCGAGACGGCGACGACCGTCGTCTGAGCGAGCGCGTCCGCTACGCCCGGCAGCGCGAGCATCGGGCCGATGCTGGTGACCGGGTTCGAGGGGCCGATGATAACGTCGTCCTCGAGCGCCTCGAGGACGCCCGGCGCGGGCTCGGCCTTCGAGGAGCCGCGGAACTCGACGGTGTCGACGGCCGGCTCGCCGCGGTGGGCGACCCAGTACTCTTGAAAGTGTATGAGTCCCTCGTCGGTGTGGACCAGACTCGCGACGGGGTCGTCGCTCATCGGGAGGAGGTCGATGGTGAGTCCGAAGGCGCTCGCGAGCCGCTGAGTCGCCTCGCTCAGCGTGTGGCCCTCGTCGAGGAGGCTCGTCCGCGTGATGTGGACCGCCCGGTCGCGGTCGCCGATCGTCATGAACTCGGCGACGCCCGAAAATCGCCGCCAGTTCGCGAGGTCGCGGCCCTCGGTCTGTTTCTCCTCGGGGAGATACTGCGGGCCGTCGGGGAGCCCCGCGGCCGACGCGATGTCCGAAAGCGCCGAGTTGGTTCGATGCGTGTCGCCGTCGATGCCCCACCACGTCTCGCGGTCGAGGATCCCACCGCCCTGAAACAGCAGCGTATCGACGTCCGGCGAGACGAAGAGCCCGCCGAGCTCGATGTCGTCGCCCGTGTTGGCGACGACCGTGGTCTCCTCCGGCGAGAACGCGGCGGCAGCACCGTCTAACAGCTTCGGTGTTCCGGTGCCCCCGGAGAGGAAGGTAACCATATCTACACCTCTCGAGCGTGGCTACTTAATCGCTTTCGGCCGCCTCGCGCGTTTCGGAGCCCGCGGCGAACGGTCGGGTGTCTCGACCGCGTTTCGATCGGCGATCGCGATCGCGACGCCCGCTAGTCGCCGATCCAGTCCGCGAAACTCCCCTCGAGCAGCGTCTCCGACTGCCGAGCCACGTACCGCTGTTGCATCGCCTCGATCGCGTCGGAAAGGGTCGCACCGTCCTCGAGTGCCGCCTCGACCTGTTCGCGTTTCCAGCGGGCCGGCGTCACCCGCTGGCGGACGCGCCGGCGGAGCGGGTAGAGGTACTTCGCGGCGTCTTCCTCGCTGAGCCCGCGATTGGTCAGTCCGTCCTCGGCGTGGGCCAGCAGGTCCTCGTAGAGCGCGAGGCTGTCGGTCGTCTCCTTCCCGTCGTTGGTGATCCACGTCAGGTCGGCCGCGAGGCCGTCGACCATCGCGGCGTAGAAGTTCTCCCGGGCGCGCTGCCAGTCGAGTTCGACGACCGGGTGCTCGAGACGGGTCAGACTCTCCATCAGGCCGGCGAAGGCGGCAAGGAAGGACACCGAATCGCGGACCGTCGGCTGGGCGGGGATCGGGCGGAACTCGATGCGGGCGTTGGCGGCCGAACGGGTGGGGCCGCCGAAGACCGGCCGGACCCACCGCCAGTAGGTGCCGTGTTTCCGGCTGAAGTGGAGGAACTGGTCGTCGAAGCGCTCGCCGCCGTCGACCGGCATCGGGACGATGGTGTCGTCCGCCGCGATTCGATCGATCGCCTCGTCGACGGTCTCTAAGTCGTGCGGAAAGCGGACCTTGCCTTCGCCCGTGGTCGGGTCATTGAGCACGGTTTCGAAGACGCTGATCCGGTGTTCCATCCAGCCATCCCGGAGGACGTCCTCGACGGTCGCGTCGTCGTCGTAGAGATCGGCGGGGAAGAACGGGGAGTTGACGCCGAGCGCGAGGAGGGGGCCGGCGATCCGCAGCGCGTAGTTGAAGTAGTCGGGGAGGTCGGGGGCGTGGGCCACCTGATAGTGGGGCTGGATCGACGTGATCAGGCTTTCGGGCATGACCGTATCGGTCTGGACGGAGACGTGGGGTGCCTCGATGCGCATCCCCGCGGAGTCGGCCTGATCGGTGTTCGCCATCGCGTGGTAGCGGGCGGAGTCGCTCATGTTCGTCGCGACCCGGATCGCGCGTTCGGTGCCGTCCGCGTCCGTCGTCGTCCGCTCGACGCTGTCGGTGAGGTAGGTCTCCGCGTCCTCGCCTTCCGGCGGAATCGTCCAGAGCGCGTCGCTGACCAGTCGCATTCGCTCCGACTGGGTCACGTCCAGCGCCGTCTGCAGGCGCGCTTTGACCTCCGACTCCTGGGCGGCCAACCCCGGTGCGTTCAGCGGTTGAGGACTGGTCGTCATCTCGGCGTTGTGCAGGCCGAGTTCCTTCTCGAACCCGATCAACTCGAGCAGTCGGCGCGGGACCCGCCGCAGGGCGCAGTCGTCGGCCTTGACCGCGTAAAACTCGTACTCGAGGCCGACGATCGCCTGCGGGTTGTCGAAGACACCCTCCTCGACGGCGTCTTTGATGACCTCGGCGTCCGCCTCGGCCCGCTCGCGAAAGTCGACGGCGTCGACCGTCAACACGTCCGCGACCCGTGCGGCGAGTTCCTCCTCTGGCATACCTCCGAGTGCGCGCGCGATTGTCTTGAAAGCACGTCCCTCGCGCTCGAGAACGCCGTCGCGATCGATCGAAACCGAAGTGGGCGAGGGGTGGAGTTCGGGTCGGAACGGAGACGCTAGCGTCGTTTCGCGCTCGTCACGTCGACGTCGTCGGGTCCGGAGACGGTGACGCGGAACCCCTCGTAACTGAACGAGAGTTCGCCGTCGAACCCGTGGTCGAAGAGCGCGTCAAGTGCATCCGGCTCGACCGAGTCATAGAGCGGCGCGAGGTCGGTGCTGTCGACGCCTTTCTCCGCGCTGACTTTCCGGAGGACAGCCATACTCGGGGGTGAATTTGACAGCCGTTCCATACCGATACGATATTTCTTCATACTCAAATAGTCTGGTAATAATACGGTTCCACAACGCAAGTCAAAAAGTTATTTTCCGGCTTCCCGACGGGTAACTCGACGAGGCGTCGCTCACGGCGCACTCTTTTTCGGTCCGAACCCGTTGAACGGGCGGCTGTACTCCTGTTTGAGCACCTCGGACCGATTCACTTCGATGCCGCTCCGCTCGAGGGATTCGATGATCGCTGCGATTTCGGTCGTCGACTCGCCGATGATTTCGACGTGGAGGTTCTCCTTGCCGGCCAGAATCTCTCGAACGGTGATGACGCCGTGTTTCTCCAGCGTTTCGGCCGCCATCCGTTCCCGATCTGCGAGCGGAACCGTACAGAAGAGGAGGAAGTGATGATGAATGCCCGCCGCCTCGTAATCGAGGACCGTCTCGTAGCTCTCGATAACGCCGCGCTCCTCGAGTTTGGAGATCCGGTCGCTTACCGTCGTCGACGAGACGCCGACCCGCTCTCCGATCTCTTCGTTCGTGATCTCGTAGACGTTCGTCTGTAACAGAGAGAGTATTTCCTGATCGGTTGCGTCCAAATTCTCCATGCCGTGACTCTTTACGTTCTGCCGATAGTTCTTTTCCCAAACTGCATTGGACCACCGACGCCGCCGTTTCCGGCCGCGGTTCCGACGGCACGATCGTCACCGATCGGTCTCAGAACCGTTTTACTCCCCGCGGCGATACACACCGCCGATGGAGTTCGCCACGTTCGCCGACCGCGCCGGGACGATCGAAGCCGAACCCGCCGACCTCGAGATCGTGGCTCACGTTCGGGATCTGCTCGCCGACGCCGGCGACGATAGCGAGGAACGACGGGCCTCGCAGGACGCGGTGGAACCGCAGACCCTCGAGATCGTCGCGCGATTCGCACAGGGGCGGGTGTTCCCCGCGTGGGACTCGACGACGCTGGATATCGGGCCGAGCGCGTGTTACGAAGCGATTGCCCGCGCCGCGGGGACGAACGTGAGCAGTGACGATGTCGAGGACCGACTCGCCGAGGTCGGCGAGATCGGCGACGTAGCCGCGAGTTACGACTTCGGCGGCCAGCAGGGGCTCGGTGCGTTCACTGGCGGCGACACCGACGGTGGGACCGGCGGCGACCTCACCGTCCGCGAGGTCGCCGAGACGCTCGCGGACCTCGCCGCTGCCGAGGGGTCGGGCAGCCACGACCGCAAAGTCGACCTGCTCTTCGGACTGTTCAACCGCTGCTCGAGCGAGGAGGCGCGTTATCTCGCTCGACTCGTCCTCTCGGAGATGCGCATCGGCGTCGGCGAGGGGACCGTTCGGGACGCCATTGCGGCGGCCTTCGATGTACCCGAAGAGCGAGTCGAGCGCGCGCTCCAAGTTTCGAACGACTACGGACAGGTCGCCCGGATCGCGCGCGACGAGGGGGTCGACGGACTGGACGCGATGGATCTCGCGGTCGGTCGCCCCGTCCAAGCGATGCTCGCACAGGCGGGGACGGTGACCGACGCGCTCGAGGAGTGGGAGACCGCCGCCGTCGAGTGGAAGTACGACGGGGCGCGGGTGCAGTTGCATCACGATCCCGATGGACTCGGCGAGTCCGGCGGATCGACGGCGGAGACGCGCGTCTTCTCGCGGAACATGGAGGAGGTCACCGACGCCCTGCCGGAAGTCGTCGAGTTCGCCGCGAGTAATCTCGAGGAGCCCGCAATTCTGGACGGCGAGGTCGTCGCGATCGACGAGGACGGCTCGCCGCTTCCCTTCCAAGAGGTGCTCAAGCGGTTCCGGCGCAAGCACGACGTCGCGAAGGCCCGCGAGGACGTCTCGGTGCGGCCGGTCTTCTTCGACTGTCTACACGCCGGCGGGGAGGACTTGTTGGAAGAACCGTTGACGGCGCGCCACGACCGGCTTCGGTCGGTGCTGATCGGTTCTGACGCCGACGCTGTCGACGATGCCGGTTCCGACGCGGCCGCCGTCGACGACGAGGACATCGAGGGGCTCTCCCTGCTCTGGCGGACCGACGACCCCGACGAGATCGAGTCGATCGACGCCGACGCCCTCGAGGCCGGTCACGAGGGGATCATGCTCAAGAACCCCGACTCGACGTACTCGCCGGGCCGGCGGGGCAAACACTGGCGCAAGCGCAAACCGGACGTGGAGACGCTCGACTGCGTCGTAACCGGCGCGGAGTGGGGCGAGGGTCGACGCGCAACGTTCCTCGGCACGTTCGAACTCTCCGTGCGCGCGGGCGACGACTTGGAGACGGTCGGCAAGGTCGCGACCGGGATCACCGACGAGAAACTCGCGGAACTGACCGACCTGCTCGAGCCTCACATCGCCGCCGAAGACGGTCAGGCGGTCGACCTCGAGCCCGAAGTCGTCTTCGAGGTCGGCTACGAGGAGATCCAGTCCTCGCCGACCTACTCGTCGGGCTATGCGCTGCGATTCCCGCGATTTCAGGGCGTCCGTTACGACAAGGACCCGGACGGCGCGGACTCGCTCGAGCGGATCGAACGCCTTCGGGAGTGAGCGCCACAGCACGCGCTATATAGCTCTATTAGTTACCTTTACGATAGAATCGACTGGACCGGAGACGTATGCCCTCCAGACGGACGGTGTTATCTACGGCCAGCACCGCAGCGGTCGGTGCGGTAGCCGGTTGTACGGTGCCCTCGTTGGATCGAAGCGTCGACGGATACGTCCAACTGAAGTCGATCGAGGCGTGGAAGCGTGATCCGGACGGCGAGGAACTGTCCAAGGACGTCATCATCCGTGTGTGGCCGAAATCGCACCCTGCTCCGCGCGAACCGGAACTGAAGATCCTCGACGACGAGTGGGCCGACCGGTTCGACACGCCCCTCGAACCGGTCGTCTCCGACGAGTTACACGACGACCTCGATCGGACCTACGAAACCCTCCAGTACACGGTCGGCGTCTGTAGCGAGGACTGGGTCGACAGATACGACGACGGAAACGAGATAGTGTGCCACAACGCCTCGGTCTCTCGAGAGGAATTCAACACGGCGCAACTCTACGATCACGTGCGTGCGTCGTACGAGAATCACGAACTCTCGATCCACTCGCGGGAGGGCGAGTGGACGTTCGACTCGGAGTGATCGAGCGACCGAGTCCGGCACGGACCGCGAGGCGAGACTGGCGATACCACCCGCGGTATCGTCGAGCGACGGTTCCGAATTCGCAACGCTTGATATCGGGTGTCGGAAAGACAGACCGTGTCCCGTACCCGACTCTTCGCGTCCCTGTGCGGTCTCGTCTTTCTCCTCAACCTCGCCAGAATCATCTTCGCTCCGCTGCTGGACGTCTTCATCGGCGAGTTCGGAATCGGCGAGGCGACGGCGGGGCTTATCGTTACCCTCGTGTGGGTCGGGACCGCCTCCCCGCGGCTGCCGACGGGATGGCTGCTCACGAGAGTTCCGAGACACTACGTCGTGATCGGTTCCGGATCGGTTCTCGCGATTTCAGCGGTGCTCGCCGCGAACGCGAGGACCGTTCGACACCTGCTGATCGGAGCCTTCCTCATGGGAATCGCCTCCGGCGTCTACTTCGTCGCGGCGAACCCGCTGCTGAGCGAACTGTTCCCGTCGCGGGTCGGCCGCGCGATGGGGATCCACGGCGCCGCCAGCCAGATCGGCGCGGTGGCCGCCGCCCCGTTCGTCGCGCTCACACTGCTGGTCGACTGGCGGCTCGCGCTGTGGACGATCGCCGTCGGGGCGGTGCTGTTGACGGTCGCAGCGTGGGTCACCGCGCGACGGACCGAGTTGCCGTCGGCGGGCGAGGCCGACCGCAAGTTCGTCGCCGGCGCGCTCTCGGAGTGGAAACTCATCGTGACGGCGCTGGCGATCGTCGGCGCGACCTCGTTCGTCTGGCAGGGCCTGTTCAACTTCTACGAACTGTACATGCAGTCGAAGGGGCTCTCGAGCGGTGCGGCGGGCACGCTGCTCACGATCGTCTTCGCCGCCGGCGTCCCCGCGTTCTTCTTCAGCGGCGATCTGGCCGACCGGTTTCCCCACGTGCCGTATCTGCTCGGCATCGTCGGGACGTTCGCCGCGACGCTGCTCCTGTTGACGGCCGTCGAGGGATTCCTCGCGCTGGCCGTCCTCAGCGCGGCTGTCGGGATCGTTATCCACGCGCTGTTCCCGGCCACGGACGCGTACCTTCTCGATACGCTCCCGGACTCGACGCGGAGCAGCGCCTACGCCGTGTTCAGCTCCGCCTGGATGTTCGCACAAGCGCTGGGCTCGTCCGCCCTCGGGCTGGTCCTCGAGCGGGGGTACACCTACGACGGGGTATTCGCCGGCGCTGCGATCTTCCTCGGGGTCGCGGTCGTCGGCCTCGTGGCCCTCGAGCGAACCGGACGGCTCCCGAGTTGAGCCGTCACCGAGCAGGACGTGCCGCTGGCGGGACCGCGCGATTCGGGGTCGAACGTTCCCGCCCGCGACGACCGCTCGCAATCCCCCATCCCGAAGACAGGTAAGCACCCTTAAGACCCACGGCCGACAGGATTCCCGTATGCAACCGCGCGACCTGTCCGATCACGTCGCATACGAGGCGGGTCGAGGCATCGAGGAGGTCGCCCGCGAACTCGACCGGGACCCCTCCGAATTCGTCAAACTCGCCTCGAACGAGAACCCGCACGGCCCCTCGCCGGCCGCCGCCGTGGCCATCCGCGAGACGGCCTCGAGCGTGAGTTCCTACCCGAAGGCCGCCCACGCCGACCTCACGAGCGCCGTCGCCGACCGCTGGAGCGTCGCCGACGAGCAAGTCTGGCTGGCAAACGGCGGCGACGGTGCGATCGACTACCTCCACCGAGCGGTCCTCGAGCCCGGCGACAGCGTCCTCGTCCCAACGCCCGGCTTCGCCTACTACGGGATGAGTTCCCGGTACCACCACGGCGACGTCCGCGAGTACGAACTCTCGAAGGCCGATGATTTCACGCAGGACGCCGAGACGGTCCTCGAGAGCTACGACGGCGACCGGCTGGTCTTCCTCACCAGCCCGCACAACCCGACCGGCTCGACGATCCCGCTCGAGGAGGTCGAGAAACTCGCCGACGCGACCGACGACGAGACACTGCTCGTCGTCGACGAGGCCTACGGCGAGTTCGCCGACCGGGACAGCGCCGTCGCCCTGCTCGAGGGTCGGGACGGGTTCGAGGCCCGCGACGACGTCGCGGTCCTGCGAACGTTCTCGAAGGCCTACGGACTGGCCGGGGTCAGACTCGGCTACGCGATCGTGCCCGGGGAATGGGCCGACGCCTACGCCCGCGTGAACACACCCTTCGCGGCGAGCGAACTCGCCTGCCGGGCCGGCATCGCTGCCGTCGACGACGACGAACACGTCGAGCGCACCGTCGAGACCGCCCGCGAGTCCCGCGCGTACATGCGCGAACACATCGACGCCCACGTCTGGGAGAGCGAGGGCAACTTCGCCCTCGTCGACGTCGGCGACGCCTCGGCCGTCGCCGAGGAGATGCAACAGCGGGGCGTCATCGTCCGCGACTGCTCGAGTTTCGGCCTCCCGGGCTGTATCCGCATCACCTGCGGCACTGAGGAGGAAACCGAGCGCGCCGTCGAGACAGTAAACGACGTGCTCGCGGATCTCGATATCGAGCCGGGGCCATCGGACGGGGCCGACGAGCCGGACGCGGAGGTCGCCGACTCATGAGACTCGCCGTCACCGGCACGCCCGGCACCGGGAAGACGACCGCGACGGAACTGCTCGAGTCCCGACTGACCGACGCGGACACCGGCGACGGGGACGTGCCGATCCCAGATCTCGAGGTGATCCACCTCAACCGGATCCTCGAGGACGAGGAACTCTACACCGAGGTCGACGCCGACCGCGAGAGTCTGGTTGCCGATCTCGACGCGTTGAGCGAGTGGCTCGCGGGCCGCGATGACATCGTGATCGAATCGCACCTCTCCCACCACGTCGACGCCGATCGAGTCGCCGTGTTGCGGTGTGAGCCGTCGGCGCTCGAGGAGCGACTGCTCGAGCGCGGCGAGTCCGACGCGAAAGCTCGCGAGAACGCAGAGAGCGAAGCGCTCGACGTGATCCTCTCGGAGGCGGTCGAGGAACACGGCCTCGAGTCGGTCTACGAGATCGACACGACCGACCGCGATCCGGCCGCCGTCGCCGAGGAACTCGAAGCGGTCGCGGCGGGCGAGCGCGAACCGAGCGCCGGCGAGGTCGACTTCGTGGGGTACCTGACATGACCCTCGACAAGTTCCGCCCGTACGTCTCGCGGTTCCTCGACCCCTTCGTCAAGGGCTTCGACCGCGCCGGGATGACGCCCAACGGGGTGAGCGTAGTCGCGTTCGGGATGGCGATCTTGGCCGCGGTCGCGTTCGCCCTCGGCGGGCTCGAGGACCCGGTCTGGTACGCCGTGGCGGCCGCGCTCGTGTTTCTCAACGGCTGGCTGGACATCGTCGACGGCGCGCTCGCGCGCGAACAAGACGTTGCCTCGGCCGGCGGCGATCTGCTGGACCACGTCCTCGACAGGTACGCGGACATCGTCGTCATCGCCGGATTGGCCGCGGGACTCGAGGACTACCTGCTCGGCTTCGCCGCCGTGACCGGCGTCGTGATGACCTCGTATCTGGGGACGCAGGCCCAAGCCGTCGGGCTCGACCGGGTCTACGGCGGTCTCGTCGGTCGCGCTGACCGGCTGGCGATCATCGGTATCGCCGGCTTCCTCGCGTACCCGCTGGCGGGGACGACGCTGGCCGGGTTCACGCTCGTCGGCTGGCTGCTCGTCTTCCTCGCGGTCGTCGGCCACCTGACCGCGCTCCAGCGGTTCTACTACTCGTGGGCCGCCCTCGAGTAATCCACGTCTCACTCCGTTTTCCGGGCGTTCTGCCCGGCTGCAACCGCGCCGCATGCTTTATCCCTTACCGGAATATAGAGTCTGTCATGGTTCAGTGCGAGATGTGTGGGGCCGAGACGTCGTCCCCGAAAACCATCAAAGTCGAGGGCGCGAAGCTAGACGTGTGTTCGGACTGCACGGACTTCGGCACTGAAGTCAAAGACACCTCGAGTTCGAGTTCGTCGACGAAGTACTCGACCAGCTCGAGTTCGTCCTCCTCGGGCGGGGGCGGCCAGTCGTCCGGGTCGAGCGCGAGTTCCTCGAGTTCGGGCGGCTCGAGCCAGCGCCGCTCGGACATGTTCGACGACATGGACGAGCTCGCGACCGATTATGACGACCGCGTCCGCAACGCTCGCGAGAACAAGGGGCTGAGCCAGTCCGATCTCGCGAACGAACTCAACGAGAAGGCGAGCCTGATTCGCAAGATCGAACGCGGCGACACGCTGCCGAGCGACAAGGTCCAGTCCGAACTCGAGGACTTCCTCGAGATCTCCCTGAGCGCACAGGGCGGGTCGGCGGAGGACTCGGAGTGGTCCGGCGGCTCCTCGACGGGAAGCTACACGCTGGGCGATGTCGTCAAGCGAAAGGACTGACTGAGCATCGCTCCTCGATCACGTCGCTGACTCGCAAGCTATTTCTTCCGTGCGGGTGCGGTTGCCGATATGTTCGTCCTGGTTAATCTGAAGACGTATCCGTGCGATCCGATCGAAGTCGCAGAAGCCGTCCGCGACGTGAACGAGCGTACCGACGCCCGGCTTGCCGTCGCGCCGCAGGCGGCCCATCTCGAGCGGGTCGCCGAGACGGGCGCGGAGACGTGGGCCCAACACGTCGATGCGATCGAACACGGGAGCAACACCGGCCACGCGCTCGCCGAGAGCGTCGCCGACGCGGGCGCGGTCGGCACGCTGATCAACCACTCCGAGCGACGGCTGAAACTGGCCGATATCGACGGTGCGGTCCGGGCGGCCGAGCGCGCGGACCTCGAGACGGTCGTCTGTGCGAACAACCCGGCCCAGATCGGCGCGGCCGCGGCGCTTGGCCCGGATGCCGTCGCCGTCGAGCCGCCGGAACTCATCGGCACGGGAACGCCGGTCAGTCAGGCCGACCCCGACGTCGTCGAAGACGCCGTCGAGGCCGCGGCGAACGTCGATTCCGAGGTCTCGGTCCTCTGTGGTGCGGGCATCAGTACGGGCGACGACGTCGTCGCCGCGGGCGATCTCGGCGCCGAAGGCGTCCTGCTCGCCAGCGGCGTCGCGAAAGCCGACGATCCGAGCGCGGCCCTCGAGGACCTCGTCGAACCGCTCTGAGCCGTCGCGGAGCGCCTCGGATTCGGGCACAGTGCCGACCGACTTTTCTCCGTCCCCGCCGAAGGTGTGTGCATGACTGACAACGGAAACGAAAACGGGGCGGAGGCCACGACCGTCACGGGGGAGCGATCCGTCGCCGTCACGCTCGAGAATCGGTTGATGAGCCACGGGCTCTACGTGACCTCGTTCGCGTGGCTGGACGACACCGAGCCGCCGGGCGAGGACGGGGCGGGAATCGAACTCGAGTACGAGGCCGTCTCCGAGGTACCCGCCGTCACGAACGACGAGGTCGGGGCCGTCCTGCGGACGCTCCTGACGATCGGCGACGAGCGGGAGTGGACGCCCGGCCGACTCGAGGTCACGTCGCTGACGACCGAGGGGGACGTTCGCGGCTGGTGGTACGTCGAACGCGAGTGGTTCGACCGACTCGGTGACGATCTCTCACAACTCGAGTTCTCCCAGCGTGTGCTGAATACCGTGAAAAATTACCAACGCGAGTGAAAATGTCGTTACATTCGACCGGAGAGATAGATTAATAACGCCGCATACGCCTGTGTTTCGTAGACGATCTCATGACTGGAGAACAGGTGTACGTCTCGCACGCGCCCGGTGATCTCGACCTCGTTCAGGACCTGTTCTCGACTGTCAAGAACTTCCCCTTCGGCGTGCATATCGCGCTCGAGGAGATCGAGTCCGGCCGGTCGCGAAAGCGACTCGAGGGCCGACTCGCCAACAGTGATCTCGTCGTCGCGGTGTTGACCGAGGACGGGGCCGGAAACCGCTGGATCGAACAGGAAATCGGCTACGCGGTGGCGAAAGGGATCCCCGTCTTGCCGCTCTACGACGAGGGAACCGGTCCCCACGGCTACATCAGTGACGTCGAGGGCGTGGCGATCGATCGAAGCGATCTCACGGTGACGATCTTCAATCTGCTCTGTCGGCTGCGAGGGGCCCTCGCCCCGTTGGGTGCGCTGTCGGTCCCGAACTGGTACATTCGGTTCCCGTGTACGGTCCCCGACTGCGGGCACCCGGTCACGCTCGAACTCGAGCAGGGCCAGACGAAGCTCTGGAAACTCCACAGTCACGGCAAACTCCTGACGGCGGCGTGTGCGTCCTGCGAGTCGACGTACTACTTCAACCCGGCGACGATCGGCTTTATCAGCCGCGCGGACGGTGAGGAGACTCAGTCGTCGGCTCGGAGCCGCTCGTAGGCTTCGGTGACGAGTTTGAACGCCGACTGACTGCCGCTCTGTCGGTCCGGATGGGCGCGTTTGACCTGCGAATGAAACGCCTCGCGGATCGCCTCGTCGCTCGCGTCCGCGTCGACACCGAGCACCTCGCGGGCACGCTGTTTTCGCATGGCGACGTCGGTGACGATCCCCTTCTCCTCGGCGTCGGCTTTGCAGTCTGGACACAGCCGTTCCGTGCGCTCGTCGATCGTGGTGACCCGAAAGCGTTCCGCGGAGACCAGTTCCCGACACTGGCTACAGCGGTTCCGGTCCCCGACCGTCTCCGCCGAGTCGGTCTCGTCGCCGGTCGTCTCATTGGATTCGGCCGCCGTTTCCGATCCGGCGGTCCGAGCGGCGGCCGAATCGGTCGCATCCGCGTCGGCAGCGTCCGAGCCGCCGTGTCCCGGTGCTTCGGCTACACAGGACGGACAGCACGACAGGACCGTTCCGTCATCGAGCACGATGTCCTCGAGCTCGGCCGTGAGACAGGGTTCGGTACAGCCGTCACAGGTGTCCCGACGCTGATCGAGCGAGTCGCCTTTCCGCGCGGCCGCTCTGGCGTGGGGCTCACACTCCGGACAGCAGACGACCTGCTCGCCGTCCGGCATCGTCACCGTCGTCAAGTCCTCGAGCCCGACCGTTCGGCCGCACCCGTCACAGCCGGCCCGACGTTCGCCGACTACAGCCATCACGCGAGCGGTTCGGGTTCGTCCCATATTAGTTCTTCTGCTGACAGTCACTGCCGGCGTCATCTCGCCGGCCGAAGCGATCGTCTCGCAGTACACTCGCCGATCCGGGCTCGAGTCTCGAACAGACCGCTCGAACGGACGGGTGTAGGAACTGCTTACCGAACGCGGGGGACTTGGAAACCCGGCAATCGACGCTGAACGGGATCGATAACAAAGTGGTCCCCCGTCGACCGACCGGTCGTGCGAGGCGACCCTCGCACGGAGACGCGCTGTCCGATGGACGGCACTCGGCGGCCGGCCGTCGCCGAGTTCCTCCTCTCCTGTCAGGGATTTCAGCGGCTGTCACGATCGAGACGAGTTCGGCGTTCGTCTCGAGCGAATCCGCTTCTCGACTCCCGTCTCCGGACTCAGTCCCATCGCTCGAGCGGAATCGGGAAATCAATAGGACCCCGGACCCGAGGGTCGCGTATGGACACGGCAGTTCAAACCGGGGCTCGTGATAGCGCGGCCGGCCGGCAACGAGTCGGTATCGCGGTGGTCGACACCGTTCTCATCGCCGGATTCGTCCTCCTCGGCCGCATCGAACACGGCGGGAATCCGCTCGCCGAACCGCTCGCCTCGCTCGAGACGATCGCGCCGTTCGTGATCGGCTGGCTCGCTGTCGCGCTCCTCGCGGGGATTTACACCCGCGACCGCCCCGTGGGACGCGACGGGCTACGGCTGACGGCCGTGGCCTGGATCGCGGCGGCGAACGTCGGGCTCATGCTCCGGGTCTCCTTGTTCGAGGGGAGTGCGACGTGGCCGTTCCCGCTGGTCATCACCGGCTTCGGACTGCTGGTCTTGCTCGGCTGGCGACTCGGATACACCCTGTACCTATCAGTGACGGAGTAATTCCTCACGCCGGTGATCAGTGCTGCTAGCATGAACGGAATCGAACGTATAAGAAATAGATAGTGTAGTTTTCTCGAGGGAGAGGGATCGGCTCTCTACACCGTTTCCGGGCGGTAATCGTGGTCCATTCGTCTCTCCGAACCGCTCGAGCGGTAATATATCATTATTCCGAATTTAGATAAGCAACTCATAAGTTATGGATATCAGTCTACGTGGATATCTATTATAGATCCGTCTACCATGAACCGATTATGGGAAACACTTATATGGCTATTCCTCATACTATAGGATAGATTATGACTGGATATTACGACATTGTTCTCGGCCTCATCCCAGTCGCACTGCTCGGTATCACCGCGGCCCTGATGCTCGTCGGACTGTCTCTGACTGCGGCGGTACCGCTCGGATCGCTGGTCGCGATGGGAATCATCGGACACGCAATGTTCGTCAATACGCCAGCAGACTCCGCCGACGAGCCCCGGTCCGCGCGCCCGCCGATTAACGCGGACTAATCTCACTGTCTCTCCGGTTCTCTCCCGTCACCGTTTCTCCCATCCGATTGCTTTTCCCGTCTCCGTTCCGTGCTGTCGGCCATGACCGACACGCTGTTTCTGACCAGTGCAGCCGTCGACGGTCTCGCGACACCGGCCGAATACGTCGACGCCGTCCGCGAGGGCTATCGCCAGCGCGGCGACGGCGCGCCCGCCCAGCCGCGGTCGAAGTTCCTCCGCGCCGATCCCGAGGGAATGCTCACGAGCTACGCCGCCGTGCTCCCCGAGACCGGCGCGATGGGCGGCTACATGTACAGCGCCGGCTTCGGTGCCGGCGACGCTTGGTTCATGACCCCGCTGTTCGACGCCGAGAGCGGCGCACCGCTCGCCCTGCTCGACGGCGCGAGCATGAACCCGTTCAAGACCGGTGCCGCCGGCGCCGTCGGCGTCGACGAACTCGCCCGCGCGGACGCCGACGCCCTCGCGGTCATCGGCAGCGGCGCGCAAGCGCGAGGCCAACTCCGCGCGACCGCGACCGTCCGGGAGTTCGACGAGGTCCGCGTCTACTCGCCGACGCCCGCGAACCGCGAGGCCTTCGCGGCCGACTTCGACGCCGATCTCGAGGCCGACGTTCGCGCGGTCGACTCGAGCACCGCCGCCGTCACGGGCGCGGACGTCGTGATCACGGCGACGAAAGCGAGCGAGCCGGTCTTCGACGGCGACGACCTCGAGCCCGGGACTCACGTCACTGCGATGGGTCAGTACTCGCCGGACAAGCGCGAGTTAGATACGACGACCATCGAGCGGGCGACCTACGTGCCCGACCTCCGCGAACGGGCGACGGTCGACGCGGGCTCGTTCATACAGGCGCTCGAGGCGGGTGCGATCACCGAGGACCACGTCCACGCGGAGTTGGGCGAGATCGTCGCGGGGAACGCGCCCGGTCGGACGAGCGACGACGAGATCACGGTCTTCGACAGCGGCGGCACGGGGATCGAGACGGTCGCCGCGGCGTACATGCTCTACGAGCGCGCCAGCGAACGGGGGCTCGGACAGACGATCGAGTTCGCACCCGCGAGCGAGGCGCTGACTGGCGACTGACCGCTCGAGACCGCAGTGCCTGACGGCCGAGCGTGGAGAAACGAACGAAATCCGTTTTCGACGCCGGTTCCGACTCGAGCCGACTACTCGCTCGCGGGTCGAATCTTGAACCCGTAGCGGGTGACGCCTTCCTGCGTGTAGATCCGGCGGATGGTCGTCTCGACGCGGTCGCCGACCGCGAACGCGTCGGGCTCCGCGTCGGTGCCCATCACCGGGGCGCTGACGGTCTCGTCGCCGCCGTCTGCTCGTTGGGTCTCCGACGCAACGCTGGCCTCGAGGGCGACGATCGCCGCCGTATAGTCGCCGGACTTGGCCTGCTGTTCGGCGAACTCCGGCGGCGCGCCGCCCTGTGAAATGGTCGTTACAGCCTCGATCGTCCCCTCGCCGGCGAGTTCGAGGGGCTCGTACTCGGCGAGCGCACCGCAGTCGTCACACGCGCCTTCCGGCGGGAACGAGAGCGCGCCACACTCCGAACAGCGGCCGGCCTCGAGCCGGTAGCGCTGGGGGAGCGAGCGCTTCCACGAGGGGACGCTGACGTACGCGCCGCCGCCCGACGGCGGCCCGGTGGTCACGACGCCGCGCTGGCGCAGGTACTCGGCGTAGGAGAGCGGGTCCGACCCCTCGAGTGCGGTCACCGCAGGCACGTCGCCCTCGGCCGAAACGACGAACGCGTCTGCGCCAGCGCCGCTGCCGTGGGAGACCCCCAATACCGACTCGTAGCCATCTGCGAGCGCCGTCGCGAGCGAGACGGGGACGCTCGCAGCGCCGAGGTCACCCAGTTCGTGAACTGTCGCCGCCGCCTGAATCTCGTCGGTGCCGACGCCCGCCGCGCCCGCAGCGCGGTAGGGAAGCTTCCCGTCGGGTGCCTGAATCGCGGCTGCCTCGGGCTCGGGTTCGACCTCGAGGCCCGAGACGGCCCCGCCGATCGTCTCCGAAAACGCCTGCCGGTCGTACTGGGTGACGCCCAGTCCTTGCGTCTCGTCCTCGCCGGTGACCCGGAACCGGGTCCCCGGATACGGCGCGGAATACTCGGCGCGGTCGGTGATTTCGGCCGGGCCGTCGCCGTCCGTTCGTTGCGTCCCCGACGCAACGCTCTCGACGACGAACGCGGCGCTGCCGGCTCCGGCGGCGTGGTCGATCCCGTCGTCGGGGTCGCCCTTCGGCGCGTCGGCCGCGACGACCAGCGCGGTGGTCGACTCGGCCTCGAGCGCGTCGAGGCCGGCCCAGAGCGCGCGGGTGCCGGCGCGCGTGCTCCCGGTGAATACCTGTCTGGTCGCCGCCTCCGAGAGCGCGAGCATCGCGCCCAGCCGGGCGGTCGGGTCCTCTTCGGCCTCCGGCGGTCGCGAGGACGCGAACCCGAACCAGTCGATTTCGGCGGGGTCGGTCTCGGCCGCCTCGAGCGCGCGGGTCGCGGCCTCGTAGCCCATCGTCAGGGCGTCCTCGTCGGCCGATGGGACGGCCTTCTGGGTGACGCCGGCGGCGTGGAACTGGCCCCACGCTTCCTCGAACGCCTCCGAACTGATGCGGAACCGGGGCGCGTACGCGCCGACGCCGGTGATTGCGCTCATGCGTCCACCTCCGATTCCTTCTCGAAGACGTGGATCACTGACGCACCGCCGCTGCCGCCGACGTTGTGGGTCAGCCCGCGGGCGGGGCTCTCGACCTGTCGCTCGCCCGCCGTGCCGGTGAGCTGTTTGTAGGCCTCGACGACCTGTCCGGCCCCCGTCGCGCCGATGGGGTGGCCCTTGGACTTGAGACCGCCGGAGGTATTCACTGGGAGATCGCCGCCGAGTTCGGTCGCGCCGGACTCGATCAACTGGCCCGCCTCGCCTTTCTCGCAGAAACCGAGATCCTCGTAGGCCAGCAGTTCGGCGATGGCGAAGCAGTCGTGGACCTCCGCGAAGTCGAGGTCGTCGGGCCCCACGCCGGCCATCTCGTAGGCCGACTCGGCGGCCCGCTGGCTCGCGGGGACGCCGGTGTAGGTGTCGCGCTGGAAGAGGCCGACGGTGTCGCTGCCCGCGCCGACGCCGGCGACGCGGATCGGGTCGTCCGTGTAGTCGTCGACGACGTCCTCGCTGACGATCAGCGCACAGGCCGCGCCGTCCGAGGTCGGACAGCAGTGATAGAGGTTCAGCGGGTCCGCGACGACCGGCGCGGACTGGGCGTCCTCGAGCGAGCACTCGAAGCCCAACTGCGCGTGTGGGTTCTTGGCCCCGTTCGCGTGGTTTTTCACCGCGACCCGCGAGAGCTGTTCGCGCGTGGTGCCGTACTGCTCCATGTGGACGCTGGCCATCTGGGCGTAGACGCCGGAGAACGTGGTGCCCGAGAGCCGCTCCCACTCGGTCTCCCCGGAGACGCCGAGCCAGTACTTCGTCGCGTCCGAACTCATGTCGGACATGATCTCGAAGCCGCCCGCGAGGACGACGTCGGCCATCCCCGATTTGACGGCTTGGACCGCCTGCCGGACCGCGAAGCCGCTCGCCGCGCAGGCGTTTTCGACCCGCGTCGTCGGCACGCCGTCGAGGCCCACGTGTTCGGTCACTGCCGGGCCGGAGAGGCCGAGTTGGCGGCCCCCGACGCCGAGGTTGCCGATAACGGCCTCGTCGATATCCCTGGCCTCGAGTCCCTTCGGTACGCTGTCAGTCGCTGCGTCGAACGCCGTGCGGAACAGGGATCGGTAGCTCTCGGAGGGGAAGGCCCCGTAATCCGACTGCCCCGCGCCGACGAGGTACGCGTCTCGCATACTCGCCTTTCGGTGAGCCGCTGTGAAATAAGTGTACACTCGCTCACGGTCGATCATCACAAACGCGCCGCGGCGGGAGCCGGCGGGGTGAGCGATCGCGTTCGAGAACGGATATGTAGCATTCAGGCGTACTGAGACGTGACACGGGATTCAAGCGTCTCGTTCACGTACCTCGAGTATGTCCCGCGCGGCAGAGCTCGTGTCCGCCCTCGAGACGGCCGACTCGCTGGCGATCGTCTGCCACGACAATCCGGATCCGGACTGTCTCGCCAGCGCGCTCGCGCTCGAAGCGATCGCTCACGAACACGACGTCGAGGACGTGACGATCGCCTACGGCGGCGAGATATCCCACCAACAAAACCGCGCGTTCGTCAACCTCCTCGACATCAGCCTCCGGACGATCGCGAAGACCGATCTCGAGGAGTACGACAGCGTGAGCTTCGTCGATCACAGCAGCCCGGGCGCGAACACGGAAGTGCCGTCGGCGGTCACGCCCGACGTCGTCGTCGACCACCATCCCGGCGAGTCGGCCGCCGCCGCGTTCGAGGATGTCCGCACCGACTACGGCGCGACGGCGACCATCTTCGTCGAGTACCTGCGGGAACTCGAGGTCGACCTGACCACGCGGCTCGCCTCGGCGCTGCTCTTCGCGCTCCACCGGGAGCGACTGGACTTCGTTCGCGAGCCGACCCGACGCGAGTACGAGGCCGCGCTATCGGTCTACCCCGACGCGGAACTCGAGACCCTCGAACAGCTCTACGGCAGCGCGTTTTCGCCGGGAACCTTAGACGCCATCGGCCGGGCCATCGCCAGCCGGGAACGCCGGGGCTCCTCGCTCGTCGCGAGCGCCGGGAAAACGACCGAGACGGACGCGCTCCCGCAGGCGGCGGACTACCTGCTCAACCTCGAGGGAGTGAACACGGTCTTGGTCTACGGCATCGTCGACGACGTGATCCGGCTGAGCGGCCGCTCGATCGATCCGCGGGTCCACATGGGCGAGACGTTAGAGGAGGGGTTCGACGAACTCGGCGCGGTCGGCGGCCACCACGACATGGCCGGCGGTCGCATCGAACTCGGCCTGTTCGCCGACGAAGGCGACGACGCCGACGAACTCCTCGAGTTCGTCGGGGGACGGCTCACCCGCCGGTTCTTCGATGCATTGAATCTCGACGATTGATGGAGCCGATCGCTCGGCTCGCTCGCACCTCAGTCGATATCGATCGAACGGGCCTCGTCGTCCGACTCGCGTTTCGGCAGCCGGATCGTCAGGATGCCGTTGTTGACGCTGGCTTTGACTGCGTCGTCGTCGACCGGCTCGGGGAGGCGAAGCTGTCGACTGAACGATTTCGTCTCGCGCTCGCGTCGGATGTAGTTCTCCTCCTCGCCCCCGAGATCCTGACTGTGCTCTCGCTGGCCCGACACGGCCAGCGTCTGCCCGGAGAGGCGCAACTCGAGGTCGTCGCTCTCGTAGCCGGGAACGTCGATCGTGACGACGAACTCGTCGCCCTCGTCCGCGAGGTCCAGACTCGTCTCCGCGCCGCTCATCGAGAGATCGAGTTGGCTCCGCTGGTCGACCTGGGTTTCCCACGACTTCGTCGCCGTCTCGATCTGGCGGTTCAGTCGGTCGAGCAGTTCGTCGATACCGTCGAACGGGCGGGGTCGATCTGCCATGGTATCTCTTCTCGAGTGTAGGGAGCCGACGGCGAAAAAGGCCACCTCAGGCCTGTGTGATGGTCTCGCACGCTAATATGTTAGCCGATGGACTTGCGGCAGAACCGAGGGGTGGGCTGGTCGTTTTTACGCTCCCGAACGTAGCGTTGGATATGACGGACGCACTATTCGTCGTCAGCGAAGAGGGGTACTGGGGAGAGGAATGCGTCGAGCCGCTCGAGACGCTCTCGGCGGCCGGCGTCGAGATCACGGTCGCGACGCCGTCGGGCAGCCCGCCGGTCGTCGACGAGCGCTCGATCGATCCCGACGAGGTCGGCGAGGAGACCGCCGAACACGTCCGGGAGGTCGCAGAGAACGACGAGCGACTGAACGACCCGATCCCGGTCGCACAGGCCGACGCCGAGGGGTACGACGCCATCGTCTTCCCCGGCGGGCACGGGACCGCGTGGGACATCAATCAGGACAAACACGCCCGACAGCTCCTCCGGGACGCCGTCGAGGGCAACGGCAAGGCGCTCGTCGTCTGCCACGCCGTCGGCATGCTCGGCTTCGCTCGGGACAGCCACGGGGCGTTCATCGTCAACGGCCGCGACGTGACCGGCTTCCCCAACGAGTGGGAGGAGGGCATCGTCGACGAGCAGGACCGTATGCCCGACGGCCGCAAACTGCCCTACTGGGTCGAGGACGAAGTGAAAGCTGCCGGCGGGAACTGGGACGCCGAACTCGACGCCGACACCAGCGTCACCGTCGACGGCGACCTCCTCACCGCCCGCGGTCCCGGCTCCTCGAGCGCCGCGGCCGAGACGCTGCTCGAGGAACTCGACATCGAACTCGAAGCGTAGCGGAGTCGATTCGACTCGTCCGATCGGGTCCTCTACCGACCGTCGCTGCGTCAACCCGGACGGGGACGGTTCTCGTTCCGTCGTGCTGACAGCCCCTGAGCTATTTCTATCTGTTCGTGTTGAGCGAGTCACATGCCGGCAATTCGAACGCGAGGACTCACGAAACGGTACGGTGCCGGCGACGACGCCGTCGTTGCCCTCGAGGCGCTCGACCTCGAGGTCGCGGAGGGGGAGGTGTTCGGCTTTCTCGGGCCGAACGGCGCCGGAAAAACGACCACGATCGACCTGCTGCTGGACTTCGTCCGGCCGAGCGAGGGGGACGCGACCGTCCTCGGCTACGACACGCAAGCTGAGACGGACGCGGTCCGCGACCGCGTCGGGGTGCTCCCGGAGGGGTTCGACCTCTGGAACCGCTCGTCGGGCCGTCGTCACCTCGAGTTCGCGATCGAGTCACAGGACGGGGACGCCGACCCCGAGACCCTGCTCGAGCGGGTCGGACTCGACCGGGACGACGGGCGGCGGCCGGTCGGGGAGTACTCGAAGGGGATGTCCCAGCGCCTCGCGATGGCGATGGCGCTGTCGGGCGACCCCGACCTGTTGATCCTCGACGAACCCTCGGGCGGACTCGATCCCCACGGAATCCGGACGATGCAGGAGATCGTCCGCGAGGAGGCGAGGCGGGGGACGACCGTCTTCTTCTCGAGTCACATCCTCGGGCAGGTCGCGGCGGTCTGTGACCGGGTCGGGATCTTGGACGACGGCGAACTGGTCACCGTCGACACCATCGAGGGGCTCCGGGAGACGGCCGGGGTGGGCTCGCGACTCGTCGTCGAAGTCGCCAGCGCGCCCGGCGCGTCGGTCGACGACCTGACCGCGATCGAGGGCGTCACCGACGTGACCCGCGCCGAAGACGGGCTGCACGTCTCGTATACGGACCCGCGGACCAAGGCGACGGTCGTCCATCGACTCGTCGAGGGAGACGCGGCGGTGCTCGACTTCGATATCGAGGAGGCGACCCTCGAGGACCTATTTGCGGCGTTTACTGGCTCGGACGCCGATGTAGGAGGCAGCGATGCGGACCTCGAGCGCGATGCGGACCTCGAGCGCGATGCAGACGCGAGGGTCGAGGGAGAGGGCGACAGTGAGGGAAGCGGCGAAGGCGCACTCGGGGCGGGCCCCGAGGAGGTGGACCGATGACGTGGGTCGCGATCGCGCGCAAGGACTTCGAGGATGTCGTGCGTTCGCGGATGGTCTGGGGGATCATCGGGATCTTTCTGGTCCTGATGGGGATCGTCACCGTCGGCGCGTCGTCCCAGATCGAGGACCCCGCCGCGACGGACGTCATCTTCTTTTTCACCAACGTCGGCGGCCAGCTGTTCGTCCCGATCATCGCCCTGGTCGTCGGCTACATGGCGATCGTCGGGGAGCGCCAGTCGGGCAGTCTGCGAATCCTGTTCGGGCTCTCCCACAACCGCCGCGACGTGCTCTTCGGCAAACTCGCGAGCCGGACCGGCGTCATCGCCGCTGCGACGCTCATCGCCTGCGCCTTCACCGTGGTGTTGATGCTCGCTCTCTTCGGTTCGCTGCCCGTCCGGACGGTGCTCGCGTTCGTCGCTCTGACGCTCCTGCTCGGAGCCGCCTTTACCGCCATCGCCGTCGGCGTCTCGGCGATGACCGCCACCCGGACGCAGGCGATGGGCGGCGCGATCGGCAGCTACATCCTCTTTACCCTGCTGTGGCATCCGCTGGTCGCCGGGCTCCACTACCTGCTCGAGGGGGACCTCGTCGGGCTCGAGGCCCCGGGCTGGTACCTCTTCGCGCTCCGGCTCAACCCGCTCGAGGCGTACAGGCAGGCCATGAGCCTGCTGGTCGACGGCTACGTGCCGGCGCTGGTTGGCTGGGAGACCATCGTCGAGGACGTTCCCCAGGGGGCGTTTCAGCAGGGAACGCTCGCGGTGTCGGACCGCGTCGTCGGGGACGTGCCGTTCTACCTGTCGGAGTGGTTCGCCGCCGTCGTGCTGGCGGTCTGGATCGTCGTCCCGGTCGCGATCGGTTACCGACGCTTCGAGCGGGCCGACCTGAACTGAGCCCCTCGAGACGGGGTTGGCGATCGGCGGCGACTCGCGGCCCGCCGGTCGGTCGCCGGAGGCATCTGTCGACCGGGGTCCCGCCGTCGGTCGATTTGCAGCTATCTCGGCGTTCCGGCCGCTGACGGCGGTTACGGACCGCAGACCGAGCGAGTTATCAGCGCCGGTTCCCGAGCACACTCGTGGGTTCCGCCCGATCGAACACGTCCGACCAATCCAGTTCGTTGCAGAGTCGCGGCTATCACATCACCGTCGACGACGGTCGCGACTCCTTTTTCGCACTCAGTATCGAGGATCCGACCAGCGAGGACGCGTGGCTCATGTCGGACACCGTCGTCGCGCTCGAGGAAATGCGGTAACTACCGTCGAACTCCGCCCGCGCCGATCGACGCTCTCGTCTTGGCTCGAATCAGTCCCTTTTTACACGCAGACGGGGAACGACAGGCTATGAGCTTCGAGGAAGACGATCGCGTCGTCCTGCACGACGAGCACAGCGAGTTCGACGGCGAAACCGGTACCGTCTCCCAGACGATGGAGTCGATGTTCGGCGACGTCACCTACACCATCAGCTTCGAGGACGGACAGGAAGCCGGCGTCCCCGAGGACGACCTCGAGGCGGCCGACGAGGCAGACGCCGAAGACGACGAGGAATAACCACCGCTCGCGGGCCGATTTTCCGTCGGGTCCGCTCGCCGACTGTCACCGCGCCGGACCGACGCGACTGCGCCCACACTACCCACATCGAGATTCGAATCGCAGATGCCACAGATCCCGCTTCACTACGTCGATTTACGGACGTTTTGCTACGCCACCGAGGACGAAAAGCGCGTCGAGGAGGCGCTCCGAACCTTCCTCCCCGAGGAGTTCGAGATCGAACGCGCCGAGAGCGAGGGCCACTACGGCGACCGCATCCTCGTCCTCTCGGCCCGCGTCGAGAACGCCGACGACGTTCGCCACGTCCTCTCGCGGCTGGCCGACCTCGAGTCCTTCGACGAGTTGATCGACGAACTCGACGAGCGGGTCACCGAGAACACCGAACTGTTCCTGCGACTCGACAAGCAGGCCGCCTTCGAGGGCGACGTTCGCCTCGGCGCCGGGATCACCTTCCGCGGGAAGGTCGAGGCCTACCCGGCGAAGAAGGCACAGGCCGTCGAAAACGCCGAGGAAGTCCTCGAGCGACTGCGCGAACAGGACTGAGCGACCTCGCGGTCTCACTTCGTCCGCGGAGTCCGTTCCGTTTTCCGGCGGCTACTCAACGTCCGACACCGACTGTTACATCGTTCCCGAGCAGCGGTCAGTCTCGTCTCCGACCGAACGTGACTCTGGTTGCGAAGGGCTTTTGACTGGCCAGTCAGTATGCCATATAGAACTGTTCTGAATGACGGACGAGACGAGAGACGATCTTATGGAGGCGACGTATCGAGCACTCTGCAAACACGGGTACGCGGAGCTGACGATGCAGGATATCGCCGAGGAATCGACCAAGAGCAAGGGCACGCTTCACTACCACTTCGAGGGCAAGGGCGACCTCCTCGAGTCGTTTCTGGAGTATCTGTTGGATAGATTCGAGGAGCGGACCCGGACGGTCCCCGGCGAGACGCCGGCCGAACGACTCCACGAGTTCCTCGACGAACTCCTGACGCCCTCGGACGACGACTCCGCCAAGGAGTTCCGCACGGCCATCCTCGAGATCAAGGCCCAAGCGCCGTACAACGAGGCCTATCAGAACCAACTGAGCGAGTTCGATAGCGCGCTCCACGATCGGATCGCGGGCCTCGTCGCGGACGGCCTCGAGTCGGGCGAGTTCCGCGAGGGGGTCGACCCCGACGAGACGGCCGACTTCCTCACGACGATGTTCCACGGCGCGCAGACGCGGGCGGTCGCCGTCGATCGGTCACCCGAGCGGACGAAGCGGTACGTCCACGACTACATCGACGACACGCTACGCGCAGCCGAGACGAGCAGTGATGGCTCGGAGACGGCGAACCGTGATCTCACGGAGGCTGGCGAATGAGCCTATTGGACCGGCTTTCCGGTCTGTTCAAGGGCCGCGAGGAGTTCGAGCTGACGGAGGGCGGCATCGCGAAGCCGCTGTTCTATCTGTCGCTGCCGATCATCGTGACGAATCTGCTGCAGACGGCCTACAACCTCATCGACACGTTCTGGCTGGGCCAGTACAGTACCGAAGCACTCGCGGCGATCAGCTTTGCGTTCCCGATGGTCTTCCTGCTTATCTCGGTCGGGATGGGGTTATCAGTCGCCGGGAGCGTCCTCGTCGCCCAGCACATCGGTGCGGACGAGGAGAGCGAGGCTGAGTACGCCGCCTCTCAGACGGTGGCCCTGTCGCTGATCGGGGCGGTAATCCTTGGCCTCGTCGGTTTCGCCTTCGTCGAGGAACTGCTGGCCCTGCTCGGGGCGTCTCCGGACGTGTTGCCGCTGGCGACCGACTACATGCAGGTCATCTCGCTGGGCATGGCCTTCATGTTCGGCTTCTTCGTCTTCATCGCGCTCATGCGCGGCTACGGCGACACGATCACGCCGATGCTCGTGATGTTCGGCTCGGTGGTCCTCAACGTGATCCTCGACCCGTTCCTGATCTTCGGCTGGACGGTCGTCGAGAACGCACCACTCGTGGGTACGATCAGCTTCCCCGAACTCGGCATTCAGGGCGCGGCGATCGCCACGGTCTTCTCCCGCGCGCTCGCGCTCGTCGTCGGACTGGCGATTATGTTCCGCGGAACGCGGGGTGTCCGAATCCGGCTTCAACAGATGCGCCCGGACCTTTCCTTCGCCAAGAAGCTCGTCTCGATCGGCTTCCCGGCATCGATCGAGGGCATGGGTCGTGCGCTGTCGATCAACCTGCTGTTGGTGATCGTCGGGCTGTTCCCGACCTACGTCGTCGCGGCGTACGGGATCGGAACGCGCGTGTTCTCGGTCATCTTCCTCCCGGCGATCGCGGTCGCCCGCGGGGTCGAGACGATGACCGGCCAGAACGTCGGCGCGGACAAGCCGGACCGCGCGGAGGCCGCCGCCGACTTCGCCGCCAAAGTCATGTTCGTCGTCCTCGGGGTGCTGGGCGTCGTGGCGTGGCTCGCCGCGGAGCCGATCACCGCCGCGTTCACCGACGACCCCGAAGTCATCGAGGTCGGCGTCACGTTCCTCCGATACGTCGCGCCCTCCTTCGGGTTCATCGGCGTCATGCGAGCCTACAACGGCAGCTTCCGGGGAACCGGCAAAACGCTCACCGCCGCCGCGATCGTCCTCGTGACCTACGCGCTCGTCCGGCTTCCGATCGCGTACGGCCTCTCGCAGACGTCGCTGGAGTACCGCGGCATCTGGATCGCCTTCGCCGCTTCGAACGTCGTCGGCGCGGGGCTCGCCTACGCCTGGTACCGACGGGGGACGTGGCGCAGTGCCGACGTGACCGACGATCCGGCGGCTCCGGCGATCGGCGAACCGGATGCGAGCACCGACGACTGAGGATACGGTCGTTTCAGTGACGTGTGGTATCCACTCCAGTAAAGTGTCGCGAGACTGCGTCTTTGATCGAACTCGAACACCATGGGAGCGTCAAATCTGAACCGCCGTTCACGGGTCGACGAGCGCGTACAGCGGCGCAACTGCCCGATTCGTGACGCGTGGTGGTGATCAATGGTCGAAACCGTCTCGATCGACATTCTGAGTCTCCTGCTCGTCCTCTCGGTCGCGTGGGTGTTCGGCGCGGTCGCCGAGCGCTTCGGCTATCCGACGATGATGGGGGAGCTGTTCGCCGGCATCGCGTTCGGGCCCGCGTTGCTCGGGCTCTTACACCCCTCGGAACTGCTCTCGGTGCTGTCCGAACTCGGCGTGTTCCTCCTGATGGTCTACGTCGGGATGGAGGTCGATCTCAGGGAACTGTTCGAACTCGGCCCGCAGTCGCTGCTGATCGCCTTCGGGGCCTTCGTCATCCCGTTCGGACTCGGCTACGCGGCCGGCGTCTGGCTCGGCGTCTCCGTCGGGGCGGCGCTGTTCCTCGGCCTCGCCATGGCCGCCACGTCGCTGGCGACGAAATCCCGGATTCTGGCCGACCTCGAGCTCCTCGACACCCGAATCGCGAACGTGTTGCTCGGGGGCGCGCTCGCCTCGGACGTGGGCGTGCTCATCGCGTTCGCCGGCGTCGACAGCTACGTGACCGCGGGCGCGCTTGACCCGACCGAAATCGGTGTGATCCTCCTGCAGGCGATCGGTTTCTTCGCGGCAACGCTGCTGATCGGCTACCGATTCCTGCCGGTCGCGTGGCGGTACATCGAACGCCAGCGCGAGCGGTACGGGTTCGTCGATCGGACGACCGCCTTCACCTTCGCCCTGCTCGTCTCCCTGCTGTTCGCCCAACTCGCGACGCTCGCGGACCTGCACATGATCATCGGCGGCTTCATGGCGGGCATGTTTCTCCGGCAGGCGGACGTCGAGCCGGGGCTCTACGAGCACATGCACACGGTCATCTACGACCTCGCGATGGGGCTGTTCGCGCCCGTCTTCTTCGTCACGGTCGGCTTCCAGATCACGTTCGACGTGTTCTTCGACTCCTTTGCCGTCCTCGCCGGACTTGTCGCCATCGCGTTCCTCGGCAAGATCATCGGCTCGTGGCTGTTCTCGCTCCCGACGTCGCTGACCTCCCGCGAGGGGCTCGTCGTCGGCTTCGGCATGAACGGCCGCGGGACCGTCGAGATCATCATCGCACAGGTCGCCTACGAGGCCGGGGTCATCGGCGCGGAAATGTTCTCGATCCTCGTGTTCATCGCGATCTTCACGACCGCGCTCGTCCCCGTCACCGTCACGTGGGGCGTGCGCCTGCTCGAGGCGGCGGACGAACTCGTCTACGTCGACTCGGCGGCGACGACCGAGAACTGACTCACTGACTGCGGCCTGCCGCTCTCCTCGCACGCACCTGCTCGCGGCTCGGCTCGCGGGCCTCGAGCGGGGCGTTTTTGCCGCCCGCGCCAGCAGGTAGGGGTATGCAAGTCCACGTCGTGGGCGACGACCCCGTTCGCGAGGCCGTCGTTACCGCACTCGATGATGTCGATATCGGCGTTCGGGACGCCGATCCGGCGGACCTCGGCGACGCTCGCTTCGCGGTCGTCAGCGATGTCGCCGGGTCGCCGACGTTCGAGCGGGCGAACGAGGCCGCCCGAACCGGCGGGACACCTTGGATCGCCGTCGAAATCGGCGGCGTCGGCGGGCAGCCGCTGCCGAACATCGACGCTGCAGTCTCCGGGTTCGCGCCCGCTACGGGCTGTTTCGACTGTCTGCGCGCTCGCGTCGCGTCGAACCTCGAGGAGCGAGCCGACGGCCCGCAGGCCGATCGCGCCGCGGCGCGACTCGCCGGTTCGGTCGCCGGCCGGGAGTGCGTACGCATCTTTTCGGGCGACGACGGCTCGATCATGGGACACACGCTCGAGGTGCCACACGCCCGGCGGGAGGTCCTGCCGGTCCCCGGCTGTGCGTGTGCGGCGGGCGACCGGGATCGCACGCTCGAGCGCGACGCCGAGACGCTCGCTCTCGACGCGGCCGTCGAAGGCGCCGACCGAGCGATCGACGGCCGCGTCGGTCCGATCGCGAGTATCGGCGAGATCGAGTCGTTCCCGGCGCCGTACTACCTGTCGACGGTCGCGGACACGACCGCGTACAGCGACGCCAGCGCGCCGAGACAGGCCGCCGGCGTCGCCACCGACTGGAACGCCGCGCTGATGAAAGCCGTCGGCGAGGGCCTCGAGCGCTACTGCGCCGGCGTCTACCGCGAGGACGACTTCGTCCGCGCGAGCGAAGCCGACCTCGAGAGCGCGGTCGCTCCGACGGACCTCGTTCGACCGGACGACGCGCCCGCCTACGATGCCGGCGATGAACACCGCTGGGTCCCGGGCGAGGACCTCGCGACCGGCGAGACGGTCCACCTGCCCGCTGCGGCGGTCCAGTTCCCACAGCCCGGCGAGTCGCTGGTTCCGGCGATCACGACCGGGCTGGGTCTCGGTTCCTCGACGGTCGACGCGCTGATCTCCGGGCTGACGGAAGTGATCGAGCGCGACGCGACGATGCTCGCGTGGTACTCGACGTTCGAGCCGCTCGAACTGTCGGTCGAGACGCCGGAGTTCGACGCGCTCGAGCGCCGCGCCCGGAGCGAGGGGCTATCTGTGACGCCGCTGCTCGTGACCCAAGATATCGACGTGCCCGTTGTCGCCGCGGCCGTCCACCGGGATCCGGACGCACTCGAGGACGGCGACCCGGTGTCGGCCGACGACGACGCGTGGCCGGCGTTCGCAGCCGGGTCGGCGGCCGGACTCGACGCCGAAGCGGCCGCGGCGTCGGCGCTCGAGGAGGCACTCCAGAACTGGATGGAACTGCGGGACCTCGGGCCGGACGGGGCCGACGATGCGGGCGGCGAAATCGGCACGTACGCCTCGTTTCCGGAGCGAGCGCGGGGGTTCGTCGACGCCGAGCGGACGGTTCCGGCGGCGAGCGTCGGCCCCGACCCCGTTCCGACGGGGGCCGATCGGCTCGAGGCGCTGTGCTCGCGGACGGCCGACGCCGGGCTGACGCCGTCCGCGGCGCGGCTGACGACCCGGGATATCGAGGCGATCGGCTTCGAAGCGGTTCGCGTGCTCGTCCCCGGCGCGCAGCCGCTGTTTACCGGCGAGCCGTTCTTCGGCGAACGGGCCCGGACCGTCCCGGCGGATCTCGGCTTCGAACCACGCCTCGAGCGCGCGTTCCATCCGTACCCCTGACCGGTCCGGAAGAAGCGAGGATCGGCGGGGAAGACGCCGTCGGCTCGGCGGGTGGGGTCGAATCCGGCCTCGAGAATCTTCGTTGCGGGGGTCGGACGCTGGTGGGCCGTTAGTCCGTCGACTCGTTCGGCGTTTCGTTCGGATCGCCGCCGCTCGGGTCGGACGCGTTCGCCTCGGGATCGCCCGTTCCGGGCTCGCCGGTCGGACTCGCCTCGTCCGCTCCGTCTCCCCGATCGATGTCCAGAATCAGGTCCTCGTCGGTGAGCCGAACGGTGACGGATTTCGTACTCGAGGTGATCGTGACTTCCTTGAACGTCTCTTCGTCGTCTTCCCGTGCGTATCTGGTCACGCGCAAGGTCTGCTCGGTCGCGTCGAGATGGGGCAGCGACGCCGACTCGTTCGCCGTGACCGTGTAACTCTCGTCGTAGGTCTGGCGGTTCGTCCCGGTCTCGTAGGCCTCGAGCGTGAGGTCGTAGTGGCGGTCGGCCTCGCTGTGGACCTCGATGGGCACCAGCCCCTGAAAGCTGCCCTTATAGTGCTCTCGTAAGTTCTCGATACAGCCCGAGAGTCCCGCGACGGCGGTCACCCCGGCGGTTCGAAGTACCGTGCGGCGGTTCACGTGTTGACCTCCGGGTCGGACGACCGTATGCGTTACTCTTCCGGTCGGCACGCCTCACCCTCGCACCCGTCTGATATCCTCTCCCACGGGATTTTTGCTGCAGGAGCCAAACGACGGAGTATGGAGAAAGTCGCGATCGACGACGTGGATACCGAACTCAATCCGATGGGCGTTCACTCGGTCAGACGGCCGATTTCGGACGCGCTCGGGTTCTCCGACTTCGCGATGAACTACTTCGAACTCGAGCCCGGCGAGTCGTTCTCCGGCGGGATGCACACCCACCACGATCAGGAGGAGGTCTTCTACGTACAGGAGGGGACCGCGACGTTCGAGACGCGCGCGTCGCAACGCGACGCGGACGACGCGAGCGAGGAAAAGAGCGAAGTCACCGTCGACGAGGGCGAAGTGATCCGATTCGAGCCCGGCGATTTCCAGCACGGCTACAACGACACCGACGAGCGAGTCGTCGGCTTCGCCTTCGGCGCGCCCGAATCGAAACACGACTGGGATCAGATCGAGTCGCTGGTCTACTGCCGGGACTGCGAGGCAGAAACCGCCCACGGCCTCGAACTCACCGACGGGGGGAACTTCCGGATGACCTGTACCGAGTGCGGCCACGCGTTCGTCCCCCAGTGATCCGAGCCGGAGGGGAAGGTTGTTGATGTGGGGCCGATAGCATCAGCATATGGCTGCACAAGACAGTTCGAACGATGGAATCGACACGACGCTTTTCGTGACCGTTTCCGGGCCGCCGGGCTGTGGCGCGACGACGCTCTGTGAACGGCTCGCCGACGCGATGGGCTGTCCGTACGTCTCCGGCGGGGACATCTTCCGCGAACTCGCGGACGATCGGGATATGAACCTCAATCAGCTCACCGCGAAGGCCGACGAGGACGACGATATCGACCGCGCCTTAGATCAGCGGCTCCAGCAGATCGCCGAGAAGTGGGGGATGGCCAACAAGCCGTTCATCCTCGAGTCCCGGCTGGCGGGCTGGCTCGCCGGCGAACGCGCGGACCTGCGGATCTGGCTCGACGCGCCCGAGGACGTGCGTCTCGATCGCATCGACGACCGCGGCGAGACCGACGCGGAGATGCGCGTCCGCGAGGTCAGCGAAGCCGGCCGCTATCAGTCGTACTACCAGATCGACATCGGCGACCGGTCGTTCTACGACCTCCACATCAACACCGCCCGCTGGAGCAAGTCCGCCGTGTTCACCATCGTCCGATCCGCGATCGAGGAGTACGATCCGGAACTCGACGAGGGATCGTTCACGACGCCGACGATCGATCCGTAAGGGTCGGCGTTTCGATCAGAGCGGTACCACACCGTCTCGGTCGGAAGCGGACGACCGCGATGGCCACGTTATCGCGGTGGCCGAGTATCGCGGTCGCGATTCCGCCACGGGTTTTCGCTACTCGCTGTCCGGCGAGTAGTTCGGCGCTTCGTCGGTGATAACGACGTCGTGAGCGTGGCTCTCGGCCTGTCCGGCCGCGGAGACGCGGACGAACTCGCTGCGCTCTTTGAACCCGGGGATCGTCTCCGCGCCGACGTATCCCATGCCCGATTGCATGCCGCCCGCGAGCTGGTGGAGTTCGGACTTCAGCGTGCCCTTGTACGGCGTCGCTGCCTCGACGCCCTCGGGGACGTACTCGTCTTCCTCGTCGGGTTCGTCCTTGAGGTATCGGTCGCTGTCGCCGGATTTCATCGCGCCGACCGATCCCATGCCGCGGTACTGCTTGTACTTCTTGCCGTTCATCGTGACGACCCGGCCCGGCGCTTCGTCGGTGCCGGCGAAGTAGGAGCCGAGCATGACCGCGTCGGCACCGGCCGCGACCGCCTTGATCGCGTCGCCGGAGTACCGAATGCCGCCGTCGGCGATCACCGGTACGTCGTGTTCGGCGGCCACGTCGGCGACCTGCGCGACGGCCGTGATCTGGGGCATCCCCGACCCCGAGACGACGCGCGTGGTACAGATCGACCCCGGACCGATGCCGACCTTGAGACCGTCCGCGAAGTCGACGAGGTCCTCGGCCGCCTCTCGAGTGCCGATGTTACCGACGACGACATCGGCGTCGACGGACTCCTTGATCGCTCGAGCGCCGTCGATGACGTTCAGGTTGTGCGCGTGCGCGGTGTCAATAAATAGAACGTCCGCGCCGGCCTCGTCGGCGGCCTCGGCGCGGTCCTGCTCGAACGGACTGACGGCGACGCCACAGCGCAGTCGGCCGTCCTCGTCGCGGACTGCCTCGCCGTACTCGCGGCGCTGGAGAATGCCCTGCATCGTGACGAGTCCGACCAGGAGGTTCTCGTTGTCGACGACGGGGACGCGCTCGATCTTGTGCTCGTACATCAGGTCGAACGCCTCGCGGGCGTCGATGTCCTCGTGGGCCGTGATGACCTCGTCGGTCATCGCTTCGGTGACCGGGTCGTCCTCGTTGACCTCGAGGTGAGGTCGGATGTCCGTACTCGAGATGATCCCGAGGACCTCGCCGTTGGTGTTGACGACGGGTGCGCCGCCGACGCCGCGACGGGCCATCCGTTCGTCGACCTCGCGGACCGTCATTTCGGGGTCGGCGGTGACGACCGAATCGAGGGGGATGATGAGTTCGTCGGCGCTCTTGACGCGGCCGATCTCCTCGACCATCTCGTCGATGTTCATGTTGCGATGGAGGACCCCGAGGCCGCCATGGCGGGCCATCGCGATCGCCATGTCGCTCTCGGTGACGGTGTCCATCGCGGCCGAGAGGATCGGCACCGAGACCTCGACGTTTTTCGAGACGCGGGACGTGAGGTCCGCGTCGTCGGGTTCGACGCGGCTCTCCTTCGGACGGAGAAGGACGTCATCGAACGTTAGCGCTTCCGGTACCTGCAGTTTCGAAGAATAGGGCTCGTGCTCGGGAACGTCGTTCGCCATGTAAACCGTCCGGACCCCCGGGCAAAAAGCGTTGCGAGATAAAATCAGTTGTGAACGGTTAACGGGGCCCGCAACGGGCGATTCGTCTAGTCGCGTTGGAACGCTTCGTTCGGTCGTGGTCCGGATTCGAATCCGGGTGCGATTCGGATCCGGAACCGGCTTCAGTTCTCGAGTTCGGCTCTCGTCTGCGAGTCGTCACCGTCGCGTCTTTCATCGTCGTGCGTGACAGTCCCCTCGATCGCTGATACTCGAGGCGATCCCCGCGACGGGTACACAGATACCTGCCAGACCTGTGCATTTCAGTACGAATCTGTCCGCTACTGACGAAACAGTTCCGGGTCGTGAAATCCCGTCTCACACAACGTTTATTGACAGTCCTCTCGTTTCCCCGAGTATGTACGCTGTGAGTGCAGCCGTCGCCCGAACCGCTGGCCGGACGAGTTTCGACTCCGTCGCTGCCCAGTTCGGGAATTTTACACCAAAACTCACAGCGCGAGGCCCGAAATTCGATGCGATCGACCGGTGTGCGGACCGGTCGGTACGGGACTGCCCGTCATATCGCCCACAGGCCTCGGGTCACGGCCATCGGCCCTGACCGATGAGTACGTCACAACACCCGGTCGCGCTCCAGATGGAGCGCATCATCGGGGGTGACGCCAGACTGCTGGCGCTGGTGATGATGCTGCCGTTAGTCGACGGCGTCTTCCCCGCGTTGATCCTGGCCGGAGCGCTCAACGAGCCGCTCGGCGCGATTCAGGTCGGCCTGCTGATCTTCGGCGGCAGCGCCACCGTCGCGGTGATTCTGGCGGAGATGGACGGCACGCCCCGAGAGCAGGCGACCGTCGTCTTACTCGTCGGGATCCCGTTGATACTGCTCGCGGCGGTCCAAGCCGCGTTCGCGCCGGCGATCGGCAGCGTCCTCGACGACGCCATCATCACCCGATTCGCAGCGCTGGTTATCCTCGCCATCGCGGCCAAGACCGCCAGCGCGACGATCGGCGAGTACCTGCCGAACCCCGTCGTCATCATCGGACTGGGGCTGGTCGCGAGCCTCGACCCCGCCGGGGCGAACTTCGACCTGATGACCGATCCGACCCTCATGGTCCACGCGACGCTGGCCGCCGCCGTCGGGGTGGGCTTCGCGCTCGCGATCGCGCTCACCGGGCCGTACCTGCGGGAGTACATGGACATCGACCGGTTCCGCTTCGGGAGCGCGGTCGCGCTCGGACTGCTCCCACTCTCGCTGCTCGGGATGGCCTTCGGACAGGCCCCGCTGGCCGCACTGCTCGTCGCCGGCCTGTTCGCCGTCGACCTCCCGCTCGGCGGCGACGACGCCGACTCGAGCACTGGCGCGGGCGATGCGGCCACCCAGATGGGCGCGCTGGCCGACGGCGGAGAGAAAGGCGACTCGAGCGAGCCGGTGGCCACCGAGAGCGAGGACGAGCCGGACGCGTATCCGGGCGACGACGGCACGGACACCGCCGGGCGGGCCCCGTGGCTGTAGGGCGATTCTGAATCGAAACCACTTTAGGGTGGATGGCCCAACGAAGACTCGAGGGGTCGTGGCCAAGCCAGGCATGGCGGCTGACTCCAGAGGCAACGCGCCCGGGACGAAACTCCAGACTGATATACTGATCGGGCACCTGATCAGTGCTCGTGTGATGACCCTCTGGAGTTCCGAGGCGCACCGGAGATATCAGTAGATCGGGGGTTCAAATCCCTCCGACCCCATTACCTCGACATACAACCCTTCTAACCACGGTTATCGGCCGTCTTAGCCGATCCTTTATAAGCCGAACGGGAGATATCACGAAAGGATATCAGTACCCGATCTATCGGTTTGGGTCTCAAGTCGCCGCCGTATGGTGGTCGAGTAGATACTCACAACCGGCAATATTAACAGTATCTCTTTAGCAGCCTTTCTCCTAGAGTAGACGAATTTGAGCAACAAGGACCAAGGGGAATTTCTATGGTGTGGACCCAGACCAAGGCATCTAGCAGACGATTCTTCGATTATAGAATAAGTATCTCACTCCCTATCCAAGATATGGTTCTCTACTCTGTCTTTCGAACTTTCGACTAATGCTTTACTTTCTCTCCTCAACTCGAACGATTTCTTGGCTAGTTCTCCGACTCTTTTCTGAATATCTAAGGGGACAAGAGGAACAGTTAGACGTTTCAAATCAGTCTTATTAATAGATGTCATAACTGCTCCCGATGTCATCTGTTCTATCTGATGTTGCATAAGTGGAGAACGCATCAAGACAAATAGGAATTCAGGCACGGCATTTTCTGGTCTGAGAACATAGAATCCAGTTGTTGCCACTTCATTATCATGTTCTTCATCAACTACTGTTACTGCTTTACTTGATCCACTTAAGTAGGGAACAAGAACATCTTCCTTTTTGATTCTCATGCGCGCTCTGCTGGGCGCTTCGTGTCCAACAACATTTTCATGTTCTTTAATTTCTCCTGTGTGTTCATCAACTGAGCTTATGGTGAGATATTTGAATTGCTCTTCAGGTGTCTCAGAGGGGTCAATTTTGTCATTGGAAATAACAAACTGCTCCTTAGCTTTACTCAACTGTTTTGTTTCAAATGGACAACTTTCCAACTCATTTACGATCTCAGTATATTTCGGACGGTAGAACTCTGCATCTAGTCTAATTTGAGAGTCTATTTCGCTATATTCTGAGGAATATATATTACTATCTTCTGACGATAGAGAAAGACCTAATTCATCTTTTAAGATCGCCTCTGCCTCCTCCAGATGGTTATCTGCTCGGTTCTTTTTCCTATATGCCTCTTTAACGGTACTCTCTATTTCCTTCTGAAACTGCTCGGAAGGAAGGTAGACCTTTAGATTGCGTGCCCTCTCAAGATTCAGATGTTGTTGAGCTTGTTGTGAGCCAGCTCTCTGCATTTGTAGTTGTCCAAACTTTGTAGAGAGATATGTCGCTAAATATCGGGGATAGGAATAGTCTGTTTTAACCCCAACAATGTCCTGGCTAATGTTGCACTTGTCAATGTCCTCTGGTACATAGCCAGTGATTCCCATTGTCACGCCGCTTTTGGCGATCACCAAGTCGCCAGGGCCGAGACAAGTTCGACTGTTGCGTTCGTTCTCTTCTTCAGTGATGTAGACGACTTCAGAATCGTCGATAGTCAAGTCGTCTATCTGGGAAATCCTAATAAACGGAACACCAGAGTCAACATATTGGTGGGCTCTAATATCGAAAATCCCTTTCCGTATTTCATCTGAAATATTCTTCAAACTTTTCACTCTCGCTGTTTCGGCAGAGTCTAGAGCCTGGTCGATCCTGTCAAACTCATCTCTGTAAAACTCTGCATCCAAGCGGTTTTCCACGTCAGAGAAGTTTACTACTTTTTCCATTGTCTTAGAAGCTAAAGTCATTTTGTTTCTTGAATCCCCGGAATCCATCAATGATTTCGGGGATGTCGGTCATGATTATCGGGTTGCCTTCTTCATCCTTAACGACTTCCCCTTTATTATTTCTCTTATATTTTGTCTCTGGTGACTGTTTATCTAACTCATACCCGATATCATCCGCTATAGACATGAATATATCATAGTCTTCTTCCTTCTTCTCTTCTAGCTCCTCCTCTGTAAGCTTCTGAAGGAAAAGGACGCTGGTCTTCGGGTTGGACCCAGACTGCTTAAATGTTCCAATAGGGAGAGAAACAACTCCAAGAATTCTTGCGTTCTGTCTAATGAACTCACGCACATATCGAGCGGTTTTATTGGTCAATATACCATCGGGAAGGACGATCCCCATCCTTCCACCTGGTTTCAGAAACTGGAGACATCGTTCAATGAATAGGATCTCCGGTGTCTGTCCGTTCTTCTGGAGGTCATGTGTTTTCTCGTGATTCCCAGATGAACTGTCTTTCTTCCACTTAAAACCCAAATCGAAATTCCTCAACTGACGTTTATTAGTTATTTTTCCTTCGGTGCCGAACGGTGGGTTTGTGAGTATAATATCAAACGAATCCTCATCCACACGCCCATTTGCACCGGCCTTTTGAGCTGATTCCTTGATCACGCTGAAGTCTTCTAAAGCATCTTCAGAGAAGATCCCCGAGTGACCGTCGCCGTATAGTACCATGTACATTTTGGCAACACGAGCCAGATCTGGATTGATATCCAGACCTCGAATATAGTTCTGGGCATACCGAACAAGCATATCCCGCAATTCCGACTCATCAACGTTTGGCCGGTTCTCTCGGAACTTATCCTCTACATGTTTCAAAGTCTCAATCAAAAAACCTCCAGAACCACAAGCGGGATCTAAAACAAGTTCACCATCTTGAGGGTTCAGACATTTAACGGCCAGCCGAAGGACTGGTTGCGGGGTAAAGAACTGGCCTCGATTCTCTCGTTGAACAGGCTTAATAAACGTCTGAAACGCTGTCCCCTTCACTTCGGCATCTGTGTCGGAGAGTGAATACTTCTGAAGTTGTGATACCGCGAACGCAAGTGAACTTGGCCCTAAATCAAGCTTATCGTGCTCATCAAAAACGTCGCTATATTCACCCTTGACTCGCTCAAAAGTGTCCTCTATTCGACCGACAAAGGCAGTTTCCTCATCATTTTGGATCTTCTCCATCTCTTCATCGGTGATGCGGAAATCACATTTGGCAGACCCACTCTTTTCATCAACTAGTTTGATGAAAATGACCTTGAGCATTTCATGGAAGACACGCTCACTAGATAGCCCTTCAGTTGCATAAATATGATTATGAATACTCTCAAAAACAGATTTCAAATCGGAAGCGGGTTCCAAATCCTCCTTCCGATAAGTTCCGATCTCATCTAGAGTTTGCCCATCTTTGGGGATGTCTGGAATCTCTCGGAAATATGGTGGCGTGTCTCTATTTTGAAGATATTCTACTTCATTTCCATTAAACCACACTCCAAAGTTGGCTTTTGTTGGACTCAAATATGATTTGAGTTGATCAATACCATCTGTTCGTTCTTCCCGTTTGGTTTCCACTATAATATGAATATTATCGAGACTATGATCATCTCCGTGAAATACCGCAATATCTGCTGGACCAATTGTTTTACTGCCCTTTTTAATCGTGAATTCCTTCTCAATATGGTCTTTTGGATAGTCGTACTCTTCAATAAGCCTTTTAAGAAATACCTGCCGTGCTTCTACCTCTTCAGGGGTAGCCTCTACTAACTCATCTGTTAGATAGCAACGTACGTAGCCTTCTTTTTCTTCCAATTCGCCCGCGCCTTCGATCGCAGCGCCAACATCATCGGTAGTAGATTCTTCAGACATGGTTGATTAGAGAGGAGTGGATTTTCTTGATACTTAATCCTTGTTTCTCTAAGACCCAAACGATTTACTGACATAATTATTCGTATACTCGAGACCATTATATAGACTTCTTATATATTATATTTTATAATCGGCTAGAGCTTCCGTCTAATATCTAAGGTATAATAGTGGCTTTTTACGTCATGCGCTCCTACTAGTCACCGCACACTTTCCCATTATGTCTACAGAGGAATCCAGACAGGTATACCGGTTGCACTCAACGCTCGAGCTGCCTCTCGATGAGCTTCATGAGCACATCGACGAGGCGACCTTGCCCGATGGGATCGACGATGTTGAGATTACACGGCGCAACAACACATTGATTCTCAAAGCCGACACCGAGGATCAATCCGTTAGCAAGTACACACCGGCGGCCCAGCTCAAGGCCAGCGTCACGGAGAACCGGGTCTATGAGGAAGACCCCGATGAGCGACGACAGAAATCTTCCCGCTGGGACGAGGAGGAAGAAGAGATAGAGTCTGAACTCGTGGAATACGCCGCGTTCAAGGGCGACCGCGAGACTGTCCTCCAGAACTCGCTGTTACAGTACCAGATGTTCCTGGTCCTCTGTGGAATTGCCGAAGCCACAGAGAAAGGCACTCTGACGGCGATTACTGAGCATGCCGGTGATCTTGAGGCAACCCGGATTGTTGACGGTGAGCCGCGGCCGGCCACTATTGAGGTCGTCGAAAGACCACGCAATCAAGGTTCAGACCAAGGTGGCGTCAATTGGCGGGACAACAAATTCATCTCAGATTAATATATCACTTCAACGAAGGTCGTAAATCTCGACTCCGAAAATCCATCGTCTCATCTGATTCAAACTCGAGCCGAAACAAGAAAGAGTCTTGGTCATATCCCGTTTCTGCTCCTGCGTCGTCTTCCAGTATCTCCACGATGGTTCCATGACGACCGTGGTATTGATCGTGGTCAGGGTCCGTTTCGTCCGGTATATCAACGCGCACACGGTCACCTTCTTTGAATCTGGGCATCTGGTCTGATAGAGAATATACTGAGGCGACTTTTAGTTGACTATGATTCAGTCATCTCCGACCACTCGCAGCCACATGAGTGACAGGTATAACACTTTTTCACACTCCTTCCTTCGTCTTTCTCGAACAGCCATATATCGCTATCATCGTTACAACGTGGACAGATTTCGTTGACTCTCCAAGCAGTTCGCATAGCTCTATAAGACCACTTTCTGTAGCGTCGCCGGCATCTCTGAGTGGATCACGGCCCGCTCGCTTAGATGGAAGTCCATGTTCAGGGTCATTTGGAGGAAGGTCCACCAGTTCAGTCCGGCTCGATCTGCATACGGCGGGAAGCCGGTGTAGTCGATAGTCACGTACACTTGTGATTTGTGCAGCGATGGCCTTGGCGGTCGCGTCGGGGGTGATAGATATTGTCACCGACTACTACGGGTGGGTGGTGCTTGGGTTCTAATTCTCAGACCGGAGTCGAGGGAGATCGCTCGAGCCACTCCTTTTCCCTGCCGTAACAACACGACGAGTACGGACGCCGCACTCACGGGTCGCTTAAGGCCGCTGCCGTCCGAGACGGGGTAATGAGTATGCAGGAGACGTGGGCCGTCCGCCGGTGTGAGGACTGCACTCGAGTAACGATCGCCGAGACTGTGAGCGCACAGCGCGTGTGTGCCTGCGGCAGCACGGCGCTGCAGGAGTTTGATCGGCGTCGATAAGCCGTTGCAGTTCGGCCGCTTTACGAAATCGTTGGTCTCCGCAACTAGCACAGTAATATTTATCAACTAATTCTATAGTTGTGTTCACGGATATGTCATCAGTTCACAGCAGTACACAGACCGATCAGTACGCGCCGACAGTCAACGTCTCGAAGGTCGCGGGGATCGCGACCGCGCTCGTCGCGGTGAATATCCTGTTGATGCTGGTGGGGAGTTACACCCCGCTCGCGGATCTCGGTCTCGTTCTCTTCTCGAACTACTTCATCGGAATCGCCACCTTCGCCGCCACGATCGGTGGCGGCTTCTGGGTGTCGAACAAGGGAATCCAATCGGGGAACGTTCCGGTCGCAGGCGCCGGCGTCACGCTGATCCAGTTCGGCTATACGCTCCTCGGGTCCGCGATTCTCGTGATCGCACCTCCTGCGCTTCGAATTCCGGCCCTCGCCATTACGACGGTCGTAACCGGACTCCTCACGGCCGGTATCGTGCTCGTCGTCTACCGCACTGACCGATCGTTCGCGCGCTGGCAGACCTACTCGAAGGGGCTGTTCATCGCCGGCTTCGCCGCGGGTGCCGTCGGCTTCTTCCTCAATCCCATGCTCATGGTGTTCGCGTCCGTCCTGTTCTTCCTCGGCTTCGTCACGGACCTCGCGTACGAGATCTGGGCCGTCAAGGAGAGCAGGTACGCGAGCCCGATCCGGAACGCCATCGGCATCTACGTCGCCGTGATGGGCGTTTTCATCCACATCCTGCGGCTGGTGCTGTACGTTCTCTCCCTCCTCAATAACTGATCGGCGGTCCACGCGTTTCGATCCAGGTCCCGACCGTCGTCGCAACCGGCCTCATTGCCCGGCGCTCGTTCGCTCGACGACCATCGTCTCGAGGTGCTGAAGCCGCGTCTCGATATCGGGGTGGGTCCGGAGCAGCCCCCGCGAGCCGACCGCCGTCTCGCGCGGGAGGATGTCCAGCGCACCGGCGGATTTGGCCCACGTGCGTTTGTCCTCTCGCGGGCGCTCTCGGTTGTCGGAGAGCGCCTCGAGCGCGCTGGCGAGGTCGCTCGGGGAGCCGGTCAGTTCCGCAGCGCCGCGGTCGGCCGCGAGTTCGCGACTGCGCGAGAGGACGGCGATTGCCAGCTGACAGGCCCATCGCTGGACGGTCGTCAGCACCGACAGGGCGGCCCACAGCACGAGGTGGGCCAGATAGGCGAGCGGCTGGGAGACCAGCAGCCTCCGCGACGGTGGGTCGTCGGAGCCGACCTGCTCGGCGATGAGCATCGGGACGAGTACGAGGTTCATGATGCGGCTGTCGCCGTTGACGAGGTGGCTGAGCTCGTGGGCGAGAACGGCCTCGAGTTCCGCCGCCGAGAGCCGATTCAGGAGCCCCGTCGTGACGATGACGGTACCGTCGGGCCGTCCGCCGAGGGCGTAGGACTCCGGCCGCCGCCGGTCGGCGACGTAGATGTCCGGCTCCGGAACGTCCGCCTGCTGGGCGAGCCGGCGGACCACTTCAGCCAGTTCGGGGTGTGTCTCCGACGCCGGCGCGCCCGCCTTCCCAAGTTCCGTCCGGAACGCCCGGATCTTGGCTCGAACTGGCCGAAAGTACAGGAGCGGAAGCAGGACGGTCCCGGCTGCGATCACGACGGGAGCGGGGTCCGTGAGTACCCAGTGGAGTAATCCGTAGTACTCGCCGAAAACCGGCAACAGGAGAGTCTCGAGCGCGTAGAGGACCGGCAGGAGCACGAGCCACGCGAGTACGCCGCCGGCGACGATCGCCGTGACGGCGATGGCGACCGAGACGACGAGCAACACGGCCAGTGCGACGCCCATCCGCGAGAGCAGCGACAGCCGGAGCCGAGCGTGTCTCATCACCTCGTTGCCACCTCTATGCGAGCGATTCCGTGACCACCGGTAATGGGTGTTCCGCATTCTGTGCCGGAGGCAACGACGGAATCGCACGCGCCCGACGGGGAAGGGCTTATTCGGTTCCCGGTAAAATGTATCGTGAATGACTTCAGCTTCGCGTGCGGATCTCGACTCTGCAGCACGGGCCTCTCTCCGGCAGCAGGAGGTCGTCGCCGACCTCGGGGAGCGTGCGCTCGAGACCGATGACCTCGAGCAGTTGCTCGGCGACGCCGCTAGTGCAGTCGTCGAGACGGTCGATGTCGAGTACGCCTCAGTGCTCGAGGTGTGTCCCGAGGGGAACGGGGGACGCCTTCGACAGGGAGCCGGCTGGAGCGACGAGTGCGTCGGAACTCACGTTTCGACCGCCCCCGACTCGCAGACGGGTCGCGCACTGCACGTTGACGGACCAGTCGTCGTCGAGGACCTGCACACTGCAGCGGTGTCGGGGTCCGAGTTACTCGCCGATCACGGCGTCGTTAGCGGGATCAGCGTCGTCATCGGCTGTGCGGATGACCCGTGGGGTGTTCTGGGCGTCCACGCGACCGAGCAGCGACAGTTCACGGACCGCGACGTGACCTTCGTCCGGAGCGTCGCGAACGTCCTCGCGACGGGGATCGAGCACGCGCGGACCGAGCGCCGCTTCGACGCAATCTTCGACGATCCGAACATCCTCGTCGGCCTGCTCGAGCCCGACGGAACGGTACTGGACATCAACGGAACGGCGATGGAGTACGTCGACGCCGACCTCGAGGACGTGACCGGGGACCCCTTCTGGGAGACCCCGTGGTGGATCGCGAGCGGCGGGGACGAGCGAGCCGACGACCTCCAGTCCGAGGCCCGCGAGTGGACCGAACGGGCTGCGGCCGGCGAGTACGTCGAGTTCGAGACCGAACTCACCCGGCCGAACGGCGACCGGTACACCATAAACGGCGTCTTCAGACCGGTCACGAACGACGACGGCGAGGTCGTCTCGATCATCGTCTCGGATCGCGACGTGACCGAGCGCAAGCGGCGCGAGCGCCACCTCCGCGACGCGAAGGAACAGCTCGAGGCCGCGACCGAGGCGGGCGCAGTCGGGACGTGGGAGTGGCACATTCCCGAGAACCGAATGATCGTGGGGACCTCGTTCGCGGACACGTTCGGGATCGATCCCGACGCCGCTCGCGAGGGCGTGCCCCTCGAGAAGTTTATCGACGCGATTCACGAGGACGACCGCGACCGCGTCGCGGCGGCGATCAATGAGGCTGTCGAGACCGGCGATACCTACGAGGAGGAGTACCGCGTCTGGAACGCGGACGACGACCTCCGGTGGGTGGTCGCTCGCGGTCACGTCGAGCGAGACGAGGACGGGAACCCGGTCACGTTCCCCGGCGCGCTCACGGATATCACGGACCGGAAACGGGCCGAACTCGAGGCCGAGAAGCAGCGAAAGGAGATCCAGACCCTGTTCGACGTGTTACCCGTCGGTGTCGTGGTCGCGGACGAGGACGGATCGCTGCTCAGGGCGAACAACGCCGCGAAGGAGATCTGGGGCGGTGACGTCTTCGATGCGGACGACGTCACGGAGTACGAGAAGTACTCGGCGGTCTGGGCGGAGACGGGTGAGCCGGTCGATCCCGAGGACTGGACGATGTCGCAGGTGCTACGGGGCGAGGCGGTGTCGGAGCCGAACGTCTACGAGATCGAGCCGTTCGACGGCGACCGACGGATCGTCATGGAACACGGGATGCCGGTCCGAGACGAACGCGGGAACGTGAGCCGCGCAGTCGTGACGCTGACCGACATCACCGAGCGCCGGGAGTACGAACGGGCCCTCGAGGAGCGCGAGCGCCAGCTCTCGGCGCTGATGGAGAACGTTCCCGGGATGGTCTATCGCTGCCGCAACGAGCGGGGCTGGCCGATGGAGTTCGTCAGCGACGCCTGCCGCGAGATCACCGGCTACGAGCCGGACGCGCTGGAGCGGGGAACGGTCGACTACGGCGAGGACATCATGGTCGACGAGGACCGCGAGGCGGTCTGGAACGCGATCCAGCGGACGACCGACGACCGGGAGCCGTTCTCGGTGACCTACCGCATCGAAACCGCCGACGGCGAGATTCGGTGGGTCCGCTCGTACGGCCGGGTCCTCGCCGCCGACGAGGGGGAGCGCGCGACCCTCGAGGGGATCATCTCCGACATCTCCGATCGGAAACGCCTCGAGAACGACCTCAAGGAGTCGAACGAGCGCTTAGAGCAGTTCGCCTACGCGGCCTCCCACGACCTCCAGGAGCCGCTCCGCATGATCACGAGCTACCTGCAACTGCTCGAGGCCCGGTACGACGACGCCTTCGACGAGGACGGCGAGGAGTTCCTCGCCTACGCCGTCGACGGGGCCGAACGCATGCGCGAGATGATCGACGGCCTCCTCGCGTACTCCCGCGTCGAGACGGGCGGCGACCCCCTCGAGCCGGTCGACCTCGACTGCGTCCTCGCCGACGTTCTCGACGATCTGCAGCTCCATATCGAGGAGACCGATGCCGACGTGACCGTCGACGACCTCCCCGTCGTCGAGGGCGACGCCAGCCAGTTGCGACAGGTGCTCCAGAACCTCCTCGATAACGCACTCACCTACCACGGCGACGAGCCGCCGCGAGTGCGCGTCGACGCGGACCGCCGGGGCCAAGAGTGGGCGATTTCGGTCCACGATTCGGGGATCGGAATCGATCCCGCCGACCAGGAGCGCGTGTTCACCGTCTTCGACCGGCTGCACACCCACGAGGAGTACGAGGGAACGGGCATCGGGCTGGCGCTGTGCCAGCGCATCGTCGAACGCCACGGCGGCGAGATCTGGCTCGAGTCCGAGCCCGGCGAGGGGACGACGTTCTCGTTTACGCTTCCGGCGGCCGAGTGAAGTAGCCACTGAACCGATTTCCACACTGATCGCAACGCCGCCGAGCGGTCAGTACGGATCGTCGACCGGTCTGATCTCGAGGCCCGGTGAAGTTACCAGCTGTGGGATACGATCGACGCTCTCAAATAGGTGGCACTCACTACGAGCACGTATGAGTCGGACACGATCCGCGGACGGTGCGTCGGTGCTGGTCGAACGAACGGCCGGGCTGACGGCGGCACTCGGCGCGTTCGTCATGGTATCGACCGTCGTTTTCACGGTCACGGGAACGATGGGTCTTCACAACGTGCTCGTCGGTGCATTGACCGCGATCCTCGCGTCGTTCCACGCGTACCGAACGGGTGAGAAGCGGTCGCCGAGTATCGTCCTCGCGGCGATCCTCGCGCTGCTCGGTATCTGGATCGCGGTCGCACCGACGGTCGCCTTCGGCGTCGATCGCCAGCTGGTACTCGGGATCTGCGGTGTCGCCGGTGCGCTCATCGCGATCCTGTCGATCGCCGGCGTGTACGGGAGCTTCCAGACGTCGAGCACCGCTGCAGCGAGCGCGTAAGGCCGATTCCGCCGATTCCGTTTTTCCGCGACGTCCGTTTCGGCAGTCGATCGTCACCCGATTTCGATCGCCAGCACACCTCGCAGAACTCGCAGTGAACAGTGCCACCGTGGGTCCCGAACCGCGGCCGATCGAGACGAACGAAAGTCGTGTCAGCACCCGTTTCGTTCGGACCGTTTTTCCCGTTCCCCGTCGTCCGGACGGCCATGAGCGACAGCGATGTTCGCGTGGTCGCACTCTGTGGCAGTCTCCGCGAGGAGAGTCACACCCGGACCGCACTCGAGGTCGTGCTCTCGGCCGCTGAGGAGGCCGGAGCCGAGACGGAACTGCTCGACCTCCGCGAGTACGAGTTGCCGATCTTCGACGCGGATCGCGATCGCGAGGCGGCCGGCGACGCCGAGAAACTGGCGGCTCGCGTGCGCGCGGCCGACACGATCGTTCTCGGGTCGCCGATGTACCACGGCTCCTACGCCTCGCCGCTGAAGACGGCGATCGACTACTGCGGATTCGACGAGTTCGCGGACGCGACCGTCGGACTCCTCGCCGTCTCGGGCGGGGCCTTTCCCGTGACGACCTTGGAACACATGCGCTCGGTCTGTCGGGCGCTGAACGCGTGGGTGATCCCCCACGAGGCGGCGGTTCCGAACGCGAGCGCCGCCTTCGAGGACGGCGAGTTCGTCGATCCGAAACTCGAGACGCGGGTCCGAACGCTGGGCCAGCGGGCGGTCCAGTACGCGGCGATCGAACCGGATCCGGCCTCCTTCGAGAGCGATCAGAACGTGGGCGCACAGGGGAAGTGAGCGGCTGATACCGCCCGCTGCCACGCCACTCAGGGATCGAGGAGCCGCTGGAACCGGCGCTGGTGGGCGACGAAAGCGAAGAGCGCGAAGACGAGTGCGCCGATGTGCAGCGCCTCGATCCGGACGACGACCGTCGTGAACCCGAGCGCGACCGGCGCTGAGGAGAGCCCCCAGTCGGTAAACCACGCGGTCGCGAGCAGCGCCGACGCACCGGCGGCCATCAACACCCCCGGGACCACCGGCGTGAACGTCACGTCGTAGTTCGCCGGCAGCCTGAACGCGTATCGCTCGAGGACGAACTGTGCGGTGAGGATTCCGGCGAGGAAGGTCGTCGCGATGGCGGCACCGGTGGTGCCGCCGATCAGTTCGGCGGCGAGCAGCCAGACGACCCAGCCGGTGGTGAGGACGACCACCGCACTGAGTCGGTGTGGCTCGAGGAGGTCGTCGAGTTCGCTGACCGTCGCGCCGAAGATACCCGTTCTGAGCAGGGAGCCACAGAAGAGGATCCCGAGCCCCGCGAGCGCGGTCGATGTCGTCCGCGAGCCGACGACGAGACCGAACCAGAGGCCGACCGCGAGGGTTTCGACGGCCGCAGCCGAGAGCGCGGCGGTGACCCCGACGACGCGTCGCCGCGTCGTTCGGCCGAGCACCTCCGGCTGGCGGATGACGCTCATATCACGTCTCCTTTCGGTGGCACCCCTTTCGTTATGGAAGGCATTCTCCGAGCCGAGCCGCGACTGGCCGCTCCGCTGTGACCTTATACGACGGGAAGAGTCCGATTTATCGATCGCGATCGCGGTCCGATCGCAGACGATATCGCTCGTCGCGCTCGGCGTCATCGTCGATCGCCCGCGCCCGCGCGGACGAGTCTCCTCCGCGAACGGTCGCCGGTCGGCCAGTCGACGAGTGAAGTCCCACACGATCTATTTTCCCCAGTACAGGGCATCTCTCGAGGGACGCGCTCGAGCCACCGATCGGTAATGTACACTGCTATCGCCCCGCACCCTGATAGTTGGAGACTCAGTAGACGGTCGTTATACGACGTGTTGGGGCGGGTAATTTTACAATAATACGTGTCGAGCCCGGGTCACTGACGGAAACAGGGGATAGAACTATGTACGGCGGTGTGGTCGTGGCGGATTATGCCCGAGATGGAACAACAAGACAAAACGCTGTCCGAGCTCATCGTCAAAGAAGCGATCAACAAAGGAATGGACTCTCCCATGCGCGACTCGATTCTCGAGGCCGTCGAGGAATCCGAGGGCTCTCGATCCGGCGGTCGGCTGCCGCTTGCCGGGGCCCTGTTCGGCCTCGGGGCGGCCGTCGGCTTTCTCGTGGGCCGACAGTCCCCGGAACTCGAGGACTCCCCGATCGAGGACCTCGAGGAGCCGGAGATCATCGAGGACGTGATGGAGACGACGGAGGAGACCGGCGGGATGTCCGAGATGACGGAGGAGTCCGAGTCGGAGACGGACGACTCCGGCTCGCGACGGCTTCCGGGGATCCTCCTCATGCTCGGTGCCGTCGCGGGGGCAGTGCTCCTCCGGCGTCGCCTCTCCTCCGGCGAGGAAGAGGAGTGGGAGCCGATCGAGGAGTTCGAACCGGCGACGGGCGGGGAGTCCGAGGAGGAAAGCGAGACGGAGGACATGGCGGAGTCCGGAGCCGAGGAGACGGACGAGGAAATCGAGGAGTAACGCCGACCTGCCGTCCCGACTGGATTCGACCGTTTCCGATCGGTCGCTGCGTCCCGCTCGTCGTTTTTGATCCCTCACTCGCGTCCCATCGCCGACCTCGGTAACCGACGGGCTCGAGCGCCGCCTGACGAAGCACCTAAGGGAGCCACGCCGACAGTGTGAACCCAATGGAGACGACCCACCGCGTGTTCGTCGGTGACTCTCGCGATCTCTCGGGGGTGGACGACGAGTCGGTCGAACTCGTCGTCACGTCCCCGCCGTATCCGATGATCGAAATGTGGGACGACCTCTTTACCGAGCTCGATCCCGCCGTCGGCGACGCGCTGGCCAACGGGGACGGCCGCGCCGCGTTCGAGGCGATGCACGCCCAACTCGAGCGCGTCTGGGACGAACTCGAGCGGGTGCTGGTCGATGGGGGGATCGCCTGTATCAACGTGGGCGACGCGACCCGGTCGGTCGACGGCAGCTTTCGGGTTTACCAGAATCACGCCCGCGTGCTCGAGGCCTTCGAGGAACGCGGGTTCGAGCCGCTGCCGGACGTGCTCTGGCGCAAACCGGCCAACAGCGCGGCCAAGTTCATGGGCAGCGGGATGATCCCGCCGAACGCCTACGTCACGCTCGAGCACGAGTACATTCTGGTGTTCCGAAAGGGGGCCGAGAGCCGCGAGTTCGAGCCCAAGGCCGACCGCCGGTACGAGGCCGCCTACTTCTGGGAGGAGCGCAACCAGTGGTTCACGGACGTCTGGACCGACGTCACGGGCGAACTGCAGTCGATCGACGCGACCGACGACGAACTCCGAGAGCGGTCCGCGGCCTACCCGCTCGAGATCCCTTACCGCCTGATCTGTATGTACTCGGCTTACGGCGACACCGTCCTCGACCCGTTCTGGGGGACCGGGACGACCACGCTCGCGGCGATGTGTGCCGGCCGGAACTCCGTCGGCGCCGAACTCGAGGACGCCTTCCTCGAGGTGTTCGACGACGGCGTCGACGAGGTCCCGGCGCTGTCGCGGTCGGTCGGCCGGGCGCGCCTCGAGCGCCACCGGGAGTTCGTCGAGCGCCGCCGCGAGGACGGCGAGGGGTTCGAGTACGAGGCCGACTACTACGAGACGCCGGTCGTGACGGGGATGGAACGCGGCATCCGACTGCGCGAAGTCCGCGATATCGAGGGGATCGACGACGGCTACCGGGTCGAGCACGCGCCGCTCGTCCTCGAGTGAGTCATCGCCGGACCGTTTCGATCTCTTCCGTCTCTCGTCCACCCGTTCGGGAGCGTCTCGACAGTGGTTCGCTCGTTGAAACTGCAAACGACGCGAAGTTTTTACCCGTGCCGACCTACCCAGCGGTATGGCCCGCGGTCTCGAGGACGCCGAGACGACCCCGGTACACGCCCTCGTCGTCGGTTCGTCCGAGTGGATTCGGACGGCGACGGCGGGGCTCGCAGACGAGTCGGTGACCGTGACGGACGCGGTCGCGACCGCGTCTGCGGTCACTGACGGACAGCTCGACGCGGCGAACTGCCTCCTGACCGACGACCGCGACGTGTTCGACGCCGTCGGCGAGGCGTGTCCGATCGTCTACGCCGTCGATCCGGCGCGAACCGAGTCGATCGACCGCCTGCCCGGCGATCCCGACGTGATCGCCAAGACGACGATTCAGGAGCCCCGGCTACTGGCCCAGCGGCTCCGCCGGGCCGTCGAGTTCGCTGCGATGCAGCGAACTGTCGACCGGCGAACGGAGCGGTCACAGACGTTGATCGAACACTCCTCGGACCTGTTGCTCGTCATCGACGCCGACGGCGATATCTCCTATGCCAGCCCGGCCGTCGAAGACGTCGGGGGATTCGAGCCCGACGAACTGTGCGGGACCCACATTCGCGACTATATCCGCCCCGACGACGCGCAAACGGTGATGGACGCGCTCGACGCCGTCCTCGAGTCCGATTGCGGCGCGTCACGAACCGTCGAGTACACGTGCCAGCACGCGGACGGGGACTGGTACGTCCACGAGGCCGTCCTGACGAACCGACTCGAGGACGACGCCGTCGATGGTGTCATCGCTTCGATTCGGGACATCACGGAGTATCACCGCATCGAGCAGGAGTTGAGCGAGTCGTTCAAGCGCGTCACGGATTCGTTCTACGCGCTCGATGCGGACTGGCGGTTCACGTATATCAACGATCGCGCGCTCGAACAGCTCGATTTCGACCGATCGGAGCTCATCGGTCGGCATATTCTCGACGTCTTCCCGGAGATGACCGGGACGGTCTTCCAGCACGAGGCCGTCGAGGCGATGGCGTCTCAGGAGCCGCGGACGGCCGAAGGGTACTACGAGCGCTACGACGCCTGGATCGAGGCGCAAATCTACCCCTCGCAGTCGGGGATCTCCGTCTACTGGCGGGACGTGACCGAGCGCGTCGAGCGCGAGCGGGACCTGACCGAGCGGACGGAGCGGTTACAGACGCTGGTCGAGAACGTCCCCGTCGTCCTGTTCGCCCTCGACGACGAGGGCACCTTCACGCTCTCGGAAGGCAGCGGACTCTCGAACCTCGGCTTCGACCCCGAGGACGTCGTCGGCAACTCGTTTTCGGACCTGCTCGAGGACTATCCCGAGGCCTGTGCCGACGCGGAGACGGCCCTCGAGGGGGAGACGGTCACCTCGCGCAGACGGCTCGGTGATCGCGTCTTCGAAACGTGGTACCGACCGATCACGGACGACGACGATACCGTCGACCGCGTGATCGGGGTCGCGAACGACGTCACCGAGCGGGTCCAGTATCAGGAGGCGCTCAACGCCTTACACGAGGCGACCGGACACCTGCTGACCGTCGACTCGAAAGCGGACGCGTGCGAGTACATCGTCGACATCGCGACCGACGTGCTCGATCTCGACGGCGTCGTCTACCGGTTCGACGATCAGGCGAACGAACTCGCCCCGGCGGCGTGGTCGCCGGCCCTCGAGTCGGCGTTCGGTTCGCCGCCGCGGCTCCAGCCGAACGACAGCATCGTCTGGGACACGTTCGTCAGCGGTGATTCGTCGGTGTACGACGATGTCAGAGACGCGGCCAACGTCTACGACGAGTCGACCGCCGCCCGGAGCGGTCTCTACGTCCCGCTCGGCGAACACGGCGTCTTCGTCGCGCTCTCGGCCGAACCCGCCCAGTACGACGACGACACCGTCGAACTCGCCCAGCTGTTCGCGGCGACGGCCGAAGCCGCGCTCGATCGCATCGGACGGACCCGACGGTTACACGACCGCGAGCGCGAGCTCAAGCGACAGAACCGTCACCTCGAGCGGCTCAACGAGGCCAACGAGGTGCGCCAATCGATCGAACAGCTCCTGTTGCTGGCCGAGTCCCGAACCGAGATCGAGCGCGGAGTCCCCGAATTGCTCGCCGAACTCGAGGAATGTTCGTTCGCGTGGATCGGCGAGCCGGACCCGAGCGGCAATCAGCTGCAACCGCTCTCTCGAGCCGGTCTCGAACGGGAGTATCTCGACGCGGTGACGGTAACGACGGTCGACGAGTCGGCCGCCGAACCGGCGGGACGGGCGGCGCGCACGCGAGCGCCGGTCTCCGTCGAAAACGTCGCCGAGTCGGTCCACGACGGCGAGTGGCGGGGCGATGCGCTGTCGCGAAGCTTCCAGTCCGTCTACGCCGTGCCGCTCGTCTACGACGGCTTCCTCTACGGCGTCCTGTCGATCTACGGCGAGGAACGGGACGCGTTCGACGAGACGCTCCGGTCGACGCTGGCGGAACTCGGCGAAACGATCGCCTACGCGATCGATGCGGTCAAACGGAAGAACGCGCTCGTGAGAGACGACTACACCGAAGTGGAACTCGAGGTCGCGGCCGATGCGACCCTGTGTCGACTCGCGGCGTTTCTCGGCGAACCCGTCTCCTACGAGGGCACGACGGTACGGGCCGACGGCTCGGAGATCGCGTTCGTCGCCGTCGAGGAACTGGCGGACGATCCGGCCGAACGCATCGATCGCGGTTCGATCGACGGGATCAGCGGAGTATCGACGATCGCCGAGCACGAGGACCAAACGCTCCTGCAGGTACAGCTGACCGATCCCTTCCTCGGATCGATCGCCGATACGCACGGCGCGCGATTGCGCGAGTTCGCGGCCGACGAGTCGGGTGGCCGCGCGATCATCGACGTGCCGGAGGCCGCCGAAGTCCGCGCCGTCCTGTCCGGGATCACCCGAAGCGGTCCGTCGGTTTCGATGGTCGCTCGGCGCGAGCAGCGAACGGACGATCCGTCCGCGCTCGGCGGCCCCGCGCGCAACGCCTTGCTCGGCCGCTTTACCGATCGGCAACGCGAGGTCGTCCAGACGGCCTACCACGGTGGATTCTTCGAGTGGCCGCGACAGGCGACTGGCGAGGACATCGCCGCGTCGCTGGACATCTCCTCGCCCGCCTTTCACAAGCACGTCCGATCCGCGGAACGGAAGCTGTTCGCGGCGCTGTTCGAGGGGTCGACCGCGACCGACATTAACTGATTAACCCTCTATTTCGAACGGCGTTACACAGTTAACAATCAGACTCTTTACGATAACTCGTGAACGGGTGAATGACTTCCCACGGACGTACTGGGGGTACGTACAATAAATGACAGAAATGACCTCACGATCACCGTCGACCGCGATGGGGGATCACTATTCCGTGCAATACGATAGACTCGACGACGAACCGCTCAGCGTTGCCGTTGCAGACGCCGTCGCAACGTTCAGTAACGAAGACGTCACCGAACTCGAACCGCTCCATTACTCGATCAACGCCGATGCGCTCGAGCGGCTGTTCGAGCCGCGTGCGAACGGGCTGCGCTCCAGCGGATCGGTAACGTTCGAATACAGCGACTGTCTGGTGACGGTCACTGCGGACGGCGAGATTCGCGTCGAGTCGCCCGAGCGCTAAGGGCTCTCTTTCGCGCCGATAGTTGCGATTTTGACGCTGTCCCTCTTTCTGCTCGTCGCTGACGCGAGTCGACCCCGACAACGACATCCCATAAACGTAAGCGGATCGGTACCGAACCGCTATCCATGACTACTCGACTCCTCGTCCCGACCGACGGGAGCGACTCCGCGAGGGCGGCCCTCGAGCACGCGCTCGATATCGCCGCCGACCGGGAGGCGACAGTCCAATTGCTCTACGTCGCGGACACGAAGAAACCGAGTTTGACCCGGCTCGGAACGGACGTCGTCGACGTTCTCGAGCGAGAGGGCGACGAGATCCTCGATGCCGCGGCTGCGTTGGCCGAGGATCGAGGCGTCTCCGTCGAGACGGACGTCGTTCAGGGCGATCCGCGGACCGCGATCGTCGAGTACACGACCGGCGGCGAGTTCGATCTCGTGGTGATGGGCGCCCACGGCCGGCGCGGAATCGGCGAGTACGTCCTCGGGAGCACCACGGACTGTGTCGTCAACCGGAGTGGGATACCCGTGTTGACCGTTCGTGCGGCCGACGAAGCGAGACGGGTGTATCCGTACGGCGACGTGCTCGTGCCGACGGACGGCAGCGACCACGCGTCGGTCGCGCTGGACCGAGCCGCGTCGGTCGCCGCACGACACGGCGCGACGTTGCACCTGCTGTCGGTCGTCGACGAACTGCCGGAGGTGATCGACGCGGGATCGACGCAACTCTCCTCGCAACTCGAGGAGAACGTCCAGGCCGTCCTCGACGAGGCCGAAGCGACCGCGAGGCGAGCGGGCGTCGACGAGATCAGGACGTCGATTACGGCCGGCCCCGTGCCTCGAGAGATCACGACCTACGTCGACGAGGAAGGGGTCGACCTCGTCGTGATGGGGACCCACGGCCACACCGGGCTCGACCGCCACCTGCTCGGGAGCTTCACCGAGCGCGTGATTCGGACGTCGCCCGTCCCCGTCCTGACCACGAGACGGACGGACGAGCTAGAGTGAGCGTCGCGGTGACGACCCGACGGGTCACGAGTTCGCACCCGGCTGTCACAGACTGCAAACGACGGACAATGGTACTTCGGAGGGGACAGCAGTATTCGGTAGTACTCAATGCCTGACCGATCACGCCCCCCGCTCGCTCGGGCCCGGTCGATACTCACGCGAAATCGGCTTCGAGTCGTGTTCGTCGCCGTGATCCTCCTCTCGGCGGCCGTCGTCGCCAGCGCGGCGTCGAACGACCTCTCGACGGCGACGGAAGACGACGTACCGGAGGCACCGTCGACGGAGAACCACACGGTCGTCACCGAGTCCGGACGGGCCGGCACCATCACCGCCTACGAACCCGACGGTGAGGTCCTCTATTACAATAATACGCGGACGAAGTACTTCGACGTCGATCCCGTCGAGGGCGATCCGTTGACGGTCGAGTACACCGCGACGGACACGATTCACTCCGAGGGACCGACCTGTTCCGAGCCGCCGTGTGCGCGCAACGTCATCGAGCGCGCGAACCTCTCGACCGGCGAGGTCGAGGTGCTCTACGAGCGCTACGATTACAAGGAGACCGCCGGCGAGTGGCACGACGCGGACCGCATCAACGAGACTCACGTCGTCGTCGCCGACATCGTCGCGGATCAGGTGTTCATCGTGAACACCGAGACGGAGGTCGTCGAGTGGCTCTGGGACGCCCAGAGCGACTACCCCGTCGAGGGCGGCGGCCCCTACCCGGAGGACTGGGCGCACATCAACGACGTCGAATACATCGAGGAGGGCGAGATGGAGGGCCGGATCATGGCCAGCCTCCGGAATCAGGATCAGGTCGTCTTCCTCGACCGGGAGGAGGGGCTGGTCGACGACTGGACGCTCGGCGCGGAGGACGAGTACGACATCCAGTACGAACAGCACAATCCCGATTACATCCCCGAAAGCGAGGGCGGACCGGCCGTCGTCGTCGCCGATTCCGAGAACGGCCGCGTCCAAGAGTTCCAGCGCGAGGACGGCGAGTGGACCCGTAGCTGGGAGTGGGCGGACGACCGAATCCAATGGCCTCGAGACGCCGATCGACTGCCCAACGGGAACACGCTCATCACCGACACCCACGGCAACCGCGTCATGGAGGTCAACGCCTCCGGCGACGTCGTCTGGCAGGTCGAATCGACGCTCCCCTACGAGGCCGAACGGTTAGAGACCGGCGCCGAAAGCGAGGGGGGGCAGAGCGCCGCGGAACTCGGCCTCGAGTCCCGGACGACGGCCGAGAGCGACGACGAGAGCAGTGGGCTCTTCGGAGTCGATCCGCTCGGCTTCCTCGGCGGCCTCCTCGAGTCGATCCTCCCCCATCGGATCTACAACGGCCTCCTCTTCGCGAGCCCGGTCTGGATGGGAGCGTCGGAGTTCGCGGCCGTCGGGATCGCGCTCCTGACGGGGCTGCTCTGGGCCGGCCTCGAGATCAGGTGGCAGCTCCGGGACGCGGGGGTCAGGTTCCGGCTCCCGGTCTACCGGCAGGGCGGGGACTGAGCCCTGATCGTGACCTCGACGACGTCGCTTCCTCGCTTCGTGACGGTTCCGACGCCGACTGCGGTTCCCGCGACAACCGGCCGCGCTCATGCTCAGACGAGGAGATAGCCGCCGAGCAGGTACAGGCCGGCCAGAATCGTCTGGAAGGACAGCGAGCCGACCGCCGACAGGACGAGGAACGATCGGCCGTCCATCTCCGATAAGCCGGCGGGGACGGTGAGCAGCCCCCGGACGAACAGCATCGTATTGCTCGCGGCGACGGCGAGACTTCCCCACCGGTCGAACCAGCCGTCGAACCGCTCGAGTCGCGACTCGGTGACCGGGAACCAGCGCTTTCGCAGGACGTACTCCCGGCCGGCCCGACGGACGAGCCCGAACAGGAGGAGCTGGCCGACCGTCGTCCCGACGACCGCGAGGGTGACGATCATAACCGCCGTCGGAATCGACGATCCGATCAGCGCCAGCGCCGACGGCACGACGAGTTCGCTCGGCATGAACCGCAGCAACATCGCACCCTCGAGGACGCAGATCCCGAACAGCACTGCGAGCCCGAGTTCCGAGGTGAACAGGGACTCGAGCCAGGGCGGCGTTTCGGTGAGTTGGAGGGGAACCATCGCGTTCGTCGTCTCGAATTTGACCGTATCGGACGACTGAAGTCGTGGGCTTGCAGTTGCAGCCGTCGTAAGTACGTGCGCTCTCGTGGTCTCGGATCCGCGTTCGGCGATCGGAGCGCGGCATAACTTATATCGGGGTCTCAGTCGATAGGTGAGCCAATGGAACTCGGGCTGGTTTTCTTTCTCACCGTCGCGTTCGCGACACACGCTCTCGTCGGCGTCGCCCTCGTTCGCGGGTTCTCCGATGTCGGTCCGCGAGTCGGGCCGTGGCTGGGGGCCGTCTTCGGGTTCGTCCCGGACGCGGACTTCCTCTTCCCGGCGGCGTGGGGGTGGCCGTTCGTCCACCGCGGGATAACGCATTCGCCCCTGTTCGTGCTGTCGGTCGTGGGCGGGGTGTACGCGCTCAGTCGCCGTCGCTCGTTCGCGCTCGCCGCCGGGCTCGCGACCGGGTCACACCTCGTCATCGATTCGCTCTCGCCGATGGCGATTCCGTGGGTGTTCCCGTTGCGGGCGACGTGGACCCCCGGACTCGACGTCCACGGCGTGATCGCGACGCCCCTGCTCTGGTCGGTATCGCTCGCCATCGTCGCGCGGCGCACCGACGATTTAGACGCCGTCAAACAGTGGTGGTCGCGAGACGGCAGCGTCCGAGGCCGTCAGTCGGAGTAACTCGCCGATCGCCACCGCCATCACACCGGGTGAGCGGCTGCCAGCAACAGCGACGCCACCAGCGCGGCCGAGCCGGCGAGCAGAAACGCGCGATTGATCCGGCCGTTCTTCGATTTGAACCACTCGAGCGTGACGTGGACCCGCGAAACGGGCGCGAACGGCGAGATCCCCATCGGCGTCACGATATCGCCCGCGAGGTGTGCGAGAATCCCGCAGGTCCCGACGACGAAGCCGAATCCGAACCCGAAGCCGCCGTCCGCCCCGAAACTCGAGTGCGCGACGAGCACCGTACCGATCCCCGCCACGGAGCCGAACAGGAGAGCGAACCAGACGGTATGGGTCGGGCCGCGGTGGTCGATCCGCTCGACGTTCTGGTCGATATCGGGGAGGTTCGCCGCCGCGAGCGCGAGGACCGCGCCCCAGAGCGCCAGTTCGAGCGAGTAGGACGCGCTCACCAGCGGCACGAACGGCGCGTACAGAAGCGCGTTGAATCCGGCGTGGCCGTCTCGATACATCGGTCTCGAGTCGTCTCTCACTCGGGGATCGGACGGATTAACTGCTCGGCCGGCGTGGCCGACTCACAGAACGTTTCGCATCCCCAACGCCGACACCGAGGCCCCGCCGACGAGTATCGGCATCCAGTAGACCGCGCCGCGGAAGATCAGGACGGCCGCGGTGACGATCGACGCTTCGATACCCGTCGTCGGAACGAGCAGCGTGACGAACGCGGCCTCGATGCCGCCGAGCCCGCCCGGGAGCGGGGCCGCACCGGCGATGTTCGCGAGCGGGATCACGAACAGCAGGACGTACGGCGGGACGCTCTGGCCGAGGGCGGCGAAGGCCGCCAGCAGCGCGGCCACCTGAAAGAGCCAGCCACACAGCGAGAGTCCGACCACGGCACCGAGTCGCCAGCGGTCCGTCGCGATCCGCTCGATGTTCTCGAAGAACCGCCCCATTCGGTCCGCGAGGTCGTCCTCGAGCGTCTCCGAGTCGAATCGCTCGAGGCCGAGCCTGCCGAGGCGGGGCGCGATGATGGCCGGGAGTCGGTCGATGATCGTCTCGCGGTATCGCCAGACGAGGCCCATAACGAGCAGGATGCCGCCGATCAGCACGACGGCCGATCCGACGGCCGTCTCGAGGCGGTCGCCGACGGCGGCGGTGGTCGCGTAGTAGCCGACCCCCACGAAGACGAGCGATATCGAGGGGATCACGTTGAGGACGTCGACGCTCGCGATCCCGACGAGACCGGTCTCGTAGCGGGAGCCGGAGACCTTCGAGATGAGCAGCGCCGCGATCGGTTCGCCGCCGGCCTGTCCGAACGGGGTGACGTTGTTGGCGAAGACGGCACCGGCATAGACGAGAAACGACTTGCCGAGCGGGATCTCGACGCCGAGCGTCCCGAGAACGGTCCGGAGCATCAGACTCCAGACGGCTAACCAACAGAGCGCGAGGGCGAACGTCGCCGCGACGAGCGACGGCCGCGCCGAGAGCAGGGAGTCGAGGATAGAGCGCGCGCCGACGATGAACACGAGGACGGCAAACACCGCGATGGCACCGAAGGCACCGATGAGAAACGTGCGCCGGTTTCGCTCGTCCATGGCTGGTATGGAATCTCAGTCGACTTGAAACGTCTGATCGATCGCGGCGAGCGGGCTCGGTCGCCTATCGCGATCCGCCGTTTCGGGCGATCGAGACGCTCGGTTCTCCGGTAGGACAGGCCCCCTCGAGCCGTTCCGAGAAGCCGGTCTCGTCTCCGCTATCGACGGCCCCTCCCTTCAGGGTATCCCGTTCAATGACTCACTACGGCGCCGGCGAGACGAGTCCGATACCGTACCGGCTCCATAACAAATTGTGCGCCCGGTCGAATGCACCCAGTGAGTCACCTGAACTCTTCTGCCGTCCCGTCAGCGCCCGCTCTCCGATGCAGTAACGGGGTGGGCTCACGGTCGACCGCTCGCGAGACACCAGCCGTGCAGGGGGCGGGGACGGCGACGGAGACGGAACCCGGCACCCGCCAGTCGAACGTCCTCTTCGTCGTCCTTGATACGGTCCGGAAGGACCGTCTCGGGCCGTACGGCTACGAGCGGGGGACGACGCCCGAACTCTCGGCGTTCGCCGAGGAGGCGACCGTCTTCGAGTCGGCGGTCGCGCCCGCGCCGTGGACCTTGCCGGTCCACGCCTCGCTGTTTACCGGCCTCTACCCGAGCCAGCACGGGGCCGATCAGGGAAGTCCCTACCTCGACGACGTCACAACCCTCGCGTCGGTGCTGTCGGCGGCGGACTACGACACGGCGTGTTTCTCCTCGAACGCCTGGATCACCCCCTACACCGGCCTGACCGACGGCTTCGACGCCCACGACTCGTTCTTCGAGGTCCTGCCTCGAGACGTCCTCTCGGGGCCGCTGGCCAGCGCGTGGCAGGCGATCAACGACAACGAGTACCTCCGAGAGATGGCGTCCAAACTCGTCAGGCTCGGCGCGATGGCCCACGAGAAACTCGCCAGCGGCGAGGGGGCCGACACGAAGACGCCGTCGGTCATCGACCGAACGAAGTCCTTCATCGACGACAGCGAGAGCGACGACGGCTGGTTCGCGTTCGTCAATCTGATGGACGCGCATCTGCCGTACTACCCGCCCGAGGAGTACCGCGAGGCGTTCGCTCCCGGCGTCGACCCCGATGCGGTCTGCCAGAACTCGAAGGAGTACAACGCCGGCGTTCGGGACATCGACGACGAGGAGTGGGCGGACATCCGCGGGCTGTACGACGCCGAAATCGCGCATATGGACGCCGAACTCGGACGTCTATTCGACTGGCTGCGCGCGACCGGCCAGTGGGAGGAGACGACCGTCGTCGTTGCGGCCGATCACGGCGAACTCCACGGCGAACACGACCTCTACGGCCACGAGTTCGCGCTCTACGACGAACTCGTCAACGTTCCGCTGCTGGTGAAACACCCCTCCCTCGAGGCCGAGCGGCGCGACGATCTCGTCGAACTGCTCGATTGCTATCACACGACGCTCGACGCGCTGGCCGTCGATCCCGACGCCGCGGTCGGCGCGGGCGGGGACGACGGCCCCGTCGCCCTCGACCCCACGCGGTCGCTGCTCTCGAGCGAGTACCGAGCGTTCGACGGCGTCTCGGATCCGGACCCCGGCCAGCGAGCCGTCCTCGAGGCCGACGGCGACGCCGACTACGCGTTTATCGAGTACGCCCAGCCGGTCATCGAACTCCACCACTTGGAGCAGAAGGCGAGCGAGGCCGGCGTCACGCTGCCGGCGGATCACCGGGCCTACTCGCGGCTGCGCGCTGCACGCGGCACCGACCGGAAGTACGTTCGCGCGGATCTCGTCCCGAACGAGGGCTACCGACTCGACGACGATCCGAGCGAGGAGTCGCCGGTCGATCCCGCCGACGATGAGCTCGTCGCGGCCACCGAACGGGCGCTCGCCCGGTTCGAGGACGCCGTCGGCGGCGCGTGGGACGACCCGACCGAGACCGACGCCGACGCGACGGACGCGCTCGAGGAGGCCGACGAAGCGACGCAGGATCGGCTCCGCGAACTCGGCTATCTGGAGTGAACGTCGTCCTCGGCTCGGCTGACGAAACCCCGGGCAAGCGTGGCGATCCGCCGGCTCGAGCGAGTCGGTTCCGGTGACCTTCAGGAACCAATAAGAATACAGTGGTCGACTCGAAAGGTACCGCAACTAATGGAGGACCAGCACTTCCTCGAGTCGGAGTGGGACTACTGTCTCGTGCTGGATGCGTGTCGGTACGACGTGTTCAGCGAGGTCTATGACGAGTATCTCGACGGGACGCTGGAAAAACGCTGGAGCGTGGGATCGTCGACCCCGGAGTGGGCCTACCGGACGTTTACCGGCGATCACGATATCGCATACTTTTCAGGGAACCCGTTTATTAACGATCTCGGTATCCCACTGAACGAACTCAAATGGGGGGCCAGTTGCGACTACGAGTGGTCGGCGACCGAGCACATCAGCGACGTCTTCGACGTCTGGAAGACCGGCTGGGACGACGATCTGGGGACGGTGCCACCGGAGAGTATCGCGGAGGCGTTCCGGAACAATACCGAGGCCGTCGAGCAGGCCGACCGGACGGTGCTCCACTACATGCAGCCACACGCGCCCTACCTCTCCCGCGGAAAGGGCCAGAAGCTCAAGCAGATCCAGAAGGGAATCCGCAAACAGGAGGAAGCCGAAAAGGCCGAAACCGATGGCGGCGGCGCACTCTCGTCGCTCGGCGATACGATTCGGCCGAAAGTCGAAGACAAACTCGAGGGCAGCGAACTCGCCCAGAAAGCGGGGCTCTGGCTCGAGCTCGACCCCGCGGACCTCGTCAAGAACGGGACTCGAGAGGCGGCCCTGGAACTGTACGAGGAGAACCTGCGGATCGCACTCGAGTCCGTCTCGGAACTGGTCGACGAACTGGACGGCCGCGTCGTCGTGACGGCCGACCACGGGGAAGCCTTCGGCGAGGAGGGCGTCTGGGAACACCACATCGAGACGCACATCCCGCCGCTGATGGAGGTACCGTGGCTCGAAGTCGAGTAACGGCGCAATCGACCGACCGTCGCGAGCCTCGATTCGGTCCCGGGTCCGCGAGTGTCAGACGGTCGTTACGGTTGGTGTAGTCCGGTATGAAGATCAGCCACTACTTCGAGTTCGAGGACCACGTGACCGGCGGGATCCGCGAGTCCGTCGTCCACCAGCGGAAGATGCTGGATCGACTGGACCTTCGGTACACGACGGAACCGACGCTCGAGGCCGACGTTTTTCACTGCAACCTCATGGGTCCCCGATCCGTCTGGTACGCCAAACGCGCTCGCTCTCGGGGTGTTCCCGTCGTCGCGAACACCCACGTCACCGCCGAGGACTTCGGGGATAGCTTCCGATTTACGAACGCGCTCGCCAAACCGCTGCGACCGTACCTCGAGCGGGCCTACGGACTTGCCGACGCGCTGGTCTGTCCCTCGGCGTACAACCGCCGGCTGATCGACACCTACGCGGACGTGCCGACGACCGTGATCTCGAACGGCGTCGACCGCGAGAAACTCGAGGGGTTCGAGTCGCTTGAAGCCGAGTACCGCGAGCGCTACGACCTCGAGTCGCCCACCGTCTTCCTCGTCGGCCACGTCATCAAGCGCAAGGGCCTCGAGACGTTCGTCGAACTGGCCCGTCGGCTACCCGATCTGGACTTCGCGTGGTTCGGCCCGCTCGACCTCTCCCTGAAGGGGCGGGAAACGACGAGACTGATCGAGGAGTCACCGGACAACTGCACGTTCACCGGCTACGTCGACGACATCCGCGGCGCGTACGCGGCCGGCGACATCTTCTGTTTCCCGACGCACGAGGAAAACGAGGGGATCGCGCTCTTGGAGGCGATGACCGCCGGGAAGCCACTGGTCGTCCGGGACATCGAGACGTTCTCGTGGCTCGAGGACGGCGAGGACTGTCTGAAGGTTGCCGATTCGGGCGCGGACGGGTTCGTCGACGCGCTGGAACGGCTCGACGACCCCGCGCTCCGGGATCGGCTCGGAGCGAACGCGGCCGACCGCAGTGAGGCGTTCTCGCTGTCGTCGGTCGCGAACCAGTATCAGTCGCTGTACGAGGAGGTGGCCTGAATGAAAATCGGATTCTTTACTGACAGTTATTTCCCCGAGATCGACGGCGTAACGTACACGATCAAACTCTGGCGCGAAGTGCTCGAACGGAACGGCCACGAGGTGTACGTCATCTACCCGGACGGCGACTACGAACCGGGCGAGCGCGAAATCCCGGTCACATCGCTCCCGAACCCGTTCTACGCCGGCTACCGGATCCCGCTTACCAAACGCACCTCGACGCTGCCCGACCTCGACATCGTCCACTGTCACGGCCCCGCGCCGATCGGCATCCTCGGACGCTACTACGCGTGGAAACACGACCTGCCCACGATCTACACCCACCACACGCCGCTCGAGGAGTACTTCCACCAGAGCATCAAACTCGAGTCGGTCGCGAACCTCCTCTCGAGCCTGTACGTCCCCGTCGAGAACAGCTTCCTCGGCAGTTTCGATATCGTGACCGCGTCGACGGAGCGGATCGACCGCGACGTCGAACACGTCCAGCTTCCGGTCGGGATAGATATGGACTTCTTCCAGCCGACCGAGGAAGACTGGTATCCCGACCGGACAGTGATCGGCTACAGCGGGCGGCTCAGCATGGAGAAAAACGTCAACGAGATCCTCCGGGCCGCCGAGCAACTCCCTGAATACGACTTCGTCATCGTCGGTGAGGGCCCCTATCGCGACTCCCTCGAGCGAAACGCGCCCGACAACGTCGACATCCGGGAGTTCCTCCCCCGCGAGGAGTTACCCGCCTTCTACTCCTCGATCGATACCTTCGTCACCGCCTCGACCGCGGACACCCTCGGGCTCTCGACGCTCGAGGCCAACGCCTGCGGGACCCCCGTCGCGGCTACCGACGCGCCGCCGTTCGACCGAACGATCGGCTCCGACAACGGCGAGCGCTTCGAGTACGGCGATCTCGACTCGATGGTCGAGGCGATCGAAACGTCGCTGGCGACCGACTACGAGACCAGAGCGGCCGTCGAACGCTACTCGGTCGAGTACACGATGACCAACCTCGAGCAGCTGTATCACAACGTGCCGCTGTCGAAAGACGAGGCCGCGACGGTCGTCGAGAGTCCGTGGGGACTCCCCGAGGAAGAGCGGGGCTGAGGCGATACTCGGCGGTCGCATTGTTCTCTCGGGACGCTCGAGCGAATCGGATCAGAAGCGGCAGTACCGTTCTGTCTGATCGACTGCTATACTATCGAGAATTTCACGGACAGAGGGGCTGACGCGACCGAGGAGAAGACCTATATACGAACCGTCTAGCCTGCCACGTAACCCAACGGACGGGATCGACCCGTCGTTTGCCACCATGCTATCTCGAACACGCACCGACGGAGGTGACCGGCTATCGATCGGCGGACGCTGATCGCTCTCGGGGCGTTGGCCCTCGTTCTCGTCGTGCTGGTCCTCGGGTCGACCGCGAGTACCTCCGCTCCGCCGGCCGACCCGGCAGTCGACCGGCAGGAACAACTGGTCACCGTCGACGGAAACTCGTCGCTGTGGCCGTACACGAGCAGCGCGACGACGTTCGAGCAGCGGACGCTCGCGATCAACGTCATCGCCGCCGGCGATCCCGCGGAGACGCGCCGTCACTTGGAGGAACGGAGCCGCGGCGACTGGAACGAGACCAGACCCGATCAGGAGGACGTCGGCACGGCGAGCGAGGACACGACCGCGACGGAAAACGAAACTGCGGTAGCCGAGGAACCCGCCGGCACGGCGACGTCGTGGGGGCGCGCCGACGGCTCGACCCGATACGTCTACGTCGCCGCCGAAGACGACCCGACCGACGGCGTGTGGCTCGACGAGAGCTACCAGTTACACGACGGCGACTACCTCGGCTCGCGCCACCACATTCGGGCCTACGAATCTCCCCGCGACGGCGACGAGTGGACGGCGATGCAGGCCCATCAGGAACACTGGGACTGGTTCCGGCTCAGTCACACGGTCACCAGCGCCGAGAATTCACAGCGATACGTCGAACGCGAGTTCATGGACCGCCGGTCCGTCTCGACCGTCTCGCGCGAGCATCTGGGCAACGGCCGCGGCTTCGACTCCGACGGCTGGGTGGCGATCGTCGACCTCGAGACCGACGGTGACGACCCGCCGGTGCCCCTCGAGACGGTCGCCGTCCTCTCGGGTGCGATGCTCGTCGGCCGCGTCGCCTCGCGGACCGCGCCTCGAGAACTGGTCGCTCCGCGCGTTCGCCACGCGTTCCTGTTGGCCGGGTCGCTGATCGGGCTCTATCTCTTCGTTCGATTCGGCGCGGTCGGCCTCGAGTCGCGACTCGGCGATATCGACCCGCGGCTCGTCGCGGGCGCGTTCTACCCGCTGATCGCCGTCGGATTACCGGTCTGTACGTACGCCTTCGCGCGCCCGCTCGATCGGTCGACAGCATTCGCCGCCGCCTCGGTCGGGTTCGCGACGGCGATCCTGCTCGATTACACCCTGCTCGGGGTGACGCGACTGCCCGTCAACGTGTTCGTCCACCGGTTCTCGACGGCGATCGCGCTCGGCTTCATCGCCGTCGGCGCGTCACACGCGGAACGGATCGACCCCGAAGACCACGGCTTCGTGCGAATGGGGACGCTCCTCTGGGTCGTGACGCTCCTCGTGCCGCTGCTCCGATTTCTGTAACGGTCAGTGCTCCAGATCGTCGGGACTCCGATACGGCCGCGACCACTGCGTCGTCGCCTGTGTGTAGCCCACGACGCCGACGAACGTGACGACGTAGCACAGCCACCGCGGGACGCCAAAGCCCTGTATCCAGATCGTCATCACGAGCGCCCACGCGACGAGCACCGCCGTATCGCGACAGATTCGCTCCCCGTTGTGTCGGCAGTAGGCGAGCAACCGGCGGCGCCGCGACTCGAGGACCGGGCGGTCGTCGCCGTCGGTCTCGGTCCCGCTCTCGACGGCCGTGGCGGCTCGATCGGGTTTCGCTCGACTCACTCTGTCCCACTGCTTCGGGAGCGGTGGAATACGCTTTTTGGTTCGACCGATCGGCCGCGGCCGCCCACCCGTGATCGCATGCGAAGACGTAACCCGCACGCGACACGATTGTCACCCCATGGCTGCCGACGACGATCGACTCGAGGGAGAGACCGTGATCGGGACCGGAAGCCGCCTGTCACGCCTTCGAACTCGAGTGAGGACAGGAGTCACGGATCGGCTCGAGCGGCTCCGCTGGTGGTACGCGCTGCGAGTCGCCGGCGCACCTCGCTGTGCGGTCTGTGGCGACGAGGCGGCGTGGATCGCGGAAACGGAGCATGAACCGCGCTGTTTCAAACACATTCCGAGCGAGGGGATGGACGCGATCCGAGAGGTCCGACCCGAGGACTGCAGGACCGATTGGGACGCCGCCGATGGCTCCTGATCGCATTTAGGGTCTCTCGAGCGAGAAGCCAGTTGAAACGGGAGTTCACTGTACGAATTCGTTGCATAGAACGCCAGCGAGCACGGAGCTCGGGTATGGTGCCCTCTCCGGGCACCCTGATGTCGCCACTCGTCTTCAACCGAGGACGGGTATCGGAAACACGTTCAGGAGGGCTCCGAACCACGGAAAGACTCACTCCGTTCGTCTTTCCTGCCTTGCGCTCACTTCGTTCGCGCAAGACCTACGGGTTCGCCGCCCCATCTCGGGCACTGGCTTTCAGACTCGTCACTCACTCCGTTCGTGACATCGCGTAGAAAGCCAGTGCCCGGGGAGGGCTCCGAACCCTCGATCTCCGCATGTCCCAGGTCCGAGGCTCGGCAGTCCTCGAGGGACACGGAGGCTTCCAAGGCGAAACCGCACCGAATCTCTGAACCCTATGAGTGCGGCGCTATGTCCAGCTAAGCCACCCGGGCTCGGTTACGAGTAGTGCGGTCCGTTTCTTTAACCTTTGTATTCGGATCCGCTGTGCAACGCGGACCCACGGAGCGATCGCCCGCCGCTACGGGGGACTCAGTGACAGGGCCAGTGCTCTCGCGTGACTCGCACGGAACCGCGGGTGCGGGCTAGCAATCTTTATCAAACGGTGTTACGAACAGCGCCCCATGAGCGTTCCCGGCATCGTCCACTCTACTCTCGATGGCGAGGAGATCGCCGCGCGGGTCTCTCTCGGCAGCGACGACGAACTCTTCATCACCCCCACGAGGACGATCGTCTACCGTGCCGACGGTCTCCTGAGCGACGAATCGGCCGACGAATACCCCCACGACGCCGATCGGTTGACCCTCTCCGAGGGACGGCGCAAGACGAAATTCACCCTCGAGTACGCACTCGAGGGCGAGCGATCCTTTGCCGTGCCCGCGGGGAAAACCGACGACGTGTTACATCCCGTCCTCGCCGGCGTGTTGAACGGCAACGAGATCACCGGGCCCGGCGAGACGGTCATCAAGCCCTACCGATTCAGCGAACTGACGCTGATCATCACGAGCGATCGGCTCGTCAAACACATCGGTGGTGCGGTCTGGGACGAGGACTTCGAGGAGTACCACTTCGACGACGTGACCAGCCTCTCGTTCGAGGACGGCAGCGTCGCCACCCAGATCGTCCTCACGGCCAACGGCCGGCCCCAGCGGATCAAGGCCCCCAACGAGGAAGCGAACGATCTCCGGGAACGGCTCCAGCGGGCGCTGTTCGACTACCACGACGTCGGCTCGCTCGAGGAACTCAACGAGCGGATCGGCGTCGACGACGAGCCGACCAGTAGCGGCGGGTCGGTCGACTTCGGCGGCGGCGTCGACCCGCTCGATGCCGACCCGCCCGAACCCGAGGATCGCGACGTGACTGCCGAACAGACGACCGAGACGGCGGAAACCGGATCGACCGATCCGCTCGCGGGCGGGGCGACGGACGATGTCGCGACCACCGAAGCGGCGACGGCGGGCGCCGACGCGGGCGACGGGCAGTCGGTCCAGTCGTCGTCGGCTCGAGCGGCCGCGGAAACGGACGAGCACGCCACTGAGCCCGATACCGCAGCGGGGAGTACGGAAGCGGAGACCGGGTCCGTCTTCGAGGAAGTCGCTGAGACGGAGCCGTCGGCCCCTGCCGACGCCGGTTCGACGCCAGCGGCGACTCCCGAGTCGGCACCCGCGGCCGAGACCGACCCCGAACTGCTGGAGCGACTCGATTCGCTCGAGGACGCGGTCGAACGGCAAAGCGAGATCATCGAGCAACAGCAACAGACGATCGATCAGCTGATCGCGGAACTCCGGCAGGGCCGATAGCGATCACGGGAGCGGCGGAGTCCGTGTCTTTCTCTCTTCGGATTCGAACGGACGATTGTCGGCTCGGTGGACCGTCATCTCCGCGGACTCCCGGTGGTCACTCGCTGAACGGCGGGACGTAGTCGAGTGCGACCGCAGCGATCGCGGCACCGAGAGCGACGAACACGGTGCCGACGACGACGCCAGTCCGAGACGGTCCCACGAGCAGTCCGTGCACGCCTGTGACCACGAAGAGTAAGGCAATCGCGAGCAGAAAGACGGTTCCGAGCACGTCGAGCAACGCGTCCGTGATCGCGGTTCGAAGTACCGTGTAGAGTTCGCCTTGCGTGAGCCCGTGGACGTCACCGGGGTCGGCGTCGCCGTCGGTATCCGTCTTCATACCGCGGAATATGTTGATATGGTTATAAAAATGGCGGGATCGCAACTCGAGTCGAGCCCGTTCTACCCGTCCCGGCCGGTCACTTTGCGGATACACGAGGACCCGAACGGGCCGAGTTCCCCGGCCTCGAGGTCGATGAAGTAGCCGGTCGACAGCCCGGAGCCACAGCGCCGACAGGAGAATTCTCCCTCTTTCGTGATGACGTCACGTTCGAAGCGTACGTACTGGGAACTCTTCGGGCGGACGATGCCGTCCTCGCGTTCGATGATCCCGCGGAGTTCCGCCTGATCGAGGATCGTTCGAGTTACCGTCGGATCGGCCGTGACCGTCTCGATCCGGTCGACGGCGTCGGCGAGCGAGAGCGATTCGTGCTCGAGGCGGGCGAGCAGCGCCAGACCGAGCTCGACGCGGTCGTCGTCGGCCTCGAGGTCCGTGTCGACGCCGGATTCGCGTTCGCTTTCGGTCCGGTCCCCGTCGCGAGTCATTGTCTGTGCTGTCGTCTCGGGGCGAATAAACGTTGCTCCTCCCGAATCCGCTCGCCACCGCTCCGGGGTCGTCGCCGCGCGTCGTCCGTTCCCACGCGCTGGGAATCCGCCGTTCGTTGATACCTTCGCTTCCCTCCAGTCCAAGCGAAGACATCACACGCGACCGGGGTGGGGCCCCGGTGGAGACAGAACCAATGACTCAGACGATCGTCGGTACGGCTGCTGGGGAATCGACCCGGAACGGAGAGCGCGAGATCGCTCCTGAGCGGCGGGGCTCGAAGTGTCCGGAGTGCGACGGGTCGGTCCATCGCGACGAGGAACACGGCGAACGGACGTGTACGGAGTGTGGACTCGTCCTCGACGCGGATGCGATCGATTACGGTCCCGAGTGGCGGAGCCTCGACGACGATGCCGACGACCGACGGCGGGTCGGTGCGCCGGTGTCGAACCTCCGACACGACAAGGGACTCAGTACGACGATCGGCTGGCGAGACGAGGACGCCTACGGCAATCAGATCTCGGGCCGCAAGCGCGAACAGCTCCGGCGGTTGCGGACGTGGAACGAACGGTTCACCTCGAAAGACGCCGCCGAACGGAACCTGAAACAGGCCTTCGGTGAGATCGAACGCATGGCGTCGGCGCTCGGACTGCCGGAGCCGTGTCGCGAAACGGCCGGCGTCCTGTACCGCCGCGCCGTCGACGAGGGACTGTTACCCGGCCGCTCGATCGAGGCGATGTCGACCGCCTGCCTGTACGCGGCCGCCAGACAACACGGCACGCCGCGGACGCTGGTCGCGTTCACATCGGTGAGTCGCGTCGAGAAACTCCCCATTCAGCGAGCCTATCGCTATCTCTCGAGCGAACTCGGGCTCCAGATCGAACCCGCCGATCCGATCCACTACCTCCCGCAGTACGCCTCGGAACTCGAGATCAGCGACGACGCCGAGCGGCTGGCCCGGGAGATCCTCGAGGCGGCGAAAGCACAGAGCCTCCACAGCGGCCGGAGCCCGGCCGGGCTCGCGGCGGCGGCGATCTACGGGGCGGCGCGGCTCACGAACGAACGACTCACGCAGGAACGGATCGGCGAAGAGACCGGCGTGAGTCGGGTCACAGTCCGAAACCGATACCGAGAGTTACTGGACGCTTACGGCGAGGTTCACGATCGATAGATGTCTCGACAACGACTCGAGCGGACCGTCCTCGACGCGCTCGCGGACGAGTCGCCTCGCTACGTGGTGGATCTCGCCGCGGTGATCGACGAACATCCGATAACCGTCGAACAGGCCTGTGACCGCCTTCGCGACGGTGAGAACGTCCGTTCGGTCGGCTGTCGTCGGTACGAGATCACCGCGGCCGGGCGTCGGCGGGTCGATGACGCGCAACCGGCGACCGGCGAGTCGGCCGTCTCGACGGAAACGGAAAGTCGGTCGTAACCGCGGTCGGTGACGCGTCGGTGTTTTCTGCGATCAGCCCTCGTAGCCCGCGTACTCCATGAGGTTGGCGAAGATGTCGGTGTCCATCGCGTCGCGGTAGACGATGCCGTTGACCATGCCGCCGGGGTAGGAGTTGCCGTTCATCGCGTGGTCGACCTTGTGACAGTGCATCAGGTAGATGCCGGGGTCGGCGTCGGCCTCGAACTCGACGGTGTGGCGTTCCGCGGGCGCGATGTTGGTAACGTCCTGTTCGTACTGGGCCGCCTCGGGGATCTGCCCGCCGTCTTTCTCGGTGAGCCGGAACCGGTGGTTGTGCGTGTGCATCGGGTGGGACATGTAGCCCGCGTTGACCATGTGCAGACGGACGGTGTCGCCGTGGTCGACGATGATCGGCGATCCCTCCTCGGGGTGGAGCGTCCGTGGGAGGCTCTTCCCGTTGATGGTGAACACGTCGGGGTTCCGGTTGCGGGGACTGTAGTCGACGTCCTCGCCGGCCATCTGACGGTTCACCCGCGAATCCCAGTCTTTCAGCGTGAAGAAGTACTCCTTGTCCGCGGGCTCGTACCCCTTCGGATCGACGCGGAAGATGCCGTACATCCCCATGTCGATGTGGCGATGGGTCTGGTAGTGGCAGTGGTAGAGGTGCGTACCCGGGACGTTTGCGGGAATCGTGTACGTGTGTTTCTCGCCGCCGTCGACCCGAATACCGGTCGTCGTGGGGACGCCGTCGTTCTCCCAGGTCTTCTTCGCGCCGTGGAAGTGTAGCGTGTGCGGGTGCGGGTTCCCCGTGTTGTCCAGCGTCACCTCGATGTCGTTGCCTTCGGTCGTCCGGAGGATCGGCCCCGGAACGCTCGGCTTACCGTCGTCGGCCTTGAACGCCCAGACCTGCGGGAGTTCCACCGGGCCGCCCATCGAGTCCATCGGGTGGACGGCGTGTCGGGACGTCACCGACTGCAGCGTCACGCTGCCGCCCTGTTCGTCGACTTGGACGACCTCCGGGGCACTCGTCCACGGGAGGTCGGAGTCCGACGACTCCGTCGACCCCTCGTCGGATTCCTCCGGCTGGGAACGCTGCTCGGATCCCTGACTCGTACAGCCGGCCAGTCCGGTCAGTGCCGCTACGCCGCCGGTCGCAGCAACGAATTCGCGTCGCGATAGCCCCAGTCCGGGTGCGCCGATACGATCACTCATGACAACTGGTCCTAAGAAGGCCCCGTGTATAACGGGTAGAGCAGGTTCTTAGGAATCGGGAAGTCCCGAGAACATGTTCACCGATACTACTTAAATGACGGACGCTGCGCCTCGAGCGCCAGAAAGATGTCCGCGACGGACCCCGAATTCGGGTTCCGAAGCCGGGTCGGCGGATCGTTACTCGACCCAGACCGTCTTTCGATTGACGAACTCGAGCATCCCCTCCCGTGCGAGTTCGCGGCCGTACCCGGAGTCGTTGACGCCGCCGAAGGGGACTCGCGGGTCGGACTTGACGAGATGGTTGATGTAGACGCAGCCGGCGTCGATGTCCCGCGCGAGACGCCGGCCGCGCTCGCGGTCGGTCGTCCAGACGCTCGCGCCGAGGCCGAACCGGGTGTCGTTCGCTTTCGCGACGGCCTCGTCTTCGTCATCGACTTCGAAGACGGCGGCGACCGGCCCGAACAGTTCTTCGGTGGCGGCCGGACAGTCCGCCGGCACGTCCGCGAGCACGGTCGGCGGGTAGAACGCACCCTCGCGGTCCAGCGGTTCCCCGCCGGTGAGTACCGCCGCACCGGCCTCGACGCTCGCGTCGACCTGTTCGTGGAGGTCCGCCATGAGGTCCGCGCGCGCCTGTGGGCCGATATCGGTCGCCTCGTCCATCGGGTCGCCGACGGTGAGCGATTCGACCTCCGCGACGAACTCCTCAAGGAATTCGTCGTAGACGTCGGTGTGGACGAGGAACCGCTTGCCGGCGATACAGGACTGCCCGCCGTTCTGGTTGCGCGCCCACGCGCCCGTCTCGGCCGCGTCCGCGACGTCGGCGTCGTCGAGGACCACGAACGGATCGCTCCCGCCGAGTTCGAGGACCGATTTCTTGAGTTGCTCGCCCGCCGTCGAGGCGACAGCACGGCCCGCCGGGCCGCTCCCGGTAACGGTCGCGGCCTCGACGCGGTCGTCCTCGATGAGGTCGGCGACCAGATCCGACGGGATCAGCAGCGACTGGAAGACGTCCTCGGGATAGCCGGCTTTCCGGAACACGTCCTCGATCGCCTGCGCGCAGCCGGGGACGTTCGAGGCGTGTTTGAGCAGCCCAACGTTCCCCGCGGTGAGATGCGGCGCGGCGAACCGGAACACCTGCCAGAACGGGAAGTTCCACGGCATCACCGCAAGAACGGGTCCGAGCGGGTCGTAGACCGTCTTCACGTCTGTTCCGGGTGGACTCGGATGGGCGTCGGCCTCGAGGTAGGCGCTGCCGTGTTCGGCGTAGTGGTCACAGACCCACGCGCACTTCTCGACCTCGCCGATGGCCTGCGAGATCGGTTTCCCCATCTCTCGGGTCATCGTCTCGGCGTACTCGCGTTTGTTCTCCCGGAGCACGTCCCCCGCCGCCGCGAGCAACTCCTCGCGTTCGCGAATCGGTCGCTCGCGCCACTCCGCGAAGGCGTCGGTCGCCCGCTCGAGGGCCGCCTCGACGTCCGCCTCGGTGTGTTCCTCGACCGTTTCCTCTCGTTCGCCGGTGGCCGGATTGACGACCTCCATGCATACTCGTTATTCGTTATACCTTGTTTAACTTTTCCCGAATAGTTGTAACTCAGTTCGAACTGGCCTCGTATTTCTGACCTGAGGACGATTTGGTACTGTCCGCTCGAGTGACTCGCATCCGCTCCCGATCAGATTCGACCGAACCTGTTCGCTCCAAGTTACATGCCCGCGTACCCCCACCGTTCGCGTATGCCCGAAGTCACGTCGCTGGAGACGCTCGAGGAAGCGCCCCACGCCGAGGTGTTCGAGGACCGCACCCCGCGGACCGTGCGACTGCGACTCCACGCGGACGAGCGGGTCCCGAAACACCGCCATCCGGAGTCGAACGTCGTCATCCACGTCATAACCGGTGCCGTCGAACTCACGCTCGGCGAGGCGGTCTACGACCTCGAGCCGGGCGATGTCGTCCGGTTCGACGGCGATCAGGACGTGTCGCCCTACGCGGTCGAGGAGAGTACGGCGCTCGTGGTTTTCGCGCCGAAAACGGAGTCGTAACGGCCCGCCGTCAGCCGACCAACGTCGCGACGCCTTTCGTCTGCCGGTAATCGCTCGCGAGTATCGCCTCGAGTTTCGAGACGATCGCCTCGCGGTCGCCGTCGGTCCACTCGACCGGGTCCGCGACGGGAACGACCATGAACCCGCGGCCGCGGATGTCGCGGGCGTGAAGCGATGGCATATCGAGGTCGAACCGTCGGCGCTGGGTCGTGTACTCCCGGAGGACGTGATCGGTCGCGCGAGCCCCGACGGGGAGGAGGATGTGGGCGTTGATCGCGCGGAGTTCGGCGTCGAAGAAGCGCTCGAGGTCGGCGTAGTCCTCGTCGGTCGGCCGTTCCCCGTCCGGGAGGCTGCACATGTGGACGTAGCTCCAGAAACAGTTCTCGAGGACGGGTTCGTCTTGCGGCCCGCTCGCGAAACCGATCTCGCGGAGGACGTCTTGGACGGCGGCTCCGGCTTCGGTTTCGGTGAAGGGGATGCCGTTGGTTTCGCCGCCGTGGACGCCGGGGAAGTCGCCGATGACGTGGAAGTCGGCGTTGGCGTCACCGTAGCCGAACGCGGCCGGCCGGTCGCCGGAATCGGAGCGATCGAACGGCGGTCGCAGTCCGAACGGGTTGCTCGTCCTGTTGGTGACGTTTTGCACGCACGGGAGATAGCGAGCGGCGGTCAAAACCCTAGCGGTCGCGGCGGACTGCTCCGGCGGAGTCGCCGTTTCCCGCCTCTCGGCCGGTCTCGACGGCCGATCCGATGACGGTGGGTTTATATTCAGCCGTATAGATAATGTTTTATATGTATCAGGAGGGGCACTACGGCGGTGCGCTTCTGGCGTACGCGCCCGTTGGCACCGTCGTCTCCCTGTGGGGACACGCGCCGGTCGCGATCGTCGGCGGCCTCGTCTGCGTGGGGCTGTCGACGCTTCCTGACTTCGATCACCGACTCCCGCTGATCGAGCACCGCGGCCCGACCCACACGGTTCCGTTCGCGTTACTCGTCGGTGCCGGCCTCGCCGCCCTGGCCGCCGTCCTCGTCGATGCGTCCTCGGCCTTTGCCGACGCTGGATTCGTCACCTTCGCTTTTCTTATCGGTCTCGTCTCGATCGGTTCGCACCTCGTCGTCGACGCGCTGACGCCGATGGGCATCCGACCGTTCTGGCCGCTCTCACGGCGGCGCTACTCCGTCGATCTGACGACGGCGGCGAACCCCCTCGCCAACTACGGTCTGTTCGGACTCGGCGTCGGGGCCGTCCTCGTCGGGACCCTCATCGTCGTCACGCTCGGCTGAGTTCGATCCGAGAATTGGGACGATTCGGCGGGCCTACGGCGAGAGCGCGTCGGCCGTTCCGCTCGAGTCGTCCGCGCCGCGAGTGAGGACGATCCCGGCGACGAACGTCACGAAGAGCGCGACCGCGGCGACGAGATAGGGCACCTCGAGCGCGGGGTCGACGGCCTGCCGGCCGAAAAAGAGGACGGCGATCACGATCGGCGGTGCCGCGAGCAGCGGGGCCACGGCGCGGCCCGCAAAGCGACGGCGGCCGATCATCGTCGCGACGATCGCCGCGCCCAAGAGCGTGAGGGTCACGCCGTACTGTGCCATCTGCATGGTGGGCGAATAGCTCGAGAGTTCGGAGCCGACGACGGGACTGAGCGCGACGTGTGCGGGCAGCGCGACGATGCCGACAGCGAGCGCGCCGGTGACGTGAGAGCCGGTCAGTCGGTGGGCCCAGACTAGGACGGTGGCGACGAGGAACAGGGTGAAGATGAGAACCGCCGTCCAGAAGTGCAGGGAGAGGATGTCCATCGTGTACTGCGTGACGGTCTCGCGGCCGAGCGCGACCTGTACCGGCGTCAGGACCATCCCGAGGACGACTAGTGCGGTCACCCGCCGGTCGATGTCGGGGAGTCGCCACGCCGCGAGCGCGGAGCCGATGATGGCGAAGCCGGCGAACATCGCGATGAAGCGGTGGAACCACTCGTAGAAACTCGGCAGGCTCCCCGGGAACAGGTTGTAGGGCCCGGCGTCGCACTGGGGCCAGTTGGCCTCGCAGGCCAGCCCTGAACCCGTCGCCTTCGCGGCGATACCCAGCAGGATCGTCGCCGCGACCATGACGAGCGTGACGGTCAGCAGATGCCGAAAGCCGAACCGATCGATCAACGATCGCAGTCTCGAGTCGGGCGCGTGATTATCGTACGACACGGGCGTTCAGCGGCAGTTAGGACGGGCCGTACTTATGTTGACCGAGTCACCCGGTCGCCACGCAGTGAGCGTTTCGGCGGCCCGTGCCCTACCGCTCGGCGACGACCCGGCGTTCGCCGCATTCAAGAACACCCCACGCCAGCACACGACATGGACAAACGCGAGCGACTCGAGGCCGTCCTCGAGTCCCACGACCTCGATTCGGTCTGGTTCGCCCGGCCGAACTCGTTTGCGTGGCTCACCGGCGGGAACAGCGTGATCGACCGCGAGAGCGACACCGGCGTCGCCGCGATCGGCTACGACGGCACCGACGTCCGCCTCGTGACGAACAACATCGAAGCCGACCGCATCGAAGCGGAGGAGTTGCCCGACCTCGAGGCGAGCGAGGTGTCGATCGAGCGGTTCCCGTGGCACGCGTCGTCGCTGGCCGAGGCCGTCGCCGAGCGCGTCGCCAGCGACGAGCGGGCCGCCGCCGATATCGAGATGCCCGGCCTCGAGCGGGTCGATCCGACGACGGTGCGCCAGCCGCTGACCGAGCGCGACCGCGAGCGCTATCGCGAACTCGGCGGGCAGACCGCCTCGGCCGTCGAATCGGTCTGCCGGGAACTCCAGTCCGAGGACACTGAACACGAGGTGGCGTCGGCGCTGCGGATCGCCCTCTCGGCGCGGGACATCGAAGCGCCCGTCGTACTCGTCGGCGGCTCCGAACGCGCCCAGCAGTACCGCCACTACACGCCGACCGAGGCCGAGCTCGGCGACTACGCGCTGGTCTCCGTCACCGCCGAGCGGGCCGGCCTTCACGCCAGTTGTACCCGGACCGTCGCCTTCGATCCCCCGTCGTGGCTCGAGGACCGACACGAGGCCGCCGCGCGCGTCGAGACGACGGCGCTGGCGGCGACGCAGGCGGCGGCCGAAGACGGTGGCGACGCGGGCGACGTCTTCGCCGCCGTGCAGGACGCCTACGACGCGGTCGGCCACGCGGGCGAGTGGGAGCACCACCATCAGGGCGGAGCGGCCGGCTTCGCTGGCCGGGAGTGGATCGCCACACCGGACCACGACGCACCCGTCAACGTACCGATGGCCTACGCGTGGAATCCGACCGTCCAGGGCGCGAAAAGCGAAGACACCGCACTCGTCACCGACGACGAGATCGAGGTGCTGACGGCGACGGATCGGTGGCCGACGACGACCGTCGAGGCGGTCGATCGGGAACTCGAACTCGAGCGCCACGGAATCCTCGACCTCGAGGCGTAGCGACGGAGCCGACGAGACGACGCGTTTTGGGCCGGAACGGACTAGTCGTCGATATCGCGACCGTCGGCGTCGTCGCCCTCTGTGGCGTCGCCGGTCTCGTCCGACTCCGTGTCGACGGTGTCGATCTCCATGTCGTCTTCGAACTCGATGACATCGGCGTCGGCATCGGTCTCGGGGTCTGGGTCGGCGTCCGATTCGACCTCGTCGGCCGGCGGCGGTGCCGTATCGTCGACGGTGATCTTCACCGGTTCGACGTCCTCCTCGAGTTCGGGTCTGGACTCGCGTTCGTCCTCGCGGTCGAGGACGCGATCGAGCGTGAAGATGGTGTTCAGTTCGTGTTGGACCTGATCGACGACGCCGCCGACGAGTTCGCTCGGCTGGATCGCCGTGTACTCGTAGGGGTTGTTCCCGGCACCCTCGTTGGCGCGTTTCTCTCGCGTCACGCGGTCTTCCTCGTGGAGCTCCGCGAGCGCTTCGCGCACGGTGCTGGGATAGAGGCCGGTCCCCTTCGCGACCTCCTCGGAGGTGCTTCCGGGGTTCGCCAGCAGGTACACGTAGATCTTCGCGCGGGTCTCCGTGTCCAGAATCCACGAGAGCAGGTCGACGATCCGCTGGTCGAGCTCCTCGACGGTCGGGCTCCGGCCGAAGTCGCCCCCATCGTGCTCGACGAATTCGTCCGCCCCCTCGAGCGATTCGTCTCCGTCGTCCGCGCCGTCGCCCGGGCGCTCGTCAGTGTCGTCGGAACTCATCTGTGGCTTCTCGTACAGGACGAGGCTTCGAGCGGAGTTAAACCTTTGCGGGGTGTCAACGCGATCGTAGCGCCGCCATAGCGACCGCTATCGGTCGATCGAGCGGCTCGAAACAGGCGTTTTCTCGAGGGAACGACTGCCGCGGGCCTACTGGGTCTGCAAGCGGAGCGAGTCACACAGCGCGTCGGGACCCTCGTCCTCGAGCAGGCGACGCTGTCGATCCGCGCCGCTTTCGCGTTCGTAGACGTCCTTGATGCCGTCGATTCCCAACCGCTCGCACTCGCGGTCGACGAGTTCGCCCAGCCCGACGGTGCCCTCGAGGTCGCGGTCGATGAAGGAGGCGTCCTGCCCGTAGCGGATGGCCCGCCACTTGTTCTCGTCGAGCAGTTCCCGGCGGTGGCGGTGGCCGCTCGTGCCGTCCTCGTAGGCTTCCGACAGCGCCTCGACGAGCGCGTGGGTGTACTCGACGAACGCGAGCACGATGTCGGGATCGGCCTGCCCGTCCGGCGTGCGCACTTCGACGCTCCCGTGGGCGGTGTGGGGACGCACGTCGTACCAGAGTTCGCCGCGGTCGTTGATCGAGTCGGTCTCGAGCATTCGGCGTTCGAACCGGTCGAAGGCCTCGAAGTCCTCGAAGTGGGTCGGCATCCCGGTGTTGGGCAACGCCTCGAAAATCTTCGCGCGGGCCGATTGGAGGCCGGTGTCGAACCCGTTCCAGTACGGCGAGTTCGCCGACAGCGCGAGCATGACCGGGACGTACCATCGCAGTTCGTTGGCGATCCAGACCGCCTTGTCCGCGTCGTCGACGCCGACGTGGACATGGACCCCCGCGGTCGTGTTCCGGTGTTGTGGGTACTGAATCCGGTCGAGTTGCGAGCGATAGCGGGGCTTTTCGGCGTGCTCGAGTTCGCGCCACTTCGCGAGCGGGTGGAGGCCGGCGGCGGCGATGTGGTAGCCGTGGGCCTCCGCGTGGTCGACGAGCGCCCGTCGGATCTCGAGCAGCGAATCGCGGGCGTCGTCGGGGTCCTCGATCAGCGGCGTCTGGGTCTCGATGACGAACTTGAACAGTTCGTGGTCCAGTCGGCCCTCGAGGATCTCGGGGGGTTCGTGTTCGTAGACGAGTTCGTCGGTCCCGCTGGTGGGACGGCCGTCCTCGTCGACGACGAAACACTCCTCTTCGATCCCCAGCGTACCCATGCGCGTAAACGATTCCCGGGACCCGCGTTCCATCGTTGCCACGTTTTGCCCGCGGCGATAAATACGGTTTGGACTCGGAACCGCTCGGCCGCAACGGCCGACTTCAGACGGCCAGACAGCAGTACGCTATCTCCTCAGCGATCGCCGTAGAGCAGTCAGCGATGTTCTACCCCGAGATCACGCCACAGTCGAGCGGTTCCACGGGAGAGGACAGTCGTCAGTCGTCCCGGGCGGCCCACGGACACGGGAGCATATCGGCGACCGACTGGGTAGCCACGATCCCGTCGTCGGTGACTGCGACCGTTCCGTCGGAGCGCGAATCACTGATTCGCGCATCGAACGCATCCGTCGCTTCGTGCCCCGTTCGCGCTCGAGCGGTCAACTCGTACCGACCGAACTCGTCGGTCGCCTCGAGGTCGCGTTCCTCGCCCGGTTCGAGCGAGACCGTCTCGTCGACGACCCGCTCTCCGTCAGCAGCGGTCAGTTCGACGTGGACCTCGTGATCGCGGTCGGCGCTATTGGTGACGGAGACGACCGCTGGCTCCGGTAGTCTGACCGTGTCGCTCGCCTCGAGTTCGAGCGTCCGTGTCTCGCCGTTCGTTTCGACGCGTGGATCGTAGGGTGTGCCATCGACCACCACGAACGACCTGTCGGGATCGACGGCGTCGTCGAACAGGAGATCGTCCGTCTCGTACCGTCCGTCCTCGAGTGCGGCGTCGACCTCTGCCCGAATCGCGTCGGGCAACGACTCGTAGTCGATCGACACGAGGTGACACTGTTCGAATTCCCCCTCCGTCGTCGACTTCGGGCTGTCGTTTTCGGTCGCATCGTCTCCGTCATCGGTGGATTCCGACCCCGGTTCGGTCGTCCGATCCATCTCGAGGCAGCCGCCGAGACCGAGGGATGCCCCTGCCGTCGCGAGAACCGAGCGCCGATTCATGTCGTTACTGAGACCACGCCCTCGGTTGAGTTGAAGTGAACGCGTCGCTCCTCGCCGACGGTGAGGCTCACGCGGGCGAGTTCGAAGTTCTCGGGGCGCTCGACGCGGACGACCGAGTGCCGCGAGGTCAGGTCGTCCGTCCGTTCGTACGGCGTCGTCTGACACCCGTGGAGACGGAGGCCGCGGTCGGTCCGCTCGGCGCGCTTCCAGTGGTGGGCGATCGATCCCGAGCCGAAGCCGGACTCGACGACCAGCAGGATGTTCTCCTCGAAGTCGATCTCGTCGATGGGTTCTTGCGGTTCCTCGCCACTGCCGTTGTCGCCGTCGTCACCGAGTTTGAAGACCTCACGGACCTCGTCCGCACTCGTGAGGGCGCGAACGGCGTAGACCTCGTCCTCGATGTCGGCCGTCGATAGCAGCAGGTCGGCGCGGGGAGCCGACACCGTCTGGAACTCGAGGTCGGAGTCCCCCGACATGTTCGCACAGAGAGACAGTTGGTTCCGCTCGTCGCGGTCGTTGGGTTGTGCCTCAATTTCGTAGGGCGGTTCGTCGACGCGAGGGTCTTCCGGAATCGCGCTCGTCGGTTCCGTTCCGCCGTTTCCGTCGCCGTTCCCGCTCCGGTCGTCGGCCTGTAGACAGCCGGCCGACGCGACCGTCGCGAGGGCGGTTCCGGCGAGGAACCGCCGTCGATCGAGTGTCATCTGTTCCTCCCTACGGTGGGATTTTGTAAAGTTCTTCCAGTAGGTGAAAGACGCACTTGAGCTACGTCGCCGCGATTCCTCGTTCCCGGACGGGCAGTGTGCTCGACCCCCGTTGTACGAGTCCCCGGCCCCGGAGGTCCTGACACCGCGGTCTCTCAGCCCTCACGGGGCCGATCGACGTTCTCGAGAGTTCACTGGCGGATATCTCGAACTCCGGTCCCCTCTCGGCGGCTACCGCGGCTTCGGTGCTCCCTCGAGATATCTCCTCAGAACAACGACATTACACCACTGAGCGGGGTCGGAATAGGTCTCTTACCCTGAGCCCTCGTTCCGGCGAATTCGGATATTTCTACTCCTGGAACGCTCGAACGAAACCGCCGGTTTTTGTCGACCTGTGACGGTACCGTCGATGGATATGATGCCACGTACAAGAACCGTCGGCGTCGCAGTGATCGCGGCGCTCGTCCTCCTCTCGGGGACGAGCATCGCGTTGGCCGCGACCGACGCCGGCACGGTCCAAGACAACGAGACGGAGAACGAAACGGCGACGGTGACCTTCGAGAACCAGACGTCGAACGGGACGGCAGTCGCGGTCAATAACACGACGCTACCCGAGGGCGGCTTCGCCGTCATCCACGCGGCTGCGCCCGTCGACGGGGACAACGCTACCGACGACGAGAACGGCGACAACGCCACCGACGACGAGAACGAGACGGTCACGAACATGTCCGAGGAGTACGAGCCCGGAGACGTCCTGGGTAACTCCACTCACTTGGAGTCCGGCGATCACGAAAACGTGACCATCGAACTCAACGAATCCCTCGAGGAGAGCCAAGTCCTGATCGCGATGGCCCATCAGGACACCAACGACAATCAGACGTACGATTTCCCCGAGGCCGACGATCCCTACGTCACTGACGAGGAACCGGTCACCGACGACGCGATGATCACGCTCGAGGAGGACCAGAACGAGACGGCCGAGTGACCGAGCGTCGGCACGCTCGTTATTTTAGCTCACTCGAGCGAAATGACGACCTTGCCCTGGTGGCTACCGTCTTCAACGTAGCGATAGGCCTCGCGGACGTCTTCTGGCTCGAAGCCGAACGTACGGTCGATAACCGGCTCGATAGCCGCGGCTTCAATCGCGCTGTTCATCCGGTCGAACATTGCGCGACTGCCAACGCCCATCGAGCCCTTGACGGTGAGCCCTTTCAGCAGAATCGGGCCGGGATGGACCTGCCCGTCTTGGCCAGAGAGGACGCCAATGAGGTGGACGTGGCCGTCGAAATCGGCGGCTTCCACCGACCTCTCGAGGGTTCCGGGGCCACCGACCTCAATGACGTGGTCGACGCCGCCGGTCTCTTCTCGAACGGCCTCGCCCCAGTCGGGTGTCTCCTCGTAATTGAGTGTCCACGTCGCGCCACGCTCGCGGGCGCGTTCTAATTTCTCGTCGCTCGAGGAGGTGACAAAAACGTCGGCGCCTCGCATCGTCGCGAACTGCAGCGCGAACATGGAGACGCCGCCGGTACCCAGCACTAAGACTGTGTCATCGGCAGTGAGGTCGACCGCTTCATGGAGTTCACGCCACGCAGTCAATCCAGCGCAGGACAGCGTTGCTCCCTGTTCGTACGAGAGGGTGTCAGGAAGGACTGCGAGACTGTCGGCCGGGAACGTCACGTACTCCGCTAAGGCACCATCACTGTTGCCGCCGGTCGTCCGTCCGATCTTCTCAGGCGCGACCGGGCCGTCGACCCAGTCGGGCGCAAAGGGAGTTGCAACGCGGTCGCCCTCCGAGAGGCGCTGTACGTCCTCGCCGACTGCAGTAACCTCGCCGGCCCCGTCAGAAAGTGGGATGACCGGCAGTTCGGCACCGGGGTACGTGAGGTCCGAATTAGCAATCGAGAGGTCCCGGTAGTTAAGAGAGGCCGCTCGAATCTCGACGAGCGCTTCGTCAGCCGCCGGTTCGGGACGGTCGCGTTCGACTTCGACGATTCCTGAGTAGTCACTCGAGGACTCCTGAACTTCGTAGGCTTTCACAACGAACCGAAAGAACCTGAAGGGGTTTACTCTTCGGTCCAGTGATCGTTTTGCCGGATTCACGAACGATCGACGGTGCAAGCGTCTCATATCGGCCAGCTCCTCTTTCTACTAGCGCGGTACGCAGAGTACGCACCGCGCAATTGCCCCGCCCCCGTAGGGGCACCACAGACTGCGTCCGATAGTGTCGATACTTGTTGCAACTACTACAGCCGTCGGCCCAGCGCTCCCAGATCAGATGTGGCGGACCTCGATCAGAGCGGCCGCGCGACGATTCCGAGATGGTCCGCGTGATAGCTCTCGAGCCGCCGCGTCTCCACGATCTCGTACCCCCCCGAAAGCTCCTCGCGAACGTCCTCGAACACGGCCGCCGGCTCTCGAGTCACGTCCTCACTCCGGGCCTTCACGGCCAACAGGAGTCGGCCGTCGTCGGCCAGGAACTGCCGATTCTCGAGCGCCACGCGGGCCTGTCCTCTCGTCGCCACGTCCTGGACGATCACGTCGACGTCCGACTCGACGACGTGGGCGTAGGTCTCGGGCTTGCGGGCGTCTTTCAGCAGCGGAAAGAGCCGCTCCCGGCTCTCGGCGGTCTCGAGCAGGTCCCGGACCGGTCGCGCGGCGAACTCGACGGCGTAGGTCGGGCCGGCGAAATCGGCGACGTGGCTCACGGTGGTTCCGCTCGCGGCACCCAGATAGAGCACGGTTTCGCCGCCCGCGAGGCCGGTGTCCATCCCCAACTCGAGCATGGCTCCCAACTTCGACCGGTTCGGGTTCCACGCGCGCCACGCTCCATCCGTCGGCTCGCCGTAGACCGGTTCGCCTCGTGTCGCGAGTCGCTCGGCCCCGTCGAAGTCGCGGCGCTGGACCGCCGCCGGAAGTTCGTCACTCATCGCCGGCACCTCCGTCGCTGTCGGCGTCGTCGTCTATCGTCCGCGCCTGAATCGTCTCGATCCGCTCGGCCAGTTCCGCCTCGAGTTCGGGTTTCGACTCGCCGGAGTAGTGGTCGACCCGGGCCGCGATGGCGAGTTTTCCCGCCACGGCACGCGCCGCGGAGCCCCGATTTTCGGGGTGTGTGCCCCGAACCGCGTCGTGCGTGTAGATGATGCCGTGTTTGGGCGAGGGCGCGTGGCCCCGCAGGTGGGCGAACAGGGCGTCCTCGGCGCCGAGCACCTGGATCGTCCCACTGGGTTTCTTCGCGAGTTCCTCGAGGCCGCCGGCCAGCGAGATCAGCCGGGCCGCCAGCACGGGGTCGGCCAGCGCCGAGAGGTTCGGCGCGACGGCGGGCGTTTGGCGTTGGACGAACTCCCGGAGATCGTCCGCCTCGTCCGCGAGGTCGGCGACCCGTTCGGCGAGCGAGCGGATCGCGGGTTCCTCGAGCCCGTCGTCCGAGTCGCCGCTCGCCAGCGCTCGAGCGTAGTCGACGCCGGTTCCCGCCTCGGGGTCGACGGTGCCGGCCCACTCCGCCAGCCGCTCGGCGAGTTCGTTCGCCGTCCGATCGCAGTCGTCCATCGCGCGCACCGCGTGGACGAGTTGGCGGTCGTCGGCCCGCTCGCGCTCGGTCACCGCGGCCCGCGTCGCCGCCGTCGTCGCCTCGCGGAGGGCGTCGTAGTACTCGTCCTCGTCGCTCGCGAATCCGGCCTCGAGCGCGAGGGCGGGCCAGTCGCGCGGTTCGGCGGCGCTCCCCTCGCGAACCGCGGTGATCGTCGCATCGGGATCGTCGCGGTCCCCGGCCGCGAACCACCCGTCCGTATTACTCATGCACGCTCGTTCCCGCCGCGGGCGATTAAAGGCCCCGTTCACGGATTCCGGTGAGCGAGGCCGGTAGCGGCGGCTCTCGAGCGGGGAGGCGAAGCCGAACGAAACGCAAAAAGAGCCGTCTCAGACGCCGAACGTCGCCCGCAGCATGTCGCGGGTGCCGGGACCGAGGCCGACGGCGACGACGGTGATCATGAGGAGGATCGCGTAGCGCGGGCTGTCCTCGAAGACCGTCTCGTCGAAGATCCAGATGACGAAGACGGCGGCGACGACTTTCACGAGCAGGAACGGCCACGCCGACCCGGTGGCAGCGACGACATCAGCGGGGAGCACGTCCGCCGTCGTGTCCGCGATTGCCCGATTGATCGGGTGCTTCGGGACGAGGTTGGCCGGCAGGCCGAGGGTCGTCGCCCAGTCGAGGCCGATGACGTTCGCGACCCCGTCGACCGCGTGGGCCCAGATGACGACGATGCCCATCGACTGCGTCCCGCGGTTGAGTTCCGGCGCGTACCGCTCGAGTGCGACCCACGTGATCGCCGTGGTCAGGGTCGCGCCCACGAGGATCACGATCGGGATGAGCGGGTAGAACTCGGCGTAGGGTTCCGTCGCCGCGACGTAGGCCAGATAGGCGATCGTGATCGCCAGCGCGGCCGTGCCGATCCCGGCCAGCGGGTACTCGTAGCCCGAGACGTGGTCGTTGCGATCGAGCCAGACGGAGGTGACGACCGCAAAGAGGGCGATGAAGAAGACGGTGAAGTAGATCAGCGGGCTGATGATGAACCCGGACCACGGGAGCTGGATCGCCATCTCGCCGGTCGCTTCGAAGGCGGCGGCGTTGGCGTCCTCGACGACCCGCAGCGCCCCGCCGAAGAGCATGAACGGGAACAGCGCGAAGAAACCCGCGCGGTAGCGCTCGATCTCGAGGCGGCGGACGAGGAAGATCACGCCGAGTAGCAACAGGACTAACGTCGGGATGTAGCCGGCATACGAGACGAAGGTGTAGCCGGGTTCGGCGGTCGGACCCGCGTTGGCACCGGCCTCGCTGCAGGGTATCTGCTGCCCGCCGGCCCACGCGACGCAGTTCCAACTGTGGGCGTCGGCGACGACCGGCCCCCAGAAGTACTGCCAGATGATTTCGACGTACACCTGCTGGTAGAACAGGACCGCGCCGAGGACCACGACGGCGACGAGACTCGCGACGGTCGCGGCCCAGACCCGCTCGGCCCCGTACCGGTCGATGAAGTCGTCCATACCGAATCCCGTTGGGGGGAGCGCTTACCGTTTCCGGTTTCAATACGCGTGACTATCCGCTCGTCCGACCGTGGGCACCGGTCGGCTCAGTCCTCGATCTCGCGGGCCGCCGCGAGCACCTCGTCGTGAATCTCGCCGTTCGAGGCGACCAGTCCCCGGCTATCGTGTCGCCAGCGGTCGCCCTCGAGGTCGGTCACGACGCCGCCGGCCTCGCGGATCAGTCCGACGCCGGCGACGGTGTCCCACGAGTTCGTCGGCAGGTCAGTCAACGCCCCCTCGAGCGCGCCCGTGGCGACCATCGCGAGCTCGAGTTGGGCGCAGCCGTAGCGGCGCATGTCGCCGAACCGGTCGCCGATCGCGCGGGTGGCCGCGGCGAACTGGTCGCGTTGGTCGAAGTCCCACCAGAAGGTCGGACAGACGGTGGCCGCTTCGGGGTCGGTGCAGTCGCTGACCGACAGCGGTTCGTCGTTGCGAAACGCGCCGTCCGGCCCGACGCGGTAGACGTCACCCAGCGCGGGGCAGTCGAAGGCGGCCCCGACCGGCTCGCCGTCGACGACGGCGGCGACGGCGGTTCCGAACGTCTGCGCGCCGTCGACGTAGTTGCTCGTCCCGTCGATCGGGTCGACGATCCACGCCGGCCCGTCCTCGGGGACGGCCTTCAGCGCGCCCTCCTCCTCGCCGACGATCGGATCGTCCGGGAACGACTCGCGGACGGTCTCGATGACGGTCTCCTGTGCGTCGCGATCGATCTGCGTCACGACATCGGTCTTCCCGTCTTTCTCCTCGATGGTGAGATCGGTTCGAAACGAGTCGGCTGCGACGGCGGCACCCGCACTCGCGGCGCGAACTGCGACGGCCGCACGCTCGGGATCCCGTTCGGCTTCGCTCATTGTCCGTTCTCGGTGGGCCGGGCTGAAAAGTGGTCGTGCTGACGATCTATTGGCCGGTTTCCGCTCCGATTCGGATAACTATCCAACAATATACAATCAGAACTGAATTATGTCTCTATAGTTGTTCATTCAGCCATCGAGAGAGATAAAACTGCCACAATGTATTTACCACCGTACTCTCCACCTCGGCTGTATGTCTCCCCGCCCGTCCGGGACCGGACGGCGACTGCGGTCCGGCCTCGCTCTCGGCCTGCTCCTGCTCGTCGTCTGCGGTCTCGTCGCGACGCCCGTCTCGAGCGGCGCGACTGTTGCCCCCATCACCGTCGAAGACTCGCCAACCGCCGAGGACACCGCGATCCGCGTCGACGACACCGACGGCTCGAGCGGGCTGACGATCGATCGGGCGCTCGAGAGCGACGCCGATGCGGAGACGGTCGAGGTGATCGTCCGGTTATCGGAAGCGGCCCCGTCTCCCGGTGCGACTCCGGTGCAGGCCGCGGAGGCGTTCAAGCGGCACGCGGAGCGGACGCAGAGCGAGGTCGTTTCGTACGCGCGCTCGACCGACGGCGTGGCGATCCGCAACCGGTTCTGGGTGACCAACGCCGTGTTGCTCGAGGTCGACACGAGTCGCGTCGACCTCGAGTCGTTCGGCCGGTTCGAGGACGTCTCGACGCTCCACACGAATTTCGAGGTGGAACTCGACGGCGCGGCCGCCGCGGGCGCGTCGGCGGGATCGACCGGTGACGCGACGGCGACGACGGCGTCGACCGAGTCGGTATCGACTGACGGAGCGGACGCGACGGACGGACTCGCAGGGATCAACGCGCCCGCGGTCTGGTCCGAGTACGGGGCGAACGGCTCCGGCGCGACGGTCGCCGTGCTCGACACCGGCGTCGACGTGTCCCACCCCGACATCGACCTCTACACCGCCGATCCGTCGGACCCGACCTATCCGGGCGGCTGGGCGGAGTTCGACAGAAACGGGAACAGAGTGGCCGAGTCGACGCCGCGGGACTTCGGCGACCACGGGACCCACGTCAGCGGCACGGTCGCGGGCGGCGACGCGAGCGGCACCCACATCGGCGTCGCACCCGGCGTCGACCTGCTCCACGGGGCCGTCCTGACGAACTGCGACGACACCTGTAGCGGGTCGTACTCGCAGGTCATCGAGGGGATGCAGTGGGCGATCGAACGGGACGCCGACGTGGTGAGTATGAGCCTCGGCGTCCAGGCCTACGAGGAGAAGTTCGTCGACCCGGTTCGGAACGCGCAGTCGTCGGGAACGATCGTCGTCTCCTCGGCCGGTAACAACGGTGACGGGACCAGCGGATCGCCGGCGAACGTCTACGAGACGTTCGCGGTCGGTGCCGCGACCGACTCCGGCGAGATCACCGACTTCTCGAGCGGCGAGACCGTCGTGACCGACGACGCCTGGGACTCGCCGCCGGCGGACTGGCCGGCCGAGTATACGGTTCCCGACGTCGCGGCCCCCGGTTCGTGGGTCGAGAGCGCGGAACCCGGCGGCGGCTATCAGTTCAAGTCGGGGACCAGCATGGCCGCACCCCACGTCACCGGTTCCATCGCACTCCTGCGCTCGGTCAATCCGGTGCTCCGCCCCGACGAAATCACGGCCGCACTCGAGCAGACGGCGTGGAAACCGGACGGTGCCGACCCGGGACAGGACACCCGGTACGGCTACGGGATCGTCGACGTGAAAGCGGCGGCCGACGCGACCTCGCTGACGACGGTTTCGGGGACCGTGACCGATCGGGCGGGGGAGCCGATCGCCGATGCGACCGTCGCGGTCGACGGCGGCCGGTGGACCGCGACGACCGACGAGCACGGGGCGTACGAACTGCGGGTCGTCCCCGGCGATCGGACGGTCGTCGTCGACGCACCCGGCCACAAGTCCGATACCGCGACCCTCGAGCTCCCGGCGGGCGAGACGGTGGTCCGCGACGTGACGCTGGACTTCGTCGATCGCCCCGCCGACGAGACGTTGCCGGACCCGATCGAGGCGAACGGAACGGTGACGACCACGTTCGATGTCGAGGCGCTCGAGTCGCTCACGATTACGCCGACCGAGAACGCGACGCTCGCGGACGCCGGACTCGAGTTCTCGGCCGACGGACGTAGTTTCGGACCGAACGAGACCGTCGCGTTCGACTCGGCGGTCACCGACGACCAGTTTGCCGTCACGACGCATCTCCCGGCCGACCTGAACGGCACGCTCGAACTCGACTACGAGTTCGGTCGCGGGAACGAGACCCAGACGATACGCGCGGGCCCGGCGCGGGTCGTCCCGGAAATCTACGACGTCGGTGTCATTGCCGGCTCCGACGACCCCGCCGGAGCGCGACTGCGAACCGAGTTTGCCGACGGCCTTCCGATCGCCTATCGGACGAGCCACGTCAACACCACTGACGCCGTATCTGCCGCCGAATCGGGCGACTACGACGTCTTCGTCGCACTCGAGTTGCCCGCGCCCACGACCGACGGCGATGGGAATCCGACCGCAGCGTTCGTCGACGCGACGGCGGCTAACCGGACCGGCGTGCTCTCCCTCGGCGACGGCTCCAGTGACGACGCATTGGGTCGGCTCGCACGGGACACGTCCGCAGTTGGGGGGCTCGAGACCGCGAGCCACGACGGGCCGCTCGAGGTCGTCATCGACGAGACGCACCCGCTCTTCGCCGGCGTCGGCACCGAGCGGGAGGCGGTGGCGCTCCGCGAGAACGCGACGACCCGGACGTGGTTCGAAGCACGCGGCGCGCGAACACTCGCGTCGTCGACCGACGACGGCGTGCTCGCGGACGGGACGGCCGTGTCGATCGATCAATCGGCGAACCGGATCGTCCTGGGAGCGACGCCGCGGTCCGGACCGCTGACCGATGACGGGCGCTCGGTCGTGACCAGCGCCGTCGAGTATCTCGGTACGGGGCGCTTCCACGTGACCGAGGATTTCGGCGCGTACGGCGTCAGTGGCGGCGCCGCGGAAACGGCGACGTTCGGTGTCCCCGAGACCGGCTCCGTCGCGATCGAGTTCGCCGAAGGGACGACGGTCGATCCGGCAAACGTCACCCTCGCGGTCAACGGGACCGAAATCAAGCCGGGCAAGGAGGTTTCGGTCGACGAGGAAACCGTCAGACAGGGACTCGCGGTCGACGTCTCGGTCGCCGAGGGAGTCGACGGCGAAACCGTTCGACTCGCGGCCACCTTCGAGTCCGACCGCGTGACGACATCGGCGATCCGCTTCGAGGGCGAGCCGTCCGCGCGGTACGCCGGCACCGTCGCGGTCAACGGCGAGCCGGCCCGGGACGGCCTCGCCGTTCGGGCTACGTACGACGGAACCGTCGTCGCGGAAACGACGACCGCCGACGGCCGGTTCGGTGTTCCGATTGGAGACGACGGCAGCGGGGTACTCGAGGTGAACGCCACCGACGTTCCCGAAAACGCGACGCTGACCCTCTCGCTCGAGAACGCCGCGCTGGACGCGTCGCCGACGTGGACCGCGGGCGAGGAGTCGCGAACGGATCTCTCCATCGCCTACGGCGACCCCTTCGATGCGGCGACCGTCACCGCCCCGCGGTGGACGGCGGCGGGCGACGAGATCGGGGTCGCGGTCGAATTCGACGGCGACGCGGCGCAGTACGTCACCGATCGCGCGTGGCTCGAGGGGTACAAGACCGAGCCGCGGAACCGGTGGAACGCGACGTACACGTACGGGTCCGCGGACGAGGGCGTCGTTTCGGCCGGCGCGGAACTCACGGATCTGGCCGGCGAGACCCGAACGGTCTCGACGCGCGTGCTGGTGATCGACGGCTCGCCGGCGACGGTCAACGGAACCATTAGCCTCCCCGCGTCCGGGTCGGGAACCGACGGGACGGCCGAGAGCGGCGTCGGCGGCTCCGTTTTCGTCACGCCGGCCCACGGCAACTGGATCGACGAGCGCCCGGTCGAGAACGGCGCGTTCGAAGCCGCGACCGAGGGGAACGTGAGCACGCACGGCGTCTTCCTCGAGACATCGGGCGCGTACCCGCTCTATCGGACTATCCTCGACCGCGCGGTCAGTGACGGCGAAACGGTCGCCGTCGAACTCGCCGCGGGCCACGAACTCGAGGTCGCGGTCACGGACGAGAACGGCGTCGGCGTTCCGAACGCGACGGTTTCGGTCACGCCGACCAACGCCGGCGAGACCGACGACGCCGTCGTCACGCGCGAGACGACGACCGACGAATCGGGGCTGTGGACCGGCCCGAACGGCGACGGATCGGGCGCGTCGGTCGACGGACCGGTGACGATCACCGCGACGCCGCCCGACGGCGCCGGACTCGTCGACGAGACGGTCGTCCGAACGCTCGCCGTCGACGAGGACACGACCGCGACGTTCGAGTTCGCGGAGCGCTCCCGCGAGAGCGGCGGTGGTGGTAGCAGCGGCGGCAGTGGCGGTGGCGGCAGCGGCGGTGGCGGCGGCAGTGGCGGTGCTCCCATCGGCGGGCAGCCGGGCGGCGGCGTTCGTGACGGCAACGAGACCGCCGGCGACGCGATGAACATCACGGCGACGACAGTGAGCGACGGCCGCGCACTGCTCGAGGTCGCCGGATCGGGGGCAGGCCGGTCGGCGACGACATCGCTCGACGGCATCGGTGCGGACGGCGTCTCGTTCCGACGCGTCGGGGTCGTGTCGGCGACGGATCGAGCGAGCTACGCGTTCGCGCTGCGCGCCGGCAACCGCGGGGCCGCCACTCTCCACGACGATGCATTCGCGTACGCGGACTTCGAACACGACGCGGGCGACGCGATCGACTCGCTGACTCTCGAGTTCGCGGTCGCCGAGGCGGCGCTTCCGGACGGGGCGACGCCCGAGGATGTCGTCGTCTCGCAGTACCGAAATGGCGAGTGGCAGTCCATCGAGACGAGCTACGACGCCGGAACCGAGACGCACGCCGCGACCGTCTCCGGGCTCCCCGCGATCGCGATCAGCGCGGACCCACAGGAGAATCGCCACCGGTCCGCCGGCGTCGAACCGGCGCTCGAGGTCGTCGACTCGAGCATCGAGCCGACCGAAACGCGGGCCGGCGACCCGATCCGGATCGACGCGACGATCGAGAACGTCGGTGACGGGGCCGGCACTGAGACGGTCACCGTCGCCGCGGACGGCGCGGTGCTCGCGACCGAACGGGTCGATCTGGCTCCCGGCGACCGACGGACGATCTCGCTCGAGGCGACCCTCGAGTCCTCGGTGACGATCACCGTCGACGGCTCGGCGATCGGCGACGTGACGGTGACCGACGGATCCGGAGCCGACGAGGCGACAGCCGATGGGGCGAACGCTCAGTCCGATACTGTGCCCGGGTTCGGCGTCGGCACCGCGATCGCAGCCGTCGCGACCGGGCTCCTCGCCCGCGCGTGGAGTCGGCCCTGATCGCTGCGTGGGGCTCGTCGGACGCTCCCACAGACGAGTCGGCGATCCAGTCGCAGATCAAACCGCGGTGAGCGATCGGGCCCGCGAACCGGTCGATTTTCGTTCGAGTCACCGACTCCGTTCTCGGTTCGTCGGTACTCCGAACCGGTCAATCACCGTGCGGTGGCGCGCGCTGTGGCGTGGTTCGTCAGCGACGAACCGCGATACAACGCCGTGCGAGGTCTTTGCGAACGTGTGAGCGAAGGCGTGTCAGTGCTCGCTCTGACAATGGCTTAGCGAACGCCGGCGGCGTGAGCGATCGGCTGGGGAGGGCGTGGCGATTCCCTGCCGCCACGAGAGCAGGACAGGTGTCCTCATCGTCAGTCCCTGCTGAATTCGGCCGTGCTATTCACACCGAGACTGCTCATGTCGCTCACAGACATCCAAAGATCGGCAAACGACAGCCTTCGAAGCGGCGACTCGAGGGCCCGCTTCCGAGCCGGCCGCCCGACGGGGTGGTGTGGTGATTTCGAACGATACCGTCGACCGGCCGGCTGTTCGTCGGGGCTCGAGCCGGTACCCCGAGTCAGTCATCGCGGTTGCCCAGTCCGGGCGGCACCGAACAGCCACAGGGGCTGGCCGAGGCCGTCAGGGGACCGGTCGCGGTGACGAATCCGACCGGCTCGCCACACCGCGGACAGTCGGGCAACGGTGACGTGTCGTCACCGCCGTCGTCACGCTCGTCGGACTCGCTACGCATCCCGACCGCCTCTCGATCGACAGCGGGAAGTCGGCACTAATCGCGTCGGGCGATTCGATCGCCGTGCGGGATGTTTATATCCCGGAACCGGTAACGGAAACATGGTAACTGAATCCCGGTATGGGATTTGGAAACCACGTCTCGGGTGCTATCCTCACCCGGGGCATTCGTGTGCTGCCCCTGATTTCGGTGTGTGGCTTCCAGTTTGTCAGTTGAATTGTTGTGCCTTATATCTACTGCAAATAGGATGAAAGAGAGTCCGGTCGCTCGAGCGAAAGGTCGGACTCCTGACGGCTGAGGCGGTACGTATCGACGGTCAAATCACTAGGAGGCGAGTGTCGGCAGAAGGTTTGCGAGGGCAAGACGCTCCGTCTTGCCGCGCACTGTGGTCAGTGCGAGGGGAGGGGATCGAACCCACGAACTCCTACGAGAGCGGATCTTGAGTCCGCCGCCGTTGACCGCTTGGCTACCCTCGCACGCAGTTCGCTCTGAGGCCGTCGCAGGGGTTAAATCGTCCGATTCCCGCTCGAGGATTCGCCGGTGTCAACGCTCGCCGGGAGCGTGCTGCAAACCGGTCTCCGGGAGGGGACTGCGCTACGACCCGCTCGAGGACCGCCGAGAACACGTCGGCGGAGACGGACCCGACGCGATCACGTCGCCCGCGTCTCGAGGTCCGCCTCGGTGTACCGGCGACCGCAGTTCAGGCACTGGTAGCCGCCCTCGATGTGGGCGTAGAGCCGCTCCCCGCAGTGCTGACACCGGCCGTAGGGTTGAGGCATCTACTCGGTGTGGGGGACCGGATCGAGATAAAGACGGCGCTTACACATGCGCCGAGCGGCGTGCTCGACGGCGGTGTCGATAACTCACCCCGCTCACTCGAGTCGCGCCGCGTACTCGCGGTCCGCCTCCCTCGCCACCGGGTTCTCCCCGTCGAGTTCGATCCGCCACCCGTGGAGTACCGACGGGTCCTCGAGCGCGTTCGTGAGCGTGGTCCGCACGTCGAGAAGGGCGATGCCGTAGTAGTCCCGGGGCACGCCGCGGAGGTATTCGAGCGCGGTTTCGAAGAGCGACCGCATCCCGGCGTCGTCCTCGAAGTCGAAGTGTTTGTACGCCCCGGCGGCCACCTGCACCATTCCGTGGAGAAACGCGCTCTCCGTGGTCCCGGTGCCGTAGTTGTACCACTCCGCTTCGAAACAGTCGTGTGACTCGTGGAACTCGCCGGCGTTGTACAGCCGGACGCCGTGAATCACGGCTCGCCGGAGCGTTCCGTGCTCCCACCCGTTCGACGGCCCGCGATCGGCGTCCCACCCGGCCGGCGCGTCGGAGATCGGCGGCCCGACGGAGTCGTCGCGGGTGTGGTCGTCCATGGACGTTCCTTTTCGCCCCACCCACGTAACCGCGTCGGACGGGTGGATTCCGTAACGGACGTTTATATACCAGCACGCCACGCTCCCGTGCATGGAATACGTCGACGAAATCCCGGAAACGGACGACCCCGTCATGGTGGTTGGTGTCACGGCCAAGTGCACGATTTGCCAGACAGTAGAGCGATGTGACGGGGCGACCGAGGCCAAACAGTGGGCGCGAGACCACCAACACCCGCGGGATCTGGTGGCCTTTCGGCGGCAGTGGGCCGAACGGTAACGAACGGACCTGCCGAGGTTCGTTGCTCGAGGCGCGAGCGGCCCGTCGCCGTCGCGGTTCACCGAGCGTGACAGGTCGGCGGTGCTCGGTCCATCGATTCCCCTCTCAGTGGGATCTGTTGGCACGGTACCGGCGGTTCGAGCCCGACGGCTGACCCGTCCGCGCTGTGAAAGACCGAATCGCCTTTCCCGTTTCGGCCCAACTATCACGTAATGAGAGTCGCACAGCTCGGGTCGGGAACGCCGGAGATCGCAGTCGTCGCGGGCGTTCACGGGGACGAACCCTGTGGCGTCCGAGCCGTCGAGCGATTGCTCGACGAACGCCCGACCGTCAAACGGCCGGTCAAACTCATCGTCGCCAACGAGGACGCCCTCGAGCGGCAGGTTCGCTTCGTCGACGAGGACCTCAACCGCGCGTTCCCGGGCGATCCGGACGCGAAGACTCACGAAGGACAGCTCGCCCATCGACTCGTCGAGGAACTCGAGGGCTGTCTGACCTTCTCGATGCACTCCACGCAGAGCCACGCCGATCCCTTCGCCATCGTCAACGGGGTCAGCGAGACGGCGCGGGAGATCGTTCCCCAACTGCCCGTCTCGGCGATGGTCGAGACGAGCAACTTCGCGGAGGGGCGGCTCTTCTCGGCCGTCGACACCGTCGAGGTCGAGTGCGGACTGCAGGGATCGGAGACGGCCGCCCAGAACGCCGACCGACTGACTCGCGCCTTCCTCACCGCGGTCGGCGCGCTGCCCGGCGACACCGTCCGGCGCGACCTCCCGGTCTACCGGCTCACCGACGTGATTCGCAAAGGACAGGCCGACACCTACGAGGTCTTCGTCGAGAACTTCACCGAAGTCGAGGCGGGCGATCCCTTCGCCGCGGCCGACGGCGACGAGCAGGTCGCCGACGAGCCGTTCTACCCGGTTCTCATGTCTCCGAACGGCTACCGGAACGTCTTCGGCTACGCCGCGGAGAAACTCGAGGTCCTCGAGACGCCGACTGCGGCGGACTGACGAATCGATTCTCTCGCCGATTTACCGTTGTCGCCGTTGGTTTCCGTTCTTATCCAGCAGCCCCTGAGCCGCTGCTCGAGCCCGATCGGGGGACCCGTCGTGAGTGCCGATGACGCAAAGCATATCCCCGTCACCCCCGTACCCGCGGATATGGAATTCCCACCAAATCAGGGTCTCGATCAGGAAGAGGTCAACGAGCAGGTCGCCGACGCCATCGCGGAGAACGAGGTCGTCCTCTTCATGAAGGGGACCGAGCTCATGCCCCAGTGTGGCTACTCCCGCAAGGCGCTCGGCCTGATCGACCAGTACCGCGACGAGTTCGAAACGGTCGACGTCCTCGAGTCCCTCGACGAGTACCGCGCGGCGCTCAACGAGGAGAGCGGCTGGGAGACCATCCCGCAGACGTTCGTCGACGGCGAGTTCGTCGGCGGTTCCGACATTCTCGAGGAACTCGATGAACGCGGCGAACTCGAGGAGACGCTGACCAGCGCATAACTGTCGCGACGCCGAGAGTAATTTATATATCCTGATATTTCACGGATTTAATAGCAGGTCATATAAGTCACGCGCTCGTACTAACGGATCACGAGTATCGCCGTACACACCTTCCCACAATGTCAACAGAGGAATCCAGACACGTTTATCGGCTGCATTCGACGCTCGAACTGCCCCTCGAAGATCTCCACGACCACATCGACGACGCGACGTTCCCGGAGGGAGTCACGGACGTCGAGATCACCCGGCGCAATAACACGCTGATCCTCAAGGCCGTCGCCGAGGACCAGTCCGTCAGCAAGTACACTCCCACGGCACAGCTCAAGGCGAGCGTCACGGAGAACCGGGTCTACGAGGAGGATCCGGACGAGCGACGCCAGAAGTCCTTCAGCTGGGACGAGGAAGAAGAGGAGGAGATCGAATCGGAACTCGTCGAGTTCGCCGCATTCAAGGGCGACCGCGAGACCGTCCTCCAGAACTCGCTGTTGCAGTACCAGATGTTCCTCGTCCTCTGTGGAATCGCCGAAGCCGCCGAGAAGGGAACTCTGACGGCGATTTCGGAACGCGACGGCGACCTCGAGGCGACCCGAATCGTCGACGGCGAGCCGCGACCCGCCGACATCGAAGTCGTCGAGGGGCCGCGCGATCACGGCTCGGGACAGGGCGGTGTCAACTGGCGGGACAACAAGTTCATCACGGACTAAGCGCCAGATCTTCTCGTCGGTATCTCGCTGAACCGAATAGCCGTTCGTTTTCCACTCGAGTCTCCACCCGCCGCGAGCACCGGCGATAGACGTTTGTACCCCCGATGGCGAACGGCGAGTATGGATGATCCGGGCCCGTACGCGCTCCTCGGTCGCCTCGCCGTCGCGGCGTTCGTGATGATCGCCCCGACGCTTTGCTTTCTGGGACTGGTCCGGGGCCTCGAGCGACTGCGGGACGACGAGTTAATCGACGCGTGGGCGCGGACGCGAGAGAGGGACGGCGCACACGATATCGCACCGGACGACGACGTGCTCGCCGTGCTGGCCACGGAGATGGATCTCGAGGCCGCCGATTCGTCGAGCGTTCGCTGTCCGTCGTGTGGGACGCCCAACCGGGCGGGCGTCTCGTTCTGTCGCGACTGTCAGGGCCGCATTCGCTCGTCCTGACGGTCCGATTCGACCCCGGACCGACACCTCACTCGACTCGGTCCTCGCCCCTTGGCGCACATCGCCTCACCGGTGACTTCGCGGGCAGGTGCTCCCAGCGCCGCGTCGTGACCCCCCGCCGGGATCGATCGCGGTGATGGTGATCCAGCCGCTCTCGACCTCGAGCGCGACCGACTGCCCCCACAGACGCACCCGTGACTGTTTCTCCCTCCGTCTCGTTGGCGATCGTTTGAGTTTCATCTCGGTCGCCCCGGCCTGCAACATTTACCGCTATCCTCGATGCCGCTCTGTTCGTTCGAGCGTTCCGAAACCGAGCCGATCACCCGTGACCGCTCGCGGGAGAACGGCGCCCGTAGCGATTCGGCGACCGGTCCGACACACTGTGTGCCCCTCCGTAATCCCGTCAGAGCTTTCCGCCGACCCAAAGGATTTACACCTGCTAATTATATCTAATTACGAGATGGCCGAGAACTTTCCCGACTACGTCGACGTCGACTATAGCGACGGCGAGGGTGAAGATCCCGAGGAGTACCCCCACATTCAGGACAAGATCGAGAAGGCGATCGAAGTCACCCGCGAGGGCCTAGAGGAGTACGAGAACCCGGCGGTCATGTGGACCGGCGGCAAGGACTCGACGCTCACGCTGTACTTCATCAAGGAGGTCGCCGACCGCTTCGACCTCGAGGTACCCCCCGCGGTCTTCATCGACCACTACCAGCACTTCGACGAGATTCACGACTTCGTCGACCACTGGGCCGACGAGTGGGATCTCGAGGTAATCTACGCGCGCAACGAGGACGTCGGCGAGTACGTCGACGAACACGGCCTCGAGCCCGGCGACGACATCGACATCTCGGAGCTCTCCGAACACAACCAGCACCACGTCGAGGACATCCTCGAGTACGAGGAGGACACGTTCCCGTTCCTGCTGGACACCTACGTCGGCAACCACCTGCTGAAGACGGTCGCGCTCAACGACGCGCTCGAGGAGTACGACATCGACGGCGTCATCTCCGGTGTGCGCTGGGACGAACAGGAGGCCCGCGCCGACGAGACGTTCTTCTCGCCGCGTCACGACCCCGACATCTACCCGCCCCACGACCGCATCCAACCCATCCTGCAGTTCGACGAGGCCGCGGTCTGGGACGCCTTCTGGAACTTCGTGGTGCCGGACACGGTCGAGAACTTCCCCGAGGAGGGCTACGTCCCCGAGGCCGACGACGACCTCCCCGAGGGCGTCGAGCAGGACGACGTCCCGATCTCGCCGAAGTACTTCGCCGGCTTCCGCTCGCTCGGCAGTGAGATCAGCACCGAAAAGAACACCGAGGACCCCGCGTGGCTGCAGGACCTCGAGGGAACCACCGAGCGCGCTGGCCGCGCCCAGGACAAGGAAGATCTGATGGAGCGCCTGCGCGACCTCGGCTACATGTAGGCCGCTCGCAGTCGACCGCTGATACGGGTTGCCGTACCGATTTCCCGGCGCAACCCCGACCGCGCTGGGGTTGTGCCGGTAGTGACGTACAGCAGACCGTATAACTGACCGCTCAACCACCGATTTTCCCGGTTTCGTTCGCTCGAGCGCCGCCGCTGGCGTGATCGAAATCGATCGCAGTCACAGTGTCCGACAGCGAGAGCGACGAGAGCGACGAGAGCGACGAGAGCGACGAGAGCGACGAGCGCGACGAGCGCGACGAGCGCGACGAGCGGTCGTTACCGGCCCCGCCCCGCGGCGCGGTACTCCCCGTGTTTGACGCCGAGCGCGAGCATGATCAGCCCGAACGCGATCATCGACGGCGCGACCATCATCATAATCGTGTCCGTCGGCATCATGTCCATACCGATCATGCCGCCGACGCCGAGCGCGATCACGACCACGAACACGGCTGCCGTCTTGGGCAGGTCGAAGTCCATACGCGACCGTTAGGAATCGGACACCTAATGGTATCGGGAATCGGCAGTCCGTTCACGACCGTTGGTCGGAAAATAAACGGCGCGGATTACTGGGAGGGTCGAACCAGATTCGCCAGCGCGACGACGCTGCCGAGGAACCAGCCCAGCGGGAAGGAGATGCCGACCCACATCCCGGCGTAGGCCGCCCCCTCGAGCGTGTAGTTGCCCCGCAGGAACTCGCTGATCCCGCCGACGAACAGGACGTTGTCGAGAACCCAGACGGCGAAGTCGTAGCTGGGGTCGAGGACATAGGGATGCAGCGACGGCGTCACGAGGGCGGCGACGACCGGCGGGAGGAACAGCGCCGTCATCGCGAACGGGTAGGCGAAGACGACCGTGAGCCCCCGGCCGCCGACCTTCGCGGACGTCGCTGCGAGCGCGGTCGCGACGGTTGCGACGCCGCTCGCCGCTGCGACCGCGATGACCGCGTCGAGGGGGATGTCGACCTGATTCATGTACGACATCGCACCCCACGCGATCGTCAACAGCCCCCAGCCGAGCAGCGCGATGCCCGTGACGCCGACGATGCCGAGGCGGGTTCGTGTCGAGTCGAGTTTCGCCGCGTAGTAGCGGGTTCCGAGGCCGAGGACGGTAAGCGGATAGAGGACGAGCAAGCCGATGACGCCGAGGACGCTCCAGCCGTGATAGCCGATCTTCTGCGGGAGCGTCTCGGGCTTCCACTTGCCCATGACGGAGTGGCCGCGGCCACGTTGCCGGGGGAAGACGATCTCCATCCAGGCTCCGTGTAACCGCTGAATGTCGGCTCTGACCGCGCCGACGAGCCCACCACCGCCACCGCTTTTCGAGCGGGTAGACATACGCGAGCCAAAAAGCCGGTGTACCGTAAACTTTCCTGCTTTTTCTTCTCCCGCGACACGTCTCCGAAACCCGCTTCTCGTGCACGAAAAACGGTGGAAAGACGGTTTCAGGGCCCAGTGTATTGCAACGAGGTCGTCGCCGATCAGTTCCAGGGCGCGAAGCCGGGATCGACTTCGCGGCTCGTCTCGTCGATCGCATCGATCGCATTGATGTCTTCGCGATCGAGTTCGACCGTCACGGACTCCCAGTTGTCGCCGATGTGGTCTTCGCCGGTCGCTTTCGGGATCGCGGTAACGCCCTTCTCGCGTGCCCACGCGAGACTGACCTGTGCCTCGCTGGCGTCGTGTTTCTCCGCGATCTCCTGAATCTCGGGCTGGTCGAAGACCTGTCCGCGCGCCAGCGGCGAGTAGCCGACCACCTCGATATCGTAGTCGTCGCAGGCCTCCCGGATCTCCTCCTGTGGGAGCAGCGGATGGAGTTCGACCTGATTCGCGAAGATCGGCGCGTCACAGACGTCGACGGCCTCCTCGAGCTGTTCGGGCTGGAAGTTGCTCACGCCGACGTTCTCGATCAGCCCCTCGTCGTAGAGTTCCGAAAAGGCCGAGAGCGTCTCCTCGGCGTCGTACTCGTCGGCCGGCCAGTGGACGTACAGCAGGTCGAGGGAGTCGACGCCGAGTCGGTCGAGGCTGGCCCGAGCCGTCTCGAGGACGTCGTCGTGTGCGAGGTTCGAGGTCCAGATCTTCGTCGCGAGGAAGATATCGTCGCGATCGACGTCCGCGGCGGCGATCCCCTCGCCGACGGCGTCCTCGTTGTCGTAGGCTTGGGCGGTGTCGATATGTCGATACCCCGTCTCGAGGGCCGTCTGAACGCTTTCGGCACACTGTTCGGGGTCGTCGTTCTGCCACGTCCCGAGGCCGAGCATCGGCATGCCGTTCGCAGTTGGACACGTCTCTGGATCGATTTGTTCAGTCATAGTCGAACGGTGGGAGACGACGAGAAAAGGGGTTGCGTTTGCAGTAGCGTCTTCCGCAAAGGATGTGTGAGATTCGGTACCGAGACGGTGCGCTCGCCGCGAAATCGATCTCTCCCATCGAGAGCGAATCCGACTCGAGGCGGGGCCTCCTCGGGTTCGTGTCGGAAACGCTCAGATATCGGCCGCGAGCGAGCCTACTGGTACATCCGCAACGGTTGGGCCTGCGAACTCTCGTCTTGCCCGATCGCCTGCATCTGCTGGGCCAGTTCCTCCCGTTTCGCTCGGATCTCCTCGGCGCGGTCGACGAGTTCCCCCACGTCGACGTCGAGATCCGTGATCGGGCCGATACCGTCCTCGAGCAAGACGCTCGCGGACTCCGGATCGGGGAACTGCGGATCGCACTCGACGACCAGCCCGAGGCTGCCGTAGCCCTCCTGTGCCGCGCGGTTGATGAGCGCCCCCGTCGGCCCGGTGATGACGCCGTCTTCCGGCGGGACCGGGATGTCGGTCGCCTCGAGCGCCTCGCCGCCGTCGCCGGTCGCGATGCCGTAGATGTCGGGTCGGTCCTCGCCGTCGCGCTCGGCGGGGAGCCCGCTGAGATAGATCGGCGTCGCGTCCTGCTCGACGATCCACCCGGTGAGACAGTCGGCGACGCTCTCGACGGCCTGCGAGGCGATCGGCGCGTCGCTCTGGAGCGCGATGACGTCGTGTTCCTCGCTGACGTAGAGACGGACCGGCGGGCGAGCGGTTCGGTCGCCGCCGCGGTAGACGCCGATTCGGGGGAGCCCCTCGCAGTGCACGCTCGCGTAGTAGCGCATGTCGAGTTGCTCGACGAGGTGATCGGTCGCGATCTTGCCGACGAGGCCGACGCCCGGGAACCCTTCGACGAGCGTGGGGTTCTCGAGGTCCGCGTCCGGTCCCTGCAGGCGGATTGCTGCCATGGTCGGACCGATGCGCGTCAGCGCCATAAAATCGAGGGCGGATTGGTCCCAGTATCTCAGCTGTGCCCGCTCTCACGGCGAGTAGACGAGCATCTCCGTCGATCCCGACTGAAACTCGAAGGGGACCGTCTCGAGGGTCGGCTCGTACCCCTCGTCCGCGAGCATCGAGACGGCAGACTCGAGGTGGACGGACGGTTCCGCGTCGAGCCCTTGGAGCGGATAGACGCGGACCTCGTCGGTCGCGACGCGGGCCAGTTCCCGGAGCGATTCGCGGTGGAACGCCTCGCCGAACCGATCGCCGTACAGGAACAGGAAGTGCGACGAGAGGACGAGCGAGAACGAATCGCGATCGAACGGTAGCGACGGCAGTGCCGCAGCGACGTACCGCTCTCCCGCCCCGTCGCTCGCGTAGTCCTCGAGAAATCGGTCGGCGGCCCGCCGGAGATAACGGCGGCGCTCGGCCGGCGAACCGTAGAACGACCACTCGAACAGCGCCCGTTTCTCCGAGAGTTGTTCCCCGACCGATTCGCGATCCTCGCGACATCGCCGTTCGAGTTCCGTGACCGATCGATCGTAGACGACGTCGGCCCCGACGGCGTCGATCCCTCGTTCGGTCGCAGTCGCGACGAACGACGCGACGCCCGACGGACAGTCGAGTACCCGTCGCCCCTCGAGTTCGGTCGGCTCGAGGTCGAACATCGCCACGTACTCCTCGAACGTCCGTCCGATGACGGCACAGTCGGTCACCTCGAACGTCGTCGGTTCGCCCATGATGTACAAGTATATACTATATTGTATATGTCTGTCCGTCGATCGAGGTGGTTCCCCGTCAGTACAGCCACTGCCGAACGCTTCGAAACCCACAAACGCCAGTCGCTCGAACCCAGAGCAAATGGAGCCACTCGAGCGGTATCGACCGATCATCGACGATTTCGACGCCTTTCTGGCGGCCTGCGAGCGGCCGCTCGGCAACGCCGTCCGCGTGAACACGATCAAGGCGACCGTCGAGCGCACGCTCGAGGCCCTCGACCGGGAGGGCGTCGGCTACGAGCAGGCCGACTGGAACCCCCGCGTCGTGGACCTCGAGACCGATTCGCCGGGATCGACGTGGACCTCCTTTCACGGCTTTACGCACGGGCAGGAGGAGGTTTCGGCGGTGCCGCCGGTCGTCCTCGATCCCGAGCCCGGCGAGCGGGTCTGGGACTGCTGTGCGGCCCCCGGCGGGAAGGCGACCCAGATCGCGGCGCTGATGGACGACCGCGGGACGGTCGTCGCGAACGACAACAACCTCGGGCGCATCTCGGCGCTGCGGTTCAACGCCGAGCGGCTCGGCGCGACCAGCCTCGCGGTGACCAACGCCGACGCGCGCAACTACTCGCTCGAGCGATTCGATTTCGACGAGTTCGACCGCGCCCTCGTCGACGCGCCCTGTTCCTGCGAGGGGACGATCCGGAAGAACCCCGACGCGCTGGACAACTGGTCCGAAGGTCACATCTCCTCGGTCGCGGGCATCCAGAAGGGGATCATCCGCCGGGCGATTCAGGCCACCCGCGAGGGCGGCACCGTCGTCTACTCGACGTGTACCTTCGCGCCAGAGGAGAACGAGGCCATCGTCCAGCACGCGCTGGACACCGAGTCCTGTCGCGTCGTCGACTTCGACCTCGGCCTCGAGCACTCCCCGGGGCTGACCGAGTGGGAGGACGACGAGTTCGACTCGAGTCTCGAGAAGGCTGCCCGAATCTATCCCCACCAGAACGATACCGGCGGCTTCTTCGTCGCGAAACTGGAGGTGACCGCCTGATGGCCGACGGAAACGACGGCCAGCGGTTCGACCGGCTGCCGGCAACCGAGGCCGAGCGAACCGTCGAGGGGCGGGCGACGCGCGAGGAAGTCGTCGACTTCTTCGCGGATCGGTTCGGCATTCCGCCGGAGACGTTCGAGGACTACTCCTTCTGGGAGAAGGGCGCGGGCAAGATCTGGATCTACGGCGGCGACGCGCCGACCCCCATCGAGATCGAGGCGATCGGGATGACCTGCCTGCGTACCAGACAGGAACACTGGAAGCCCACGACGGACTTCGTCCAGCGGTTCGGGGTCCACGCGACCGACTGCGTGATCGAACTCGACCGCGAGCAGGCTCGACGGTTCGCGAGCGGCGAGGATCAGGACCTCGAGTGGTGGGACGGCGACTGGGGGTATCTCATCGCCGCCCACAGCGTTGCGGGGAAGCGCGAACCGATCGGCGTCGGCCTCTACGTCCACGGGGAGCTCCGTTCGATGGTCCCGAAGGGGAGACAGCGCGACCTCGAGTCGTAACTTACGAGGGAACCGGCGGCAGCGTCGCCTCGTCGATCCAGAACGATTCGACCGCGCGGCCGATGTCGGCGAACTCGTCGGGATCGGTCGGCTTGGTGAGGTAGGCGTTCGCACACAGTTCGTAACTCTTGACGATGTCTTCGGTCGCCTCCGAACTCGTGAGGACGAGCACCGGCAGCGAGGAAAGCGCGGGATCGTCCTTGATCGTCTCGAGCACTTCGAACCCGTCCGTTCGCGGGAGGTTCAGATCCAGCAACATCAGATCTAGATCGGGGCCGGCCTCGACCGCGGCGCGGTCTTGCAGGAACTCGATCGCGGCGCTGCCGTCGGTAACGGTATGAAACGTCGTTGCGAACCCCGCCGATTTGAACGCCTCCTCTATGAGCCGGACGTCGCCGGGATTGTCCTCGACGAGCAAAATAGAGACGGGGTCGCTGGAGGGAGCCTGGGACACTATATACAACTAGGACCTTATCCGGTTAAGGCTGATTACAAAGTACGTTGGGTGTCGATTTCGCCGCCGGACCAGTCGCCGTCGCTCGGCTATCGTCTTCTCTATCGGTGATACCTACCGCTCACTTCCGTTCGACGATCGTTCCGCCGGCCAGCCCGTCCCACTCGACCCGGTAACCGAGCCGCGAGAGGACCGCGCTCGAGTCCGAGATGCCGCGGGCCTCGAGTTCCGCTTCGGCGTCCGAAAGGGCCATGTCCGACTCGATCGCGTCCGCGAGCGACTCGAGGACGGCGGGCCGAATCAGCGTCCGCCCGACGCGGTCGTGCTCGGGGAAGTCGACGTCCGCGAGCGCGTCCGTGCTCACGCCGCGGCGTTCGGCCAGCGTCTCGAGTGTGATCGCGTCTTCCTCGGGCTGCAGTTCGTCGGGCAGTCCGGCCGCGCTCTCGGCGACCAACTGGCGTTCGTACTCCCGGAGGACGTCGGCGACGTCTTTGACCCGCACCGTCCCCGAGTACGGGATCGCCCGGTGGTCGCGGGCGGCGATCTCCTCGCCGACGCCCAGCGATTCGTCGACCGCGACCAGCATGTCCACGTCCTCGAGGGCCGAGAGTTGCGAGAGCTTCTTCGCGACGTACTCGGGCGTCCAAAAGCCCATGATCTCGAAGTAGAGGCGGAAGTCGCCGTACTCGTACTCGAACGCGAAGTCCGGGATCATCACCCGGGTCCCCGTCGCGAGCGGCTCGGGTTCCCGGACGAGTTCCCAGTCGAGGTCCAGATTCGAAAAGCGGGCGGCGAAGTCGGCCTCGACGCCGCTGTCGAAGGTCACGTCCGCGATGGGCTCCGCGTCGGGCACTCGAATCGGGTCCTCGTGGCTGAGCGCGAGCGTCCGTTCGGTGCCCCGGTCGTCGATCGTCGCCTCGAGCGACCACGCCTCGCTCTTCGCGACGGTTCGGAGGAGCCGCGCGAATCGGGTGCCGTAGCGCCGCGTCGCGCGGAAGAGGCGGGTCGGGCCCGTGACGACGACTTCGCGATCGGACAGGCCCTCGCTGCCGTCCGTCGACTCGCCCTCGAGCCGCCGGATCTCGTACATCAGTCGCAGTCGCTTGATCGCCGAGATCAGCGCTTTCGGCTCGCTCGAGCGGACGCGCACCTCGGTCGCGTCGAACAGCGCGGTCTGACAGAGCGAGAGGTTGTACCGATCGAGCAGTTCGTCCGGGTCCCAACGCGCGTCGACCGCGGTGAGGACCTGTCGCGTCTCGAGGTCGGCGTAGAGCGCGGTCTCGAGGGCGTCCGCAGACACGTCGAGGGACTCGCTGGCCCGGATGAGCGCCATCGCGCGCTCGTCTTCGGTGACGACGCCGACCGCTTCCGCGGCTTCGAACGCGGCTTTGCGGGCGCGCTCGGGGTCGATTTCCGCATCCGTCTCGAAGGTCGCTTCGCGCTCGAGCAGCGCCGAAAATCCGCGGACGAGTTTGAAATCGTCGGCATCGCGCTCGAGGTCCGTCAGTGCGCTCTCGAGATCGGCACGGGGCTGTCCGACGTGGCCCTGATACGTGCCGATGACGCGGGCGGCCAGTGGCCGATGGCTCCGGTCGGCGAACTGCGGGCGGTAGCCACCGCCGGCCCGCGAGACGCGCAGCAGGTCCTTCGTCAGCATCTATCTCGTGTCGGCGCGGCGTCGCCAAAAGTGGCCCGGACGGCACCCGCTCGAGCCGTCTTCCCCCTCTCGCGACCGTTCAGGCAGCGACATTACGGCGGGCCCGTCCCAAACCGGTCGTATGGACGATTCGGCGCTCCGGATCGAGTACGAGACCCACGACGGCGTCCGGGAGCTGATCGACTGTCTCGTCCACTCCCTCGAGGGGATCAGCCTCGACTTCGACCGGTGGGACGAGCAGTACGTCAAGGGGCCCGGCATGTACATCGCCGTCGTCACCGGTCCTTCGGTCGCGGACTTCGCGGACCAGATGGGGAACAACACGTGGCCGACGGACCGCTGTCGCGACGTTTGTCTGGACCTCGATACCTTCTTCGAGGCGGCGCGGGAGGTGGCGATGACCCGAGACGGGGCGCTCGTCGTCAGCGTCGACGGCGTCGTGCAAAATCAGATGGTCCGGTTTCGGGACATCGTTCCCGGCGAACTCGAGGCCGCCGAGGAGACTAACAGCGAGTACGAGGACTGGATGGGATCGCGCCACATGAGCGCGCTGGACACCTCGCGACGGCCGAACGTGATCTCGACGGTCACGCTCAGCGAGGAGACCGGTCGGGTGACGATTTTCCAGCGCGGCTCCTTCCAGACGTTCGAACGCTCCGAACTCGGCGGCGAGTGGAACGTAGACGGCTACGAGTGACGAGACTGTGGTTCGTCGGTCTCATCGGTCTCTCTCGCTCGTGAACGACTATCGTCTCCGACGGGCGACGCGTTCCTCCCCGGTGTCCTCGCTCACCACTTCGTAGAGCAGCGCGCGACTGCCGTCGGCCGTCGGCCGCAGAATCCGTCCCAACCGCTGCGTGAACTCGCGTTCGCTGCCGCTGCCCGAGAGCACGACCGCGACGTTCGCGTCGGGGACGTCGACCCCCTCGTCGAGCACGTTCGAGGTCGCGATCCGGGTGTAGGTGCCCTCGCGGAAGCGCTCGAGGATCTCCCGTCGCTCCGCGGCCCCGGTCTGGTGGGTGATCGTCGGCAGTAGGAACCGCTCGCTGACATCGTACGCGAGGTCGTTGTGGGCCGTGAAGACGATAGTCCGCTCGCCGCGGTGATCGTCGAGGACGTCCGCGAGCGTCGCGAGCTTGTTCTCGCTGCCGAGCATGATCTCCCGTGCGCGTTGGCGCGCGAGCAGCGCCTCGCGGGCTTCGGGGTCGGAACCGGACCGCTTGACGAGTTCCCGATAGTCCGAGCCGCTGCGCATCTCGATGTTCGATTTCGCGAGGTAGTCCGTGAAAACGCCCTGTTCCCGCTCGTACTCCTCGCGCTCGTCGGGAGTCAGCGAGACCTCGAGCCGCTTGACGTCGTAGTTCGCGAGGTGGTCGCCGGCGAGTTCGTCCACGTCGACGCGGTGGACCAGCGGCCCGACGATCTCCTCGATGACCTCGTGTGCGCCGTCGGGGCGCTCGAAGGTCGCGGTCAGTCCCACCCGGGCGGGCGCGGCGAGCAGCCGCGGGATTTCGCGATAGCCCTCGCCGCCGAGGTGGTGGACCTCGTCGAAGACGACGAGACCGAACCGGTCGCCCACCGAGTCGGCCTTCAGGTACGCCGAGTCGTACGTCGAGACCGTGAGCGGCTCGAGGCGCTGTTCGCCGCCGCCGAAGCGCCCGATCGGGGGTCCGAACTCGCGCTCGAGTTCCCCGACCCACTGCTCGAGCAGGTCGATCGTCGGCACGACGACGAGCGTCGGCACCGAGAGCCGCTCGATCGCCGCCAGCGCGATGACGGTCTTGCCGCTGCCGGTCGGCAGTTCGAGGACGCCGGCGGGCGCTCGCGGGACCGAATCGAGGGACGGCGCATCGGCCCAGCGGTCGGTCTCGAGCCACGCCTCGAGGGCCGTTTCCTGATAGTCGCGGAGTTCGTACGCCGAGTGGAGATCGGAGACGGACTCGAGATCGAGGACCCGGTCGTCGATCGCGGCGTCGGCGTCGGTCAGTGCCGCCCGCAGGGCGGCGTAGCTGCCGGCCGGAACGCGCCAGCCGTCGGTCCGCGGATCCGCCTCGAGATCGGGAACCGACGCGCGGAGCGACGACGGCGAGCCCGACGCTCCCTCGAGGCCGTCGATCCGGATCGTGCCGTCCTCGTATCGGAGTTCGATCGGCGTCGCGTCGTCGCTCGATGCCCGCGTCACGGGCCACAGTCGGGGCAGGACGTACAAATACTGTCGGGTGTCCCGTTCGTTCACCGCCGTCGGTCCTCGCGTGGTGCGCTGCCCGACGCGGAGCCGGGGCCCTCTCGCCTCGTCACTCGCCCTTCCGTTCGTCGAAGTGCGTTTCACAGAGCACGTGAAAGACGGTGCCGTCGGATTCGACGTCTCCGCGGGGCGTTTTCTTCAGCAGCGTGATGGCGTAGGCCGCCTCCTCCTCACAGTCGATGCACGTTCCGCCCGCGCCGGAGAGCCCCTTGGTCTTGTCGCCGCGATCGCGTATCTCGGCGCAGTCCCGACAGAGCCACCACTTGTTTTCGGTGTCCGAGACCTCGAAGATCCGATGGGCCATCTTGTGCTGGTCGAACCGCACCTGCGACCCACAGAAGAGACAGTCCATACGGAAACCCGTTCCCAGCAGCGCCATAACGGTTCTCCACGAACTGTAAGGGACTCGCACGCGCCGATCCGGCTACCTCAACCCTTTTATTACCGCTGTTCGTTGACTGGCACATGAGCGAAGACGAGGGCACGAACACGTCCGCCCAGGGTGTCCCGTCCGAGGAGGAATCCGACGACGGCGAGACGGCCGACGCGGATCCCGGGGCGTCGACGGACGGGGAATCGGAACCGACTCCCGACTCGGGCGACGCGACATCGGAGTCCGCGAGCGCGGACGCCGACTCGAGTCGCGACGCGACCGACGGGGACGCCGACGTGCCGGCGGAAACCGAGCCGGCCGCGGATGCGGACGACGCGTCCGGGGACGCGCCGGAAACGAGCGAGGACGTCCAGCGGGTCCTCGACCGGGTCACCGAGTACGACGACGAACTCGCCCGCAAGGTCAACTCGATCGTCGAGGAGGCCCGCGATCTCAACGGCACCGTCACCCACCAGCGCGAGGAACTCGAGGACCTCACGGAACGCATCGAGTCCCAGGCCGAGACCATCGGCGAACTCCAGGACGAACTCGACGAGTACGAACAGGCGATCGACGAGCGCGACGAGCAGCTGGCGGAGTACGAGGAGGAAGTCGAGGACCTCAAGAGTCGACTCAAACGCAAACAGGCCGACTTCCAGAACTACAAGAAACGCGCCAAGAAGCGCCAGCAACAGATCAAAGACCGCGCCACCGAGGACCTCGTCGAACGACTCATCGGCGTCCGCGACAACCTCAAACGCGCACTCGAGGAGGAAAGCGGCGACGCCGAGAGCCTTCAGGACGGCGTCGAGATGACGCTCCGGGAGTTCGACCGCATCCTCGAGGACGAGAACGTCTCCGAGATCGATCCCGACCCCGGGGCCGAGACCGACCCGCAGCGCCACGAGGTCATGATGCAGGTCGACAGCGATCAGCCCGAGGGGACCGTCGCCGACGTCTACACGCCCGGCTACGAGATGGGCGACAAGGTCATCCAGAACGCGCAGGTGACGGTTTCCAACGGCGAACTCGCCGATGCGGATGGTGACGATGCGGACGCAGAAGCCGACGAACAGGCCGACGAACGAGCCGATGATGCCGACGGTGAGGCGGCAGACGAGACGGCCGAATCCGACGGCAGCGAGGACACAGCGGTCGACGACGAGGCAGACGACGATCCGACCGAGGGAGACGAGTCGTCAGCTGCTGCCGAGGGGGCAGATGACGACGGCGAGGCGATCGAACTCGGCGGCGAAGTCGCCGCCGACGACGAGGACGCTCCCGCGGCCGAGGACGAGTAACGCGAGCGGAGACCACCCGCGACCACGACGCCGAGCGCCTGACCGACCGAATCACCCCGGATTTTACCGCGTTTTTACTGCGATCCAACTGCCGCGAGAGCGGCTGTAACGCGCCGTTTCCGGATTTTATTCGGCCGTGCTGTCCGGCTAGTAACCTTTAAAACAAAGTGCGCACAATACCCCTCCACAATGGCGAGCAACAAGATTCTCGGAATCGACCTCGGGACGACGAACAGCGCGTTCGCGGTGATGGAAGGCGGCGATCCGGAGATCATCGTCAACGCCGAAGGCGAACGGACGACGCCCTCCGTCGTCGCCTTTACCGACGACGAGCGACTCGTCGGGAAACCGGCGAAGAACCAGGCGATCCAGAACCCCGAAAAGACGATCGCCTCGATCAAGCGCCACATCGGCGAAGAGGACTACACCGTCGAGATCGAGGGCGAGGAGTACACGCCCGAAGAGATCTCGGCGATGATCCTCCAGAAGATCAAACGCGACGCCGAGGACTACCTCGGCGACGAGGTCGAGAAGGCCGTCATCACGGTCCCCGCATACTTCTCCGACCGACAGCGCCAGGCGACCAAAGACGCCGGCGAGATCGCCGGCTTCGAGGTCGAGCGCATCATCAACGAGCCGACGGCCGCCTCGATGGCCTACGGCCTCGAGGACGACCAGGACCAGACCGTGCTCGTTTACGACCTCGGTGGCGGCACCTTCGACGTTTCTATTCTCGATCTCGGCGGCGGCGTCTACGAGGTCGTCGCGACCAACGGCGACAACGATCTCGGGGGCGACGACTGGGACGAGGCCATCATCGACTGGCTCGCAGACGAGTTCGAGGACGAACACGGAATCGATCTCCGCGACGACCGACAGGCTCTCCAGCGGCTCAAGGACGCCGCCGAGGAGGCCAAGATCGAACTCTCCTCGCGCAAGGAGACCGAGATCAACCTCCCGTTCATCACCGCGACCGACGACGGCCCGATCCACCTCGAAGAGTCGATGACGCGCGCCAAGTTCGAGTCGCTCACGCAGGACCTGATCGACCGGACCGTCGAACCGACCGAGCAGGCCCTCGAAGACGCCGGCTATAGCGAGGATGACATCGACGAAGTCCTCCTCGTCGGTGGCTCGACCCGGATGCCACAGGTCGCCGAGAAGGTCGAAGAGCTGACCGGCAAGGAGCCCCAGAAGAACGTCAACCCCGACGAGGCCGTCGCGCTGGGCGCGGCGATTCAGGGCGGCGTCCTCGGCGGCGAGGTCGACGACATCGTCCTGCTCGACGTGACGCCGCTCTCGCTGGGTATCGAGGTCAAGGGCGGCCTCTTCGAGCGACTCATCGAGAAGAATACGACGATTCCGACCGAGGAGTCGAAGATCTTCACCACCGCGGCGGACAACCAGACCACGGTGCAGGTCCGGGTCTTCCAGGGCGAGCGCGAACTCGCCGAAGAAAACGAAATGCTCGGCGAGTTCCACCTGACCGGCATCCCGCCGGCCCCCGCCGGAACCCCGCAGATTGAAGTCACGTTCTCGATCGACGAGAACGGTATCGTCAACGTCTCCGCGGAGGACAAGGGCAGCGGCACCACCGAAGAGATCACCATCGAGGGCGGTGCCGGCCTCTCGGACTCCCAGATCGAGGAGATGCAGCGCGAGGCCGAGAAACACGCCGAAGAGGATCAGCAAAAGCGCCAGCGCATCGAGGCCCGCAACACCGCCGAGGCCACGATCCAGCGCGCCGAGACGCTGCTCGAGGAAAACGACGAACAGGTCGACGACGACCTACGCGCCGACATCGAGGGCGCAATCGAGGACCTCGAGGCGACGATCGACGACGACGAGGCCGACGCCGAGGCCATCGAGTCCGCGACCGAGTCTCTGAGCGAGGAACTCCAAGAGATCGGCAAGCAGGTCTACCAGCAGGAAGCCGGTGCGGGCGCTGCCGGCGGTGCCGCTGGCGGTGCAGCGGGCGCTGGCGGTGCCGGTATGGGCGGCATGGGCGGCGGCCCGAACCCCGGCCCCGACGCCGGCGCTGCCGACGATGAGGGCGAGGAATTCGTCGACGCCGACTTCGAGGACGTCGACTTCGAGGAAGACGAAGACGAGGAGTAACGTCCGCTAGCTCGCCACTCGGCCCGATTTCGACGCCCGACGTTGAATTCCGCGGAGTGTAGTACCGCGGTGAGCATCCGCGAGCGCAGCGAGCGGTTCCCCGCCGAAGCGGACGGAGTCCGCGGAGGCGGTCTTTTTCATCGAAGTTTTTGCGCCGAGCGGTTCGCCCGTGGCGAACCCGAGGCGGAAAAAGTTCGGAACGGTCGTTTCAAGTGTCTCAACCGAGTATCGGTGGCACAACGAATGAGCGAGGACTTCTATGACGTTCTCGGCGTGAGCCCCGACGCGTCTACCGAGGAGATAAAACAGGCGTATCGGTCGAAGGCCACCGAGTACCATCCGGACGTGAGCGACGACCCCGACGCCGAGGAGAAGTTCAAGAAGATCCAGAAAGCGAAGCAGGTGCTGACCGACGAGGAGAAACGCGAGGCCTACGACCAGATGGGTCACGACCGCTACGAGCAGGCCGAGAAACACGGCTTCGACGCCAGCGACGCCGGCGGTGCCGGCGGGATGGGCGGCGGTCCGTTCGGCGGAATGGGCGGCGGTGGCATGGGTGGCGGCGGTCTCGGCGACCTCTTCGAGCAGGTCTTCGGCGGCGGTGGTGGCGGCGGTCGCGGTCGCCGTCGACCCCGCAAAGGGCGAGATCTCCGAACCGAACTCGAGATCGACTTGGAGGAGGCCTACGAGGGCGCCGAAAAGCAGTTCACCGTCGAGCGACCCGAGGAGTGCGATGTCTGCGAAGGCGAGGGACACCCGCCGGAAGCCGACGCCGAAACCTGCCCGCAGTGTCAGGGTCGCGGGCAGGTGACCCAGGTCCAGCAGACGCCGCTCGGTCGGGTCCAGCAGACGACGGCCTGTCCCCGCTGTGAGGGCGAGGGAACGCTGTACTCGGAAACCTGCGGCGAGTGTCGCGGCGAGGGCTACGTCCGGAACGAGGCGTCGCTGACCGTCGAAGTCCCGGCCGGCATTCAGGAGGGGCAAACGCTCCGCATGGAAGGCGAAGGCGCGCCCAGCCCCGAGGGCGGTCGCCACGGCGACCTGCTGATCGACGTCTCGATTCGCGAGCACGAGGAGTTCGAACGCGACGGCGACGACCTCCAGTACCGGCTGCCGATCTCGTTCCCGCAGGCCACCTTCGGCGACACCGTCGAAGTCCCGACGCTCGAGGGGGCGGCCGAGTTCGAAATCCCCGACGGGACCCAGAGCGGCGAGACGTTCCGCCTCGAGGGCAAGGGCATGCCGCGGCTGCGCGGGCGCGGACAGGGCGATCTCTACGTGCAGGTCCAGGTCGTCACCCCCGAGAGCCTGAACGAGGAACAGCGCGACGCGCTCGAGGAGTTCGCCGAAGCCGGCGGTGACGAAATCGAAGTGAAGGAAGGCTTCTTCGAGAAGATCAAGCGGGCGTTTTAACTGGAATTAGGCGCTAAGTCCCCTTTCTCAAGGAGCAACGCAGGGAGCGAAGCGACCGAGTAGCGCAGTAGGGAGTGGATACAGCGTTCACAAGAGCGGAGCTCTTGTGCGCGGACGAGACGCTCTGCGTCTCGTCAACGCCGCACGGTTCTCAAACACGTTCACCGCTCGGCCCACAGGCCCACCGCTGCCTTTATGTCTATCCATAGTCTATACACAGGTGATGGATAGGTTTGAAATCGAAGGCGAAGAAGTCCTCGATGGAACCGCAAAACCGTCGGGGAATAGCGCCCACGTCATCGTTCCCAAACGCTGGCGTGGAGCCGACGTCAAAGTCGTCCGCGTCTCCGAACCCGACTTAGACGAATAGCCTATGCACTACAACTACAAGTATCGGCTCAACCCGCCAGAACCCCTCACCGAGACGCTTCTGCACCACGTCGATACTTGTAGGCAACTGTACAATCACATCCTCTACCTGCTCAACGACACAGACGACATCCCTGCACGCTATGAGGTGCAGGGACAACTCCCCGACCTCAAAACGTGGTGGGACGACCTGACCGATGTTCACTCGAAAGTGTTACAGATGGTCGTCAAGCGCGTCTACGACAACCTCTCCACGCTCAAAGCTCAGAAGGAGAACGGACGCGCCGTGGGGATGCTCAAGTGGAAACCTCCCCGGGAGTATCGGTCGCTCACCTACAACCAGTCCGGCTTCGAACTCAAGAATACGAGTGGTCGGCCTGTCTTGTGGTTGAGCAAAATCGGTGAGATACCGATTCACCTCCACCGAGACATCCCTGAGAACGCGACCATCAAACAGGTCACGATCAAACGAGAACCCACGGGCGAGTGGTACGCCACGTTCGGCATCGACGTGGAGGAAGCCACGCCTGAAAAACCAGAGACGCCCGAGAAGGTCGTTGGTATCGACGTGGGGATTCTCAAGTACGCCCACGACACCGATGGGTACGCCATCGAAAGTCCTGACTTCAGCGACGAGCGTGAACGGCTCGAACGCGCTCAACGCGACCTCTCGCGGAAGGAACACGGCTCGAAGAATTGGGAGAAACAACGGCAGGTCGTGGCTAAACGACATACCGACATCAAGCGAAAGCGACGAGACTTCCTTCACAAACTCTCGAACTACTACGTGAGAGAATACGACCTTGTGGCCGTGGAGGACTTGGACGCGAAGGGGCTGGTTGAACTACCGGGTAACTCTCGTAACCGGGCGGGAGCGGCGTGGGGAACGTTCCTCCGAATGCTCCAATACAAGTGCAAGCGCGAAGGGAGACACTTCGTCGCGGTTGACGCGAAAGATACGACGAAGGAATGCGCGGCCTGTGGTGTCAAGACAGACAAGCCGCTGTGGGTGCGCGAACACTCGTGTCCGTCGTGCGGGTTCGAGGCGGACAGGGACGCGAACGCAGCGTGGAATATTCTTTCTCGCGGTCTTGAAGATGTAGGAGTGGTTCACTCCGAATCAACGCCTGTGGAGACTGCGCTCCCTGTGGATACGTCCGTATCTGCAAAGCGCGTCATGGAAACAGGAAGCCCCACCCTCAAGGAGCGAACGGCGAAAGCCGTGAGCGAGTAGGGTAGGGTATTTCACCGAGCGAAACAGTTCTCGCTGGCGGGCGGATCGTTACCTCGCCGATAAGTATGGGCTACGCCCCCGAAGTCGTCGTCGATGGACATCGCTCGACTCTATCGGACGGCGGATCAGGGACGCAAGCTACTCCGCGCGGAACGGCGGACCGGCTCGTCGTTCGACCTCTCGCCCCGTCGCCGGCTCCGGCTCTACCGACGCGGCTTTCTGAGCAAGTCCGGCGTCATCTACGATTTCGAGTCACACGATCCGGCCGCGTATCTCACCGACTACCAGCGGTTCGTCGGAACGAAGCGGATCAACGGCCACTGGAACGCGCTGATCGACAACAAGCTCGCCTTTCACCGCGTCCTCGGGGAGTTCCCGGACCACCGTCCAGCGGTGTACGGACTGCTTGCCGACGGACGGTTTCACACGTTCGACCCGGCCTCCGAGCGGGTGACCGTGACCGACGGCGGTGAGCGAACCTTCGGTTCGCGATCCTCGTCGGAGGCCCCCTCCGACGGCGGCATCGAACTCGAGCACCCGGACGAGTCGGCGACCGCGGGTCCGACGCCGGACCCACTCCAGTGGCTCGACGACCACCTCTCGGAGGGAGAACGCCTCGTCCTGAAGTGGTTCAGCGGCGGCGGCGGGAACAACGTTCACTTCCTCGAGCGGGCGGACGGCGAGTACCGCTTCGACGGCGAGCCGACGGGCGAGGCCGCCCTCGCCGAGCGACTCGCGGACCTCGAGCACTACCTCGTCTGCGAGTTCGTCGAACAGGCCGACTACGCGGCCGAGTTGTTCCCCGAGACGGCGAACACGCTTCGGGTCCTGACGATGTACGACGAGCGGGCGGGGGAGGCGTTCGTCCCGATCGCGATCCACCGGATCGGGACCGCGGATTCGGTCCCCGTGGACAACTTCTCGAACGGCGGACTGAGCGCTCATATCGACCGCGAGACGGGCCGTCTCGGTGCGGGGGCCGAATATCCCCACGACGGCGTCGTCGACTGGTACGAGACCCACCCCGGAACCGGCGCTCGTATCGAAGGGACGACGGTTCCGGGCTGGGACGAGATCCGCGAGCGCCTGCTCGAGATCGCGGAGGCGCTCTCACACGTCCCCTACGTCGGCTGGGATCTGGTCGTCACCGACGGGGGCGAGTTCCGGATCATCGAGGCCAACAGCTATCCTGGCGTCGCCTCGCTACAGGTCCACCGGCCGCTGCTGGCCGACGATCGGACGCGGCGATTCTACCGCGAACACGGCGTCATCTGAGTCAACCGACGCCGCGCGAGCACTCGTCGCTTCTCCCCTGTCAGTCATGATACCATCCAACATGGTTATGCTCGCTGCATCCGAATGGACGAACGGGAATACCCATGCCAGCACAACAGATCCTGCTCCTCGCCGGCGATTACGTCGAGGACTACGAGATAATGGTCCCGTTTCAGGCGCTCCAGATGGTCGGCCACGAGGTCCACGCCGTCTGTCCCGAAAAGGAGGCCGGCGACACCTGTCCGACCGCGATTCACGACTTCGAGGGCGACCAGACCTACACCGAGAAGCCGGGGCACAACTTCGAGCTGAATCACGACTTCGAGGCCGTCGACCCCGCGGACTACGACGCGCTGGTCGTCCCCGGCGGCCGCGCGCCCGAGTACCTCCGGACCTACGACGAGGTCCTCGAGATCACCCGGCACTTCTTCGCGGAGGACAAACCCGTCGCGGCGCTGTGTCACGGCGTCCAGCTCCTCGCGGCCGCGGACGTCCTCGAGGGCCGAACCTGTACCGGCTATCCGGCCCTCGAGGCGGACGTACGGATCTCGGGCGGCGAGTGGGAAGACGGCGTCACGCGGGACGGCAACCTCGTGACCGGGCAGGCGTGGCCGGACCATCCCGAGTGGCTCGCGCAGTTCCTCGAGTGTCTCGGGACCGACGTCGATCACGCCGAACCGGCCGCCGCGGACGACTGAACGCCGGCGACGAGGGGCCGGATCCCGCCGTATAGCGGGGATCGAAAGCGAGACGGGCGACGCGAGTCGGCGTCCTTTTTCTTCCCCGGGACGCAGTCTCGCGTATGAACGCTGGGACGGTCGACGACCTGCTCACCCGGGAGCTGCGGGACGATCGGATCGGGCTCGTCGACGCGACGGGCCGGGAGTACGACTACCACTGGCTCTGTACGACCTCGTGGAAGGCCGGCAACTTCCTGCGCCACTCGGGCGTCCGCGAGGGCGTCACCGTCGGCGTCGTCGGCGACGGCCCCCTCGCCCTGCTCGCCTGTTTCGGGACGACGCTGCTCGAGGGGACGACGCGTTTCGACCCGCCGACCGACCTCGCGGACGAGGGTGACTTTCGGACCCTCGTCGCACCGGTCGAGTCGCTCGCGGACTACGACCTGCCGCGGGGCGCACAGCGCGTCGGCTACGGGGACGAGCCCGACGCGCCCGACGTTCACCACTTCGACGCCGGCCTCTGGAGCGAGAACCCGTCGTTCCCGCCGCTTTCGATCGATCCCGACACTGCAATCCTGACCGACGGCGAGCGGACCGTGACCCACGAAGCGGTGCTCGAGGCCGCACGCGGCGTCGTCGAGGACACCGGCCTCGAGGCGGACGACCGCGTGGTCGTTCGCGCGCCGCTGTCGGACCCCCGAACCGTCGCGGCCGGCGTGATCGCACCGCTGCTCGCCAAGGGCGTGATCGTGCTCTCGGGCGACGAGGACGAGAGCGACGGCGAACGCGAAACCTACGCCGTCTCGAGCGAGGAAGTCGGGTCGGTTCCGGAACCGAACCGCATCGATCTCGAGTCAGTATCCTTCCAGTAGATAGTATACAGTTTCTTTATTGGAGCGGTTTCTGAAAGCCGTGATAAGTACAGGACAACCAATCACCGCCGAACGGAAGACCAGAAGGAATATATGTGAATTTAATCGGTATCGAATCATGGAGATTACGTTGCTTTTTCTTGGAATTTACGCTCTTATTATGGGAATTGTCGGAGCTATCTGGCCATACGAGACGACGAGAGTGGGTGAGACAATAGCATCGACAAAAAATCGGCGCCCGAGTCAGGAGGTCGACCCCGACGGCAGGAGGGTTTCGTACATACAAGCTTGGGGAGTGATAATAGCGATCTTCGGTGCCGTCATATTGGCGTTGGGGTTCATTTTTCTGTAACCGACCGGGAGAAGAGCGTGCTATCGAAGGCTCGAATCGATCGGTACGCATCCCGACTTACCGGATCGGACGATTCGGTTTCGCACCGCCGCCTGAGTAAAGAGAGGATTCAAAACTACCGGTGACGACGACCCGTTCTGGGAATCAAAGCCGTCGATACAGCAGTCCCTCGACGGCGGGCCCCGACAGCACCTCGCCATCGTGGGTGAACCGCGAGCCGTGACAGGGACAATCCCACGTCCGTTCGGCGTCGTTCCACCGGACGAGACAGCCCATATGCGGACAGGTCGCCGACACGGCGTGGGTCGTCCCCTCCTCGTCGCGGTAGACTCCCAACGGCTGGTCCGTTCGCCGAACGACGCGAGCGTCCCCGCGATCGGGGAGGCCGTCCGAACCGCGCGCCTCGAGCGACGCCAGCAGCGACTTGATCCGGTCGCCGACGAAGCTCCCGCCGACCTTTGCGTTCTCCTTGAGGAAGCTCTTCGCGGAGGCTTTCGGTGTGAACCGCTGGGGATCGAACACGTCGGCCCACGGGTTCTCGCCCTCGGTAATGAGGTCGGCGAGGATCATCCCCGCGGCGGTGCCGTTCGTCATGCCCCAGCCTTTGAACCCGGTGCCGACGTAGACGTGCTCGGAGAGCGGGTCGATCTGACCGATAAAGGGCACGTCGTCGACCGGCGAGTAGTCCATGGTCGACCATCGGTACGCGATCGATTCGACGTCGAAGTGCTCGCGGGCGAACGCCTCGCAGCGCCGGTAGCGTTCGGAGGTCGGCACTCCGTCGACGCTCGGCTTGTGGCTCTGGCCGCCGACGATCAGGAGTTCCTCGGCTTCTCCCGCCTCGTCCGTTTCCGCCGACTCGGTCACCGGATACCGCCGTATCGTCGCCGGCGGCGAGGCGGTGTTGTAGTACATGCCCGCCGGCGGCGAGCCGTCGATGCGGACGGCGAGCAGATAGGCTCGATGGGGGTGCATCCGCGCGAAGTAGCCGGCCCGATCGAAGACGGGGAAGTGCGTCGCGACGACCACGTCGTCGGCGACGACATCTCCGTGCTCCGTTTCGACGCGACACGGTGTGCCGGGTTCGATCTCGAGCGCGCGGGTCTCCTCGAAGACGTAGCTGCCCTCGCCGTGGATCTCATCTGCGATCGACAGGAGGTACTTCCGCGGGTGGAACGCAGCCTGTTCGTCGAAGCGGACCGCACCGTCGACCTCGTACGGAAGCGGCGTCTCCTCGACGTACGAGGCGGGGAGCCCGAGCCGCTGGGCCGCGTCGACCTCGTCGCGGACCTGCGAAACGTCGTCGGGCGAGGCGGCGTAGGTGTAGGCCTCGGTGCGCCGGAAGTCACAGTCGATGTCCGACTCCTCGACGCGTCGCTCGACCTCGTCGATCGCCGCTTCGTTGGCTTCGGCGTACTGTCTCGCCCGTTCCTCGCCGAACTCGGAGACGAGGGTGTCGTAGACCAGCCCGTGCTGGGAGGTGAGCTTGGCCGTCGTGTGCCCGGTCGTGCTCTCGACGATCCGGTCCGACTCGAGGACCGCGACGGACTGACCGGCTTCTGTGAGTTCGATCGCCGCGGTCAGCCCGGTGATGCCGCCGCCGATGACCGCCGCGTCGACCTCGAGTCCGTCCTCGAAGGGATCGTAGTCGGTCGTCGGCGTCGTGGCCAGCCACAGCGACTCCGGGTCCGGGGACTCTGCGGGTGCGGGTGCGTTGTCGTCCGACATTGGAATCAACGCGTCGAGCTATCCACACTCGGCCCAAAAGGGGTCGGGGGTGAAATCGCTCGCTCGAGCGGGTCGCCCCGAGCCGCGAGAGCCGACGAGCAGCGATTCGAGACAGTCTCGATCGCTGTCGGAATTTTTTATCCCGCCGTCCGTGGTCGCTGCGAGTATGCCAGATGTCGCAATCGTCGGCGGCGGCGCGGCCGGACTGAGCGCGGCCCTTTTCACCGCGAAAAACGACCTCGAGACCGTCGTCTTCGACACCGACGAGACGTGGATGCACAAGGCCCACCTGTTCAACTATCCGGGAATCCGGAGCATCAGCGGCAGCGAGTTCATGGAACTGACTCGCGGGCAGGTCAGCGACCGCGGGGCGGACATCCGCGTCGGCGAGGAGGTCACCGATGTCGAACCGGGCGACGACGGGTTCCGCGTCGAAACCAGCGTTGCGTCGGAGACGCAACGAGCAGACGGCGAAGCCGTCGACGACGACGGCGAGTACGAGGCCGACTACGTCGTGCTCGCGACCGGTGCCGATCGCTCCATGGCGGAGGACCTCGAGGTCGAGTTCGCCGACGACGGCACCGTCGACGTGGACCTCGACACGGAGACGAGCATCGAGGACCTGTACGCGACGGGCGCGATGGTCCGGGACGAGGAGTGGCAGGCCGTGATCGCGGCTGGCGACGGCGCGTCGGCGGCGCTCGACATTCTGAGCAAGGAGAAAGGCGAGCACTTCCACGACTTCGACGTGCCGGACGACGTGGCCTGATCGGGGCCGAACGGAGACGCGGAACCGGATGCGGTTCGTCGGTGTTCGGTCGGAAAATCACCGGGTAGCGACGCGCCTGCGTGTTCGTGGCCCACGACTAAGCGACTGGTCAGTGGTAGTTCACCGTATGGCGATGACCGATCTCCACGAGCTGTTCGTCCACAAGCTCGCCCAACAGTACTACGTCGAACAGGAACTCGTCGAGACGTTGGACGAGATGGCCCGCAACACGACCAACGACCGGATGAGTCAGGGCTTCGCCGATCACCGCGACGAGACCCGGACGCAGGTCCAGCGCATCGAGGACGTCTTCGCGGCGCTCGACCGACCCGCGGAGGCGCGGGATTGCGCCATCCTCGACGGCCTCGAGGAGGACCGGCGCGAACTCGAGGCCGAGATCGAAGACGACGAACTGCTGAACATGGTCTACCTGAACGCGGGGATGATGACCGAGCGCGTCGAGATGACGGCCTACGAGGGGCTGACGACGATCGGGGAGCAACTCGAACTCGGCAACGACGTCCAGACACCGCTCGAGTCGAACTACGAGGAGGAGCAATCCGCCTTCCGCGAACTCGAGACGATGGCGACGGCCAAGGACATGAAGTCGCTGTGGGATCGGCTGACCCCGTCGTAAACCGTGCGTGATTCGCCCCTCGACTACAAGGGACGCCGCGTCGAACGTCACTGCGTGCAACTCGAGTGCGTCTTCTTCGGTCCGTTTCGCGACACCGTCGGCGAGAAGACGGTCAGGTACGAGACGGACGCCGACACCGTCGGCGACCTCTTGGACGAACTCGAGGCGGCGTATCCGGGCCTCGAGGGCGAACTCGTGGCCGCGGACGGCGACGGGCTGGCGGGGGACACGGTCGTCACGAAGGACGCGAAGCACGTCGTCCACATCGACGGCCTCGAGACGGCCCTCGAAGACGGTGCCGTGATCCGGCTGGTGCCGTCGGTGTACGGTGGGTGAACGGAGCGGTTCCGAACCGAGTCGCGCTCTCGTCAGTCCGCCGACGGTGCGATCGGCTCGAGGGCCCTATCCGGAACGACGCCGTCCTCGGTCCAGCCCCGCGCCGCGTAGTACTCGTCGATCGCCGCCTCGAGGTCGGGGATCTCGTAGGGGAGGCCGTCGTCGCTCCGGTCGAACCCTCGCTGGTTGTTGAAGTGGCGCTCGCGGCGAACGGTCCGCGCGCCGATTTCCATGAGGTCGGCGTAGTCGGCGTCGAACAGCGTCTCGAGTCGGTCCGGGGTGACGTAGTCGCTGCCGAAGGCACAGACGATGCCGGTGTCCCGGAACGCGGACGCGTTCTCCTCGCGGACGAGTCGCTCGGCCTTCCCGAGGGTGCCCTCCGGATCGAGTTCGCCGCTGTACTCGGGGGTCAGCATGCCGGCGTACATGTGGTCCGCACCGCGGTTCGCGACGGCGTAGGAGAGCCCCTGCCCGTGGAGGACGCGCCCGTCGTGGGCGGCGAACTCCGTGCCCTTGACGGTGTAGTTGTCGACGCCGAGGTCGTCGTGACAGCGGTCGACGCCCTCCGCGAGGCGGTCGCCGATCCCCTCGCGATAGGCGATCTTCTCGGTGAGTTCCCGCGCGAGGTCGGCGTTGCCGAACTCGTCTTCGCTCGCGAGGTAGGCCGCGACGGTGACCCCGGCGGAGATCGTGTCTATGCCGAGGGAATCACACAGTTCGTTCGCCTTCATCACGTCGACGATGTCCCCGACGCCCTGGCTCGAGCCGAACGCGTAGACGGTCTCGAACTCCGGGCCCTCGGTTTCGATGCCCGCCTCCTCGTCACGCGTCGGGAGTTTGCAGGCGTAGGCACACGCCGAGCACGCGCCCTTTTCGTATTTCTTCTCCTCGACGGCGTTGCCGCCGATCCGGTCGGCGTGCTCGAACCCGTACTCCTCGAAGTAGCGGGTCGGAAGCGCGAAGTTGTCGTTGATGAACTCGGTGCTGCCCGTTGTCCCCTGCCGTCGCAGCAGGTCGTCCGACTGGGCCGCCTCTCGGTGGATGTCCATCTCCGGCGGGTTCGGGATTTCGACCGGGGGTTCCGAATCGCCTTCGAACGTGACGCACTTGACGTTCTTCGATCCGAGGACGGCACCCAGTCCGCCGCGACCGAACGCCCGCGAGTCGAAGGTCATCACCGAGGCGAACCGGACCCGGTTCTCGCCGGCCGGCCCGATCGCGATGCAGTTGTCCGGCCCGAGGTCGTGGCCGTCGGCCATGTACTCGGACGTTTCGGGCACTGTCGCACCCTCGAGGTCGGGTACCTCCTCGAACTCGACGCCGCGGTCGGTGACGTGGACCGCCAACAGCTCGTCGCTCGTCCCCGCGAGTTCGAGGACGCCGATCCCCGTTCCGACGACGTTCCGCGAGAGGTAGCCGCCGGCGTTGCTCGAGACCAGCCCGTCGGTCAGCGGCGAGAGGGCGGTCATGTTCAGCCGGCCGGTAAAGGACATCCGGGACTGCTGGAGCGGTCCCGGAGCGAGATAGGCGCGGTTCTCGGGACCGAACGGGTCCGCGTCGAACGGGATCCGCTCGTGGGCGAGCGCCGTCGCGACCGCCCGCCCGCCGACGGCCGCCTCGAGCGTGTCGTCGATGCTCGTCTCGGTCGCCGTTCGGTCGCCCACGTCGACGGTGAGAAGCGGTCCTTCCGCGTGTAGCATGGGACCACACACCACGGCGATCGCCTTAGCTCTGGGCCCCGACCGCCGCGGCGATCGCGGGCTGCCGAGCCGATGATCGCAACAGAATTATAATCCCGCCGGAAATACCCGTGCCAGTATGACGTACGATGCGGTCCTGTTCGACTTCGACGGGGTCGTCGTCGAGAGCCCGTCGTCCCAGCGGCTGTCCGCTGCCCTCGACCGAACGTACGAGCAACTCGGCCGGTCCGAACCGGCGACCGAGACGCTACAGGCGCTCCTCCGGGGCGACTTCGAATCGATCGCCGAGCGCTGTCGCAGCCTCGGCATCGAGACCGACGCGTTTTGTGCGCAGGCCGCCCGCGAGATGGTCCGTGCCCAGTGTGAGGAAGTCGAGCGCGGGCTGCGCTCGGCCTACGACGACGTCGCCGCCGTTCGGTCGCTCGAGTTGCCCCTCGGCATCGTCAGCGACAACCACCCGTCCGTGGTCTCGACGCTGCTCGACCGGTTCGGGCTCCGGTCGCTGTTCGAGACCGTCTACGGCTGTCCGCTGACCCCCGACGGGCTCGCCCGGCGCAAGCCCGATCCGACGAACATCGAGACCGCGATGGACTCCCTCGAGGCCGACGACGCGCTGTACGTCGGTGACCGAACCGTCGACGTGCGGGCGGCCGACAACGCGGGCATCGACTCGGTGTTGCTCTCGCGATCCGATGACGACGCGCGACTCGAGGCGGACGTGACCCCGACCTATCACCTCCCGTCGCTCTCGCAACTTCCCTCCGTCCTCGAGTAGGCCGCGTTCCGCCAGCGAGACCGTGATCGCGGACCGGTGGCAGATTCGTGGTCGCGCTTTTTCCGCCCGCTCGTCGTAGCCAGCGTATGGAACCCGACGACACGTGGGCGAGCCTCCGGCAGCAGTGTGAGGCCCTCGAGCCGGGGGCCGAACTGCTGACGCCCGTCTCCGAGCGGCCGTTCGAGATCGAGCGGACCGACGACGACCGGATCGTCGTCCGGTTCGGCGACAGCGGGGAGACGCGACCGCTCTGGCGCGAGCAGTTCGTCGTCTTCCTCGAGCGACTCGACGAGGGCGAGGTTTCGATCGACCACCTCCAGCCGGGGGTCGAGCCGTACGCCAGCGTCGTGACCCTCGCCGACGAGTACGCTGCCGACGACGAAACGATCAGGTACGACGCCGACGGGACCGCCGGGGACAGTCCGTTTCTCGTTCCCGCGTCGGACGCCCGAAACCCGCCCGAACGCGTCCACGACGACGCCCTGTTGCTGGCCGCCTTGCTCGAGGAACTCGACGCCGACGAGCCCGCGGCCCTCGATACCGACTCGCTGACGGACCTCTACGTGCTCGCGTCCGACCTCCAGCACGGCTCCAACCGGGTCCGGCGATCGGCTCGAGACCCGCTGCTCGAGCGACTCGGGCCGGACCAGGAACTCCACGGCCGCTACGGAACCGTCCGACGGACGACCCGGGAGCGACGCCAGCCCAAAGACGCCGAAACGATCTTCGCCGCCCTCGACGAGCGCGGCATCCCCCGGGAGTGGGTGACGGGCGTCGACCGGGACAAACTGGACGTCGTCCTCGCCGTGACCGATCTCGAGGAGAGCGAGGTCTACGACGTCGACGAGGACGTCTACGTCCAAAAGACCGGCGTCGACGAGGACGAGAAGTACTCGCGACTGCAGGGGATCGCCGACCGGATCGACGACCTCGAGGGTGCCGAGGGCGAGGAGCTACGCGACGAACTGGACGACATCGAAGACCGACTCGAAGAGGCGCTGTCGGCCGACTGATCGGTCGTCCGATACCCGTTTCAACCGGCCGGCCGTAGGTCGGTTCGACACCGATGTCTGCTCGTCCCGCGGGGACCCGGCTTCTGATGGCGCTCGTCGGCTGCCTGCTGTTGGTGTGGTATCTCGGACTGGCGGTTGTCTGTTACTGGGCGCTGTCGGTTCTCCGGGCCTCCGCGCCCGACCCTGCGACGGCGGTCCTGTTGATCGTCGCGGTCGGGCTCCTCGGCGGCTACCTGAGCTATCGGCTCGGCACGAAACAACTCCTCTCGAGCCTCGAGGCGGTCGAACTGCCGCGTTCACACGCGCCCGGGTTCTACCGGCGGATCGACGCGCTCGAGTCACGAATGGCCGTCGATTCGCCGACGATCCTGATCGCTCGGCTACCGATGCCCAACGCCTTCGCGCTGGGCAGCAAGCGAAACGGCGTCGTCGTCCTCGACCGCTCGCTCCTTCGGGTGCTGTCGCTCGACGAACTCGAGGCGCTCGCGGCCCACGAACTCGCCCACCTCGAGCGCTACGACGCGTTCATACAGACGCTCGCCTACGGCGTCTTCCGGACCGTCGCGGGGCTGGTCGTTCTGGTGCTGGCTCCGTTCTTGCTCCCGCTGGCCGGGATCGCTCGAGCGGTCGCGTGGACGCGCGGCGATCCGGCGTCCTGGTCGCGGACGGCGTTCGGCCGACTGCTGCAGGTCGTCGAGGGCGGCGTCGTGGCCTGCTTTCTCCTCGTGACCCTCGCCGTCCGCGCACACTCGCGCCGGCGGGAGTACGCCGCCGACGACCGCGCCGCCGCGGTCACCGGCAAGCCGGTCGCGCTCGCTCGCGCGCTCCGGACGATCCAGCGCACCGCCGAGTCCGCACAGGGGTTGCTCTCGACCCTGTACGTCCACACCGAAGAGGACGAAGACGAGTTGACCCGACTCCTCTCGACCCATCCCTCGACCGACGACCGGATCGAACGGCTGCTCGAGCGAACGCGAACCGCCGCTCGTGATTCGTCTCGAGAATCGATTCGATGAGCGATGCTGTCCGGTCTCGGAGTCGGTCCGAGCACCGGCACCGCCCGCGGTCGCGGACCGTTCGTCGCTACCGGACGTTGGTCCATCCACAATCGACGCAGACGTCGGATTCGCCGTCGGGTACCGTGTACCCGGTACAGACCGGACAGTCGGTCGCGAGGGTGCCGCCGTCGGCGACGACCCGGTCCGACGACCGATCGGCCTCGAGCGAGTCCGGAAGGGACGGGTGACACGCCGTACAGACGCGCTGGGTCCGTCTGTGCGTCATGGTCTCAGTTCGGATTCGGTGCGTGAACCGTCGAGCCACCTCGTCGCCGCAGCGTTCGCATTCGGCCATGATATGCCAACAATGAACACAGTGGGTGAAAAGTATTTCCCACGTGTTCGGATATACTGGGATATAGGGGACCACTATCTACCCTAACTCGAGTATAAAATCTCGTTCATGGATATATGGTGCCAAAATAGATTATTTGTCTAATAGTGTCTCGAGCGAGCGCGTCGCCGCCGTCACAGCGGCGACAGCGCGGCACTGACGAGTTACTGGCAACCCACAAACGCTTTTGGCTGCACACCTCCTACGTCGCATCATGTACGTGCGGGACGCGAAAAACAGGGAAGAGGTCTGGTTGCTGGATCACATCGAGTCGATGGGACTCGACGAGACGGCGTTTCGCTCCCGTGACTACGTCGTCGCCGTCGACGAGGAGTCCGGCGAGAAGGCCGGGTTCGGCCGCATCCGCATCCACAAGACCGACGACGGTGACGAGTCCGTCTGCGAACTGACCAGTATCGGCGTCCTTGAGGGCTGGCGCGAACAGGGCGTCGGGGCCCACATCGTCGAACGGCTCGTGGAGTACGCCGGCGATCAGGGGTTCGAGACCGTCTACGTCCTGACCGGGACGGGTGCCTACCTCGCCCAGTTCGGCTTCCAGCGGCTCGACGAATCCGAACTGCCAGCCGTCCTGCAGGAGCGTCTCGAGGACAAGCGGGAGGGGGTCGATCCGGACGCGGTGCCGCTGACGATCGATATCGACGAGTTCCGGATGCCCGACCGGCTCCGGGAGGCGTTCAAGCGCGCGCCGGAGGGGCGCGACGAGACGGACGACGAGGAGTCGCCGGAGGACTTCGGCATCGATCCCGACTCGGCGACGTACAAGTACGATACGGGCCGGTAACCGACGCGGATGACACCGGTCGTTCGGTCCGTCTCACCGGTCCGATCCCGTTCCGGCGGGCCGCTGGTCGAAGCCGTGACGGAACGCGATCCAGCCGATTCCCGAGAGAAAGAGCATCGGCGGGAGGATCGCGAACGCCCACAGCGGGTCCAGACCCCAGCGGAGCAAGAGCCCGAGGTTCACCAATCCGAGCGCCAGAAACGGCGCGACGTAGCGGGCGGCACGGCGGCGGTCGCCCGCGTCGTCCGCCCGTCCCGGCGGCTCCGACAATCCCGACGAATCCTCGGTCATAGGCGGGCCGTCGACGCCTCGAGACATAAGCGGTAGTGGCGATCCGAGTGACAGTCATGACTTCGAACGAATCCGATTCGACGGTCGAGGGCGGCGAATCAGCCGACGGCGAGGACGACGCGGTGCGCGTCTGGCTCGTCGAACGAACCTACGGGGACGACGAACTCAATCTCGTCATCCTCGTCTACGCGACCGAAGACGGCCACCGGTACCACCGCCGCGAGCGGGCACTCACGAGCTTTACCGGCCCCGCTCGAGAGACGAAGGCCGGTCTCAGCGTTTCGACGGACGCGCTCGGCACCATCGACGACCCGGCGACGCGGGAGCGCTACGCCGAGGAGGCGTCGCGGATGGCCGACCGACACGACCCGGACGACAACGTCTGAGGCGATTTCGACCGTCTCGGCGAGACGAACGGGAAAGCTTGACGTGTTCATCAAAGTTGAAGCCCCGGCCCGTCCACGATAACCATAATGTTCGACCCCGATGAACTCGAGGAGATCCGTGCCGGCAAGGCGGAGTGGCACGAGGCGGAAGTCGAACCGGTCCTCGAGCGGTTCGGCGAGCGAAAGGAAACGTTCACGACTGATACGGGCGGGCAGGAGGTCGACCGGCTCTACACGCCCGACGATATCGGGGACCTCGACTACGAAGAGGACCTCGGCAACCCGGGTGAACCGCCGTACACGCGCGGGGTCTACTCGACCGGCTACCGGGGCCGGCTCTGGACGATGCGCCAGTACGCCGGGTTCTCGACGCCGGAAGACACTAACGAGCGCTATCACTACCTGCTCGATCAGGGCCAGACCGGGCTCTCGATGGCGTTCGACCTGCCGACGCAGATGGGCTACGACTCCGACGCTGCGATGGCCGCGGGCGAGGTGGGAAAGGCCGGCGTCGCGATCGACTCGCTCGACGACATGGAGACCGTCTTCGACGGGATCCCGCTCGACGAGGTCTCGACGTCGATGACGATCAACGCGCCGGCCTCGGTGCTGCTGGCGATGTACATCGCGGTGGGCGACCAGCAGGGCGTCGATCGCTCGGAGCTTCGGGGGACGATCCAGAACGACATCCTCAAAGAGTACATCGCCCGCAATACGTACATCTACCCGCCCGAGCCGTCGATGCGGATCATCACGGACATCTTCGACTTTTGCGCCTCCGAGACGCCGAAGTTCAACACCATCTCGATCTCGGGGTATCACATCCGCGAGGCCGGTTCGACCGCCGCACAGGAACTGGCGTTCACGCTGGGTAACGGCATCGAGTACGTCGAGACGGCGATCGAAGCGGGGCTCGACGTCGACGACTTCGCGCCGCAGCTCTCGTTCTTCTTCAACGGCCACAACAACATCTTCGAGGAAGTCGCCAAGTTCCGCGCGGCCCGCCGGATGTGGCACGACATCATCGAGGAGCGCTTCGATCCGGACGACCCCAAGTCCAAACAGCTCAAATTCCACACCCAGACCGCGGGCTCGATGCTGACCGCCCAACAGATCGAGAACAACGTCGTCCGCGTCGCCTATCAGGCGCTGGCCGCGGTGCTCGGGGGCACCCAGAGCCTGCACACGAACGGGAAAGACGAGGCGCTCGCGCTGCCGACCGAGGAGTCCGTCCGCACCGCGTTGCGAACCCAGCAGATCCTCGCCCACGAGTCCGGCGCGGCCGACACCATCGACCCGCTGGCGGGCAGCTACTACGTCGAATCGCTGACCGACGAGGTCGAGGAAGAGGCCTACGAGATCATGGACGAGGTCGACGACCGCGGCGGCATGCTCGAGGCCGTCGAACAACAGTGGGTCCAGCGCCAGATTCAGGACACGGCCTTCGACCGCCAAAAGGAGATCGAGGAGAAAGAGCGGATCATCGTCGGCGTCAACGAGTTCGAGGTCGACGAGGACCCGGCGATGGACGTCGAGGAGGTCACCGAGGAAGACCAGCAGCGACAGATCGACAGCCTCGAGTCCGTCCGCGAGTCCCGCGACGACGAGGCCGTCGACGCGGCACTCGAGGCGCTGCGCGACGCGGCGCGGAGCGACCAGAACCTGATGCCGTACATCATCGACGCGGTCAAGGCCTACGCCACGGTCGGCGAGATCTGTAACGTCATGCGCGACGAGTTCGGCGAGTACCAGCCCGGCGGCGCGGTCTGAGAACCTCGTCGGGATTCGGCCCTCGGCGTCGGAGTCGAATCGGTCGGCGAGACTCCCCCGGCGGATCCGTGCTGACTCCGTGTGACTGATCACCAAATAGAAGCCCGAGAGCACAGTCCGACCGGTTGAATGTCGAATTAGACTCGAGTAACATCGCCGATGTCTCTCGGGTAATACCGTTTTACACCCGACTCCGTCGGGTGATTCGGAGACAATCTGCTATTGGGCTGGGAATTCGGGGAAACAGTCGAACCGGTTTATCCTCGTATCGGGCAACGGCGCTGGTGTGAGCCCAACATGAGCGAGCAACCCGACGAGCGATCGACCCCCGGAACGGAGTCGGCCGGCAACTATCCATCGACGTCCCGCCGCCGCGTACTGCAAGCCGCCGCGGCCGCGGGCGGGGTCGTCGGTCTGGGCAACGTCGCACTCGCCCAGGAGACCGAGTCGATCGAGCTCGGAGGCGAGACGAGCGGCTGGATCGGCGTCGCACCCGATGAGATCGCGGACGAAACGAACCCGACGCTCGAACTCGAGGAGGGAACCACCTACGAGGTCACGTGGGAGAACCTCGACGGTGCCGCCCACAACCTCGTCATCGTCGACAGCGAGGGCGAGGACCTCGAGCGGACCGAACTCATGAGCGAGCAGGGAGAGACGCAGTCCCTCGAGTTCGAGGCGACGAGCGAGATGGCCGAGTACTACTGCGAACCGCATCGAGGGACGATGCGCGGAGATGTCTCGGTCGGCGGTGGCGGTAACGGAGCGGCCGAAGAGTCCGGAGACGGGCAGGCGGAGGCCTTCTTCGAGCCGGGAACGGAGATCGGCGTCCAGACGATCGCGGAGGGGATGACCGCGCCGACGGACTTCGCCGTGGCGGACGAAGAGCAGGACCGCTACTTCGTCGCCGATCAGACCGGCGAGCTCTGGGTCGTCACCGACGACGGCCTGCAGGACGAGCCGTTCCTCGACGTCAGCGACCAGCTCGTCGAACTCGGGACGTTCGAGGGCGACTACGCGGACCCGAATCAGGACTACGACGAGCGGGGGCTGCTCGGCGTCGAGTTCCACCCCGACTTCGCGGAGAACGGCCGTTTCTTCGTCCACTACAGCGCCCCGCCGAACGACGAGACGCCCGAGGGCTGGAGCCACGTCGAAGTCGTCTCCGAGTATCAGGCGAACGAGGACATGAGTCAGGCCGACCCCGACTCCGAGCGGGTCCTGATGGAGTTCCAGAAGCCCCAGTACAACCACGACGCCGGGCCGATGGCGTTCGGCCCCGACGGCTACCTCTACGTCCCGATGGGCGACGGCGGCGGGGCGAACGACGACATGGAGGGTCACGTCGAGGACTGGTACGACGACAACGCGGGCGGGAACGGACAGGACGTCAGCGAGAATCTGCTCGGCGGCGTCCACCGGATCGACGTCGACGTCGAGAGCGACGAGCGGCCGTACGGCATTCCGGACGACAACCCGCTGGTCGACGTCGAGGACGCCCGCGACGAGTACTACGCGTGGGGGATGCGAAACCCGTTCGGCATCTCGTTCGACAGCGACGGCCGGCTGTTCGTCTCCGACGCCGGGCAGGACCTCTTCGAGGAGGCGAACATCGTCGAGGCCGGCGGCAACTACGGCTGGAACATCAAGGAGGGGACCCACTGCTTTAGCACGGACAGCCCGAGCGATCCGCCGGAGGACTGCCCCGACTCGGCCCCCGACGAAGCGCCCTACGACGGACAGGAGCTTCAGGACCCGATCGTCGAGTACCCGCACGTCTACGACGGCGAGCCGGTCGGGATCACGATCATCGGCGGCCACGTGTACGAAGCCGGCGACGTCAACGAGCTAGACGGCAAGTACGTCTTCGGCGACTGGACGGCCGACCCGGCCCGTCAGGAGCCTGCTGGACGACTTCTCGCCGCCGCGGAGCCCGAAGACGGCGGCGAATCGATGGGCGGCGACGCCGGCGGCAACGAGACCGAGGGGATGAGCCCCAACGAGTCGGAAGCCCCCGAAAACGCGACGGAGGACATGCAGGACGAGCCCATCGACGAGGGGAACGAAACGGCCGGTATGAACGAGTCGGCCAGCATGAACGAGACAGCCGGAGGCGACGGCGAAATGGGCGCTGACGGTGCGGATCAGGAGGTCGTCCCTCGAGACGAACTCTGGGACATGGAAGCGCTCCAAGTCTCGGGCACCGAGGACGGCTCGTTCCCCTACTTCGTCCGGCAGTTCGGTCACGACGACGACGGGAACGTCTACGTGCTCGCGAATCAGGAGGGCGTTCCGGAAGGCGACACGGGCGCGGTCATGCAGATCGTCCCGCCGGACGAGGGCGATTCCCTGTCGGCACCCGAAGGTGACGACGAAGCGGCTCCCGAAGACCAGGAGGCCGACGAGAACGCGACGGAGGACACGCAGGACGAGCCCATCGCCGAGGGCAACGAGACTGCGGACAACGAAACCGGGATGAACGATACCGCGACCAACGACACCGAGGCCGACGCCAACGCGACCGACGCATAACGCCTCGAGTCGCACGCTGTCGACCACTTTTTTCGAGACCAGTCGCGTAGCGGTCCCAGTCACCCGTCGTTCCTCGCCGGGGTGGCCTTGATACCGAGCGGCGGTGTACGGCCGTCCATGAGTACGAATACGACGACGGGGACCGTCATCGCGCAAGGGGCCGAGGTCCCGGCGCTCGGGCTCGGTACTGCGCGCATGACCGGCGACGACTGCCGGCGGGCCGTCGAGACCGCACTGGCAATCGGCTACCGACACGTCGATACCGCCCAGCTGTACGACAACGAGGCCGCGGTCGGCCGGGCGATCGCCGAAAGCGAGGTCGACCGCGAGGATGTCTTCGTCGTGACGAAGGTCCACCCTGACAACGCGGCCCCCGCGGACGTGCGCGAATCCACGCAGGCGAGCCTCGAGCGGCTCGAGCTCCAGACCGTCGACCTCCTGTTGTTACACGGACCGAGCGACGAGGCGCCGCTCGCGGAGACGATCGGTGCGATGAACGACCTGCAACGCGACGGGCTGGTCGACCACATCGGCATTAGCAACTTCGGGGTCGACGGGCTCGAGGACGCGATCGCCCGTTCCGAAACGCCGATCGTCACGAATCAGGTGGAGTACCATCCCTTCCACCGGCGCGATGACCTCCTCGCGTACTGCCTCGAGAACGAGGTCCTCCTGACGGCGTACAGCCCGCTCGCGGAGGGCGACGTCGTCGGCGACGAGCGGCTGGCGGCGATTGGCGAGCCATACGGCAAGTCGGCGGCACAGGTCGCGTTGCGATGGCTCGTCCAGCACCCCTTCGTCGCGGCCATTCCGAAGGCGGCGAGTCGGGAACACATCGAGGCGAACGCCGATATCTTCGACTTCGAACTCTCGCCCGAGGAGATGCGCGCCGTGTTCGACCTCGGCGGCGGGGTTTCGGAGCGGTTGGCCGCGCAGTTGGGGCTCGAGTGATCGCCGCTGACGCCACAGTCCGTCGCTCGATCCGGGTCGAATCCAACGAAAAATCATAACAGTAACACGGCCGCTCCGCACAGTACGACTCGATGCACTTCGATCACGCCGGGATCGCGACCGACGACGCAGCGGACCTCGCGGCACTGTACGGCGACCTCTTCGGCCTCGAGGTCGCCCACGAGGAGGCGTTCGACGGCATGCGAGTCGTCTTCCTCGACTGCGGCGACGGCTATTTCGAACTGCTCGAGCCGCTCGAGGAGGGGACGATTTCGCGCTACCTTGAGGACGACGGGGCGGGCGTCCACCACCTCGCGCTCGCGACGGACGACCTCGAGGGTGCCCTCGAGAGGGTCCGCGACCACGACGTGACGCTGATCGACGAGGAGCCGCGACCGGGCGCGTGGGGCCACTCGGTGGCATTCTTGCACCCGGCGGACACCGGCGGGATTCTGGTCGAACTCGTCGAACACTGATTCGGGCCGACGAAATCGGCGATTTGACGCCGATTTCGGCCCCTTTTCGGCCGTTAGTCTGCTGAATACTCGGCCGCGGTGATCTGCTGGTCCTCCTCGTCGCTCCGATGGTGGACTTCGACGCGGTTCGGATAGCGTCCCGAGAGGTCGATCCGCGCCTCGTAGTCGACGACGCCGAGGCAGTCGGTACAGTTGTCGGCTTCCTGTTCGCCGACGGCGACGGTCACCGTGAGAACGTCACCGCCCTCGTCGTAGGCCGCGTCCGCGAGCGACAGGCCGTGACAGGGCGTCGGCGTTCCGATGTCGCCGTCGACGACGACGGCCTCGTCCGCGAACTCGACGGTCGCGCCGTCGCCGTCGGTCCGGCCCGCACACTCCCCCTCGCCGACCGTGAGCGACGCGTCCGTGACTTCGGGCACTGGACAGGGGATCGACGTCGAAGTCGATTCGGTCTGCACGCCGGATTCGCTGAGCGCGATGCTCGTTCGAGAGCGGGTACAGTCGAACGGCCGCCGGTCGACGCCGTCGGTCACGGTCGACCGACTCGTGCCGTCGTCGCTACTCGCGGTCACGGTGACCGCGTACGACCGCGGCTCGACGAGGACGAGTTCGAGCGCCTCGCCCGCCGCGATGTCGAGATCGCGCTCGAGCAGTGCGTCATCGTCTCGCTCGTCGCTACCGTCACCGTCGCTCCCGCCGCCATCGTCGCCGTCGGTCGTAATCTCGACGGAGATCGTTCGATCCGTCTCGCCCTCGTTTCGTAACTCGAGTTCGTGTGGCGGGTGCGCGGCGAGGAACGGCACCTCGTCGGGGTCGCCGACGACGATCGGGTCGTCCGCTTCCGGTTCGGCGGCGTCCCGGTCGGTTCCGTCGCTCGAGTCGGCGGATTCGTCATCGATATCCGGACGCTCCGACTGGAGCCGTTCGAACGTCGAGCCCGTACAACCGGCCAGTCCACAGATCGCGCCGGTCGTGCCGGCGAGGAGGTCTCGTCGTCGCATACGCGATCCCACCACGGTGAGGGATAAACACCTTTGTCACGGGCTCTAACCTGTGTTTTTCAGAGACTGTCAGCGCTCGCGAGACACGCAAATGTCACGGCCGTACTGAAACCCGTCGCGCGTCTACGCCACCGTATGCGTAGCCCCTTCCAGCGCGAGACGCAACACAGTAGCGAGCGTGGAACGCTCCGCCGGGCGGAAGCGGACGAGAACTCGGTCGCCGAGAGCGGGCCGTTCCGGCTCGGGCGGGTCCTGTTCGGTGCCGTCCTCGCGTTCATGGCAATGGACAACCTCCGGAACCTCGAGGCGCGGATCCAGTACGCCGAGTCGAAGAACGCGCCGATCCCGTCGCTGTCGGTGCCGGCGACGAGCGGCGGGCTCCTGTTCGGCGGTCTCGGCGTGGCGCTGTGGCGAGTCCCCGCCGCGTCGGCCGCCGCGGTCGCGGGATTTTTCGCCGGTGCGACGCCGGTGATGCACGACTTCTGGACGGTCGACGACCCCGAACTGCGACAACAGGAGTTCTTCCACTTCGCGAAAAATTCCGCGCTGCTGGGGGCGGCGCTCGTGTTCGTGAAACTGGGACTGTCCGAGGATCCTCGAGAGTAAGAGCGAGTCCGTCGGTCGGCGACTCGAGGCCGATCCGATAGCGCGGCCGCCACCGTCGTCAGCCGAAGTTCTCGATCAGCGCCTCGTCGGCGTCGCCGCCGGCGTCCTCGATCGCGTCGGCGACGGCCGTGACGAAGCCGTCGAAGCCGAAGGCGTACAACTGGCCGTCCTCGCGGTGGGTCGCGATCGCGTCCGCCAGTTCGTCGGCCGCGTCACCGTCGACGAAGACGACCGTCGCGCCCGCGTCCTCGAGCGCCTCGAGGCGCTCGGTGTGGGCGGGTTCGTCGGCCTGATAGATCACGACGGCGTCGTGTCCGGTGTCGTGGGCCGCTTCGGCGATCGCAACCGCGGGGCCGACCCCCGGGCCGCCGGCGACCGCGACGACGTCGTCCTCGCCCTCGTAGGTGATCCTGCCGAACGGTCCGTCGACGTGGACGGTCTCGCCGCCCTCGAGGCCAGCGAGCCACGGCGAGAGGTCGCCGTCCGGGTCGACGCCGACGGTGAGTTCGAACGTCTCGCCGACGGAGGGCGACGAGAGCGTGTAGTGGCGCGAGAGCACCTCGTCGTCGGGCCGGGCCCGGAGCAGGACGAACTGTCCCGGCAGGGCGTCGAACCCCTCGGGCGTCGCGAGCTCGAGCGTGACGGTATCGGGGCCGACTTCGCTGACCGATTCGACAGTGACTGGGGTCCCTTCCATGTCGAATTCGTTCGGCGGCAGGTTGAAAAGGCGTTCCGTTCCGCCACTGACGACGGGTCGACTCGCGTACCTATTCGATGTTCCGGAGTATTACTCGGAACTCAATTACAAATTCTCCGCGTCGCCGTTTCTTTCTCGTGATATCGCCGCCTTCGTAATTAATAACGACTAATCGTCGTGTTTGTCTATGCCGAATATATCATTCGTCGTCGCAATCTGTCGGTTGGGGTTTCAGAAGCCTTTTCATTTATGGGGGGTAAGGCTCAGGACAACATGGCTGAGGACCTCAACTGGGCGGTCGGAGGCGAGGCCGGGGACGGCATCGACTCCACGGGTAAGATCTTCGCTCAGGCACTCGCCCGAGCCGGACGGCACGTATTCACCTCCAAAGACTTCGCGTCGCGTATCCGCGGCGGGTACACGGCCTACAAGATTCGGACCTCCGTCGACAAGGTCCAGAGCGTCGTTGACCGACTCGACATCCTGGTCGCGCTCACCCAGCGGACGATCGACGAGAATTTGGACGAACTCCACGAGGGCAGCGCCATCATCTACGACGGCGAGCGCTCGTGGGACGCCGAGATTCCCGACGAGATGACGGCGGTCGACGTCCCGCTGAAGTCGCTGGCCGAGGAGGCCGGCGGCGCGATCATGCGCAACATCGTCGCGCTCGGTGCCGCGTGTGAGATCACCGGCTTCGACGTCGAATATCTGGACGAAGCCCTCGAGAAGCGCTTCGGTGGCAAGGGCTCGAAGATCGTCGAGAACAACAAGGAAGCCGCGCGCGCGGGACAGGAATACGTCCAGGAGAACTACGATCTGGACCACCTCGGCTACAACATCGACACGACGGACAACGATTACGTCCTCCTCAACGGGAACGAGGCCGTCGGGATGGGGGCACTCGCGGCCGGCTGTCGGTTCTACGCCGGCTATCCGATCACGCCCGCGACCTCGATCATGGAGTATCTCACCGAACGGATCGAGGACTACGGCGGCCACGTCGTGCAGGCCGAAGACGAGCTGTCGGCGATCAACATGTCGCTCGGGGCCGCACGCGCCGGTGCCCGATCGATGACCGCCACGTCGGGTGCCGGGATCGACCTCATGACCGAAACCTTCGGGCTGGTCGCGACCAGCGAGACGCCGCTCGTCATCGCCGACGTCCAGCGTTCGGGTCCCTCCACCGGGATGCCGACGAAACAGGAGCAGGGCGACCTCAATATGGCCCTGTACGGCGGCCACGGCGAGGTCCCGCGGTTCGTCGTCGCCCCCACCTCGATCACCGAGTGTTTCTGGAAGACCATCGAGGCGTTCAACCTCGCGGAGAAGTACCAGACGCCGGTCTTCCTGGTCTCGGATCTGGCGATGTCGGTCACCGAACAGACGTTCCCGCCGGAGGCCTTCGACATGGACGAGGTCGAGATCGACCGCGGCAAGCTCGTCGACGAGGACGAGGTCGACGAGTGGCTCGACGCGCAGGGCCACTTCCGCGCCCACGCCGTCACCGAAGACGGCGTCAGCCCGCGTGCCATCCCCGGCACGACCGACGCCGCCCACATGTCCACCGGCCTCGAGCACGACGAACTCGGCCGTCGGACGGAGGAAGAAGACGAGCGCGTCCATCAGGTCAACAAGCGAAACCGCAAAGTCGAAACCGCACGAGAGAACGAGGACTGGGACTACCGCGAGTTCGGCAACCCGGACGCGGACAACCTCATCATCTCGTGGGGGTCGAACGAAGGCGCGCTCATCGAAGCGCTCGACTACCTCGAGGACGACGGGATCGACGTCCGCGTCATCTCGGTGCCCTACATCTTCCCGCGGCCGGATCTGACCGAGGAGATCGAGGCCGCCGAGGAGACGATCGTCGTCGAGTGTAACGCGACCGGGCAGTTCGCCGACGTGATCGAACACGACGTGCTTACCCGCGTGAAGCGCATTAACAAGTATACGGGCGTTCGATTCAAGGCGGACGAACTCGCAGACGACATTACCGACAAACTCACCGAAGAGGTGCCAGCACAATGAGCTCCGACGTACGATTTACCGACTTCAAGTCCGACAAGCAGCCGACGTGGTGTCCCGGATGCGGCGACTTCGGGACGATGAACGGCATGATGAAAGCCCTCGCGAACACCGGCAACGATCCCGACAACACCTTCGTGGTGGCCGGGATCGGCTGTTCCGGCAAGATCGGGACCTACATGCACAGCTACGCGCTGCACGGAGTCCACGGTCGCGCCCTGCCGGTCGGAACCGGCGTCAAGATGGCCCGGCCCGACGTCGAGGTCATGGTCGCCGGCGGCGACGGTGACGGCTACTCGATCGGTGCCGGTCACTTCGTCCACGCGGTCCGCCGGAACGTCGACATGACCTACGTGGTCATGGACAACCGCATTTACGGGCTGACCAAGGGACAGGCCTCGCCGACCTCGCGCTCGGACTTCGAGACCAGCACGACCCCCGAAGGCCCCAAACAGCCGCCGGTCAACCCGCTTGCCCTCGCGCTGGCCTCCGGCGCGTCCTTCATCGCGCAGTCGTTCAGTTCCGACGCGATGCGCCACGCCGAGATCGTGCAGGAAGCCATCGAGCACGACGGCTTCGGCTTCGTCAACGTCTTCAGTCCCTGTGTCACGTTCAACGACGTCGACACCTACGACTACTTCCGCGACAACCTCGTCGACCTGCAGGAGGACGAGGACCACGATCCGAACGACTACGAGGCCGCCAAGGAAGTCATCCTCGACAGTGATAAGGAATACCAAGGCGTGATGTATCAGGACGAAAACTCCGTGCCGTACCACGAACAGCACGGCGTTACCGAGGACATGTCCGAGATCCCCGACGGCGCGCCCGAGGACGCGATGGATCTCGTCCGCGAGTTCTACTAACGCCGCGTCGCCGTTCGACGCAGTTCCCTATTTCAGCCATTTTCAGTGACCGAAAGCCGCGGCGCTACGCGATGAGCGCTCGAGAGAACGGAGACGCGTTTGCCTAACTACCGGTTCGAGACGACTTCGAATTAGCTATCGAACGGGTGCTCGACGGACTCCATCAGCACCTCGACGTTCGCGGATTCCTTCGTATTCATCTTCGGGAGGGTTCCGAGCAAGACGAGCAGATCGTCCTCGTGGTTGAACGACGTGATCTTGATCTCGATGTCGATCGGCTCGCCCGCGAGGTCGGATTCGCCCATGAAGACGTCGGTTTCGCGTTGCTCGTCCAGAATCGGGAGTTCGAACGACTCCTCGTGCTGGATGTTGCGGATCTCGCCGCCGTCGATCTGGTTCAGGAACTCCGCGAGCAACTCCTCGTTCGACATGTCGTCGAGCGGGTTGACCGAGCGGCCGGCGACCTCCATCCCCGGGATCGAGACGGCCGCGAAGGCGCTGCCCTCGCGCTCTTGCCCCTTGTATTCGAGCTGTTTGGAGTAGACCGAGGTCCAGATCGAGGCCTCCACGTCGCGTTCGATGCCGGCGGGGAGTTCGACAGTTCGATCGATCGTCTCCTCGGTGACCTCTTTCTCGTCGTAGCCGGTCTCCTCGAGGGCCTCGTCGGTCGGTGCGACGCGGTCGGAACTGAACTCGAGCGGTCCGTTGCCGAGGACGAAGTCGAGACAGCCTGCTGTCAGTGCGAGCGTCCCGGTCGCGCCCGCGGCGAGCAGCGATCGTCGAGATGTCGTCATTACCCCAGAATTCGAGAGGGAGGGCATATTCCTTGTGGCACTGTTAGTCTCGCAGACAAGAGTCTCACGGCTTCTGATAGCCGTTTGACGCGACTGGCGAACACATCAAGAGTTATCGGGGTCGACAACCCCCGTGTAGCCATGACCGAATTCGCACGGCGAGTCGAGCAGGTGTCGATCAGCGGCATCCGCGAAGTGTTCGAGGCCGCGGGCGACGACGCGATCAACCTCGGGCTCGGACAGCCCGATTTCCCGACCCCCGCCCACGCTCGCCGCGGCGCGATCGAAGCGATCGAGTCCGGACGGGCCGACGCCTACACCTCCAACAAGGGCACCCAACAGCTCCGGGAGGCGATTTCAGCGAAGTACGACCGCGACTACGGTCTCGAGGTCGACCCCGGTGACGTGATCGCCACGTCCGGCGGCAGCGAGGCGTTGCACCTCGCGCTCGAGGCCCACGTCGATCCCGGCGAGGAGGTCGTCTTCCCGGACCCCGGCTTCGTCTCCTACGACGCGCTGACTCACATCGCCGACGGCACGCCGAAGCCGGTCGGGCTCCGGGAGGATCTCACCCTCGATCCCGCCACTGTCGAGGACGCCATCACCGAGGAGACGGCGGCGTTTATCGTCAACAGCCCCGCGAACCCGACGGGGGCCGTCCAGAGCGAGGCCGACATGCGCGAGTTCGCCCGCATCGCCGACGAGCACGACGTGCTCTGCATCTCCGACGAAGTCTACGAACACATCGTCTTCGAGGGCGAGCACCACTCGCCGCTGAAGTTCGCCGACACGGACAACGTCGTCGTCGTCAGCGCCTGCTCGAAGACCTACTCGATGACCGGCTGGCGGCTCGGCTGGGTCGTCGGCTCCAATCGCCGCATCGAGCGCATGCTCCGGGTCCACCAGTACGGACAGGCCTGTGCCTCCGCGCCCGCGCAGTTCGCCGCCGAGGCCGCCCTGACCGGTCCGCAGGAGCCGGTCCAGGAGATGGTCGAGACGTTCGAACAGCGGCGGGACCTCGTCTTGGACGGGCTCACCGACGCCGGACTCGAGGTGCCCACACCCGAAGGCGCGTTCTACGCGATGCCGAAGGTCCCCGACGGCTGGTGTGACGAAGTGCTCGAGCGCGGCGTGGTGGTCGTCCCCGGCGACGCCTTCGGCGCGAACGGCGAGGGCTACGCGCGACTCTCCTATGCGACCGGCACTGAGGAGTTGAAGGAAGCGCTCGAGATCATGGCCGACGCGACGCAGGCGGTTCGATAGGAGTCGACACGAGGCCGTTTCGGTATTCGGACGTTCGGCTGACTGTTACTGCAGATTTCAGTGACCTCCGTATCGCTCCGATCGATCACTTACCACGCGGTGGCGCGCGCTATGGGCCGCCCTCGCTAGCGCTCGGCCAGCTGACAGCGCGCGCCACCGTCTGCCGACTGATCAATCGAGACTGTTCCGTCACCGTCCGACACCGCACGCCATTACAGACGGTCGTGAGTGTTAGCGCTTTGCTGACGCGAATTCGTCGACGATCGTTTCACAGAACGCCTCGAGGTCACCCGGATTCCGACTTGTCACCAGCCCGTCGTCGACGACGACCTCCTCGTCGACCCACTCGCCGCCGGCGTTGCGGATGTCGGTCTGCAAGCTGTGGTAGGACGTTAGCTGCCGGCCGTCGACCACGCCTGCCTCGATCAGCGTCCACGGGCCGTGACAGATTACACCCGCCGGCTTGCCGGCCTCGACGTGCTGTCGTAGGAGGTCCATGCCGTCTTCGTTCGTCCGGAGCGTGTCCGCGCCGACGGTCCCGCCCGGGACGATCAGCGCGTCGTAGTCGTCGGCCGAGACGTCTTCGAACGATTTCTCGATCTCGTAGCTGTCGCTCTCCTCGAGGTCGTTGTTCACAGTTTGGGCCTCGCCGGACTCACTGCCGAGCACGTCGACGGTCGCGCCGGCGTCGGTGACGGTCGCCTTCGGCTCGGTGAACTCGACTTCTTCGGTGCCTTCCGCGGCGAGGAAGATTCCCACTGTGGTGTCCTCGAGCGGTTGCTGATCGGATTCGCTCATATCGACAGCGAGGGGGCTCGTGCAGACAAGGATTGTACTTGCTGGTGCAACATAGTCGCCACTGGACCGATTTCCACACCGATCGCGAAGCCGTCATGCGATCGGGTGTGCAGGGACTTCCAGTGACGACTATCGGCAGTCGGGGCCGCGACGGGAGCGGGCCGCCCGTTGGGGGGTGTCCGCTCTGCCGTCACGTATACCGTTTTACGGTCCCGCTGCGTGCTACCGAGTAGGATGCGAGCTGTACGCCTTCACGAGCACGGCGACGCGGACGTACTACAGGTAGACGAGATCGACCGACCGGAGCCCGCCGCGGACGAACTACTGGTCGAAGTGGCTTCGGCCGGCGTCAACCCCGTCGATACCTACTTCCGAGACGGGTCGTACACGCCGGTCGACGTTCCGTTCACTCCCGGCGTCGATATCGCGGGCACCGTCGCCGAGACGGGAGCCGCCGTCGACGGCTTCGAGGCGGGCGACCGCGTCTACGGCACCGGTATCGGAAACGGCTCCTCGCAGGGTGCCTACGCGGAGTACGCGACGGTTCCGATCGACCGCGTCGTCCACCTCCCCGACGGCGCGGACCTGACCGAGGCCGGCGGCGCGGGCGTCGCCGCCGTCACCGCGTGGCGCGCGCTGGTCGACCACGCCGACCTCGAGCCCGCGGAGTACTGTCTGGTCCACGGCGGCTCCGGCGGCGTCGGACACGCCGCGGTCCAGATCGGGGCCGCCGTGAGCGCGCGGGTCATCACCACTGCGTCCGAGGAGTACCACGACGGACTCGCCGACTACGGGGCCGAGACGGTCCTCGACTACGCGCGCGACGACCTCGCCGACGCCGTCCGCGACGCTTCCGACGGCGGCGTCGACGTGGTGCTCGACCACCGGCTCGACGACTACCTGCAGTTCGACGCCGACGTTGCCGCGACCGGCGCACGCGTCATCGGAATCGGCGAAAACAGTCCGGACCCCGGCTTCACGAACGACGGTGCCGCCCGGTCGAAGGACGTTAGCTACCAGTTCATGAGCATGTTCAACACGCCGGACCTGCGCGTGCCGCTGCGCGGCGTCGCCCACCTCATGAACGTCGGTAACCTCTCGATCGATGTCGCGCGGTCGTACGACCTCGAGGAGGCCGCGGCGGCCCAGCGGGCAGTCATGAACGATAGCTTCCTCGGAAAACTCGTCATCGAGCCGTAACCGAACGGTCGGTCGATGCTCGAGAAACGGAGATGGGAATGGGAACCGGAGACGGATGAGAGACGCCGGTGACAATCCGGCTATCCGGCTTACTTCGGGGGTTCGTTGACGGCGTCCTGTCGGGACAGCAGCGCTCGTCCGCGGTCGCGGAGCGTGACCGTTTCCGTCTCGGTTTCGTAATCGACCACGTCCGCGTTGGCTAACTTCGGTATGTGCGTGTGGTGCAGCGAGATGCGGACGGCCCGGCGATCCCTCGCTGAGACGTCGCCGTGGTCCGAAATCGCGTTCGGTTCCGCACCCGCCTCCTGCGCTGCGATCTCTACTGCCAGCTCCGTGAGCGCGGCGGAGCCGTCGGTCTCGGCGAGGTACTTCAACACCGCGCGACGGCGGCGATCCGCCAACAGGTCCATCGCCGTATCCACGGCGTCGGACTCCGTCTCGCCGAACGCGGTGAGACTCTCGGGCGAACTCAGTAGTGGGATCATACATCGGATACGCGCCGGACCGTATATATGCGACGTGTGAGTCCGATCGAAACACTCGCCGAGTGTCCCCGGACGAAGCGGGGGCGGGGACGGAGTCCATCGCACCGGCTCGCTGGTCGGAAACGGCGGAAACCGCCGATCAGGCTCAGGCGAGGTCGGCGACGGCTTCCATCGTCGTCCGCTTGTCCGCCTCGGTCATGCCGTCGACGAAGCCGACCCGAACGGCGTCGACGCCCTCGATCTGGCCGTAGTCGCGGACCCACTCGCGGACCTCCTCGGGAGTGCCCGCGGGGGCCAGTTCGTCGAGTACGTCGTCGGGCAGGGCGTCAGCCATCGCGTCCGTGTCCCGGTCGTCCCACGCGGCCCGGATCTCCTCGACCACGTCGGGGTAGCCCTGTTCGGCGACCGAATCGCCGTAGTAGGGGCCGTAGGCCCCGAGCATGAACGCGATCGTGCCGCGAGCCTTCGCGCGCGCTTCCTCGCGGTCCTCGCTCGCGACGCCGCGAACGATCGGCGCGACCCGCAGGTCCGAGAGCTCCTTCCCGCCGAGTTCGGCACCGCGTTCCAGGTCCTCGAGTCGCTCCCGCAGACCGTCTTTCGTAAACAGTTGGGGTGCCCAGCCGTCGCCGAAGCGGCCGGCCATCTCGGTGGCTTTGGGGCCGAGGGTACCGACATCGATCGGCGGCGGGTTCTCCGAGGGCCCGCGCTCGTACCCCAGCCCGGGGATCTCGAAGATATCGCCCTCGTAGGAGGGGTTGCCCTCCTCGTAGACGTTGTGCATGATCTCGATCACTTCGCGGGTGCGCCGGAGCGGGCGGTCGAACGCCTGGCCGTGCCAGCGCTCGGTGATCGCGGGCGAACTCGGGCCGATGCCGAACCGGAACCGGCCGTCCGCGGCGGCTTGCATCGTGAGCGCGGTCTGGGCGAGCATCGACGGCGTCCGGCCGTACGGCGAGATGACGTCGTTGGAGATGCCCAGTTCCTCCGTGCGGTCGGCCGCCAGCGTCAGCGGCGGGACGATGTTCCAGCCGGTCGTCTCGCCGACCGTGAGCCGGTCGAAGCCCAGTTCTTCGGCCTGCACGGCGCGCTCGGCGACCTCCTGTGGCCGGTCGTAGTCACCGAGGCGCACCAACAGATCCAGTTCGGCGGTCACAGTGCTCCCCTCCGCGATCGCCCTCGAGTCGCGCGGCAAACCATCATCATCATCATTGACAGCGTTATGCACTCACATAAAATTGGACCGTTTCCGTCCGTCCGAGCGAACGGCCTCCACACTGACGGTCCCTCGTTGCTCGAGGTCGCTGTACACGATCGCCGGGTTACCTCGCGGTGGGCGTTCCCACGCCGGCGGTAGACTCGTCGACAGCCGAACGGCGGTGGCGACGCTCGCATTCGATCGTACCGGGCCCGAAACCGGAACATTATTTTTTACTAACAGTAAATCCCCTATCCATGTCGGTCTCGAATTCGGACGTCGACGATCGCGTATTCAAAGTCATCGGCGGCGGATCGGCGGTGATGAACGCCGTCGCGTTCACCGCCGTAGGTATGATCGCGCTGGACAGTATCGTCTACGGCGCGATCGCGGGCGTCTTCGCGGGCGCTGGGGCGTCGCTGTTCCTCCCGTGGTTCCTTCGCTTTACCGCCGCCCAGAACGAGGCGAGCGAGGAGGGAGGCGTCTCCGACGCCGCCAGTCGCGCGGGCGGCAGCGCGCGAACTGGCGTGGTCGGCCTCGGACTCGAACTCGGCGGCATCGGAATGCTCGCCGCCGGGTTCGCCCTCGGCGAGCCGGATCCAGTCTTCGGGATTCTCGTCGCCCTCGCGGTCGCAGTCGTCGTTTCGCTCGCGGCGGCTGTCGTATTCGACTGAGCGACGCGAGCAGCGGTCGGCGACCCGTTCCGTACTACCACACCCCGCGTTCAGCGCGCGAGCCAGTGGGAAACGTTGATGCTGCCAGTGACTAACGTGGCCATATGACACACGACTGTTCGTTCCTCGAGGCCCTCGACCTCGCGGACGATCAGGTCTCGTTCGCCGCCGGTCGACTGGAATCCCACGCCACCGATTTCGGGACGGAGCGAACCGAAGGCGGCACGCTCCCGGACGCCGTCGTCTGGCCCGAGCGCACGGCCGACGTGTCGGCGGTCCTCGCAGCCGCGACCGACCGCGGCGTCCCGGTGACCCCCTACGCCGCGGGCACGGGACTCGAGGGAAACGCCGTGCCGGCCCACGGGGGAATCAGCCTCGATCTCACGCGCATGGACGACGTAGTCGACTACCGGCCCGACGACTTCCAGATCGACGTCGGCCCGGGGATCATCGGCTCGGACGTCGACGAGTACGTCGCCGGCGACGGCCTGTTCTTCCCGCCGCTGCCCTCCTCGGGCGACATCTCGACGATCGGCGGGATGATCGCGACGGACGCCAGCGGCATGAAGACGGTCCGGTACGGCGAAATCGCCGACTGGGTGCTCGGCCTCGAGGCGGTGCTCGCCGACGGCACCGTCATCGAGACGGGCTCGCGAGCGAGCAAGACCTCGAGCGGCTACAACCTGACCGATCTCATCGTCGGCAGCGAGGGCACGCTGGCGGTGGTCACCGAGGCGACGCTGGAACTCGCGGGCCGCCCCGAGCAGATCCGCGGCGGCCGGGCGATCTTCGAGACCCTCGACGACGCCGCCGAGGCGGTCTTCGACGCGGTCCGGACCGACATCGACGTCGCCCGGATCGAACTCGTCGACGGGCTGAGCGCGACGATGGCGAACGACTACCTCGGCAGCGACCTGCCCGACGCGCCGATGGTCTTCCTCGAGTTCCACGCCAACCACGGCGTCGACGAGGAGATCGACCTCTGCCGGTCGATCTTCGAGGACCGCGACGTCGTCCGCTTCGAGATGAGCGACGACGACGCCGAAATGGAAACACTCTGGCAAGCGCGCCGGGAGATGGCCTACGCCGTCTCGACGTACGATCCCGACCTCGAGCCGCTCCACCCCGGTGACGTGACGGTCCCGATCAGTTCCTACCCCGAGGTCGTCCGCGAGACGAAACGGCTCGCCGACGACTGCGATCTCCTCGTCCCCTGCTACGGCCACGCGGGCGACGGCAACCTCCACTACGGCGTGCTCGCCGACCCCGACGACCCCGAACAGGTCGAGCGCGGCGAGGCCCTGTACCGGGACATCGTCGAACTCGCGATCGAACTGGGCGGGACCGCGACGGGCGAACACGGTATCGGCGAGGGGAAACAGCAGTACCTCGAGCCCGAACACGGCGCCGGCGCGGTCGAGACCATGCGGGCGATCAAGCGGGCGCTCGATCCGACCGACACGCTCAATCCGGGGAAGATTTTCCCCGAGACGGCCGACGGCGAGCGGGTTCGGGGCCTCGAGCGCTGAGCGGCCGGTCGAACCCGCGGCTTCGCTCGCTGCCGACGGCGAGCGACGCGGGCGACGGCGTACGCGAGTGCGACCGAGACACAGTCTTTATTGCCGAACGCGGAATCTGTCGGAAGTAGCTGCCGTTTCGTCGCTCCGAGCCGTTCGCAGTGAGTAATTGATACGTATGATAGGTCGGATTCGCGTCGACGTTCGATCCAGTTGTAGCCTCGTCGGAACGGTGTTGAAGTATCTCTCGCTGACGCTCCTGTTTCCGACGGTCGTCGCGCTGTACTACCGGGAGTCCCCGCTGCCGTTCCTCGTCGCACTCGCCGTCGCAGTCGCCGTCGGCACGGGACTCGAGGCGCTCGAGTCTGACCCCGAACTCGAGCACCGCGAGGCGTTTCTGATGGTCGCGCTGACGTGGCTCGTCGTGCCGGCCATCGGAATGATTCCGTATCTCGTCGCCGGCACGGGGACGATTGCCGATCCAGTTAACGCGCTGTTCGAGAGCGTGAGCGGCTTTACGACCACCGGCGCGACGGTCATGGGCGAGATTTCCGTCGACACCCACTCCCGATCCGTGCTGATGTGGCGACAAGTCACCCAGTGGCTCGGCGGGATGGGAATCCTCGTGCTCATGGTCGCGATCCTCTCGGAGCTCTCCGTGGGCGGCACGCAGCTCATCCGGGAGGAAGCGCCGGGGGTGCAAGTCGAGAAGCTCACGCCGCGGATCAAGCAGACGGCGCGGGCGCTCTGGCTGCTCTACGCGTGGTTTACCCTCGCCGCCGTAGTCGTCTACTACGGCCTCAACCTCGTCGGGCTGGCTCCGAACATGACGTTTTACAACGCCGTCGCCCACGCGCTTACGAGCCTGCCGACCGGCGGATTCTCGCCGGAAGGGCGCAGCATCGAGGCCTTCGAACCGATCGTCCAGTGGGCGGTCATGCCGTTCATGGTCATCGCCGGGACGAACTTCGCGCTCTACTGGTACGCGTGGCGCGGCCGGCCCGAGCGCCTGACCGGCAACGCCGAGTTTCGGTCGTACCTGCTGTCGATGGGGATCGTCGGGGGCCTCCTCTCCTTGCTGTTGTTCCTCGGCGTCGGCCTCGCGACCGTCCCCGACGGCGTCGCCGCGATCCCGGGCAGCCTCGAGCGCTCGCTTCGCCACGGGCTCTTCCAGACGCTCGCGATCGTGACCACGACCGGCTACGCCAGCATGGACTTCAATACGTGGAGCGAGTCGGCGCAGGCAATCTTGCTCTTCGCGATGTTTCTGGGCGGCTCCGCGGGCTCTGCGGCCGGCTCGATCAAGATCGTCCGCTGGTACGTCGTCGGGAAATCCATCCGGCGCGAACTGTTCAGGACGATCCATCCCCAAGCCGTCCGTCCGGTTCGAATGGGCGGGACCGGGGACATCGTCGACGAGGAGACGATCCACAGCATCTTCGTCTTCATGGCGCTCTTTCTGACGCTGTTCGTCGTCTCGACGGTAGTGCTGTTCCTCGACGCACACCGCACCCCCGGCCTCTCGCTGTCGGCGCTCGAGGCGACGAGCGCCACGATCGCGACGCTCGGAAACGTCGGCCCGGGCGTCGGCGTCGTCGGGCCGATGAACAGCTATGAGCCGTTCTCCGATGCCGCGAAGCTGTACATGGTCTTTCTCATGTGGATCGGCCGGCTGGAGATCCTCTCCGTGCTGGTCATCCTGACGCCGGCGTACTGGCGGTCGTAGCGCCGATTACTCGCGGTCGGCGGCGGGAGTCGCCGACGGCCGGTCCGTCATCTCCGGCGTCGACTCGGAAACCTCGACGCCGGTGATCTCGAACCTCGCGCCGCCTGTCGCGGCCTCGGTCGCCGTCACGGACCAGCCGTGGTCGGCGCAGATGTCCGCGACGATCGAGAGCCCGAGCCCCGTCCCGTGTTCGCTCGTCGTGTACCCCGCCTCGAAGACCGCCGCCGGATCGCCCTCGAACCCGGTCCCCGAGTCGGCGACGTAGAACCCGTCCTCGAGTGTCCCGACCGTGACTGTGATCAGCGTCTCGTCGCAGGTCTCGCTTCCGTCCGATCGCACGTCTCGAGCCGGCGATCCGTGGTCGACCGCGTTTCGAAACAGGTTCTCGAGCAACTGTCTGAGCTGTGTCCGGTCCGCGTCGACCGTTCGCTTATCGTCGATCGAGAGGGTCGCCCCACCCGTTTCCACCGTCGACCACGCTTCGGTCGCGACGTCGCCGAGCCCGATCGGTCGCATCTCGAGTGCGGCTCGCCCCTCCCGGGCGAGCGCGAGGACGTCGTCGATCAGCCGTTCCATCCACTCGTGGGCGTCCGCGATCGTTTCGACGTGCTCCGGATCGTACTCCTCCTCGAGGAGTTCGAGATATCCCTTCGAGACCGAAAGCGGGTTCCGCAGGTCGTGGCTGACGACGCTCGCGAACTCGTCTAACTTGCGATTCTTCCGCTCGAGTTCGCGTTCCCGACGGACCCGTTCGGTCACGTCGTGGACGATGACGGTCCAGCCGATCGGGCGGCCGCGGCCGTCGTCGATCGGCGCGGTCGAGAGTTCGTAGTAGGACCGATCGCCGCCGTCCGCGAGCGAGAACTGGGCGACATCGTCGCCGGTCTCGTCGGTCAACTCCTCGCTGCGTTCGGGACGGTCGGACGCGTCGATCGTCGCCTCGAAATCGACCGGCAGGACGGCGTCGACCGGCTCGCCGACGAGTTCGTCGCGGCCGAAGCGGGAGCGTGCAATCGGGTTGGTGTCGACGATCCGCCGGTTCGAGTCGACGACGAGGACGCCGTCCTCGAGGTTCGCAACGACCTCGTTTCGGGCGATCGGCGTGATCTCGAGGAGCCGATATCGGTAGAGCCCGACGGTGAACGCGAGGCCGGTGACCGTCAAGCCGATCGGCGTCGCGCCGATGATCTCGAGCGACGACGACGCGACGACGGCCGTCGTCCACGGGACCGCGACCGCGATCAGGACGGCGACACCCTGCCAGCGGTGGAGGCGGTTGCTCCGGACGACGAGTTCCAAGACGATAATCGCAGTGGCCGCGAGACAGAGCGTCGCGTACCCGAGGTGGGTAAACAGCCCGATTTCCGGCGTCGCGGTGACGACGGTCGCCGGCTGCCCCCACGGGATATCCAGCGCGACCGTCGCCTCGACCGGCGCGCCCCACAGCAGCCGCATCCGGTCGTTTGTCGCCAACAGGCCGACCATGACGGCCGGCTCGATCGCGAGCAGTCCCAGCCGACGACGGGTGAGCCACCGATCCCTGCCCGTGTACTCGAGCGCGAACACGAGAAACAGCGTCGGGATGACGGCGGCAGACAGCCACTGCAGGTCCGCCCAGCGCGCCTTCCAGAGGAACGTCGCCGATTCGATCTCGAGGACGTGTGCGCCCAGCCAGAGCGCGACGCTCGCCATGAGCGCGGTCAGAGGAACCGAGCCGGCGGCTGGACGCGACCGCGCCGCCGCGACTGCGGTGCCGACGGCGACGACCAACGAGAGCAAGAGGACGACGCTGTAGGGGTTGATCACCCATCCCATCCGTGAATACGCTTTCTGCGGCGAGGATATCCAAGTGTCTACCGGCCGCGCGGCGGCGAATCAGGGCCGGATCGACGACCGGAGTCGCGGAGTGGGCGGCGGCGTCTCAGTCGTGGACCAACACGTCGAGCACGTCGGGGCCGTCGCGCTCGAGGGCGTCCTCGAGACTGCCTTCGATCCCGTCGGGCGTTTCGATGCGTTCGGCGCGCGCGCCGTGGCTCTCGGCGTTTTTGACGAGGTCGACGGCGGGATCGAAGTCCATGCCGACGAAGTCGTAGTCGTCTTCCTCGCCGCCCATGATTTTGAGCGTGTTGTCCTTCAGGATGCGGTAGTTGCGGTTGTCGGAGATGACGACGGTGAGATCCAGATCGTAGCGGGCGGCGCTGTAGATCGAGTGCGGGTAGTACTGGTAGGAGCCGTCACCGATGAAGCCGACCACGTCGCGCGGGTCGTCCAGTTGCGCTTCGGCGACGGCGGCACCGACCGACGCCGGGAGCCCGTAGCCGAGGCCGCCGCCCTTGTTCGACGTGTACTGCTCGGGCGCGAGATCCCACCGCACCAGCATGGCGTACTTCGAGGTGACGCCCTCGTCGACGATGGCGGCGTCGCCCGCTACCCGCTCCATGGCGTCGACCAGTTCGGCCTTCGAGGAGCGTGGATCGTCCGCCTCGTCGCCCTCGCCGTAGCCGGCCATCTGGGCCTCGACCGTCTCTTTGACCTCGGCGACGACCTCGAGCCGATCGGCCACGGTATCGTCCGAGAGCCGCTGCTGGACGCGCTCGGTGAGGCCCTGCAGGACGAGTCCCGGATCGCCGATCACGGCTGCGTCGGCGGGCTGGTTCTTGCCGACCTGCCAGCTGTCGTCGCTCAGGTGGATGCAGGTCGTGTCGGAATCGACCAGTGCCTCCTCGTGACGGGTCAGCGTCGTGTTCGTCGAACAGCCCGCGAAGACGATCGTATCGGTGTCCATCAACATCGACGCCAAGCCCTCGCTGGTCGGGAGGTGGGACACCCACTGGTCGTGGTCCGTCGGGAAGTCCACCTCCGAGGAGAGGATCTCGCCGTGGACGCGGGCCCCCGTCGCCTCCGCGAGTTCGACCGCCGCGGCGACGGCGTCGGCGCCCGAGCGAGCGACGTGATCGCCGACGACCAGCACCGGTTCGTCGGCCTCGGCCAGCAGGTCGGCAGCGCGCTCGACCTGGGCGGGATCGCCGCTGCCGGCGTTGGGAATCGGGCCGAGCCGTTCCGGTTCGGCGTCGGTTTCGGCGAGCATCACGTCGAGGGGAAGCCCGAGGAAGACCGGACCGGTCGGCGGCGTCATCGCGACTCGGAACGCCCGCCGGAGCATCGTCGGCAGCGCCGAGACATCGAGCACCTCGTCGGACCACTTGCAGAACTGCTCTGCCATGTCGACCAGATCGCCCGAGAGGATCGGCTCCTCGTGGCGGAAGTCGGTGCTGTGATTGCCCGCGGTCACGACCAGCGGCGCGCCGGCGATCTTGGCCGCGTAGAGGTTACCCAGTCCGTGGGCCAACCCTGGCGCGATGTGGAGGTTCGCCACGCCGACCGGCGTGATCGAGTCGTCGTGATGGGCGTGGTACCGCCGGCGCTGGGCGTAGCCGCCCGCCATCCCGACCGCGATGTCCTCGTGGAGCCCGAGCCGGTACTCGAGGTCGCTCTCGCCGATCGCGTCGACGATCGGCAGTTCGGTCGTCCCCGGGTTGCCGAAGACGTAGTCGACGCCGTAGGATTCCAGAGCGTCAGTGAAGAGATCCGCACCGGTGTATCCATCCGTCATGCACCCTCGTGGCACGGCACAGCACATCAAATTGTGTGTTTCGGAAGCCCCCGGCTCGGTTCCGCGACCCGTTCCAGCGCGTGCGGCCCCGGCCCGGGTATTATACAGCAGTTCGTTGTCACTCGAGGCATGCGCCTCGCGAGAGACGGGACGGGTGTCGGCGCGACGGCTCGAGCGCTCCGGTCGCAGGTCCATCCCGTTTTCATGACGCCGCCGCTGGCCGCGTCGCTGTTCGGGGCGATCCTCGCGGGAAGCGTCGATCCGCTGCTCGCCGCGGTCCACGTCCTCGCGATGTTCGCGGCGGTCTACACGGCCCACGTGAAAGACGGCTACGTCGATTTTCACATCCGCGGCGAGGACGACGACCATCCGCTGACCGCGAGCGGCTGTCGAGTCGCACTCGCCCTGTCGACGGCGGCGTTCGCGCTGTGCTGTGTCGCTCTCGGGGTGCTCGTCGGTCCGTTCGCGGTCGCGCTGGTCCTCCCGACGTGGCTGATCGCCTACCACCACGCGCCACAGCTCGACATGAACCCCGTGACGGCGACGACGGGCTACCCGCTCGGCATCGCCCTGTCCGTACTCGGGGGATTCTACGTGCAGGCCGGGACGATCACCGCCGTGCCGCTCGGCTTCGCCGTGGTCTTTCTCGCGCTCCTCTCGGGGATCAAGGTGATCGACGACGCGCAGGACTACGATTACGACCGGTCGATCCGGAAGCGGACCGTCGCGGTGGCGGTCGGCCCCGACCGCGCCTACGGCGTCGCCTACGGGCTGATGGCCGTCGCGTTAGTCGCCGTCGTCGGCTTCGCTATCGCACGCATCTTCCCCCTGACGGCGCTGCTCGCGGCCGCCGCGTTCGCCGCGGTCGCCGCGATCTCGCGGCGGGCCGACCCCGAACTCGCGACCATGTTGCTCATCCGCGGCTCCTACGTCTTCCTCGCCGTGCTCGTGGCCGCCGTTCGATTCGATCCGCTCGCCGCGCTCGTGTGAATGCGAGTGTGAGTTCGTCGACCGCCGCCGAAAACCCGAGCCGACCTTACAGCGATTCCCGGAAGCCACACCGCGGACAGTACATGCTCCCCGCTTTGACGAGCGTGTAGCTCTCGTTACAGCGGCCGCACGGACAGCCCACCGAGACACCTACCTCGGTCCCGAGCGCGGCGACCGTGTTCTTCAACAGCCGTTGCTGGCGCTCGGCCGCCTCGAGTCGCTCGCTCAGGGCGGCCAACTGCGCCGGGATCGTTCGATCGCGTCGGGGCTGTGAAACGCGGGACGGATGGGGTGCCATGAGCCGTCTACGTCGCCAGCGACGAAAAGCACATCTCCACCCGACAGCGGCCGTGAAACTACGAAATTCCGTCGGATAGGTCCGGGCCGAGCCGTCGCTGACCGCGGAGTGGTCTGCCGATCGAGCGCTCGAGCGGCCCGCCGCCGCTCGCTATTCGGCCTCGGCCTCCGCCGACCCCTCGGAGACGTTCGGCGGTTTCCAGTCCAGCTTGACGGTCACCGTCTCGCGGTTCCCGCGCAGGATCGACGATCGCTCGCGGACGCCGACCTCGTAGGCGATCGACTCCGACGGCCGCAGATCGACCGTCTTGTTCCCCGTTCGAACCGTCGCCGGTCCCTCCCCCTCGAGTTCGTCGGCCAGCTCACGGAGGTGTTCGGCGGCCTCTTTGCGCGTTACTTTGTCCGCGGCGAGTGTCTTATCCACCATGGGACGACCTACCACGAGGCCCGGAATAAATCGTCCCCCTAACGACGTTATGCTGGCGGAGAACGGCTGTCAGACCAGTTTAGCCGTGTGATCTTCGATCGGTCGATAGTTTCATACCACCTGATCTGTCCGTTCTCTCAGGAGGCGGTCGAAACGATCTTGATCACGTCGCCCTCCTCGAGTTCGTACTCCTCGCCGATTTCCCGGTTCGACTTGGCATTAACAGCGTGGAGGTAGCCGTCGCCGATGTCGGAGTGGACGCTGTAGGCGAGGTCGACGGGTGTCGAGCCGTCGGGCAGCAGGAAGGCGTCGGGGAGGACGTTGCCGCTCCCGTCGGACCACTTCGAGGCGTCCTCGACCGGGTAGGCGGTGAGGTGATCGAGCAGGTCGTAGACCGCGTGATCGAGCGCCGTCTGGACGCCCGTGCCGCCCCACTCGGCCATCGTGTCCGCGAGGCCCTCGAGGGCCTCGCGCTGGGCGTCGTTGACGTCGTCGCCGATGTCGATCGTTTCGTCGCCGGGGTCGTACTCGATGAGGCCGTTGTCGGCGGCCCGGCGGAGCGCGAGTTCGCCCTCCGCGGTGGTCGGGATGACGGGCTTGTCCAGCTCGAGCAGGCGCTCGACGTTCTCCTCGGGGGCGACGTCGATCTTGTTCGCCGCGACGACGATCGGTTTGGTCCGCTGGCGAACATCGCGTGCGAGCGCCTCGCGGTGTTCGTCCTCCCACTGGATGGGGTCGTCGGGGTAGTCGAGATCCCGGAGGACGATCGCGATCTGTTTCGGGGACGCGCCGAAGCCGGAGAGCATGTCCGCCAGCGCGTCGTCGATGTCGAAATCGGGTGACCGGGACTTGCGCTCGACTGACTCCCAGTTGTTCTCGACGATGCCGGCCAGCCAGAGGTCCATCTCCTCCTCGATGAAGTCGATGTCCTCGAGCGGGTCGTGGTCGCCGATATCGACGGGCTCGCCCTTCTCGTTCGTGCCGCCGGAGGCGTCGACGACGTTGACGATCACGTCCGCGTTCGTGAGTTCGTCGAGGAACTGGTTGCCCAGTCCCTTCCCCTCGTGAGCGCCGGGGACGAGCCCCGCCACGTCGAGCAGTTCGATCGGGACGTAGCGCTTGCCGTCCTCGCAGTTGTCCGCGTTACAGCGTTCGTCGCGCTCGAGGCAGGGACAGTCGGTCCGGACGTAGCTCACCCCGCGGTTGGCGTCGATCGTCGTGAACGGATAGTTGGCGACGTCTACCTCCGCCATCGTCGCCGCCGTGTAGAACGTTGACTTGCCGGCGTTCGGTTTCCCGGCAAGTGCGATCGAAAGCATGCCTTTCGGTAGCGCCGTCCGGAGGAATTGTCTTTCGATTCGACCGACCTCGCCGACCGCACGACCCGCTCGAGCGGCCGGCAGTCCCCCGAGCGCTATCTCGTCCCCGGTTCGAACGACTCGAGCAGCGTCGCCGCTTCGCGGACGCCCTCTTCGAAGACGGCGTGGTCGGACGCCGAGACGCGATCGGTGTGTGGGTTCCAGTCGACGGCTCGAATCTCCGCTAACTCGGGCAGCGTCGCGTGTCGCAGCCCGATCGCGACGGCGTCGGCCGAGTCGTCCACGTGATACGAGACGGCGCGGGCGAGGGCGTCGACCGATCGCTCCGCGCCGTCCCACTCGTGGTACAGGATCGCGAGGACGATGCGGGCGCGCTCGCGCCGGAGGACGTCGAGGACCGTCTCGGCCGTCGACGGAACGGCCGTGACGGCGTCGACGCCGGGATCCCGCGCCGGCGTCGGCGACTCGAGCGGGTCATGCGAGCCGACGGGATCGGCCGAGATATCGCGGACGGACGCCTCGAACGCGTCGGGGAGGGTACCGTCGACCGCAGTCCGTTCGGACGGTTCCACGGGTCGTGCCGGAGCGCCGGTCCGCCCACGCGGATCGACGTCGGTCCAGAGCGGGGTCGTCGTCTCAGGTGTCGCCGGCACGTCGCGCCCCGACTCGAGCGCGGGCGACGGGAGCGCAGTGGTCGTCGTCGATTCGCTTGACGCGGTGGCCGTCGCCGTCGCGTCGGACGGGGCGACCGGTGCCGGCAGCTCGACACCGGCCGCTCTCGGCGGTCCGCTCGAGCCGATCGACTCGTCCGGCAGTTCCCGGACGGCGCTCACGAAGCCGGTCGCACCGCCGACGCCGGCCAGCGTCGTCGTCAGCCCCAGCGGGTCACGGACCGCACTGCTCTCGAGGGTGACGTATCCCGTCAGCCAGAGCGCGAGCGCGCAGGCGAGGACGATCCCGACCGACACCTGCGTCGCGGCCCGCCAGCGATCGGCCGACGAGACGTTTCGATCGGCCAGCCAGTAGCCGCCGGTGGCCAGCCCGGTCGGGACGAGCAACGAGACGAACAGTTCGAACGCGACGACCGGTCGGGCGGCCGGCGTGCCGAGCGTCTGGACGATGCCGGCGACCGAGAGAACGAGTCCCATCCCGACGATGGCCGCGGTCGATTCCCCCCAGCCCTCGGGCTCGAACCCGACGGGGGTCACGTAGCGCATACCCGTCCGTTTCAGGGACGGTCACATAAATCGAACTGTCAACTCAGAGTTCGACAGCCATCATCACCTCGTCGACGTAGTGGCCGTTGAGTTTGTAGTGATCCTCGCGGATCGCCTCGGTCTCCCAGTCGTGTTCCTCGAGGAAGGCGATCGCCTCCTCGTTGGTCGAGGGCACGCTCTGGTAGACCTTCTCGTAGCGGTTCGAGCCGGCCCACTCGAGGCCCCGCGAGAGGAGATGCGAGCCGATGCCGTGGCCGCGGTAGTCTTCGAGGACGCCGACGGTGAGTTCGGCGGTGTGGCTCAACTTCTCTAACTCCGGCGCGTGGAGGTGGACCCAGCCGATGACCTCGTCCTCGACCGTGGCGACGAAGAACATCCGCGACTGGAGTTCGTTGTGCCGGAGCAAAGCGTTCTCGTGGTCGATCTCGTCGGCGACGCTCTCGGCCTCGATGTACGTCTTCTCCTCTGCGACCTGCCGGATCGCGCCGACGATCCCCGCCAGATCCTCCTGTCGTGCCGGCCGGATGTGGAACTCGAGGTCCTCGGAAACGTACTCCTCTTCGGCACCCGCGTCGATCGTGACTCGCAGTTTGCCGTCGGCTTCCTCGAGCCGACCGTCACGTTTGAGGATCGCGATGTGATGGCGGAATCCGCTCGGATCGAGATCGAGTCGCTCCCGGGTTTCCTCGGGGTCGACCGCACCGTGGCGCTCGACGTACTCGTAGATCCCTTTGCGGTCCGCGTGACCGAACTCGAGCGTCTCAGTCGATTCCATGATATACGATACCACCCAACAATACTTAGTCCTTGGCCGGTCCAATGCCTCGTCGCAACTGGCCCGTCTTCCCCGTCGTCCCGGTGCGACGCTCCGGAATCTCCCGGTGGGACGTTCGGAATCGCCCTTAAGGCGACAACTGGTACAGGCGGAGGGCCTTCCGCAGGTAGTTCTTCGGCTGAGTACGCGAGGTGAACGCCGCCCGATCGATGTCGGCAGTGGGCATCTCGCGTCGCAATGATCGGATCGAACGTGGTGGTTGCTGGCTGCGCGCTCGCCGTCGCGGTAGCGGTCGGACTGGTGGCCCACGAGTGGATGCACGCGGCGGTCCTTCGACTGGCACGCGTCGAGTACTCCGTCTCCTATTTCCCCGGCCGTCCCGACGGGATCATCGCGCTCCTGACGACCCGTCCGTGGGCCGCCGTCTACCCCCGTCCGACCGGCGGCGAACCGCCCTGGACGCTCCGCCTCGCGGCGCTCGCGCCGTTCCTCCTCGCGATTCCCGTCTTCGGGCTCGCTGCCGCCGGCTACGTGACGACCGACACGCCGGTCGTCGCCGCGGCGGCCATCGGCTGGCTCGCCTGTGCGCTCCCGAGCCCACAGGACTTTTCGGTCGCCTTTCACGCCCATCGGCTCCTCGAGCGGTCCGCCGAGCCGAACGCGGCAGCCCCTTCCCGCGCCGACTGACGGTCGTCGTTTGGCTGCCGCTCGGACGAGACCCTGATTCGACGAGTGAGGACTGCGGACCGAGAACCGACCTACCGGCGGTACGCGTCGGTCGACCACGCGTGTGCGCCCGTGACGACCGCAAACGAGCCGAGAACGATCCCCGCGCCGACGAGCCCGGGGATCGGAACGAGCCCCGTCGCGATCGCGCCGACCAAGAGCATACAGAGAGCGACTGTCCCGACGTACCGCCGGAGCCACAGCTCGGACGAGCCGGTTCCCCGAGACGGCTCGAGATACGACTCGAGCTGTGCCGTCAGCGGCGTCGCCTCGACCCAGCCGCGGTCCTTGTCGTAGTCGACGATCCCGTGGTTGTCGAGTTTCGGCAGGTGGGACTGGTACAGTGAGATATAGACGCGCTGGCGTTCGCTGGAATTGAGCTGTTCGACGGTCGTCTCTTGCTCCCACGCGGCGACCTGCTCGGCGAGTTCGCGCAACCGGACCGGGCCGTCTGCCGCGCGGAGATAGCGGAGCACGTCTCGACGGCGCTTCGTCTGGAGGAGGTGGTAGATATCGTCCAGCGAGAGGTCCGACGGGGCGTCGCCTGTATCGGACGCTCGAGGCGATACGTCGACGCCGTCCGTCCGGCTGCGTCCGATCACTTCAACTCTCGCCTGACTGTATTCCCGACCAACAGATAAAACTAGGCACTGGTTCGGCCGAGGTTCGACCGATCGCAAAAAGCCGATTTCGGGCCGTGAGACGGCCCGTCGGTGGTCCGATTGGGACGCGGCCACACAGCCACGAATGACCGCGAATCGGTATCTGAGCACGGGTGATCCACCGGCGCTCGCAGCGACGTCGGATGCGTCGGGCGGTCGGCACCACGCCGACATCATATTATTGGGCTGTCCAGTAATAAAGCTATCTGTTGGCCCAAATAGCTCCAATCGCGAGTGATATTGTGGACATGGGAATTAAAATTGGCAAGTCATTAGATGGACGACCACTACGGTATTGGTGTAGGGGAGGGTGGGGGAGCGGTAGAGCGATAGTGCGGAGTACCGGTGAATTCCATCAGGCGCGTGACTCGAGCCGACGAGCGGCGGTCGGCTCAGGGATCGATCTCCATCGGCGCGGTCCGATCGGACAGTTCCGCGCTGACGAGGGCGGCGTGGCTCCGCCGGAGCCGTTCCGAGAGCGCCTGATGTGAGACATCTAACTCCGCGGCCAACTCCTTGAGCGTCACCCCTCTCGGAACGTCGAAATAGCCGAGTTCGTGGGCCTTGTGAATCGTCTCGTACTGCGTCTCGGTCAGGGGCGTCCGTGCGCTCTCGAGGTCGTCCACCCCGCTGATTCGGGTGACATCGGCCCCGAACTCGTACTGCTCGAGGAGCTCGTGACACGCCGAGACCGAGTCCCGATCGTGAAAGAGCAGTTTCACCGCCCACTGGCCCTCGTGGCCCCTGGCCGTCAGGATCGCCCCGTCGTTTTCGGTGACGATCTCCTCGAACAGTTTCACGCCGTCTCCGAACTCGAGGCGGAACAGCCAGCGGTCGCTCCGGCTGATGTCGGTCCCGTTGTCCGCCGAAGACTCCCCGCTGTCGTCGGCCACGCTCGCGATCACGTCGACCGACGGATCCGCCTCGAGTGCCCGGTAAACGGTGTCACGGTCCGAGCCGCTCGTCCAGACGAGCGGTGGCGAGCCACCGATCATTCCGCCGACCTGAAACTCGAACGTCGGCGCTCGATCGAACGTGCGAGCGAATCCGAGTCGGTCGGCCGGAATCCCGAGTTCGACGACTGTGGTCATCACCGAAGTCCACCACAGAGACGTATAGACGGATTTGGTTTCCGGTAGCCTTTCCCGCCACCCAATTCCGACGACTATCACTTTCAGCCGACAGTTCACTGGGGTAATCTATCGGTCCGCGTGTGTCGTATCGTCGGTATCGTCCGTCGCTCGAGCCGTGACAGTTGTCCCCGGATTCGCGGTGGAGTGTCTCGGATTCGTCCCCAGTACGGGAGTGGACGTTCGAATCGAGCCAACCTCCCGTCGAACGGAACCGTTCTCAACCCGTGAAATTCCCGATCAGATACAAGTAGTATCGCTATCTTTTTTCGACCGGTCACCGACGGAAACTGACCGACAGGGAATGCACGACGACCGCCGACCGTTGCGTTCGCCGGTGCAGTCGGCGACGGCTACACCCCCGGCGGCGGACCGACTCGCTCGTCGCTGTGCGAGCTGATTTTCCGACTCGAGAGAACGCGGCAGAGAGCTCGAACCCGTCGCTGAACCGCTCCGTTAGCGCTGGAGCCGTGCGACTGGTTCCGCTCCATCGTCGTCGAATTCGACCAGCCCGTCCGACTCGAGGTCCGTGAGGAGGTCCGTGAGCCACTCGCGGCCGTACTCGCCGTCGGGGGCGTAGTCGACACGGATGCGGTGGCCCAGAGTGTCCAACTCGAGTTCGTCGTACTCCCGGAGGGTGCCGATCACGCGACCGCGGAACTGCCGGCGGCTCCCTTCGAAACTCGGTTGGGTCGGCACGTCGGGGGCGGTGAAATCGCCGCTGGCATAGGCGCCACACCATTCGCGCCACGGACAGCCGACCTCGTCGCAACGGGGCGTCTGCTCGCAGGCGACCCCGCCCAGTTCCATGATCGCGTTGTTCCAGACCCGCGAGCGGCCCGCTGGCATGAGGTCGCTCGCGGCGTCCTCGAAGGCCGCGTCGTCGTCCGGCACGTCGAAGGCGCGGTAGAGGACCCGTTTGACGTTCGTGTCGACGACCGCGTCGCCGTTGTTGAACGCGAAACTCGCGACCGCGTTGGCGGTGTACGGCCCGACGCCCATCAGCTCCTGTAGCTCCGCCGGCGTGTCGGGGAACTCGCCGCCGTACTCGTCTTCGACCTGGCCCGCCGCCTCGTGGAGGTACTTCGCCCGGTTGTTGTACCCCAAACTGTGGTCGGTCCAGAACCCGACGACCTCGGCGCGGTCGGCGTCGGCCAACTCGGCGGTGGTCGGCCACCGCTCGAGGAACCCCTCCCAGGCCTCGACGACGCGGCCGAGTTGGGTCTGCTGGCTCATGACCTCGCTGACGAGGATTTCGTAGGGGTCGTCCGTGCGTCGCCACGGGAACTCGCGGTGGTCGTCCTCGTACCACTCGATCAGCGCCTCGCGCACCGCCCCGCGGTCGTCGGGTAACTGCGCCCTGTCCCCTGCTGTCATCGGCGAGGGTTACGCCGTCGGCTGTAAGTCAGTGTCGCAATTCGACGGCCCGCGTCCGGCGACTGTCACGCCGCCCGCCATTCGCGAGCGCGGAGATCCGTCGGCGACGCTCGAGACGAGCTGAATCACAGTATTTTTCGCGCCAAAAGGATAGGTATTCCACATGAGTTCGTACTCGCTCGGATCGGTGCTGATCCTCCTTGGGCTCGCGATACTCGTCGGTCCGTTCATCGTCCTATTCTTCCTGACGATCGGACCCGCCGGGTGGGTGCTCCTCGGCGGATCGCTGATCGTCGTCGGGGCCCTCGTCTCTCTGTGGGAGAACGCCCGTTCGGACGAGTCCGATCGCCAAACGTGGACGGACTGCGACAACTGTGGGCGACGCATCTACGACGGCTCTCACGCTTGCACGCATTGCGGTACCGACCGCTGACCGCCACCCGGCGCGCGACGCCGCCGCTCGAGGCGACCACGAAAGGTCTATCCGACCGGCTCGAGTCCCCTCCCGTATGAGCCTCGACGATCTCAACGATGACGTGACGGCGTCGTACACCGATATCGGCGACGAGTTGTCGCTGTCGCTGGACCGCGAGACGCGCAACGAACTCGCCCTGCTCGAGTCCGCCTTAGAACCCGAGGAGACGGACGAACTCGTCCGCCGGGCGATCCACATGCTCTTTCAGTCGACTGTCGACACCGGCAAGCTCGACTTTCAGTTGCGGTCGGCCTACGACGTGACCTACGACGAGTACCTCTCGGGGATGACCTTCGAGGAGATGACCGGCGCGGACCAGTATCCGTCGATGGACGACGAGCGCCGCTACCAGTTCTAACAGTCGTTGGTACTACGATTTCTTTATCCGGAATTGGCTGCGAAGCTGATACGCCGATTCAATAAGTGCATCTGCCAACAGTTTGCTCTGCACTCTCACTCCGCTCGGTCGCTCGGCAAACTGTTGAGTAAAAGTACTCCCCTCTCCCCAACGGGTCGTTCGTCGGCCCGCTCGAGCGCGAAAAGATCGCCCTTTCACGGAATAGTCCCTTTCAATATGCCGGAACTTTCAAGAAGTCTATCTACTAGGTCCAGAGCGTATGAGCAAGGGTCTGCGGAGGGGAAAACTACTCCATCGACTTAGAGAGATCGATCCCTACACATTTCAGGAACTGGTTGCAGAACTCTGGCAGTTACAGGGATACGAAGCCGAAGTCCTCCGAGATGAAAGTGTCCACATCTTAGCGAGACGCGATGAGAGTGCTCTGGGTCAAGGTGTTGCAGTCCAAACACGGCGACTGAGTGAGGGCTATAAGGTTGATTCGACTGATATCGCCCAGTTTATTGATGCTCGGCGCCACGAAGATGTTGAGTCTGTCGTCGTCGTAACCACTACTGAATTTACTGAGGATGCGATTGATAGGGCAAATCGCGAAGGGATGAAGCTAGTGAACGGTGAGGAGCTGGTGGAATTGATTCACGATCTCGAAGCAGAGGAACTCCTTGAGGAGTACTCGAATCAAGAGAACGCAGTGGAATCTACTTCTGACATCCCCGCAAAAGACACTCTCATTCAGGTAGTGGCAGCAACGGGCGCGTGGGTACTTACGTTCTTAGCAGTGGCCGTATTTCCCATATTTTATCCGGAATATGAGAGTCTCCTCTTGACAATCGGAGTTAGCGGTGGTCTTCTTGCTTGGTTTGCAATTCCCATAACGATATACCGTGACGTGCGTAAGATAACGCAAGAAACAGGGAATCAAGGGAGTCCTTTCGGTTTAGCTGTACTCGGATTTCTTGGTGCGGGGTTAGCATCAACCTATTATCTCCGTCGGCGATTTAAGAACTCATAACCATACATACGGAGATTCACATATTCTCACGACTACCCAAGAGTCCATATGCCAGTAGGCGAAGTCTAGGTTCTAAAACCATCTATGAATGATTCTATCCCAATAATGAAGTTTTCCATAGAGTGTATGAGGAAATATGAAGGTATTATCCCCACCAATACAGCAAACGCTAGATCGCTACTGGAATACGATAATGCGAATATTGTTATAACGATAGCTCCGAACTCGGGTCCCAGTAAAGCAGACATATATGCGGCTGGGAAGAGGTGTTCATTCTCCGCTAATAGTTCTGTTCTTGTACTCTCTATAACACCAATATTAGTTAGGCCGAGTAAAGCTAATGCTCCTATAATGAACGTGAATATTCCTGCTACATAATATGCTAGTCCCCAACTAAAACAACGACTAGTGTTTACATTTGGGTGAAGTGGTGGATCTGGCTTTAATTCTGGGCGAAGACTATCGATTGCTGACCAGAACAAACGGTTGATATCAAAGCCGGATTGATGTGGTGGTGTCTTCTTTGTCCAATTTTCACTCAATACAGACCTAATATCTGTTGACCGTCTCCATGTCTCTACCACGAAAACTAGTAATACATTTAATAAAAAGAACACACCTAATGCAGATTGTGTTGGGTCGAATACAACAAGAGAAAGAACTGAAAATAGGGAAACAGGGAGTAAGAATCCCCAGATACGGGCAAGAAGAATAATTCCCTTTTGTATAATCCATTCTGACCAAGATAAAGAAGCACTGTTAGATTCATATATCATCACGACAGATCCATCTACTTCTTTTTTCTTAGGAGACATATCGTTCTCAGGCATCTTATCAACTTATTATATGAACGGATATATAATCTACCGGTCAAACGGCAAGTGAGGTATTTAGGAATGCTAGTGCAGTACTGCACCTCCTTTCTGTAAAGAGTCTAAATCCAGATCGACTACCAGCGGTTGCACGTCGACGAAACCAGTTTCCCGAATATGAACACGCCCGCGATCGACCCCGTATTCATATGCGCTCGGTCACGAGCGCGATTGGGCTGACCGCCGCGTCGATCACGCCGTGCCCCGACACCCTGTTTATAAACTCGAGCCGTTTCAGTGACCGAAGAAAACGAGGAATAGCGGAGGTGTTCACGAATATGGCTCGTCAAGACCCCAATTTCCCCGGATCGGTCCGGATCCGAACCGGCGATGGGAACGAATGGAGGTTTGATGAGATCGAACGCGCCGCCGAATCCTCCGACTGCACCGGTCAAGCGCCGTCCCGTTCGCCTTTATCTGAATAACGAAATCGTGCTACTATCTCCTGATACCGCTCGCGACCGTCGGCGACTCGCCGGCGAACAGAAATTCTCAACGATAGTTCGGTCGTGATATGCCGACGCATTCTAGCACTATGCAGTCTCGAATCGCCATAATAGGCGTGCTTATCAGTGCTCAGTTCCTCGAGTCGCATATGGCAATCAGTCAACATTCACTCGAATCAGAATACCATTGTCCCGAATGTTCGGGCTCGCTCTCGGCCCGATACGAGTCACTCGCCTGTGACGACTGCGGCTACACGCCGCGTCACGGCGCTGACTGAGCCGACTCGTCGGCTCCTCGAGACAGGCGTCCAGTACTGCTAGAAAACGAATTTTTTCGCCGATCCGACGCTCGCTCGAGTCGCGTCTCAGTCGTCGATCGGGGCCGCACTCGAGAGCGCTTCGTCGATGTCGGCCTCGGCCATCTTCTCGACGAGGGCGTCGATCACTTCTTCGCGCTTGCCGGTGACGAACTTGATCGAGCCGACGACGAGGTGCCCGCCGCCGGAGACGCCGCCGCCCGCGATTTCGGCCTCGAGTTCGGAGACCATGTTCGGGATGTCCAGTCGGACGCCGTCACTGCGGAGCACGGCGAAGTCCGGACCGTAGCCGACCGTGATGACCGGGTCGCCGGTCTCCTCGATCTTGCGGTCGTGGATCTCGCCGGTGGTCTTCCCCGGCGCGGGGTAGGTAAACCGGTGGGCGTAGTTCTCGACGTCGATCCGGTAGAGGTGAGCGCCGTTCTCGAGGGTTTCGTGTTCGAGGTGGGGCATCGCGGCCTCGAGTTGCTCGTCGACTTCCTCGCGTCCGCGGTCGGCGAAGAAGTCCACGAGTTCGCGGTGGCGCTGTTCGTCGTCGCTGTCGACCTGCAGCAGGTCCTGAATCAGCTGGTCGCCGGAGTTGTAGCGCAGCCAGAAGGCGGCGTAGTCCAGCGCCTCGCTGACGTCCTGCAGACGGTCCTCGTCGTAGCCCTCCTCGGCGGCGAGCTCGATGTAGTCGTCCATCGCGTCGGCCTTCGAGCGGTCCGAGAGGCCGGCGACGGCGGGGACGTGGCGGAGTTCCTCGCCCAGATCGGGGTAGATCATCCGCGCGAGTTCGACACAGAGCATCCCGGTCGTGATCCGGTAGTCCTCGTCGTGGAGGTAGGGATTGACGTGGGCGTCGAGCAGGTCCTCGACCGCGTCCGGGTCGGGGTGGTGGTGGTCGACCGTGACGATCGGGATGTCGTAGTGGGCCAGCGTCTCGTAGGCCGGGACGTCCTCGGCCGTCGAGCCGTTGTCGAGCATCAGCAGGAGCGGGAGTTGCTGGCCGTGTTTCTCGCGGTCCTCGAGCGCGAAATTGAGGTCCCGCGTGGCGTCTTCCATCTCGTAGAACGGCGCTTTCGCGGGCAGCCGTTTGATGAGGTGGCGCGGCGCGTCCTCGTCCTCGTGGACGTCGGCGATAAAGCGCTGGAGCGCGATCTGGACGGGGACGGCGGCACACATCCCGTCGCCGTCGGCATGGTGGCGCACGCGGATCGGCCGCCCCTCGAGGACCGTCCGGCGGAGCAGTCGGGCGACTTCCTCCAAGTCCGGGCGGAGTTTCTCGAAGGCCGGCCAGTCGATCAGCGGTTCGACGTCGTGGGGTTCGGCACGGGTTTCGAGCGCGTCCTCGAGTCGCTCGCGGGCCTCGGCGGCGTCCTCGCCCTCGAGTTTCGAGAGGCCGTCGACCTCGATCTGGACCGACCCCTCGCGGTGTTCCGGCGTGCCGGTGACCCGGACGACGTCGCCGACTTCGATGGTGGGATAGGCGCGGACGCCGGCCTCCTCGAAGGCGGCACAGGGAACGACGCCCTGTTCGTCGGAGACGTGGAAGATCGTCGGACCGCCGGTCTGTTTGACCTGCGTGACCGTCCCCTCGAGGTGGATCTGTTCGCCGATGGCGCCCTCGAGTCGGTCGGTCCCGGTCAGCGAGTAGTCGTGGCCGACCGCTTCGACCTCGTAGTCGTCGATGTCGACCGGCTCGAACGCCATGTCGCCGTTCTCGCGAACGCTTTCGAGTTCGACGACGAGTTCGTCGCCGACGGCGAAGGTGCCCTCGAGGACGGATTCGTGGACGAGTCCGGAGACGGAGTCGGAGAGATCGACGAAGACGCCGTAGTCGACGATACCGTTGATCTCGGCGAGATAGTAACGGCCTTGCTCGACATCGTCGGCGGTACAATCGGAAGCGAGATCGTAGACGACGGAATCCCCGTCGTCTGCGCCGGGTTCCCCGGCGGAGTCACGCGTCATCTTGGTTCGCTGTTTGAGGTGGTCGCGTATAACCCTTGTCAAGAAGCGATGGGGACTCGAGCGGCCGAGTTCTCATCGAAGCGGTCGCCGGTCTCGAGTGACAACAGCGTGAGCAGTAGCTACAAAAGGAATCGTCGGGACCAGTTACAGCATGGACGTTTCACACCCGCCCGAGGAGGGCGACGAGTACACCGTCGAACGGAGCTTCGATCACGAGGACGTCCGCGAGTTCGGCGAACTATCGGGCGACCAGCAGCCGATCCACACCGAGCCGGACGAGGCGGGACGACTGACCGTACAGGGGCTGCTCACCGCGACGCTACCGACGGAGATCGGCGGCGAACTGAACTACATCGCCCGCGGGATGGAGTTCGAGTTCGTGCGACCGGTCCACACCGGCGAGCGGATCACCTGCACCTGTCACCTCGAGTCGGTGACCGAACGCGACGAGTACTACGACGTCCAGAGTACCGCGGTCTGTACGAACGAAGACGGCGAGGACGTCCTGTGTGCCGACGTCGACGGCATCATTCCGAAAGACGCCGTTTCGGACGAGTGAGGCAGTGATCGTCTCCCGAGCCGAACCGGTGCATCGGAACGTTTAGCAACCGCAAGGCCGCAGGTGGGGATATGGGGCTGTTCGACGCGCTGTTTCGCTCGAGCGAGATTCTCGGCATCGCCGAGGAGACGCTCGAGTTCGCCCTCGAGTCCTCGGAGGCGACCCACCCGAACGAGTACATGGGGTTCCTCCGCGGGACCGAGGCCGAACGCCTGGATCTGGACCGGGAGGGCCTGGTCATCACGGATATCCTCGTGGTGCCCGGCACCGAGTCCAACAGCGTCAGCGCGACCGTCAAGACGAATCAGATTCCGAACGACGTGAAGGCGCTGGGGAGCATCCACTCCCATCCCAACGGCGTGATCAAGCCCAGTAACGCGGATCTGGACACGTTCGGTCGCGGGAGCGTCCACGTCATCATCGGGGCACCCTACCGCCGGACGGACTGGAAGGCGTTCGATTCACAGGGGAAACCGACCCGGCTGAACGTGATCGACGTCGACCTGCCCGAGACCGAGGAGTTCTTCGATTTCACGCAGGCGGATATCGACGAGGAACTGCGATGACGCGACGTTCGCCTCTCGAGACGATGCTATCAGTGACTACCACACGACCGACGACGGGATCGCCACGGAAACCGCACGCCGCCGGATCGACGGCGAGGCAGCCATGAGCCGGACAGTCATCGCGCAGGGAACCTTCGACATCCTCCACCCCGGCCACGTCCACTACCTCGAGGAGGCCGCCGCGATGGGCGACGAACTCCACGTCATCGTCGCGCGGACGACCAACGTCGACCACAAGGCGGCACCGATCTGTCCGGCGAGCCAGCGCCGGGACGTCGTCGGCGCGCTCGAGGCCGTCGACGAGGCCCGACTCGGCCACGAGGAGGATATCTTCGTTCCGATCGAGGCGATCGATCCCGACGTGATCGCGCTGGGCCACGATCAACACCACGACGACGACGCCATCGCGGCCGAACTCGAGGCCCGCGGAATCGACTGCGAGGTCCGCCGGGCGAGCGCTCGGGAGGCGGGCGACGACGCCGACGAACAACTGCTCTCGACGCGGCTGATCATCGATCGGATCCTCGAACGTCGCGGCTGAGGCAGTTGGTGAGTAGAATCGTCTCGCGGGCAGTTCGCGGACGACGGCTCCGTCGAGAAATCGCAATCGGGGGCCGATACCGGCCCAATTGATGGCTCGGTCGACGACTCGATTCGGTTCAGTTCTCGAGGATGACCGGCGGCGGGAGCCGGAGCGAATCGACCGTGTGACCCGTCTCGACGAAGTGTTCGATCGCTTTCTCGGACACCTCCTTTTCGGTGTAGCCGTCGGCAGTACTGATCTGCCAGTCACACTCGAGGCAGTATTTACACATTCGTCTGTCTAGTCGGTAGTCGGTCACATAGGCGGGAAAGACTCGTGCAGGAAATCGAAGGGAGGGAGTTTCGAAACCGTCGCCCGTGAACGGGTAGCTCGATCCGTTCGGATGCGTATCCGTCGATTAGTCCTCTTTGACGCCGGGGTTCGTCACTGCGCCGTTGGCCGCCGAGCCGAACGCGTGGCCGAACTTCGCCAGCACGCCGCTCTCGTAGTTGGGGTCGGGCTGCTCCCACTCCTCGCGGCGGGCCTCGAGTTCTTCTTCGCTCAGGTCGACCGCGAGGGTCCGGTCCTCGATGTCGATGGTGATCACGTCGCCGTCCTCGATGAGGCCGATGGGGCCGCCGGCGAACGCCTCGGGAGCGACGTGCCCGATCGAGAACCCGCGAGTCGCGCCGGAGAAGCGGCCGTCCGTGATGAGCGCCACGTCTTCGGCGTGGCCCTGTCCGGCGACCGCGCTCGTAACGCCGAGCATCTCCCGCATGCCGGGGCCGCCCTGTGGCCCCTCGTTGCGGATGACGATCACGTCGCCGCTCTCGACGCGTCCCTCCTGGACGTACGCCATGGCGTTTTCCTCGTTCTCGAAGACGCGGACGGGCCCCTCGTGGTGGAGGTCGTCGTCGCCGGTGACCTTGAGGACGGAGCCGCCGGGCGCGAGGTTGCCCGTCAGGATGCGGATCGCGCCCTGCTCGTCTTTGGGCTCGTCGACGGTGTAGAGGAAGTCCGCGTCGAGGTCCTCGATCGCCGGCGGGTCGAGCGCCTCGAGTTCCTCGCCGATCGTGTCGCCCGTGACCGTCAGCGCGTCGCCGTGGAGCAGGTCGGCCTCGTAGAGGGCGTTGAGAACGACCGGGACGCCGCCGACCTCGTGGAGGTCGTGCATGACCCGAGAGCCGCCGGGCTGGAGGTTCGCGATCTTCGGGGTGCGCCGGCTGATCTCGTCGAACTCCTCGATGGAGAGGTCGACGCCGGCTTCGGCGGCCATCGCCAGCAGGTGGAGGACGGCGTTGGTCGAGCCGCCGACGGCGACCTGTAGCGCGATTGCGTTCTCGAACGATTCCTTGCTCAGGAAGTCGGAGGGCTTGCGCTGCTCCTCGACGACCTCGACGGCGAGTTCGCCGGCCTCGCGGGCGACGTCGTAGCGCGATTCGGCCTCGGCGGGCGGGCTGGCGCTGCCCAGCGGCGCGAAGCCGAGGGCCTCGGAGATCGAGGCCATCGTGTTGGCGGTGAACATCCCGCCACAGGAGCCCGCACCGGGGCAGGCGTTGCGCTCCATCTCGTCGAGTTCCTCGCTTTCCATCTCGCCGTCGGCGACGGCACCGACGCCCTCGAAGAGGTTCTGGACCGTGATCTCTCGACCCTCGTGCTCGCCGGGCATGATCGAGCCGCCGTAGAGGAAGACGCTGGGCAGATCCGTTCGGATCGAGGCCATCATCATGCCGGGCATGTTCTTGTCGCAGCCGCCGATCGTGACCAGCCCGTCCATGCGCTCGCCGAACGAGACCAGTTCGACGGAGTCGGCGATGAGTTCCCGGGAGATCAGCGAGGCCTTCATCCCCTCGGTCCCCATCGAGATGGCATCGGAGATGGTGATCGTCCCGAACTCGATGGGCATGCCGCCGGAGTCGTCGATTCCCTCGAGGGCGGCGTCGGCGACGTCGTCGAGGTGGACGTTACACGGCGTGATATCGGCCGCCGGGTTCGGCACGCCGATCATCGGCGAGCCGAAGTCCTCGTCGTCGAACCCCATCGCACGGAACATCGCGCGGTGGGGGGCCTTGTCCGGACCTTCCGTCACCTCGCGGCTCCGCAACTGCTCGTCTTTTCCGTAGTCGAACTCGTCGTCGCTGCTCATGGTCGGACCTTGCGTCGAAGGGGCATAAGTCACCCTTTCTCGGCCAATCGTTCGTGGGGTTTTGATTCCGGCGAACAAGTTCGGCCGAGAGCGGGGGGTTGTCGTTCGCGGGGGTCAGGTCCGGAGCCAGAGCCGCGGATGCGCCTCGCGGAGGTGGTCCTGATACCGCTCGACCAGCGCGGCATAAGAGCTCTCGACCGCGTACCAGTCACACCGGTCACAGCCCCGTTCGACCGCACCATCCGGCCCGCGATCGGGGTCGTCGGTTCGGTTCATCGTCTCCGTCTCCAGAGTACCCCGATATCTGTCTTCTGGCCCGAATCGGCTCGAGTTACCGTCAGAAGTAGTCTCGAGTCGGCGACGATCCGGGCAGTACGTACTCGAGGTAGCCGACGAGATAGGTCCAGAAGAGCCGCGCGTAGCCGACCCGGTTCTGCCGTCGGGTCGACGTTTCGACGGGACAGGCGTGATCGTAGACGACCGGTCCCTCGCGGGCAAGCCGCAGGGAGAGGTCGGTGTCCTCGAGAAACTGTAAGTCGTCGTCGAACCCGCCGATCGCCTCGAACGCCGTCCGGCGGACGCTGCAGTTACAGCCCGGCTGCTGGACGAATCCGACCGGCCAGCACGCGCGATACCACCAGTCCGAGAGGACCCGAAAGAGCGCGCGGTGACGGAGTCCGCCCTCGAGCGGCCGGAGCGGGCCGCCGACGCCGACGACCTCAGGAGTCGCGTAGTGGCGGTAGTGGCGGCGCACCCAGCGGGGCGGAACGACCGTATCGGCGTCGGTGAACAACACCACCTCGCCGCCGGCGACCGCCGCACCCAGATTTCTGGCCGGCCCGGGACCCGCCCGGCGGTCGTCGACCACCACGCGGTCGACCGCCGGCTGTGCTCGAGCGACGCGCTCCGTGGTCGCATCGCTCGCGACGACGATCACCTCGAGTCGCCCGTCGAAGAGTTGGGCCGCGAGCGAGTCCAACGTTCGCTCGAGGCGGGAGCCCTCCTCGCGAGCGGGGACGACGACCGAGGCGTCGGCTGCCGGCATCGTCGGGGACTGTCGGGGCGAGCGATATAACCGCTGTGTCTGTCGCCCGCGCTGGGGTTGTGCCGGAAATCGGTACAGTACCCCGTCTCAGTCGTTGCCACCGTCGAAACCCCCTTCCCGAGGGGGTTCGTAGCCGGGCACGATCACGACCCATGACGACCGCGACCGTCAGCGCGGGCGCGCGCCTCCACGTCGGCTTCCAGAACCTCTCGCTCGCTCGCGAGCGGCTCTACGGCGGCATCGGCGTCGGACTCGCGGAGCCGCGAGTGACCGTTACGGCCGAGCCCGCCGCCGCCGTCGAGGCCGCCGATCCCCTAGTCCAGGCGTACGCGAACCGCGCTGTCGACATCCTCGAGGTTCCCGGCGTCGCGCTCGCGCTCGAGGAGTCCCTGCCGCGCCACGTCGGGCTCGGCAGCGGGACCCAACTCGCTCTCGCCGTGCTCACGGCGACGGCGCGAGCCCACGGCCTCGAGCCGCGAGTTCGCGAGCGCGCGCCGGCGATGGGCAGAGGCGGTCGCAGCGGCGTCGGCGTCGCGACCTTCGAGGGCGGCGGCTTCGCCGTCGACGCCGGCCATCCGACGAACCGGTTTACCACCGAGCCGCCGGCGGAGGGCGACTGGACGGTGCCGCCGGTCGTCGCCCGCCACGACCTGCCCTCGGAGTGGCGGTTCCTTGTCGTCGTTCCAGACGCCGAACCCGGCCGCAGCGGCGACGACGAGGACGCGAGCATGCGCTCGGTCGTCGAACGCGCCGATCCCGCCGTCGCCGACGAACTCGCCGGCGTCGTCACCCGGAAACTGCTGCCGGCCGCCGCCGCGGGCCGCCTCGAGCCCTTCGGCGAGGCGATCGCCGAGATCGGCCGCAAGAACGGGGCGTGGTACGCCGATGCACAAGGCGGCGTCTTCCGGCCGCCCGCGGGCGAACTCGTCGAAACGCTCGAGGACTGTCCGGTCCTCTCCGGCGTCGGCCAGTCGTCGTGGGGCCCGGTCGTCTACGGCGTGACCGACACCGCCCACGCCGACGAGGCCGAGGCCGCGGCCGCCGCCGCGCTCGCGGACCGCGGGCTCGACGGACGGGTTATCCTCGCGGAGCCGGCCGAGACCGGGGCTCGAGTCCGAACGACGGACTGACGGCGCTCGAGTCGATCGAAGTGGAGCGTTTTTGCGTGCCGAGCCCGTAGCGGCCCGATATGCAATTCTGCGACGACTGCGGCTCGATGATGAAAGCCGAGGGCGACCGCATGGTCTGTACGAACGACGACTGCGGGGCCTCGAACGAGCGGGATCGCGAGCAGGAGGACGCCTTCGTCACGACGGAGTCACAGACCGACGGCGACGTGATCGAGTCCAGCGAGGAGGCCAACTTCGAGGGCAAGCCGAAGGCCACGGACGTCATCTGCGACGAGTGCGGTGCGGAGGAGGCGTGGTACACGCTCAAACAGACCGCCTCGGCCGACGAGCCGCCGACGCGCTTTTTCAAGTGTACCGACTGTGGAAACCGCTGGCGGGAGTACAACTGAGTCCGGTCTCGCTTCGATACCGTCGCGTGATCGTTCTCGGTGATTACTCTCGAGATGCCGGCTCGCTGAGACGGCCGCTCAGGGGTTCAGTTTCGCCCCGTAATTCTCCGTTTCCGACGCCGGAAACCGCTCTCGAGGGCGCTGTGATCACTCTCCTGAGTGGAGGTAATATAACTGTACAAATGACACTCAGACATCAAGAGAAGATTGGTCGTGGAATGATCTCACACATATACTCTCGACGGACGATAGATGGCGGTCATGGACCGGAGACAGGTTCTGAAAGCGGCCGGCGTAACGTCGACGATTCCCCTCGCGACCGGACTGGGCGCAGCAAGCAGTGACAACGGGACCCACAGCGAGCGGGAGCAGCAAGCGTGTTCACAGGCGGACTGCATCCATCCGGTGCTGGGCTACTCGGGCCTCGAGGGCGACGAGCAACTGCCGGGATCACTCCGGCCCGATCACGCGGTCGAGTTGGAAACACGGCCGACGGAGGGACGACCGGTTCCGGAGTTCTTCTTCGAGCCGACCGGACTCTTCGTCGAGCCCGGCGACGTGGTCCAGTTCCAGCTCGCGACGCCCGACCACACCGTCACCGCATACCACCCTCAGCACGGCCGGCAGCGCCGTGTCCCGGAGGGCGTCCCGCCGTTTTCGTCGCCGGTGTTGGGGATGGATACGTTCTGGCTGTACCGGTTCGACGAACCCGGCGTCTACGACGTGCTGTGTTCGCCCCACGAGATCTTCGGCATGGTAATGCGCATCGTCGTCGGGGAGCCGACGGCCGATTTCGGCCCGGAAGGGGCCGTCGAGACCGAGGACGGTGAGGTCGAACTCCGCCCGCCGGAACTCACCGCCGAACTGGTGTACGCCGATCCGACCATGGACCCGGCGACCATCGCGGAACGCGGTTCAGTCAGTTGGGACGACCTCGCGGCCGAGAGCAAACAGCTCCTCGTCGAGTTCCCCGAGCCACCGGCGGAGTGAGAGCGGTCGGGCGGCTACTCTATCTCTGTCCGACATCTGTTCCGATCCAGGCTCGGTGAATAATGTGCTATACGATATCAATGAACAAGGACTAAGCGGCCGGCCCGCGTATCGGGAGTATGGACGCGATTGAACGGCCGACGTTTGCGTCCGACGCCAGCAGACGCATCTACGAGTACGTCGAACGCCACGGAACCGTCGAGCGCCACAAGGTATTGGACATCCTCTCCCTGCCCGCCGAGGAGTTCCGAACCCGCCTCGAGGAGTTGAAATCGGACGGCTATCTCGAAGATGACGGTGGGACCCTTCGGATCGCACTCGAGTTCGGCGCCGTCGAGAAACACGAGTTGGACGAGTTCACCGTCACCGTTCGCCCCGCTCGGCAGGCTGACTTCGACGGCCTCGTCGACACTATCCGGGACGTCACGGCCGAGGAGACCTACGTCGTCGCCGAGACGATCGCCGAGCAACTGCTGTACGAAGACGCCGTCACCAGACACAACGCGGTGCAGTCCCGGACGTTCTTCGTCGCGACCGTCGACGGCGAGGTCGTCGGCTGGACCCACCTCGAGTGCGAACAGACGGATCCGGTTCGGGAAGTCGCCCGGCAGACCGTCGGCGTCCGCGAGGCCTATCGGGGGTACGGGATCGGGAGTACGCTCTTACAGCGCGGCCTCGAGTGGGCCGAGGCGAACGGCTACCGGAAACTCTACAACAGCGTGCCGGTCGTCAACGACACCGCACTCGAGTTCCTGACCGTACACGGCTGGGACACCGAGGCGATCCGCCGGGACCACTACACGATCGACGGCGAGTACGTCGACGAAGTGATGATGGCGCGCGAACTGTAGCGCCGTTGCTGGACGGCGGCGGTTCGCCTATCGGACCGCCGACCGCGACCGCACCGCGGGCGCAACGTTCACGTCGGTCCGGACGAATCGACCGGTAGACGAATGTCCGACGGGCCGCGGCTGCCGGGCGTCGAGCGCGAGGCCGACGAGGATCGGATCGTCTGCCACGTCGACGCCGACTGCTTCTACGCCTCCTGCGAGCGGCTGCGCGAGCCCGAACTCCGCGAGGAACCCCTCGTCGTCGGCATGGGCTACGAGGAGGGGGAGACGATCGGTGCCGTCGCCACCGCCAGCTACGAGGCTCGCGAGTTCGGCGTCGAGAGCGCACAGGCGATCTCGACGGCTCTCGAGCGGCTCCCCAGACGCGCGGCGTTCGAAAACGGGACGCTCGACGAGTCCGACCTCGAGCGCGACGAAACGGGCTACTACCGGCCCGTCGACATGGACTACTACGAGTCCGTCGCGGCCGACGTTCGCGAGATTCTCCACGACTGCGCCGGCGTCGTCCGCGAGGTCAGTATCGACGAGGCCTACCTCGACGTGACCGAGCGGACCGCGTGGGAGGTCGCGGACGGCTTCGCTCGCCATATCAGGGACCGCATCCGGCGGGAGGTCGGCGTCACCGTCAGCGTCGGCGTCGCCCCCACGATGAGCGCGGCCAAGATCGCCAGCGACTTCGACAAACCCGACGGGCTCACCGTCGTCGAGCCCGGCGACATCCGGGAGTTCCTCGCGCCGCTCGAGGTCGACCTGCTTCACGGCGTCGGCCCCGTAACAGCCCGAGAGCTTCGAGAGATGGGCCTCGAGACGGCGGGCGACGTGGCCGCGACCGATCCGGAGCCGCTGGTCGAGCGGTTCGGCGAGCGCGGCCGGGAACTGTACGACCGGGCGCGCGGCGAGGACGACCGCCGGGTCGAGCCGAAGGGCGACCCCAAGAGCTTCTCTCGGGAGTCCGCCTTCGCCGAGCCCGTCGAAGACCCCGACCCGAAGTACGAGCTGATCGAGACGCTCGCGGCGGCCGTCGCGGATCGCGCCCGCCGCGAGGGCGCCCTGTACCGGACCATCGGCGTCAAAGCCGTCACGCCGCCGTACGATGTCAATACCCGCGAGAAGTCGCTTCCCGGCCCGATCGACGACCCCGACCTCGTCGACCGTATCGCTCGCGACCTGTTCGCCGAGTTCGAGCGCGAGCCCGTCCGCAAGCTCGGCGTCCGGGTGGCCAACCTCGAGTTCGCGACCGCCGACCAGACCAGCCTCGAGGGCTGGGAGTCCGCCGCCGGATCCGACCCCGAAACCGAATCCGAGGTCGAGGCCGAGGCCGAGGTTGAACGGGAGTCCGCGGACGAGTCCGAGCCCGAACCGGACGCCGACCCCGATCCTGATCCGGACCCGGCGTGTGGCGATCGCTTGGTCGGCCAAACGTCTCTCTCGGATTTCTCGTAAGCGGCGGTTCGCGGGCCGGCTCGGCCGAAACAGCCACTGTCCTCGAGCAGACAGTATACCCGAACCGGAAAGAACACCGAAATTATAACCCCGTCCCGATAACTATCGTCACAGAACACATCGCCCCTATGCTCATATGACAGAGGATTTTTACGACCTTCTCGAGATCCCGCCCGACGCCTCCCAAGACGAGATCAAGGACGCCTATCGCGAACAGGTCCGCGTCTATCACCCCGATCTGAACGACGACGACCGCGCGCAGGCTCAGTTTACCGCGGTCAAAACGGCCTACGACATCCTCGGCGATCCGGTCGAACGGCAGGCCTACGACCGACTCGGCCACGAGGATTACGTCGCGAAGCGAACCAGCGGCCTCCCCTCCCCCGACGTCTGGAAGAGCGACGACGGAGACGAGGACGACTCGAGCGGCACGGAACTGAGCTATTCGGAATCGGAGACGGCGTCCGCCGAAGCGTCGACCGCGTCATCGTCGTCGGCCGGCGCCGCGGCGTCCAGTTCGTCGACCGGCGGTCGGTCGTCATCGACCGCCGGCTCGAGCGGGACGACGTCGACGGCCGGAACGGCGTCGGCCTCGGCTAGCACCGCCAGCGGTGCCTCGAGTACAGCAAGTACCGGAACTGGATCCGGAACGGGGACGGGGTCCGCCGGCAGTAACGGGTCGGGAACCAGTAACCGAACCGGTGGGTCGGGCGGTGGGTCCGCTCGCGGAACCGCCCGATCCGGCGGGACCGCGACCGGTTCCGGTTCCGGGTCCGGGACCGCCGACGAAGCCGGCAATCCCCTCACTCGCTGGTGGCGGCGACAGAACTTCTCGCTGCCGCTCATCTGGCTCTCCGTCCTCGTCTACGCCGCCGGGCTCGCCCACTTCGGCCTCGAGAATCGGGAGGGTCTCGGCTCGCTCTGGGCCGACCTTCGGGGGATCGGTGCCGACCCCGCCGGGCTCTGGACGCTTCTCTCGGAGAGCCGCCACGGGCTCGAGACGACGCTCGCGTTCGTTCAGGGCGTCGAATTCGTCGCGCCGCCGCTCGAGGCGACGCTGTGGTACGGCGCGCTGGCGGGTGCCGTCGCGCTCGCGCTGGTGAGCCTGCTCGTCGTTCGTGCGGTCACCAGAGAGAACACGTGGGGGAGGCTGACGATCAACGAGACGATCGTCGTCGCGCTCGCGCTGGGGGCGACGACGACGCTGATCGGCGGTCCCCTGCTCGCGGGCGCGGTGCTCATGCCGTTGCTGTTCGGCGTGATCGTCCGCCGGACCAGACGCGGCCCGGGCTGGAAGCCGTCGTACGGCTACGTCCTCCCGGTCCTCGCGCCGCTGGCCGGGTTCGGCATCGCCGCGGCCGGCACGGCGTCGCTCCCGATCGATCTCGCCGCGTTCGTGATCCTCCCGCTCGCGGGCGCGCTGGGACTGCCGCTGCGGGCGACCATCAGAAAGCACTTCGATCGCTGATTTTCCGCCGGGCGGCTCGAGACGGGGCCTCGAGTGACCGACTGTGCCGTGGTGTGACGGCTCGGGCCGCCCGCACTACCGAACGGTTGAAATGCGACAGATGCCAAAGCCTCGCATGGCCAAATACTCGACCGGTTCGTCCGGCGGTGGTGGCGGGACGAACTGCGAACTCTGCGGTGCCGAGAGCAACTCGCTCACGCTCGCATCGGTCGCCGGAGCCGAACTCGAGGTCTGTCCGGACTGTGCGCCCCACGACGATTCCGAGACGCACGGCCGGGACGAGAATCGGAATCGGAGCGAGCAAGACAGCGGTTCGGACGACGAAACCAACCGCAAGCGGAAGGCGGCCCAGAACGTCGCGAAGGCGAACCCGGTCTGGGACGGCGACTCCGAACACTGGGAGAGCGAGGGGACGAACTACGACGACGACCCCCTGCCGTACCTCGTCTCGGACTACGGCGAGGCGCTCGTCGAGGCCCGGCGGGACGCCGGCCTCCAGCGCGAGGAACTCGCCGAGGAACTCGGCGCACCGGCGAAAGACATCCTCGCGGTCGAACAGGGACGCGCGACCCAAGCCGGCGTCGGCGGCGGGCTGATCGAGGCCCTTGAGGAGCGCCTCGACGTGACCCTCGCGGAGTAAGCGAGACTGTTTTCTCGAGTTCGCGACCGTCTCGGCGAGCAGACTTTTAAGCGCCGGCGACAGACTGTGACCGATGACCGGGCAACGGGCGGCAGCGGAGCCGTACGCCACGCGGTTCGAGACCGAGGTGACGTCGATCGACGGCCGGCGGGTCTGGCTCGAGCGCAGTCACTTCTTCGGTGCGAGCGGCGGACAGCCGGCCGACCGCGGAACGATCGGCGATATCGCGGTCGCGGACGTGCAGTTCGTCGACGGCGAACAGGTCCACGTGCTGGCCGAGGAGCCGTCGTTCAAGCCGGGCCACCGCGTCCTCTGTTCGGTCGACTGGTCCTTTCGGATGTACTGCATGCGAGCCCACACCGCCAGTCACGTCCTCGTCGGGGCCGCCCGGCGACTGCTCGAGGAGTCGACCTACGCCGGCCTCGAGATCGGACCCGAGACGGTTCGCGTCGACCTCGAGACGTCCGCGGCCCTCGACGACGAGACGCTGATCGAACTGGACGAGGCCGTCAACCGCGTCGTCTGGGAGTCGCGGCCGGTGGCGTGGGACGACGTGCCGATCTCGGAGGCGCGCGAGCGCGACGGGATCACCTTCGACGCCGAGGGGGCCGACGCGGGCGCGGTACGAAAGGGTCGAGTCCGCCTCGTCACGATCGAAGACGAGCCCGACAACCGGAGCGGGAACCGCCTCTCCGGGGCGACCAGCCCGACGGACCCGTGGGACGTGTCGGCCTGTAGCGGCACCCACGTCCGGAACACCCGCGAAGTCGGCCCCGTGACGGTGCTTGGCCGCTCGAGTCCCGACGCGGGCGTGACCCGAATCGAATTCGCCGTCGGCCCACAGGCGATCGATCGACGGACCGCAGAGAAGCGGGCCGCTTTCGCCGCGACATCGGCATTGGATGTCGATCTCGAGGAGGTCGGCGACGAACTCGAGCGCGTGCGACCCGCCAGCGGGCGACAGTAACGGCAAGGGGTGCAGGCGACGGCTCTCGCAAGCGACGAATTCATATCTGCGCGCTTCCACCGCTCGACCAACGGTGTCGAGACCTCCTCCCGGAGGTAGAAACTATTACTAACTTACGAGTGAATTTGTTCCCATGGGAGTCGATTACTCGCAGTTGCACGATCCGAACGCCGAGTACACGATGCGCGACCTCTCGGCAGAAACGATGGGCGTCACGGGCGAGCGCGGCGGCGGCCGAGACGTCGAGATAACGGACATCCAGACGACGATGATCGACGGGAACTTCCCGTGGACGCTGGTCCGGATCTACACCGATTCCGGCATCGTCGGCACGGGCGAAGCCTACTGGGGCGCCGGCGTCCCGGAACTGATCCAGCGGATGACGCCGTTCCTCGTGGGCGAGAACCCGCTCGACATCGACCGGCTGACCGAACACCTCGTCCAGAAGATGTCCGGCGAGGGCTCGATCGGCGGCGTCACCGTCACCGCGATCTCGGGCATCGAGGTCGCCCTGCACGATCTGGCCGGGAAGATCCTCGAGGTCCCAGCCTATCAGCTGCTGGGCGGCAAGTACCGCGACGAGGTCCGCGTCTACTGTGACTGTCACACCGAGGACGAGGCCGACCCCGACGCCTGCGCCGACGAGGCCGAACGCGTCGTCGAGGACCTCGGCTACGACGCCCTGAAGTTCGACCTCGACGTGCCCAGCGGCCACGAGAAAGACCGCGCGAACCGCCACCTCCGCGAGCCCGAAATCGAGCACAAGGCCGAAATCGTCGAGAAGGTCACCGAGCGCGTCGGCGACCGCGCCGACGTCGCCTTCGACTGCCACTGGACCTTCTCCGGCGGCAGCGCGAAACGGCTCGCGAAGCGCCTCGAGGAGTACGATATCTGGTGGCTCGAGGACCCCGTCCCGCCGGAGAACCACGACGTCCAGCGGGAGGTCACCCAGAGCACGTCGACGCCGATTACCGTCGGCGAGAACGTCTACCGAAAGCACGGCCAGCGCCGCCTGATCGAAGAGCAGGCGCTGGACATCGTCGCGCCGGACATGCCCAAGGTCGGCGGCATGCGCGAGACGCGGAAGATCGCGGATCTCGCGGACATGTACTACGTCCCTGTCGCGATGCACAACGTCGCTTCGCCCGTGGCGACGATGGCCGGGTCCCACGTCGGCGCGGCGATTTCGAACTCGCTGGCCGTCGAGTACCACTCCTACGAACTCGACTGGTGGGAGGACCTCGTCGAGGAGGACGTCATCGTGGACGGCTACATCGAGATCCCCGAGGAGCCCGGACTGGGCGTCACGCTCGACATGGACGTTGTCGAGGAGCACATGGTCGAGGGCGAGGAGCTGTTTGACGAGGCGTAAGCCGACGTCAAGCCAGCAAATCTCCGATTTGCGTTGTTCGACGCGGCGTAAGCCGCGTCGAGCTCGGAAGGCGAGCATCGGAAGTCTTCCGCTGTTCGACGAAGCGTAGATAGCCCTTCGGGCGGATACCGACGCAGGGCAGCCATCTTGTACGGACGACGTTTCTCGGGTCCGATCGCCGCTCGAGGTGCGTGCCACTGACCGCGGCTGCTTTTTCGATCGTGAGTAAATTTATTGGGGCCGGGGACAGACGGTTCGCCGTATGGAACGTCTCGCCGGACGGAGTAGACGGTTCGCGAGCGAGCGTCGAACGGCGGTCGCAGGAGGGACGGACGAATGACCGAGAAGCGGGCAGTCAGAGAGCGGATCACCGAGAGCGGTGTCATCGCGGTCCTCCGGGGCATCGACGAGGACCAAATCGTGCCGGTCGCTCGAGCGATCCACGACGCCGGCGTCGACGCGCTCGAGATCACGGCGGACGGGACGCGTGCGATCGAGCAGATCGCCGCAGTCGACCGGGAATTGGCTGACACCGACGCGGTCGTCGGGGCGGGGACCGTCCTCGACGCGCCGACCGCACAGGCCGCGATCGACGCGGGCGCCGAGTTCGTCGTTTCGCCCCACACCGACCCGGACGTGGTCCGGACCTGCAACCGCCGCGGCGTCCTCGTCGCGCCCGGCGTCATGACGCCGACGGAGGCCGTGACGGCGATGGAAGCCGGCGCGGACCTCCTCAAGATGTTCCCCGCGTCGACGGTCGGACCGGGCCACATCGGCGCGCTCGCGGGGCCGCTGGGCGATATCGACATCGTTCCGACGGGCGGCGTCTCCCGGGACAACGTCGACGACTTCTTCGACGCCGGCGCGGTGGCCGTCGGTGCCGGCGGTGCCATCGTGGACGATTCGGCCGTCGCCGACGGCGACATGGACCGAGTCCGAGAGACGGCCGCCTCGTTCGTCGAGGCAGTCGACGAAGCGCGACGCGAGTAGTCGACCGGGACGCTCGGCGACCGCGTTGCGAACAACCCCGAACCGATCGGCTGTTGCTGGGAGCCGTTTTATACCGTTCGTCGGGGTGGCAATGGGCGTGACCTCAGATCCAGACCACTGCACTCGCAGACGGCTACTGCGTGCGACCGGCGTCGTCGGTGCGGCCGGGGCCGCCGCGGCGTTCGGGCTCGGCGGCTCCGGGTCCGGTGTCGCACAGAACGAGTCCGCCGACTCGAACGCGTCGAACGAGACGGGAGGGCCGGCGGAGTCCGAGGTCGGCAGCGAGTATGCAGCGGTGTACCGCGATACGATCGACTCCGTCGTTCTCGTTACCGTCACCGGGACGAGCGGGCCCGGAACCGGCGGCGGTGGACTCGGAACCGGGTTCGTCATCGACGACGAATACGTCCTGACAAACAACCACGTCGTCGAGGCCGCACGCGAGGGCGGTATCGAACTCCAGTTCAGTAACGAAGAGTGGCGAGCCGCGTCGATCGTCGGGACGGACGCCTACAGCGACCTCGCCGTCCTTCGCGTCGAGGACATGCCCGAGGTCGCGTCCGGTCTGTCCCTTGCCGAGTCCGAACCGATCATCGGTCAGGAGGTGCTCGCGATCGGCAACCCGCTCGGGCTCGACGCGTCGGTCTCGCAGGGGATCGTCAGCGGTACCGGCCGCTCGCTGCCCAGTCCCACCGGGTTCTCGATCCCGGCCGCGATCCAGACCGACGCGCCGATCAACCCCGGGAACAGCGGCGGGCCGCTGGTGAGCCTCGAGGGGGAGGTACTCGGCGTCGTCTTCGCCGGCGCCGGCCAGACCATCGGATTCGCCATCTCCGCAGCGCTGGCGAACCGCGTCGTTCCCGCACTCATCGAGGACGGATCGTACGACCACGCCTACTTGGGCGTCGGCGTCCAGCCCGTCGGTCCGGAAATCGCCGCCGAAATCGGCCTCGAGGAAGCGACCGGCGTACTCGTCATGGAAGTCGTCCCCGACGGCCCCGCCGACGGGACCCTCCAGCCGGCCAGTACCACTCGGCCGGGCAGCGGTGACGTAATCGTCGCTATTGACGGCCAAGCGATCCCGAATCAGCCGGCGCTCTCGTCGTATCTCGCGCTCGAGACGTCGCCCGGTGACACGATCGAACTCGAAATCGTCCGCGACGGAGAGCACCAGACCGTCGAGGTCACCCTCGAGGAGCGGCCGGAAGCCGAGCAGCCGCGGACCCCGATCGGCGGCCCGCGCGAGGAGCCGCCGACCACGGATCCCTAATCGACATCAGCCACCCGCTCGAGAACGGATCGCTTCGCTGCGAGTCGCCGATCTCAGCCTGCTTCCTCGTCCGCGTCGGATTCGTCTGCCGCCTCGGCTTCCTCGAGGTCATCCGCGTCCTCGCGGGGCGCGTTCTGGGTTCCGAGGTCGCCGTCGCCCTCGTCGACCTCGTCCGGATCGCGGTCGATCCGCTCGAGTTCGTCCTCGATTTCGGCCTCTCGTTCCGCCTCGTACTCGTTTGCTCTGTCGGAATCGTCTTCAGCCATGCAGAGGCGTTCGACCTCGAGCGGTTTGGACGCGGGGCCGTCGAGTGCAACGTCGCCGACAGCGCCGGGCGCCCGGCCGCGGACGTTCACGAGACACGAAAGACAGATAAAAGACCCCACGCTGTGAATAGACAGATATGGACGTTCCGTACGACCTCACCTCGTACATTCGGGTGTTGAAAATGGCGACGACACCCACTACTAACGAGTTCTTCCAGGTGTCGAAAATCGCCGGTGCAGGGATCCTCCTGGTCGGTCTCATCGGATTCCTCATCGGTGCGATCATGCTGTTACTGCCGGGTGGCATCTAATGGGAATCTTTGCTGTCAAAACGACGGCGAGTCAAGAACGCACCGTCGCGGACATGATCATCAACCGCGAGGAGCCGGAGATCCACGCCGCGCTCGCCCCCGACTCGCTGACCTCCTACGTGATGGTCGAAGCCGAGGGGAACGCGGTCCTGAACCGCGTCCTCGAGGACATTCCCCACGCGCGCAGCATCGTCCCCGGCAAGTCGGATATTTCGGAAGTCGAGCACTTCCTCTCGCCGAAGCCGGATGTGGAGGGGATCGCCGAGGGCGACATCGTCGAACTCATCGCCGGCCCGTTCAAGGGCGAGAAAGCGCAGGTCCAGCGGATCGACGAGGGCAAGGATCAGGTCACCGTCGAACTGTACGAGGCGACGGTTCCGATTCCCGTGACGGTGCGGGGCGACCAGATTCGCGTACTCGACAGCGACGAACGGTAGTTCGTCGGACCATGCGAACGGGTTCGCAGCACCCGAGAGCAGCGAGCACCGAGGGAGTCTTAACTACAGTTTGCGAGCAACGATAGTCCTACACGGCGAGAATATCAGTCGCGGCCCCAACACGGCCAACTCCGAGACCGCTCGTTACCGCTTCAGTTCCGTCGCGATCGCTTGCATGTTCGCCTCCGACTCGATCTCCTCGAGCAGCTCTTCGCGTTCCCGGACTTCCTCGGAACTGGCACCGTAGGCGCGGACGTACTCGGCGCGGCTGTGGTCGGTAAAGGCGTGACGGATCGCGAGGTAGCCGTCGGGGACGACGGTCCCACAGACCTTACACTCGCGGCGCTGGTGCTCCGTCGCCTGATGGACGACGGCCGACTCGACGTCCTCGAAGACTGCTCCACAGCCGTCGATCCCGCATTCCCATGCCATTCGATACTGCCACTCGAACGGCCGTCCTAATGATCCTTTCGCAGCGATACCCCTCGGCCGGAAGCGGTGTGCCCGACAGCCCTTCGTCCCTGCGGCCCGTCCCCTCGAGATATGCCGGCGACTAACAGGTCGACGCTGGCCGCGTTCGACGCCGACCGCGTGCGCCGTGTCGTCCAAGAGACGGTGTCCGGCCCGCTATACGCCTTCTGTGAGTACGACACGGAGTCGTTTCGACCGCTCTATATCGACGATCGAACGATCTCGATGTACGACAGCCGCGAGGCGATGCTCGAGCACTTCGAGCGGATCCACACGAACGTCCACATGGACTTCATGCAGAGCAAACTCTTCCGGAATACGCTGTTTCCCGAGGCCGAACGAGTCGAGTACATCACCACGTCGATGGACTTCCTGAAGATCCTCCGGGTCTACGTCGGCGACGACGGGCTGTTCATCTCGATCGACCCGGACGAGCCCGTCGTTCCCATCGTCGACGCGATCAAGGAGACCCTCGAGTGGCCGCCGAATCAGAATTCATAACTCGGCTGTCCCGGAAGTGGTGTTCGTGACCGATGGAGTGACGTTTCGAATCGACTGTCACGTGAAGGTGCTCTCCGATCGCGTCGTCGAGCGAGCCAAACGAGCCGGCCTCGACGCGATCGTCTACGCGCCCCACTTCACCCGCCTCCCGGAGATCCGCGAGCGGGCGGCCGCGTATTCCAGCGAGGACCTTCTGGTGATCCCCGCCCGCGAGGTGTTTACCGGGACGTGGCGGAACCGAAAACACGTCCTCGCGATCGGCCTCGAGGAGCCCGTCCCGGACTTCATCCCGCTCGAGGCGGCGATGGCCGAATTCGAGCGACAGGACGCGACGGTGCTCGTCCCCCATCCGGGCTTTGCGAACGTGAGTCTCGGCGAGGGAGACATCCGGACGCACGCGGAGACGATCGACGCGATCGAGATTTTCAACCCGCGTCACCTCCCGCCGGACAATCGCCGCGCGCGGAAACTGGCCGACGAGCTCTCGATGCCGCCGTTTACCTCCTCGTACGCCCATCTCCCCCGATCCGTCGGCGTGGCCCACACCGAATTCGACGCGGCCATCGAGAGCGAGAACGATCTCGTGACCGCGCTCGAGGACGGCATCGCTCGCCGTGTCGTCTACGACAACGGCTTCGATCGGTGGGCGACGACGGCGGCGGAACTGGGCCATCTCGTCTACGAGAACACGTGGAAGAAGGTCGATCGGCTGTTCCTCTCGGGGACGGAGCCGACGCATCCACAGCACATCGCCTACGACGGCCGGTTCGACGACGTTGCCGTCTATTAGCGCTCTCCTCGTCCAGTCGCGATTCCGCGTTCTCCGTTCTTTCGTTCGATAGCGGCGTCCTTATGCATCAGATCTCCGAGAGCGTCGCTGCGACCCGTTCCCAGTGACTGCCGCGCCAGAAGTATTGCCCGCAGTCGCGACAGACCCACATCTCGACCGCCGCGGGGTCGGGAGCGTACGCCGGCGTCGAAGCTGCCGGGTCGACATCCGCGAGCGGCCCGTTACAGCGGCCACAGAACGCAGGTTCGGCGGCCGGCGAGAGGTCGAGCCCCGCAGCGTCTAGTTCGGCGAGTTGGGCGTCGACCTCGCGGGACTCGAGCAGGATCGCCTCGTCGGCACGACCCGCGAGTTCGATGTCTCGAGTGACGACCGTTCGGCCCTCGTCCCGGGCGACGGCGAGCAGGTCGTCGTCGGCCTCGAGCCCGCGGTCGCCGGCGTCGGCGGTATCGTAGTTGCATATTCGCAGGTAGGCGACGAGCCCGCCGCACATGACATCGAGGAGGAGTCGCATCGGTTTGGTGCGTTCTCAGGGGAAGGTCAGAATCGATCAGTGGAGGAACTCGCGCAGGTCCCCGACCGCCCACGTGTTGATCACGTCGGCCGGTTCGGCCCACCCGCGACGTGCCGTGTGGACGCCCCAGCGCATGTACTCGAGCGTCGAGGGCTGGTGGGAGTCCGTGTTGACCGAAATCGGCGCGCCCTCCTCGAGGGCGGCTTGGACGGCGCTACCCCACAGATCCAGCCGGCGGGGATTGGCGTTGACCTCGAGTGCGGTGTCGTGGGCGGCGGCCGCTTCCCCGAGCGCGGTCGCGTCGAACTCGAGGCCGGAGCGTTCGTTGAGCAGGCGGCCGCTGGGATGGCCCAGTACGTCGATCGCAGGGTTCTCGATGGCGTGGACGAGCCGCTCGGTGGCGGTTTCGGCGTCCTGATCGAGCGCGCTGTGGGTCGAGGCGACGATCACGTCCAGCGTCTCGATCACCTCCGCGGAGAGGTCGATCTCGCCGTCGGCGTCGACGTTCGCTTCGATGCCAGCGAAGACCTCGATCTCGGCCTCCTCGCCGATCGCGCGGATCTCCTCGGCGTACTCGAGGATCTCGGTATCGGAGAGCCCCATGCCGCCGACGATCCCGGGCCCCTCGGCGTGGTCTGCGATGCCGAAGTAGTCGTAGCCCCGCTCGGCGGCGGCCTCGACCATCGCGGCAACGTCGGTGTTGCCGTCGGACCACTCGGTGTGGCTGTGCAGGTCGCCGCGGATATCGTCTCGAGTGATCAGCGCCGGCAACTCGCCGCGTTCTGCGGCGGCGATCTCGCCCCGATCCGTTCTGAGTTCCGGCGGGATCCACGGCAGGCCGAGCGCGTCGTACATCCCCTCCTCGGTCTCGCCGGCGACGCGCTCGCCGACACGTTGCCCGCTCTCCGGGTCCTCGATTTCGTCGTCGGACTCCGTCCGACTGCTCGAGGCGCGTAGCGCCTCGCTGCTTACATCGAAGGCGCCGTACTCGTTGAGTTTCATCCCGCGGTCGATCGCGTAGTTGCGCAGGGCGACGTTGTGGTCCTTGCTCCCCGTGAAGTACTGCAGAGCGGAGCCGAACTCCTCGGGGACGACCACGCGCAGATCGACGCGACTCTCGCCGATGCGGATGCTCGCCTTCTCGGGCCCGGATTCGATCTCGTCGTCGACCGAATCCCATCCGACGAACGCCTCGACGACATCCTCGCCGGCGTCGGTCGCCGCGAGCACGTCCACGTCGCCGATCGTCTCGCGCCACCGGCGGATCGACCCCGCCACCTCGCAGCGCTCGACCGCGTCGATCGACTCGAGGAACTCGAGCACGTCGTCGGCGAGCGGCCGCGCCTCGCCGAGCAACTGGCGCTGGCCGACGGTCCGGGCGAACTCGAGGTTGTCGAGGATGTTCTGTTCGGTCTTCGGGCCGAACCCCTTGACCGCCTGTACCTCGCCGGCCTCGGCGGCCGCCTCGAGGTCGTCTAACGTCTGGACCCCGAGTTCGCGGTAGAGCTTCCCCGCGGTCTTGGGGCCGACGCCCTCGATGCGGGTGATGTCGGCGATATCGATCGGGAGATCGGCCTGCAGTTCCTCGAGTTCGTCGATCGAGCCGGTCTCGACGTACTCGATAATCTTCGAGGAGATGGCGTCGCCGACCCCGTCGATGTTCTCGACGGTCTCGTGATCGCCGGCCTCGATCCGATCGGCGAGCGGCGACGGGTGCGAGCGGATGTTCTCGGCCGCGCGCCGGTACGCGCGGGGTTTGTAGTCGACGCCGTCGGCCTCGAGCAGGTCGGCGAACTCCTCGAAGCGGGCGGCGAGTTCGGCGTTGGTCGTCATCGTCCCCTCCGGGAACTCGTGTCGTCGTCCTGCCCCAGCGCCTTCTTGAGGAACGACATCCAGCGCTTGCGGTCCTGGGCCTGCTGGACCTGCTGCTCGCGCTCTAAGTCCGTCGGCCCCAGACTCTCGAGGGCGTTTAACGCCCGGTCGATGCCGATGATGCTCTGGGCGAGTTCGTCGCCCACCTCGCGGCTGATGTCGTCCTCCTCGATCCGCTCGAGTCGCTCGAGCCGCTCGCGTCGCAGGTTCCGCTTTGCCTGCTCGACGCGGTCGCGTTCGCCGGCCGGGACCGTCTCGCGGCGCTTGATCTCGAAGACGAACGTCCGGAGATCGATCTCCTCCCCTTGGACCGTGATCGTCTCCGGGATGTCCGCGCCGACGGTCGCGCCCTCGCGCTCGACGCGCTCGAGCAGTTGCTTGCGCTCGTACTCTTGCACGTCCGAAGATGGGGGACGGGGAGGCAAAAATGTACAGTCTACACGGAACTGTCACCAGCGCCGGCGGCCCGGACGCGAGCGTTAGGCCGTTCGCACGCGGTAGCCCTATATGACGGTCAAACCCCAAATCCCTTAGCGGCTCCCCACATACCCCCGGTCAATGGCCAAGTGCGACGTGTGTGGGAAGGACGAAAACATGCCGTACAACTGTCGGCACTGCGGCGGGACCTTCTGTGCCGACCACCGGCTCCCCGAGAACCACGACTGCTCGGGGCTGCAAAACTGGAACGATCCACAGGGCGTCTTCGACAGCGGCTTCGACGACAGCGTCAGTTCCGGTGGGAGCACCTCCCGGGCCTCGAGTCTCACGGACAAGCTTCCGATCGATACCGGTCCGGGCGGGCCGCTCGCGTACTTCCGCGGGAACGCGACCTACACGTTCCTCGCGTTGATGTGGCTGACGTTCCTCGCCCAATGGGCCACGCTATTGACCGCGGGTCCGTCCCTCCACCAGTCGCTGTTCATGCTGACATCGGGGAATATCGAGTACGTCTGGACGTGGGTCACATCGATCTTCGCTCATAGCCCGTACAGTTTCATGCATATCGTCGGGAACAGCATCGTGATATTCTTCTTCGGACCGCTCGTCGAGCGCTACGTCGGGTCCCGGAACTTCTCGATCCTGTTCATCGTCAGCGGCGTCCTCGCCGGACTCGGCCAAATCGGGATCACGGCCGCACAGGGAAGTTCGACTGCCGTCCTCGGAGCCAGCGGTGCCGCACTCGCGATTCTGGGCGTGTTGACGGTCCTGAACCCCGGGCTCAAGGTGTACCTCTACTTCATTCTCCCGGTTCCGATCTGGCTGCTCACCGCCGGCTACGCGTTCATCAGCGTCGCATTCCTCGGAGTCGGTAGTGGTGGTGCCGGCGGCATCGCCCACATGGCCCACCTCGTCGGCCTCGTGATCGGCCTCGCCTACGGCGAGTACGTCAAGCGAAACCGGAACGTCAGCGCGCCGAACCAGCTCCAGTTCGGCGGTGGCGGCCCCGGGGGTCCGGGCGGTCCCGGCGGTCCGGGCGGTCGCCGTCGGTTCTGATACTTCGACCCGTCCGCGGGACCGTCGTCTCACCACAACCCCGCAACTGATTTTTACCCGGCGTCTATTCGCACTCAGATGAGTCAGCCTCGTCCCGATCTCGCCCCCGACGCCGGCCTCTCGCGCGATGAGATGGAAGCGCTTCAGCGCGAGATCGCCGACGCCGCCGTCTTCGAAGACGCATTCGCGTTCGACTCCGACACGATCTCGAACCCGCTCGCGACGACCTCGAGCGGGGGACGACCGCCGGTCGTCGTCGGCGTCGACCAGTCGTTTCTCACGAACGATGACGGCGATCAGGACCGCGCGCTGAGCGCCGTCGTCGCGATGCGTGGCGGCGAGGTCATCGAGCGCGTCTTCGCCGTCACGCCCCTCGAGATTCCCTACATCCCCGGCCTCCTCTCCTTTCGCGAAGGGGACCCGATCCTCGCGGCGCTCGAGGAGTTGTCCGTCGACCCGGACCTGTTCCTGTTCGACGGCAGCGGTCGCATCCACTTCCGGCAGGCCGGCATCGCGACCCACATGGGCGTGGTCAGGGACGTGCCGAGTATCGGCGTCGCTAAGAGCCTGCTCTGTGGGTCTCCCCGCGGAGATACCGACGACCTCCCCGAAGGGACGACGGTCGGCATCGAATCGAACTCCAGAGTCGACGCGCCCGACGGGACCCTGCTCGGCTACGCCGTCCAGACCCGACAGTACGACTCGCCGAACAGGTACATCAACCCGCTCTACGTCAGCCCCGGCCACCGCGTCGGCCCCGACACGGCGGCCGATATCGCGCTCGCGCTTTCCTCGTCGTACAAACTCCCGGAGCCGGTCCGACTCGCGGACAAGTACGCCGACGACGCGAAGAAGAGCCTCGACGAGTAGACTCCGCCACTGTTCGCCGGCTACAACTGACCGTTGAACCGCCTGCGGTGGGTGGGACTGAAACGAGCGGTCGAGTCGGTCGAATCTCGTCCGAATCTGAAAATTACGGTCAGCGCGACAAACCGTCGATACTTAGGTATCGTCTCTCGAACCCGTCACACATGGCCACCGCTGAGGACGTCGAGAGGACAGCCGATGACGGGCCGGACGGGACCGTCGTCGAGGACGATCACGACCGCGAGACTGCCGGGACCGACGACGACCGCTACACGCGCAAGCAGTCGGTCCTCATCACCGGCTGCTCGTCGGGGATCGGCCGCGCGACTGCGCGGGCCTTCCTCGCCGAGAACTGGCAGGTCTTCGCGACGGCGCGCAACGTCGACGACATCGCGGCCCTCGGAGAGGCGGGCTGTGAAACCCTCGAGTTGGACGTTACCGATCCCGAACAGGTCGCGTCGGTCGTCGAGCGGGTCGTCGACATCGCCGGCGCGATCGACTGCGTCGTCAACAACGCCGGCTACGCCCAGATGGGGCCGCTCGAGGACGTCGCGACGGTCGACCTCCACCGGCAGTTCGACGTCAACGTCTACGGCCCCCACCGACTCACCCGTGCCGCGCTGCCGCACATGCGCGCACAGGGTGCGGGCCGGATCATCAACGTCTCGAGCGTCATCGGTCGGATCTCGTTCCCCGGTGCGGGTTCCTACGCCGGCTCGAAACACGCGCTCGAGGCGATGAGCGACTCGCTGCGCGCCGAGGTCGACGAGTTCGGAATCGACGTCGTCGTGATCGAGCCCGGCCCGGTCGAGACGAACTTCACCGACCGCGTCGACGAGGAACTGCCCGAAGACGAGCGGACGCCGGCCTACGAGTCGCTGTACGACCTCTACGACGAGGCCCAACTGATCGGCGGCGGGGGCAGTGGTCCGTTCGCGTCCGACCCCGAAGACGTCGCGAAAGCGATCGTCGAATCCGCGACCAGCCCCGATCCGCCGGCGCGGTACCCGGTCGGACCGCTCGCCCAGTACGGCGTCTACGCGCGCTACCTGCCGGATCGACTGCGCGATGCGGTCTACGGCATTCTCCGAAAACTCGTCTGAATCGCCGCTCGCCGGACGGACGGCCGCCTATCCGTCGTCACTATCGTATCGCTCGGCCGCCGACTCGAATCCCAGTTCCGACTGTTCGCGGCCGCGACGCTCCTCGAGCGCGGCGATCGCGTCGGGTTCGGGCGCGGCGTCGTCGGTGATCCGCGCCCAGGAGTTGTGGACTTTCGCGTGGCACCACCGACAGAGGTAGATCGTGATCTCGTGGGAGAGAGTCTCGCCGTCGCGCGCATACGAGAGGTGGTGTTCCTCGAGCAACGGGCGTTCGTCGTCGTGGGCCATTCGCTTTTCTTCGAGCCCGCAGCGGACGCACTCGCGGTCGCGGTTGCGCGAGCGGAAGTGCGGGCAGTCGGCCCACGACCAGTCCGATTCGGGGTCGACCACAGGACACGCGTAGTCGTCGGCTGCGCGATCGCGACCGAATTCCGGGTCGTGTCCGTAGTGCTCGAGGGCGTACCGACACTGTCCCTCGCCGGTGAGGTAGTCACAGAGCCCCGCGAACTCGTAGGGGTCGTCGACGCCGACCGAGGTTCCTTGCGGCGTTTTCTCCATCGTCGCTCGGCCGTCCTTGGGGCACCGAGTAGTTGAAGGTGGCGTCCGGCGGCTGCGGTTCGACACGGAAAGCTAGAATATGTCACGGTTACAACTCGAATCCATGAGCGGATCGAACTCGGTCACAGTCGCTGCCGTCGTCGTCGCCGGATGGATCGTCCTCGAGTTCGCGCTTCGACGCGGCCTCGTCCTCGCCGGGGCTGCCGTCGGCGTTGACCCGGGGCTGGTCGACGCCCTCGTCCTCGCGATCGGCTTCCCAGCCATCGCGGCGGTCCTCTCTCGGTACGCGCTCGAGCGGGGACAGGACCGCGAGCGGTGGGGCTGGGACTGGACGCCGCGAGCCCTCGGAGCCGGCGTCCTCGCGGCGGTCGTCGGCTTCGTGCTGGTCGCCGGTGCGGCACAGGTCGATTCGGCGCTGTTCGGCCTCGACGAGAGCGCGACGACGCGCGGCGACGGACTGCCCGCGGCGATCGCGCTCCTGTTGCTCGTCGGGAACGGACTCGTCGTCCCGATCGCGGAGGAGCAGGTCTGGCGGGGGATCGTCCAGACGAACCTCGTCGACGGCTGGGGCGTCCCTGCGGGGATCGCGGTGACGGCGGTCCTGTTCGCCGGCAAGCACGTGATCGTGGATCTGTCGGTGATCCGCATCACGACGCTGCTGACCCTGGGCTTCCTCTTCGGGATCGTCCGTCATCGGTGGGGAACCGCCAGCAGCACGGTGACACACGTCCTGATCAACACCGTCTCGACGGTCGGTCTCGTCGCGGCGGCGTTCGGCTGATCGCGCCCGATCGACGGCGAGAGTGGGCCGGCGTCCGCGGTTCCGACCGCCCCGACCGACCGCCATCGGCGGGAAGGTTTTTGCTGTCGCCGTTCCGACTCGAGGGCGTGCGACTCGTCCACGACCCGGTCTCTGCCGACGACGAATCCAGCGATGACGATACCGACCGCGACGCTCGGGTACTGGCGACGCAGGTCGACCTCGCGGACTCGATCGTGAGCCAGACGCTGGGGCTCATGTTCCGCCGATCGATTCCGGACGACTACGCGCTGGCGTTCCAGTTCGGGTCGGCGAAGACGCGGGACCTCCACATGCTGTTCGTCTTCTTCCCCATCGACGCCGTCTGGATCGCCGACGGCGTCGTCCAGCGGGTCGAGACGCTCCGTCCGTGGCGGAGCTTCGCTCGCGCGGAAGCGGACCTGATCGTCGAATTCCCCGCCGGCACCGCGGCCGATGTCGAACCCGGCGACCGACTGGGTCTCGAGAGCGAGTGAACGGCCGCTGACGACCGAACGCGGCTCACGCTGCGAGCGCAGTGTGGCATCCGAACCCGACCGCATCGATCCGTGACCGGCGGATTTAAGTCAGCATGATACGTTAGCCCACAGTACAATGGCACGAGATTCCGTCTCAACGCCGGACGACGAGGATAGAGGAAGTCGGGGCGACCCGGCTGGATGCGAAATTCTCCGACGAAACTAATCCTACTTCATCACCCGTGCCCGTACCTCACTCCGCCGAACAGACGATCGAATCGGACCGTACAGTGCGCCTTCTCGACACGACGCTTCGCGACGGCGAACAAGCGCCGGGCGTCTCGCTTTCCCCCGACGAGAAAGTCGAGATCGCCCGCTCGTTAGAGCGAGCCGGCGTCTCCGTCATCGAGGCCGGCAGCGCCTGTACCGGTGCGGGTGAGCGACAGGCGATTTCGCGGGTGACCGACCTCGATCTGGACGCCCGCGTCACCAGCTTCTGTCGCGGGATGAAAGGCGACATCGACCTCGCGCTCGAGTGTGACGTCGACGGCGTCCACATCGTCGTCCCCGCCAGCGACCGTCACGTCGAGGGCAAGGTCGGCACCTCCCGCGAGGACAACCTCGAGAAAACCGCCGAACTCGTCGCCTACGCGAAAGACCACGACCTCTGGGTCGAGGTCATCGGCGAGGACGGCTCCCGGGCGGATCTGGACTACCTCGAGGAGCTAGCCGAAACGTCGCTCGACGCGGGTGCGGATCGGTTCTGCTTCGCCGACACCGTCGGCCACACGGGGCCGGAACACACCTACGAAGCCGTCTCCCGACTCGCCGAACTCGGCCCGGTCAGCGCACACACCCACGACGACCTCGGACTGGGCGTGACCAACGCGCTCGCAGCCATCTCCGCCGGTGCAGACCTCGTTCACTGCACCGTCAACGGGCTGGGCGAGCGCGCCGGCAACGTCGCCTTAGAGGAGGTCGCGATCGCCCTCTCACACGTCTACGACCTCGAGACGCTCGAACTCGAGGAGCTGTACGATCTCGCACAGATCGTCTCTCGGGCGACGGGTATTCAACTCGCGCCGAACAAGGCCGTCATCGGCGAGAACGCCTTCACCCACGAGAGCGGCATCCACACCGACGGCACCCTCAAGGACGACAAGATGTACGAGCCCTACGCGCCCGAGACCGTCGGCCGTGAGCGCCGGCTCGCACTGGGCAAACACACCGGCCGCGCGGGCGTCAAGGCCACCCTCGAGGAACACGGCGTCGAGGCCGACGACGACGAAATCGCCGAGATAGCGGACCGCGTGACCGAACTCGGCGACCGCGGCCGCCGGGTGACCGACGCCGACCTCCTCGCCGTCGCCGAGGACGTGACCGGCGACGACCGCGAGCGCGTCGTCGACCTGCTCGATCTCACCGCCACCAGCGGGGGTGCCGTTCCGACCGCGAGCATCCGACTGGCCGTCGACGGCGAGGAACGCGTCGCCAGCGGCACCGGCTCCGGCCCCGTCGACGCCGCCGTCTCCGCCGTCCGCGAGGCGCTCGGCTCGATGGCCGACGCCGAACTCGAGTCCTATCACGTCGACGCCGTGACCGGTGGGACCGACGCCGTCGTCACCGTCGAGGTGACGATGGTTCGCAACGACCGCTCGGTGACGGTCGCCCGCAGCGAGGCCGACATCACTCGCGCGAGCGTCACGGCGATGGTCGACGCGCTCGACCGACTGCTCGCGTCCGACCAGCAGCCGCTCGCACCGGCCGACGACTGAGCCGACCACTTCGTCCCACTCGTCGGCTGACCCACCATCGTTTTCGACGATCCGGAGCCGATAGTTCGACTCGAGTCGGTCGAATACGCGGGCTTTCGGACAGTCGACCCTGTCGGATCAATAATCAGACATCTATTGGCCTGCCGTCTCACAACGGACTCATGGGGAGCGCGATTCGGTCCGGTATAGTCGGCAATTTCTCCGCGACGGCACCGGGATGACTGCGTCTGGATATGCGGGTCCCTACTGCGATCGTTCAAAACAGTTGCAGGCAGGAAACGGAGTGCCAGCGGTTTACGGCGGCACAAGTATCAGTAGACTGGTTATAACAAATCGTGCAAGTTCGTGACAGTCTGGACGTGATGGAAGATGACCATCAGCGAGACCAATCGACTAGTACCGCCGGCAAGACGACGCGCCGTTCGTACGTTCGACTGCTCGGTGCGCTGGGGCTCGGCGGCGCGCTCACTGGGGTCGCCGCGACGGGTTCACAGAGCGGCGTCGCTGCGGCACAGAGCAACGGTAACGGTACCGGCTCCGCAGGCGGGATCCGCGTCAGCGATTCGGGGACGACGGTCGGCGACGACGTGGCACAGCTGGATTTCGGGGCGTCGCTCTCGGCGACCGAGTCGGGTTCGGACACTGTCACCGTAGGGAGCGAGACGAACCCGAACATCGTCAACGTCCGCGAGGATCTCGGCGTCGAACCCGAGGGGGACGATCTGTGGGCTGCGATCGAGGACCACTACACCTCGTTCGAACCGACGGACCGCAACCACTGCTACGAGATTCCCGCGGGAACGTGGCACGTCGAGACCGACAACATCCACTTCGACGCCCACGAATTCCTCGGCATCGTCGGCGCTCCCTTCGCCGTCCTCGAGGTCGCCGATCAGGACGTCGATCGGCTGATGACCGTCGGATCGCTGGACGCATCGCTTCCCCACGCACAGCGGACCGTCATGCGCGATCTCCAGGTCGACATTCGCGGCGACTACGACGCCGGCATCGCCCGCTGGTTCACCTACCGGTACGGGCACATGGAGAACATTTCGATGCGGGGCAAACGCGACAAGTTCAATCCCCAGTACGGCGGCGATCGGCACACGATTCTGGTCGATGGCGTCCGGCCCTCGACGACCAACGTCATCAGCGGCTGTCACCTCAACAACGGCGATACGAAGTACGACCGATCGACCCACGTCGGTCACGCGATCCCGTTCAGTTCGGACGTCTACAACCACGGCACGAACTACTGGGAAGGCTGTCAGGTATCCGGCTACATCGACAACGGAATCTACGTCTCGGGCGACGACGGCCGAAACATCGTCACCGGCTGCCACGTCCGGAACTGCGCCGGAGCCGGCATCCGAATCGGCCCGAACGACCACGTCCAGGACTGTCAGATCACGATGACCGAACATCCCGGATTCCCGTGGTCCGGCCTCTGGCTCGAGAACGGCGGCGGCCAACTGGTCTCCCAGCTCCTGGTGAACAACCAGATCAAGAAGGACACCGAAATCGTCCGCCTGACACAAGACGGACCCGCTCGACTGACCGATATTCACATCACCGACGAGGGAACCGACGGCCGGGCGATCCGCGTCAACGACAACGACGACGCGCCGACCGCGTTCGACGGCTGTACGATCACCGATCGCTCGAGCCCGTCGACGGCCGATTACGCGGTCTACGTCCGCTCCTCGAACGTCTCTTTCGACGACTGCGAGTTCGATATCGCGCCGCAGTCGTCGACGGATCGACACGGCGTCTTCGTCACCGACGGCGGCGACGATATCGACCGGCTCACGCTCGAGAACTGTACGATCGACGCCGACGGCGCGAGCCTCCGGTTCGCCGAGAGCGGGGCGGACCACACCGTCGAGAGTTCGTTCTTCGAGGGACTCGTCATGAGCGACCCCGAGACGGCCCTCTCGTCGGTGCTGTGGACGGGCAACCGCCACCGCGGCGAGACCGCCTTCCGCGGCGAGCGCTCGCAGTGGCAGGGTGACTTCAACTTCGGATTCGACGTCTGAATCCCGCCGATCGAACGGCGGCGGGACAGCGCATGGACTCGAACTGCACTCCGGCGGTTAGGAGTAATCGAGACCGATCGTCTGGTCGTCGAGGACGTCCTGTCGAACGTCGACCATTTCGACATCCTCGTAGCTGGTCGGCCCTTCGACCTGCTCGGCGTTCGGTCCCGGCTGGTTTCCGAGATAGGTGACGTTCGGGTTCGTCCCGATGTCCTCGAGGAGTTTGAACTGTGATTCGGGGCCGTCAGCGAACGCCTCGAAGCGCTCCTGTGCGAGTTCCTCGCTCGGCCCCTGAAACTCCTCGTCGTCGCCGGGTTCTTCCCCGAGTTCGAGCCGGACGAGGATGTCCTGCGTCTCGAGGTCGAGTCCGCCGTCCTCGATCGCGCTGACGACGGAAAGCACCGTTTCCTCCTTGTCCGGCAGGCTATCGCCCGCTGGGGCCTCCTCTTCGTACTCCTCGGTCGTCAACTCGACCCCTTTCGCGAGGGCGACCGCTTCTTCGGTGAGGTCGTCGACGGCGTCGAGGACGGCGTCCAGATCGCCGTCGACGCCCTCGAGCGACGATTCGACCGAGTTCGGGGAGGGGAGTTCGGAGTCCATCCGGATGACCGTTCGGGCCCGGCTCGGGTTCTCCTCGTAGCGCTGCGGGTCGCTCGCGGGGTTGTTCTTGTCCCCGAACTGGATTACGTTCGGCGGACAGGCCTGCTCGCAGGCGGTCGTCCCGACGAGTTCCTCGCCCGCGTTACCGTCTTGGCGAGCCGGATCGAAGACGCACTTCGACATGACGCCCCGCGGCGCGCGCCGACTGACCGGCCGCCCGCGCTCGTCGTAGATCCCTTCGGGCTCGAGGTCCTCCCGCTCGACGTCGGGCTCGTCCCACTGGAAGTAGTTGACGCCGTAGGGACAGGCGACCTGACAGTACCGACAGCCGATACAGACTTCGTAATCGGTCAGGACGAGTCCGTCCTCGTCGCGCGTGTGCCGGGCGGTCGTCGGACAGACCTTCTCGCAGGGGGCGTCCGTGCAGTGCTGGCACGGCCGCACCAGATAGTTGAAATCCCGAACGCTGTCGAAATCGTCGGGGTCCGGCGACTCGACGTTGCCGTCCTCGTAGGCGAGGACGTACATCCAGTTCGCCCCGTCGTCCCACTGGTGTTCCTGATTGCAGGCGGTCACGCAGGAGAGACAGCCGTCGCAGTGCTCGAGGTCGATCGTCATCCCCCACTGGGTTCCTTCGGTCTCTTCGGTTTCGGTCGTCTCCTCGGCGGCGATATCGGCGGGCTCGCGGTTCTCTGCCGTGGCCCACGCCCCGAGTCCGAGGAAGCCGGCACCCGCGCTGGCTTTCTTGAGCATCTCGCGCCGGGACTCCTCGCCGGCACCCAATTGCGAGAGTATCGACCCCATCCCACCCTCGTCGACATCGTCCGGGCTGGCGATCGGCCGTTCGTCCTCGCCGAACTCCTCCATGACATCGTCGTGATACCGCTCGTGGAACTCCTCTTCCGCCAGTTCCCCCTTCGTCACTCGCATGGCGTCTTTCGCCATCTCCATCCCGAGTTCCGTATCGTACTCCGTGTCCGCCAGTACGTCCTCGAGTTCGTCCTGCCACGCCTCTCCGAGCGGATGAAACGCCTCCCCGTCGTCCCCCGGCTCGTCGTCGAAACTCATCGGTCCCACCGCGTCGCGGCTGTTGGTTCTCGAGTGGCGATCATTGTGGCTTGAGTCACTGCACATATCACTAGTATGGTCGTAGTGACCCTGCCTGCGAATGACGGGCAAGGGACCGCTCGCACGCTCGAAATACACTCCGGCCGGTTTCAGAACGGAGGTCGTGAGACGGCTCTCGAGCGGCAGGATACTCGAGAATCGTCCAAAACTCGGAGCGGATCCCGTTGTTCGCTGTTTACCGCCACTGTAACAGCGCCGAGAGGGAGATTCGAACCACGCCGAGACGGGCCGGGTCGCTCGCTGCGCTCGCTTCCCGGGCCGCGACTCGTCTCGTTCAAACTCCCTGCCGTTTTCCGACGAACGGACGACTCGCTGCGCTCGTCGGTTTTGTTCGTCGGAAAAGCGCCGAGAGGGAGATTTGAACTCCCGAGTCCGTGAGGACAGTAGATTTCGAATCTACCGCCTTGGCCGGGCTAGGCTATCTCGGCTCACTCCTATCTACCCGAGTGACGTTTTTACCCGTTTCGATTTTCTCGCTCCCTGTGATAGGTTCGCTCACGCCGATCGGGGTTGTGGTCCGCTCGAGGCTCGAGCGAACCCGCGCTCGCTTACCCCGTGTTCTTCATGCCGGCCGCGATTCCCTTGACCGTCAGTCGGAGCGTCCGCTCCTCGATATCCGTTCGGTGGTTCCGGTTGAGCAAGTGGACTTGGAGGACGTTCAGCGGGTCGACGTACGGGTTCCGGCGCTCCAAGTTCTCGCCGAGCCAGTCGCGGGTGTGCAGACGGTCGCGCTGCCCGATCTCGGTGATCAGGTCGGCGGCCCGCTCGTACTCGTCGGAGACGCGGGGGAAGAACCGCTCGCGAAGTTCCGGATCGGCCATCTCGGCGTACCGCTCGGCGATCTCGAGTTCGGTCCGTGACAGCGAGAGCGCGGCGTTGTCGAGGGTCGTCCGGAAGAACGGCCACTCGTCGTACATCTCTTGGAGCGTCTCCATCGATCCGCCGTCCTCGAGATACGCTTCCATGCCGGTCGCGATGGCGTACCAGCCCGGGAGGATACACCGCGATTGGGTCCACGAGAACACCCACGGGATCGCCCGCAGGTCCTCGACGGTCCGCTCACCGCTCCGGGAGGCCGGCCGCGACCCCAGGTCGAGGTCCTCGATGACCGTGATCGGCGTCGCTTGCTCGAAGTACTGGACGAATCCCTCGCTCTCGAGGAGGTCCCGATATTCCTGCCGAGCGGTATCGGCCATGGTCTCCATGGCGTCGACCCACTCCTCGTGAACCTCCTCTTCGGGTTGGTCGATCGCTTGTTTTCGCGCCCGAAGCTGGGCGTTGAGCATCTGTTCGATGTTGCGCTCGGCGATGCGGGGGTTGGCGTACTTCTCGGCGATGGCTTCGCCCTGTTCAGTGAACTTGACCTGTCCGGTCACCGTCGAATTCGGAAGCGCGAGCAGGGCCTCGTTCATCGGCCCGCCACCGCGCGAGATCGAACCGCCGCGGCCGTGGAACAGCCGCATCGTCACGTCGTGGTCGTCACAGATTTCTCCGAGGCGGCGCTGGTTCTTGTACAGCGACCAGTTCGCCGCCAGAAAGCCGTTCTCCTTGTTCGAGTCCGAGTACCCCAGCATGATCTCCTGGGTCTGTCCGCGGGCCTCGAGTACCTGCGCGTAGGCCTCGTTCTCGAACAGGGTACCCATGATCCGGCGAGCACCGGACAGGGCGTACTCGGTCTCGAGCAGCGGAACGATATCGATCCCCGCGTGCTCGGGCAGGGACACCACTCCGGCCTGATCGGCCAAGAAGAGCACCTCGAGGACGTGGCTGGGTTCCTCGGTCATCGAGATGCAGTAGGTGTCGATGGCGTGACTGCCGTACTCGGTCTGCCAGTCGGCGAGACTGTCGAACAGTCGGAGGACCCGCTCCGAATCGTCCGAGAGGTTCTCGGTGTCGCTCAGATCGATCACGGATTCCTCCTGCAGGACGGCATCGGTCAGGAACTCGACGCGTTCGTCCTCCGAGAGTCCGTGGTAGTCGATCCCTTCGGCCTCGAGGGCTTCCGCAATGGCGTCGGTGTGTTTCGCCTGATGCTCGCGCAGATCGAGGCTGGCGAGCGAGAAGCCGAACGTGGCGACCTGCCGGCGGATGGGATCGACGTGGGCGTCGACGACGCTCTCGGCTCCGTTGTTCCGCAGGCTCGTCGCGATCACCTCGAGGTCCTCGAGGAGGTCGTCGACATCGTCGTAGCCGCCCGGACGAACGTCGCCGACGCGGCGCAGGCGCTCGCGCATGAGTTTGAGTTTCTGCCGGTAGGGTTCGCCCGGATACCGCTCTTCGGCCGTGCGGGCGCTCCCGGGCAGTCGGTCGCGATCCGCCTCGAGGGAAGCCTGAAACGCCGAACCCGCGTCGATGCGGCTGCCGTCTTGGCTCAGCACTCCCGAGAGGCGCTTGAGCTGGGTTCGGTACTGCTCGACGATGACCGACCGCTGGCGCTCGAGTGTATTGGCGGTCACGTCGGGAGTCACGTAGGGATTCCCGTCGCGGTCGCTGCCCGCCCACGACCGGAATTCGAAGAGTTTCGGAATCTCGAGGTTGCCCGGGAGTTCCTCGTCGATGGCGTCGTCGAGTTCGTCGTAGACTTCGCCGACGACATCGAACAGCGTGTTCTCGAGATACCACTGGACGTTGCGCGCTTCGTCTTCGGGTTCGGGCTGGCGGTTGCGAACCTGTGGCGTCTGCCAGAGGCTGGTCACCTCGGCGTCGATGTCCCGCCACACCTGACTTTCTTCCTTATCGGTCAGCAGCCGCTCGTCTAACGTTTCGATGTACGTCGAAATCTCTCGGAGCTTGGATTTGACCGTCTTCCGGCGGGCTTCCGTCGGATGCGCCGTGAAGGTCGGCTCGATCAGCACGTCGTCGAGTACCTGCTGGACGGTCTCGATATCGGCCTCGCCGAGTTCCTCGGCTGCGGTCTCGAGGCTGTCGTCGAGGGTCCCCTCCTGAGACTCAGTCCGGATCGTCCGAACCCGCTCGCGCTCTTCGGCGAGGTTGATCAACTCGAAGTAGGTCGTGAACGCACGGGCGACGATCCGCTGTTGGTGTGGCGAGAGGTTTTCGAGTTCCGTAACCAGTGGATCTCGCGACTCGAGTTCGCCCGAACGGTACTCGATGGCGGCCTGTCGACACGACTCGACGGTATCGAACGCCCTGCGAGACGTTTGGTCCTCGAGAACGTCCCCGAGCAACGCGCCGAGTTCGCGGACGTCCTGTCGGACATCCCTGTTGTGAAGTCGCATATCATGGAGATATAGATGCCATGGTAAAAATCCCTCGCAGGAGCACTGATTCGCCCGTTCATCGCCTTCCATGATGATAGTTAGCAGGGTTCGACAGCCGACGAACGGCCAATGTCGGCTCGATAATCAGTGCGGCGAATCGGTACGGGAACCACTAGCTCGAAGCGAGATATTTACTACGAATGTAAATTACATCTCTCGTTGAACGAGTGATGGCTCGAGAAAATTCACGACTGCAGACCCTCATTCTATGCAATTAATCATCATCTTCACATCGAGGACGGAGCCGGATTCAGTTTATATCATGCTGTATTTTCTCGTACGGAAATCAGCCGCCACTCGCGTTCGAACTGAACGGTCTCGAGACGAGTCTCGAGCGCCACCACGGACGCCGACAGTCCAAGGGTCGTTACTCGTCGGTGTACTGCGCACAGACGCGGCGAATCCCCTCTTCGAAATCGATCCGGGGCTCCCAGCCGACTTCCTCGCGAATCTTCGAGGCGTCGGCACAGGTGTCGTGGACGTAGACCGAATCCGGGATCGGGTTCTCGACGTACTCCGGTTCCACCTCGGTCCCCAGTTCGTCGTTGAGCATCTCGACGACCGTGTTGAAATCGTAGGCGTCGCCGGTCCCGAGATTGTAGATGCCGTCGAGTTCCGCCGCACCGGCGGACTCGAGGCCGCGGACGATATCGGAGACGTGGGTGAAGTCCCGCGTCTGGGTGCCGTCGCCGTAGAGCACGGGCGACTCGCCGTTGGCGATGTCGTCGGCGAACTGCGCGATCACGTTGGCGTACTCGCCCTTGTGCTCCTCGGCCCCGCCGTAGCCCTGATAGACCGAGAAAAATCGCATTCCGGCAACCGACATGTCGTAGTGGTTCGAGAAGTACTCCCCGTAGCGCTCGCGCGCCAGTTTCGAGGCTTCGTAGCCGGTGTTGACGCTCACGTCCATCTCCTCGGGCGACGGCTCGGTGCGGCTGCCGTAGATCGACGACGTCGAGGCGTAGACAACCGTCTCGCAGCCCTCCTCTCGGGCCTGCTCGACCACGTTGACGAACCCCTCGACGTTCACTCTGGCACCCGTCGTCGGATCGTCCTCGTGCATCGCGTAGGAGGACAGCGCCGCCAGGTGAAACACCACGTCGACGTCCGTCGGCAGGTCGTCGTCCAGAACGCTCGCGTCGACGAACTCGACCTCGTCGGACAGGTTTGCCGGCGTCCCCAGATAACAGTCGTCGACGACGGTCACGTCGTTCGTCTCGGCGAGGTGATTCGCCAGATTCGAGCCGATAAACCCTGCGCCGCCGGTGACGAGAACGGTCTGCTCCTCGAGAGTCATACGGAAATCCCCTACCCGGCAACGAATAGATGTTGTGATACCTCGACTAGAACTGATGACGCGGCACCGAAGCCGACCCGCGGACTGCTCCCATTCTGCCTCGGCCCACAGGCTCTTGCCGATACGTACCACACCACACGGTTATGCGGTACTACGAGGATATCGAGGTCGGCGAAACCCACGAATTCGGCGAGTATCACGTCACGAAAGAGGAAATCCTCGAGTTTGCAGAACAGTACGATCCCCAGCCGTTTCACACCGACGAGGCAGCCGCCGAGGACTCGGCGTTCGGCGAACTGGTCGCCTCGGGCTGGCACACCGCCGCGATGTGTATGCGGATGCTCGTGGACGGCCCGATGCAAGACCGGGCCGGCATGGGTGCCCGCGGCGTCGACGAACTCCGGTGGAAACGGCCGGTCAGGCCCGGCGATACGCTCTCGATCCGCACCGAAGTCATCGACAAGCGCGTCTCCGAGAGCGACCCCGAACGGGGCTACGTCGATAGCCGCCTCGAGGGAGTCACGCAGGACGGAGACGTGGTCATCTCGTGGATCGGACTCGGCATGATCGCGCGCCGAAATCCGGGGGCCGACTGAGTCGTCGAGGAGAGCGCCGGTCGGAACGTATCGCGTTCGGACGAACCCGCGGTCGGAACCGTGTTCCGACCGATCGCCGCTCAGGAGCGGTGTATCTCGAGGTACGTCGTGTACTCCTTTCGAAGCAGTTTGTGGCGGTTCGTTTCGATCGCCAGCAGTTCGTGCTCGGTCTGTGCCGCCAGCTGCGAGTACTCGCGTTTCGCCCGCCGGTCCGTGCTCCGAACGCGAAGTATCGACCCGCTCTCGAGGTCCTCGAGCGCCCGCTGGACGCGAGCGATGCCGCTCGCACAGCCCCGGCCCCGGTTGTCGACCGTCAGATCGGGATCGACATCAGGGGCCGTCTCGGGGATTTTGCCCTCAGTCATCACCGTCTCCCCCGCTGGCGGTTCCCGATCCGGAACCAGTCTCCTCGAGCTCGCAGACGCCCTCGACGGGCGAGCAGGCCCGCCACATCGGACAGAGTTTGAAGATGACGGCCAACAGCCCGATGATGCCGATTTTTGCGAGGACGACCCAACCGACCGCCGTTCCCGCGTACGTTTCGAAGCGCACGCCGAGGACGGCGACGGCCTGATACAGTCCGGTCAGGAAGATGAGCGGGATGACGAACCGAACCGTCCACCGAAAGCGCTCGAGCTGGTCGCCCGCCGCTCGAACGACGGCCGTCGTCGGTCGCCTCTGTCCCGTCGGGACGGCGATGAAGATGTTCCAGACGGCGCCTCCGATCCACGCGACGAACGCGAACAGGTGTATCGTCCGGACGCCCGCCGTGACCGGGTCGAACCCGCGCAGACTCACCTCCGCGATTCCCGTACCCGCGACGACCGCCAGCGCGAGGGCCAGCGCGAGGAGACCGACCGGACTTCGAAACTGCGCCTCGGCGGCCGCCGAGCGCTGCGCCGTTACGGCAACCGTCCCGAGCCACGCTGCGAGCAGCGATCCCAACCCGACCGTGAGCGCCCCGGTTCCGAGCGCCGAGACGTACGCAGCGAGGACGATCGGGCCGGACACTGCGAGGAGAGCGACGGCACCGGTCGCGATCCGATCGAATCGCGCGTACATCTCGGCACAGTAGTCCCCGGCGTTCGCTCCGAGATCCCGCGGCCGCACGAAGCAGTGTTTCCAGACGAGGCCGCCGGTGAGCACGCCCGTCGCGACGAAGTACGACCACTTGGCGAGCGTGACGGCGATCGACTGGCCGCCGAACCGTCCGGACACCCACGTCCCGAGCAGCGACCCGGTCAAAATGACGGCGAGTGCGACCTTCGGCAGGAGGTATCTATCGAAGAGATCGGTCGAGACGGTCGTCCGAACGCCTGCCGGTGAATCAGACATGGCTGGTCACTCGCTCGAGGATTGTCGCTCACCGACGCTAAGTTCGATCGCGGACATATTCGCCTCGCGGTGCAGCCGGCGGACGAGCACTCCCGCTCACCCCCCGAACATCTCCGGAAACAGCGTTTCGGTCGGCCGAACCCGAGTTGTGGCGAGTGTCGATGGACCGATCAGCACCCGATTCCGATCGAACGACGGACAGCCGCTGGGAGCGGTCGTCCGGCGCGGACCGCGCGGAACCGATCGTCGAGCGCCGTCCGTACGTCGAACTCGCGCTCGAGCACCCGGACCTCGAGCCGACCGCGTACGGCGACTCGTTCTTTCCGGACGCGGTCCCGTACGCGCTCGAGGGCACCCATCGGGTCTTTTACTGGCGGCCGGCCCTCGAGCCCGGATCGGGCGAGCCGAGCGAGTGGAGCGGCGTCTGTGCGACGACAGAGTCGCTTTCGCCGGTCACGGCCCGAGCGTCGACCGATTTCGATCTCGTGTCGCGACGTGACGAGACGACGGCGGTGATCGTCGACGGGACGATCGCCGGCGATTCGACGCGGACGCTCGTCGAGTCCTACGCCGTGCCCGACGTTCGAATACGGGCGCTGTCTGAGTCGCGCCTCGAGTTGCTGGTCGACGGCACCGTGGTCGTCGTTCCAGCGGGGACGCGACGGCACGTCTCGATCGGCGAACGGACGGTGAACCGAGTCGACGGCGGGGGCGGCCCGACGGAGACGTCGCCCGAACTCTTCGTTCGGTTCCCCGGTGAACGAGAGCTACAGCATCCGGCGATCGGGGCGGACTACCGGTTGTTCCCCTCGTTCGGGCTCGATCTCGAGGCCGTTCCGTCCCCGCTCGCCGTCCCGACGGCCAACGGCGAACTCGATTACGAAGCCCTCGCGGCGTCGCTGGGCGTCGACCTCTCCGCTCGGCCCTATCCCGAACGCGTGCTCTGGCAGGCGTTTGCCTACACCGCGTTCGATCCGCACGCGGATTCGGTCCCGGCCCTCCGGCAGTTTCCGACGGGGCATCTCGCGCTCTCGGACGATCCGGATCGGCGCCGATGACGGATCGGCGGCCGGCCGTCAGCGGTCAGGGAGGAGAACTCGTCTCGGTCAGGACTGTACCGTGAGCAGCCGCTCCCGGACCGTCTCGGCGACATCGGTCAGGTGGACCTGTCCGAACAGCCCCACGAGGAGCGCGCCCAGCGAGTTGAACATCAGATCGCGGACCGTGTCGTCGAGCCCGTGCTGGGCCAGCGGCATGGTCAGGCCCGTCTCAGCGGCGAGGATGTCGAGCCCGAACTCGAACAGCTCCCAGATGACGCCGAAGGCCATCACGACGGCGAAGATGTAGACGAACGCGATCCGACTCGGGATGTGGATGTCGTCGACGTGGAGGTCGACCGCTCGAGCGGCCGTGTAGCCGACGCCGGCGACGAGCGACGCCGACAGCGCGTGCGTGAGGTGATCCCACCAGCCGATCTGTCCGTACAGCCCCGCCGACCCGAGCGTGTGGAGGAACACGGCGGACGTGATCCAGAGGGCGAGCCACGGGTCCAACGGCAGGTCGTAGTTGCGTTCCAACAGCGCTGGCAGGACCGTGATCAGGAGCGCGACGCTGCCGTTGACGATCGCCTTCGGTTGGCCGTCGAGGAGTCCGTAGCCGACGAGCGCGACCAAGACGAATTGCATCACCCGCGTGAGCCGTCGCTGGTTTCGAACCGAGGGCCGCGGCAGCCGCGTCATCGGCGCACCACCCGCCTGAGCGCGCGCCGGAGCTGTCGGTCGCGGCGTCTGAAGTAGGCGTCGAACAACATGCCGGCCGCCAGCCCGGCGACGGTCACGGAGAGCCACTCGGCCATCAACGCCTCGTTCGTCGAGAGATACGACGTGCCGAACGCCCGATCCAGGTTCCATCGGACCATGGTCCAGGCCGCGACCGACGCCAGCGTCGTCAACACGACGAACGCGATGGCGAACCAGTGGGTCACTTGCAGCGACGTGAACATGTGGAGCTCGACCGTGATGAGCAGCGCCAGCCCGGCGACAGCGAGGTAAGCGGCGAACGTGCCGACGCTGCCGCCGAACAGTCCCCGAACGAGGATGGGCAACGTCGCGATGACGAGCAACTCCCACGGCAACATGACGCGCCACTCGCCGTAGGCGACGGGCGGAATCAGAACGACCGTGCCGACCCCGGCGACGAAGACGAGCCACTGGCGGTCGAAATCGAGCGCGCTCTCGACGAACACCGTCGCGAGGACGCCGACCACCAGCCACGCGAGGAGGGCGTTCGTTCGACCGCTCCGAAACAGTCGTTCGAACACGTCCGCCGCCGCGTCCGCGCGGGGTTCCGGCGACACATCGCTATCGTTCCTCGGCATTTTCGGGTTCGACACACCATCGAGTCATAAATCCGCCGGTGGGCTTATCTCGCCGACTCCCCTTCGAGGTGATATATGATGCTCCCGACACACGCGCTGCTGGGGCTGGCCATCGCAGCGCCGTTCGTCGTCTTCGCCCCGGAACTCGCACCGGCGGCGCTCATCGGGGGGTTCCTCGGCGGCGTCCTCCCGGATCTCGATCTCTACGCGGGGCATCGGCGAACGCTCCACTATCCGACGCTGTACGTGGTCGCTGCCGTCCCGATCGCGATCGCGGCAGCGCTCATTGCAGCTCCGTGGCTCGTCACCGCCGCGTTCCTGCTCGCCGGGGCCACCCTCCACTGCCGGATGGATCGCTACGGCGGCGGTCTCGAACTCCGGCCGTGGGAGGGAACCTCCGACCGAGCGGTTTACGACCACGTGCGACGCCGCTGGCGAGCCCCGAAGCGCTGGGTTCGGTACGACGGTGCGCCGGAGGATCTGCTGCTCTCGGCGCTCGCCGGCGTCCCGCTGTGGCTGGTGCTCGAGGGCCCGTTCCGGTGGCTCGTCGGTGCCGCGCTGCTGGTCGCCGGGCTGTACGTTCTCCTTCGCCGGCGGCTCGCGAACGCCGCGCCGGTCGTCTTCGGCGCCGTCCCCGAGTCCGTCGACGACTACGTTCCGAGCCGATACAAGCAATAGAGAGTACTAGTACGATCACCGGACGCCGTCCCACGGCCGCGACGCCATGCCATCGCCGGGACGGGGTCCGACGGCCGCTCACTCGACTTCTTGACCCTGACGCGGAACGTACACGTCGCGTCGATTCCAGAACGGATCGCTCGCCGACTCTCTTGCCGCTAGATCATACCACTGTCTCAGTGAGAACTACCAGAGACTTTACCCTGCAAGACGGTGACTCATACTCGAACGACGATGAGGGAGGGTGCAATCAGCCTTCGCAGCCGGACCCAAAATACCGCTCTGACGGTAGTGCTCCTCATCGGGGGGTACGTGCTCCCGTTCATCGCGGAACACCTGAACGGCCCCCGCGGGGTCGGTGAAACGCTGCTGTTCTTGCTCGGACACACGTACTTCCACTTCTATCTGCTCTGTGTGGCCGTGACGGTAGTCGTGATGGGAACGGCGTGGTACCATCTCGAGGCGCGACCGCTGGCCTGCAACTACGCGCTCAGTGGGATCGGATACGGACTCGTTACTGGGATCGTCTTCTCCGCGTTCTACGTAGTGTTCGGCACACAGATCTACTCGTTCGTAATGAACGAAATCTACGTGGCGATACTGCTGGGGATCGGGTTCGTCGTCGGATCGGTCACAGGGGTGTTACGTCGCTACACGATCGGGTATCGGTCCTGAGGTCGAACTGGCAGTTGAGATACCGACGGCCTCTGAAAAGTGATTGGTGGCGAACGGATACGATCGGTGCTGTTGCCGGCGCACCGGTGCCCAGTTCGGTGCGGATGCGCTTCTCAGCGTCGAATTTGCCGATACGCCGGGGTTGCGTGAGTTCCATCAGCGCGTAGCGGGTGTCGGGGGACACCATCGCTCAGGCGGTCTTGGTCGGGATGGTGCCATGTGAGGTCGTCTCGATTCGTCGGGTTGACGAGGTGTCGTTCATCGATGCCGACGATGGCGTGCCCGCTAAGGTTTTGGATACGGCTTGCTCTTATAGCACGGAAATCGTCTGAACCCTTCGAAAACAGCAGTATGCTCCGACTGGGATTCGAACCCAGGTCATTGCCGTGAGAGGGCAATATGATTGGCCGGACTACACCATCGGAGCGGCTTCGTCTCCATCCAATCGTAGCGCAGTACGATGTTTAAGGATTCCGTTTCGTCTCGAGAGTGGCGGACAGTCCCATGCGAGAACCGATCAACGACGGGATACCGGTGCGGCGATCACTCGTCGAACGGCGACTTCGTCGCTTCGGGTTCGAAGCCCTCGAGGCTGATGATGTTCTCGCGGCCGACGCGGAGTTTGCTGATGGTGCCGTCGTCTTCCATGTCCGAAAGCAGCATGCTGACCTTGGACTTCGACCAGCCGGTTTCGTCGACGATGTTGACCTGTTTCATCCGGCCGCCGTTCTCTCGGATGAGTTTGACGACGCGGTCCTCGTCGGTCATGAGCGCATCGTCGGTGAGGGGTGCCGCGTCATCCGAGTCGGGGGTCGCGTCGGCGTCCGGTGTGGACGCGCCGGCGTGAGTTGCGGCGGGCGGTCGCGTCGACTCGGACGAGCGTTCGGCCGCGCCGGCGCCACCGGCCGGATCGTCGGCACCGGGACCGTATCGTCGATACCAGACCACGGCTGCGATCCCGATCCCGGTCACGAGGAGCCCGGCGACGAGATACCAGACGATGTCGGCACCGGTCATCGCCGTAATCGGGTCGCCGCTCCCGCTGCCGGCCGCGGCACTGTCGGGCCGCTCGAGAACCGCACGCGGGCGGCCGTCGACGAACTGCTGTTGACCGTTCCACTGGACGGAGTTCGCCGACTCGAGCGAGTTCCCTGCGTACTCCCCGTTCGGTTCGATAGAGCGGAAGGTGAGGTCGCCGCCGGCCTCGTAGGCGATCGCCTGACCGGGCGGCAGGTAGAGGTCCTGGAAGACGTCACCCGCGACGACGGTCCCGTCGTTGACGGCCGCGAACCCGTTCCAGGTAAACGACATCTCGATGACCCCTCGCTTGCTCGGCCACTCCTCAATCCGGGCGGACCGCCGGAAGTTCGTCGCCTCCATCTCTCGGTCGGTCTCCGCCGAACCGGCCTCGGTCAGCAACTGTGACCGGTTGATGAACTGATCGTAGAGGCCGGTTTCGTTCGCTTCGAACCGCTCGATGAAGGTCTCGAAGTTCGCTTCGGCCTCCGTCTCGTTGTCTTCGTTCGCGAAGTGGCGTTCGTACCGGAACGTCCACGTCGCGCTGCCGTTTTCGTAAATCGTGATATCGAACGTCCGATTGTCGAAATTCTGGGCCTCTTGTGAGACGAACGGACTCGAGTCAGCAGCGTCGGCCGTCGTCTCGACCTGTCTCTCCGCGAGAGCGGGCTCCGTCGCCGACGGGTCGGTCGGTCCGGCCGTTGCCGAGTCGACCGATCCGCTGATACCGGCAACGGACGCGAGGATGACGAGAACGACGAGTCCGACGGAGACCGGCCGATTCATTCGTCTACCACTACGTGCCGGAGCTAAAAATGCTTGTGAATACGTGGGTCGATCGAAATAGACGCCGCTCTGCGATATTTCCTGCGTTTCAGGTCGTCAGGGTGGTGTTTTCCGTTCAAACACGTTTGCCGTCCGCCGTCGACCGACCTGTGTCGATACCCACAAATCGGTCGACCGCGTATCGATCGCCATGATCACTAATCTCGCGGGGAACGTGCAAGCGTTTACCAGCAACGTCTTTCTGGTGACCGGCGACCGGCCCGTGCTCGTCGATACCGGGGCGAACTTCGACGTCGTCGACGCCGTCCGTTCCGAGGTCGACGACCTCGAGGCGGTGATCCTCACGCACACGCATCGCGACCACGTCGGCAATCTCGAGGCGGTCAAAGACGCCTTCGGTGTCGACACGTGGGGGTACGACGCCTCGATCGAGGGCGTCGATCACGCTATTGCCGACGAGGAGACGGTCCGGTTGGGCGACCACGAGTATGTCGCGCTCCACACGCCCGGCCACAAGGACGACCACCTCTGTTTCCACTCCGAGGCGGCAGGGGTCCTGTTCGCGGGCGATCTGATCTTCCAGAACGGGAGCTTCGGCCGCACCGATCTCGAGGAGGGCGATCGGGCGACCCTGATCGAGAGCATCGACCGCGTGCTCGAGCGGATCGACCCGGAGCTCGCGGAGATGCATACCGGCCACGGGCCGAGCGTGACGAGCGAGCCCTCCGATCACGTCGAACTCTCGGCACAGATGGCGCGTCAGTCCTGAGTCGGACCACACCGGGGAACCGTCTCCACAGTCCGGCGTTTCTCTCCGCTCGCGAGCGGAGACTCCGGATTCGGTCCGGTTAGCGCTGCGCGGCGGCGTCGAGGACCGCGTCGTAGGCGTCGGCGTACGCGTCCGCGATCCGCGCGGGGTCGGTCCGGGCGTCCTCGCCGAGGGCCGGAAGCGACACCCGCTCGAGCGGATCGAGGTAGTCGAGGGCGTCGCCGACGCGCTTCTCGACGGCCCCGTCTCTGGGGCTCGAACTCGCGATCTCGCAGGCCCGATAGTAGCGGTCGCCGGCGTAGGTCCGCACGCGACCGGGTTCGACGGCCGCGACTGCGGCGACTGAGGACGGATCGAGCGCCTCGAGCGGCCGCGCGATGTCGCTGTAGGACTCGACGACGGCGACGTCTTCCGACTCGATGTCGGCGGCCAGTCGCTCGAAGGCGGGGACGTACCGCTGCCGAGCGAGGTCGTTGAACTCGTCGACGGTCTCGACGGGAATCGCGTCCTCGAGCGGGAGCGCCTCGGCGACCGCGTCCGGGATCTCGGCGGTCTCGTTGCGGACGAACAGCGGGTCGTCGCCGTCGCGACCGACGCGGTCGACGAGGAACTCCCTGTCGGCGCGTCCGAGCAGCCCGCTGTCGCCGCCGGGGGCGGGCTGCCACAGCCGGTGGACGGGATTGAGTCGCTCGGGCGGGCGGTCGCGGCCGTCCGCCGCCGAGAGCCGGGCCGCGTCCTTGCCGTACAGTCGACCGTCGGCGAGCGCTCGCCGGCAGTCGTCGTGATCGAACCAGAAGTCGTTGCCGGCGCGGGGTTTGTAGCCGACGGCCCCGGTTCGCTCGAGCAGGCCGGCCGAAAACGTGGTCTTGCCGGCGTCGACGCGGTCGGCACCGACCACGAGGAGGATCATTCTTTCAGGCCGTAGTAGCCGGGTTCGTCCTCGTCTCGCGGCTCGGCGACCACGAGGTCGTCCGCGTTGGTCATGACCCACGGGATCGCCCAGTCGAGCAGGATGTCCTCGGTCTCGGGGTCGAGTTCGGCGTCGGGCTCGACGCCCTGCAGCATGCGGGCGATCTCGTAGACGGTGTACATCTGGTCGTCCTCGAACAGTTCCGCCGGCGTATAGAAGTCACACGGCGGCAGCTCCTCGAACTCCGATTTCGGGACGGGCATACCCCTCCGTACCGCGGGCCGACGCCTAAATGATTCGTTCGCGCTCGAGATCGCGCGCCGTTACTCGTCTCGCGTGCCGCCGTCCAGATAGTACCGGATCCGATCCCGGCTCGACTCTGCGACTTTCACGAACTCGATGACCCGCTCGCCGTCCTCGAGCCGATCCGACTCGAGGTCGACGGTGAGCGACTGCTCGCGGAGGTGCTCGAGGAGCGCGTCGATCGCGTCGGGATCGCCCCTGACCGTGTGCCGTTCGCCGATCGTCTCGCCGTCTGCCACGTCCCGAATGGTCGAGACCATCGGCTCGAGGATCGACTCGCCGAGATCGTGTGCTCGCTCCCGGAGGCGATCGTCGTCCTCGTCGAACTCGGCCGCCTGAAACGCGTCTCGAACGATTCGAGAGAAGACGAAGTCGCGGCCGTGCTCGAACGGCAGCGAGAACGCGTAGGCGAGTTCCTCGCGGTGCTGGGACGCCGTCGTGTACTTGACCATCGACTCGCCGTCGCCGGATTTCATCACGACGCCCTCCCGACCCGCTGCCTCGAGATCGTCGATCGCATCACCGACCGTCTCGACCGCGGCCGACGGCCCTACCCGTCCGAACTGGCGCGGTTGGCTGAACCCGTACTCCGCACAGAGCGACCGCCGATCGGCCACGGCGAGGGGGTCGCCGGACTCGCGGACGCGGACGTCGAACACCCGGAACTCGTGGGAGCCGACGCCCTCGTAGTCGTGGGTCGTGTAGGGCGTCTCGGGCCCGATCAGTTCGGTACAGAGGGTCTTTTCCGGGTGATCCGCGAAGAACTCCTCGAGCGGGAGTAGATCGCGCGCCCGCGAGGTCGTGTACGGACAGACGTAGCCGCTTCTGGTGAACGCGAGAGGTGCACTTTCCTCGCCACCGGGGACCGCGATCCGGACGTTGAACCCGTCCAGTTTCTCCTCGATCGCGACTGTCTCGTTCTCCGCGAAGAACGAGGGGATACCGGGATCGAGCACGAGGATCCGCGACACGCTCGGATAGCCTCGGACGACGCTGTCGGTGTCCGCGACGATGACGGTCCCGCGCTCGACGCCGTGGCGGGCGGCGGTGAGGACGTAGTGCGTCCGGCCGGCTACCGACCGCTGCTCGAAGTGCTCGAAGAGGTCGGCCGGGTCCTCGGCGGTCGCCTCGAGCCGTTCGAGGTAGTCCTCGCGGTCCATACGTCGTCCGACCACGTTGCCGCTGAAAAACACCGGGCCGATCCCGATCGTCGATCGGTTCGATCGCGGCCGCCCCGGAGTTCGGCGGGATGAGGCCTATGTGCGTTCCCGCCGAAGGCGCGACTATGCCCGGGGAACTGCCGCGCCAACAGTTCGTCCTCGACACGTCGCTGTTCATCACCGAGGAGATCCGGCGGGACGACGAGTCCCTCGAGGCGGCCGTCGTCCGCCTGCTCGATCTGGTCGCGACCGCTCGGCTCGAGCTCAACATCTCCTGTTACGTGCCGCCCTCGATTCACGACGAACTCGCGACGATGTTGCGCGAACGGGATGTCGACGAGGCGGTGTTCTCGCGGCTCGATACGTGGGTCGTCCGCAAGAGTCCCGACCGGTACGGCATCACGATTCCGGCCAACATCGTCTACAACTTCATCGACGAGATGAGCGACCGGGTCGATCGCGGGCTACGCGTCTCCGAACAGGCGATCCGCGAGGTCGAACAGCTCGATCCCGAAGCGCTCGCGGCCGAGCCAGACACCGACGACGGACGCGAGGAGTACATGACCGACGCCGATCGGATCCTCTCGAACATGCGGGACAAGTATCGTCGGGCGCTCCGGCAGGGCGTCCTCGATTCCCGGGAGGACTTCGACCTGCTCGTTCTCGCGCGGGAACTCGACGCCGGCGTGGTCACGGAGGACCGGGGCATCATCTCGTGGGCCGACGAGTTCGGGCTGCGGTACGTCCGCGGCGGGCAGTTCCCGACGCTGCTCGAGGAGTACCTCCGGGCGGCCGGCGTCGACGACGAGACGTAAGGGGCCTGCAGACCGCCCTCGAAGCACACCGGCCGCTACGGCTCGAGTCCCCGTGCGAGCAGTTCGACGGGATGGGCAGGTCGGTCGTAGCCCTCGAAGTCGCCCACCTGCGTTCGACAGGAGGTGCCCGGCGCGACGACGATCGACTCGCCGTCACCGTCCGCCCGCCCGGCCGCACTGGCCTCGAGTTCCTCTCGGAGCAGCGAGCCGATCGCTTTCGAGAGCTCGTAGTGTTCGGCCTCGTAGCCGAAACTACCCGCCATACCACAGCAGCCCGAATCGACGGGGTCGACGGTGTATCCGGCCCGTCGGAGCACGCCGACGGCGTGATGGTCCGCGCCGCGGGCTTTCTGATGGCAGTGGCCGTGGAAACTCAGTCGCGTGTCCGCGTTCTCGGACTGGGCGAACGGCAGGTCCTCGTCCAGCCGCCGCTGGTCGACGTACTCGCAGACGCCGAAGGCGTTCGCCGCGAGGAGTTCGACCCGCTCGTCCGCGAGCAGGCTCCGGTACTCGTCGACGACCATCGCCGCGTCGGAGGGCTCGACGAACAGGACCGCCCAGCCGCGCTCGAGGTACGGCTCGAGGTCCGCGAGCAGTTCCCGGCCCTGCTCCGCCGCTACGTCGAGCATGCCGGTCGAGTAGGCCGCCCGACCGGTCGGACCCAGATCGGGAACCGCGACGCGGACGTTCGCGGCCTCGAGGACCTCGACGGCGGCCTTCCCGAGTTCGGGGGTCGAGTAGTTCGTCTCCGTGTCGGGAAAGAGGACGACGCCGGCCGTCGCGTCTTCGGCGGCGACCTGTGGCCCCCCTCGCTGCCGGAACCAATCGACTAGCGACTCCCGCCGGAACGTCGGCAGCGTGCGATCGGCAGCGATTCCGACGGTCTTCTCGAGCGCCGTTCGCACACCCGGAAGCGTCGTTGCACGGTTCGCGATCGGCGCGAACGCGCTCCCGACCGCGGCGAGCCGGTCGACGTTCGCGAACAACCGTTCCCGCAGGCTCGTCCCCTCGCGGTCGTGGTACTGGTGTTTCACTTCGGCCTTGAGCTTCGCGAGGTCGACCCCGGTCGGACAGTCGCTCTGACAGCCCTTGCAGCCGATACAGAGGTCGAGCACCTCGTCCTGAAACCGCTCGCCGTAGCGTTCCTCGGGGTCGATCTCGCCGCTGATCGCCGCCCGAAGCAGGTTGGCTCGCCCCCGCGTGGTCGCGATCTCCTCCTCGGTCGCCCGGTAGGTGGGACACATCACGTCGCCGTCGGTCTGCCGGCAGGTGCCACAGCCGTTACAGAGTTCCACGAGGTCGGCAAACCCGCCCTCGTCGTCGAAGTCGAGCGTCGTCCGGGGCTCGAGCGCGGCGTAGTCCGGCCCATACCGGAGGTGGTCGCGGATGTCCGTGGGGTCGTCCTCCAGATACACGACCTTCCCGGGGTTCAGCCGCCAGTCCGGGTCGAACGCCGATTTGAGGTCCTGAAAGGCAGCCCAGATATCCGGCCCGTACAGCTTGGGGTTGAACTCCGTCCGCGCGAGGCCGTCGCCGTGCTCGCCCGAAAAGGAGCCGTTGTGTTCGCGGACGAGATCCGTGACGTCGTCGGCGATCGCGCGCATTTTCTCGACATCGTCCTCCGTCTTGAGGTTCAGGACCGGTCGAATGTGGAGCGTGCCGACCCCCGCGTGGGCGAAGTAGGCCGCCGTGGTGTCGTGGTCCTCGAGAATTTCCCGAAATCCCGCGACGTACTCGGCGAGTTCCGCCGGCGGCACGGAAGCGTCCTCGACGAACGGGTACGGTTTCGGATCACCGTCCATGCTCATCAACAGCGGGATGGCGGCCTTCCGGAGCTTCCAGAGCGTGTCCTGTTTCGCCGGCGAGAACGCCTCGATCGAGTCGAACGCCGCCCCGCCGTCGACGAGACCCGCCGTCGCGGCCGCGATCGCGTCCGGCAGGTCGTCGACGACTTCCGAGTCGAACTCGAGCATCAGCGCCGCCTCGGTTCCCTCGGGAATCGGCTCCGCGTACTCGGCGTACTCCGCCGACTCCGCGGCTAACCGGAACACCTCGTCGTCCATGAGTTCGACCGCGCTGGCCTCGAGCGCGAGGGCGTCGGGGACCGCGGCCAGCGCCTCGAGCAAGTCGTCGTAACAGTAGACGCCCAGTGCGGTCTCGTCGGGTCGGGTCACGAGCGAGAGCGTGGCTTTGACGACGACGCCGAGGGTCCCCTCCGCGCCGACGAGCAGTTTCGAGAGGTTGAGTACCCGGTTCCCTTCGGGGTCCTCCCGGATCACTTTCTGGAGGTTGTAGCCGCTGACGCTCCGCTTGAGATCCGGATACCGCTCCTCGATCTCCGCCGCGTTGTCCTCGACGAGTGCGCGTACCGTCCGGTAGATTTCGGCCTCGCGGTCGTCCTTCGAGACGATCCGGTCCCATTCGGGGCTATCGAGGACGACGTCTCGAGTGCGGATCAGCGACCCGTCGGCGAGGACGACCTCGCACTCCTCGACGTAGGCGTCCGTGATTCCATAGCGTACTGAGTGCGCGCCCGTCGAGTTGTTCCCGATCCCGCCGCCGATCGTCGCCCGGTTCGACGAGGCCGGATCGGGGGCGAACCGGAGGCCGTGGGGCTCGAGTGCGCCGTCGAGGTCGTCCTGGACGACCCCCGGCTGAACGACGGCGGTCCGTTTCTCGGGATCGATAGCCTGAATCTCGTCCATATGTCGCGACAGATCGAGGACGACACAGCCCGGCCCGACCGTCTGTCCGGCGAGCGAGGAGCCGGCCCCCCGCGGCAGAACCGGCGCGCCGTGGTCGGCCGCGACGCGCATCGCCGCACGGACGTCGTCGGTATCCCGCGGGAAGACGACGCCCGCCGGCTGCGCGCCGTAGATGCTCCCGTCGGTCGCGTAGAGGACCCGCGTGTACTCGTCGAACCGCACGTCGCCGTCGCAGGCGGCCCGAAGGTCGGCCGCGAGCGCCTCGCCGTCACCGTCTGATCCCGTCTCGAGCGGTGTGCCCCGTCGCTCTCCGTTTCGATCCTCGACCGTCGCGTCGACGCTGCTGTCCTCGGCAGCCATATGCGATGATTCATCGTGACACACGCAGTTAAACCGTGGTACCCGATCACAGTACGTGCGGTGTCGGACCACAGGTCAAGTTCTCGAGAGGACGAAGGAACAGCCAACGAGTTCCTCGAGCGAGACGGTGAGACCGACCGCTATCGGCGGTATCCACCACCGGACTCCAAAAAAGTCGAGATAGACAACTCGTCGCGTCTACTGCCGGTTATATCACTCGAAGTGATCGAGACACGTCTGGTACTCCTCTTCGGCCTTCTCCCAGTTGACGACGTCGAAGAAGGCGTCGATGAAGTCCCCGCGGTCCGGACCGTAGTCGTAGTAGTAGGAGTGCTCCCAGACGTCCAGCGCGAGCACGGGATGTGCGCCCCAGAGCGCGCCCTGGTCGTGCTTGTCGACCGCGATGTTGCGAAGTTGCTTCGCGACGGGGTCGTAGACCAGCAGCGCCCAGCCACCGGCGGCACCGGCTGCCTTCTGGAACTCGCCCTTCCAGCCCTCGTAGGACCCGAAGTCCTCCTCGATGCGATCCGCGAGATCGCCGTCGGGTTCGCCGCCGCCGTTCGGCGACATGTTCTCCCAGAACAGCGTGTGGAGATAGTGACCACAGCCGTTGTGGGTAACGTCCTTGAGGGCACCGGGCGTCGAGCTATAGTCGCCGTCCTCACGGTTCTCGGCGAGGGTCTCCTCGGCCGAGTTGAGGCCGTTGACGTAGCCCTGATGGTGCGTATCGTGATGCCAGGTCAGTACCTGTTCGGACAGTGCCGGTTCGAGCGCGTCGTAATCGTACGGCAGTGGTGGAAGTTCGTGATCAGTCATAGTATGCACCTCACGTCCTGTATCGGTATCTCGCCTGTTAAGTTTTGAGGAGTGGGACGATATCACACCTCACAAAGACACGGCCGCTCCGTCATGCGATTTACCGACACGTCACTGGTTCCACCACGGACTAGGTCTTAAAGCTTTCAGCGGCTCCCGGCCGGTATCCCCACTGTCGTATCGATCACCGCTAGCCGCCCCGTCGGACTACTTGATTTCCTTGTGGTGTGCGTGTTCGAGCCACTCCTCGAGCGACGGTTGACTCCAGTATCGAACCGTCTCGCTCCGCTGATCGTGTTCGAGGATCCCCGCGTCCTCGAGTTTCGGAAGGTGAATGTGCTGGAGTTCCGTCCGGACGCCCGTTTGACCGGCGGCCGAGTCGGCCACGGTAATCGGTTCCGCTGTATCCCCCTCGTCGCCGTCTATCGTCCGTTCGAGAGCGATAACGTTCTCGGCGAGGTTTTCGACCGTCGCGACACCGTCCGGCCGGTCGTTCAGGTAGTAGAGCGCGTACCGCCGCCGACTGTTCGAGAGCAGTTCGAAAACGAGATCGAGCGACGGCGTCGCATCCCCCGTCACTGCCGCCGCCTCGCCCTCCCGTTCACGCATCCACGAACCACCTACCGTATGTTACCATTCGAAACCACCAAGCGATCCTACTACAGCCCTCACATTAGACCTTACGTCTCCCTAGAAATATACGTGTGTTAAATCCGATATTATTCTCGACACGTGAATAGTGACGCGTCGATAGCTCGACGAACAGCAGTTTCCGGACCGGTCGCTGTGGCTGTGCTCGAGATTGAATCGGCGGCACTCCGAACACTCGTGTCCGATACCGATCGTTCGGTTACAATAAAACGGTTTTCAGGCCGTCGAGAAGCTTACTCGTAGAGCCACTCGGCGTCGTGCTGATCGTAGTCGATCAGTTCGTCGTCGTCGAAGTGGATCCCGATTTCGCGTTCGTTCGCGCCCTCGTCCTCGTGGTCCGCCGCGTGAACGACGTTCCGACCGAGATCGAGCGCGTAGTCGCCCCGGATCGTGCCGGGTTCGGCCTCGAGCGGGTCGGTCTCGCCGATCATCTGGCGGACCTGTCGGGTCGCGTCCTGGCCCTCCCAGACCATCGGGACGACCGGTCCCGAGGTGATGAAGTCGACGAGGTCGTCGTAGAACGGCTTGTCCTCGTGTTCACCGTAGTGTTCTTCCGCTCGCTCGCGGGGCATGTTCTCGACTTTGATACCGACGAGCTTGAGCCCGCGGTCCTCGAGCCGAGAGACGACTTCGCCCACGAGTCCGCGCGCGAAGGCGTCGGGCTTGACCATCACGAAGGTTCGCTCGTGATCGCTCATGCTTCCTCGGCTTCGGTTTCCTCGGTCTCGTCGGCGGTTTCGTCCCCGGCGGGAACGTCTTCCTCGTCGTCGACCGCTTCGGTCTCCGTTTCGAGGTCCTCGTCTTCGTCGGCCTCGACCTGCTCGGTCTGGTCGGCCTCCTCGTCAGCAGGCGTGTCGGCCTGTGCGGGACCCTTGCCGCGACGACCTTCCTCGGTCCACTCGAGGTCGCGCGGTTCGCGCCCGAGCTTGTAGTTTTTCTCCGCCTTGGAGTCGACGAAGTGGAGCACGCTGCCGTCGTTTCTGACGTACATGATGCCCGTACCGGGTTCGATCTCTTCGCCCGTGTAGTCGCAGGTTCGTTTCTCGACCATTATTGTCCTCCGATGGAGTCGGCCTCGCGGGCGGTCTCGCGAAGCTGGAGTACGTCCCCTTCGCGGACCGGTCCGAGGCAGTTCCGGGTGATGATGCGTCCCTGATTCTCGCCCTCCTTGATCCGGCATTTGACCTGCATGGCTTCGCCGTGCATGCCGGTCTTGCCGACGATCTCGATGACCTCGGCGGGCGTAGAGCCGCTTTCTTCCTCTTCAGCACTCATCTCTGATCACCTCAGTCGAGGTCCTCGAGCTTACTGGCGATGTCCTCGACGTCGTCGTCTGCCTCGCCGGCGTCGACGACCGCCGCGGCGGCCGAGCCGACCTCGAGGCCGGCCGCGTGGCCGACGTCGTCTTGGGTCTCGATGAAGACGACGGGAATACCCTTCTCGTCGGCGAGCTCGGGCAGATGCATGACGATCTCCTCGGGGGAGACGTCCTCGGCGACGTAGACGAGCTCGGCGTTGCCGCGCTCGATCGCCTTCGTGGTTTCGTTCGTTCCTTTCTTTACGCGTCCGGTGTCTCGTGCGACCTCGAGCGCCTCGAGAGCGTCGTCGGCGAGGTCGGCTGGGATGTCGGTATTGACGTAGACTGACATTGGTTGTTCACCTCTCCTACACGTGGGCTCGCGCTCCCCTGCCGTCCGGGCACTGGGTACCCGTGCCGGACCGATTCCGGCGGAAGTCCTGTGAAGCTAGGAGCATCATCAACCCCGCGTAGGGTGTACACTCGAATAGCGCTGCCCCCCTTAAAAGCGTGTTCAAACGCACGAGGCCGTGGGATACCACCGCACGGCCAGATAGTCCTGCTCTATCCCGAATGATCAATTCTGTTTCATATGCTCCTCGATGCCCGCCTCCAGTTCTCGTCGCAGCGTCTCGGCTTCGTCCTCGTCGTAGTCCGTGTGGTACTCCTTCGACACGCCCTCCCGTGCGAGGTTGTAGTGCAGGTCGGGCGAGACGTCGTGGTGATCGAGACACTGCTTTGCGCATTCCAGCGGGCAGCCGTCGATGACGACGATCTCCCGTCCGGACGTCGCGGTATCGACCAGCGGAGCGATGTCGCCGCCGACCCCGGCGATACACGACATCTCGGCGACGCCGTCCCTGTCCAGCGAGACGGCCAGATCGTTCGCCATCTGCGCTGCGCTCGAGCAGCCCGAACAGGAGTACACCAGCGGGCGATCGTCGGATGCGTCTGTCATACCGAAATCCCCGCTCGAGATCCCGATAACGGTACTCCCGTACATGTGCGCTCGAGACGGCGATCGACCGGGATTCCGTCGCCGTCGGCACGTTCCGGTGCCTATTACTCTCGCGGAGCCCACGTCGGGCGCATGGACGTCGACGCGGTCGCCCTCGCCGAATCGCTCCGCGAGGAAGCCGAGCGTGCGAACGAGCGACGGCTGGTGGTGCTCGCGGGCGACCGCGAGCGAGGATACGATGCCCTCGAGTCGATCCTCGAGGCGCTGCCGGTCCCGATCACCGGAACGACGCTCGTCGGCCCCGACGACCGGCTCCGCTGTGAACAGCTCCGGCAGGTCAACGCGGACGACCTCCTCGGGACGACGCGGGACGTGATCGCGGTCGACGCCCACGCGGAACTCCAGCCGAACGCGCTCGGGAAAATCGCCGGAGCGGTCGACGGTGGCGGCCTCCTGATCCTGCTGACGCCGCCGCTCGAGGCGTGGCCGGAGCGCCGCGGCGAGTTCGACGCCTCGCTCGCCGTCCCGCCGTTCGAACTGGACGCGGTCACCGGCCGGTTCAGACGCCGCCTCGTCGAGACGCTGCGGGCCCACCGCGGGATCGCGATCGTCGATCTCGATGCCAATCGGAGCGAGGCCGACGGGCTGACCGACCCGGCTCCCCGGCTGGCGACGGCGGCCCCGGCTCCCCCGTCGGAGCACCGGTTTCCGGCCGCCACCTACGAGGCCTGCCTGACGGCCGATCAGGCCGACGCCGTCGCCGCCTTCGAGTCGCTGCTCGAGGACGGACAGGCCGTCGTCCTCGAGGCCGACCGCGGCCGGGGTAAGTCGAGCGCCGCGGGGCTGGCCGCGGGGGCGTTCGCCGCCGACGGCGAGGACGTGCTCGTGACCGCCCCCGCCGAACGGAACGCCGCGGAACTGTTCGACCGGGCGGCGGAACTCTGTGCGACGCTCGCGGACGGCCCCGAGCGCGGCCCCACCGTCGAATCTCACCGGATCGAGACGGCCGCCGGCGGCTCCGTTCGATTCCGTGAGCCGAGCGCGGCCGTCGGCGACCTCGAATCGGCGGACATCGTCATCGTCGACGAGGCCGCCGCGCTCCCGGTCGCGACGCTCGACTCGCTGCTCGCGGCCGACCGGGTCGCGTTCGCGACGACGATCCACGGCTACGAGGGCGCGGGGCGGGGCTTCTCGGTCCGGTTCCGGGACCACCTCGCCGAGAGCGATCGCGCGGTGACCGACTGCACGCTCGTCGAGCCCATCCGGTACGCAGCGGGCGACCCCGTCGAGGTGTGGGCCTTCCGCGCGCTGTTGCTCGACGCGCGTCCCCCGGTCGACCCGCTCGTGGCCGACGCCACGCCCGAGTCGGTCGACTACCGGCGGCTCGAGCCGGATGACCTCCTCGCCGACGATCACCTGCTACGGGAGGCGTTCGGGCTGCTCGTCCTCGCACACTACCGGACCGAACCCAACGACCTCGCGCGGCTGCTCGACGCGCCCAATCTCGAGGCGCGGGCGCTCCTCCACGAGGGCCACGTCGTCAGCGTCGCCCTGCTCGCACGCGAGGGGAACCTGCCGGCGGAAACCCGATCGATGATGTACGAGGGCGGCCGGGTGCGGGGCAACATGCTGCCGGACGTACTGACGAGCCAACTGCGAGACGAGGCGGCGGGCGAGCCGGCCGGCCTCCGGGTCGTCCGCATCGCGACCCACCACGCGGCCCGCTCGCGGGGGCTGGGCTCGCGCCTGCTCGAGCACATCGGCGAGGAGTTCGCCACCGAGAGCGATGCCGCCGACGAATCCGGTGCCATCGACTGGCTCGGCACCGGCTTCGGCGCGACGCCCGGCTTGCTTGCGTTCTGGCGCGAGAACGGCTACCGGACGGTCTTCGTCTCGACGACTCGCAACGACGCCAGCGGCGAGTACTCCGCGCTCATGCTCGCGCCGACGAGCGACGCGGGACGGGCACTCCACGACCGCCACGCCGACCGGTTCGTCCGCCGGTTCGCCGCGCTCTGTTCGGACCCGCTCGACGACCTCGAGCCGGACGTGGCTCGAGCGGCGCTCCGGAGCGTCGACGCCGACGCCGGACCCCCGCTCGCGTTGGCCGACCACGAGTGGGACCTCGTCGCGAGCGCCGCCTACGGCCCGGGACTGTTCGCCGTCGATCCCGGTCCGTTCAGGGATCTCGTCGTCCGCTATCTCGTCGACGACCCCGACGGTATCGACCTGACGGACCGCGAGGAACGCCTGCTCGTCCGCCGCGTGCTGCAGGGCCGGGATGTGGAAGCCGTCGCCGACCGCCTCGGTTATCACTCGACGAGCCAGTGCATGCGAGCGCTCGGCGACGCCTTCCGCCCGCTCGTCGACCTGTACGGGACGGACGCGGCGCTCGAGGTTCGGGACCGGTTCGCCGACGAGTGATCAGCGGGCCTGCGTCCAAATCGAAATAAACCCGGCTCCGCACACCGAACTTAGAACAGTCGCCGAAGCACTCCTTCCGGAGCCAGATCCAGGAACCACGCGATCAGCCGCCACCGCCGCGTCACGTAGACGTGGCTCCGCTCCTTCCGGATCGCTCGAGCGATCTGGGCCGCCGCCGTCTCGGGCGAACACTCCCAGAACCCGCCCAGCGAGAGATCGGTGTCGACGAAGCCGGGCTCGACGGTCGTGACCGTCACGTTCGCATCGCGGTCGGCCTGCCGGTCGCGCAGTCCCTCGAGATACGTCGAGACGTAGGCTTTCGACGCGCTGTAGGCCTGCGTCCCGCCGCTCCCGAAGTGAGCAGCGACCGAGGAGATCCCGACGAGGTGGCCGTCGGCCTCGCTCGCGTGGTCGGGCGTCTCCTCGAAGTACTCCATCGCGGCCGTTGCCATGGCGGTGAACCCGCGGACGTTGACGTCGACAGTCTGCCGTTCGGGCTCCCACTCGAGGTCATGGTTGACCGGGGCGACGCCGGCGCTGATGACGACGAGGTCGACCGACGGCATCGCCTCGGCGAGTTCGAAAAACCCTCGTCGGGCGTCCTCGGTCGCAGAGACGTCCAGCGTGGCAACGTACGATTTGGTCGGCAGTTCCGCCCCGATCCGTCGCATGCGCTCCGTCCGACGGGCGGCCAGCCCAATCTCGTAGCCGTCGGCCGCGAGCCGCCGGGCCAGCGCTTCGCCGATGCCCGACGACGCGCCGACGATGATCGCGCCGCGTTGGTTGGTCATGGTCACACGTCCGAAGCCGGCAACGTAACGCTACTGAAGGCGGTAGGCCTTTGCCGCGGTCCGTCGTCGAGGGCGTATGGTCGATGCGGTCACCATCCTCGCAGTCGCGTTGCTCGTCGGCGGCGTCGCCGGCACGGTCGTCCCGCTGGTCCCCGGCGGTCTCCTCTCGCTCGCGGGCCTCGGCGTCTACTGGTGGGGCTCCGGCTTCTCCGACCCCGGAACGATCACGCTCGCGGTCCTCGCCCTCCTCGGGGTCTTAACCGTCGTCGTCGAACTCTTCGGCGGCTCGATCGCCGCTCGAGCCGGCGGTGCCTCGTGGGTGACGAGTGCTGCCGCGGCCGTCGTCGGCATCCTCCTGATGGTCGTCACCGGCCCGGTCGGGCTGCTCGTCGGACTCTTCGGGACCGTCTTCGTCCTCGAGTTCGTCCGCAACGGGGAACTCGAGGGAAGCACGCGCTCTGCCGTCTACACGACCGCGGGCGTCCTCGCGTCCACGGCGGTACAGGTCCTGTTGACGGTGTCGATCCTGCTCGGCTTCCTCGTCGCGGTCGTCCTGTTCTGAGCCGCGGCGCAACGACTGTATCCGTGGGTCTCGTTCGCACGCCTATGGAGTGTTCCGAAGGCGACTGCGAACGTCCCGCCGCAGTCGAGTTACACGTCCCGTGGGACGAGAACCGACTCGTCTGCGCCGCTCACGCTTGCGTGCTGGGAAGGCGGGACGGCGTGGTCGCCGACCCGCTCCCGGACCGAGGCGACGAGTTACTCGAGTGACCGACTCGAGAGCGACCGAGCAGTCTCAGTTCGGAGTCGGCTGCCAGAGCACGGTCGTCTCCGCGACTGTTTTCCAGTTTGGATGAAAGACAGTATTTCGCGTCTATCGCCGCTTCTGACGGTTTTCTCGTACGGAATCGTTATGGGCGACCCTCCCGCAGTACGGTCGATATCCATGTCGAACTATCGCCGACAGGTTCTCAGACGGACGGCGCTGCTCGGTTCGGGACTGTTCGGAACCGCGTCGGGAACCGCCGCAGCGGCCGCCAGTGAAACCGACGACGGACGTATCGAGGGAACGATAACCCATTTCGGCACTCCGGTGGACGAGGCGACGGTGACCGCCGATGACGGGACCGAAACCACGACCGACGAAACGGGTTCGTACACGCTGTCCCTCGAGCCCGGCGAGTACACCCTCACGGTCACCGCCCCCGGATACACACCGGTTTCGACCACTATCGCCGTCGCGAGCGACGAAACCCGTACGAGGGAGTTCGCCCTCGAGCGCGAGTGGGGACCGGGCACCGGCGAACTCGAGGTGTACGCGACCCCGGTCGGTGGCGGCAGCACGATCCCGTGTGAGATCACGGTCTTCGGTGACGACCGGTACGACGTCACCGCATCGCGCGGCTCGATCCCCGACGGTGATCGCTGGGGGAGCGGCTTCGACGTGAGCGAGGGCTGGTGGGAGATCTTAGTCACGGACGCCGAGGGATACAGTGACGGCTATCAGGAAGTGCGCGTCGAGGACGGCGAGACCGCATTCGGCTGGGTTCAACTCGAAGCGGGCGACGACGAGATTTCAGAAACGGGGCGGATCGAGGGGCGCGTCGTCGACCCGAACGGAACCGCCGTCACCGGCGCGACGATCCGGATCGGCGGCGCACGGGTATCGGTCGACGGCGAGGGCAAGTTCGACCTCGAACTCGAGCACGGCCAGCACCCTCTCGTGATCGATGCGGCCGGCTATCGGCAGGTCACAGGTGACGTACAGGTCAAATTCGGGCGGACCACGGAACTGAACGTTACGGTCCGGCCGAGCGCCCCGGGAAACGGCTCAGAGCGGGCGTGATGGCCCGATAGCGTAGTCGATCGGACTCGCGTCAGGGATGCGCGTAATAGACGACCGTCTCCCCGTCCTCGTCGTCGCTGTCGGCTTCGTGGCGGTCGATCCGGGCGAAGCCGACGCGCTCGAACTGCACCATCTCGTCCGGCTCGAGGTCGCCGACTCCGGGTTCGGCGTGTCCTCGCACGTCGCCGTCCATCGTCCGCATGCGGACGGGGACGCTCTCGTCGGCGGGGACCCAGTGGACGACGTCGACGCCGCCCTCGCGGACCGCGTCGATGTCGTCGTCCGTGTACCGGAGGACGCCGTCGTCGAAGCGGAAACAGCCGAATCCCTTCAGCCAGATGCGCTGGTCTCCGTCTCCGCTCTCGTCGGGAATGTCGGCTACCTCGAGCATGACGGAGTCGCTGACGGGAATCTCCCGAACGCCGCGGCCCTCGTGGTTGGGGTGCAGCGGCGGGGTCGCTTCGGCGGGTGGCTCCCCGGCGAGGGGGATCTGGTTGCCGCCGCGAACGAAGAATCGGCGGTCGGTTTCGTCGTCGATCAGATCGCGGTTGTTCGCGTAGATCGAACTCATCGCGAGGTCGACGTCGGTGGTCGAGGTGCCGAGGCCGGTCATCGCCTCGACGATGGCCTCGCCGCGGATGCCCCGTCGGCGCAGGCTCTTCAGCGTCGGCGCTCGCGGGTCGTCCCAGCCGTCGAGTTTCCCGTCCTCGATCAGCGCCGAGATGGTCGATGTGCTCACCTTGACATCGTAGTCATCGAGTTGGACGTGCCCCCAGTGGATGACCTCGGGATACTCCCAGTCGAAGTAGTCATAGACGAACTGCTGGCGTTTGGCCGAATCCTGCAGGTCGATCCCGCGGATGATGTGCGTGACCTCGAGCAGGTGGTCGTCGACGCCGGACTGGAAGTCGAGCATCGGCCAGCAGCGGTACTCGCTGGCCTCCTCGCGGGGGTGTGGCGTATCGATCATCCGGAACGCGACCCAGTCGCGCAGGGCGGGATTCTTGTGTTCGATGTCCGTTTTCACGCGGAGGACCATGTCGCCGCTGCTGTACTCGCCGTCGATCATGGCCTCGAACTCCTCGAGTACCGTGTCCGAATCCTTGTCGCGGTGGGGACAGGCCTCGCCGGAATTCTTCAGCTCCGAGAACTCCTCGCCGGAACACGAGCAGGTGTAGGCCCCGCCCATGTCGATGAGGTCGCGGGCGTGGTCGTAGTAGGTCTCGAGCCGGTCGCTCGCCTTGTACGTCGCGTCGGGCTCGAAGCCGAGGTAGTCCAGATCGTCGAGAATCGCGTCGTAGGCCTCGAGATCGGGGCGCTTGGTCTCGGGATCGGTGTCGTCGAACCGCACGCAGAACCAACCGTCGTAGCGCTCGCGGTAGGTTCCGATGACGGCGGGCATCCGGGCGTGACCGACGTGCCACGGGCCGTTCGGGTTCGGCGCACACCGCATCCGGATCTCGTCGTAGTCGTCGGCGTTCGGGAGGTCCGGCAGGTCGTGTTCGTCCTCCTCGTCTTCGGCCTCGATCTCCGCGAGTTCCTCGGGTGCGAGTTCCTCGAGGCGATCGCGTTTGGCCTCGTACTCGAGGTCGTTGACCCGGCCGACCACGCCGCCGGCGATGCCCGGGATCTCGTCGCCGTGCTCGCGGAAGTCAGGATTGTCGCCCATCAGCGGCCCCATGATCGCGCCGACATCGGCGTCGCTCTCGTGTTTGACGGCGTTTAACAGCGCGTGCTTCTCGGCCTCGCGCTCGATGCGCTCGCGTAACTCGTCGTTCATTACCTCGGGATAGTCGCGCCCGGCCCAAAACCCTCGCGATTCGCCGTGTCGTCCGGTCCGAAGACCGCGGGCCTCAGTTTCGGTCTCAGTCCTCGAGGTCCTCGGCGTACACTCTCGAGTTGAGGACGTTGCTCATGAGGATCATCGCGGCCGTGTCCGCGGCGGACATCCCACCCTCGGTCTCGTTTGCGCTCGCGTTGCTGGTCGTGCCGTCGTCAGCGCTTGTGTTACCGCTCTCGGTTTCGTTATTGCCAGACCCGTCGTCACCCTCGATTCCGTCACTCGATTCGCCATCGTCGGTGCTGCTCTCGTTGCCGCCGTCCTCGCCGCCCTCGACGGCCGCGTTGTACCGCTCGCACCACTCGGTTTTGACGCCCCAGCCGTGTGCCTGTCCGTCGAACGGGTTCGTCACCTCCGCGTAGAGCATGTCGATCCCCGCGTCGTTTTTCACGAGGTTCTCGTTGTAGACGGTCGTGATGACCTCGAGTTCGGTCGTCGACTCCGATTCGGTCTCGGCGTTCGAGGCGTACTTCAGCACCAGATCGGAGCCGTCCTTCCGCAGCGATTGGATCGAGAGGTCGTTTCGTTCGACGAGCGCGTAGAATTCGCCGGGCGTTCCCTCCCGCGGCTCGCTCGGCTCCACGGGTTCGATTTCGTTCTCGTCCGATCCGGTCGTCCCGAGCAGCGATCCGACACAGCCGGCGGTCGCGACCGTACCGACGGCCGCAGCCGTGCCGAGAAATCGCCGCCGGGAGGAGCCGGATGGTCCGTGCGGGGAGTCGTCAGTCATACTCACCGCTCGGGGAGGTACCTGCAAAAAGACCCGGACGATATCGAACGGTGAGTTCGGCCGGCAGACGGGTCTGTGTCTCTCGAGCGGCCCGACTGTCAGAACTCGCGAACCGAGGCGAGAAGAGCCGCCCCGAGCGATCGTCGCTTCAGTAGCCGCGCTGGATCAGGTAGTCCGCGATCTCACAGAGCAGGTCGCGGGCCTCGTTGTCCGGCAGCACCTCGAGTCGGTTCTTCCCCTGCTCGACCAGATCCTGGGCCGTTTCGTTGGCGTAGGAGATCGAGCCGGCCTCCTCGAGTTCGGTGACGGCGTCGTCGATCTCGGCCTCGGTGACCGCGTCGACGTCGTCGGTGTCGACCAGATTGTCGACGTCGACGCCCTGCTCGCGGGCGTGGACGGTGATCAGCGTCTGCTTGTTCTCGACGAGGTCGCTCCCGCGCTGTTTGCCGAGTTGCTCGCTGGGAACGGTCAGATCGAGGACGTCGTCCTGAATCTGGAACGCGCGGCCGATGTCGAGCCCGTAGCCATAGAGCGCGTCGATCGTCTCCTCGTCGGCCCCCAGCAAGATCGCCGGGAGGGACGCCGAGGCGGCGTACAGCACGGCCGTCTTCTGCTCGACCATCTCGAGGTATTCGTCCGGCGAGACGTCGATACGCTCCTCGAACGTGACGTCGAGTGACTGACCCTCGCAGATCTTCGTGCAGGTGGTCGCGAGCACCTCAAGGGCTTCGACGATGCGATCGGGATCCGCACCCGTCTCGAGCATGATCTCGAAGGCCTTCGAGTAGAGCGTATCGCCCGCGAGAATGGCCGTCTCGAGGTCGTACTCCTTGTGAACGGCCGGGACGCCGCGCCGGAGGTCGTCGTCGTCCATGATGTCGTCGTGGATCAGGGTAAACGACTGGATGACCTCGACGCTGACCGCGGCGGCCATGACGTCCACCGCGTGGCCCTTCTGCAGCGAGGTGAACGACCGGTACTCGCCCGACAGCGGCTCGGTATCGGTCAGTGCCTCCGCGGTCGTCAGGAGTACCGCCGGCCGCAGCCGCTTGCCGCCGGCGTCCAGCAGGTATCTGGAAGCCTCGTAGAGCCGTTCGGGCCGCTGGATCGGTAGCTCCTCGGGAATCGCTTCGTTGACCTGCTCGCGGCGCTGCCGGATCGCCTCGAGCACCGCCTCTTCGCGTGCCTCGGGACTCGTCATATCAGTCGACTAATTGGATGAGGTTCCCGTTGCGCGTCACGTGGAGGTCTCGTCCCATCTTGTAGCCCTCGTTCTCACAGAGGTTGACGTAACTGGAGTAGCCGCTCATGTCCTGGTGGGCCGGGATGATGTTCTCGGGCTGGAGCGCGTCGAGCATCTCGTAGTGGCCCTCCTGATTGAGGTGGCCGGAGACGTGGATGTCGTCGTAGACCCGTGCGCCCTGCATGCCGAGCAGTTTCTCGGCCTGATAGCGCTGGCCCTCGTTGGTCGGTTCCGGAATGACGCGAGCGGAGAAGACGACCTTGTCGCCTTCCTCGAGTTCGTACGGCGTCTCGCCGCGGGCCATCCGGGTGAGCATCGCGCGGGGTTCGCCCTGATGACCGGTGACGATCGGCAGGTAGTTCTCTTTCCCCTCGTTCATGATCCGCTTGAACGTGCGGTCGACGGACTTGCGGTGGCCGAACATTCCCAGATCGGAGGGGAAGTCGACGAAGTCGAGCCGTTCGGCGGTCCCGGAGTACTTCTCCATCGAGCGGCCGAGCAAGACCGGCTGGCGGCCGATATCGTCGGCGAACTCGACGAGGCTCTTCACGCGAGCGATATGACTCGAGAAGGTGGTCGCGACGATGCCGCCGTCGTAGTCCTCGATGCTGTAGAGGACGTCGCGGAGGTGTTCGCGAGCGACCTTCTCGGAGGGGGTGCGCCCCTTCTTGTTCGCGTTGGTACAGTCCTCGATGTAACAGAGGACGCCCTCGCGACCGATCTCGCGGAACCGCTCCATATCGATCGGGTCGCCGATGACGGGCGTGTGGTCCATCCGTTTGTCCAGCCCGTAGACGACCGCACCCTCGGGCGTGTGGAGGACCGGGTTGATCGCGTCGATGATCGAGTGGGTGACGTTGACGAACTCGAGGTCGACCTCGCCGGAGTCGCCGATCGCCATCGTCTCGCCGGCTTCCATCTTGACGAGATCGTTCTCGACGCCGAACTTCTGTTCGCCCTCGATCTGCTGTTTGACCAGTTCGATCGTAAACGGCGTCGCGACGATCGGCGCGTTGTACCGGTGGGCCAGCTTCGAGATAGCACCGATGTGGTCGAGGTGGCCGTGAGTCGGCACGATGGCTTTCACGTCGCCCTCGAGGTCGCTCATGACCCGGTCGTCGGGAATAGCGCCCATGTCGATCAGGTCGAGGCTGTGCATCCGTTCGGTTTCGACGTTATCGTGGATCAGGACCTGCGAGAGGTTCAGACCCATGTCGAAGATGACGACGTCGTCGCCGGCGCGGACGGCAGTCATCTGCCGTCCGACTTCTTCGTAGCCGCCAATGGTTGCGATTTCGATTTCCATGGTTCGTAGCACTGAAAGCCGCTCTATGGACTCTCATCGAAACGGTCCGCGGACGCCCGGTCGTGTACGGCCCCGGCGTCTTGCAGCGCGTCGGCCATCCCGCTATGCGCTCGGTGCGACGGCGGTTCCGTCTTCGATAGCTCGCGACATCGCAAGCCCCGAACGCACTTGCCCGCGGGTTTCGCTACTGGCACATACACGCCCGGGTGTTAAAAACGCAGTGGGTTAGCTCGTCTCCCGTGACGCCGCCCGTACCGTCGGTTTACGGCACCTCAGCGGGAACCTGTCCGGATCCTTCGAACACCGCAATCCATTTGCCGATCGCTCCGAAACCGGTTGCCACTATCATGCTTCCGGAGGGATCGTCGTGTACGTAATCATCGTCGGAGCCGGCGAGGTCGGCCGGTCGATCGCCGCCAATCTGGAGGACGGCCATAACGTGGCCGTCATCGATCGGGATGCCGATCTCGTCGAAGAACTCACCTACTCGCTGGACGTGCTCACGATCCGCGGCGACGGAACTGACCTCGAGACGCTGCGCGAGGCCGGCCTCGAGCAAGCGGATCTCGTCATCGCCTGTACGGACAACGACGAGACGAATGCGGTCGTCTGCGGCGCGGCGAAGGCGACGAGCGAGGTGTTTACCATCGCGCGGGTCCGCCGCCGCACGCTGCTCGAGACATGGCAGGGGTCACAGGGAGCCTTTGGCGTCGACTTCATGGTCTGTACGGACCTGCTGACCGCGCAGGCGATCTTCCGGATTTCCGGCCTCCCGAGCGCACACGACGTGGACACGTTCGCCGGCGGCCTCGTCCGCATGGCCGAGTTCGACATTCCGACGAACAGCCCGATCGCGGACCGGACCGTCAGCGAGGCCGACTGCTACGATTCGCTCACGTTCGTCGCCATCTTCCGGGACGACGAGATGGTCGTCACCAGAGGTGACACGGTCATTCGGGGCGGGGACCGGGTCGTCGTCATCGGCAGTCCGGAGTCGATCAACGAGTTCGCCGACGAGGTCGCCCGAACGCCGGACGAGGCCGAGGAGGTCGTCATCGTCGGTGCCAGCGAGGTCGGTTTCCAGACCGCCCGCGAGTTCGAGGACCACGGGTTCCGTCCGCGGCTGATCGAACGGGATCCCGAGCGGGCCCGCGAGGTCGCCGAAGCGCTCCCGAATACGATGGTCATGGAGAGCGACGCGACCAACTCCGAATTCCTCGCCCGCGAACACGTCGGCGAGGCCGACGTCGTGATCGCCGCCCTCGACAGCGACGAGAAGAACCTACTCGTCTCCCTGCTCGCCGACCGGCTCGGCGTCGATCGGACCGTCGCTATCATCGAGAATCCCGAGTACGCCGACCTCTTCGAGACGGTCGGAATCGACGTCGCGATCAATCCCCGCGAGGAGACCGCCGAGGAGATCGTCCGCTTTACCCGGACCGATAACACCGAGAAGGTCGCGATGCTCGAGCACGACCTCGCGGAGGTCATCGAGATCGAGATCGGGGAAGAGAGCGTCCTCGTCGGCCGGAACATCGCCGCCGCGACGAACGACCTCCCCGACGGCGTCGTCATCGGTGCGATCTCCCGGGGCGGCGAACACATCACGCCGCGCGGATCGACAGTCGTCCAGCCCGGCGACCACGTCATCGTCTTCGTCGACGCGGCTGCGCTCGACGAGGTCGTCGAACTGATTTAGGACTCCTGTCTTCGTCTACTCTCGATATACGCAGTCGATCACCGCCGGATAGCTGGTAGACGGATCTGGTTTCGGCCAGTATTCGCGACTCGAGATCGCGACCGCTCGAGTCCTGACCCTGATCTCGATCTCACTTCCCGTCGCGGCCTCGCCGATTCAGTGGCGAATGCCGCGGTAGAGAACGTACGCGACGAAGAACACGACGTAGGCGGCGGCGAGCCCCGTCGTCAGAACCGACCGGCCGACGAGCGCGATCACGAGTATCAGGAGCGGGCCGACGAGCAGGAGCGAATCGAAGATCCGGTCTTCGGCTCCCGACTCGAGGAGTTCGCCGACGATCGGCAACTCGTTAATCCGCATTAGTAGAGCCCTCCGCGGCGGAAGCCCGCGCGTAACAGTACCAAGACGGGAATGATCTCGAGGCGGCCGATCCACATGTTAAAGAGGAACATGATCTTGCCGAGCGTCGGCAGCGATTCGGGGCCGGTGATCCCCGCGGAGAGGCCGACGTTCCCCTGTGCGCTCGCGACTTCGAAGAGCACGTTCTCGAGCGTGTACTCGCCCTGCGGCAGCAACAGCAGAAGCACGAACGTGCCGATTCCGAGGAAGATCAGCCAGAGCGCGGTGATGATCGCCGCTTCCTCGAACTCTTGGCGCATCTCCTGTTCGTTGAGGCGGCGGCCGTTGATCCGCAGTCGGCGAACGGCCGTCTCCGGATAGAAGACGTCCGAGATACGGAATCGGATGCCCTTCAGCAGCGTGAGCGCCCGGATCAGCTTGATCCCGCCGACCGTCGACCCGGCCGCGCCCCCGATGAGCATCCCGAAGGAGACGGTGAGCTGGGCTTGGGTCGGCCAGCGCCCGAGCGCAACATTGGTCGCGTCGACGGCGGTCTGGAAGCCGGCACAGGTCGCCGCCGAGATGAACTGGAACGAGCCGTACCGGAACGCTGTAAACAGGGAGTCGTACGTGTCGCCGACGTACACCAACGCGGTGAGCAGGACCGTTCCGATCCCCATATAGATGAACACCCAGCGGGTCTGAAGGTCGGCGTAGAGGTTCCGCAGGTCGCCCCGCAGGATGAGGTAGTGGACCGGGAACGCGATGCTTCCGAGCAGCATGATCGGCAGGAGCGCGAAGTCGATGGCGGCGCTATCGTAGGTAGCGATCGAGTTGTCGGTGATCGAGAAGCCGCCGGTCGCGAGGCCGGTCATCCCGTGGTTGATCGCACCCCAGATCGGCATTCCGACGACCCAAAGCAGCAGGATCGAGACGAACGTAAAGAGGATGAAGATCCACCAGATCGTCTGCACCGTCGAGACGATACTCGGATGGATTCGCTCCGAGCGGGCTTCGCTCTCGTAGAGGGTGAGCGAGCCGCTTCCGGGACGAGCGAGGATCGCCGTCGTGAGGACGATGACGCCGACGCCGCCGACCCACTCGATGAACGAGCGCCACCACTGCAGCGTGCGGGGCAGGACCTCCTCGTTGTCGGTCATCGTCAGTCCGGTGCCCGTAAAGCCGCTCATGCTCTCGAACAGCGCGTTGAGGGGGTTCGTAAATGCCGCCAGTGTCGACGTCTGCGAGGGCTCTCCGAGGATCGGCGGCGCGAACTCGACCGTCCACGCGATGAGGACGAACGGAAGCGAGCCGAAGATCGCGACGCAGAACCATCCCAATGCAGCGATGATCATCCCGTGAAGCTTGCCGGGCTTGGTCGCCTTCCGGAACCGCGAACTCAGGGCGTAGCCGATCGCGAACGGAATCAGTCCGGAGACGAGCAACGCCGGAATCGCGTAGTACTCGCCCCAGACGATCGGAATGAGGATCGAGACGAACAGGAGACCCGCGAGCGCCTGAAACATGCGCCCTAAGTCCCGGCCGATCGTTTCCGCCGCCTCGTTCATATGTGTCTCCTCGCTCCCGCCGAACTCGTGTCCACACCGCGCTGGCGATCACGTACTCGAGTCGGCGACCGTTCGCTCGAGGCCGTCCGTCGCGGTCGATCGGGACGGGGCTCCCGCGCGCTCGTGTCTGTCATCATCGTAATCGGTCTTCGGGGTGGCCGAACACGTCGGTGAGTTCGGGATCGGCACCGAACGCCGAGTAGACGGTGAGCAAGTCGCCGGCCTGGACCGTCGTTTCTCCTCGCGGCGTGATCGGTTGGTCCTGTCCGTCGCGTTCGATCGCGACGATCAGGACGTCCTCGGAGAGGAGATCCTCGTCCGCCGCCTCGATGAGCGTCTTGCCGGCGATCGGCGCGTTTTCGGTGACCCGGATCTCGAACACCTCCGCCTGTTCGCCGATCTGCATGTAGTCGACGATCGCCGGGCGAGCGACCGCTCGGTAGAGGTATTCGGCGATGAGCTCTTGGGGGTTTTCCATCGTGTTGACGCCGATCTGGCGGAACACGTTCATGTGCTCGGGATCGTGAACGACCGAGACGATCGTGGGGACCTCGTGTTCCTGCCCGAGCAGGCAGACCATGATGTTTGTCGGGTCGCGGTCGGTCGTGCTGATCAGGGCGTCCGCTTTCTCGATTCCAGCGTCTAAAAGCGCGTCGTGGGCCGTTGCATCGTCGTTCAGGACCAGACAGTCGTACTCGCTGGCGACCTGATCCGCGCGTTCGGTGTCGTTCTCGATGACGACGACCTCGTTGCCCGACCGGGTCGCGATATCGATGAGCGGCATCCCGATATCGCCCGCACCGACGATGACGATATACATTATATCCGTCTTCTTGCGTGTCCGTTGAAAATATATCGCTTTACTGACCTCGAAGGGATCCGCGATCTCGAGCCCGAATCGGCCGAGCCGTCTCCGTCCCGGTACCGCGTAGGTCGCTATCGACGGGCCGACCCAGAGGTCACTTCCACGGCGGCGTCTGCCGTCGCCGCTTCGACCGCGCTTCGGATTCGGACAGAATCCGTTCGATCGCCCAGCCGACCCACAGGAAGACGACCGCCATGAAGACGACCATCTCGAGTCGGATGACGGACCCGTATCGCACCGCGAGGACGAGGGCCGTGATCGCCACCGCCGCGGCGACGACGCTGAACACATCGTAAAACGAGTGGGGGTGACGAACGCTTGGTAATCGAACGCTCATGCGTGAATATACGCGCCGTTCGTATATAGCTCCTCGTCACAGATCGCAGACAGGACCTCCCCGCCGAATTGGTCGGATCGACGCCGCGAGTCGCGGTGATCCGGGGTCGACGACCGTCGCGGTGGCGGGTGCTTACGATGGATTAATAGGACCGAATCGAAATGCCGTTAGATATCGTGTCCAGACGTGACTGCGAAATAGGGGTGTTCCATGCGGCTCCGTACTGATTGGCGCGCCAGTCTGGCGCTCGTCGGAACCGTCCTCAAGTATCTCTCCGTCCCGCTGGTGATTCCGCTCGTCGTGGCGCTCATCTACGGCGAGCCCGTGTTCCCGTTCGTCGCGACGATCGCGCTGACGATCGCCGTCGGCTACGGCCTCGAGCGACTCAGCCCCGGGCCGGACCTGCAGGTCCGCGAGGCGATGTTGTTCGTGGCGATTTCGTGGCTGGCCGTCGCGATCGTCGGCGCGGTGCCCTACGTGCTCGCGGGCTGGGGGACCGAATCGACGCTCGCCCATCCCGTCAACGCCCTGTTCGAGTCGATGTCCGGGTTCACGACGACCGGGGCGACGGTGCTCGGCGAGATCTCGCTCGAGCGCCACTCCCACGCCGTGATGATGTGGCGACAGCTCACCCAGTGGCTCGGCGGGATGGGGATCATCGTATTGATGGTCGCGATCCTGCCGGAGATCGCCGTCAGCGGCGCACAGCTCGTCGAGTCGGAAGCGCCGGGGCCGGAGCTACAGAAGCTCACGCCGCGAATCGCCGAAACCGCGCGGATCCTCTGGCTCGTCTACTTCGCCTTTACCATCGTTTACATGGCCATTCTCTACGGGCTCCACCTGGCGGGGATGGCACCCGAAATGAACCTCTACAACGCCGTCGCCCACGGCTTTACGACGCTCCCGACGGGCGGGTTCTCGCCGGAGGCCGACAGCGTCGCCGCGTTCTCCGCGATCGTGCAGTGGACCGCGATCCCGTTCATGATCGTCGCGGGGACGAACTTCGCCCTGTTCTGGCACGTCTTCAGCGGGGAAGGCCACCGCTTCGTCCGCAACTCGGAGTTTCGCGCCTATATCGGCGCGATCGGTGCGCTGAGCGTTCTCCTCGCCGGGATCCTCTATACCGGCGCCGCGCCGGCGCTCGGCGACCTCGGCGGCGTGACCGAGGGAGTCCTCGGGAACTCGCTGCGACAGAGCGCCTTCCAGATCGCGTCGCTGCTGACCTCGACCGGCTACGCGACGAGCGACTTCGTCGACTGGAGTTCGACGGGCAAGATCGTCCTCCTCTTCGCCATGCTCGTCGGCGGCTGTGCCGGCTCGACCGGCGGCGGCGTCAAGGTCGTCCGGTGGCTGATCGTCTTCAAGGTGCTCCGCCGGGAGCTGTTTACCGCCTCCCATCCCGAGGTCGTCCGCCCGATTCGGCTCGCCGGCAACGTCGTCGACGAGGACGCCATCCGCGGCGTGCTCGGCTTTACGTTCATGTACCTGCTCATCTTCGCGATCGCGACGCTGCTCATCGCCCTCGACGCCAGTCGCGTCGCCGCCATCGACAACATAACGCCGCTCGAGGCGTTCAGCGCGAGCCTCGCGACGATCGGGAACATCGGCCCCGGATTCGGATTCCTCGGTCCGTTCGGCAGCTATCTGGACTTCCCGATCCCCTCGAAGCTCCTGATGATCTTCCTGATGTGGATCGGCCGCCTCGAGATCATCCCGGTCCTCGTCATGTTCACTGGCGGGTTCTGGACCCGCTGAGCCGTCGTCGCGTTTCGAACGCCGCTAGTTCTCATCACGATCCACCAAAAGAGAGAACGAACAGCCGCGACGAGCTCAGTCGATCGTCGTCCCCGGGTTCTCGCCCTCGAGGAACGAGGCAAGTGCCTCGAGCCCGAAGATCGACGCCTCAGCCTCGAGCTCGAGCAGCGTCCGCACCTTGCCGGCCATCCCGCCGGTCACGTCCGTCGCGTCGCTGGCCCCCAGCACGTCGGCGACAGTCTCGAAGTCGTCGATCCGGTCGATCACCGCGTCGTCGCCGTCCAACACGCCGGGAACGGTCGAGCAGAGGCCGACCCGGTCGGCCTCGAGGTCGCGAGCGAGGGCCGCGACCAGTTCGTCGCCGCTGATTACCGTCGCGCCCGCGCTGGCGTGAGCGATCACGTCGCCGTGGAGGACCGGGACGAACCCCTCCCCGAGCATCGTTTCGACCTGCCCGGTCGGGAGGTCGAGTTCCCCCGTCCGGTCGCGGTGGGCCGCCGAGAACGGGTGGACCGGTACCGCGTCCACGCCGCGCTCGAGCAGGCGGCCCAAGACGAACTGGTTCAACGTCTTCATCGCGCCGTGGATGTCGAGGGCCGCGCTCGCGTCGCGGGTCCCGTCGGTCGTGCTAACGCCGTGCGCGCTGGCGTTGTGGTGGCCGAAGCTCCCGCCGCCGTGGACGATCACGAGGTCCTCGAGGCCGGCGTCTATCGCCGCGGCGACCGCGTCGGCCGCTCGCTCGAGGGCTGCGCCGTCGAGGGTCTCCGGGCGGTCCTTTTCGGTGATGACGCTGCCGCCGAGTTTCAGGACGATCATTCGAGGCGCTTCACCCCGGTTTCGGCGAGTTCAGCGCGGAAGGCGTTCTCACAGCCCGGCGTGAACGAGAGGGCGGTTTCCGTCTCTTCGGTGGGGTCGAGCGCGACCATACAGCCGCCACCGCCCGCCCCGGTGAGCTTCGCGCCGTGGGCGCCCGCGTCGCGGGCCGCCCAGACCATCGTATCGAGCGACCGCGATGAGACCCCCAGCGCGGAGAGGAGGCCGTGATTGAAGTCCATCAGCCGCCCGATCTCCTCGACGTCGCCGTCGGCGAGCGCGTCCTCGCCGTTCCGGACCACGTCCCCGATCGCTTGGACCGTATCGGCCGCGAAATCGTACTCCTCGCGCAGGGCGCGGACGCCCGCGACCAGCTGACCGGTGTCACCCGCACCGCCGTCGAATCCGATCACGATCGGCAGGTCCGGGGCCTCGAGCGAGCGGCAGTCGTCGCCCTCGACGCGGACCGCACCGCCGGTCGCCGAACAGAACGTGTCGGCCCGCGAGGCCTGTCCCTCCTGGACCTGTGACTCCGTCTGATAGGCTCGCTCGGCGAGTTTCTCGGGCTCGAGCGTGACGCCGAGTTCGCGGGTCGCGGCGTCGATGGCGGCGACGACGACCGCCGCCGAGGAGCCGAGCCCCGCACCAAGCGGGATGTCGCTCTCGATCGTGACGTCGAAGCCGGCGTCGTCCTCGCCGGTCACCGCGCGCACCTGCTCGATCGCGCCGTCGACGTACTGCGTCGCCGCCGTCACCAGCGACTCCGGTACGTCGACGTCGGGGCGACTGTCCGCGGTCGCGCCGTACTCGACGGTAAACCCGTCGAGACTGAGATCCTCGGCGTTGACTCGGAGGCGACCGTCGTCCCGTCGGGTCGCCTCGACTCGTGCCCGTCGCTCGATCGCACACGGAACGGCGGGTTCGCCGTAAACCACCGCGTGCTCCCCGAACAGATACACCTTCCCGGGAGCGCTCGAGAGTGTCATGCCCGGCCGTTCGTCCGACGACGGTTAATAGCTATCTTTGTCGTCGCTGTCGCCCGGTAGCGATCCGTCGAGTCGACGGCTCGCCGACACCGTGCCAGCGGAGGCGGACTTATGTGCCTGCAGTCGAACCTCGGTCGTATGTCGCTCGTTTTGCCGAGTGAACTCGTCGTCGATCGGTTCCTGCCGACGGTACGGGCGATGCTGGCAACCCGGCTCGCCGACCGCGGACTGACCCAACGGGAGATCGCCGACGAACTCGGCGTGACCCAAGCCGCCGTCAGCAAGTACGTCGGCGGCGAAAGCGGCGGCGACGACCGGTTCCGGGACGACCCCGAAACCGTCGCGACCGTCGAACGCATCGCGGACGGCCTCGCGAGCGGCGAGCTGGACGGCTACGACGCGCTCGCCGAACTCCTCTCGCTCGTCCGGAGTCTCGAGGATCGGGGCCCGATCTGTGAACTCCACGAAGAAGAGATGCCCGAACTGCGCGGACTGGGCTGTGATCTGTGCGTTCGCGGGCTCGACCCCGACGTGCGGGCCGAACGGGACGTGCTCGCGAACGTCCGCACCGCCGCGCGAACCCTCGCTTCGATTCCCGGCATGGCCGACGTCGTTCCGAACGTCGGGACGAACGTCGGCATGTGTCTGCCCGATCCCCGCGACGAGACCGATGTCGCTGCGATCCCCGGTCGGATCTACGCCATGGGCGGACGGATCGAGATCCCGGCGAACCCCGAGTTCGGCGCGTCCAAACACGTCGCGACGGCGGTCATCGCCGCGACCGCCGTCGAATCCGAGGTTCGGGGTGCCATCAATATCGCCACCGACGACGACGTGCTCGAGGCTGCCCGAGAACACGACATCGACCCGCTCGAGTTCGACGCCGACTACGAGGACCGCGGCGAACACCTCCGGAGTCGGTTCGCGGACCGCGGAACGGTCCCCCGCGTCGTCTACCACCGCGGCGCGTTCGGGATCGAACCCGCGACCTACGTCTTCGGCGCGACGGCCGCCGACGCCGCCGAACTGATCACGGACTTGCTTGAGACGGCCTCGTCGTAATCGGTTGCCGGTCCACGGCACTTGCGCTGTGCCCGCCACGACGCAAGCGGCGGCACGTCGGTACGAACGCTACGTCTCACGGCGGAGTCACCTGCGGAGGTCACACTCCGAACTGCCGCTCTCGCGTTCCCGCTCGAGGGTCCGATAGCCGGTGACCAGTCGGTCGGGAATCTCCTCGGCGTTCGTGTAGAGACTCTCTAGAACGACACTCACCTCCTCGAAATCGCGACCGCGGTAGGCGCGCAACGGGTCGTTTTCCCACTGGACGAACCCCGCCTCTTCCAGTAGCGGGAGATGATGGTGGCATAATCGAAGCCGCAACTGTTCGAACTCCGCCGATCCGTTCGGGTTCGATGCGGCCTCCGGCAACCGGATGGACTCGCCGGCCGAGACCTCGATCAGTGCTTCGACGATCCGTCGTCGCGGTTCGGCTGACAGTGCAGTAAACACTCGATCCCACCGGCGAATCTGGTCTTCCGTGGTGTGTGACCGTGGGCCATCCATACCATCATTACTAATTCGCTATACGGTAAACGTTGTGGGAGGGTGTCACTGAACACGACTGCCGCTATTTTCGACCCAGAGGATCCATCCGTTCGAACTTCCGAACGCAGTCGCTATCAGACCGGCGGCAACGAGAAAACGAACAGTGTCGATATCGAACGTGTTAGACGCCGCTCTCGAAGTCCTCGAGCGAGTAGGACGGCTCGGCACCGCGGCGATCGAGGACCTCGTTAGCGAGCAGCCAGTAGACGACCGAGAGGGCCTTGCGACCCTTGTTGTTCGTCGGGACGACGAGGTCGACGTTACTGACCTGGTTGTTTGAGTCACACATCGCGATGACCGGGATGCCGACCGTGATGGCCTCCTTGACGGCCTGGGCGTCGCCGATCGGGTCGGTGACGACCAGCACGTCCGGCTCGATGTAGCCGTCGTACTTCGGGTTTGTCAGCGTGCCCGGGATGAAGCGACCGGTGCGGGCGCGAGCGCCCACGGCCTCGGCGAACTTCTCCGCCGGGAACCGACCGTACTGGCGCGAGGACGTGACCAGAATCTGCTCGGGGTCGTAGTTCGCGAGAAAGTCCGCGGCCGTACGGATCCGGCCGTCGGTCTTCGAGACGTCGAGGACGTAGAGCCCGTCGGTCCGGACGCGGTGGATGAACCGGTCCATGTCCTCGGTCTTCTGCTGGGTCCCGATATGGACGCCGGCGCCGAGGTAGTCCTCGACGGGGATCAGCAGGTCCGCCTCCTCGTCGGACATGACGTCGTCGTCGAGGGTCGGACCGGCATCCTCGGCCTCGGCGTCGTCGTCGGCTTGTTCTGCGTCGGCCGCGGGCGATCCCTCGGCGTCGGCGGGCTGTTCGTCTACTGGCTCGACGTCGTCGGCGTCGGCGGCGGGGCCAGCCCCTTCGGCTGGCTCCTCGTCGATCGCCTCCTCGGCGGCGTCGAGCCCTTCCTGGGTTGCGTCGTTCTCTGTCATGTCGCGTCGTCTGCGATTCGAATGAGCTCGTTGAGCTTTGCGGTTCGCTCGCCGCCGACGGCACCCGTCTTGATGAAGGGCGCGTCGGTCGCAACGGCGAGGTGTGCGATCGTCGCGTCTTCGGTCTCGCCCGACCGGTGGGAGACGACCGAGTCGTAGCCGTTCTCCGTCGCGAGTTCGATCGCGTCGAAGGCGTCGGTCAGCGTCCCGATCTGGTTCGGCTTGATCAGGATGCTGTTTGCCGCGCCGCGATCGATCCCCTCGACGAGCCGATCGGTGTTCGTGACGAACAGGTCGTCACCACAGATCAGCGTCTGGTCGCCGACTTCGTCCGTGAGGTCGGCGAAGGCGTCGTAATCGTCCTCGTCGAGGGGATCCTCGACGTAGACGAGATCGTACTCTTCGACCAGTTCGGCGATGTACTCGATCTGCTCGTCGGTGTCGCGGCTCCGGTCGCTGTACTCGTACGTTCCGGAGTCGGAATCGTACAGCTCCGCACCGGCGACATCCAGTCCGAAGCCGATGTTGAAGCCGACTTCGTCCTGAACCATCGAGACCGCCTCGGCGACGACTTCGAACGCCTCGCCGTCGTCGATCGATGGTGCCCACGCACCCTCGTCGCCCTTGCCACAGGGAACACCGCGTTCCTCGAGCAGGTCCGCGACGGCGGCGTGGACGGCCGCGTTCGCGAAGACGGCGTCCGCGACGCTGGGTGCACCGACGGGTGCGGCCAGGAACTCCTGGATGTCGGTCGCATCGGCGGCGTGTTCGCCGCCGCCGACGACGTTACCGAGCGGAATCGGGAAGTTCTCGCCGCGGAACGTCCCGCCGAGATGCTGGAACAGCGGGGCACCGAGCACGTCGGCACCGGCCTTGGCGGCGGCCATCGAGATCGCGACCGCGCTGTTGGCACCGATCTCCGAGAAGTCGTCGGTGCCGTCGGCGGCGTGCAGTGCGGCGTCGACGTCGCGCTGGTTGCCCGCGTAGACCTCGCCGACGAGCCGGGGAACGGCGTGTTCCCGGGCCGCGGCGATCGCCTCGCCCGGCGGCCGCTCGACGGCCTCGTACTCGCCGGTACTGGCACCGCTCGGTGCTGCAGCACGGCCGAAGCCGCCGCTCTCGGTCACGACATCGGCCTCGACCGTCGGATTTCCTCGCGAGTCGAGGATGCGACGCAGCCGGATGTCGGTGATGAGCGTCATTTCCTGTCGTACCCCCGTTTGACGGTAAACGGCAGCACGCCGGCGTCGTACTCCTCGGCGGCGATGAGGATCGGTTGGGTCTGCTCAGTCTCGGTCAGCACCGGCGCGCCGTAGGAAATCTGCAGCGCTCGAGCGCCGAGGATGCGTGCCTTCTCGTAGCGGTTGTGCTGTTGTTGTTGCATTGTTACTGGTACGGGGAGACGACGTCGACGAGGTCTTTGTGACTGACGAGCATGCGCCGACAGCAGTAGCGCTCGACGCCGAGTTCGTCGAGAACCTTCTCGGGGTTCTCGTCGCCCTCGTTGGCTCGCTCGTCGAACTCCTCCCAGTGTTCGGCGACGACGTTGCCACAGGTGAAACACCGGACCGGTACCATCATGCTTGAATCACCTCAGCGGTAGGACTTCTGGTAGCGAGCCCGAGCGCCCGGGCCGCCCCACTTCTTCGGTTCGGACTGGCGGACGTCGTTGACCAGCAGCGACCGGTCGAAGTCCATGAACGCGTCACGGAGCTCGGCGTCGTTCGTGTGCTGGACGATGCCGCGCGCGATGGCGGTTCGGACGGCGTCTGCCTGTCCACTGATACCGCCACCCTCGACGCGAACGTCGATATCCATCTCGCCGCGCAGGTCCTCGCCGACGATGCGGAACGGCTCGAGCATCTTGAGCCGGGACATCTCGGGTTCGACCAGTTCGACGGGTTGGGAATTGATTCGAACTCGACCCTCGCCTTCGCGCACCGTGGCGCGAGCGACGGCCGTCTTTTTCTTGCCACTCGTGTTGGTTACCATGTGACGTTAGCACCTAACTGTTCGGACACTTCGTGTAGGTGGACGAAGCGGATGTTCGACAGGCGATCCAGCGACGTCCCCTCGAGGACTTCCGTCTCGTGGTCGTCGTCGTTCTCGTAGGGGTTGCCGACGTAGACGCGGACGCTGTCGAGTGCCTCGCGGCCACGGGGTTTCTTGTACGGCAGCATCCCACGAACGGACCGCTTGAAGATCATGTCCGGTCGTTTGGGGTAGTAAGGCCCGCGGTCCGAGCCCATGTTTAGCCGCGTGCGGTACGTCTCGAAGATGTCGTCTTCGTCGCCGGTGATGACCGCGTCCTCGGCGTTGACGATCGCGATGCGGTCGCCGTCCAGCGCGCGCTGGGCGACTTCGCTTGCGACCCGACCGAGAATACAGTCCTGTGCGTCGACGACGAGATCTGCGTCGAACTCTGCGAGACTCATCGAATCACCCGGACGTTAGACCCTTCGGGGTTGTCCTCGAGCGCTTGCTCGAGGGTGACCGACTCGCCGACCTGTTCGATCTTCGTCTCTGCGGACGAAGAGAACTTGACGGCGGCGACGGTGACGTTTTTCTGTAGTGCGCCGGAGCCCAGCACTTTGCCGGGAACGACGACAGTCTCTTCTTCGCGTGCGTACCGCTCGATGCGGCCCAGGTTCACCTCAGCGTGGGTGCGCCGGGGCTTCTCGAGTCGATCCGCAACGTCTCGCCAGATATCGGCGTCCGTTTCGCGGGACGTCGACTTCAGCTCGGCGATAAGATCGTTGAGCCTCGGATTAGTCTTGCTACTCATTGGTATCCTCCAACTGCTAACTGATCGACGACGCGAGGAACTGCGCCGTCGACGATGGAATCGAAATTGTTGTCCTGACGGCCGACGCGTCCGCAGTGATCGCAGTCGATCTGCGATCGTCCGGTCACGGAGTGTCGGTCGGCAGTAGAGAAGTGATGCAGGGAGCAGGATTTGAACCTGCGGACTCCTACGAGACAGCGCCCTGAACGCTGCGCCGTTGGCCTGACTTGGCTATCCCTGCTCGCACTTCCGTCTACCCGTCGCCCCTTCAAACCCCTTTCGATTCCAGTGGACACGCGATCGCCGGTCTCGTCGCTCACGGCGTCGGCGAGCGGCGTGCCCGAATTGGGTTGGGGGCGTCGGTTCATATCTACAGCTGTACTGCGTCTTCGAGTTCCGTCGCACGCGCCGCGATCGTGTCCGCGGCTCGCGTGACGAGCTCCTCGATGGGGAACGAGCCGTCCGTCTCCACGTGGAAGACGAAGGCGTTCGGGACGTCCTCGACTCGGACCTCCTTCCCCGGATAGCGGTTCGAGAGGTCGTGATCGAACTCGCTCGTTGCAACGAGTTCGCCGTCGTCCTCGATGACGCCGCGGATGATCCGGCTCTCTTCGTCCTCGAACTCGGGGAGATCGCCGTCGACCTCCACGCGCTGGAGGTGTCGGTAGCCGACCGCGACCCCGCCCTGATGTTTGGCGTGGTTCTTTCCGCGGTTGACGACGGCGTCGGCCTCGGCCTCGAGGCGCTGGCCGTCCTTGAGTTCGATAATCGGGACGTTCTCGTCCGCGGGTTGGACGAGGTCGTCATCGGAGACGAGGTCGCCGGAGTAGGCGGTCGCCGGCCCTTCGACGTCGATCGAGAGCGTGACGGTGTCGTCCTCACCGAACTCGCCGACCGGCGGCGTCGTCAGCGGGACGAGCCCCATTCGGAGCGCGAGTTGCTCGTCGAACATGACCGACGAGTTCTCGACGAACCGGACGGTGTCGATCGCCATCGTCGGCACGTCGGCGACCATCGCTCGACGGATGCCGTTGGCGAACCCGGGTGTCACGCCGCGAACGAGGAACCGCGCTTCACGATCCTCGCGTTCGACGAACTCGACGTCGTACTCTGCACTCATGGTCTAGTAGCCGCCCTTGCCTTTCGGAGCGCGCGATCCGTCGTGCGGGATCGGCGTGACGTCCTCGATGCGCCCGATCTCGATGCCCGAGCGGGCGAGCGCGCGGATCGTCGCCTGCGCGCCCGGACCGGGGGACTTCTGAAGGTTGCCGCCGGGGCCGCGCACGTGAACGTGCAGGCCCGTGATGCCGGCCGCTTTGACCTCTTCGGCGACGGACTCGGCCATCTGCATGGCCGCGTACGGCGACGCCTCGTCGCGGTTCTGCTTGACCGCCGTCCCGCCGGAGGACTTGGCGATCGTCTCCGCGCCCGTGAGGTCGGTCACGGTCATGACGGTGTTGTTGAACGATGCGTGTACGTGGGCAATGCCCCATTTATCGTCGTCCTGACTCATGTTACTGACCCTCCGCGCGTTCGGGGTGGAGTTCGTCCGCGAGCGGACTGTTCTCGTCGAAGGCCACCAGATCCTCCTCGTCAACGTCGACGACGTAGGAGGGAACGCGGTGGCGCTGGTCGCCGACCACGATGTGGCCGTGGATGATGTACTGGCGGGCCTGCTGGGCCGTGTTCGCCAGTCCGGAGCGGTAGACGACCGTCTGGAGTCGGCGCTCGAGGACGTCCTCGACCTCGAGCGACAGGATGTCGCCGAGTTCGTCGGTCTCGTCGAGGATGCCGACGCGCTTGAGCCGACCGAGGAACTCCTCGGAGCGGCGGATGACGGTTTCGTCGTCCTGGGCCTGACCGAGCAGTTCTCGGGCCTCGCGCCGGTAGGAGCGAAGCTCGGACTGTGCTCGCCAGAGCTCTTCTTTGTTCTTGAGACCGTAGCGGTCGACGAGGGAGTGCTCGCTTGCGATGCGTTCACCCTGGTAGGGGTGGTTCGGCGTCTCGTATTGTTTGGTGTCAGTGCCGAGTGGCATTATTCACCCTCGTCCTCTTCGTCGGCGGCGGCCTCCTCGGCCTGTTCTTCGCGGATCTCTTCGACGTTGACTCCGATGGTGCCCTCCGTTCGGCCGGTGGACTTGGTTCGCTGACCGCGAACCTTCTGGCCGCGCTTGTGGCGCGTGCCCTTGTAGGAGTCGATCATCTTCATCCGGTTGATGTCGTGCTGTCGAGTCAACTGGAGATCGTTGCCGATCTCGTGGGTCGTCTCGCCGCTGTAGAAGTCGTCCTGTCGGTTGTTGAGCCAGTCGGGGACTTCGTCAGCGTAGTTCTCGACGACTTCGATGACGCCATCGATGACGTCGTCGTCGAGTCGGCCGAACGTCGCCGTTCGGTCGACACCCGCTTCCTCGGCGATGAGCCGGGCGGTTCGGCGACCGATCCCGTTCATCTCCGAGAGCGAGCGCTCGACGGACTTCGTCCCATCGAGGTCGGTTTGCCCGATGCGGACGAAGTATCGAAGATCTTCGTCGTCTTCTTGTTCTTGAGGTTCTTCGGCGCTCATGTGTCGTGTATCTGTGTCTGGTCTGCGCGCGTTGCAAATTGACTGGCGGGAAAACGCCAGCAAATGTCCGACGTTGTGGCGGGGATTTGAACCCCGGAGGCTTGACGCCACATGGTTAGCAACCATGCGCCTTGGGCCGCTTGGCTACCACAACACCGTCGGTCTATCGTCGCCCTCGCGGACTCGGGGATCGCTCCCCTACACGTAACGCACTCGGTCCTACCCCCGTCTTCTACTTAAGGGCAACGAAAGGTGGCGACAGATCGTGTGGCCCGCTCTCGTACCATTCCCCGCTCGAGTCCCGGAGATTCGACTCGAGTCGGCAACCGAGAGTCGAAAACCCGATCCGGAGTCAGGCCCCGGCGTACTCTTCGATGTACTCCTCGTTGATCTCCCACTCGCCCTCCTCGTTTTGGATCATGTACTCGCCGTAGTAGGGCACCCGATCGGCGACGACATCGCGGAACGCCTCGCGGATTTCGGGCTTGGTCATCTCGCCCATCGTCTTGAGGTCGTCGTTGCGGTTGAGACAGCCCTTCAGGTACCCCTCGTGAGTCACGCGGACGCGGTGACAGTTCGCACAGAAGGTGGGGTTCTCCACGGGATCGACGATCTCGACCATGCCGCGACCGGCGGCGTCCGATCCGGTGTCGGCCGCGTCGCTCGCCCCATCGCTGACCCAGTACCGCTTGCGGTCGTGCATCTCGCGGTGTTCGACCTCGTCGGCCTGCTCGGCCAGCCAGTCGTGAACCCGCTGGATGTCGATGTTCCACTCCGGCTTGCCCGTGAGTTCGGGCATGTACTCGATCAGCTGCAACTGGAGCCCGTCGTTCGCCGCGACGTGGTCGACCATCTCCGGCACGTACCCCGCCGTGTGCTCGAAGACGACCATGTTGAGTTTGACCGGGTCCAATCCCGCGTCCAGCGCCGCCTCGACCCCCTCGAGGACCTTCTCGTAGGCTCCGCTTTTCGTCACCGCGGCGAAGTCCTCCGGGTCGAGCGCGTCCTGCGAGACGTTGACCCGTTCTAAGCCGGCGTCGACGAGATCCTCGGCCCGACCGGGAAGGAACGTGCCGTTCGTGGTCAGCGAGACCTCCATCTGATCGGGCGTGCGTTCGATGATCTCCGCTAAGTCCTGTCGGAGCATCGGCTCCCCACCGGTGAACTTGACCGCGTCGACTCCGAACTCGGCGGCGACCTCGAGGAATCGGACGACGTCGTCGGTCGACATCTCGTCGTCCTGCGGGTCCATCGGTCCGCGGGTGTCCCCGAGCCCCTCGTTGTGACAGTAGACGCAGTCGAAGTTACACCGATCGGTGAGGGAGACGCGAACCCCGGTGACCTCCCGCCCGAAGTCGTCGGTGAGCATGCCACTGAGTTGCAGCCGGATCCGCTTAAACGCGCCGGGAATTCGAGCGGCTCGTAACCGATTTCGGTTTCCGAATGCTGTCAGCGCGGTGCAACGACGGCACGCGAGTCGCGGGGCTCGAGTCGAGCGGAGTCGGACACTCTTGGTCGTCCGCGTGGTGATGGGTCGCATGAGTACCATCGCGGAGCTCGCCGTGCCCGCCGCGGAGTTCGCGCTCCGGCACACGCTCGAGGCGACCGACAACCTCGACGTCGAGATCGAACGCGTCGTGGCGTACGACCCGGAGCACGTCATGCCCTACGTCTGGTTTTCGGGCACCGAGCCAACGCTCGAGACCGTCGACGACGCGCTGGCGGACGATCCCAGCATCGAGGCGGCGGAACGGTTGACGGACCTCGGCGACGAGTCACTCTACCGAATGAACTGGGTGGACGACGTGACCGTCATCCTCCACCTGCTGACCGAGGAGCGGGCGACGGTCCTCGACGCGCACGTCGAAGGCAAACAGTGGCGGTTCCGCGTTCTCTTCCCGGAACGGGAGGCGCTCTCCCGCACCTACGACTTCGCGACCAAAGAGGGATTGAGCGTCGAGATTCGGAAGATCCACCGACTCGAGGAGAACCGCCACGGCCGGTTCGGGCTCACCGACGCCCAGTACGAGACGCTGGTCGCGGCCCTCGAGCGCGGCTACTACGAGATCCCGCGCGGGATGGACATGGACGGGTTATCGGACGAACTGGGGATCTCCCATCAGGCGCTCTCCGAGCGCCTCCGGCGTGCACACCGCACGCTCGTCGAGGAGGTGGTCGACATCGGCGAGTCCGATGCGCGCGACGAACGCGAGTGATCGCACAGCCCGCTCCCGGCCGGCGGAAGACCTACCCCGTCCACGCTCGAAGGGGCGGTATGGACGAGGACATGCTCGCAGACCAGCGTCGCCTCGTGGAACTCGTCGAGGAAGAGGGATGGGACGTGACCGACCTCGAGATCTCGGCCTACGACAGCCCGTGGGCCGACGAGGACGATCCCGAAGCGACGGTGACGATCACCGCGCGGAAACCGTACGAGAACGACGATGACGGCGATGACGATGGTGGAGACGATGGGAATCCGTATCAGCTGAAGTGAGGAACGAACACACCGACGTTCAGTTCATCTCCTCCAATTTAATTCGCTCAGAGTAGCCGTCGTACGCTGATTCGCTCGAAACGATCGAATCGTCCCCGGAACCGACGAGATGCAGGGGACAATAGCGGTATTTTTCCAAATTAGCCCTTGATGTTACACACGGGAAACGTCCGCGCGACCTTGTCGCCGATCCCTAACTCGTCGGAGACGCGGACGACCTCGTCGACGTCCTTGTAGACGCCCGGTGCTTCCTCGGCGATCGTGGCCCCCGATTGGGCCTTGACGTAGATCGCCTGCTGGTCCTCGAGGTCTTGCTGAACGTCGCCGCCCCAGTACTCGTTTTTGGCCTGTGTGCGGCTCATCAGCCGCCCCGCACCGTGGGCGGTGGAGCCGAAGGTCAACTCCATCGAGTTCTCGCCGCCCCGGAGGACGTAGCTGCCCGCGCCCATGCTGCCGGGGATGATCACCGGCTGGCCGACATCGCGGTAGGCTTTGGGGACCTCGGGGTGGCCCGCCGGGAACGCCCGCGTCGCGCCCTTCCGGTGGACGTAGAGTTCGCGTTCGTCGCCGTCGTCGTTCACGACGTGGGTCTCCTTCTTCGCGATGTTGTGGGCCACGTCGTACAGCAGATGCATGTCCATGGACTCCCACGAGCGGTCGAAGACGCGCTCGAAGACCCGCCGCGTGCGGTGCATGATCAGCTGGCGGTTGACCCACGCGAAGTTGATCGCCGCGTTCATCGCGCCGTAGTAGTCCTCTGCGAGCTGTGATCCCGCGGGCGCGGCCGCGAGTTCCTTGTCGGGCAACTGGTCCAACAGTCCCTTGTGCTGTTGCTCGATCTTCCGCAGGTAGTCGTTGCAGGTCTGGTGGCCCAGTCCGCGGGAGCCACAGTGGATCAGGACGACGATCTGGTCCTCCTCGAGCCCGTAGGCCTCCCCCACGCCGGCGTCGAAGACGTCCGTGACGCGCTGGACCTCGAGGAAGTGGTTGCCCGATCCCAGCGAGCCGATCTGGTTCTTGCCGCGGTCCTTGGCCTTCTGACTCACCTTCTCGGGGGCCGCGCCCTCGCGCATCCCCTCGTCCTCGCAGTGAAGGAGGTCCTCCTCGACGGCGTGGCCGTTCTCGAGCGCCCAGTCGACGCCGCGGGCGAGGATTTCGTCGACGGCGTCGATGCCGGGTTCGACGATACCGCCGCCGCCCAGCCCCGACGGAATATTCGCGAAGAGGGAGTCGACGAGTTCCTCCTCGCGGCCCTGCAACTCGTCGTAGGTCAGGTTCGTCCGCATCATCCTGACGCCGCAATTGATGTCGTAGCCGACCGCTCCCGGCGAAATACAGCCGTCTTCGGCGTCGAGTGCACCCACCCCGCCGACGGGGAAACCGTACCCCTGATGCGTGTCCGGCATACAGATCGCGTGGTTGGTGATGCCGGGCAGGTGGGTCGTGTTCGTGATCTGCTCGAGGCTCTTGTCCTCCTTGATCTCTTCGAGCAGCGCTTCGCTCGCCAACACTCGTGCGGGGACGCGCATGTCGCCCTCCTGTGGGATCTCCCAGACGTGCTCGCGCACCCGCTCTAACGTGATGCCGTTCGCGTCGAAGGTGGTCATACCCGAAAGTCGAACCCCGGCGATGAAAGATGTTCGTCTTACCAGCGACCTCGAGAGACCGTCTCACTGACGGATTTGGACGACGACCGGGCCCGATACAAGCAGTCGGGCCTCGGATTAGACATCGAAAACGACGTAGGCCTCCCAGCCGCCGGGCTCACCCTCGCCGACGCGCTCGAGGCGCATCTCCGAGTAGGTCACCGCCTTCACCTCGCGGGCGTCGACCGCTGCGAGGGGGACGCCGCGGGCGCTGGCCTCGAGGTGCCAGTCGTCCGGTTTGCCGTCCGCGCTCGATCCGTCGGCCGACGCCGGTCCGGCGATCGAGTCGACGCGGTGGTCGACGGGGAGTTCCGCTCGGGTATCCCGCAGGTAGATCAGTTCGTCGAGGTAATCGAACAGGAGTGCCTCGCGGCTCTCCGCGGTCACGGAGAGCGAAAAGCGGTCACCGGTCTCGGCCGGTATCTCGTCGCACGACGCGGCCGCGAGGCCGTCGGCCACCGCCGCGAAGACCGACTCGAGCGAGTCGCCGGTCGCCGACACCGCGATGTCGGCCGTGTGGTCGCGTAGTTCGAACCCCATTTGGGTGCCTCTTTTCTGCCGTGACTCCTATGCCCGTCGTTTCGGACGCGACCCGGCGAATCGTGTGCTCTCGAAAACAAATCGACCGCACATGTCGTCTCTGTCTGACGTTCCGGAGGATCGACTGCCGGTGGAATTATATTGACGACGGTGGTAGGCCACGGTAGTGAGCGTCAACATCGACAGTCGCGTCGTCGCCCCGGGGAGCGACGATTTCGTCGACGAAGCCTGGCAGCTAAAGGAGGAGATCAATCGTCAGGAGGATGTGCTCAAGCAGCGACACGACTTCTTTACTGACGCGTATCGTCGGTCGACAGTCCACTGCTACGTTCAGGACGGCGAACTCATCGGATTCGCCGCCGTTCGACGCGACGGCTACATTCTCTTTCTGGCGGTCTCCCCCGAGTTCCGTGGTGAGGGGATCGGGAAACGGCTCGTCGCCCACGTGGCCGACGACCACGACACGATCACGTGTCACGCCCGCACGAGCAACGAGAACGCGTTGCAGTTCTACGAGCACCTCGGCTTCGAGATCAAGCGCCGGATCGACAACTACTACGAGGACGGCGGCGATGCCTACTACCTGAAACTCGGCGCCGACGTCGGCCTCGCCGACCGAATTTCCGACCTGATCCGTCGGTGAGTCGAGTCGACCGTCGCGTTGTCGCGAGACGATGAGTCGCGACGCCGACCCATTCGGCAGGGTTATACACCACCACCGACGATTACCCGAAGCGCATGGAGGAGCGAACGAGGGCCTATCTGCGGGGCCGGTTCCGCGATCACTATCGACGGACAGCGATCACGCCGCCGCCCGCGGCCAACGAACGCGAGTGGGGCTTTATCCCGTGGACGGAGGGACCGGACACGACCATGGTCCGCCACCGTTCGCTGCTCGAGTTAGGCGACCTTTCGGAGTTTCTCGTCCGGAAACGCCCGCGTCACGTCTACTTCTCGGCGGGGCGCTTTCGCGATCCGGGCGCGAGTTCGATGCACGAGAAAGACTGGCAGTCCGCCGACCTCGTCTTCGACCTCGACGCCGACCATCTGCCGGGCGTCACGCTCGGCGAGGACAGCTACGCCGAGATGCTCGCCCAATGTAAGGACGCCCTGCTCCGACTGCTCGACTTCCTCGAGGACGACTTCGCCTTCGAGGACCTCGAGATCGTCTTCTCGGGCGGGCGCGGCTATCACGTCCACGTCCGCGATACGAACGTCTTGCACCTCGATCGGGAGCACCGCCGCGAGATCGTCGACTACGTCCGGGGCATCGGCCTCGAGTTCGACGAACTGATCGAGACCGAGACCGTCGCCGGGCTGGGCCGGAAGACGCCGACGGAACGCCGAACGCTGCGGGTCGAGGGCGGCTGGGGCGCTCGCATCCACGACCACTTCATGGCCTTCATCGACGAGTTGCTCGCGGCCGACGAGGACGACGCCCTCGAGCGACTGCAGGCGTTCGACGGCATCGGCGAGGGGAAGGCCCAAGCCACGCTGAACGCGGCCCGCAACAATCGGGAGCAACTCGAGGCGGGCAACGTCACCGTCCACACCGCGGTCGCGCAGTTAGCCGAGCGGTTCGCGAGCACGGCCGTCGAGCGGGACAACGCACCGATCGACGAACCCGTCACGACGGACACGAACCGGCTCATCCGCCTCCCGGGCAGTCTCCACGGTGGGAGCGGGCTGAAGACGGTGCGACTCGAGCGCGACGAAATCGCCGATTTCGACCCGCTGGTCGACGCCGTCCCCGAGACGTTCGTCGGTCACGAGATCACGGTCGACGTCACTGACGGCGGCGAGGTCGAACTCGGAGGAGATACCTTTACGGTCTCCGAGGGTGACCAGTCACTACCCGAGTACGTCGCCGTGTTCCTGATGGCACGCGGCCGCGCCGAGAAGGAGAAAGAATGAACCTCGACGAACTGCGTTCGGTCCAGAGCAAGGAGCGCCAGAAGGACAGCCTCCAGAACCTGCGTCCCTCGTTCTATCAGGAGGTCGGCGAGTACATCGCCGATCTCGAGGACGAACGCGACCGCGTCGCCGAGCAGGCCGAGGACCCCTTTTCCGCGCCCGAGGTCGGCCGGCTGACCGACGAGATCGAGACCGCCAAGGACGTCGTCGAAGCGATCTACGAGCGCCGGATGGGGAAACTCGTCAAACAGGCCAGCCTCGCCGCGGCCGGGATGGCGGCCGACGACGAGGGGCTGACCGCCGAAGAGGCCGACCTCTTCGACGATCTGGTCGACCGCATCGGTTCGAACAAGAGCCGGGTGCTCGACGTCCTCGAGGGCGTCGAGGGCGCGGCCACCGACCCCGACGCGGGGTCCGACGCTGCGGCCGGTGGACCCGGCGCCCGCGAATCCCGTCCCGGCGACCCGTCACCGTCCGGCGCGGCCGGGGACGAGACTCCGCCGGCACCGCCCGAGGAACCGGTGGGGGACGGAGCCCCCGAAGCGGGCGGGAAACCGGGGACGGACGGCTCGAGCGCCGTCTCCCCCGCCGATGTGATGGGCGGGAACGGCCCGTCGGCGGCGGATGCGCCGGAGACGGACGCCGTCGATCGGAGCGAGCCCGCCGACCCGTCGAACGGTCCACCGGACGGCTCCGGCGACTCGCAGGGCGACAGTGTGCCCGACGGGGCCGCTGGGCCGGACTCCGACCCGGTCCCGCCGAACCCCGACGCGGAGCCAGCGGCCGGCGAGCAGGACGCCGGTGCAACCGCCGACGTCGATCGGACGACGGTTCGGATCACCAGCGACATCGGCTCGATTCTCGGCGTCGACGACCGCGAGTACACGCTGACGAGCGACGACGTCGTCACCCTTCCGGAGCAAAACGCGGCTCCCCTCGTCGAACGGGAGGCCGCCGAACGGCTCGAGTGAGTCGGCCTCGACCCACTCGCCGTTTTCTCAACCCCGCTCGGTTTTCGTTCTCGAACTGTTTCCCTCGGACGCGTAGCCGCGTGAAATCGCAACGTATACGGCAGCGGTCGCTAACTCGCATCCATGCTCGATGTCGGCGACGAAGCGCCGGAGTTCGAACTGCCAAACCAACACGGCGAGACGGTCAGCCGCTCCGATTTCGAGGGGCGGCGGCTCGTCGTCTACTTCTATCCCCGCGCCAACACGGAGGGCTGTACCACCGAAGCCTGCGGGTTCAACGACGCGCTGTCGCAGTTCGAGGACCGCGACGTTTCCGTCGTCGGTATCAGCGACGATCCCGTCGACGACATCGCCGACTTCGCCGACGACTACGACCTCGCGTTCGATCTCCTCTCCGACGAGTTCGGCGAAGTCGCGACGCTCTACGACTCTTACGGCGAGAAACGGATGTTCGGGAACACCTTCGACGGCGTCTTCCGGAACACCTACGTCGTCGGTCCGGACGGCCGGATCGAGGCCGCCTACGAGGGCGTCTCGCCGGACGGCCACGCCGACGACGTCCTCGCGGACCTCGAGCCGGCGGACATCGCCCACTGACGGGGATCAGCCCGCGTTCCGCTCCCGTTTCCGTTACCCGTTCGATTCCCCCTCGGAATCGGTCGGGCCCAGAACGCGAACGCAACCGCGGTCGGAAACGCGGAGCAGGTGCTCGTTCAGCGATAGTTCGACGGTAACGCCCGCGTCCTGCCGATTCTCGTCCATGAGCGCGTCGAGGGCCTCGGGATCGACGTGGTCGTACAGCGTGAATCCGTGCTCGGTCGTACACTCGATCGGATCGGTATCGAGCGCGGCAGAAATTGCGTAGACGACGGCGATGCTGGCCGGCGTCGTTTCGTCGTGGGACCGTTCAACGAGGATCGGTCGCTCGTCCGAGGGATCGCGATCGGGTCCAGGCATTATCCGCTCGCCCTCCTGCGTCTCTCTCGTCGATCGTCGATTCCCCCGCCCCGGTCGATCGGTTGTCCGACCATTACCAGTGGTAGCTGATCATTCACTACGAAGCTTTGGCTTGAATAGGAGAGTTCGATCGACGTACCAGTGGTGTCACGCCGGTCGTGACACGCGCAGTCCGCCGATTCGAGTAAGCAGATGCTACTCCCCGTTCGCCGGGCGCACGTCCCGATTTTACCGGACTGAAGAAGTGGAATACCTTTTCCGTATTTCGCACCGATTACCCCCACACTATGGCTCCCTCAACGAGCGGTCGGTTCACCCATGTCTGAAGCCGATGCCATCGAAGCACTGGAGGAGCTGGGGCTTCGCACCTACGAGGCCCGGTGCTTCGTGGCGCTGACGCAGCTCTCTGAGGGAACGGCAAAGGAAATCAGTCAGGTCGCCGACGTTCCTCAGTCGCGCGTCTACGATGTCGTCGACCAGTTACACCGCCTCGGCCTCGTCGACATCCAAGAGTCCGACCCGCGAAGATATGCCGTCGTCTCCGTGGACATCGCCCGGAAACGGCTCCGACAGGAGTACCGCGACCACCTCGAGACCGCGACGACGAACCTCCGTGAACTCGAGCGGCGGACGACCGACGACGACGGTGTCTGGAAGGTCGCCGACCATCAGGACCTGTGCAATCGGACGGTCGCGGCTGTCGAGGACGCGACGAGCGAGATCTACCTGCTCGTGGCGGATGCGGACCTGCTCGAGCCCGCCCTCCTCGAGCGACTCGCCGCGGCGCACGACCGAGGCGTCGCGGTGTTCGTCGAGGTGCCGTCGACATCGGCCCGGGGTACCGTTCGAGAGGCCGTCCCGACGGCTCGCGTCTCCGTCACCGACTTCGAGTTCGATTCGCAGGGGCCGGCGGATCGGTCGCTGGGTCGTCTCCTGCTGGTCGATCGGGAGACGGTCGTGTTGAGCGCGCTGACGGAAGGGATCGTTCCGCGCGAAACCGCGGAGACCGGGATCTGGGCCAGCGAACGCGGCCACGGACTGATCGTCTGGTTTCGATACGTTCTCGAGGAGCGGCTGGCGACGGTCGAGTTCGAAACCGGCGATCCGGTCGAGCCGCGCGATCCGAACGCGGAGTGTACGGCCTGCGAAGAATAGGGAGAGAAGACGTTTCCGACCCGGTCAGCGGTCCGGGCGTGGTGACAGCGGGCGGCGACCTTACTGGAAGGTCCGTCCGAGCTGTTCGTCCTGTCCGGGCTCGGCCTGCTGGAACTCCTCTTCGAGGTCCTCGTACTGCTCGCGGGTCTCGGGGGTGACGCTCGGGTTGACCTCCTCGAGGGCCGTCTCGAAGTGTTCGCGGCTGATGCGGACGTTGCCGATGGTGTCGCCCATGTCCTCGGGGTCGACCGAGTTGATGAACTCGCGGCTGGCGGCCATCGACGCCTCGCGGCAGACCGCTTCGATGTCGGCACCGACGTAGCCGTCCGTCCGACTGGCCAGCCACTCGAGGTCGACGGATTCGGCCAGGGGCTTGTTGCGGGTGTGGACGTCGAAGATCGCCTTGCGCGCGTCCTCGTCGGGGACCGGCACGTGGACGTGGCGGTCGAGCCGTCCGGGACGGAGCAGGGCGCTGTCGATCAGGTCCGGCCGGTTGGTCGTGGCGATCACGACGACGTCCTCGAGTTCCTCGAGGCCGTCCAGTTCCGTCAGGAGCTGGGAGACGACGCGTTCGCCGACGCCGGAGTCACCCTGACGCTGCCCGCGTTCGCCCGCGATCGAGTCGATCTCGTCGAAGAAGATCACGGTCGGTGCGTTCGACCGCGCCTTCTCGAAGACCTCGCGGACGCCCTTCTCGGACTCCCCGACGTACTTGTTCAGCAGTTCGGGGCCCTTGATCGAGATGAAGTTCGACTGGGCCTCGTTGGCGACGGCCTTGGCGAGCAGGGTCTTCCCGGTGCCCGGCGGGCCGTACATGAGGACGCCCTTGGCGGCCTGCATGTCCATCTGCTCGAACACCTCGGGGTAATCGAGCGGCCACTGGATCGTCTCGCGCAGTTGCTCTTTGGTGTCGCCTAAGCCGCCGACATCGTTCCACGTGACATCGGGGACTTCGACGAAGACCTCGCGCATCGCCGAGGGCTGGATGCCCTTGAGCGCCTCCTTGAAGTCCCGTTCGGAGACCTCGAGTGAGTCGAGCACGTCGGCATCGATCTCCTCGGACTCGAGGTCGAGTTCGGGGCGGATGCGCCGGAGCGCGTTCATCGCACTTTCGCGTGCGAGCGACTCGAGGTCGGCACCGACGAAGCCGTGGGTGTTCTCGGCATACTGATCGAGGTCGATCCCCTCGTCGAGGGGCATCCCGCGGGTGTGGACCTGCAGGATCTCCTTGCGGCCCTCCTTGTCGGGGACGCCGATCTCGATCTCGCGGTCGAAGCGACCGCCGCGCCGGAGCGCGGGGTCGATGGCGTCGACGCGGTTGGTCGCCGCGATGACCGTGACGCGGCCCCGTTCCTCGAGGCCGTCCATCAGCGAGAGCAGTTGGGCGACGACGCGTCGTTCGACGTCACCGCCGGCCTCCTCGCGCTTTGCCGCGATGGAGTCGAGCTCGTCGATGAAGATGATCGAGGGGGCGTTCTCCTCGGCCTCCTCGAAGACCTCGCGGAGTTGCTCTTCGGACTCGCCGTAGTACTTCGACATGATCTCCGGCCCGGAGATCGTCTCGAAGTGAGCGTCGATCTCGTTGGCGACGGCTTTCGCCATCAGCGTCTTCCCGGTGCCCGGCGGGCCGTGCAGGAGCACGCCCTTCGGCGGCTCGATGCCCAGCTGCTGGAACAGCTCGGGGTGGCGCATCGGCAGCTCGATCATCTCGCGGACCTGATCGAGTTCGTCGTCCAGACCGCCGATGTCCTCGTAGGCGACGTTCGGGACGCCTTCGGCGGACGCACCGCCGCCGGACTGGACCTGTTCGGCGGGCGTCTCGGAGATCTCGATGCTCGTCGAGTCCGTGATGACGACGGTGCCCGACGGCGAGGTGCTCGCGATCTTCAGCGGCACCGACTGGCCGGAGCTGGCCATGGGACCGAACGAGAGCGAGAACGGTACGGTCTGGCCCTCGGTGACGGCCTGTCCGGAGAGCTTGTCGCGGACGAGCGGCCCGATGTCCCCGCGAATGCGGAGATTTTGGGGCAGCGCGACGGTGACCGACGTGGCGGGTTTGACGTCGGCGGGTTCGATCGTGACGTTATCGTCGATCCCGACGTCAGCCTCCTGGCGCAGGCGACCGTCGATGCGGACGATGCCGCGTCCTTCGTCTTCGGGGTAGCCGGGCCAGACGCGAGCGACGGCCTGACTGTCTCCCTTCCCCTTGATGACGATGTAATCGCCGTTCTCGAGGTCGAGTTCGTTCATCGAGACGCGGTCGATCGCGGCCAGTCCGCGGCCGGCGTCTTTCTGTTTCAGTGGTTTGACGGTGAGCTTCATAGTTCCTCCTCCAGTTCGACAGTGAGCACGCCGTTTTTCATAAACGTGTGCGCGTCGTCGGCGTTCTCGGGCAGTTCGATTTCGTACTGATCGTCCGCGAGGACGACGATAACGGTCCCGTCGACGACGTCGACGGAGGCGTCGGTCTCCTCGGTTCCGAAGTCGACGGCCATCACCGTACCGTCCTCGTACTCGTATCGGCGGGCCACCTGCCCCTCTTCGCGGGTGAATTGTTCGAGAGTCATGCTGTAACTAACCCAAGGTAAGCACTGCTACTATATAAGCCTTTCTACGGTTAATCGCAGTAAGGCGCGATGGTCACTCACGAGTCCATTGTTCGTAGTTCACAGCGAGAGTATCCGCGCTCGATCGATCGAGCGGTACTCAGTATGTAACCCGGAACGAGCATAGTCCCGTTGCTGGCGTTCTCCAGTCGGCTCGAATCGAGTCTTTATGCCCGCCCCGCTCGTGTCCATTCGTATGGACACGGTATCACACCACGGACGGGAGACGGCCTACGACGTCGTCGACCGCGGCGGCGACGGCCCGCCGATCTGCTGTATCCACGGCAGCGGCGGCTCGAGCGATCTCTGGACCGGCCAGCACCCGCTGGCGGACCACCACCCGATCGTCTCGGTCGACCTCAGCGGACACGGGGAGTCGGACGACATCGATGCGAGCGCCGGCTACACGACGCTGTCGGCCTACGCCGACGACGTACTGGCCGTCGCGGAAGCGACCGACGCGGAGATCCTCGTCGGGAACTCCCTCGGCGGTGCCGTCGTCCTGCAGATCCTGCTCGAGCGCGACTTTTCCCCCGAGGCGGCCGTTTTGACGGGAACCGGTGCCCGGCTCGGCGTTCTCGAGGACCTGCTGTCGTGGCTCGAATCGGACTTCGAGCGGGCGGTCGAGTTCCTGCACGGCCCGGATCGGCTCTTTCACGACCCCGATCCCGAGATCCGAGAGCGGTCGATGGAGCGGATGCACGACTGCGGACAGGCGGTAACGCGGCGGGACTTCCTGACCTGTCACGGGTTCGATGTCCGCGACCGCGTCGGCGAGATCGATGTCCCCGTCCTCGCGATCTACGGGGAGTACGATCAGCTGACGCCGCCGTGGTTCCACGAGTATCTGGCCGACGAGATCGACGGGGCCGGACTCGCCGAGATCGAGGACGCGGCCCATCTGGCGATGGTCGAGCAATCGACCGCGTTCAACGCGGCCGTCGAGGAATTTCTGGCGACCGTCGGCGAGGATCGCGACCGGGACTGGTACTGAGAGTCGACTGGCCGCCGTTTCCGGACGATGGTCTCAGTAGATGTCCTCGAGGTCGCGCTCCTCGTGGCTGTGTTCGTCCGCGGGAAACTCGCCGGACTCGACCGCCGACACGTACGCGCCGATCGCGGACTCCATCTCCCCGCGGACGTCGCCGAACTGTTTCGAGAACGAGGGCGCCCACTCGCTGAGTCCGATCGCGTCGTCGACCACGAGCACCTGCCCGTCGCAGTCCGGGCCGGCACCGATCCCGATCGTCGGGATGTCGAGCGCCGCCGTCACGTCGGCCGCGAGGTTCGACGGCACGTGCTCCAAGACGAGCGCGAACGCGCCCGCGTCCTCGTGGGCCTCGGCTAACTCGAGGATCCGCTCGGCGGCCTCTTGGTCGGTCCCCTGTCGCGGGTAGCCGCCGTACTGGTTGACGTGCTGGGGGGTCAGCCCGAGGTGGGCCATCACCGGAATCCCGAGCTGGACCAATTTTTCCGTCAGATCGACGGTGTGGGGGCCACACTCGAGTTTGACCGCGTGGGCGTCCTCCTCTTTGAGCATCCGTCCGGCGTTCTCGACGCTCGCTCGCTCATCGACGCCGACGGAGAGAAACGGCATGTCGGCGACGACGAGGGCGTCGTCGGTCGCCCGCGCGACCGCGCCGGTGTGGCGAGCCATGTCGTCGACGGTCACCGGGAGCGTGTCCTCGTAGCCCAGACTGGTGTTTCCGAGGCTGTCTCCGACGAGGATGATATCGACGCCGGCCTCGTCCACGATCGACGCCGTGGGCGCGTCGTAGGCCGTCAGCATCGTGATCGGTTCCTCGCCCGCCTTCGCTCTGAGATCCCGCACGCTAGGCATACCCACAGGTCGGTCCCCCGTGATTAAACCTCGTTGCTCTCCGGCAATCGTCAGTTCGAGCGCCGCGTGCCCTCCTCGGCGCGCCGACCCGGAGCAACCCGGCGCGCTTAAGAGGGGCCGGTCGCCATACTCACGCGTGCCAGAACGCGTCGAGACGAGTTCGCCCGACGGGGTCGACTACGGCTGGGTCATGCAGACCACGTTCGTCGCGACGATCCTCGTCGGCGCGCCGCTCGTCGCCGCGCTGTCGACGACCGCGACCCTCCCGACGTGGGCCGACCGCGTCGAGTTCGCGATCCGGGTCGGGGCCCCCATCTGGTTAGTCACGTCGATCGCGGTGTTCGCCTACGCGAAACGAAACCAGACGTAGCCGACGCGGCTGCTCGAGGACCGTTCGAAACGTCGATCGACCGCAACGAGTTCACACGCCCGACGGTCCATCGCCGACGTACTCGAAGTCGACGCCGGCCCGTTCTGCCGTTTGCTGATCGCGCGCGGAGTCGCCGATAAACAGCGCTCGCTCGGGTTCGGCCCCGAGTTCGTTCACTGTCGCGAGCAACGGTTCCGGATCCGGCTTCCACGTCCCGACCGAGTCCCGGCCGACGACGACGTCGACCGCCGCCGTCAGCGCGTGTTCCTCGAGCGCGATCCGACACGCCCGCTCGCAGTTCAGCGAGCAGACGCCGGTCGGCAGCGACCGCTCGAGGAGGTCGTCGGCGTGGGCGAGCCGATCTGCGGTCCGCGCACCGTCGTGTTCGTGGGCGGCGATCGCGGCCTCCACGTCTTCGGCTAACCCCGCGTCGGCGGCGGCCTCGAGCATGTCCCAGAGCCCGTCGCTCGGCGGGTCGACGGCCGCGCTGTCGTACACCTCGCGGACGTCGAGGGCGACGGCGTTCCAGTCGACGTCGAGATCGACGAGGGTGCCGTCCAGATCGTAGACGACGGCGTCGTAGTCGGTCACAGCCGGCTCTATGGGCGGCAGGAGAATAGGAACTTCGATCACACCAATTACCGGTACGATCGCGGATCGATGTCGTGTAGCTCGAGGAGTTCGCGGAGCGACACGCCGTCGACGAGTTCGACGGCAGTCGCCTCGGCGGCGAACCGCTCGGCCGGCCCGGTAAAGGACGCGGTCGTCACGAGCGCGGCGCGGTCGAAGTCGAGTTGGAGTTGGCCGGCGATCTGCCGGGTGTCCGGGCTACCGACGGGGCTCGATAAGAACCGTTTCGCTTGAATCGCGACCCGCTCGTCGTCCGTCGTCGCGATCACGTCGATCCCACCGTCGCGAGACGCGGGTGTCACCTCCGTCCGATACCCCATGGCGTCCCAGAGGTCCGCGACGAGCGCCTCGAACGCCGTCGGCGACACGTCCTCGAACGCCGCGGCGGTCCACGAGTCGGCCGGATCCGCCCCCGTCGATTCCCCCTCGAGGCGATCGAGTGCCCACGCCGCCGCCTCGCGGACGTACTGCGACTCGTCGTGCAGTCGATCCTCGAGCGCGGACTGCGCGTCGCCCGCAGTGAGATACCCCAGTGCGAGACACGCGGTCCCCCGAATCCGCGGGTTCAGATCGTCGAGCGACGCCCGGAACGCGTGGGTCGCCCCCGCGACCGCTCGCGGCCGCCTCGCGGCGAGGTGATAGAGCGTTCGGAGCGCGAGCCCGCGCTTGAGTTCGGAGCCGTCGGCGAGGAGGGCGAGCAGTTCGTCGACGTGCGCTTCGAAGGCCGCGGGCGGCTCCTCGGCGACCGCGCTGAACGTCTCCAGCATCCCGTCGTCGAACCCCTCGGTCGCGAGTAGCTCGTCGAAAAACGTCTCGGGATCGGCCACGAACAGCGCCGGCTCGTCGTGGAGCCACGCGTAGATCTCTTTCGTGAGCCGTTTCTCGAGGTCCGGATCGTCAACTTCGTCGGCGAGACGGTCGAGTTCCTCGAGCGTCGCTCTGGTCCGTTCTTCCTCCTCCCCCTCGAGACCGTCGAGGAGCGCTTCGGCCCGTCGATCGGCGTCCATCGCGTCGCGGTTGTCACTCGCGACGAATGAATCTCCCGACTGCCTCCTCGAGGTGCTCGCGGCCCCCGAGCCGGCACGATCACTCGAGCAGTTCCCGCGCGATGACCGTTTTCTGGATCTCCGTCGTCCCCTCGTAGATTTCGGTGATCTTCGCGTCGCGGTAGAGCCGTTCGACCTCGCCCTCGGTGACGTAGCCGTAGCCGCCGTGGATCTGTACCGCTTCGTTCGTCACGAACATCGCCGCCTCGCTCGCGAAGTACTTCGCCATGCTCGCCTCGAGCGCCGCGCCGCCGCCGGCTCGTTTTTGGGCTGCATCGCGGGTCAATAGCCGCGCGGCGCGGGTCCGCGTCGCCATCTCCGCGAGTTTGTGCCGGATCGTCTGGATGTCCGCGATCGGGCCGCCAAATTGATCGCGCTCCTGACTGTAGGCCGTCGCTTCCTCGAGCGCGCGTCGTGCGAGCCCGACGGACTGGGCGGCGATGGCGATCCGGCCGCCGGTGAGGATGTGGAACGCGGCCGAGAGTCCGTTTCCTTCCTCGGTGAGCCGGTTTTCGGCCGGAATCCGTACGCCGTCGAAGGTCAGGCTCGTGGTGTCGCTCGCGCGCAGGCCGAGTTTGTCCTCTCTCTCGCCGACGGTCAGGCCGTCTGCGTCGCCGGGGACCAGAAACTGCGTGACCGAGTCCGGATCGTCCCGGTCGGTCTTCGCGAAGAGGACGTAGACGCCGGCGCGCTGCCCGTTCGTGATCCACTGCTTCTCGCCGTCGATGACGTATTCGTCGCCCTTCCTGCGCGCCTCCGTCGACATCTCCGCCGGGTTCGACCCCGCGTGGGGTTCCGAGAGCGCGAAGGCACCGACCGGCCGCCCCGCGGCCATCTCGGGGAGCCAGCGCTCCCGCTGGTCCTCGCTTCCGAACTCCGCGATGCAGGACGTGGCGAGCGAGTGGACTGACAGCGCCGTCGCCACGGCCAACATCCCGTAGGCCACCTCCTCGTTGACCACGGCGGCCGTCACCGGATCCGCGTCGTAGCCGCCGTAGTCCTCGGGGACCGTCAACCCGGTCAGATCGAGGTCGGCGAGCCCGTCCCAGACGGCCTCCGGGAACCGCTGGTCCCTGTCGGCCTCGAGCGCGGTCGGCTCGATCTCCTCGCGCGCGAACTCCCGGACGACATCGCGGACCGCCGCCTGTTCCTCGGTGAGTTCCATGGCGGCCATTCGACGGCCGTGGCAAAAATCTCCGTGTCGGACTCGCGTTCGGTCTCGGTCCCGGAATCGTCGGCGAAGCTCAGAGTCCCTCGAGATCGAGCGCCCGAAGCGATTCGCGCAGTTCCGCCGCGCCCTCGTCGTCTTTGAGTCGCAGCGGGCTCCGCAGCGGGCCGGCATCAAAGCCCCGTATCCGGAGCGCGGTCTTGACACCGGACATGTACGCGCCGCCGGCCTTGAACGCGTCCCGAACCCGGAAGATCTCGCTTTGCAGTTCTTGCGCGCGGTCCTCGTCGCCCGCGTCGTAGGCCTCGTAACAGTCGACGACGAGTTCCGGGAACGCGTTCGCGACGGCGCTGACCGCGCCCGAACAGCCGACCTCGAGCCCGGTGAAGATCAGCGAGTCCGAGCCGGCGAGGAAGGTCAGATCGGGGTGGGCGTCGATCCCCTGTACGAGCCACGGCACGTCCTTGCTCGAGTCCTTGACGCCGGCGATGTTGTCGATCTCGGCGAGTTCGGCGAGGGTATCCAGCGAGAGTTCGTTCCCGGTCTTGCTCGGGATGTGGTAGACGTAGACCGGTAGGGAGACGGCCTCGGCCACCCGGCGATAGTGCTCGAGGGCACCCTCGCGATCCAGCGGGTAGTAGTAGGGCGTGACGACGACGATACCGTCCGCGCCGACGGACTCGGCGTGCTCGGCGTGGCCGACGGTCTGGTGGGTACTCGGCGCGCCGACGCCGGCGATGACCGGCACCTCGCCGCCGACCTCGTCGACGACCGCGTCGACGACCCGGTCGCGTTCCTCGCCCGACAGCAGCGGGAACTCGCCGTTGGTTCCGAGCGGGAAGACGCCGTGCGCCCCGCGGTCGACGACGAACCGGGCGTGTGCGGCGGTCGTTTCGTAATCGACGGACTCGTCCTCCTGAAAGGCGGTGACTGTCGGCGGAACGATGCCGTGAAGCGACAACGGATCGGCCGCACCGGGGTCGTGATTTGCCATGAACGCCCCTCCGCCGGGCACGGTCAAAAAACGTCCGTCGTCGGCCCACCGTTGGCCTGCCTCGGACGGGCAGTTGGCCGGAGCCGATCGTCACACGCGGTACTCGGACCGGGTCCGGATCAGTCGGGGTCAGATCGGGGTCGGAGTCAGGGCCGAACCGGTCGTCGGATCAGTCTGGCGTCGCCATCTCGCCCGTCGGCTCGTCTAACTGTTCGCCCGCGAGCACGCGGTTCGCCCGGCGGAGCCGCTCGGAGAGGGCCTGATGGGAGATATTGAGTTCGTTCGCGAGTTCCTCGAGCGAGATCTCGCGGGGAACGTCGTAGTAGCCCTGTCGATAGGCCTCGGCGATGGCCTCCTGTTGGGGTTCGGTCAGCGCCGCCGTCGTCTCGAGGTCCTCGTCCTGCCCGGCCTCGACCATGCGCTTGACGTCGATCCGGACGCCGCGCTCTTCGATGTCCGAGACGGCGCTCGAGAGCTCCTCGCGGTGGGGGAAGAGCAGTCGGAGCGTCCACTGGCCGTCCGACACGTGGGCGTCGAGCACCGTCCCGCCGTGTCGGTAGACGCAACAACAGACCGAGCCGACTTCGTCGGTGTACTCGAGCCGGTAGAACAGCTCGCCGTCCTCGGTGTTCTCGAGCAACTGGCGGTGCTCGGCGACGGTCGGATCTCCCTCGAGAACCGGCTCGAGGTCGTCGCGGTCGACGTTCGAAAACCAGACGAGCGGGACCGTTCGGGACGGCCCCTCCGCGACGACGCTTTCGACGCGGACCTCGAGGGCCGGTAGTTGCTGGAAGGTCTCTGCGAGTGCGAACTCGGTCGTCGAAAGCGAAAGTTCTGCGATCGTCGTCATTGGTATCACCTCGTAGCGCTGGCTCGAGTCCGATCCGCGACCGATACAGCCGTGGGAGTGCCGGGACTCGATCGGTATCATAAGTATCCAGCCGATCCGCTCGGTCTCGTCGCGAATGGGCCGCCACAGCGACCGTGAGGCCGCCGCTGACGACCCCGCTCGCTCGGATCGTGCTGATAGAAGGGAGGACTCGAATACGCTTGATGAGCGGGCCTTTGTGTTCCGGCCGTTTAAGTGAGCACGTCACCCCTGGCGACGGTCAGAATCCCGTGACGGAACGGCGATTCAGACGGTCACACTCGGCGTCGTCGGCTCACCCGAGGCGGGCTAACCGATTGAGCGCGTACACCGTCCGGAGCACGTCCACGCTTTTCCCCCGATCGAAGACGAGTTCGTCCGTCTCGAGGACGTGCTCTAAGGTGTCCTGTGAGGCGTGTTCCGGGGCCGCTGCGATCCCGGCGTCGGTGTCGGCGACCCACTCCATGACGCGCAGATCGCTCTTGGAGTCGCCCATCACGAGCGCGAACGGGTCGTCGACCCCCAGCACGTCGAGCGCGCGTTCGACGCCGACGACCTTGTTCAGTTCGAGGCTGCCGATCTCGGCCGCGTCGGCCTCGTAGTAGGCGACGTCGATTCGCTCGAGGACCGCCGCGAGTCGCTCGGGTACCCCATTGGTATCGATGTCGGGATACGCGCCTTCGCCCTCGAGGACGGCCCTGATTTCCGGGTCCTGTGCGGCGTAGAACGCGCGGGTCCAGTCGACGACCGTCTCGCCGTCCAGTTCCGCGCCGCCGTTGCCGTTGCTGCCGTCGCCGTCGAGCGTCGTCCCGACGGCGTCCGCGAGCAGATCGATGAGATAGACCAGTGCCTCGTCGATGACCTCGCGAGCGTCCGCGGAGCCGGTCTCGTAGTTGGGCTTCATCGTGACGTTGAACTCGTTGCCCTGCAGGTGACAGCCCCGGCGGAGTTCCTCGGGCGCTTCGGGGAGCACGCGCGAGCGAACGTCGTCGAAGACGGTCCGGATCGACTCCTCTAAGTCCTCGTAGAGCAACTGCTTCGTCTCCGCGCCGTGGCCCGGCGTGAACACGCCGGTTCCCGCCTCGTAGACGATCGAGAGGTCCCCCGAGTGGACGATCTCGCTGCCCAGCCCCTGAATCGCGAACCCCTTGACGTTCTCTAGGGTCTGGCCCGTACAGATGACGATCGGGACCCCGGCGTCGTAGAACTCGGTCAGGAGGTGCAGCGTCTCCCGGGGAATCTCGTTGTCGGTTCCGCCGGCCGAGCGCAGCGTCTCGTCGACGTCGAGCACGAGCACGTTCACCGCGCGGCCGTACTTCGCCTCGAGGTCGAGCGCGGTAAAGGCCTGATCGCGGGTCGCCCGCGCGGCGACCTCAGCGAACGTCTCGCCGGCCGCAAACGCCGAGCGGATCTCGTCCTTGCGGTCCTCGAGTTCCTCGGTCGCGCCCTGCCAGTGCTCCAAGGCGACCCGCGAATCGACGGCCGGGAAGATGTCGACGAACTCCTGGTACTCCCGCAGCGTCTTCGTGTCGTACTCGTCGTAGAGCCGATAGACGAGATCGTATCGTTCCATGTCAGCTACAGACAGGGGCAGCCGGATAATCGTTTTCAGTATCGGTCGTCCGACGACCGCCGGCGGGCACGGGGCTGTCGAACGGCGGCCCGAATCGCACAGCTATTTACTCGAGTGGGAATAAATATTTAACATCACGGTTCCTACCGGGTGCGTATGAAAGCCATCGCAGTCGCGCCCGGGGCGGGTGTCCCCGAAGTCGTCGAGCGGCCCGTTCCCGAACCATCTCCTGGCGAGGCGCTCGTTCGGATCTGTCGCGTGGGCGTCGACGGGACCGATTACGAGGTCATCGAGGGGTCCCACGGCGGGGTCCCCGACGGCGACGACCGGCTGGTTCTCGGCCACGAGGCCGTCGGCATCGTCGAGGACGCAAATGGGACCGATCTCGAGGAGGGCCAGTACGTCGTGCCGACGGTTCGACGGCCCCCCGCCGGCGTCGAGACCAACGCGTACTTCGAGCGCGGCGAACCCGACATGGCACCCGACGGCGAGTACGTCGAACGCGGGATCGTCGGTGCTCACGGCTTCATGGCGGAGTACATCACGAGTCCGGCTGCGGATCTCGTCCCGATCCCCGCCGACTTAGCCGAGTGGGGATTTCTCGTCGAGCCGATCAGCATCACCGAGAAAGCGATCGAACACGCTCGCGCGACGCGCTCGGCGTTCGACTGGCAGCCCGAGTCCGTCCTCGTCCTCGGCACCGGTTCGCTGGGGCTGTTGACCGCCGCGATGTTCACCGAGACGCTGGGATACGAACGGGTCTACTGCCTGGGCCGGTCGGACCGGCCGGACCCGACCATCGACATCGTCGAGCAACTCGGCGCGACGTACATCGATTCCCGCGAAACGCCGGTCTCCGAGATCGCGACCGCCTACGAACCGATGGACATCGTTTACGAGGCGACCGGCTACGCGAAACACGCCTTCGAGTCGATCGACGCGCTCGCCCCCAACGGCGTCGCGGCGCTGCTCGGCGTCCCCGGCGACTGGGAGTTCGAGGTCGACGGCGGCCGTCTTCACCGCGAACTCGTGCTCCACAACAAGTCCCTCGTCGGCAGCGTCAACTCGAATCGCGGCCACTTCGAGGCGGCCATCGACACCCTCGCCGGACTCCCCGACTGGGTGCTCGAGGGGATCGTCTCCGGCGTCTACGGCCTCGAGTCGGTCGAGCGAGCGTTCCCGGAAGCGACCGCACGCGTCCCGGCGGGCGGCCGCGGGGCGGCAGGAACCGTGGATGACGACACGACTATAAAAACGGCGGTCGAATTCGAAGGCATATGAAAAACGTCGACGACCTGATCGAGAGCGCGGCCGAGCTCGCGGCCCGGGGCCTCTCGAAGGGCGAGATCGCAGACGAGTTGAACGTTTCTCGAGAGACCGCGAGCTGGCTCGTCGAGCGCAGCAGCACGAGCGCGCAGCCGACCGACCAACCGACGCAGCGACCGGACAACGGCGGGAGTAGCCCGCAGGACATCCACGTCGACTGGTCCGCGATCGGCCGGGACAGCAAGCGGATGAGCCATATCGCGTCCGCGATGGCAGACATGCTCGCCAAACACGGCGACGACGTCGACCTGACGATCGGAATCGAGAAGGCCGGCGGCCCCATCGCCACCCTCGTCGCCCGCGAACTCGAGACCGACCTCGGGACCTACACCCCCGCGAAACACCAGTGGGAGGAGGGCGACATCGACGAACTCGGCGGCACGTTCTCGCGGAACTTCGCCGGCATCCGCGACCGCGAGTGCTACATCGTCGACGACACCGTCACCAGCGGGACCACCATGCGCGAGACGATCGAAGCGATTCGCGCCGAGGGCGGGAAACCGCTCGCTTGCGTCGTCCTCGCGGACAAGCAGGGCCTTGAGGAACTCGAGGGCGTCCCCGTCTACTCGCTGTTGCAGGTCATCAGCGTCGGCAAGGACGAGTGACGACTGATCGCCTGCCGCCAGAACGTGCTGGCTGAAGGCTGAAAGCGCTGGTTGTCAGTTATTCGCTCGAGCGGCCGTCTTCCGGCTCGATGGCCCGCTATCGTCCGGTTAGTTGCCGTTCAAACGCCCGTACCAGAAACAGTATACCTGTCTGTGAGAAATCACGTGTACCCTCCCGACTATGATCGATACCGACCGGACGACAGTGTTGCGGCGGCGATTTCTGGAAGCGACGGGTGCGATCGGCTCGCTCGCAGTCGCGGGCTGTTCGCAACTGGACTCGAGCGACGACCCGAATCCGACGCAGGAAAACGAGCGGGACGGTACGGAGACGGGTGACGACCCTTCGCCCGCCGTTTCGGTTCGCGAAGACGTCACGTACGCGGTTCGGGATGCGGGCGAGATGAAACTGGACCTGTACGTTCCGGAACGGACAGAGACCGACGGCGAGCCACCGCTCGTCGTCTACGTCCACGGCGGCGGGTGGGTCTTCGGGACGCGGAAGAACGCCCCGGATCTCGAGCGATACGCCGCCGAGTGGGGCTGTGCGATGGCGAGCGTGAGTTATCGCTTAGCGGTGGTTCCGGACGACGCCGACTTCCCGACCGACGGCATCGCGGACAATCCGACCCCGAGAGGCGTCTTCCCGGACCAGATCGTCGACGTGAAGGCCGCGATCAGGTGGCTCCGCGCGAACGCCGACGAGTACGGGTTCGATCCGGACAGCGTGGCGGCGTGGGGCGCATCGGCCGGCGGCCATCTGGCGGCCCTCGCCGGCACCCTCGAGGACATCGAGTCTCTCCCCGGAGATGCCTATCCCGACACCGCAGTCGCGAAAGATGTCGCACCTGACCAGTCGGGTGCCGTACAGGCGGTCGTCGACTGGTACGGCATCAGTGATATCCTCGAACTCCCGAGCCAACCGGGCGGGCTCGAGTCGTTCCTTTTGGGCGGCGACGTCTCGGAGAATCAGGACAAGGCCAGACGGGCGAGTCCGACGACCTACGTCGATCCGGAGACGCCGCCGTTTCTCGTCATGCACGGCCGCGAGGACCAGGTCGTTTCGATCCAGCAGAGCCGGCTGCTGCTCGAGTCGCTGCAGACGGCCGGCGTCGGTGTGACGATGTACGAACTCCACGAGCTGGGCCACGTCTTCGACGCGGAGTCGGAACGGACGGCGATGGCACAGCTCACGGCGGAGCCGCGTCCCGCACAGACGGTGACCGCGACCGCCCACCTCGAGTCCGGTGGCGAGACGGACGACCTGTTCGGGAGCGTCCCGCCGGCGGGCCCGGACGCGATCGACCGGTTCCTCGAGCGGACGATCGCGTGAGGCCGTCGTCCGCCCCGCTGCGATCGATGGAGAAGCGGACACGTCACTAGATCTCTGGTCGCAACTGGGTCCGAGCGACTGGGCGGCGAGATTGCGGTAAAAAAGCCGAAGTGGTCGAAGTCGGCGTCGAGCGGCGTCGGCGAGCGGAACTTAGCCGTGAATGCCCATCGCTTCGATCTGTTCCTGATACCGGTTCCGGATCGTCACCTCGGTCACCTGTGCGACATCGGCGACCTCTCGCTGGGTCTTCTTCTCGTTACAGAGCAGCGACGCGGCGTAGATCGCGGCCGCGGCGTAGCCCGTCGGTGACTTGCCCGAGAGGAGCCCTTCCTCGGCCGTCTTCTCGATGATCTCGTTGGCCTTGGTCTGGACCTCTTCGGAGAGTTCGAGTTCGGAACAGAAACGAGGGACGTACTTTTTCGGGTCGACGGGTCGCATCTCGAGGCCGAGTTCCTGCGAGATGTATCGATACGTGCGACCGATCTCTTTGCGTTCGACGCGGGAGACTTCCGAGATTTCCTCGAGGCTTCGCGGAATCCCTTCCTTTCGACAGGCGGCGTACAGCGCGGATGTCGCGACGCCCTCGATCGAGCGGCCGCGGATGAGGTCTTCCTTGAGCGCGCGGCGGTAGATGACCGACGCGACCTCGCGGACCGAGCGCGGGACGCCGAGCGCGGAGGCCATCCGGTCGATTTCGCTGAGTGCGAACTGCAGGTTCCGTTCGCCGGCGTCTTTGGTGCGGATTCGCTCCTGCCACTTGCGCAGTCGGTGCATCTGACTGCGCTTTTTCGAAGAAATCGAGCGTCCGTAGGCGTCCTTGTCCTTCCAGTCGATCGTCGTCGTCAGTCCCTTGTCGTGCATCGTCTGCGTCGTCGGCGCGCCGACGCGGGACTTCTCCTGTCGTTCCTGGTGGTTGAACGCCCGCCACTCCGGGCCAGGATCGATTTGTTCTTCCTCCACGACGAGCCCACAGTCTTCACAGATGAGCTCACCCCGGTCGGAGTCCTTAACGAGATTATCCGATTCACACTCGGGGCAGGCACGTACCCCTTCCTGATCCTCGGTCTCGTCCGTCTCGCGCGTTCGCTCCCGCTGGCGGGTGGACCGTGTCATCGCACTTTTATAGTAGTATCACCACACTATATAAATTTTGGGCGGCGGTTTTGCACCACCGAGAGGTATCTGCCGAAAACAGCGAGTACAAGAGTTGAAGGTCGAGGTTTACGATTCGGTACCGGAAAGTCTTTATACGGATATGGCCGATCACGGAGACGAATGCCGGTTATCGAGTGCGATGTCGAGACGGCTCGCGAACGGCTCGAGGCGGCGGACGTCACCGTCGACTCGGGAAACACTGACCACGAGCGCTGGCGAGCGAGCCGGGGCGGCGCGACCGCCGTCGCCTACGACGACAAGGTCGTGATTCAGGGCTCGGACCCGCGGGACATAGAGGCGCTGCTCCGCGAGGACGGCGGGCGCGCACACGTCTACTTCGACGGCGGCTCGCGGGGCAATCCCGGCCCGGCCGCGATCGGCTGGGTGATCGTCACCGGCGACGGAATCGTCGCCGAGGACGGCGAGACGATCGGGACGGCGACGAACAATCAGGCCGAGTACGAGGCGCTGATCGCCGGACTCGAGGCCGCTCGCGACTACGGTTACGACGAGGTCCACGTCCGCGGCGACTCCGAACTCATCGTCAAGCAGGTCCGCGGCGAGTACGACACCAACAACCCCGAACTCCGCGAGAAGCGTGTGACCGTCCACGAAATCCTGCAGGCGTTCGACGAGTGGACGCTCGAGTACGTCCCTCGAGAGGTCAACGACCGCGCGGACGGCCTCGTCAACGAGGCACTGGATCAGGCCTAGGGTCGCTCAGACGGAGTCCCGCTGACTCATTCCGGACTGAACGACTGCGGTGCGGGGGCGTGCGCTGTGGCCGGCCGAGCGAGGGCGATTCCCGCTGCCACGAGAGCAGAACACGCGTCTTCAACACCGTTTTCTGCGAATTCGGCCGTTCCGTTTCCTAGTTCACTCGCCGGTCGATCGACTAATCGGGATGAAACCAGCCCTCGAGCGAACTCGTGACGCGGAATCGGATCGGCAAGGGCAAAACCGCTCGAGTGCATACGAGTTCCCATGACCGATCGGAACGCGATAGATGCCGACGTTGACGGCAGTGAGTCCAGTGGCGCGACGCGACCGTCGGACACCCGCGACGCGTCCGACAGCGAGGACACTGACGCCGAGACGGACGCCGAGCGCCCGGCCCTCCCGCGAGGGGTCGTCGACGAGGTCGAACGGCTGACCCGCCTCGAGCGCAATGCAGTGGACGAAAACGAAATCGAGGCCTACGAGGACCGGCGCGAGGACCTGCTCGACGAGCACGACTTCACGGCACGCATCCGCGACGACGACGGCGACGACGTCCTCGTCTGCCATCCCGCGGAGTGGCACGACGAGGAAAACGGCGTCATCAGGACCGAACGGATCGACGACATCGACCGCGCGGTCGAAATCCCGCTCGAGGGGACGGCCGATCCGGACGATTGGGAAGCCGTCGACGACCACAATCGAGAACTCGTCGCAGCGGTCAGGGAGGCCCACGGCGATGTCCACGGCGATAACGCCGCCATGCTCGCCGATTTCGCGGGCAATCACTACGCGAAGCCGATCGAATCGCTGACGAGCGAGGAACTCGCGGAGTTCGGCACTGACTACGTGGTTCGGAACGCCTGGCCGTCGGCAAAACAACAGGAAGTGATCGCGGAGTCGATCGAACACGTCTTCGAGACCGCTGGTGAGCCGGTCCCGGAGATCCGGTTCTAGTAGCTGTTGTCGACGATCTCGCTGATCTCGTCGGCGCGGTCGTCACCGGTGACGACCTTCGAGAGGGTCCACTGGATGCCGTCGAGGACGGCGTCGTAGCCGTCGTCGGTCAGCGAGTACTGGTTGGTTCGCTTGTCGAGTTCGCTCTTCTCGACCAGTCCGAGATCGACGAGCTCGTCGAGGTTGGGGTAGAGTCGACCGTGATTGACTTCGGTCCCGTAGTAGTCCTCGAGTTCTCGCTTGATCGCCAGGCCGTACATCGGCTCCTTGGCGAGGATAACGAGGATGTTGTTCTGGAAGGCTGTGAGTTCGCGTGCAATACTCTGTTCGCCGGTGATTGATTGTGCCTCTGACATACGTATGCAAATGTTACCAGACTATTTAAGACTTGTCAACTATCCCTTCGTATCAGTCGGTCGGACAGGCCGATACCGACCGCTACACCGCCGGACACCGGTGTACGTGCCCGATTCGTGTCTGTCGGTTATCTGGCAACCGTCGCATAGATAGTGACACTCGATTACGAAAGTACTTTTTGATCGACGGTGGATGCTCCGGTACATGGTCAACCTCTGGGAAGACCTCGAGACCGGACCGAATCCGCCAGAAGAGATCTACGCCGTCGTGGAGTGTCTCAAGGGCGAGCGAAACAAGTACGAGTACGACAAGGACGTCCCCGGCGTCGTGCTGGACCGCGTGCTCCACAGCAACGTCCACTATCCGAGCGACTACGGCTTCATCCCGCAGTCCTATTACGACGACGAGGACCCCTTCGACGTGCTCGTCCTCGTCGAGGACCAGACGTTCCCCGGCTGCGTGATCGAAGCCCGTCCCGTCGCCCTGATGAAGATGGACGACGACGGCGAGCAGGACGACAAGGTCATCGCCGTTCCGAGCGAGGACCCGCGCTACGACCACATCGAGGACCTCGAGGACATCCCCCAGCAGGAACTCGACGAGATCGACGAGTTCTTCTCGAGCTACAAGAACCTCGAAGAGGGCAAGGAAGTCGAGACGCAGGGCTGGGAGGACAAGCAGGCGGCCTACGACGCGATCGAGCACGCACAGGAGCTCTACGACGAGAACTTCTAGAGCCGATCGACGGCAATACGGTCACCGACGGACCCATCGCGTCTGCGGTGGGCTTTTCTCGCGGTCGCCGGCGACTCGAGTGGATTCCCGAGAGTTATCCGCGCCCGTCCGGGACATGCATTATGAGCATGGGTAATTTTATCCCCGAGACTGCCGTAGTCGTTTCCGTATGGTAGCACCCGATCCGTCCCCGCGACCGTCATCGTCGGCCGACGACGCAACCGAGTCCGCCGCCGGCATGGCCCACCCCACGGTCGTCCCGGCCAACTTCGACCCCGAGGACTCGGGTGACCGCGACGAATAACTGTCCGCGTCCACGGACCGTCGGAGAGTCCAGCGATCGCCGTCCGTCACTCAGTTCGCCGATACTGTAAGAAAACAACCATTATTGTAGCGCCGGGCGGATGGTAACTTGACGCATGGAGTGTCAGCCGTTCGCAAAACACTATCTCGAAACGAACCTTCTTGTATGCGGTCGAACTACGTCCGTCCATGGGTCTGTTCGATCGATTGCGGGGCGACGGCGACCCCCGGGTCGCATTTATCGGGGTCGACGGCGTACCGTATAGTCTCCTCTCGGAGAACGAGGAACTGTTTCCGAACTTCGCTGCGATCGCCGACGACGGGACCGCCGCGGAAATCTCGAGCATCGTCCCGCCGGAGTCGAGCGCCTGCTGGCCGTCGCTGACGACCGGCATGAACCCCGGTGAGACGGGCGTCTACGGCTTCCAAGACCGAGAGGTCGGCACGTACGACACCTACGTCCCGATGGGCCGGGACGTCCAGGCCGACCGCGTCTGGGACCGCGTACAGGAGGACGGCCGCAAGGCCACCGTGATGAACGTCCCAGTCACGTTCCCGCCCCAGCGCGACGTCCAGCGGATGGTCTCGGGCTTCCTCTCGCCCGGCCTCGACAAGGCCGCCTACCCCGACGACGTCCGCGACTACCTCGAGACGCTCGATTACCGGATCGACGTCAATCCGAAACTCGGCCATCAGGAGGACAAGTCCGAGTTCATCGAGGACGCCCACGCCACGATCGACGCCCAGTACGAGGCCTTCCAGCACTACATCGAGGAGGACGACTGGGACCTCTTCTTCGGCGTCTTCATGACCACCGACCGGGTCAACCACTTCCTGTTCAAAGACTACGAGCGCGACGGCGAGAACAAGGACGCGTTCATCGAGTTCTACCAGAAGGTCGACGACTACATCGGCCGTCTGCGCGAGTCGCTGCCCGACGACGTCACGATGATCGTCGCCTCCGACCACGGCTTTACCAGCCTCGACTACGAGGTCCACTTCAACGAGTGGCTCCGAGAGGAGGGCTGGCTCTCCTTCGGGACCGACGACCCCGAGGAACTGGGCGACATCTCCGACGACACCACGGCCTACTCGTTCATCCCCGGCCGCTTCTACATCAACCTCGAGGGCCGCGAACCCCGCGGCTCCGTCCCCGAGGAGGAGTACGACGCAGTTCGAGACGAACTCAAAGCCGATCTCGAGGCGCTCGAGGGGCCGAACGGCAACAAGGTCGTCGAGCGCGTCGTCGAGAAGGAAGAAGCCTTCCGCGGCGACCACGACGACATCGCGCCGGATCTGGTCGCGATCCCGAACAAGGGCTTCGATCTGAAGTCCGGCTTCAAGGCCGACTCCGACATCTTCACCAGCGGGCCGCGAAACGGGATGCACAGCTTCGACAACACGTCGCTGTACATCGACCACCCCGAGGCGACGATCGACGACGCCGACCTGTTCGACATCACGCCGACGATCCTCGACCTGATGGATGTCGACTACAGCCGCGGCGATTTCGACGGCGCGAGCCTCGTCTGAGCGGCGGCCTCGAGCGGCGGTAGCTATTTCTCCGCTGACAGTCTCGTGCGGATATGAACGATTCCCTGATCGTCGGGGGCAGCCTCGCTGTCGCAATCCTGCTCGCCGGCATCACCGGCACACTCACCGAAAGTCCCGCGGTGCTCGGGATAACGGCGGCCGGAATCGCGATCTATCTGGCCGTCGGTGTCGGCCTCCCGCAGTCCCTGCTCGCGCGCCGGAGCGGGTCGACGCTCCAGTTCGGAGTGGCCGTCCTCGCGATCGGCGCTGCGGCGATCGTGGTGATCGCCGGCGTCGCGACGGGAAGGCTCCACGAGGACTCGGGTCCCGGGTTCGTCGCGATGTTGCTCGTCGTCGTCCTCGGTAACGCCGTCGGTGCCGGCGTCCGCGAGTTCCGGTCCGGCTACCGCTCGGCGTCGTAGTCTGCCCGATCGCATCGCGACGCAGACTGGATCGCACCGAACGCGAATCGCGACACTGCCATCGCGCGACGACCGCGATTCGATCCCGTTTTCCGCCCGGCAACGAACCGCCGTCCATGGACGAGGTCATTCGCGCTCGCGGCCACGAGAACGTCAGCGCCGAGCACGCGAGCACGTTCGAAGTGACGACCGACGACTATCTCACTCCCGCGGGCGACTGCATCCTCGCGATCGAGGCCGACCGCGCCCCCGCCGATTTCGACCCCGAGTTCGTCGCGGCCTGTCGGGACGAAGCGGCGACGATCACGGTCACCATCGAGGCCGGCGACTACACGGAGACCGTCGAGGGACGCGGCGATCCCGACCTCGAGTTCGAAAACGAGCGCAGCGCGGTCGGGCGCACGAGCGACTACGTCGACGACCGGACGATTGTCGTCGGTGCCGAGTTCGCGGCCGAAGGGTTCGACCGCGATCTCGTCGATGCGCTGGCCGATGGGGCCGAAGCGACGGTGACGATTTCCGTCGAGTGATCCCGTAGCAGGGAACGGCCGCGGGCTCGATCCTCGGGTTCCGTCGCGGTTTTGACCCCGCGGCCCCTACGCGGCGATATGAGCGACGATCCGGAGCCCGCGGTCAACATCAGCGGCGGGGCGACCGGCGGCGGCGTCGCGGCCGAGTTCGATCCCGCGACCGCGGACACCCGCGCGGAGGAAGTCGTCGACCGACTCGGAGAGCTGTTCTGGCAGAAACAGTACGGCGGTCGAGACGCCTTCACTTGCCTCGTCCGAACGATCCTGAGTCAGAACACCAGCGACAAGGCGAGCCAGCCGGCCCACGACGCGCTAATCGATCGGTATGACGGCCCCGATATCGACCTCGCCGAATCGCTCGCGAGCGCCGAGCAATCGACGCTCGCCGAAACGATCAGCGGCGCGGGACTGTACAACCAGAAGTCCGAGACGCTCATCGACACCGCCGAGTGGGTCCTCGCGGAGTTCGGTTCGGCCGCCGCGTTCGATACCTTCGTCAAGGACGAGGAGCCGTCGGTCGTCCGCGAGACGCTGCTTTCCGTCCGCGGCGTCGGGCCGAAGACCGCCGACTGCGTCTTGCTCTTCGCGGGCGGTCGCGGCGGCGTCTTCCCCGTCGACACTCACGTCCACCGGATCTACCGCCGCATGGGGATCGCGCCGCCGGACGCGGACCACGAGGCCGTTCGGGCCGTCCTCGAGCGCGACGTGCCCGCCGAAAAGTGCGGGTTCGGCCACACGGCGACCATCCAGTTCGGCCGCGAGTACTGCAGGGCGCGCAAGCCCGCCTGTCTCGAGGACCCGGACGCCTGTCCGATGGCCGATATCTGCGATCAGGTCGGGGTCTATCCCGCGACGGACGAGGTCGTTGATCCCGCCGCCGCTCCCGAGGGCGAGTGACTGCTCGAGGCGGCCAGCGAACGCGGTACTGGCCGTAATTTTACGAAGGGTGTGACTGTCGCCGACTGGAGTTCCGGCTCGCAGGATGCGAATAGAAGAGCGGTTCCGCTACTGCTCCGCGAGCCACTCTAACGCGTCCGCTTCGCTTCCGAACGTGCGGTATTCGAAGTCGGGATCGATCGCGTTCAAACTCGATTCGATGCGCCCCATATCTAGACTCGAGATCGCGGAGTCCGCGTACACGCCGGCCCCTGCCCTGACGCCGTGGTCGATCAGGTTCGGCAGCCAGGTCTCGCCGAGCCACTGCTTGTCCTCCTCTTTGTGCGCCATGAACTCCTCGGTGTTGACGACGTACCGTTCGACGCCCGCCGCTTCGATGACTGCCTCCCATCTGCGGGCGACGGCCCGTAGCTGTTCCCCCGAGAGGTATTCGTTGTACGTGAAAATCGGCACGCCGAGCCGCTCGTCTCGTTCGATCGTGTATTCCTCGGTCTCTTCTACTATTGTCGCAGTCATGTAATACAGCGTTTCTATACGCTGTGTTTAACTGTTCGGACTACTATCGGATGTGAGACGCTCGTCGCCCGTGCGGAGACTCCCGATATCGAAATCAGTGTCGACACGAACGATCCGGAGAGGGCGAGCAAACTCTACAGCAGCGGTACGGGTTCCGTCCGCGTGTAGCCGAGAGTCGCCGACCGCCTGACGATGCTCTCCTTCTTTCACGAGGACGCGATGACGCTTCGGGGAGATCCGTCACACTCGAACTCGGGTCGCGGAACTCGACGGTCGGTCGCTAGCCTTATCCAACCGTTCTCGATACGTTGAAATAATGGTCGACTTCACGGCCGCCGAACGGGACGCGGTGTACAAAACGATATACGCTCGGCGCGACATCCGGCGGTTTCGCGACGAGCCGATTCCGGACGACGTTCTCGAGCGAGTCATTGCGGCCGCCCACCACGCGCCGAGCGTCGGCTTCTCGCAGCCGTGGGACTTCGTCGTCGTCAGGGACGAGGGGACGAAAGCCGATATCGCCTCGATCGCGGAGCGAGCGATCGCGGCCGCCCGCGAGGGCTACGAGGAGCCGAAGCGGGCCGCGTTCGCCGACCTGAAACTCGAGGGGATCCGCGAGTCGCCGGTCAACGTCTGCGTGACCTGCGATCCGACGCGGGACGCGCCCCACGTGCTGGGACGGAGTTCGATGAAGCGAACCGACGTGTACTCGACGTGTCTGGCCGTCCAGAACCTCTGGTTGGCCGCTCGAGCGGAGGGCGTCGGCGTCGGGTGGGTGAGCGTTCTTTACCCGTACGAAGTACAGGAGATATTGGGCATTCCGCCCCACGTCAAGCCGGTTGCGTACCTCTGTCTGGGGTATCCGGCGGACGGTTTCCCTGACGAACCGGTCTTGCAACAGGAGGGCTGGCGTGACCGGCTCGATGTGGACGCCCTCGTCCACGAGGAGCGGTGGAACCCGGACCGTACGCCCGTGGCCGATCGCGACCCGACGGCGGAGTCGGCGGAGTCGTCGTGATCGGCGACCGACTGCGACCGCGACGGGTTCAGCGCGTGGTCTCGGGGGCGAAACGGACGCCGGATGCACGGAGAGTAGACAGACATGCGAGTGGTTCACAACGAGGCGTTCGTTCGCTCGTGCGGCCGAGCCGATCCGAGTCGCTGCTCGAGGAGACTGACCGCTGATTCGACGCTGTCACCCTCGATACGGCATGGGTTTCCGTGCCATTAGTTCGGACGGGAAGTCGAATCGCGGAGGAGATCGATCCAGCTGCAGTCGGGATCTTCGAATCACTATGCACGATTCGTGACACGTTTTCCTGACTTCACAACGGTTATATGTCGGTATCGGGGTACACCCGGGGTACCAATGCCTGCAGGCCCAGATCGGGATGCAGAGACGAGCGGGTCCGAGTCGAAGCCATCGTCGCCGGGCGAGCGAGCGCGCAACGCCGTCTCGCGCCGACGGCTGTTGTCGACGACGGCGGCCGGCTCGGCGACCGCCCTCGCCGGTTGTACCGAACTGCTCTCCAGTGGGAGCGACGATCCGCTGCGCGTCAGCGTCTGGAGCGGAAACTACGCCGATCGGTTCGAGGAATCGGTCGTCCAGAGATACGAGGAGGAGTTCGACGCGGAAATCGAGATCCAGCCCGGCTGGAACAACATCCTCAGCGACATTCAGACCGCGCCGGACGACGACCCGCCGTACGACGTGACGATCACGGAAGGGAACTTCTACTACTACGGCCGACAGGACGATCTCTTCCACGAGATCAGGACCGAAAACGTTCCCAACTTCGACGAGGTCATCGACTACTACGCGGAGTTCCGGAACACGGAGTACGGGATGCCGGTCGACGGCGCCCCCTGTACCATCATCCACCGCGAGGGGCTGGAGTCCGAGATCGGGTCGTGGAGCGACCTCTCCGGCTCGGCCGTCGCGGCGAGCAACGGCGTCGGTGTCGACACCGGCTTCTGGTGGTTCCCGATGTACGCCGCGGCCGTCGGGATGGACGAGGCCGAACTCGGTGAGGAGATGCACGACGCCGATCTCCACGACGACGTCCTCGAGACCGTCCGCGAGTGGCCCGTCGAGAGCTGGGCGAGTTCCGGCCAGGACATCTGGCAGGCGTTCCAGAACGACGTCATCGACGTCGCCCAGTGGTACTACGAGCAGACGGCATACGACATCGACGACTACGACGGCCTGACCCACACGATGCCGGAGGAGACGACCGGCTACCTGAACCACTGGTGTGTCGTCAAGGGCACCGACAAGCGCGATCAGGCCGAGGAGTTCATCAACTTCCTCATGGATTCCGAGGTCCAGACGGCGTGGTCCGAGGAGATGCCCACGCTGTTCTGTAACGAGAACACCGAGTACGCCGGAGATCTGGCCGACGACCTGCCGAGCAACAGCGAGGAGGCACGGAACATCGCCTTCCCGGACTGGGAGTTCCTCGCGGAGCACAGCGGCGACCTCTCCGACGACTTTACCCAGATGCAGTCGAACGCCTAACGGGTCGCCACCGCCACAACATTCATGTCTGAAATCACGCTTGCCGGACTCGAGAAACGGTACGGAGACACGCTCGCCGTCGAGGACGTCTCGGTGACGATCGACGACGGCGAACTACTGTGCCTGCTCGGGCCCAGCGGCAGCGGCAAGTCCACGACGCTGCGGATGCTCGCCGGCCTCGAGACGCCGACCGACGGCGAAATACGCATCGGCGACGAGGACGTGACCGACCGTCCCGCCTACGAACGCACCACCGCGACGGTGTTCCAGGACTGGGCGCTGTTCCCCCACAAGACGGTCCTCGAGAACGTCGCATTCGGGCTGAAGATGCAGGGCGTCGGGAAAGACGAGCGCCGCGAGCAGGCCCGCGAGATGCTCGAACGCGTCCGGATGGCCGAGTACGCCGACGACGACCCGATGAACCTGAGCGGCGGGCAGAAACAGCGCGTCGCGCTCGCGCGGTCGCTCGCCGTCAACCCCGACGTGTTGTTGCTCGACGAGCCGCTGTCGAACCTCGACAAGCGGCTCAGCGAGGACATGCAGATCGAACTCCGAGAGATCCACGAGGAACTCGAGGAGACGTTCGTCCACGTCACGCACGACCAGGACGAGGCCTTTACCCTCGCCGATCGGATCGGCATCATGGCCGACGGGAACCTCGTCCAGGTCGGCGAGCCGAACGAGGTCTACGAGAACCCGAAGAACCGGTTCATCGAGGGCTTCCTCGGCGATACGAACTTCGTCGCCGGCGAAGTCGGGCAGACGACGGCGGACTCGGTCCGCGTCGAAACCGAACTGGGTCGTGCGGTCGTCCTCCCGACGACGGACGACGGAGATGCGGACGCGCTCGCCGATGGCGATTCGGTGGACCTGTCACTTCGTCCCGAGGTACTCTCGATCGAGCCGGCGGACTCGGGTGCGTCCGACGGCCCAGAGGCACAGCCCGTTCGCACCGACGGGAGTACGAGGAACGCCGTCGTCGGCACGGTCGAGAACGTCCTCTATCGAGGCTCGACGGTTCGCTACTCCGTCGCGGTCGACGGCACGTCGGTGTTCGTCGAACGAACCGTCGCCGACTCCGGCGCGTTCGACGCCGGCGACGAGATCCGGATCAGCTGGGACGGCGCGGACGTCCTCGCGTTCCGTGACGACGGCTCGAGGGTCGACCTGTAACGATGTCCGGAACGCAATCATCCTCATCGCTTCCGGCCCCGATCGCGCGACTCTGGGAGCCGCTGCGGGAGCGGTCCCGCTCGAACCGGGCGTTGCTGTTGATGGCGCCGCTACTGGTCTTCGAGTTGCTGCTGTTCGTCGCGCCGTTTCTGATCCTGCTGCGGATCAGTCTCACGGCCGGGTCACAGGATCTCCGCTACGCCCCGGGAACGTGGTCGATCTCCGGGTACACCGAGGTGTTTACCACCGACGTACTGCTAAACGCCATCACCTACTCGATCAAGATGGGGCTGGTAGCGACGGCCATCACGGTCGTGATCGCGACGTTTTACGCCTACGCGATCTGGCGAGCCGAGGGCGTCGTCAAGTCGGCGCTGCTGTTCTCGGTCATCTTGCCCCTGCTGACGACGCTCGTCATCAAGACGTACGCGTTCTGGCCGCTGCTCTCGCCGAACGGAACGGTCAACGGGATACTCACCTCGTTGAACTTGGTTTCGGAGCCGATCCAGTTCGTTCCCGGGACGGTCGGGATGGTCGTCGGCCAGGTCTACATCGTGTTGCCCTACGCCGTGCTGGCGATCTACAGCGTCCTGTCGACGATGGACTGGGGAATCGTCGAAGCCGCCCGCGACCTCGGAGCGAGCCGACCGCGCTCGGTCCTCGAGGTCGTCGTACCTCAGGCGATGCCCGGCATCATCGTGGCGACGGTGATCTCCTTCGCCTGGAGCGTCGGGGCCTACGCCGCGCCGGGGCTCCTCGGCGACGGACAGAATCAGGCCAAGGCGTTCGCGCTCGTGGTCGAGAAGCGGTTGTTGTCGAACCTCCAGTGGGAGGTCGCGACCGCGTACGCGGTCGTCATGTTGCTCCTGATGCTCGTGAGTATCGTCCTTCTCACTGTCACACTCAACCGATTCGGAGGTGAGTTCGAATATGCATAGAGAGCGACTCGAGAACGTCGTCTTCCGGGCGGGCTATCTGGCGATCCTGACGTTCATGCTGTTGCCGCTGGTCGTGGTCGTCGTGACCTCCTTCGCGGAGTCGGGGAACCTCGCCTTCCCGCCCGAGAACTACTCGCTGGTCCACTACCGCGCGTTCTTCGAGGAAACGCGCTGGCTGTCGGCGTTCGATAACAGCCTCTTCGTCGGCGTCGGGACGACGGTCGTCGCGACGACGCTCGGCGTCACGGCCGCCTTCGGGCACGAAATCGACGACGGCCGCGCCGGACAGGCGCTCGCGCCGCTCGTCCTCGTCCCGCTGCTGATCCCGCCGATCATCCTCGGGATCTCGATGCGCGTCTACTTCGTCAGAGCCGGCCTCGAGGCCTCGTTCCTGAGCCTCGTCCTCGCGCACACGCTGTGGGCGACGCCGCTCGTCTACTTCGTGATGCGGTCGGTGTTCAGCCGGTTCGACTGGCAACTGCTCGACGCCGCGAAAGACCTCGGCGCGGGGCCGATCCGGTCGTTCGTCTACGCCGTCCTCCCCAACGTCAAACACGGGATCTTCGTCGGCGCGCTGCTGGCGTTCATCATCAGCCTCCAGGAGTTCGTGATGGCGCTGTTCCTCTCGAGTCGCAGCACCGAGACCATCCCGGTCGTCGCGTGGACCGAGATCCGGCAGTCGCTGGATCCGATGGTGAGCGTCGTCTCGACGTTCCTGATCGTCATCTCGCTCATCGCGATCGTGATCGCGACGATCGCCACGAACTTGGACTGGCTCTCGAAACAGCTGTCCTGATCGGCTAACCCCATTCGGTTCTTTCTTCGACGCTCTCACCGACTCGAGGAGCCGGTCGCGTAGTGAACCCGAACAGACGGGAGAATTCTGGGGCAGTGACTACGAACAGTGCAACGGCTACGCAGTGCAGTGGCCGTCTCGAGCGCTCGCCGAATCGGTGAGCGCTCGAGTCACGGGGGAGGGCAGGCGACCGCGCGGCGCGCGAACCTGCGCGCCGCGCCAGTGCGGTCCTGGCGGCCTGCGGAAATCGAAGATTTCCGGGCGACCGGAGCGCCGCAGGCGCTCCGGTAGAAATGAAAAGGGCGAGTGAGGCCTGCCAAGGCCGAACGAGGGCTTTTTAGAGGAAGCGGAAGGTCTCGAGGTTCTTCGGCGCGAAGGTGCGCATGTCGTAGTCGTGGTACAGCGCCGACGAGAGGTCCTGCGTGGAGCGCTCGTCGCCGTGGACACAGAGCACCTTCTCAGGGCGCGGATTCATCGTCTTGACGAAGTTCTCAAGGCCGGCGCGGTCGGCGTGGCCGGAGAAGCCGTCGACGGTCTCGACGTCCATGTTCAGCGAGAGGGTGCCGCGGCCGCCGCCGTTGCCCATGGCACCGACTTCGCTGGTGGGGATCTCGTCCCAGCCGTTCTGGATGCGTCGACCGAGGGTCCCCTGTGCCTGATAGCCGACGAAGACGAGCGTCGAGTCCGGATCGGGGCCGATGTGGGAGAGCCAGGACATGATCGGACCGCCGGTGACCATCCCGGAGGTCGAGAGGATGATACAGGGTTCGCCGTCGGCGACGTCCTGTCGCTCCTCCTCGCCGCCGTCGATGTGGTTGAACTCGTCGGCGAGGAAGGGGTTCTCATCCTCGTGGAAGATGCGGTCGCGCAGGTCGTCACGCAGGTACTCGGGGTAGGTGGTGTGGATCGCCGTCGCCTCCCAGATCATGCCGTCCAAGTGGACCGGCATCGAGGGGATGTCGCCGTTGCGCATCGCCTCCTCCAGGACGAGCATGATCTCCTGTGACCGGCCGACCGCGAAGGCCGGAATGACGACTTTGCCGTCCTGCTCGTAGGTCCGGTTGATGACCTCCTTGAGTTTCTCCTCGGAGTCCTGCTGGTCGGTCTGGTAGTCGTTGCGACCGCCGTAGGTCGACTCGAGGACGAGCGTCTCGACCCGCGGGAAGTCGTTGACCGCGCCGTTGAACAGGCGCGTGTCGTCGTAGTGGATGTCGCCGGAGAAGGCCACGTTGTAGAGGCCGTCGCCGATGTGGAAGTGCGAGACGGCCGAGCCGAGGATGTGACCGGCGTTGTGGAAGGTGAGTTTGACGTCCGGGGCGATGTCCGTGACGTCGCCGTACTCGAGCGGGATGCAGTGTTTGATCGCTTCGCGGACCTGCTCGCTCTCGTAGGGCGGGCTGCGGCCCTCCTTGGCCGCGACGTCGAGGTAGTCCAGCGTCAGCAGCCCCATCATGTCCCGCGTGGGCTCGGTACAGTAGATCGGGCCGTCGTAGCCGTACTTGAACAGGAGCGGGATCAGTGCGGAGTGGTCGAGGTGGGCGTGGGTCAGCACGACCGCGTCGATGGTCTGTGGCCCCGCGCCGAGGGCCTCGGGCGCGTGGAGGTAGGGGACCTCGCCCTCTGCGCCGGGTTTGTCGCCGCAGTCGATGAGGATCCGCGTCTCGGGCGTCGAGAGGATAAAGGAGGCCCGCCCGACTTCGCGACAGCAGCCCAGCGTCGTGATGCGGACGTACTCGTCGTCGGACATCTCCTCGCGGTGGATCTGTCTGCCGACCTTCTCGAGAATGTCCCGTCGCTCGTCGCGTTCCTGCTTGAGGAAGCTGCGAACGTTCGAGACCGTCGAGGATTCGATCGGCGGCGTGCGGACGACTTCCGGCGTCCAGCCGACGTTTTTGGTGATTTCGCGGAGCGTCGACCCGTGGCGCCCGATGACCATGCCGGGCTTTTCGGCCTCGATGACGACCTCGCCGGTGTCGGCGTGGAAGTCGAGGTCCGTGACCCCCGCGTCCTCGGGGATGACGTTCATGATCTCCTCGCGAGCCTGTTCGGGTCGCGAGAGGACGCTCGGGTCCGGTCGGACGGTGATCCGTTTGCGAAGCTTGCTCGCGAGCTGCCGAATCAGATCGCCCTGCTGGGCGAACTTCTTCGGGTCGCGCGTGTAGACCACCAGTTCTGGGCCTTCGTATTTCACCGAGGAGACCGAGATATCGCTCGGTAACTCGCTCGTGATCTGTGCTTTGAGATCGTCGAGTTGCTGCTCTACAGTGCTCATAGGTCGCCAATGTGGCTTGCGTGAACTCGCCGTCCGGAACCGGACACGATGTCAGGACAGGAGTCGGAGATCGGAGACGGCCGAGAGAGATCGGTGCGACGACCGCCAAACGACGGCCGCCGCGCCGGAATCGAGAGCGCGCCTCGTCGCCCGCGCTGGACGACGGCGCTCGTCTGCCGGTTCGTCTCCCGAATCATCGTATCCGACTCCGTGTCGTGACGAACATGCTCCCGGATCGGTTATCCTGGTTCGTGCGGGACAATTCCAGGGAGAACCCGCTTACCCGACGCTATTCTTTGCGTGGTATAAAAGCCTTCGCAAAAACCAGGGCCGTGGGGACGGTAGTCGTCACTCGCAGATGTACATCTCACCCGCTCGAGTCGCCGAGGAACGTGATTGGGTCGTAAATCGGGCCGAAACCGTCGTCCCACTCATCAACGACGTCCGCGACGACCTCGGAGAGGTCTTCGGAACCGATGTCGACGCGGTCGCCGAGTCACGGTATCGCGAGGAAGTCGACGCCGTCTTCGCGGACGGCGATCTGGCCGTCAACGTCGCCGCGATGGTCGCGATTCTGCGAGACCTCGACGTGGAGGGGGACTATCCCGGGTTCGTGGTCGACGAACTCCTCGGGCGCGAACTGGCCGCGACGATCGCCGGCCCGCAGCCGCTGCGGACGCTCGGCGAGGCCACCTTCCACTACGCCGACGTTCGGGTCCACGGCGAGGCCGACGAAAACGCCGGTATCGACGACTGCGAGGCAGCGCTGGCTGCCGGCTTTCAGGAGCGACTCCCCGGCTGGAACTGGACGGAGCGGGAGAGTCCCTTCGCCCTCGAGCGTTGAGCAGCCGAGAAGAGCGTCCGTCCGTCGGCGAGGTTCCGAGCTACTCGGTCGTTTCGTTTCCAGTGTCGGAGTCGTTCGTTTCGTTTCCAGCGGTGGAATCGTTAGTCTCGTTGCCCTCCTGTGCTTGCTGCCGTTGTTCGAGCATCGCCTGTCGTTGCTCGCGCTGTTGCTGTTGCTGGACGAGCAGGTCGTACCGCTCTCCGGGATAGATTCCGCTGATATCCCCGTTTCGGAGCGCATCCATGATCGCCTCGTCGGGTCCGGTGACGCGGAAGAGTCCGTAGTCGGTCTCGGACGACTCGATCGTGAACTCGCTCTCGCTCGCCGATTCTTCGAAATCGGTCGCGGCTTCCGCGACCAACTCGCGCTGTCGCTCCCGATATGCCTGTTGGGCCTCCTGCTGGCTGAGATTGTTGTTATCGACGTCGCTCTGGACCTCCTCCTGGAGAGCCGTCAGATCGTCCTGGTCGGGCCGTACTGTCACCGTAACCGCCTCGTCGCTGTCTCCCGATCCGTTCTGCGTAAGCGAGTCGAGTTGGGAACAGCCGGCAAGCGACGCGGCCGCGCCGGTACCGGTGAGTGCGAGGAACCCGCGGCGGGTCGGTAGCTTCGACATTGTCTCTGAAGCGCGGGGACGAACGAAAATATACCTTCTGCGTTGTCAAGCGCGAGCGCGAGTCGACGAACCGACGCGGAATCCCCGGATAACGGGTAACAACCGCGGAGTATGCGCCGGGGGAGTCGCCCGACAGCGGGCACCTTTTGTCCGTCCCCGCGCTAGGGCCGTCCAGTGACGGATTCAGAGTACGGCCAACGGACGGAAACCCTGCAGGGGCCGACGCCGACGGCCGCCCGCGACGTGATCGCACGCGGGATCGACCGTGACGCGATCGTGACCGCCTACGGCCGCTGTACCGTCGACTACGAGGGGCGCGCCTCGAGCCGTCTCGAGGCGGGCGATCGCCACGTCATGCTCAAGCCCGACGGCGCGGCGCTGGTCCACACCGACGAGGGCCAGCAGCCGGTCAACTGGCAGCCGCCGGGCTGTGACCACGAGGTCTCCTGTGAGGACGGCGCGCTCGTCCTCGAGAGCCTGCGGTCGACGCCGGACGAGCGGCTGTGCGTTCGGTTTCAGGAGGTGCTGCAGGTGTCGGCGTTTTCGGGCTCCGACGAAAACGAACTCGCGCTCGTCGGTACCGAGGAGGACCTCCGCCAGCGGATCCTCGAGGAGCCCGCGCTGCTCGAGACCGGGTTTACGCCGCTTGCGACCGAGCGCGACACGCCCGCGGGTGCGGTCGACATCTACGGCGAGGACTCGGCGGGCCGGGCGGTCGTCGTCGAACTGAAGCGCCGGCGGGTCGGCCCCGACGCAGTGGGCCAGCTTCGGCGCTACGTCGACGCGCTCGAGCGCGACCTCCACGCCGACGCCGCCGTGCGCGGGATTCTGGTCGCCCCCTCGGTGACCGACCGCGCGAGCCGGCTGCTGGCCGACCACGGCCTCGAGTTCGTCTCGCTCGAGCCGCCGGCCGAGTGAGTTCGTCGCAGTTCTCGTCTCGCGACCTCGTCGGTTCTCGGGCTCAGGCCGGATACGTTCCCTCGAGCCGCGTCTGCGCGAGGACGTGGCCCTCGATCGCCGACTCGAGGTCGTCCGCGCCTGCCTTGGTGCCGAGCTCGAGTCCCGTGTCCAGCGCGTACAGTTCGAACCGGTAGGTGTGTTCCGTGTCCGGTGGGTTCGGACCGCCGTAGCCGTGATCGCCGAAGTCGTTCGTCCCTTCGGACGCGTCCGCGGCGTCCCAGTCTTCCGGAATCGTCGCCGTCTCGGGCGGGACGTTCCAGACGACCCAGTGATCCCAGACCTTCCCGGCGGGTTCTTTCGCGTCCGGATCGTCCACGATCAGCGCGAGCGATTCGGCGTCGTCCGAGACGCCGTCGATCTCGAGCGGCGGGTTGACGTTCGCGTCCGTGTAGCCGTACGTCTCGGGGATGCGTTCGCCGCCGTCGAATGCGGGGCTCTCGAGCGTGAGGTCACCCATTTCGATCACCACCGTGTGAGGCTCGTCTCGAGAGTTCGCCAGCCAGATAAAATAATCTTACAGGCGCGGTCACGCCGGCGAACCGGGAGACCGGCTACCGCCGACCCACGAATATTACGATCCCCAAGATCAGGAGCCCGATTCCCCACCACAGCGAATCGCCCGGCAGGAACGCGAGCAACAGCGTGACGATACCCGAAGTGATGAGCGACCAGCCGATCGTCGATCGATATGTCATACGAATATCTCGTCACGGCCCCAGTTGTGTGTTGTGCCGGGAATCTCCACCACTATTTTTTACAGATCTATTATACTGGTTAAGATAGGTGCTGTACTGACCTGCCGTCGCTATCGCCCGGACGACGGCCCCCGAGTTCGAGGGTCGATCCGGACTATCAGCGGCGAGGCGACGGCCAGCGGCTCTACACGACCCTCGAGGAGCGCGCTCGAGCGCGTGGCTATCGGAGACCGTCCTCGACACCATGGCGAAACGGACCGCGACTCGCGGGCTTTACGAGACGACCGGATTCGAAGAAGTGAGCCGCAAGACCGTCGAGGCGTTCGAGGAACCGTTCGATCTACTCGTGTATCGAAAGTCGCTGTCTGAACCGGCGGAGACGCCGTGAGTCCGGTCGCCGACCGACTACTCCTCGAGCAACTGCTTCAGCCGATCGAGTTCCGTCAGCGCCTCGACGGGGGTGAGGTGGGCGAGGTCGAGCGCGCGGAGTTCCGCGGCCACGTCGGTCGGCACGTCCCCGCCGTCCGCGGTCGCCGGCGATTGCGTACCCTCGTTCGATTCGGGAGCCGTGCCCGCGTTCATGCCCTCGCTCGAGTCGGGACTCATCGCTTCGTCGTCACCGGTCGTCTCGAGCCCCTCGCCGTCCGCGTCCGCGACCAGCTCCCGCGACCGCTCGACCACGTCCTCGGGGACGCCGGCCGCGGTCGCGACCTCGACGCCGTAGGAGCCCGTCGCCGCGCCGGGCGCGATCTCGTGGTGGAAGACGACCTCGCCGTCTCGCTGCTCGACCTCGAAGTGCAGCGTGAACGCGGCCGCGAGATCGTCGGCGAGTTCGGTCAGCGGGTGGTGGTGGGTCGCAAAGAGCGTCGTCGCGCCGACCTGATCGTGGAGGTGCTCGGTGATCGCCTGCGCGATGGCCATCCCGTCGGCCGTCGAGGTTCCCCGGCCCACTTCGTCCAGCAGGACGAGCGAGTGCTCGTCGGCCTCCCGGAGGATGGTCGCGAGTTCGTCCATCTCGACCATGAACGTCGAGCGCCCGCCCGCGATGTCGTCGCTGGCCCCGACGCGGGTGAAGATCCGGTCGACGGGGGTGAGCCGGGCGGCGCTCGCGGGTACGAAACTCCCGACCTGTGCGAGCAGGACGATCTGGGCGACCTGCCGCATGTAGGTCGATTTTCCGGACATGTTCGGCCCCGTGATCACTGCCAGCCGCCGATCGCTCGCGAAGCGGGCGTCGTTCGGCACGAACGACTCCTGGGTGCGCTCGACGACGGGGTGACGACCGCCCTCGATCTCGAGGGTCTGACTCCCGTCGCGCTCGAGGATCTCGGGCCGGCAGTAGTCGTACTGGGCGGCGGCCGTCGCGAGCGAGACGAGGGCGTCGAGGGTCGCGAGCGCCTCCGCGAGCCCTTGGACGCGTTCGACCTCGTCGGCGATTTCGCGGCGTACGTCACAGAAGAGCTCGTACTCGCGTTCGTCCGCGCGCTCTTCCGCGCCGACGATCTGGTCTTCGCGCTCCTTGAGTTCCGGCGTGACGAACCGCTCGGAGTTCTTGAGCGTCTGGCGGCGCTGATAATCGTCGGGCACCGACTCGAGGTTCGGGTTCGTCACCTCGATGTAGTAGCCGTGGACCGAGTTGTAGCCGACCTTCAGCGAGTCGATCCCGGTCCGGTCGCGTTCCCGCGCCTCGAGATCGTCGATCCACTGCTTGCCGTCTCGAGCGGTGCCGCGGAGGTCGTCTAAGTCCTCGTCGTACCCCTCGGCAATGATGTCGCCCTCGGTAATCTCGATCGGCGGGTCCGAGACGATGGCGTCGTCGATCAGTTCGCGGACGTCTGCCAGCGGGTCGAGGTCGTCGTGAAGCCGCCGGAGCCGGTCGCAGTCGGCGTCGGCGAGTTCCTCCCGAACGTCGGGCACCACGGCGAGGGTGTCCCGCAGCGAGCGCAGGTCCCGCGCGTTCGCCCGCTCGCGAGAGATCCGGCCGATCAGCCGCTCGAGGTCGTAGACGTTCCGCAGGCGCTCGTGCAGTCGCTCCCGGGTCCGGACCGCGCCCGTGAGTTCCTCGACGGCGTCGAGTCGCGCCTCGATCCGGTCGGGTTCGAGCAGCGGCCGCCGGAGCCAGTCCCGGAGCTTTCGGCCGCCGAGCGCGCTGGCGGTCTCGTCGAGCACGCCGACCAGTGTTGCCTCGTCCCGCCCGTTGACGGCTCGGGGTTCGAACAGTTCGAGGCTTCGCAGGGCGACGGCGTCGAGCAGCAGGTACTCGCGGGGATCGTACCGCGTGAGGTGAGTGAGGTACTCGAGGTGCGCGTCGTCTTCCTCCGACGGTGCTTCGCCCTCGGCGCTGTCGGTTGCGTCGCCATCGTCCGTCTCGCCGCTCGCACCACCGTCGTCCGTCTCACCGTCGTCGTCCTCGCCGCGTTCGCCCTCGTGCGTGCCGCCGCGGACGTACTCCGCGTAGGAGAGCAATGCGCCGCAGGCCCGAATCTCGGCGTCGCTCGCGAGCAGGGCGTCGGGGTTCCGGAAGTACGTCGAGAGCTTTGCGCCGGCGCGGTCGCGGTCGAACGCGCCAGCGTCGTACGGCGTGACCATGCAATCCTCCGGGAAGATATCGGCGGGTGCGTCCGGTCCGACGACTGCCTCCGCGGGTGCGAACCGGCTCACCTCGTCCGCGATCGACTCCCTCGAGGTCGAACTCGTCGCGAGGAAGTCGCCGGTCGACACGTCGAGCAGGGCCAGCGCGAGGTCGTCCTCGCCGGCGGCCCCCTCGCCGCGGGCGACCGCCGCGACGAAGTTGTTGTCGTCGCTCGCGAGCAGTTCGTCCTCGGTGAGCGTCCCGGGCGTAATCACGCGCGTCACGGCGCGCTCGACGACACCGGAGGTCTCGCCGGGCTCCTCGACCTGATCGGCGACGGCGACGCGATAGCCGGCCTCGAGCAACTCCTCGATGTACGATTCGGCGTTGTCGATCGGGATGCCGGCCATGGGATACTCGCCGGTCGAGTCCTCGCGGCTCGTCAGGGCGATCTCGAGCAGGCGCGCGGTGCGTTCGGCCGCGCCACAGAACGTCTCGTAGAAGTCCCCCACCTGAAAGAGGACGATGGCGTCGTCGTAGCGCGCACAGAGGTCGTGATACTGCGCCATCATGGGCGTCAGCTCGTCGCGCTTTTCGGCCATCGCGGCGGGCGGGCCAAGCGCCGGGTCCATACCCGAATTCGGCCGGCCGGCGCTGAAATACCTTGCTGGATCGGCCCCGCCGCCGGCTCGAGGCCCCGCTTCTCAAGTTGCGTGACTGTCAGGAAACGGAAAAAGCGTATTACGGTCGATCACAGATAGTCGGACGATCGGGATGGAAGGGGAATTGTCGATCGGAACGCGCGCGGTCGCCAGCCTCCTCGTCGTGACGATCCTCGGCAGCGGGCTCGCGGGTGTCGCAGCGGGAGCGTCGAGTGCCGAACCGGCACTGACGGGTACGGCTGCGGCCTCGATCAGCGACTCCCTCGAGACCGACGGGACGACGGGGACGCTCGAGGACGCGACCGACGAAACGACGGATACCGTCGCGGAGACGACCGACAACACGACCGGTGCCGTCGAAAATACCACCGACGGCACCACCGATACGGTCGAAGGCACGACCGATCGCACGACGGACGAACTCGAGAACGCGACAAGCGACGGGGACGACTCCGATAGTGCGATCGACGCGACCGTCAACGAGACCACGGAGGCGGTCGATGATACCGTCTCGGACGGGACCGACGCAGTCGACGGAACAGTCAACGAAACCGGAGACCCCGTCGATGACACCGTTTCGAACGGAACCGACGCGGTCGACGGGACAGTCAACGAAACCGGGGATGCCATCGACGACACCGTCTCGAACGGAACCGAGACGGTCGACGAAACGGAGGACCTCGTCGATACCACTCTGAACGAGACCGGGCTCAATGCTTCGCTCGAGGCCGAGGCCGGCGTTGACGGCCAGTCCTCGAGTTCCGACAGCGATGACGACGGCGGCGCGAGGGAGAACGAGTCCGCAGCCGACAACGCGAGCACCGGGAGCGGCAACGGCGACGGGTCCGACGCGTCCGAGATGCCAAGTCCCACCGAGACGGCGACCGACGCAGTGCTAGTTGGGATGCTGGGGGCGATCACCGCGTCCGGCGCGGCGGCCGGCAGTGCGGCGGCGGGCGGCGCGGGGGCCTCCGGAGCCGCCGGGAGCGCGGGCGCGGCGTCGGCCGGGTGGCTCAGCGAGTTCCGCAACGTGGGATCGCTCCGGCGGGCCGGCACCGACCTCTGGAAGGTCCTCCCGCTGTTCAGGTACAGCCAGTACGACGATTCCGATCCGCTCGAGCACGACCGCCGCCGGGCGATCTACGAGACGATCGAGGCCGACCCTGGCTGTTACCTCTCGCGGGTCAGCGACCGGGCCGACATCCCCCTCTCGACGGTCCGCTACCACGTCCGGATTCTCGAGGACGAGGACATGGTCACCGCGATCAAGCGCAACGGGAAGCGCCGCTACTTCCTCGAGGAGACGGACGCCGAACTCCGGGCCGCCCTCGCGGAGCCGGCCAAACGCGACGTACTCGAGGCGCTGTCCGACCTCGGAGCGGCGCACAACGGCCGGCTCGCCGAGGAACTCGAGCGCGACCCCAGCACGGTTTCGCATCACCTCGCCGCGCTCGAGGAGGACGGGCTGGTCGTCCGCGAGAAGGACGGCCGATCGATCGTCAACCAACTGCCCGCGCGGGTCGAGGCGGCGCTGCGCGACGAGCCGACACCCGAGGCTGACTTGCAGCCGGCTCCGGCCGACGACTGATACGGGCTGCTGTGACTCTGTTAGAACCCCTAGAAAGTGGTAAGTTCAGTACTCTCTGCGATCAGTACAGGTGAGGTAAGTAATGCAGTGTTGGCTGGCCTCTTCCAACACTCCCTCGGTTACATTGAGACGATTCCAAGAAGGTCGAGGATCATCCAACTTGCCCAGAATACCGCCCACAGGACGACACCAATTGCTACCCACTTAGGGACGTTTCCCGACAAACCGGGAGTCTCAGATGGATAGTACGGTGAAAGCGGATTGTTCGGCTTCCTGTCACCCATACTCGATATTATGCTTCGAGAGAAGTTAAATCCCACACATTACATGAATGATGATAGTGTATAGATCGCGGTACGTCCGCAGGTGTAGTGAACGTGCATTTCACACAAAACACACCTGAAGAATGGGGTTTCAACAGAGCCGTTGCTGTACCGATTTACCGGCGCAACTCCAACGGTCGGGATTACGCCGGCAGTGACTTACAGCGGGCCGTATGATGTTGTCCGCGGGTTCTCTCGAGTCAGTTTTCACTCCGAGTCCGAATCGGCCGTCTCGAAGTACAGCTCCGCGTGGTTCGCACAGCCGGGATTGAACGGGGCGTCACAGGCCGGACAGTTGTAGTCGGCTGCGCGGTAGTCGGGAACGGTGAGTTCAGTTCCACAGGCACCACAGAGTACGGACGGCTCGTCGAACCGCCCGCGAGGCCACGGCACGGCCTCGTGGGCCGTCGATTCCTCGTGGCAGCGAAAACAGGGGTAGTAGCGCTCACAGCAGTCGAATTTGAACGCGACCACGTCGCGGTCGGTGTCGTAGTGGGCACACCGCGTTTCCGGACCGACCTCGACGCCGTAGACCGTGTGGCTGCCGATCGATTGCACGCGTGACTCGAGGGCCGGCGGGTGCTTCGGTTTTGTGGTGGGTTGAAACACATGAAACGGGGAGTGTTCCTACCTGTCGGGATCACCTTTGCGTTCCTCAATCTTTTTCACAAGCTCCACCACTTCATCCTCGGTCAATATGTCGAAAAGAACGTAAAGATATGCTTCAAGTTCGTCATCGGTGCAGTTCTCGAAGACGAGATGGGCTACATCGTAGGAGTCATGTCCGTGCTTGTCGATCCACCAATCAATCTTGTCTTCTTTGGTGTGATTCATCAATGTCAATTGATTATCTGCCACTTAAAGAATTGTGGGGCTGCCAGTAATTCCGTGAGCTTTACGCGATTTGACAGAGGAAAGCGCGAAGAACTCTCTGAGTATTGGGTTTAGAACAGAGACAAGGTTCTTCGTCAATAGTTCAATGTCAGCTAGTGGCGGCACTGACTCCCCGTTGGGTTGCACGTCGACAAAATCGGTTTCCGAATATGCACACGAGCCATCGGTCGACCTGTGTAAACCGACTCGAGCACCATCTGATATCCGACCGTTGCACTGAGTCTGACGACAGCATTTATAAGCAAATATCGCTCGGATAACCCGAAAATCTGAGGAATAGCGTGCTGTGTTCACGAGTATTGCCGCATCGATAAGACGACCCTGCGACGAGAAGAGACGCTAAGAGTGAGCGACAGCGTTACCACTCGAGCCGGGACGAAACCAACCCGCGCTCGAGCACACTACACTTACTCGAACTCGGTGGTGTCGCCGCGGCGGTAGCGGTCGAGTCGGCGGTAGCCGTGGACGGTGGCCTCCGTGTCGAGTTCGATCACGTAGCGGCCGATGATGTCTTGGGTGTCGGGGACGGCGCGGCGTTCGACGACTTCGACGACGGCGCGCCAGCCGTCGTCGGTCGGCGAGATTTCGCTGACGCCGTCGAACTCGTGGCCGATGAGTTGGCCGGCGGTCGACTGGACCGTCTTGCGGACCGCGAGGATGCCGGCGATCTCCTCCTGTTCGACGTCGACGTCTTTGTCGACCTCTTCCGGATCGGTCACCTCGTCGGCGGTCATGCTGACCGTCCCGCGGGACTGTGGCTCCTCCACGTCGTTTTCGCCCTGTTCCTCCTCCGGCTCCTGTTCGGTCGCTTGACTGTCGCTCACTGTTGGATCACTCTCGTCGTGTTGGTAGCAGAACCCGTCGTCTCGGGCTGGCCGCGAGCAGCGCTCGCCGTCCGTCGTCAGGGCCTTGCACTGCTCGCGTGATTGCGCGTCGGCTTCTGCCATTGGTCTGGATTCGGTTCGTTATGTGGACCGTACGGTTCGATTGATCGCCTCCGTGTCGGGTCAGATGGTCTCGTCGATCTGCGATCGCAGTTCGTCGACGTCGCCGCCGTTCTCGCCGGCGATTTTCGGGACGAGAACGTCCGTGAAGACGTGGGTCAACGTCTCGTCGTCGAACTCGCCGCTCCCGTCGTGGCCGTCGAAGACGGCGAGTCCCTTCGCGGCGGTGATCGCCGCGCGGGTCCCGACGACGATGTCGAGTTCGTCCCGGAGCGCTCGCGTCTTCGCGACGATCGTCGCGATGTCGTCGTCCGAGAGGTCGACGTGTGCGCCGACGATCTCGCGCTCGGTCTCCTCGTCGTAGTAGTTGACGTGGACGCCGATGAACCGGTCGAGCAGCGCGTCCTGCTGTTCGTGGACGCCGGCGTACTCCACGTCGTTCGACGTGAGGATCGCCCGGAACTCGGGGTGGACGTCGATCGTCCGATCCGCGCCCCGTTTCCCCGGTCGCTCGAGGACGCCCTCCTCGAAGACCGAGAGCAGGACGTTGTGGGCCGCGGGATCGCTGCGCGAGAACTCGTTATAAACGAGCGTCGCGCCCTCCCGGACCGCGACCGAGAGCGGGTTATCGACCCACCGTTCGCGGACGATCTGGGTCTTCTTGTCGACGCCGCTGACGTACCGGTCGTGCTCTTCGTAGCGTTCGCCGCCGGCGTGGGAGCCGACGAGCGCGGCGGTGTCGACCGCCTCGTCACCGTTGAGCCAGACGACCGGCCGTCCGCGTTCGGCGGCCGCCGAGAGCGCGAGCGCCGTTTTCCCACAGCCCGTCGGCCCGATCAGGTGGACCGGCTGGTCCGCCTCGAGCCAGCCGTTGATCCGGCCCCGGAGCGATTCGACGGCGTCGGTCTCGACGAACGGCTCGGGAACGACCTCTCCGGGATCGGAGAGGGGACTGTCGCCGTTGCGTTCGCTGTCTGTCGGTGCCTTTCGCGCGAGCTCTTTCTTCGCTCTGCGACCCTCCTTCTGCTCGCGACTGGCCCTGATCTTCGTCCCGCGGACCTTGCGCTTGCGCGACGTGTCGTCGGCCATCGAGAGTTACTCCGATGCCGACTTCGGCGACGATTCGGGACGCGGCTCGACCTCGAGTTCCTCGAGTTCGTCGAGGTCGCCCTCTGCGGTGGCCTGTTCAATTTTTGCGATCTCCTCCGCGTAGTGCAGGAACGTGTCGACCGACGCGACGACGACGCGGGCTTCGATCGTCAGCAGCTCGATCCCGACGACCGAGATGCGGGCCCAGACGTCGATGACGACGCCTTTGTCGAGGACACGGTCGAGTACTTCCGCCAGACTCGAGGAATCGGGTGTTCGTTGTGCCATAACACCTCCCGTTTACCCGCCGTCTCGTAACACGACTGGGACTGCGACTGCAAGCCGACCCGAATGCGGTCGCCGTCGGCGCGGCTATCGCGGGTTCACTGCGAATCGACGCAGCGGGCTGCGACTGCAAGCACCACGGTAACCCACCGCGGTGACGAACAGTCGCTGACGATACTCGAGTGCTCGTCGCGGTCCCCTCGGCCGTGCGACACGCGACTGCCGTATCATAGTCCCATGTCATCCACCCGTCCCAGCGTCGACCGAGACGTATTACGCACGCGTTTATCGACCCGTAGGTCTCGGCGACGGATCCGTAACGGGCGTCGACTAATGAGCGCGGGGCAGGGAGGATCGAACCACATGCACACCACGCGAGTGATCCATCGATGAGTAACCGGTACGTCTACGGCATCGTCGACTCCGATACCGTCGAGTTCGAGACCGACGCCGTCGCCGGTGCCGACCGCGTCTACACGATCTCCCACCGCCGGCTCGGTGCCGTCGTCTCCGACATCGACACGACCGATCCCGAGGAGACCGACGAGGACGCCCAGATTCACGACGAGGTCCTCCGCGAGATCATGGACTACGACGGCGGCACGACCATCGTGCCCATGCAGTTCGGCATGGCCTTCGAAGGCGACCGGGAGCTGAAGAACGTCCTCCGCGGGGCGCGACCGGCGTTCCGGCGCGCGATGAACGACATCGAGGGCAAAGTCGAACTCGGCCTCAAACTCGTCCGCGAGGAAGACGCCGACGTCGACCGCGAGGCCCTCGAGGACGACGTCGCGGAGCGCCTCGAGCCGATCGCCGACCAGTCAGTCGAGAACGACCTGTTCAGCGACCGGCTCGTCCTCAACCGCTCGTATCTCGTCGACGAGGACGAGCGCGAGACGTTCGACGACGCGGTCGCCGAGTTCGAGGACGACCGCGACGAACTGATGGTCCAGTACACCGGTCCGTTCGCGCCGTACAGCTTCGTCGACGTGAAAATCGGAGCCCAGCAATAACCATGTTCGTCCTCGACGACCTCCTGCTCCGGCCGTTCGTCGGCATCGTCGACGCGCTCCACTCCATCGCGCTCGACGAGATGTACGACGTGGAGGCCCTCGAGGACGAACTCAAGGAGAACCAACTGCTGTACGAACTCGGCGAGCGCTCCGAGGAGGAGTACCGCCGCCGCAAAGAGGAACTCGAGGCGGAGCTCGAGACCGCCCGCGACGTCCACGAGCAGCTCTCGAGCGGCCGCGTAGAGGTGAAACGATAAATGAGCGACACCAACCCCGACGACGACCGCGACGAATCGGCCGACGACCGCGCCTACGAGAACGACCACTGGCTCTCGAGCCTGCTGTCCGCGCTGGAGTCGCTCGAGAGCGGCCCGGCGTCGACTTCGGGACGGCGGCGGGGCGACCGGGCGATCTTCGATTACGACATCTCGATCCGATCGGCCGACGATCTCTCGGGCGATTCGCCGCTCGATCGAGCCCGGTTCGGCGACGACCGCTCGGGTGATCGAAACCGCAATCAGGCCGGCGACGGCGACAGCAACCGATCGCGAAAGCGCCGGGTTCGGTCCTCCGGCCCCTCGAGCGACCACCACGTGGCGACCCGGACCCACGACGACGAACTGCTCGTCACCGCGGATGTCGCCGGTGCGGACCCGGACGACGTGACGGTCGGCTTCGACGACTCGACGCTCGTCGTCGCCGTCGAGGGGAACGAACTCGACCGCGTCGACGTTCCGTGGCGGGAGAGGACGGCCGAGGCGGTGCTCAAGAACGGCGTGCTCACCGTCCACGTCCAGCCGGAACGATCGGAAACTGACCAACCGGATGAGACGGAGGACGACGAATGAGCGACGCCGAGGCGGGCGACTCGTTCGACGCGCTGCTCGAGGACGCGACCGAGAGCCTCGGCCGGCTCGAGGAGACCCTCGGCGAGAGCGACGCGATCGACGACCTCGACGACGACACCCTCGAGACGGTCGTCGGCGACCTCGACAACCTCGTGCGGGTCGCCGAGGAGGTCGGCGAACTGCTCGAGGCGATGGATCTCAGCGAATTGCCCGAGGCAGTCGACGGGGACGAACTCCTCGACGCGATCGAACTCGGCGAGATTCCCGACGTGCTGGCCGACGACGACCACGGCGTGACCGACCTCGTCGACTTCACGGAGCTGTTCGACGCGATCGACCTGCTGAACGCGTGGAACGCCGCGGACCTGACCGACGTGTGGCAGGAGAAGCGCGAACTCGACGACGCTATGGACGCCCTCGAGGACGGCGACGACGCCGGGATGCTCGAAGATACGGTGTCGGACGTCACGAACGGCGACGGCGAGGACGGCGATGGCCTGCTCGGTGACGACGAGGACGGCGTCCTCGACACGGGGATGGACGCCGGCTCCGCGGCGAAGGAGGCCCTCGGGGACATCGACGTCGCGGAGGATCCGGAGGCCTATCAGGCGGCGATCCAGCAGCAGGCGATGGAGGGGATCGACGCCTTCCGATCGGCGCTGCTCGAGACCCACGAACAGTTCGAGAAGCTCTACGAGTTCAACCGCGAGAAGATGCGCCGACAGGACACGAGCACGAACTCGCGGAACCCGACGGCGGCGGCGACGATCCCGACCGAACGGCGCGACCTCGGCGGCGGTGCCCGCTATTCGACGGTCCCACAGGAGGTCAAACTCTCGACGGCACCGACCCGGAAGCGGATCTACGGCCGCCGGTTCGAGATCGAGCGGGAACGACAGCGGAGGAACGACAATGACTGACACACAAACAGGACGACAGAACGGCTGTGCGACGCGGACGAGCAACCAGCGGCCGGCCTCCCTCGGAGGTGAGCGCAGTGCCGGATGACTTCCAGCCCAGCCGGCAGAAGGCCGACCTCGCCGAAGTCGTCGAGATGCTGCTCGACAAGGGAATCGTCATCAACGCCGACATCGCCGTCTCGATCGGCGACACCCAACTGCTCGGCGTGCAACTGCGCGCCGCGATCGCCTCCTTCGAGACCGCGGCGAAGTACGGCCTCGAGTTCCCGGAGGGGACGGACATGCGGCGGGTCGCCGAAGCGGTCGACGAACCCGAACTCGCGGAGGGAGACCGACCGAACCCGGTGATCGATCCGACCCGCGGCGTCAACGTGACCGCGGAAGACGACGCGGCGACCGACTCGGGTGCCGACAACGCCGATAGCACCGGAAGCGACGGCGAGGGTGGCGAGTCGGGCGAAAGCGATCTGGCCGTCGGCGACGAGGAACTGGTGAGCGAACGCCTCGGTGCCAGACCGAACCCCGACCGGCCCACCAGCGGCGGTTTCGACCTGCTCAGTGACGATTCGGAGTCGGACGCGAACGCGGGCGACGATTCGAGTGGGGCCTCGAGCGGGGACGGGGCGGAATCCGACGAGAGCGACGCCGAGGAAAACGAGGCCGCCCCGGAGGCCGAGACGGAGGGTGAGGAGTCGTGAGCACGATCGACGTCGGCGACGGCGAAGACGCGCGTCAGGGGCTCGTCACCCTGGTCATTACCGTCGTCGAGATCCTGATCGAAGCCCTCGAGCGCGAGGCGGTCCGCCGCATGGAGTCGGGGAACCTCTCGGACGAGGAGATCGAACGCCTCGGCGAACAGCTCGCGACGATCGAGGCCGAGATCGAGCACCTCAAGGAAGACGAGGGGATCGAGGACGGCGTCGACGACCTCCGCGGCGATCTGGACGGACTGGTCAACGACGCGATCGAGCAGCTTCACGGCGAGCCGACGGCCGTGCGCGAACCCGGCTACTCCGTCTTCGGAGGTGAGGACGAATGAGCCGCGACGGCTCCGGCGGTCCCGCCGCGGAATCCGAGCAGCGCCCCCTCGAGAACCGCGAGGCGGGCGAGTCGGCCGAGACGCCGTCGATCGACGAGGGACGATACCTCTACTGCATCGTTCGGACCGACGCGGAGGCCGACCTCGAGACGACCGGCGTCGACGGCGAACCCGTCTCGGTCGTCGTCGAGGACGGCATCGGCGCCGTCGTCCACCCCTGTGACGGCATCTACGACTCGGCGAACCTCGCACAGGTTCGCCGGTGGCTCGTCCGCCATCAGACGGTCGTCGACGAGGCCGGACAGGCCTTCGGGACCCCGATCCCGTTCCAGTTCGACACCATCCTCCGGGGCGACGACGACCGCGTCCGCGAATGGCTCCGCGAGGAATCGGACACCCTCGAGCAAGCCCTCGACGGACTCGCCGGCCACTGGGAGTACCGGGTCGAGGTCGTCGAGATCGACCCCATCAGCGACGAGTCGCTGATCGAGCGCGACGAGCGCCTGCGCGAACTCGACGAACAGATCGGCGACTCCGGAGAGGGGACCGCGTTCCTGCTCGAGAAGAAGTTCGACCAGCGGCTCACGGAACTCCGGGCCGCGCGACGGGAGTCGCTGACCGCCGACGTAGAGGAGCGATTGGCCGCCGAAGCGCGGGAGGTCCACGCCCTCGAGCGCTCGCCGAGCGCGAAACTGTCCGACGACGTGGCGGACGGCTCGGGGTCGGACGACTCGAGTGCCGGTGACGACGACGGCGAAACGCTCTGTCGCCTGACGCTGCTGGCCCACGAGGACGACGAGGGGGCGATCGGCTCGATACTCGACGACGTGGCCGCAAACGAGGGCCTCGAGGTCCGGTTTACCGGGCCGTGGCCGCCGTACACGTTCGCACCGGAACTCGGCGGCGGTGACAGCAATGGTGACCCGACCGCGAGCGATCCGAACCCACAGCCATGAGACCGCGAAAGGACGACGACGCGCTCGTCGACGTGCTCGACGTGTTGCTCAGGGACGGCGCGATCCTCCGCGCGGACGTGATCGTCTCGGTCGCAGAGATTCCGTTAGTCGGCATCAAGCTCACGGCGGCCATCGCCGGGATGGAGACGATGACCGAGTACGGCCTCTTCGAGGAATGGGACGCCGAGCGCCGGCGCGCGGCCGTCAGCCGCCGTCAGTACGACGAGCCGGATCCGGAGCCGGAATTCGAGGAAGTGACCGAACTCGGCGTCGGCAGTTCTCACGAAGACGGACAGAACCGAGACGACGGGGCGGAATAAGCGGGCGACTCGAGGCGGCGAGGCCGGAGCCTGCGAGACGCGAGGGGTGGCTGTCGACCGAAGCGATTCGATCCTCGGGCCGGCGGTCGGCCCTGCCCGAGGCCGACGGTCAGGCGTACTTCGGGCGCTCCGTCGTGTGCTCGACGTCGCCGGTGACGGTTTCCTCGTCGCTGTCGTCGTCGTAGACGTACTGGCCCGTCCCGCCACAGAGGGTGCACTCGTAGGTCTCGGAGATTTCGTTGATCATCTCGCCGTCCTCGAAGTAGACGCGACTCTGCGTGATCTGCAGGAACTGGGCCGTCTCGCAGTTAGTGCAGGTGATCATACCCGTTCGATAGCCACGACCGGTTGTAGTTATCCGGCTTGTAACCGAAAGGGGCGCGCGACTATCACAGCCTTACCGCCGCCGCAGTCGTCGCGGGTCGAACGGTCGACCCCGGTCGACGCCGGCCGCCGTTCGGACGCGATCGACCGCGGGTAACAACTCCATAACCGCAGGACGGAACCGGTGTCCGCGAGCGGAGTTTATGGAGTGGTTGGGCCGACGAAAAACCGTCTTTCCTGCTGAAACGCCGATATTAATATCTACCGCCACGGCCGTCTTTCGACCCGATTCGACCGACAGAAATCGGGACATCTCCGGCCGCTCCGAACAGTGAAATCCGGCGGTCAGTCGCCGGCCTCGAGGCGGCCCTCAGCGGTCGACCGCGATCCGATCACCGGTTCTCGCCGCGTCGTACGCCGCCTCGGTCAGCGCCGTCACCCGGAGCGCGTCCCGGACCGTCGCCGGCGGGTCGGTGCCCTCGTCGAGGCTCTGGAGGAAGGCCTCGGCGCGGGACCGCTCGCTTCGAGGGTCGATGTACGGCGCGTATTCTCCCGCGTCGGAATCGATCTCGAGGACGTCCCGAGAGCCCCACTGTGTCCCCTCGAGATAGACCGCTCCCTCGTCGTCCCAGAGGTGGGCGTGCTCGCGGACCGACGGCGCGTCGCCGTGAAACGAGAACGTCCCGGTCGCCCCGTTCGCGAACTCGACATCGAGGTGGGCGCGGCGGTCGACCCGCTCCTCGTCGTCGTGGAAGTCCATGCTCGCGGCGACGGACTCGGGCTCGAGCCCGGTCGTCCAGAGGACGCCGTCGAGGACGTGACTCCCCGTATCGTACAGGAAGCCGCCGCCGGAAAGCTCCGGATCGAGCCGCCACGTCCCCCGCGAGTCGTCGATCCAGCCCTGCGTGATCGAGGCGGTCAGCCACGTCGGGTCGCGGTCGGCGAACCGGTCGCGGGCCGTTCGGAACGCCGTCTGGAGGTGGCGCTGATAGCCGACCATAACAGTCTGATCACTCCGTTCGGCCCGGCTCGCGAGGTCGCGGGCCCGCTCGAGGTCGGTCGTCAGCGGCTTGTCGCAGTAGACGTGGCAGTCCCGCTCGAGGGCGGCGACGACCTGCTCGTAGTGCAGCGTGTGGGGCGTCCCGACGAGGACCGCGTCGATGGCTCCGTCCTCGAGCATCGCCGCGTACTCGGCGTACCGGCGGTCGCCGGGCACGTCGAACTCCCGACCGACCCGCTCGAGGCGATCCGAATCGAGATCGCAGATCGCCCGGACGGTCGCGTCCGGATGGCGGTGGAACTGGCCGCCGACGGTGGTTCCGATGTATCCCAGACCGACGATACCGAGCCGAAGCGGACGTGTCGTCGCGCTGTCGCTCATACGGTACTCCACGAGTTCCACTGCCATCCCTCTGGAGTCGTCGCAGGCAAGCACCGCCGGCGACCGGTGGCAGTCTCCGGCCCGTCGCGGCGAACCGCCGCTAACCCTTTCCGTCCGCACCGGGAACGTCCCCGTATGGCAAGCAACATCACGATGTACGTCCTCGAGGGCTGTCCGTACTGCGAGGCCGTCACCGACCGTCTCGAGGAAGCGGACATCGAGTACGAGCGCGAGGAGGTCCCGGCGCTCCACTCCGGCCGAGACGAGGTCAAGCGAGTCTCGGGACAGCGGGCCGTCCCCGTGCTCGTCGACGAGGACCACGGCGTGACGATGGCGGAGTCGGAGAACATCCTCGAGTACGTCGAGCGGACACTCGCCTGACCGCGATTCGGCACGCGAGGGATCGATCCGTAGCACGGGGCTACGGCCGGGTTAGACGCCGCCTGCGACCGGTCCGGTGACGCTACCGGGAGCCAAACGTCCGCATAACAATACCCGGAACGCCCGTTGGCCAACGTGCGGGGAGGAACGACCCCGCCGGGTACGCGCTCGGCCTACACGACGCGCTGACCAGCCGATTGCGTGCGTTCATGCCCGGATCGCTCGGACGTGGTCTCGCCCCCACTTCGAGTACGCTCATGTCTCTCACGCCCAGGGCGGTTCCCGCCCCGCCCGGGTTTCAGAATCGACCGACGAGCGACGGCTCGCGGATTCTCATGTGCTCGCACCAGACAGCCAGCGGCTCGCATCGGAAAAAACGGTGCAGTCGGTCGCAGTCGATTGATTCTCGTCCTCGAAGCCCGCTCAGAACTCCGTGATGACCGGAATGCCGACCGTCTCGTAGTCGTCCATCGAGGCCAGCGTCTCCGGCGCCTCCTCGAGCGACAGCGTCTCGCCGATGATCTTGCTCGGCTCGAGGGTGCCCTGTGCGATCAGGTTGAACAGTTCCTCGTAGCGGACCAGCGGCATGCCGAAGGAGCCGTGGAAGTCGATTTCCTGCATCGTCATCACGTCGACCGGGAGATCGATCTGGCCCTCTTCCTCGCCGGTCGTCAGCCCGACCTGTACGTGGCTGCCGCGGGTTCCGAGGCTGTTGACCGAATTCTGGCAGGTCTCGGTGATACCCAGCGCGTCGATCGAGACGTCGGCCCCGTCGCCGGTGAGCTCTTTGACCGCCCGCGGCGCGCTGTCTACCTCGGTGCTGTTGATCGTCTCGACGGCGCCGAGTTCCTCTGCCCGCTCGAGTTTGCTGTCGAGGACATCGATCGCGATCGGGTGTGCGCCCAGCGCCTGCGCGATGTGGATCGCCGAGAGGCCGACGCCGCCACAGCCGTGGACGGCGACCCAGTCACCGGGTCGGAGATTTGCGCGGTCCGCCAGCGCGTGATAGGCCGTCATGAACCGACAGCCCAGTCCGGCCATCTCGGTGAAGTCGACCTCGTCGGGGAGTTTCACGCAGTTGAAGTCGGCTTCGCGGACGGGGAAGGCTTCCGCGAACGCCCCCGGCGCGTACTCCGACAGGCCGAGCGGAATGACCGTCTCGCAGTTGTTCGCTCGCCCCTCGCGGCAGTGCGTACAGGTCCCGTCGCCGAGGTGGAACGGCACCGCCACGCGGTCGCCCTCCTCGAGCGTTTCGACGTCGTCGCCGACGGCCGAAACGATACCTGCCGGCTCGTGGCCGAGGATCTGGCCCTCCGGAACGCCGGCACCGATCCAGCTCCAGTCGCCCTGCCACGCGTGCCAGTCGCTGCGACAGACCCCGCACGCTTCCGTTTCGACGATGACCTGATCCGGAGTCGGTTCCGGGTAGTCGACGTCTCTAACAGCGAGCGGTTCCCCATGTTCCTCGATTACGGCCGCTTTCATGGTCTACCAGTAGTACGAACGAGTATAAAAGTGTGGTCGACTCGCGGTTTATTTATAATAAATATATCTTGAGTTTTATAGCGTTGTATCGTCGGCCAGTTGTCGGAAGCAGACCGCTCTCGGTCGAAATACGAAGTGAACAGTCGGAGCGAGAACAACGGCTCACCAATTAATCAGAGAACGGAGATGGACGAGTTGGACGATCGGTCCGGTCCGTGGCACACTCTCTCGGTTCGCCTCCGGTTGTCCACGGTATCGGCGCGCTGTCGTTCACGGCTGCAGAGGAAATATCAGTACTCAGTGATAGATCTATATCAAACATGTCGAAATTACCTACTGAATGTACAGAAACGGCCGATCACGGGATCGTCTCTCCGTATCGCCTACAGGCGCATCTATATCGGGCTTTTAGGGGGTTACGGGTCTCGACTCGAGTCGCGACGCTGTTTGGACAACTAACTCTCCATCCCCAACCGCTATTCCAAGCCCGAGAACCCACTGAAAGGTTCGATTAGGTGACGATACGGTACGTCGGAACGATTGAATATGCGTGATACAGTAACCTAACTATACCTATTCGGGTCCCGACTATATTCTCGTTACATAAGAATTCATATGTCTATCCAGAAGTAGCCGTTAGCGGTACACGTTGACCACCACACGGGATTCGCAATATGCTCAATCCGCTCACCGTTCACGATCCGGCCCGTCGTTCGTTCACCGATCAACAGCGAAGCGGAGAGGGAAAATTACAGACATACATCTGTAATCCATGCGCGGGTTTCGATCAGCGACCCACACGGATACGGACAATCGGATCGGAAGCCGTTCACGCAAAGGGACAAACGACCGTTATGTAATGGCGAACGGTTGTCGACATGATTCCGTGGCGTAATATCGGTTAACAGCTCCTCTGGGTCACTTTCACACCGCGTATCCGACTCCGGATGGAGGAGGCGTATCGTCAGAACCGAGGTAGCAGTGCTCACAGCTGATTCGAGTGGCTATTTCGGATGTTTGCGTTATAGGAGAACATACTTTCTCTATGGATGAACGACCCACACCATACTCGAGCGATAGCGGTAGTCCCTCACACGCATATACCGGTCATGGGACGCGGACCGTGAGCCAGCGGTCTGAAAGCCCGGTTCGTATTCACGACCGCACGTTCATGAATGATGAACACATAGATATTTATAGGAAACGTATACTAGTCAGTATATGGGCAAGCGAGCGAACAATCCAGTGAAGTCGGTCGTCACGACGTTCGACATTCTACAGACGCTGCGTCGACTCGACGGCGCCGGCGTCACCGAACTGTCGAACGAACTCGAACTGCCGAAAAGTAGCGTCTACAACTATCTCAGCACGCTCGAGCAGGAGGAGTACGTCGTCAAGGAGGACGGAACGTACTACATCGGGCTTCGGTTTCTCGATCTCGGACGGTACGTGCGCCAGCGCGACGACCTCTACGAGACGGCCCGGCCCGAAATGGAAGCGATCGCCGACGAGACCGACGAGCTCGTGAATCTGCTCGTCGAGGAACACGGACAGGGAGTCTACGTCTGCCGAGTTCGTGGCGATCAGGCCGTCAACGTCGCCGCGAGTACCGGCCACCGTGTCGCGTTGCACAACACGGGCCTCGGGAAGGCAATCCTCGCATACCTGCCCGAGGACCGCGTCGACACGATCCTCGACGATCACGGGATGTCGGCCGATACCGAACACTCGATCACCGACCGCGGGGAACTCAAAGCCGAACTCGCGGAGATCCGTGACCGCGGTGTCGCGTTCGATCGAGAGGAACGAATCGGCGGTCTCTGCTGTGTCGCCGTTCCGATTCTGGACCTCGAGGACCGACCGATCGGGGCGCTCAGCGTCGCGGGGCCGACGAGTCGCATGAAGGGCGAGCGGCTCGAATCGGAACTCCCCGAACTCCTCAAGAGCGCGGCGAACGTCATCGAGCTGAATCTCACCTACTCCTGATCGGTTGCCAACTCGGCCTCGTCACTGCTCCACACAAACCGTTGTTCACCAATCACGAACAAGAATTTCACGACCGGCACCACGCGACGACGCCGTCCGTCTGCGTTCGCTCGAGGGTGCCGCGATCGACGTGAGCGGCGAAGTGTCCCGACAGCGGATACGCGAGGTCGGCGTCGAGCCCGTAGCTGCCGCGACGGTCGACGACGCCGTCGATCGCGTTCCGGAGGGTGATCGTCCCGTGCTCGTCGACGAGTTCCAGCGCGAGGGTATCGAGTTCCGAGACGAACGCCAGTGACTCGTCGACGAACCGATCCACCGCGTCGCCCTCGAAGACCTCGTAGTGAGTCAGCGAGAGCACGTCCGACTCGAGTGCTCGGAACAGTTCGATCGCGTCCTCGTACTCCGGGTAGCAGTAGTACGGCGGCGGCTGATCCTCCGTGTCTCTATCTCTCGCATTCGTCTCCTGACATTCCAGTGGCGGACCCACAAAAACGTTGGTTCGGTCGGCACGACGAGCCGATCAGAAGGCGCTGTCCGCGAACCCGCCGTCGACGGTGACGACCTCGCCGGTCACGAACGAGGCGGCGTCGCTGGCGAGGTAAATCGCCGCGCCGACGATCTCCTCGCGCTCGGCGACGCGACCGAGCGGCGTTCGATCGTCGATGCGCTCGCGCTTCTCGGTGCCCTCAGCGTAGGTGTCCGCGTTCTGGGGCGTGATGACGAATCCCGGCGCGATCGCGTTGACCCTGATATCGGGCGCGAGTTCCTTCGCGGATGCGCGTGTGAAGGCTTCGACGCCCCCCTTGGCGGCGGTGTACGCCGGCAGGTTCGCCATCGAGAGCCGAGCCGCCAGCGAGGAGATGTTGACGATCGAGCCGCCGTCCTCCATCGCCGGTGCGAAGGCCTGCGTCACGCGGCGGACCCCGTCGAGTGCGACGTCGGTGACGAACTCCCAGTCCTCGTCGGAGATGTCCTGGACCGTCGCCCGGGAAATCGCCCCCTGCGACGCGACGACGATGTCGATACCGCCGAGTTCGTCGACCGCCGTTTCGCGGACGCGCTCGAGGGAGTCGGCTTCGGTGACGTCGCAGGTGACTCGCGCCGTCTCGACGCCGCGGTCTTCGATTTCCGTTGCGGTCTCGTCGACCGTCTCCTCGCTGCGGCTCGTCGCGATGACGTCGGCACCCTCCTCGGCGAAGCCGAGGGCGATCGCCTGTCCGATCCCGCTCGTCCCGCCGATGACGACGGCTCGCTTGCCACTGACGGTCACCGGACTGTGTTGGTAATCGACCATACCGCAAGCGAGACCGTCCGACCTCATTATGTTTACCCTCTCGAGCGAGGGCGATCCGTCCGATGCTGAACCCCGCAGAATTATAATTGCGGACGAACGATACGGTATCATGCGCGGATTAGCCAAGACCAGTCGAAGCAAGGGAGCCATGGAACTCGCCGACCGCGAGCGGCCCGAACCGGAACCGGACGAGGCGCTGATCGAGGTCGATTATGCGGGCCTCTGTGGGAGCGATGCGGGGATCTACGAGTTCGAATCGGCGTTCGAACGAATGGAACTGCCGACGGTCATCGGCCACGAGTATTCGGGTCGCGTCGTCGAGGTCGGCGACGCCGTGACGAAGTTCGCGGTCGGCGACCGGGTCGTCGAGCGGCCGATCCGCGGCTGTGGCGACTGCTACCAGTGCGAGATCGGCGAATCGAACGTCTGCCAGAACTCGGTCATCACGGGCGTCGACCACGACGGTGCCTACGAGCCCTATATCGCCGTCCCCGAGGACGCACTCCACCCCGTCCCCGACAGCGTCGAACAGCAACACGCGGCGATGGTCGAACCGACCAGCATCGCTGCCCGAGCCGTCATCCAGAACTCCCGTGTGCGCGCCGGCACTCGAGTCCTCGTCGAGGGGCCCGGTCCGATCGGACTCCTCACCGCACAGGTCGCCCGCGCACAGGGCGGCGAGGTCGTCGTCAGCGGCGTCGGCCAGGACGGCGACTACCGCCTCCCGCTCGCCGAAGAACTCGGGTTCGAGACGGTCAACGTGGCCGACGACGATCTCGACGCCGTCCGCGACGAACTGACCGACGGTATCGGCTACGACGTCGTCTTCGACACGACGGGCCACCCGTCCGGACTGCCGTCGGCCGTCGACGAGGTTCGGAAGGGGGGCCAGATCGTCCTCATCGGACAGACCGGCGAGACGACGATGCCCTACTCGCCGCTCGTGCGCTCCGAGATCGACCTGCAGTGTTCCTACGCGTCGAAGTACGAGGACTTCGAGAACGCGCTTCGCCTGATCGACACGGGCGACGTCGACGCCGAGACGTTCATCGACGACCGCTTTAGCCTGCTCGAGCCCGACGAAGCGTTCGAGACCTTCATCGAGGGCGGGACCTGCAAACCCGTCTTCGACGTCTCGGTCCTGCGGGACTGAGTTACCCCACTGATATTTTCTCGTCAGGCGACCGTTTCAGACGGAAGTTTTAGTAGTGCCTACCGTAATTCACGACTGTCGATGGATTACAGACAGCTGTCCGACCCGAACGCAGAGTATACGATGCGCGACCTCTCAGCGGAGACGATGGGAGTTTCGAACTCCCGCGGGCCGCGTGACGTCGAGATCACGGACGTCCAGACGACTATCGTCGACGGCAACTATCCGTGGACGCTGGTCCGCGTCTACACCGACGCCGGCCTCGTCGGCAACGGCGAGTCCTACTGGGGTGCCGGCGAACGCGAGATCATCGAGCGGATGGCCCCGTTCCTCGAGGGAGAGAACCCGCTCGACATCGATCGCCTCTACGAACACCTCGTCCAGAAGCTCTCCGGTGAGGGATCGATCGCCGGGAAAGCGATCTCCGCGATTTCGGGGATCGAACTCGCACTGCACGACGTTGCCGGGAAGATCCTCGAGGTGCCGGCCTACCAGCTCATCGGTGGCAAGTACCGCGACGAGATGCGGATGTACTGCGACTGCCACACCGAGGACGAAGCGGATCCCGACGCCTGCGCCGACGAGGCCGAACGCGTCGTCGAGGACCTCGGTTACGACGCCCTGAAGTTCGACCTCGACGTTCCCTCGGGCCACGAGAAGGACCGCGCGAACCGTCACCTGCGCGGTCCCGAGATCGAACACAAGGCCGAGATCGTCGAGAAGGTCACCGAGCGCGTCGGCGACCGCGCCGACGTCGCCTTCGACTGCCACTGGTCGTTCAGTTCCGGCAGCGCACACCGACTCGCCGATCGCTTAGAGGAGTACGACGTCTGGTGGCTCGAGGACCCGATCCCGCCGGAGAACCACGACGTACAGGCGGAGGTCACCAAGCGGACCTCGACGCCGATCACGGTCGGCGAGAACGTCTACCGGAACCACGGCAACCGCCGGCTGTTCGAGGAGCAGGCCGTCGATATCGTCGCGCCCGACGTCCCCCGCGTCGGCGGCATGCGCGAGACGCGGAAGATCGCCGACCTCGCGGACATGTACTACGTCCCGGTCGCGATGCACAACGTCTCCTCGCCGATCGGCACCATGGCCAGCATCCACGTCGGGGCGTCCATCTCGAACTCGCTCGCCGTGGAGTACCACTCCTACGAACTCGGCTGGTGGTCGGACCTCGTCGAGGAAGACATCATCGAGGACGGGTACGCCGAAGTGCCGGAGAAGCCGGGTCTCGGGATCACGCTCGATCTCGACGCCGTCGAGGAGCATCTGGCCGACGGTGCCGAGATGTTTGACGAGGCGTGAGCCGAAGTCAAGCTCACGGAGCTTCGCTCCGGGTTGTTCGATGAAGCGTAGCTTCATCGTGCTTGCAAATCTCCGATTTGCGTCGTTTGACGAGGCGTGAATTCGAGTCGATCCGCCTCGAGTCCGACGAGCCGTCGCTGAACCGACCGAGGACGAGTGCGAGGGTCTGTCCCACTATTCGCCTTCGCACCGATTGCCGCTTCTCTGGGCGACGGTCTCCCGTCTACTGGCTAGACAGCGCCGCTCGAGACCCGTTGTCGATCGGAGACGGTGAGAGCGATCGCGGAGATCTCCATTAAAGTCCATTAATTACGATGGATTTATATGTCAGTGGTAACACCTCACAATCGGCATGGTTGACAATTACAATCCGGTTGGCAGTATGGATAGGCGAACGTATCTCACGGGGATCGCAGCGAGCGGTGCTCTGGGCATGGCTGGGTGTCTCGGTGGGTCCGGCTCGGACGAGTTCGAAGTCCTGCACGGCTGGACGGGGGGTGACGGCAAGGAAGCGATCGATGCGCTTACCAGCGGGTTCGCGGACGACAACCCGGATATCAGTCAGGACAACTTTCAGGCCGTCGGTGGGGACGGCAACGTCGACCTGAACGCGACCGTCATGCGTCGGTTGACGAACCAGAACGTGATGAGTGCCTTCGCCAACTGGCCGGGCAAGAACCTGGAGCGCTACCGGGACAGCCTGATGGACCTCGAGGAGGACGTCTGGGAGGCCGAAGGCTACAAGGACGTCATGCAGGATCGCGTTATCGATTACTGCGAGTTCAACGATAAGATGCCGGTGGTGCCGATCGGCTCCCACCGAATGAACAACCTGTTCTACAATACGTCCGTCTTCGAGGAAGCGGGCGTCGACGCCGAGAGTCTCAGTAGCGTCTCCGATCTCATGGACGCGCTCGAGCAGATCGATCAGGAAACCGATGTCACGCCGTTTTCGCACGCGATGGTGGCGCCGTTTACCGGGCTCCAGACGTGGGCACAGATCCTGACGAGTCAGAGCGGCGTCGAGGCATACATGGACTTCATCGAGGGCGACGGCGACCGGGACGCGATGATCGAGGCGTTCGACGTCCTCCAGGAGATCCGGGAGAACTACATTCCGGGAGACGCCTCCTCGATCGGCTACACGGAGGCCGGACAGAAGATCATCGGCGATCTCGATACCGACCAGCCGCCGGAAGCGGCGTGTATCCACGGCGGCAATTGGCTGTACGGGATGTTCCGTGCCGACGACAGCTTCAACTTCGGCGAGGAGTGGGACTGGATTCCGTTCCCCGGAACCGAGGGCGTGTACTTCTACCACGTCGACTCCTTCGTCACGCCGGCCAGCAACCCGACCGAGGAACAGACGATCGAGTGGCAGAAGTACGTCGGAACGAAGGAAGCCCAGATCGCGTTCAACAACCCCAAGGGATCGGTGCCGCTCCGAACCGACATCGACCCGAACGAACTGACGGACTTCCTCGCGATGACCTACGAGCATCTGACCGACTCCGAATCGTATCCGCCGACGATCGCCCACGGCCTCGCCGTCGAACCCGAGGTCCTCGACCAGTGTAAGAGCGTGATCGGGAATAATTTCCAGAACCCGTACGACGCCGAAGCAGCGGCGGACGGACTGCTCGACGCGGTCTCTCAGTAAGCACGTTATCATACCTAAATTTTTATTAACGTGGGACAGAGTCAATAGGCTGATGGCAACACAGGAAACGACAGAATCGACAACAGCACCGACCGAGGAGGTGGTGGACTGGCAAACGAAGCTCAGGTATTTCCTGAACAGCGACTTCGTCCGGTCGTCGCCCTACTGGGGGATCCCGTTCGTCCTGATGGGAATCGCCGTGTACGGCGGCATCGGGTACAACGTTCTCATCTCGTTTACCGACTTCTCTGGGATCAGTTCGCCGACGTACTCGAATCTCGACCTCGAGATGTACCGGACCGCGTTTGCAAACGAGGCGTTCCGTGAGGCCGCGATCAACAATCTCATCCTGCTCGTGGCCTTTACGACCGTCTCGCTGATCTTGGGCCTGTTCCTCGCGATCTTGCTGGATCACGGAATTAGGTACAAGGACAAGATACAGACCGTCTACCTGCTGCCGATGGCGCTTTCGTTCGTCGTCACGGCACAGCTCTGGCGCTGGATGTACAATCAGGAGAGCGGATTCCTCAACGTCGTCGTGACGGGACTCGGATTCGAACCGATCGACTGGCTTGGGAATCCGGAGATTGCCCTTGCATCGGTCATCTTCGCGCTGGTCTGGCAGTTCAGCGGGTACGCGATGGTGGTCTATCTGGCGGGGCTTCAGTCGATCCCGCGCGATCAGTTCGAAGCCGCGAAAGTCGACGGCGCGAGTACGCTTCGCACCTACCTGCGGATCATCGTGCCACAGCTAAAGGAATCGTCCGTCAGCGCCGCCGTCGTCCTGATGGTGTTCGCGCTCAAGGCGTTTACCTTCCTCTACTCGCTCGTGGGCCAGTATCGACCGCCGAACGGAACGGACATCCTCGCCACCCTGATGGTCCGTCAGGCGTTCAAATTCGGTAAGTGGGCGTACTCGGCCGCGATCGCGACGATGTTGCTCCTGTTAGCCCTGAGCGTCATCGCGCCGTATCTCGTCTATCAGCACCGACAGGGGAGCCTCTAACAATGTCACAAGCAAGCTCCGATTCGAACCTCGATGTCGTGTCGCTCGTCGAGAACGTGAACCTCAAGCGGATCGGCCAGTACGCACTGGTCATCTTCTTCCTCGGATTCTTCTTCATTCCCCTCGAGACGGGGATCATGACGGCACTGAAGACCAACGAAGGCGTGGCGCGTTCGCTTCCGCTCGCACCGCCGACCGGAGAGACGTTCACGCTGTCGAACCTCCAGTTCGCGCTCGAGCGCCTCTCGCGCTCGTTTGTGAACTCGCTGCTCATGGCCATTCCCGCGACGATCCTCAACGTGTTGCTCGCGAGCATGGCCGCCTACGGCCTGACGATGGTCAGCTGGCGCGGCCAGATCGGCATGCTGTCGCTGTTCCTCGTCGGCGTTTTCGTGCCGTATCAGGCCGTACTGGTCCCGCTGTCGCGATTCTGGAACAATATCTTCCCGCTTGCGGATCTGCTGGAGCCGACGTTCGCGGTGATACCGCTGTTACAGGGGTATCACTCGCAACTCGTTCCGCTAATAATCACCCACGTCGCGTACGGGATCCCGATCTGTACGATCCTCTTCCGATCGTACTACAAGGGCCTCCCGAACTCGCTGGTCGAAGCGGCGAAGATCGACGGGGCGAGCATCACGAAGATCTATCGGCGCATCGTCCTGCCGATCTCGAAGCCGATGTTCGGCGTGGTGTTCATCTATCAGTTCACCCAGATCTACAACGAGTTCCTGTTCTCGTTTACGCTCATCGCAGGGTCGAACGCCGACGCGGCACCGATCACGCTGTTGTTGCCGGCAGTCGGCGCGTCGACCTCCGGGATCGACTACGGGATCCGGATGTCGGCGGCGTTCCTCGCAGCACTGCCGACCATCCTCCTGTACGTCGCGTTCGCCGAAGAGTTCGCCAAAGGACTGCGCACGGAGAGTGGATAATCGATGGGACGCATTCAACTCGATCACATCACGAAACGGTTCGGAGACGCGGTCGCCGTCGAGGACGTCACCCTCGACGTCGAAGACAGTGAGTTCCTCGTCCTCGTCGGCCCGTCGGGCTGTGGGAAATCGACGACGCTGCGGATGATTGCCGGCCTCGAGACGCCGACGGAGGGCAACCTCTACATCGACGGTGACCACATGAACTATCGCGTTCCCCAGAACCGGGATATCGCGATGGTGTTTCAGGACTACGCGCTCTATCCCCACATGACGATCCGGGAGAACGTCCGGTTCGGACTGGAAGAGGAGGAGGGCTACACCCCCGACGAGATGGACGCGCGCGTCGAGGAGATCGCCGCCGACCTCGGCATCGAGTCCCTCCTCGATCGCAAGCCCGGCGAGCTCTCGGGCGGCCAGCAACAGCGGGTCGCGCTGGGTCGAGCCATCGTCCGCGATCCGGAAGTCTTCCTGATGGACGAGCCACTCGCCAACCTCGATGCCAAACTCCGGGCACAGATGCGGTCCGAACTCCAGAACCTGCAGGAGGACCTCGACGTGACGACGGTCTACGTCACCCACAACCAGACGGAGGCGATGACGATGGGCGACCGGATCGCCGTACTAAACGACGGTCGCCTGCAGCAGGTCGGCGAACCCCTCGAGCTCTACCACGAGCCCGCAAACCAGTTCGTCGCGGGCTTCATCGGCGAGCCGATGATGAACTTCCTGTCCGGCCACCGGTCCGAGGACGGGTTCGCTGGCGATTACCTCGAGTACCCGTTCGACGAACGGCTCGAGGCCGCCGTCGGCGATGTCGACGACCTCGTGCTCGGAATCCGTCCGGAGGCGATCGACGTCCGACGGGCGGAGGATGCGACGACCCAACTCGGCGAGCACGAGTTCTCGATGACCGTGACCGTCGCCGAAACGCACGGCAACCAGAACGTGGTGCATCTCACCCACGCCGATGCGACGGACGAACACGACGTCTTGCAGGCGGTGACCGACGGCATGCACGTCGTCGAACCGGGCGACTCGGTCGTGGTCACGCTCGATCCGGATTCGATCCACATCTTCGACGGGACGAGCGGCGACGCGCTCCGCAACCGTCGGCTCGAAACCGAACGCGAACTGACACAGGTGTAATATGGCGGGCTTAGAACTCGACGACGTAACCAAGGTGTATCAGGACGGAGAGGCGAGTGTCGTTGCGGTCGAAGACGTCTCGGTCGAGGTTCCCGACGGGGACTTTCTGGTCCTCGTCGGCCCGTCGGGCTGTGGGAAATCGACGACGCTGCGGATGATCGCCGGCCTCGAGGAGGTCACCGACGGCGATGTCAAACTCGGCGAGCGGACGGTCAACGACGTGTCGGCACAGGACCGCGACATCGCGATGGTCTTTCAGTCGTACGCGCTGTATCCCCACAAGTCCGTTCGCGAGAACATGTCCTTCGGACTCGAGGAGTCGACGGATCTCTCGAGTGCGGAGATCTCCGAGACGGTCGAGGAGACGGCGGCGCTGATGGGTATCGACGACTTGCTGGATCGCAAACCCGGCGAACTCTCGGGCGGCCAGCAACAGCGGGTCGCACTCGGACGGGCCATCGTCCGCGATCCCGACGTGTTCCTGATGGACGAACCGCTCTCGAACCTCGACGCGAAGTTACGCGCCGAGATGCGCACCGAACTCCAGCACCTCCAAGAACAACTCGGCGTGACCACGGTCTACGTCACCCACGATCAGACGGAGGCGATGACGATGGGCGACCGGATCGCCGTACTGGATCAGGGGGAACTCCAGCAGGTCGGCACGCCCCTCGAATGCTATCACGAGCCGAACAACCTGTTCGTCGCGGGCTTCATCGGCGAGCCGTCGATGAACTTCTTCGACGGCACTCTCGAGGGAGACGCGTTGGTGACCGACGACTTCAAGTATCCGTTGTCCGCGGAACTGGACGCGGACCTCGAGGACGGAACCGATCTCGTGCTCGGGATTCGGCCGGAGGATATCCGGATCAGCGACCGAGGGACGGGAGACCGTGGATTCGAGGCGGACGTCTCGGTCGTCGAGCCGATGGGCAACGAGAACATCGTCCATCTTCGGTTCGACGGTGCGACGGCGGCCGAGGAGTTCATCGCGACGACCGAGGGCGTGCCGACGGTCAGCGGCGGTGATCGAGTCACCGTCGAATTCCCCGAGGAGGCGATCCATCTCTTCGACGCCGAGAGCGGAGTGGCGGTCAAGAACCGCCGACTGGCGTTTACCGGAACGGCCGACGGCGTCCTCCCGTAGGCGGATCTGTGTTTTCGAGGACGGGTCGAAAAAACGGCGTGTGACTGCGGGACGACTACGTTTCAAACGCGGCGAGACGATTCAGGCGAACGGGAGGATCGTCGAGAAGATGAGCGTGCTGAGCAGGCCCGTGATCCCGATGAGGGTCGTCGCGACCGTCCACGTCTTGAGCGTCTCGCCCTGCGTGAGGCCGCCGATCTCCTTGACGATCCAGAAGCCGGAGTCGTTGTACCACGAGCAGAACGACGCGCCCGCGCCGATGGCCATGACGAGGTAGGCGACGTTGACGTCGAGGCCGCTCGCGAGCGGGGCCATGATCCCCGCGGTGGTGACGATCGCGACAGTCGCCGACCCTTGGACGACGCGGACGCCGGCGGCGATGACCCACGCGGTCACGAGCAGGCCGAGACCGACCCCTTCGAGACTGTTCGCGATGTACGTGCCGGCACCGGCCGCCTGCAGCATCGCACCGAACGCGCCGCCGGCCGCGGTGATGGCGGCGATGTTGCCGCCGCTCTTGAGCGCGTCCGTGAGTTCGTCGGAGAACGCGTCACTGTCGAGATCGCTCATGCGGAAGTACGTCAGCGCCGCCGCCAGCGCGGCCGCCGTGAGCGCGAGGTTCGGATCGCCGAAGAAGCCGGTGATGTTTCTGACTGCCGCGTCTTCCCCGAGGATCGTCTGCGTGGTCGTGTCCGCGGTCACGAGGAGCACGGCGAGCAGAATCGGGAGCAGCGATTCGACCATACCCGGCAACGAACTCGTCGGGATCTGGTTTTGCGCCTCGAGTTCTTCGACCGTCGTGCCCATCGAATCGCGGAGCGGAATTTCGAGCCGGCGGTTGATCCAGTAGCCGTATCCGAGTCCCGAGACGAGCGCGGTCGGGACGCCGACGAGCACGCCGATCAGGATCGTGCTGCCGAGATTGGCGTCGAACTCCTCGACGGCGAGCAGCGGGCCGGGCGTCGGCGGCACGAACCCGTGCGTGACGACACCGGCGGCCCCGACCGCGACGATGTACAGGGTGTAATTCTTCCCGATACGTGCTCGAGCGGACCGCGCGAGCGGCGCGAGCAGGTAGAAGACGTTGTCGAAGAACACGGGAATCGACATCACGAAACTGCTACTGAACAGCGACAGTTCCGTGTTCTCGTCGCCGAACACGCTCGTGAACCCGCGGACGATTCGGTTCGCAGCGCCGCTTTCGACCATCGCTTTTCCGATGATCGCGGCCATCAGGATCGGGATACCGATCCCGGCCATGTTCTCACCGAACGCCGAGGCGAACTCGCCGGGGACCTCGGCGAAGGCGACCTCCGGTGCGACGATGCCGACGGTGAATCCCGCGATGACGAGCGAGACGAACGCCGGAAGGTCAAAGACCACTAGCAACAGAACGATCGCCACGATACCTGCGACGAGCGAGACGAGGGGTGCCTGTCCACCTAACTGTAGCACAGTGTTATTGAGCATCACACCCACACATATTTGATGGTTATATATCATCGTTTTTCATGATTACAAATGAGTTCGGCGAAAGAGCAACTCGAGAGAGGGCGAGTAAAAGCGACGCACACGCAGTTGACGGCGAGTCATTCCGAGAGGCGGATGGCACCGGTCGCGACCGATTCGGTCGGTTACCGGTACCCGGCGTATCTCCAGTCAGGGGTCGTCGAATCACGTCTCGAGTAACCCACCGGCAGTGTGGCCGAGCACGGCCGTGTCGACCACGTCGCCTCGAGCGGGCGCTCTCGGAGGGACTCGCTCGAGCGACGATGGCGATCACGCGGTAACTGGACAGAAGAGCCTCGGTCGCTCCGTGTGGACGGTAGTCCCTGAAACGTCGGCTCCGTTCAGACTTCGACGACCGTGTTCGAGAGTGTCCCGATCTCGTCGATTTCGATGCGGACCTCGTCGTCGGGCTGGAGCGTGAAGCCGTCGTCCGGGACCAGCGAGGTACCCGTGAGCAGGACGCCGAGTTCGGGCACGACGTCGTGGTCCCGCCAGTGTTCGACCAGTTCCTCGCAGCTGCGAGCCATGTTGCCGATCGACGTTTCGTCGTCGTAGAGCACCTCGCCGTCGCGGGAGATCGACATCGACATCGTCAGTTCGTGGGGATCGCCGACGTCGGCGGCGGAGGCGACGCAGGGACCGATCGAACAGCAGCGCTCGTACATCTTCGCCTGCGGCAGGTACAGCGGGTTCTCGCCCTCGATCGAGCGGCTGCTCATGTCGTTGCCGATCGTGTAGCCGACGATCGATCCGTCGTAGAGGACGATTCCGAGTTCCGGTTCGGGAACGTCCCACGTGGAGTCGGCGCGGATCCCGACGGCCTCGCCCGGACCGACCGTTCGGCTCGGCGTCGCTTTGAAGAAGATCTCCGGCCGGTCGGCCTCGTAGGCGTGCAGGTACATCTCCGGCATCCCGCTCTCTTCCTCCCGGGCCTCCTCGCTGATTTCGTAGGTGACGCCCGCCGCCCAGACCTCCTCGGGCACGACCGGCAGCGTTCCGTCCGGAAGCGAGTCAGGAGAGACCGTCGGTGCCTCGTCTGCGACCTCGCTCGCCAACTCGTCCACGCCGACGCCCGCGATATCCGCTGCCGCCGCGAGGTCCCCGAAGCTGTCCAGCCGCGGTTTGACGGCCGTCAGATCGTACGCTGTCTCGTCGTCGACAGCGATTAGTCTATACTGGTCGCCAGTCGATAGGCGCTGATACCGCATGCAGGCATCAACTACCTAAACCGTTATAAATGTCCCGTCCCCGAGCGAGCCCGCCGCGTCGAAGGGTCGGAACGGCAAGAATTATGGGCGGACGGGACGACGTACACACGTATGGCAGACCAGCGGTTGAACTACGTGAGCGGCGAGTGGACCGAATCGCACACCGGCGAAACGTTCGAAACGACCGATCCCGCAAACCCCGGGGAAGTCATCGCGACCTATCCCCAATCCGACGCCGAGGACACCGAGCGAGCGATCGAGGCGGCGAGTGCAGCCAGCGACGAGTGGGGGTCGACGCCCGGTCCCGAGCGCGGCCGAATCCTCGCGAAGACCGGTTCGCTCCTCGATCAGCGAAAGGAGGAGCTGACCGAACTGCTCGTACGGGAAGAGGGCAAGACCCGAAGCGAGGCCGGCGGCGAGGTCCAGCGTGCGATCGATATCTTCCACTACTACGGCTCGAAGGCCAGCGACATCGGCGGCACGGTCAAGAGCTCGAGCGCCCGAGATACGAACCTCTACACCAAGAACGAACCCCTCGGCGTCGCGGGCCTTATCACGCCGTGGAACTACCCCATCGCCATCCCGGCATGGAAGATCGCGCCCGCCCTCGCCGCGGGTAACGCGGTCGTCATCAAGCCCGCGACGCTCGCGCCCGGCGTCGTCCACGAGATGGCCGGCGCACTCGAGGAAGCCGGCCTGCCCGACGGCGTGCTCAACGTCGTCACCGGTCCCGGCAGCGAGGTCGGTGGCACGATCGCCAGCCACGAGGATGTCGACGCCATCTCCTTTACCGGAAGCACGGCAGTCGGGAACACCGTCTACGATACCGCGACTGAGGACGGCAAGCGCGTCCAACTCGAGATGGGCGGCAAGAACCCGACGGTCGTCAGCGACACGGCCGACGTCGAGGAAGCGGCCCAGATCGTCGCCGACGGCGCGTTCGGCGTGACCGGGCAGGCGTGTACGGCCGCCTCCCGCGCTATCGTCCACGAGGACGTCTACGACGAGTTCGTCGAGAGGGTCGTCGACCGCGCCGCAGCGATCGACCACGGCCACGGACTCGACGACCCCGGTATGGGGCCCCACGTCAGCGAGTCCGAACTCGAGAGCACGCTCGAGTACGTCGATATCGCCCAAGAGGAGGGCGCGACCCTCGAGTTCGGCGGAAGCGAACTCGACCGCGACGGCTACTTCGTCGAGCCCGCGGTCTTCTCGGACGTCGATCCCGAGATGCGCCTCGCACAGGAGGAGGTCTTCGGACCGGTACTGGCGGTCATCCCCGTCAGCGACTTCGACGAGGGACTCGCCGTCGCCAACGACGTCGACTACGGGCTCTCGGCGAGCGTCGTCACGGACGACCATACCGAAGCGAACCGCTTCGTCGAGGAGATCGAAGCCGGCGTCGTCAAGATCAACGAGAAGACGACCGGCCTCGAACTCCACGTTCCCTTCGGCGGCATGAAGGACTCCTCGAGCGAGACCTACCGCGAGCAGGGCGACGCCGGACTGGACTTCTACAGCATCAGCAAGACGGTCTACGACAACTACTGATCGACTGTCGTCCGCTCGAGTCACAGGCGATATCGACGCTATTTTTCGGCGGTTGCAGTCCGCTCGGTCCGGTCGCTGCGTGCGTGACAGTACGGGATTCAGTATAGCGCCACACCTGTTGAACAGTACCGGTTCGAACGACTTGATCGCGACGACCGATACGCGGTAGCGGTCAACTGTGTTTTCCAAGACAGAGACGTTGTTATGTAATATTGAACGCCGTGTTGTCGGTCCGGATCGCCGTTTCCACGCATCACACACACATCGTTCTGTAATGCAGGCGGATCGATGACGGGGTTGCTGCCGGAAATCGGGCTCGAGGCGGCCGATATCGGAGAGGGGCTGTTGGGGCCACTGTGAACGCCGGTAGATCGTCGGTGATCGATCGGACTCGCAGCCGTTCAGCAATCATTGATAGAACGCCCAACAGCATTCGGCCGAAGAGTTGACTTCTCGCGCCGAAAGTCACGGCTGCGGTGATTGTGGCCGTCTCGAACGGACCGTCTCGACAGCTATCCGCCAGTAACACTGAACTCCAATTCGGTATTGATGAACGCTTGGTCGTCAGTCGGAATACCCTCTTCGGTGTCGGGAAACCGGTTGACAGGAGGCCACGACGGCGTATCTTTATCAGTCGTCCGAAAGAGGTGACGAACGTGACACCGACGATCACGAAAATCGAAAGTCGAGAGTTCGAGTACCCCCTCGAGGACGTGGGGACCGACGAGCACGGGTTCAACCTCGTCTACGAACCCGGCGAGACGACGATGCGGAAGCTCTTCGGGGTCAAAATTCACACGGACGAGGGGATCACTGGCGAGTACGTCGGCGGGAACTCGCCTGCGGCCGCCCAGTACAACATCATCGCGAAGTACCTGATCGACAAGGACCCGCTGCAGCGGGAGAAACACTGGTCGGAAGTCAAACGCGCGCTACGGAAGTACGATCGAATGGGGATCGGCCCGATCGACATCGCGCTGTGGGACTTCGCCGGAAAGTACTACGACGCGCCGATCCACGAACTGCTCGGCACCTACCGCGAGCGCATCCCGGCGTACGCGTCGACGTACCACGGCGACGACGCGGGCGGCCTCGACTCGCCCGCCGCGTTCGCCGACTTCGCCGAGGACTGTCGGGACCGCGGCTTCGGCGGGTTCAAAATCCACGGCTGGGGCGGCGGTGACGACGCTCGCGACCTGACCCGAGAGATCGAGGCCGTGCGCGCGGTCGGCGACGCCGTCGGCGACGACATGGACCTCATGCACGACCCCGCCTGCGAACTGGAGACCTTCGCCGACGCGCTCGAGCTCGGCCGCGCGCTCGACGAGGCGGGCTTTTTCTGGTACGAGGACCCGTTCCGCGACGGCGGCATCTCCCAGCACGCCCACCGAAAGCTCGCCCGGAAACTCGAGACACCGATCCTCCAGACCGAACACGTCCGGGGGCTCGAGAGCAAATCCGACTTCGCGGCCAACGACGCCACGGACTTCCTGCGAGCCGATCCGGAATACGATGCCGGGATCACCGGTGCGATCAAAGTGGCGCGGATGGCCGAGGCCTTCGGGCTCGACGTGGAGTTTCACGCGCCCGGACCCGCCCAACGGCACTGTATCGCCGCCTGCCGGAACTCGAACTACTACGAACTGGCGCTGGTCCACCCCGACTGTCAGAACACCCAGCCACCGGTCTATCAGGGTGGGTACTCGGATCTGATGGACGCCGTCGACGACGACGGGACCGTTCCGGTTCCCGACGGACCGGGACTCGGCGTCGAGTACGACTGGGAGTACATCGAGGAGCACACGACCGGCAGCGTTCACACCTACGAGTAGTCGATCGGATCGTCCCGGTCGACTCGAGCCGTCGACTTCTGAACCGTCGGTTCCGGTTCGCTACGTCCTGCTGGCGGCTGGTATGGCTGTCAGACCCGTCAGCTTGCTCGGCCGCGCCGACAGGACAAATGCATGGTTTTTTATGGTCATGCAGATAGTTCCGAAATGAACACATGGCAGCCACCGCACCACTGTTAGCCTTTGGTATCGGAATCGTCTCCGTGATTCTGCTCCTCGTGGTCTGGGACGTTCCGACGTTCATCGGGTTGATCATTTCGGCGTTGCTCGTCGGGACGACCAACGCGTTCTTTTTAGACGGTGTCGGCTTCGGCACCATTCCCGAAGGCGTCGCGACGGCCTTCGGCGAGAACATGGCCGGCGTCGGGATTCCGATCCTGATGGCGGCGGTGATCGGGAAATCGATGACGGACTCCGGTGCGGCGAATCGGATCGTTCGATCCTTCCAGTCGTTCGTCAGCGACGACAACGCCGACCTCTCCCTGTGGGTCAGTAGCTCGATCCTCTCGATTCCGGTGTTCTTCGATAACGTCTTCTACCTGATGGCGCCGCTGGCCCGCGCCATGCGCGCTCGAATCGGGAAGAACTATGCGCTGTATATCGTCGTCGTCGGCGGCGGCGGCGTCGCGATGCACGCCTTCGTGCCGCCGACGCCGGGCCCGCTCGCGGTCGCCCAAGAACTCGATCCCGAGCGAGCCATCCTCGGCACGACCATCGTCGTCGGGCTGGCGGTCGCCCTCCCCGCGGCGCTCATCAGCGGCGTCATCTTCGGTCGGTTCATCAATCAGTACGTCGACATCCCGCTCCGAGACACGATGGGAACGACCGTCGAAGACCTCGAGGAGCAGGCCTCGAAGCCGGTCTCGAACCTGCCGTCGTTCGCCGAGTCGGTGCTCCCCGTCGTCGTCGCCGTCGCCTTCATCGCCGCCAGTACGGCCGTCAACACGTTCAGCGATACGTACCCCGCCCTCGAGTCCATTCAGCCGGCGACCGACTACGTCGGGAACGTCAACTTCTCGCTGACCTTCGCCGCGGTCATCGCCTCGCTCACCTACCTCCGGATGGACGACTTCCCCCGCTCGGTCTGGGAAGACGAGATCACCGACGCCTTGCGCAACGGCGGGAACATCGCCGCGATCACCGCGGCCGGCGGCGCGTTCGGGGCGATGCTCGCCGAAGCGGGTATCGGCGAACTCGTCGCGTCGACCCTCGACGGCCTCGGTATCGGTCTGCTGGTGACGGCGTGGCTCATCGCCGCGATCATCCGCGTCGCGCAGGGGTCGGTCACGGTCGCCATGCTGACCACGGGCGGGATCATGGCCCCGCAGGTCCCCGAACTCACCGTTCACCCGGCCTATCTCGTGATGGCGATCGGCTCCGGGGCCGTCATCTGCTCGTGGTTCAACGACTCCGGCTTCTGGATCGTCAAGGAGATCGGCGGCCTCACGAAAGCCGAGACGCTCAAGACGTGGACCGCACTCACCGTCGTGCTCTCGATCTCGAGTCTCGTCGTGCTCCTCGTCTACTCGACGCTCTTCCCGCTCGTCTAGCGACGATCCGTTTCAACTGGGTCGGCCGTCCACGCGGTCGATTCAACGCTCGAACCGGCTCGGATCGATGCTTCCGTCGAACGCGATCCGGTACCAAACGGAATATTTAATCCGGTTCCTCGCAACGACCGTGTATGAAGCACGGACTCGTCGTCGTCGAGGACACGGATCGCCACGCGACGCTCCTCCGAGAAGCGGCACAGTACGCACGCGGCGGGGACGCGAAACTGACCGTCTTGGCCTTTGCCACAGGCGAAGAGATCGGTCCCGGCGTTCGGAAGATCGAGTCGATCGGCGAGATCGAGGGAGTCTCGGAAGACGACGGCGAAGACGTCATCATCGAGGCGGCGGAAGCCGAACTCGAGTCGTTCGTCCGGGAGACGCTCGGCGAGACTGATATCGACTACAGCGTCGGCGTCGATATCCTCTCGGAGGGGTACGGGATGGCGACGCTCAACGCCGCCGACGAGTACGACTGCGATCACGTCTTCATCGCCGGTCGCAGACGCTCGCCGACCGGCAAGGCGATCTTCGGTGACTGGGTCCAGCGGGTGCTCCTCAACTTCGACGGCCTCGTGACCGTCTCGCTCGACGAAGACGGGGAGACGGCAGAGACCGGTTCGTAGCGCGGGAGACGGCGACGGTCGGACCCTGCTATCGTCACACACTGGCATCGGTCATTTTTTATCAGATCGAGGTATAGAGGCGAGCATGCTCGATTGGATCGACAGGTACGAGGATCGGACGTGGCAGACGACCGAGAGCGGAACCGTCAGATACGCCCTGATCGGACTGGGCTGGTGGACGATCGACGTCGCGCTCCCGGCGATCGAATCGTCGGATCTCGGCGAGGTCTCGGTCCTCGTCAGCAGTTCGACCGACAAGGCGACCCGACTCGCCGACGAAAACGACGTGGCTCGGGGCATCAGCTACGACGAGTTCCACGACGGCGCTGCGAGCGACGAGTACGACGCGATCTACGTCGGGACGCCGAACGCCTACCACCTCGAGTACGTCGAGACCGCGGCCGAACTGGACAAGGCGATCCTCTGTGAGAAGCCCATGGAGTCGACCCTCGAGCGCGCCGAAGCGATGGTCGACACCTGCGAGGAGGCAGATGTGCCGCTCATGATCGCCTACCGCATGCAGACCGATCCCGCGGTGCGCCGGGCCCGCGAACTGATCGCGGACGGCTTTATCGGCGACCCGGCCTCGGTCTACGGGCACAACACCCAACCCCTGCTCGAGATGATTCCCGATCCGGATCAGTGGCGACTCGATCCCGAACTGAGCGGCTACGGCACCTCGGTGATGGACCTGGGGATCTATTCGATCAACACCACCCGATTCCTGCTCGATCGCGACCCCGTCAGCGTACACTCGGAGATGGCCTCGAACCACGAGGCGTTCGCGGACGTGCCCGACGAGCGTTCCTCGTCGCTGCTGTGCTTCGAGGACGATATCCAGATGACCTCGATTTCGAGTCAGAACGCCCACGAGGACACGCACCTCAAGATCACGGGAACGGACGGGCAGATCGAACTTCGCCCGGCGTTCCACGGGGAGTGTTCGCTGCACTTGTCTCGAGGAGAGCTCTCGGTCACAATCGAACACGACAGCTTCGACGCCGAACGCGAGATGGAAGAGGAGTTCGACTACTTCGCCGACCGACTCCTCGGCGACGCCGAGATCTATCCCGACGGGCGACACGGCCTGCAGGACATGCGGATCATCGACGCGCTCCACGAGTCCGCCGAACGGGGCGAGCCGGTCGACATCGCGTAGGCTCGCGAGCGACGCGGCGGGGAACTGTTTACTACCGCGGATGCGATCAGCGAACCGTTGGAGACGAACCCACGACTACGTCGATCGAAGGCGGTCGCAATAGCTCGTCCCGCTCAGTCCGCAGCGTGGCGCGGGATGTGACCGCAGTCGGCGCACTGCCACGATTTGCCGCCGAACGTGAGGTCACCATCGCAATCGGGACACCGGGACGGCTGTACGACTAGCTGCTGGCGCTCGGTCATCGTTCGCTCTTCGGCGGAGCCTCTGTTAAATCTTCTCCCCGGCACCGCCGCCAGCGGACCCAAATCGAGGGTGAGAACCGGAACAGCGGTTCGAAACGACGGTGGGGCTCGAGCGTCTCGCGGACGGTTCTGTTACGTAATGAAAAACGATCGATATCACTCGCCGATCACATCGGGTGAACAATCGGTCGTGAATCTCTGCCGATACCGCCTCCACTGCTCGGTAGTCTCCGAATCGGCGTTCGCTCGGAGAGCCCTCCTGCACGAACACGTTCGTCAGACAGTTCGTCAGTGGTGAACGCAAATCTGGCTTTCGTGCGATACCACCGTCGCCGCTTTGACCGATCCAATCGTCCAGTTTCGTTCGAAACGTCCTGCTTTCACGTTCATCCGTGGAAAGCGACCCTCGTTCCGTCGTGCGATCGGCGAACGGCATCCACTCGGCGACGCGAGCCGGCTATTTACAGGCATATCTTTGTAACTGTTCGTTCGTATCACAATTCTATTATCGGTTCGCGTTCCAGTGATACCGCTTCCGTCCGCCCACTGTCTCGCTTCGAGAACGGTTCTCGTAACTAACTCGAGGAAAACGTGACTGGAACGTTCGGCACCGTCCGATAGGTCGGCCGAAACGTCGGGAAATTCGCCAGTGCCGAACGTTCGTACTACTCAGTACGGGACGAGCTGGGGCTGACGAGGGAGTCGATACGGTTCGCATCCGAACGGAAGCGAAGTAAGTCGATGATTGGAAGGTGAGCGGATCGAGGTCGGCTCGGATGAATCTGTTCGTTTCCGATTCGTACGGCTGGTCGTTGGCCCGGCAGTCAACCACAACACTTGTACGATAGGCCTCAGTGACATCCGGTATGGCAGACGACTCGAGCGGCGGGCGACGAACGAAAGTCGAGCGAGTGATGGACCAGTACGGGCTCGAGGAGTGGGGAGAGCGCCTGGAGGCCGAGTGGATCGGTGACGGGACGGAGCGAACGAGTCTGCGCGACCTCGCGACCGAATTCAATCAGGCCGTGCTCCGCGCGGCCGTGCGCGAGGCGGGCGCGTCCGTGCTCGATACGGATATCGATTCCCTCTACCGAACACTGACCGACGACGACGTGTCTCGATCCGACGCGGTTCGCAAACGCCGCGACCTCGAGCGATCGGGGGTCGACATCGACGACGTTCGATCGGACTTCGTCACCCACCAGACGATTTATACGTATCTCACGAACGTTCGCGACGCCTCGCTCCCCGAGGAGGACAGCGAGGACCGTATCGAACGGAAGAAAGAGACCGTTCAGCGACTCGCGGGCCGCACCCAGGTCATCACCGAATCCACGCTCGACGAGTTACGCAACGCCGACGAGATTACGGACAAGGACTACGAGGTATTCGTCGACGTTCGCGCCATCTGCGGACAGTGCGGGGCCGACTACCCCATTGCAGAACTGCTCGATCAGGGCGGCTGTGACTGCGACGGGACCGAACCCGCCTGACGAACGGCGGAAAACGGCCGTAACCAAATAGCATTTATATTCAGCGGCGAGAAACGACGCATATGTCATCTCCAGAGTCCGTCTCATCGGCGATTACCGTCGCAGCGGAGAACATCGGCGGCATCGACAGTACCGAAGTGACGCTCCAACCCGGCGTCAACGTCCTGACCGGCCGGAACGCGACGAACCGAACATCGTTTCTCCAGACGATCATGGCGGCACTCGGCAGCCAGCGATCCTCGCTGAAGGGCGACGCGGACGCCGGTAGCGTCGAGTTGGCCTTCGACGACGACCAGTATACGCGATACCTCGAGCGGCGCAACGGCGAGGTCGTCTTCGACGGCGATCCCTACCTCGACGACCCGGAACTCGCGGACCTCTTTGCCTTCCTGCTCGAGTCGAACGAGGCGCGCCGAGCCGTCAGAGCCGGCGACGACCTCCGCGAACTCATCATGCGGCCGATCGATACGGACGAGATCGAGGCCGAAATCAGCAGTCTCGAGGCCGAAAAGCGCGATATAGACCAGCGCCTCGAGGAACTGTCGCGGCTCGACGCCGAGCTGCCCGACCTCGAGGAGGATCGGGTCGCACTCGAAAACGAGATCGAGACCACGACCGAACGGATCGATGAACTCGAGGCGGAACTCGACGAGTTCGACTTGGACGTGGAGGCGAGTCGCGAACGGAAAGCGGAGATCGAATCGGCCTTCGCCGACCTCCAAGAGGCACGGACCGAACTCGAGTCCATCGAGTACGATCTCGAAACCGAACGGGAGAGTTACGCGGAGCTCGAACGGGAACGCGACGACCTCGAGGACGACCTCGAGGAGGTCGACGACACCGAGGAGTCGCCGGAGCGACTCGAGGGGCGAGTCCAGGAGCTTCGCTCCCGAAAGCGATCCCTCGATACGACCGTCAGCGAACTCCAGAGCGTGATCCGATTCAACGAGGAGCGGCTCGCGGACGACGGGTTCGAGTTCGACCTCGAGGAATCGGTCGAGTCGAGCGACGACGGTGACGGCGACATCACCGAGCAGCTCCTCGGGGACTCGAGCGACGTCGTCTGTTGGACGTGCGGCTCGCAGGTCGACCGCGAACGGATCGAATCGACGCTCGACCGATTGCGATCGCTCCGCCAGCAGAAACTCGACGAGCGCAGCGACCTGCAGGAACAGATCGACGACCTCTCGTCCCGACAGAAGGAGATCCGCCAGCAAACGCAGAAACGCGGCCAGATCGAGACGCGACTCGAGGCGATCGAGGACGAACTCGAGCGCCGCGAACAGCGAATCGAGGAACTCGAGGCCGACCTCGAGGACCAGCAGGAACGCGTCGACGACCTCGAATCTGACGCCGAGACGTTCGAGGACGCCGAGTACGGCGACGTTATCGAGGCCCACCGCGACCTGAACCGGCTCGAACTCGAACTCGAGGATCTCGAGGAGGAACGCGACGAGGTTCAAGACCGGATCGACGAGATCGAGGCGAAGATCGAGGAACGCGGCGAGGTCGAGGACCGCCGCGAGACCATCGAGGACGAACTGACCGATCTCAGAACCCGCGTCGACCGGATCGAGGCGAACGCCGTCGACGCGTTCAACGAGCACATGGAGTCGATCCTCTCGATCCTCGAGTACCGGAACATCGACCGCATCTGGATCGAACGACGCGAGAAGACGGTCCGAGAGGGACGCCGGAAAGTCTCGCGGACCGCGTTCGACCTGCACATCGTCCGGACCACCGAGGACGGCCGGACCTACGAGGACACCGTCGACCACCTCTCGGAGAGCGAACGCGAGGTCACCGGACTGGTCTTCGCGCTCGCGGGCTATCTGGTCCACGACGTCTACGAGGTCGTCCCGTTCATGCTCCTGGACTCGCTCGAGGCGATCGACTCGAATCGGATCGCCGACCTCGTCGAGTACTTCGAGGAGTACGTCGACTGTCTCGTCGTCGCCCTGCTGCGCGAGGACGCCGAAGCACTGTCCGACTCGTACGCGTACGTCGAGGAGATCTAACCCGGATTCACCGAGTCGGGGTTCGATTCGACTAGGTCGGGCGCGCTTGCTATCCCACAGCGACCGGGCGGATCTGTTCGCCACTGTTTCGGTAGCGCCACGCTATACCAGAATATCAACAATATTTCCCAACCACCTATTTTCTGATGTTTGAATTTCAGTATGCAAATTTGAGTGGTTCAGATTCGCAGCTGCTGATATCCCGGGTCTTCTGCTCTGTCTCGAGTGATACGATAGATCGTTCGAGATCATCCGTCCGAGACGAGGCTCTATCGAATACTGGTAAGATGACGTGATACAGGTTCAATAGAGAGGGGAATCGGTTTCGAATGTAGTTTTGAGCCATAAGATTCGACTTTCGATATGTCGAATTCGAATACTGCTACTGGAACCGAGGTATGTGCCAGTATTCGGTTCCACAGAGCAGACGAATCGCTCGAATGGGTGCCCGACTCGAGCGTCAGTATCCGTCCCGAAACGCTTGCACGTACCGGTGGCCGACACGCTCACGGCTGAACCACTTCGCGACCGAATCGGTGCCGAGACGAACTTCAGGGCCGAATGGTGCCGAGACGATCAGACGGCGGGCGTTGCATTTGCAGTTGAAAGCTACAATATCGCGCTCGTCCTGTTTGCCGTGTGAACTGTTCCTCGATGACACCGACACGCTCGATGAAACCGAGACTGACGCGACTGTCGAACCGGAGCGAACACGGACCACGACCGCAGGCTCGCTCGAGTCGGGAGTCACGTGGTCGAACATGAGTGGCGCACTGTCAACAGCGATACCGGAAACGCTGCGATCGGGAGCGATCGGACAGCCGTACTCGGCGGAGGGAACCGACGGCCGAGGGAAACGGATGGCCGCTGCGGCCGCCGGCGGTCTCCTCCTCGCCGCCGGTCTCAGGCGGCGGTCGCTCGGCGGGACGGTACTGGCCGTCGGCGGCGGCTGGCTGGTCGCTCGCGGACTCAGTGGAACGGATCGGCCGGTCCGAACGCTCGCCTCGGCGATCCGCGACCGCGAGGGTGTCGCGGCTGACGTTCCCGAGGGGATGCCGACCGTGGAGCGATCGATAACGGTCGGCGCACCCGCGGACGAACTCTCGGAGTACTGGCGCGACCCCGAGCAGCTGACCCGGATCATGAGTCCCTTCGCCGAGGTGACCGGCGCCGGCGAGGACCGACTTCACTGGGATGTGGAAACCCCCCGCGGACCGAATCTGACGTGGGAGACGGAGATCACGGCCGACGAACCCGGCGAATCCCTGCGCTGGGAGTCCCTCGAGGGGGCGACGATCCCCCACGAGGGCGAAGTTCGCTTCCGGTCGGCGGCGGGTGACCGGGGCACGGTGGTCACGCTCCGATTGCAGTTCGATCCGCCGGCCGGGGGCCTGGGTGCCGCCGCGTTTCAGCGGCTCGGCATCGTCCCCGAAACGGTCGCAAAGAAGGCGCTCCGCCGGTTCAAGAGCCTCGTCGAGACGGGCGAGATTCCGTCGCTCGAGCACAACCCGTCCGCACGTGGGAGCGGTGATCTGCTATGAAGGGTGAGAGCGCGTGAGAGCGCTCTGCTGGCAGGACGTCAACGACCTGCGAGTCCAGTCGGTTCCGGATCCGGAGATCGTCAACCCGCGCGACGTCGTCCTCCGGGTGACCATGACCACGCCGTGTGGTTCGGACCTGCACTTCATCGACGGCTACCTCCCGACGATGCGCGAGGGGGACGTGATCGGCCACGAGTTCATGGGCGAGGTCGTCGAAACCGGTCGCAAGGTCGAGGCCGTCTCGGCGGGCGATCGAGTGGTCGTCCCCTCCTTTATCGGCTGCGGGAGCTGTGGCTACTGTCGGGACGATCTGTGGTCGCTCTGTGACAACACGAACCCGAACGCGGAACTGCAGGAACCGATCCTCGGCGATACGACGGCCGGCATCTACGGCTATACGCACGCCTTCGGCGGCTACGCCGGTTCCCACGCGGAGTACGTCCGGGTTCCCCACGCCGACGAGAACTGCTTTCACGTCCCCGACGAACTCGAGGCCGAGCAGGCGCTGTTCGCGTCCGACGCGTGGGCGACCGGCTACATGGGCGCGGACTTCTGTGACATTCGAGACGGCGATACCGTCGCCGTCTGGGGCTGTGGCGGCGTCGGCCTCATGGCACAGCACAGCGCCGCCCTCATGGGTGCCGAGCGCGTCATCGGTATCGATCGGTTCCCCGAGCGCCTGCGAGCGGCCAGAAACGAGGCGGGGTCCGAGACGATCGATTACACCGCGGTCGACAGCGTCGTCGACACGCTCAAAGAGATGACGGGCGGCCGCGGCCCCGACGCCTGCATCGATGCCGTCGGGATGGAAGCCCACGGAACCGGGATCGAACACGCCTACGATCGCGCGAAGCAGTCCCTGCGCCTCCACACCGACCGCGGGACCGCGCTCCGGCAGGCGATCCGCGCCTGTAAGAAGGGCGGTACCCTCTCGATCCTCGGCGTCTACGGCCTCCTCGACAAGTTCCCGATGGGCGTCGTGATGAACAAGGGGATCACCGTCCGTACCGCCCAACAGCACGGGCAACGGTACGTTCCGGACCTGCTCGAGTACGCCGCGGAGGGCGAACTGGACCCGTCGTATCTGGCGACCCACGAGCGCTCGCTCGAGGAGGGGCCGGCGGCCTACGAGCTGTTCAAGCACAAGAAAGACGGCTGCATTCGACCGGTATTGACGCCCTGAATCGGCCGGAAATCGGACCAGGCGTCGTGAGGCGAGTTGGTGGCGGAGCGAGGACTCAGTCGCTCGGCGACGTTTCGGGACGGTACCCGCGACTGATGACCTTCCAGTGGCCGGCGGCGAACCGGTAGTACGTGACCACGGCGGGGACGAGGGTTTCCAAGACCAGCGCCGCGTAGAGCGCCCCGATTCCGAGCGGGGGTATCAGCTCGAGGACCGGAAGCGGGACCGAGACGGCACCGAGGGTGGCGACGGGGAGCGCGAACACGTACAGCCCGAGGAGTTGGCCGTAGAACGGCCACCGGGTGTCGCCGCTGGCGCGGAGCGGACCGGTCGCGCCGCCGCTGACGCCGCGGAAGATGACGCTCACGCAGGCGACGACGATGAAGGTGGTCACGAGCGGCAGGATCGACGGATCGTCGACGAAGAGCCGGCCGACCTGCTCGGCGAAGACGAGCACGAGGGTCGCGCTGAAGAGGTAGACGGCGACGCCGAACCAGAGCACTTCGTGGCCGTATATGTCGGCGTCCCCTTCGTCGCCGGTGCCGAGTTCCTGCCCGACCAGACTGCTCGAGGCGAGCGAGAAGCCCCAGCCAGGGGTGTCCATCAGGTCCCGGACGCGGCGAGCGATGACGTAGGCGGCCACCACGTTCGGCCCGAACAGCGCGACGATGGCGAGCATCGGGAACTGTGCGGCCCGTCGGGCGACGTTCGTAAACAGCAGCGGGGTGCCGATATCGACCACGTCGCGGACGTCCTCGAGGGTAGTGTACGGCCGCGAGAGGTCGATCGTCACGGGGAACTCGCCGATCAGCGGGAGTCGACCGAGGGTGAATCCGGTGATGAACGCCGCCAGCACGAGGACGTTCGCCAGCACCGTTCCGATCGCCGCGCCGACGACGCCCATCTCGAGGACGAACAGCAGGACGGCGTTGACGGCGATGTTGACGACAGCACCGCCCGCCCGAAGGGTCATGGGCGTCCACGCGTCGTCGGCTCCGACGAGGGTTCGGCTCCCGATCAGATTCAGGCCGGCGAAGGGGACCCCGAGGGCGACGACACGGAGGTAGTCCGCGCCGTAGGAAAGCGACGCGGCGTCGTCGCCGACGAGCGAGATCAGTCGCTCGGGAACGGTCCAGTAGAGGGCCGCCAGCGGGACGGTAATCGCGACGACGACGAGCGCGCTCGTCGTCACTGCGAGCGACAGTTCTTCGGTCGCCTGCGCGCTGTACCGCTGGGAGACCAGACTGATCGTCGCGCCGGCGATCCCGCCGCCGACCGCGAAGGCGATCGCCCAGAAGGGGGTCGCGAAGCCGACGCCAGCGATCGCTGCCGGGCCGAGGGCGATCCCGACCATCGCCACGTCCGCCGCGGACTTCGACATCCGGGCGATTCCGGTAACGATCCGCGGCCACGCGAGATCGGTGGTCCGCTCGACGCGACGGGGGTCGACGATACCGGCCCGCGCGAGCAGATAGCCGATCGAGAGCAGGAGCCAGCGGAACGGATTCGGCACTCGAGAAGCCACGTTCGACCTTCTGGCCTCAGCGCTAAAACGCTTTATACCTCAACGATACATCATGGTCGATCACTCGCTATCGACGGCGCTACCGGTAGTATGCGAGCGAATGGGTCACGTATTACTACGTTTCAATATGAATTAGAGTGGGCACAGCGACGGGGTGTCCCGCCTCGAGCCACAGTGTTCGCTGCCCGGGCGACCCGCGGGTGCAGGCAGCACTGGCTTGTCCCGGACCGGCCCACCCACGGATATGTGTGCACGGCTTTCCGAATCGGCCGTCGGAAAAACGGTCGAGAGTGCGAACGGCGAGGTGATCGGGACCGTCGCGGCGGTCGAGGGGGACACCGCCGTCGTCGAACCGAACCCGGGAGTGATGGATTCGATCAAGGCCGCCCTCGGCTGGGAACGGGCGCACGAGGACACGGTGATGGTCCACGAGGACGCGATCGAAACGACCGCCGACGACGTGATTCGGCTCGAGTCGGACCCCGAAGCGCCGGACGCGCAGAACGGGACCGACGAACCGGCTCGCAGTCCCGAGACGGACGATCCGACCCTCGAGACCGAAGGCGGGTCCGCCGATTCCGACGGGCTCGAGCGCGATGTCGCCACGGATCGGGAGCAGACCGGCGACGAGGGGATCACCGAGGTCGAACGCGCGGGGCCGGCGAGTAACACGGAACGGACTGAACCGACGGATCAGACGACGGAGACGGGCGGCGCTGACGAACCGGCGGACATCGACGAGACACATCCCGCGGCGGACACCGCAGAGACGGGAACCGAACCCGACGAGTCGGCGGCGGACACCGACCCGCTTCGTACCGAAGAGCGAGGGACGTTCGAGGCCCCGAGCGCGGCCGACGAGGCGGTCGATACCGACGCACGAGACGGACTCGAGGAGACCGCAGCGATCGACGAATCTGCAACGATCGATGGGCCGGACTCCGCGGAGACGGCCGACGCTGCGGGGTCGACTGCAGTCGAGGGAACCGATCAGGTCGACGAATCAGTCGACGAAGACGACTTCGGGGAACCGTCCTGGAACGACGAGACACCGGCCACGGGGACGACGGCCGACTCGGCGGAGGACACTCCCGATCAGGGGGATCGGGGGGATCAGGGGGTGCCCGACGAGGCGGCCTCGACGGTCGATATGGCCGACGAGCGCGGTGTGACCGATGGGGAAACGCCGACGGAAAGCGAGCCGGACGACGAAGCCGTGAGCGACGACCGATCGGACTCCGAAACGGACCTCGCCGATGCGGTCACCGGCGGCGTCGACGGCGGGTCGCTCGAGGACGTGAGCGACGGGCTGGACGACGCCGACGAGCGAAACCCGACCGCGGACGTGAATCTGGCGGACGAACTGGACACCGGGATCGACATCGAATCGGTCGACGAACCCGGCGGCACCGACGCGGTCGCCGCCGATGCAGAGACGGGAGCCGACACGAGCGACGTAGTCGACCGACTGAACCGCGGCCCCGACCTCGAGTCGGTTGTCGAGAGCGACGAGCCCGACGAACGCGAGCGTGATGCGGGCTCGAGGGCAGCCGCGGAGACGGATCTGGCCGACGAGCTAGAGACCGGCCCCGATCTCGAATCGGTTGCGGAGGCGGATCGCGACCCCGGAGCCGACATCGGTCCCGACGCGATCGAGGGAGAGCCGACGGACGCCGGCGACGGCGTCGAGGCGGTCGACCGCCGGATCGTCACCGACGAGGCCGACGGGGTCGATCACCGTCCCGCCGAGACGGCCGGAGACCGCGATCGAACGGCACTCGAGGATCTCGAGACGGAGTCCGAAACTACGACGGCCGAAGCGAGTTCGACCGACGACGATCGAAGTCGACCGTCCGGTCCGTTCTCGGCCGCCTTCGCCCTCCAACGAGCGGCACTGAAACCGGGCACGCAGGCCATAGAGCACGGACTCGAGTTCCAACGGGAACTCGCCCGCAGTGCCCTCTCCGGGCAGGTCGCGCTGCAGCGCCAGCAGTTGGCGCTCCTCGAAACGGCCGCCAGCGCGCCCTTCGAAATCGCCGCCGCGATGTCGGAGTCCGATGAGCGCGAGGTCGGCGGTCGACTCGAACTCGTCGACGGCGTCGACGCGATGTACCGCAAGCGCCTCGTAGACGCGGGCATCACCTCGCTCGACGATCTCGCTCGAGCGGACGTCGAGACCGTCGCCGAGGCCGCCGCGGTCACCGAGAAGCGCGCGGCGGGCTGGATCGAGCAGGCCGACGGCTGAGCAGTCCCACGGTCGCCCTCGAGCGTTTCGGATCTCAAGGTCGGGTTCGATCGGGACCCGGCTCCGCGGCTCGAGCGCGTCGACGCCGTCCGGCTTTATTGTACTCGAGGCCATTGGTCGCGAGAGACGCGAGTTCGACTCATGACGACTGACGATCGATACAAGCTGTTCGGCGTGTACGTCTCCGAGCACGTCTTCGACGCGCTCGAGTCGCACCTGTACGAGGCGGCCGGCGTCGTCGATTACGACGACTACTTCGACGGCGCGGACGCGGTCCCGGCGGGCGATCCCGGTGCCGACGCGACCGACCGGCTCGTCTCGGACGTGGTCACCGACTTCGCCGACCTCTACGACGAGGCGGATTTCGAGGCCGCTCGAGCGGTCGCGTCCGACGCGTTCTCACTCGCGCACCTCGCCGCCGAGCCACAGACGGTGACCCGCGCCCGCGAACGCTTTCAGGCGGCCGCCACGATTCAGGAGACGGACAGTCGAACGGTACACACCGCCATCCTGTCTGCGTATCTCGCCCGGGAGAACGGACTCGAGGAACGGTAGCGGTCCGTCACCTCGGCGGTGAGACTGCGGCTCAACTCTCGGTCGACGGCCCTCTCAGGCCTCCTGCAGGTCGATAATACTCACCCAGTGGTCGCCATACTCGGCCTCGTGGTCGCTCGCCGCCTCGTTCGCGTCGGCCCAATCCGCGTGCTCGCGATCGAGGTCGCACCCGTCACACTGTAGCTGGTAGGGCATATGCGGATTCGTACCACTCGAGACGGCTTAAGTTTCGTCGCTGCTTGCTCGTGGGGGAACAGCTTCTACTGAAAGGCTGCCAAAATCGGGGGTGACGTACTGAGCTCGGACGGAACTACTGAAATAGATTTGCCACGTATCCGTGCGCATCGATCAGCGATCGTCATTCAATAGCGGCCAGAAACTCGTCGAGCGTATCCGTAAGCTCATCAGCCTCATCGACTCCCCCGTTGTGATCCGCTGAATATCGAACGATGATCACACCGGTGTCGCTTGTATTCCGCGCTCGGTCAACTTGATGCACACCCTTCCAAATTCCAGTCACCGTAACGCGACCGTACGTCGCGTGATCGTATTGGTTCCCTCGCTCGATTACGGATTCATCCTCTAAACTGCGTACTTCTTCTGTATTACTCATGTGTCACCTGATAGATCCGAACGCCGAACTCACACTCCACTATTTCTCGAATGACTATAAACACACTGGCCGTGATTCCAATCACCCACACCTGACGCCCTTATTTTGAAAAATTCGCGATTATGCGCATAAATATTTCTATGCCAGCTTATGGTTTGTCGTCCGGTCGGCTGAACGGCCCGAAGGAGTGGCTGTAATCGTTTCGAATCAACTTTTCAATGTGAATCTCTGCTCCTAACGCGTCGATATCGTGTGCGATCCGTGTGATATCTCCTGCATCCGTCCCTAACGCCTCAAGGTAGATGTTCTCCTGCCCGGTCATGAATTCCCGAACTTCGATCACACCCGGAATATCGAGAATGCCCGTTGCTAACTCTTCGCGCTTACTGATAGAGGCAGTACACGTAAAGGCGAAGTGGAGATCGAGGCCAGCCTCCTTGTAATCGATATCGACGCTGTACCCTTTGATGATACCGCTCTCCTCGAGTTCTTCCATTCGATTCCTGACGGTATTTCCCGACACCCCGACCTCGTTAGCGATGTCTGTGACGGTGTTGCGAGCGTTGTCTTGGAGATAGTGGAGGATGCTTCTATCGACATCATCGAGCGATGATCCATCCATGTTCAGTGGTTACGACGGGGCAGTGAAGAGGGTTATACCGAAAATAGATGGGGCTCTCTACTGACCGATGGATGCGTCACCGGTACTGACCACGACAGCCTCGATCTCCTTCCTCGAAAATGCTGCCGTCTACTCCTTCGCTTACTCGCCCGTCCCGCTGGTGGACATCCACCGAGAGTTCTCACAAACGAAGCGAGTGGGACGAATTCGCTGCTCGCGGATTGCTCGCAGCAAAATGAGTGGGTTGGGGCAGATTCGAACTGCCGACTTCCTCCGTGTGAAGGAGGTATCATAACCGGACTAGATCACCAACCCGCACGAGGTGATTCCCGTGCGTTCGACTTAAGACTTCCTTTCACCGATCGGCGGCGGCCTCGAGCGAGCGACGCGCCGTCACCCGATCACGAACGGACCCGAGCGCCCCGCGGGCCCGCGCCGTGGCGCGGGTCTCGAGTGCGGTCACGTCTTCGCGGACGCCGTCGAAGCGGCCGGATTCGGGCTCCGGTTCCGGGTCCCGACCGAGGTATGTTCGGACCCGATCCGCGAGCGGCTCGAGGGACTCGGTAAGACCGAGGCGGGCGTGTTCGGCGGCGCGGGAGAGGTAGTAACGGCTGTCGTCGAAGTGCTTGTTCATGTGATTCTCTCCCATAGAGAGGCCGAGCGAGGATATAGTTCTTTCGTCGGCAACAGAATCGGGTCGAGCCGACGCGGACGGACTGGAGCGACCGCACCCGCTCTCGCGCGACCGATTCGCATAGGATCCTGCACGAGAATGACCGTCCATGAACGAGTTACAGTCGGTCGCCCTCGAGCACGAGGGGGCGACCGCCGATCTAGTCGTCGAGGGCGGCCGCGTCTACTGCTCGAACCGGCGGGAATTCCTCGAGCGCGACGTCGCCGTCGTCGGCGACAGGATCGCCGCACTGCTCGAGGACGCCGACTCCGTGACCGGGCCCGAAACGACGGTCGTCTCGGCGACCGACCGCGTCGTCCTCCCGGGGTTGATCGACGCCCACACGCACGGGGACATCCAGCTGATTTTCGATCGGGCGGTCCCCGACCTGCTCGCGACCGGCACGACCGCGGTCGTCACCGAGAGCTCCGGGCTGGGACTGCTGTTCGGCAGCCGCGGCGTCGAGACGTTCCTCGAGAGGACCGCCGACTGTCCGATCGCGACGTATCTCACCCTCCCGCCGCAGGCCTTCGTCGACACGTTCGAGCCGGCGACCGGCACCACCGCCGAACTCGAGGCACTCTCGAGGTTGCTCGAGCGCGAGCGGGTCGTCGGCGTCGGCGAGATCGACTGGGTCCACGTCGTCGGCCGGGACGCACCGATCGAGCGGCTCTACGAACGCGCTCGCGACGGCGGCGTCCCGATCGTCGGCCACGGAGCGGGCTGTCGGGGCGACTCGCTGCGCGCGTTCGCGACCGTCACGGACAACGACCACGAGGCCATTTCGGCCGACGGCGTTCGGGAACGCGCCGAGAACGGCATCCACGTGGTCGGCCGTTGCGGCTCGATCCGTGACGATCTCGACGCGCTCATCGACGCCTATCCGGACCTCGACCCGGGAAGCGTCTCCCTCTCGACCGACGGCGTCTGGCCGGGGGATCTCCTCGAGGGGTTCGGCATGGCCGAGATCGTCCGGCGACTGATCGACGCCGGAATCCGGCCGGCGGACGCGATCGACGCCGCCTCTCGAAACACCGCGGCCCACTTCGGGCTCGCGGACCGCGGCGTCGTCGCACCCGGGGCCGTCGCCGACCTGCTCGTCGTCGAGAACCTCGAGACGATGGCCGTCGAGACGGTCCTCTCGGAGGGCGACCGCGTCGTCGCCGACGGCGACCCCGTCGTCGAGGCCAGAACTGACCCGTACCCCGACTACGTCTACGACACCGTTTCGGTCGACCTCGAGCGCGAGCGCTTTACCGCGCCGCTCGAGGCCGCACCTGACAGAACCGTCCGCGCGATGGCGGTCGAGCAGGGGCTCGTGACGACCGAAACGACGGCCGACGCCGGGATCGATACCGGCGGGGACGACTCGGAGCAGCGGCTCGGTCCCGACCCCGACGGCGACGTTCTCACCGCGACGCTGCTCGACCGCGACCCGGCGACCGAGGACCGGGGCTTCACCGGCTTCCTCACCGGCTACGGCCTCGAGTCGGGTGCCGTCGCCACGACCGGAACGTGGGAAACGACCGGACTGGTGACCGTCGCTGCGGACACCGATGACGCCGTCGTGGCCGCAGGTCGCGTCGCGTCGATGGGCAGCGGCTTCGCGGTCGCTCGCGACGGCGAGGTCGTCGCGGACCTCGCGATGCCGATCGCCGCGACCGCAGCGGAACTCTCCCCCGAAACGTTCGCAACGAAGTTCGGCGCGCTCGAGGACGCGCTTCGAGAGAGCGGCGTCGGTATCGAGCGGCCGCTGTTGACCCTCCAGACGCTCACGTTCCCCGGCGTTCCCGCGCTGAAACTCACGGCCTCGGGCTACGCGGACGTCCTCGGACGGTCGGTCGTCGGCCTCGAGCCGGAGAATTCGTCGGCATGAGCGTCCCTGTCGGGTCGATCCGTCGCGTCCGCTGGCCGGCGATCGGCGGCGAGTTCCAACGCCTTTTGGCGGACGGTTCAAGCAGTCGGTCGCCAACTAGAGGCGTATGGCAACGAAAGAGACGGCCGCGGCCCCCGCTGGCGAAGCGACGAAGCGGTTCCTCGTGGACTGCGACGGCTGTTCGTACGAGCGGGCGGCCGACGGCCGCGAGGAGGCGACCCGGATCGGAGCCGACCACCGGCGAGCGACGGGACACGAACTCGTCGCGATCGAGTTGCCGCCGTCAGTCGAGACCGCGTAGGCTCCCCGCTCGTTCGCTCGGACTCGGCGTCGAGGAGCGAACCGGCGTTCGAGCCAGAGATTCGAGGGCTAGTAGTCGGGCGCTTCCTCCGGTTCGCCGTCGCGGGCGTTGACGACGCGGGCGAACGTGAACAGCCCGTCGGAGAGGCGATTGAGATACTGGACCGCGTCCTCGTTGATCTGTTCGTCCGTCGCCAGCGCGACCGCCCGCCGCTCGGCGCGCCGACAGACGGTGCGAGCGTGGTGTAAGGCCGCCCCGTCGTCGCTGCCGGTCGGCAGGATAAACGAGGTCAGGGGCTCGAGTTCCTCGTCGTACTCGTCGATCCAGTCCTCGACGGTCTCGACGTGGTCGGCGTCGATTGCGGGGTCGTCCTCGTCGGGTTCGGGGTTCGCGAAGTCCGCCTGCACGACGTGGAGGTGATTCTGGATTTCGGACAGGCGATCGTCGATATCGTCGTGATCCGTCGGCCGAACAGTGCCGATCAGGGCGTTGAGTTCGTCGACGGTCCCGTAGGCCTCGATTCGGGCACTCGACTTGGAGACGCGGGTCATGTCCCGGAGATCCGTCTCCCCGTCGTCGCCGCGGCCGGTGTAAATCGACATGACCGAACCGACGGCGGGATTCCACTTAACTTCCCTGTCACTCGAGCCCCCAGCCACGTTCCGCCGGTCTCGAGTCGGCCCGAGGAATCAGTACGTTAAACTCGCTTCGCTCACTACCGTCGGGTATGGCTCTGGAACTCGACCACGAGTGTCCGAACTGCGGGGGCGAGAAGACGTTCTACCGCGCCGCCAGTACGACGCTTCACCTCGGCGAGAAGGTCAAATGGCACTGCCCGGACTGTGACTATGGCTTCGTCCGCATCGGCGACAACGGCACCGCCGTCGACTCGAGTACGGCGTAAGCCGTCGGTTTCCTCGATTTTCACGTTACTCTCGGAGACGACTCCACGTCCGAGTCGCCAGACCCACCGTCCTCCCTGGAACTCGAGGAGGGGTGATCGACTATAGCTCTGCCTCTCAGCGGCTCTGTCGCGATCTAGAATCCACGGAACGGAGACGAACGCTTATTCCGAGAGCGACTGCCACGAGAGCCGCGGCGTCCGCGCGGCGCTCGTCTGGTCGATCCGGCGCGCGGTGGTCCGTTCGGGCGCGTCCTCGAGCGTTTCCGTATCCTCACCAGCGACGGCGTTGAACGCGGCGGCGAGCCGATCGAGCGTGTCCTTGCTCTCGACCTCGGTAGGTTCGGTCATCAGGGCCTCGGGGACGATCTCGGGCCACTTGGTCGTCGGCGGGTGGACGCCGTAATCGAGCATCCGTTTGGCCACGTCGGCCGCGTCCTGTTCGCCGGCGCTGGCGACGAACTCGTGGTGGAACGGCCCGTACGGTACGTCGTACTCGACCTGCTCGGCGAGGTAGTTCGCGTTGAGCACCGCGGAGGCGCTCGCGTCCGCCAGCCCCTCGTCGCCGAGGCGCGCGATGTAGGCGAATGCCTTGACGAGCACCAGCCAGTTGCCGTCGAACCCGTGGACCTTGCCGATGGTGTGCTCGGGCTCAAAGCGTTCGTAGATCGGATCGCCGGATGTCGATTCCTCGCCGCGCTCCCTGACTCGAGGCGCGGGCAGGAACGGGGCGAGGTCGTCGACGACGCCGACCGGCCCCGCGCCCGGCCCGCCGCCGCCGTGGGGCGTCGCGAACGTCTTGTGGACGTTGTAGTGCATCACGTCGAAGCCCATGTCGCCGGGCCGAGCGCGGCCGAGCAGGGCGTTCAGGTTCGCGCCGTCGTAGTAGAGCAGGCCGCCCACGTCGTGGACCATCTCGGCGATTTCCGTGATATCGCGTTCGAACAGGCCGAGCGTGTTCGGATTGGTCAGCATCAGCGCCGCGGTATTCTCGCTAAGTGCGGCCTCGAGCGCCTCGAGATCGACCCGCCCCTCGTCGTCGCTGGGCAGGGAAACCACGTCGTAGCCGCCCAGCGCGGCGCTGGCGAAGTTGGTCCCGTGGGCGCTCTCGGGGACGATGACCTCGTCGCGGTGGCCCTCGCCGTTGTGCTCGTGGTAGGCCGCGGCGACGCGGATGCCGACGAACTCGCCGGCAGCGCCCGCGGGCGGCTGGAGCGTCACCGCGTCCATCCCGCCGATCCGACCCAGATAGTCCTGTAGCCGATACAGAAGTTCGAGGGTACCCTGGACGGACCCCTCGGACCGGTCGGGGTGGACGGCGGCCGAGGGGAGCGCGGCCACGTCCTCGGTGAACTTCGGGTTGTACTTCATCGTACACGATCCCAGCGGGTACGGCCCGCTGTCGATCCCGTAGATCATCTGGGAGAGCCGCGTGTAGTGACGCGCCAGTTCGGGTTCAGAGAGTTCCGGTAACTCGAGGGTGTCCCGGGTGAGGTCGTCGGGGAGCGGGGAGTCGTCGCCGTCGCCATCGCTCTCGTCGCCACCGTCACCCTCACCACTGCCGATCTCGACTCGCGTCAGATCCTTCTCCGAGAGCAGCGGTTCGTACTCGCCGTTCTCGATGTACCGGGCTTGGTCGTAGCGCGAATTCGCCTCGCCGGCGGGTCGGTCGTCGCTCATCGCGCCACCTCCTCGACGGCCTCGGCGAACCGATCGATTCGGTCGTCGGACACGCCGGCGACGCAGACTTGAATCTCGTGATCCCCGACGACGTGGACCGCGAAGCCGCGTCGCTCGAGGTCCTCGGCGACGGCCGTCGCGGGCTGGTCGACGCGGGCGACGAACTCCCGGAGGTGGTGGCGGTCGTGGACCGGTGCTTTCACGCCGACGATGTCGTCGAGACGGGCTGCGAGGTCCCGCGCTCGCCGCACGTCGCGCTCCGCGAGGTCGACCATGCCGCTCGGGCCGAGGACGGCGGCGTGCATCGCGGTCCGGAGCGCGACCCACGCCTGATTCGTACAGATGTTACTCGTCGCGCGTTCCCGGCGGATGTGCTGTTCGCGGGTCTGCAGGGTGAGCGTGAACGCCCGGCGGTCGGTCGCGTCCTCGCTGGCCCCGACCAGTCGGCCGGGGACCTGCCGGAGGTAGTCCTCCCGCGTCGCGAACAGTCCCAGTCCCATCCCGTAGCTCGTCGGGAGCCCGAGCACGCTCGCATCACCGACGACGACGTCCGCGCCCACGTCGACGGGACGTTGCAGCACGGAGAGCGCGATCGGATCCGAACCGAGGACGAAGAGCGCGTCGTTGGCCGCCGCGAGGTCGCCGACCGCCTCGAGGTGCTCCTCGATCGTCCCCCGTACCGTGGGGTTCTCGGCGTAGAGCATGACGACCTCCTCGTCGACGGACGCCTCGAGCGCCCCGAGATCGACGTTGCCGTCGTCGACCGGGTAGGTCTCGACCGAGAGATCGGTGCCGGCGACGTAGTTCTCGAGGGTGCTCCGCCGTTCCTCGCGCAGGCGTTCGGGGACGAGCACGCGGTGGCCCGTGGTGTCGCGGACGCGGTCGGCCAGCGTGGCGGCCTCGCCGAGCGCCGTCGCCGCGTCGTACATCGAGCAGTTCGCGACCGCGAGACCCGTAAGTTCGACCAGCAGCGACTGGTACTCGAACAGGGCCTGCAGGAACCCCTGCGAGATCTCGGGCTGGTACTGCGTGTAGGACGTGAGAAACTCCGAGCGGTCCGCGAGGTGGTCGACCAGCGACGGGACGTAGTAGCCGTAGTGGCCGCGTCCGAGCAGTTCGGTCAGGTCGTCGTTGCGACCGAGCACCGAGCGAACCAGCCGCCGCGTCTCCCGCTCCGTTCGCGCGTCGATGTCGAAGCTGCCCTCGAACCGGACGTCGGCGGGAATGTCGAAGAGGTCCTCGACAGTGTCCGCGCCGACCGCCTCGAGCATCGCCGTGCGGTCCTCCTCCGTGTGGGGAGCGTACGGGCTCCCCGTGGCGTGTGATCCGTGCATGACTAGCAGTGGTCTCGATCGATCGAGCCGTTCGCGCCCCACCCGCGCCGATCGCAGCGTTCGATCCGAGACACGATACTGGCCTCTAGCGGACAGGGGGTAATGAACGCACCCGTTTCGGCGGTATCGACCGCGGTCGACTGGCGCTCGAGCGCGTCGGTCCCTGCAGTCGCCACACGCGCCACTATACGCGGCGGTGGTGTCGAGAGGTGCCATGACCGACAGCGACGACGGCGACGGGGACGGCCCGCTCGACCGCGACGACCAGGAGATCGGCGCGGCGGTCGCGAACGAATCCGAATTCCTGCTCGACGTCCTGCCGCACTTCTACCGCGGCGAGGTCAGTCAAGCCAACAGCGCGCAGGACCGGATCGACCGGACGACCGACTGGGCGATCACGCTGCTCGCCGCCGTGCTCTCGCTCGTCTTCTCGAGTCGGAACATGCCCGCCTTCTTACTGCTGATCGGGATCTTCGTCCTCTCGATTTTCCTGTTCTACGAGGTGCGACGCTACCGGTTTTACGACCACTGGCGCGCCCGCGTCCGGTTCGTACAGGAGAACGTGTTCGCGAACGCCTTGGAACCCGTCGGCGTCGAACACCCGGCGTGGCGCGAGGAACTGAGCGACGATCTGCGAAATCCCACGTTCAAGGTATCGACTCGAGAGGCCCTCTCACGGCGAATCCGGCGAGTTTACGGACTCCTCTTTACGGTGGCCGGGGTCGGCTGGACGTTCAAAGTCACGATGTTCACCCCGGAACAGCGGTGGACCGAAGCCGCCGAACTGCCGGGGCTCCACGGCGCGCTCGTGGCGGTCCTTCTCGGGCTCTTCTTCGCCGGTGTGATCGGGATCGGACTGTGGCCGGGCGGACGGGAGGCGAAAGGCGAAATACACGGGGTCGAGCCGGGTGACTGGAAAAACGAGTGATCGAGAGCGGCGGTCCGCTCAGGAACCGGAATCGCCGCCACCGTCACCATCGGTATCGGACCCGCGCGATCCGTCGGTCGACTTCCGGTTCGGCGGCCGCCTTCTCTGACCCAGCGCCGGACTTCGTCGTCTCGACGAGGCCCGCAGCGTCGGACCCGGCCTCGGCTTCGGGTCCCGGTCAGCCGGCGCGCTCTCGAGCGAAGAGATCGAGTGCGACTTTCGCGCCGCCGAGGACGACGGGCCCGATGAACAGCCCCACCGCGCCGAAGGTGATGAGCCCGCCGAAGATGCCGATGACGGCGATCGTGGAGTTGAAGGCGCTCGTGCGGCCGATGAGCGCGGGGCGGAGATAGGTATCCGAGAGCATGACGAGCACGCCGTAGACGGTAAGCGCGCCCGCGGCGACGGGCCGGCCGACCGCGACCAGATAGATCGACACCGGGAGCCAGACGCCGAAAGAGCCGACCAGCGGGAGCAGCGTGAGCACGAAGGTGAGGAGGGTGAGCAACACCACGGCGGGGATTCCGAGCACGATGAGTCCCGCTCCGAGCAATACCGCCTGAATCGCCGCGACGAGGACGTTGCTGATGACCGACGCTTCCATGAGTCCATCCAGTTCCGCGAACAGTTCCCGCTGGATCTCGTCGTCGATCGGGACGACGCGGTACAGCCACTCGAGCAGGTCCTCGCCGTCCCGCAACAGCGCGAAGCAAACGAACAGCGTGATGGTCAGCCCGATCGCGACGCTCGGGAGCCCGCCGACGATATCGAGCACGCTGTTCGCGAGTCCCTCCACGGCGGTCGAAATCGCGTCCTGATAGGAGTCGTACAGCCCCGCGAGATCGACCGGATACCCGTTGTCGGCGAGTTCCGATTCGATCATCTCGAGGTCGATGTTCTCCGTTCGGATCGCGTCCACGAGCTGTGTCGTCTGTCGGAGGGCGACGTTGAGGAGATACACCAGCGGAATCAGGATGACGAGCACCGCGGTAATGACCGAGATGGTCGCGGCGATCATCGGCCGGACGTGCTTCTCGAGCCGGGACTGGAGGGGCAACAGGATGTACGCGAGGACCCCGCCGAAGAGGACGTACTGCAGGTACGGCAGGAGAACGAGAATCCCGAGCCCGGCCCCGACCACCGCGAGCGCGGTCAGCGCGGGTTGCTCGACGGCCCATGTCGGCGGCTCGGGACGATCTGCCATACTCCCGGCTGCAACGTCCCGATAGATTAGTCCAACGCTAAAAATCGCTCTGACCGCTACTCGACGTATCGATACTTCCGCTCGCCCATGCCGACGTACCTTTTTCCTCGCTCGCGCAAGCGCTCGCTCGCAAAAATCTACGCTAAAAACCCGCTACTCGACGTACCGATACTTCCGTTCGCCCATGCGGCCCCAGCCGTCGAAGACGAACTCCTCGCTCGGCGTCGTGAACTCCTCGACGTCGACGTCCATCTCGTGGTTGTGGGCGTCGTGGATCTCCTCGTAGTCGTCCCACGACATCTCGTAGCGCTCGGCGAGCTGTTCGTCGACGTTCAGGGCCTCGATCTCCTCGGCCCAGCCCTCTCGAACCGTCTCGGAGTGAATCTCGGCCTGCGCACCGCTGCCGTAGGAGCCGACGAGCAGTTTCTCGCCGGTCATCTCGCGGTCCTGCTCGAGGGCGTGTTTGAGCGCGCTCGCGCGGGCGACGTGGACGGAGCCGGTGTACCAGTTGCCGACCTCGCGGGCGATCGTCAGCGTCGGATCGATCGTCGTGTCGTACCACTCGGCGTACTGCTCGGTGTCCTTGAGGAGGTCCATGTACTCCCGGAGGGCGTCGCGGTACTCGTCGTCCGAGTCGAACGCCTCGGGACGGGGCTGACGACCGATCTCCTCGGCCAGTTCGTCCTCGACCTCCGTGTTACGGGTGATGTGGCGGTACGCGAGCAGGGCGGCCTTCCGGACCATCCCCGGGAACGGCGTGTGGAACGGGGCGAAGACGAGGTCGTCGGGATGGACCTCGCCCGCGACGCTCTCGTAGTCCTCGAGGGCCTCGCGCATCCGTGCGAGGTAGACCTGCACGGAGCGTTTGCCGTCGACGCTCGGGAACTGCTGGTTGGGCTTGAGGAAGTCCGTCTCGTCGGCCGAGCCGTAGCCCTGTTCGGCGGAGAGTTCGACCAGATTCGGGTCCTCGCTGATGAGCATCGCGACGGCACCGGCACCCTGGGTCGCCTCCCCGTCGTCACCGCGGGCGTAGAGCGCGGTGTCGGTCGCGATGACCAGCGCCGAGCGGCCGCGATTGCGGCCCGCGCGGATCCAGTTGTACGCGTCGTCTAAGCTCTGGGTCCCCGCGATACAGGCGAACTTCCGTTCTCCCTTGTTCGCGTGATGGAAGTCCGACTCGTAGACCTGCTCGAGACAGCCAGCGACGTACGTCGAAACCGGCTTGGAGTTGTCGAACGCGCTCTCGGTCGCGACGTCGATACGGCCGATATCGTCGGGCTCGAGGCCTTTGCGTTCCATCAATCGGTGGGCGGCGTTTGCCCCCATCGTGACGATGTCCTCGTAACTGTCGGGGAACGAACTGGCGTTGAGGCCGAGTCCCTTCGTGTACTTTTCCGGGTCTTCGCCCTTCTCCGGGGCGAACGTGCCGGGGAGGTCGAGTTTGAGGTTCCCGGTCCAAATTTCGACGGCGTCGATACCGACTGCAGTCATGTCTGGTCAATACAGGTGACGATACAAGGTATTGTCGTTCGGTGTTTCGACGGTCGTCGATGAAAAACCGGCCGCCGCTCGAGTCGCCGAGACCGTAATTGAATGTTTCACCGGAACCGGCGAAGGCCGTGAGACCCGCCTCGAGTCGGGGGATCGACCCGCGGCTATCCGGTTGCGTGGTACTGTACGTCGAGAATACGCGAACCCGCGGACTCGCGAACGCAGTTATTCGTCTTCCTCGACGACCTCGGGGTCGCTCATCGCGCTCTGGAGGCTGTCGAGGCCGTTGATCCACTCCGTCACGAGGCCGTAGTCGAGGTCCTCGGCGACGGTCATGTCGAGTTCCTGCTCGTCGATGATGAGCGTCCCCGCCTGCGCCGCGTAGCCGAGCGCGGCGTCTAAGTCCTCCTCGGCTTCGGCGTCGGCCGCCGCGCTGAGGTAGTCGCCGACGGTGCCCTCCTCGGCCGGGCCGTTGGCGACGTACTCCTCGGCCGCGAAGAAGACACAGACCAGACTCGTCTGGACGCCGTCGACGAGGATCAGTTTCTCCTCGTCCTCGATGTCGACCTCGCTCAGGACGATCTCGCGAACGTCGTTGATCTCCTCGAGCGTTTCCTCCTCGCCGAGTTCCCCGTCGTCGTAGGCGGCGACGATCTTGGCGATCGCGATCGCCGTGTCGTCCTGCAGATTGAGCAGGAGTCGAGCCGAGTCTTCGTCCTCCGGATCGATGTCTTCGTCTTTGATGCGATCGATCCAGTTCTGCCAGCGTTCCTCCGAGTAGAACTCGGTCGGGGGATTGCTCATACAGACACCTACACCGGCCGCTTGAAATGCCTTTCTCTACACCGGACGGTTCGAGTGACTGTTTAACCGAGGTGGAAGAACCGCTTAGTGGACCTTACAGCCACTCTACCGCCCCTCCTGTACACTTGAGCGTCGTTGCTGTCCGCACTCGAGTGAACGTAATCAGTGATTACTCCGCTCGGTCGAGGGTCGCCTCGGTATCGATCGCGTACACTCGCTTCGGCGTCTCGACGTGGGCGTTCCGGACCGCCTCGTCGTAGCCGTTCTCGAGGAGCCATCGGACCCGCCGGGGAACCGTCTTGGGGCCGAGTACCGCCCCCGGCCGGTCGGGGTCGTCGATGTAGTCGGTCTCCATCAGGAACGGCTCGCCGCGCTCGGCCGCGGTCTCTAAGCGGTCTTTCTCGCACATGACGCTCGGCGTCGGTCCCTCGAGGCGGCCGCTCGCGTAGTGTTTGACGACCCGATGGGGCTCCATCCCGGCCTCCGCGGCCCACGCCGCGACCTCGGTCATGTCCTCGCTGGCTTCGGCGTGCAACTGGACGGCACACTCGAGGTCGGCCCCGCGTTCGAACGCCCGGCGCATGACCGCGTTCGAGGCGTCCCAGACCGCATCGTCGACTTCGTAGTGCGGCCGGCCGGATTTCAGCGCCAGCGCCTCCCCCGCGTCGACGTATTCGGCGGCGACGTCGATCCCGGCCTGCATGAGGTCGCGAGCCGCCTCGGGCGCGAAGTCGCGGTCGTCGACCAGCCGCGAGATCAGGCCCGGGTGGACGCCGAGGACGGGCCACGCACGGCCCTCGAGTTCGCTCGAGGCGTCGGCGACGATTTCGATGGTTCGTTCGAAGACCTCGCGGAAGTCCTCGCCGGTCTCGGCCTCGACGCCGAGGTGCCAGGAGGGTTTGTTCACCACGAGCAGGTGGGTGCCGCCCAGCCGAGCGAAGTCCCGAACGGCGTCGATCCCGCGGTGGTTGTCCGGATCGAGGTGGAGGTGGTCGTCCAGGATCGGCGTCTCGTCGATCATAGCCGTTACTGGGCGGCCCGCGCTGGAAAGGTCACCGACTTCGGCGCGGGGAGCGGTGGGCGCGAGCGGACGGAGAAACCGATCGGCGATCGGTCGAGATCCGATCGGAATTCGATAGGTAAATCACAACCTTCGGCCCTACTGAGTAAAGGATTGATACCGATCGACTATCGAATTGGACAAATCTGTCAACAATAGTTATTATGACCCATCCAGATAGTGAGAATGTGTTACAGTATGAGTGATCGACTATGAGTGTGGACGGAGAGCCACCGTCCGACGAGGGGCCGGCCGACCAGTTCATCAGCGGCGAAACAGAGGGCGGTCCGAAAGTCGAGTTCTACGGCGGCCGCGGGATGAGTGCGCTTCCGATCGTGTTCTTCATCCTCTGGGCCATCGTTCAGACCGCGCTCTGGCGAATCGAGGATACCGGCGGCCTCATCGTCGGCATCCTGGTCGGATTGATCTTCGGGATGTTCTTCGTTCGGGGGAACTGGCAGACCTACGCCAACACGATCTTCGAGGGGATGACCCAGCCCGTCGCGGTGACGGCGATCGTGGCGTGGATCTGGGCCGGCATGTTCGCCCAGCTTCTGCAAGACGGCGGCTTCGTCGGCGGGCTGGTCTGGCTGGCCGACGCCGCCGGCGTCGGCGCGGCGCTGTTCCCGGCGATCACGTTCGTCCTCGCCGCCGTCTTCACGACCGGAATCGGGACGGGCTACGGCTCGAGCGTCGCCTTCGTCGGCCTGTTCTTCCCGGCGGGGGTCTTACTCGGCGCGAACCCCGTCTTGCTGTTCGGCGCGATCCTCTCGGGGGCGATCTTCGGCGACAACCTCGCGCCCGTCAGTGACACGACGATCGTCAGCGCCGTCACGCAGGACGCCGACATCGGCGGCGTCGTCGCCTCGCGGTTCAAGTACGTCATCGTCGCCGCCGTCATCGCCTTCGTCGGCTACGTCGTCGCCGGCGGGATGATGGGTGGCCTCGAGATCGGCGCGGAGGCCCAAGCGATATTCCTCGATGGCAGCGAGGCCCTCGGCCTCGTCCACGTGATCTCGATGCTCGCCGTGATCGGTGCGGCCGTCGCCGGCCGCCACATCGTCGAGGCCATCTCGTGGGGGATCGTCATCGCGATCGCCTTCAACCTCGTCTTCGGTCTGGCGAGTCTCGGCGATATCGTCATGTTCAACGCGCCCGAGGACGCGCCGCTGGCCCAGCCGCTCGAGTCCCTGCCGATCCTCACGATCGTCGAGGACGCCAACGCGGTCGGCGTCGGCGGGAGCCTAATGGACGGCGTGGCGGGATTCCTCGAACTCTCGATCCTCGTCTTGCTGATCATCGGCGCGGCCCAGATCATGATCCGCGGCGGTGCCTTCGAGGTGCTCCTCGAGTGGTCCATCGAAAACCTCGCGACGAACGTCCGGAACGCCGAACTCACGATGGTCGGCACCGCGGCACTGATCAACGCGATCATCACGATCAACACCGCCGCAGAGGTCGCGATCGGCCCCTACATCTCGAAGATCGGCGAGCGGTTCAACCTGAACGGCTACCGCCGGGCGAACATCTTGGACGGGCAGACCGCCGCCATGGGCTACATCTTCCCGTGGTCGGGCGGCGTCCTCGCCGCCTACGGGGCGATGCAGCAACTGCCCGGCGACTACGAGTGGTTTACCGAGTCGATGGTCGTCACGCCGATCGACGTCGTCCCGTACGTCTTTCAGGGGTGGCTGTTGGTCGCCGTCTTCATCGTCGCCGCGCTGACCGGCTTCGGCCGCGAGTACGTGACCGACCGCGAGACCGAGGAGGTGGCTCGCGTATGAGCCTCCTCGGAAAGTACTTCAAAGGCTGGCGGTTCCGCACGTCGCGGCCCGCCTTCAAGCAAGGCAGCGAAGTCGACGTCTTCATCGCGGAGTCGAACGGCACGTCGGGCCGCGCGTACATCGGCGACACCGAACTGGTCATCGAGGGTGCCGGGCCGGACTGCGTCGAGAAGCAAGTGCGGGTCCGCATCACGGAGTTCGACGAGGCGGCCGCGAGCGGTCGCGGCGAGTTCGTCGAGGTCGTCGGCGAAAGCTCCTACGACGGGTAGCTCACCGCGGCATCCGCGCGGTACTTCGTTTTCAGCGACTCGAGAGGTGTCTCACTGATCGAGCGTGATCGCGTCGTCGGCCGCGTTCTGCAGCGCGTCCGAGCGGCCGTGTGATCCCGGCGCGATCGCGATCGTTTCCACGCCGACGGTGCCCGCGTACTCGAGGACGGGCTTGAAATCGGTATCCCGCGAGGCGATCGCGAGCCGATCGACGGTGCCGTCGCCGGCCAGCGCGGTCGCGTCAACGGCGAGTTTCACGTCGACGTCGCCGCTGGTGACGATCACTTCGAAGCCGCGGGCCTCGGCGGCCTGAATGAGGCCGGGCGTGGCGTGTTCGTCGAGGTAGACTCGGATGACGCCCACCCGCCCGAGTTCGCGGGCCGCGTCGCGGAGGTCGTCGAGGTCGATGTCGAACTCGTCGCGGAAGACGTTCGGCCCGTCGACGAACAGGCCCACTGCCGGCTCGGCGTCGTGCTGTGGATCGCCGGACTGGGCGAGACGGGCGCGAACGCGGTCGAACATACCCCGGAGTTCCCCCGGCCGCGAGATAGATGTGACGAAACGCGGTGGGTCGGTGAGCCGCGGCGATCCGGACGATACGTCCGGTCAGACCGCAAAAACGCCGGAACGGTTTCTCGCCGTCACCGTCGTCGCTTCAGCGCCGCCCTGTACATATTCTCGGTATAAGTGTACATTTTGTTCGATTCTAACCGGATGGGTGCGATATTTGTCGGCATAAACGATCCTGAGTTCGATAAGAGTTTACTAATTTCAGGTATTGATGACTGTCGTCCCATGACACAGAACGGTCCCCCCGACGACACCCCCGACCGAACCTACGACCGACGAACGCTTCTGACCGGTGCCGGCTCGATCGCCGTCGGCGGCCTGATCGGCTCGAGCGGCGTGGCAAGCGCGACGCCCGGCCGCGATCCGGGCCCGAAGAAAGACGAAATCCTCGTCGGCGTCTCCCCGTCGGCGACGGACGTGGCCAGCGAGGCCCGCGCCGCCGTTCCCGGGAACGCCGACATCGTACACGCGAACGAGTCGATCCACTACGCCGTCGTCGAGTTCCCGTCGGAAGCACCCGATCACGCTCGCGAAGACTTCATCGATGCGATCACCAGCTCACCGGCCATCGAGTACGCGGAACCGAACGTGACCGTCCAGTCGCTCCTCGAGCCGAACGATCCCTATTACGACTACCAGCACGCACCCCAGCAGATCAACTGCGAGACCGCCTGGGAGACCACCCGCGGCAGCGACGACGTGGTCATCTCCGTCGTCGATCAGGGGATCCAGTACGACCACCCCGCGCTCGAGGCGTCCGTCGACGATCGGATCGGCGAGGACTTCGTCGACGGCGACGGCGATCCGTACCCGTCGCAGGGAGCGGATCACGGCACCCACGTCGGCGGCATCGCTGCCGGCGGGACCGACGACGGCACCGGCCACGCGGGCATCAGCGACTGCTCGCTGCTCTCGGTCCGCGCGCTCGACGAGAACGGCGTGGGATCGCTCGCGGACATCGCCGACGCGATCCAGTGGTCCGCCGACGCCGGAGCCGACATCGTCAACCTCTCGCTGGGCGTCGACGGCTCCTACGACACGCTGACCGCGGCCTGCGAGTACGCGGCCGACCGCGGCGTCCTCCTCGTCGGCGCGGCCGGTAACGACGGCAGCGACCGGGTCTTCTCGCCCGCCGCGGAGGACACCGTCGTCGCCGTCTCCGCGCTCGAGGACGGGGACTCGATCGCCTCCTTTTCGAACACCGGACCGGCGATCGAACTCGCCGCGCCCGGCAGCCGGATCGTCTCGAGCGTGACCGGGGACGACTACGCACGGATGTCGGGAACGTCGATGGCAGCGCCGGTGGTATCGGGCGTGGCGGGGCTCGCGCTCTCGGCCCATCCCGACCTCTCGCGGACGGAACTCCGCGAGCACCTGCGGGCGACCGCGGTCGACATCGGCCTCGACGGAGACGAACAGGGCCACGGGCGCGTCGACGCGGCCGCAGCGGTCGAAATCGACCCGTTTTCGGACGACGGCGCAAGCGGGGACGAGTCCGGCGGCGAGTGCGGCGACGAGACCGTCACCGCGAGCGCGAGCGGCTCGCTCGACGGCAGCGGCTGGTGGGGCGAGAGCGATCGGTACAGCTACGCGCTGAACACCGCCGATCCCTGCTCCATCACGATTTCGGTCGACGGGCCCGCCGACGGCGACGTCGACCTCTACGTGACCGCCGACGGCAGCAAACCGGACCGGTGGACCTACGACGAGTCGTTGACGGGGACGGGAGCGGTCGAATCGATGACGCTCTCGCTCGAGGGCGACGAGACGTTCCGGTTCTACGTCTACGCGACCAGCGGCAGCGGCGAGTACACGTTGCGACTCGAAGAGCGGGGACGGTAGCGCCGACGGAGGCCGCCGGCCACGCACCCGTCACTCGAAAACGAAGTAATCGCGCTCTTCTCCCTGCACGGAGATCCACTTGGGTTCGGTGAGTTCCCGGGTGATCCACTCGCCGTGATACCGGCCGAGGCCGGACTGCTTGACCCCGCCGAAGGGCGCGTTGTGGTCCTCGTTGATCGGCTGGTCGTTGATGTGGACCATGCCCGCCTCGACGCGATCGGCGAGGGCTCGAGCGCGCTCCGCGTCCTCGCAGAAGACCGCCGCCGAGAGGCCGTACTCGGTGTCGTTGGCCAGTTCGATCGCCTCCTCGTCGTCCGCGAACGGGATCACGGGTGCGACCGGCCCGAAGTGCTCGTTACAGGCCGTCGGCATGTCGTTGGTCACGTCCGAGAGGACCGTCGGCTCGACGAACAGGCCGTCGGCCTCGCCGCCGGTCTCGAGGGTCGCGCCCGCCTCGAGCGAGCCCTCGATGAACTCGACCAGATCGTCGCGCTGGGTTTCGTTCTGGACCGGTCCGAACGTGACATCGTCGTTCTCGGAGGGGTCGCCGATCACGAGCGACTCGGCGTGATCGACGAGCAGGTCGACGTACTCGTCGTAGAGATCCTCGTGGACCAGATGGCGGTTGATCGAGATACAGACCTGTCCCTGATGGAAGAACGAGCCGAAGGCACCGGCGCGGGCGGCCCGCTCGAGGTCGGCCTCGTCGGTGACGATGAAGGGCGCGTTGCCTCCGAGCTCGAGGGCGGGCAGCGCGAGGTTCTTGCCGGCCGTCTCGGCGACGCCCTTGCCGACGGGCGTCGAGCCGGTAAAGGAGACGACCCGCGGAATCGGGTGGCCGGCGATCCGGTCGCCGATGTCCGAGCCGCGGCCGGTGACGACGTTGACGACGCCGTCGGGGACGCCCGCGGCCTCACAGAGCTTCGCGATGAGCAGCCCGCCCGTGATCGGCGTGTCCGTCGCCGGCTTCAGGACGACAGTGTTGCCAAGCGCGATTGCGGGTGCGAGCGCTCGCAGGGAGAGGTGCAGCGGGAAGTTCCACGGCGAGATGATTCCGACGACGCCGACCGGTTCGTGGACGATGTGGTTGTCCTTGTCGTCGATCGACGGCGAGGGGCGGACCTCCTCTTCGGGCGGCTCCAGTTCCAGCGCCATTTCCACGTCGCCGGTCGCGGTGGCGAACTCGCCCATCGCCCGGTAGCCGGGGGTGCCGGCCTCCGTCGCGAGCAGGCCGGCGATCTCCTCGAAGCGCGCGTTGAGCTCCTCGAGCAGGTTCTGGACGATCTCGTTGCGCTCCGCTCGAGGCGTCGCCGCCCAGTCCGACTGTGCGGCCTCGGCCGCCTCGTAGGCGGCGTCGACGTCCGCCTCGGTACCGGCGGGGACGTTCGTAAACACGTCCTGTTTCGCCGGGTTCTCGACCGGGATCGTCTCGCCGCCGGTGGCGTCGCGCCACTCGCCGTCGATGTACAACTGATCCCAGTCGGCCTGTGGCTCGAGCGTTGGGGTGCTCATACTGTCTCCCGGCTACGTTATTTTCGGACATGTGTTTTCGGCAACCGGAGACGGTAGCTCCTCGCGTTGTAATCGGAACCGGTTACGCGACCCGTTCGCGATCGGTTTCGACCCCGGCCGTCGATCCTCGTCCCCTCGAGCGGCCGTCTCGCGCTCGAGCGACGAAAAGACATTACTACTCCGCGGATGACGTTCCGGATATGCCGCTTCAGACGCCGCCGTTACGTGGGATACACGACGAGCGCGGGGCGAAGTTTACGGAGTTTGGCGGCTGGGACATGCCGGTCGAGTTCGATTCGATCCGGACCGAGCACGCGGCCGTCCGGGAGGACGTCGGGGTCTTCGACGTCTCTCACATGGGTCAGATTCACGTCACCGGCCCGGACGCGACGGAATTGATGCAGCGGCTGACCTCGAACGACGTCAGCCGGCTGGCGGTCGGTGACTCCCAGTACGCCGCGATCACCGACGAGGACGGGATCATCATCGACGACACCGTCGTCTACCGACTACCCGACGAGTCCCATCCGACCTACCTCTTCGTCCCGAACGCCGGCACCGACGAGGCGACCCACGAACGGTGGCTCAGCTACCGCAACGAGTGGGACCTCGAGGCGACCGTCGACAACCGGACCGACGAGTACGCGATGTTCGCCGTGCAGGGACCCAACGCGGCCGACCTGCTCGGGGCCGTCGCCGAGGGGCCGATCACCGACCTCGACCGGTTCGAGGCCCAGTACGCGACGATCGAGGACGTCGACTGCTGGACGGCTCGGACGGGCTACACCGGCGAGGACGGCTTCGAACTGATCGTCCCGTGGGCGGCCGCCGAGGAGATCTGGACGGCCATCGACTGCCAGCCCTGCGGGCTCGGAGCCCGCGACACGCTCCGCATCGAAGCCGGATTGCTGCTCGCCGGACAGGACTTCGATCCCGAGTCGAACCCGCGGACGCCCTACGAGGCCGGCATCGGTTTCACCGTGGCCCTCGACACCGAGTTCGTGGGCCGGGACGCGCTGGCTGCGATCGAGGACGGCGGCGTCGAGGAGCGACTCGTCGGCTTCCAGTTGATCGACCGCGGGGTTCCGCGCCACGGCTACGACATCACGACCACCGAGAGCCGGGTGATCGGCACCGTCACCAGCGGCACGATGAGCCCGACCCTCGAGAAACCGATCGGCCTCGGCTACGTCCCGGTCGAGTACGCGGAGCCGGGGACCACCCTGCAGGTGGTCGTCCGTGGCCAGTCCAAAAAGGCACGAGTCGAAACCACACCTTTCATCGACACAGTACAATGAGCTTCGACATTCCCGACGATAGACGGTATCTGGAATCGCACGAGTGGGCACTCGAGACCGACGGCGTCGTCCGCGTGGGCATCTCCGACTTCGCACAGGACGAACTCGGCGACGTGGTCTTCGTCGAACTCCCCGACGAGGGCGACGACCTCGCACAGGAAGCGGAGTTCGGCGTCGTCGAATCGATCAAGGCCGTCTCCGATCTCTACGCGCCCGTCGGCGGCGAGGTCGTCGCGATCAACAACGAGCTCTTCGACGCCCCCGAACTCGTCAACGAGGACCCTTTCGGCGAGGGCTGGATGCTCGAGATCGACCCGGACGACCCCGACGACCTCAAGGCGCTCCTCTCGGCCGACGAGTACGAGGAGCAGATCGCCTGAATCGGTTCGTTTTCGCCGCGAGTCAGGCGTCGTACCTCGGCAGCGGCCGTTCTCTCGCTCTCTCGTTCGTTCTCCTCTTCTTCCGCTCTTTGCGCTCGAGTTTCCCTCGAACCGTCGGAAACGAGTGGAGCCGGCCCGACCCGAACCGACCGACTCCGGTCAGAAGACGAACCGTTCGACGATCCGGCCGAGCAGTCCCGGTCGGTGGGTGTCGTGTGCGTGAACGCCGAGCGCGGGCGACTCGGTCGCGTCGATGAGTCGGTCCGCGAGGTCGTTCCCGAGGACGGTTTGCAGCCGTCCGCCGTCGCGACCGATGACGAGGAACTCGGCCGTCTGTGCGACCCCGATCAGTTCCTCGACCGAGCCGTCCGTTTCGACGATTTCGGTCGTGACCGGTGCGGAACAGAGGTCGACGAGTTCGTCCTGATAGTCCTCGATCGTCCGTCTGAGATCGGCCGACGCCGACGACTCGATCGCGTACACGAGCCGGACCGTCGCGTCTAGCTCGGTGGCCAGCGCGTCGGCGATCCTGACCTTCGACGGATCGAACGGGCTCCGATCGGTAAGCACCGTGACCTCCCCGACGGCGTCGAAGTCGCGGTCCTCGACGAGGACGACGTCACAGGGGGCGCGGTGGAGGATCCACTCGATCGGACTCCCGATGAACTGGTGGCGGAGCCCGCCGGGCTGGCGCTCCATCAACAGCGCGTCGACCCCCTCGTGGGCCGCGAAGTTGACGATCGCGTGTTTCGTGTCGTGGCTCACGATTTCCCCGTAGGTGATCGGCACGTCGAACTCTTCACACAGCTCTCCGGTCTGTTCCTCGAACTCGAGGTCCGCCGGCGACTGCGTCTCGGAGGCGTAGCCCAGCGACACCTGATCCGGCACCTCGTCGAACTGGATGACCGTGACCCCGCCGCCGCGTTCGCGCGCCACGTCCGCGGCGATGCGGATGAGTTGCCGCTCGCGGGCTTCGGCGGTCCCTTCGGTCAGCGCGACGAGGACGTTCGAGGTCGTCGACTCCAGGGCGTCTTCGGTTCGGTCGACGGCCGAGCGGCCGGTCGTTCGGCGGACCGTGTCGACGGCGATGCCGGCGCGGTCGATCCGCGGGCGCGCGTAGACCCAGTACCAGCCGATGCTGCCCGCGGTGATGACGGCCGCGCCCGCGAGGGCGACGGTCCCCATCTGGGTCAGCAAGACGAAGCCGCTCGCGATCCCGAAGAGCTGCATCGCCGGGTACAGCGGCGACTCGAAGCTCGGTTCGTACTCCTCGACGTCGGCGTGGCGGAACGCGATCAGGGCGACGTTGATCAGGATGAACACGAGGATCTGGAACGCGCTCGCGAGCTTGGCGATCTCGAGGATGGGGACGAACGCGATCAGAACGAGCATGACGCCGCCGGTGAGCGTGATGGCGGTAATCGGCGTGCCGAACCGGTCGCTGACGGTCGCAAAGCGGGGCGGCGCGAGGTCGTCGCGGCTCATCGCGAAGGGGTACCGCGACGAGGAGAGGATCCCGGCGTTGGCGGTGCTGACGAGCGCGAGGATCGCCGCGAGCACCACGGCGATGACGCCGGGTCGGGCGAGGGCCCCTTCGGCGGCGATCGCCATCGGCGTCTCCGAGTCCGCGAGGGACTCGAGCGGCGAGATGCCGACCATCACCGCGACGATGAGGACGTACAGGATCGTGGTGAACGTCAGCGAGCCGAGGATGCCGAGCGGGATGTTTCGGCCGGGGTCTTCGATCTCCTCGGCGACGCTCGCGACCTTGGTGACGCCCGCGTAGGAGACGAAGACGAGGCCGGTGGCGGCGAGCAGGCCGCCGACGCCGTCGTCGAACGAGCCGTCGAACTGGCCGGGGTCGATTCCCGTCGCCCCGCCGCCGACGAACCACGCCAGCGCGGCGAGCATGACGACGACGATCGCGACCTGCAACTGGCCGGTCTGTTTGGCCCCGATGACGTTGACCGCGATGAGAACCGTCGCGAGGACGAGCGCGACGGGTTTGACCGGGAGATCGAACAGGAGAACGAGATAGGGAACGCCGCCGACGAGCGCCAGCGCGCCCTTGAACGCGAGCGAGAACCACGTGCCGACGCCCGCAACCGTTCCCAGTATCGGTCCCATTCCGCGTTCGATGAAAATGTACGTGCCGCCGGCTTCGGGCATCGCCGTCGCCATTTCCGACTTGCTCAACGCGGCGGGAACCACGAGCAGTCCCGCGAGCAGGTACGCGACGACGACGCCCGGGCCGGCGATTTTGATCGCTAACGCCGGCAGGATGAAGATCCCGCTCCCGATCATCGCACCGATACTAATCGCCATCACCGACGGCAGTCCGAGGTCTCGTTCGAGGTCTTTTGTCATTGGATCTGAGTGTGGTGTCGTGAGGCCGCGAGTCATCCGGACCAGGGATCACGCGACCAGCGCCGGAGTGCATCTCGTCTCACTCGAGCGCGATCGTCGGTCCGCTGGATGATACACTGCTCGAGGGGCCTGAAGCCAGAGAGATGTGAGACGGTATCCAGAAACCGGATACCCGCTTACGAGTGAAATGCAACGACAACGAAATAAACCCCACGGATTCCCGATCGATGTGAGATACGTTCGCATCAATACCGAATCGAAAATCCGTTCGGTCGAAACGAGAAATACGAACCGAACGATCGTACAATAGTGCCGCGCCCCGCGGCGTTGCGCACCGTTCTCCCACTGCTCTGGCGGAACGCTATTCGAGGGTGACGAGGTGCTCGAGGACGTCGTCGAGCGGTTCCGACGTGACCGCGAGCGAGTAGCCGTCGATGCGTGCGAGTTCCCCCGCGTGATCCCAGAGGTTCTCCTCCTCGAGGCCGTGGAGGATCACGGCGTTCGGCGTCGGGTTGACCATTCGGAGCGCGATGCCGACGCCCTCGCCGCGGGTGACGTTGGTGAACACGAGCACGCGGTTCGTGCTCTGGCCGTAGAGTCGGAAGAACTCCTCCGTCGAGAGGCGCGTGATCGCCTCGATGCTGTCGATGACCGTGTGGCCGCTGACCTGTTGGGTGCCGCCCGCGGCCACTTCGGTCGCCTCGAGGTCGTCGTGCAGTCGCTCGAGGGGCAGCGAGGTGGCGTACTCCCGCAGGTCGTAGACGACGTCGCTGTCGAAGCCCGCCGAGAGGACGCGGCCGTACTGCCGGATGCGCTCGCCGCCGCGGCGCTCGTCGATCGAGAGCAGCCCCTCGACGAGTCGGCCGACGACGCCGATCCCCGGACTCTCCCGGCGGCCGCTCTCGTAGTCCGAAATCACCGACGACGAGACGTCGAGTTCGGCCGCGAGGTCGGTCTGTGAGACGTCGAAGTCGGTGCGCCACTTCCGCAGGGTGGCACCGGGGTCGTCGCTCAGCGTGATCTCCCCGGCGATCTTCTCCGCGAGTTCCCGTTTCGGTCCGCGTCCGCTCATACCCGAGGGTCGCCCGGTCGGGCCAAGTAGCTACCGGAGACGGACCGATCGCTCGAGCGCCCCAACAATCAAGCCCCCGCGGTTCGAGTCGCCGGGATGTGCCATCGACCGTCGTCCACGTCGCGTTCGCAGGGCTGCTCGGGGTCGCATTGCTCGGCGACGAGTTCGACACCCGGGCGATTCTGATCGTCATGGGCTGTGCCGCCCTCCTCGATCTGGATACGTTGATCGGCATCGTCGTCCCCGGTACCCACCGCGCGGCGTTGCACAACGTCTGGATCGTCCTCGTTCCCGCCGCCCTCCTGCTGTGGGACGGCACGTTCCGCGAGCGGTCGATCGCCGAAGAGCGGTGGGGAACGTACCGCCGCCGCGTCGCGTGGACGGGGCTGGCGGCGGTGCTGTTCGCGCACATCCTGTTCGACGCCTTCTTCAATGGCGTCAACCTCTTCTGGCCGCTCCACGACCGGTTCTACGACCTGTCCGGCTCGCTGCTCGTGACCGATCAGCGCGGACTCGTCCAGACGTTCGTCGAACTCGACGCCGGGACTCTCGCCGAGTCGACGGCCCGCGGAACCACCGAAAACACGCACTACAGAACCGGGTTCGACCCCACGCGCGACGAGCCCGCGACGGCCGTCGAGCGGATCTTTCCCATCGCGGCGACCGGCGAACGGTTCGTCCTCACGCTCGCCGGGTTCACTGCGGTCGCCGTCCGCATCGTCGAGGAGCGCCGCTCGAATTGACGAGCGCCCCGGCCGCGGACGATCTACTCGACCGCCGGATTCGACTTACTCGGCCGACTCCTCGCTCGAGGACGGCGGTTCCGTCGTCTCGACGCGCTCGCGGAGCCACGCGATGGCCGCCTCGACCGTCTCGGGATCGGTGCTCGAGACGCGGATCCGACCGGGGCGGTTCTCGCTCCGCGGATAGCTGCCGACCGAAACGTCGAAGCGCTCGGTGACTCCCTCGAGCGCCTCGTGGAGCGATCCCTCGGGTGCCGGCGTGTACAGCGTTTCCGCGGTCGACGCCCCCTGGAACTCGTCGGCGACCGCGTCGAACATCGCTTTCATCTCGTCGGGAATGCCGGCGAAGACGTAGACGTTCTCGACGATACAGCCGGGTGCCCACCCCTCGTCGGTGACGATCGGCGTCGCCCCCTCGGGGATCGAGGCCGCCGCGTCGATGTCCAGTTGGAGGTCGTACTCCTCGACCATCTCCGGGTTTTCGTCCCGGAACGCGGCCGCCTTCTCGACCAGTCGCTCCCGGATCTCGCCGTGGACGACGAACTCGCGCTCCAAGCCGTCGGCGACGGCTTCGACGGTCACGTCGTCGGGCGTGCCGCCGATGCCGCCGGTGACGATCACGGCGTCGAACTCGTCGTGCCAGCGGGCGACGTAGTCCGCGATGAGATCGCGGTCGTCGGGGATCGTCAGGATCCGGCCGACAGTGCTGCCGCGCTCGGTGATCCGCTCGGCCAGCCACGACGCGTTGGTGTTGGTCGTCGATCCCGCGAGGATCTCGTCGCCGACGGTGACGATCGCGACGTTCATAGCCGGGGTTCGACGCCCGGCCAGTTATCGGCTCGGATTCCGGCCGTCGCTCGAGAGGGAACGGGACTGCGCGACCGTCCGCCGGGAACCCCAACCCAGCTCGAAACGCGCTCGAGGCCGTCCGAACCGGCCGCACATCGTCGGTCGCCAGCGCCACGATTTTGTAAGTCCTGTGCCAAGTGGCCGTATGGAAGTCTTCACCGGCGACGAGCGGCCCGCCGTGTCCCCGTCGCCGAGCGATATCCGTCGCCCCACCGGCGCTGCCGCGGTGGGAGAGCGAATCGGTGATCGAACGCGGGGCGGATCGGACCCGATACCGGCGACGCGAGATCCCCCGCGGCGACCGGGGTGGGGTCGATGGTAGCCGTCGACCTCGCATTCTCGTTCGGGCGACTCCTCTTCGCCCTCCTCCTGGTCTTCCTGAACGGCTTTTTCGTCGCCGCGGAGTTCGCGTACGTCCGTATCCGGCCGACGCAGATCGAAGAGCTCGTCGCGGAGGGGCGGTCGTCGGCGAAGCTCGTCCAGGAGGCCGAGGAGAACCTGGACGACTACCTCGCGACGACCCAGTTGGGTATCACGATTGCCTCGCTGGGCCTGGGATGGGTCGGCGAACCGGCCATCGCCTCGCTTCTCGAGCCCGTGCTGGGACCGGTGCTTCCCGCTGGGACGCTTCATCTGGTCTCGATCGCGATCGGGTTCAGCATCATCACCTTCCTGCACGTCGTCTTCGGGGAGCTCGCGCCGAAGACCCTCGCTATCGCGGACGCCGAGCGGATCGCCCTGCTCGTCGCCGCGCCGATGAAGTTCTTCTATTACATCTTCATCCCCGGGATCATCGTGTTCAACGGGACCGCGAACTTCTTCACGCGGCTCATCGGCGTCGCGCCGGCCTCCGAGCGCGACGAGAGCCACAGCGAGGAGGAGATCCTGCGGATCGTCGCCCAGTCCGGCGAACAGGGAGCCGTCGACATGGAGGAAGTCAAGATGATCGAATCCGTCTTCGACCTCGGCGAAACCGTCGCCCGCGAGATCATGGTGCCGCGTCCGGACGTCGTCACCGTTCGCGCCGGCATGCCCCTCTCCGAACTCCGCGGCGTCGCCGCCAGCGGGAACTACACGCGGTTCCCCGTCGTCGACGAGGACGCCGACGAACCGGTCATCGGGTTCGTCCACGCGAAGGACATCCTCCAGGCCATCGAGGCCGCAGACGGGGACGACGCGGGCGACGAACCGGCCGGTGAACCGACCGCACGCGACCTCGCTCGAGAGGTCCTCATCGTCCCCGAGACCCGCCGGATCGACGAGATCCTCGCGGAGTTCCGCCGGCGGAACGTCCAGATGGCCGTCGTCATCGACGAGTGGGGAGCGTTCGAGGGGATTCTGACCATCGAGGACGTCATCGAGGAGGTCGTCGGCGAGATTCAAGACGAGTTCGACGTCGCCGAGATGGAGCCCTCGATCGACGAACTCGCCGACGGCCGATACGAAATGGACGGCGGCGTCCCGCTCGCGGACATCAACGAGATCCTCGGAACGGAGTTCGAGGGCGACGCGTTCGACACCATCGGCGGCCTCGTGTTGAGCCGCCTCGGTCGTGCGCCCGAGGTCGGCGACGCGATCGAAGCCGACGGCTACGAGGTGACCGTCGAGGCCGTGGAGGGAACGCGCGTCTCGAGCGTGACCGTGAGCGAGGTCACCCCAGAGGCGGAGGAGTCGACCGACTGAGCCGCTACGCGGGACGATGCGGGTCGCACCGGGGCCGAGCGGTTCTCCGTGGGATGTCATCTCGTGGGTCATTCCGTTTCGAGCCGACGGTCCGCTATTTCGGACGGTCGCTCACGAGACCATGACTGTAATCAGATATAACATATATGCGACATCTTTATGCTGTGAGATGTGCTTCCTCCGGCTATGGAACGACGGACCTTTATCGGCGTCTCGGGCGTTGGACTCGGACTCGCGGGCTGTCTCAACGCGGCTGTCGACGATTCGGACGCTGAGGCCGAGCCGGAATCCGGGAACGAAACGAGCGAGACCACGGACGAGTCGTTCAGCGACGCGAACTCGTCGACCGGCGACGAAACCGAGTCGGAAGACGATTCGAACACCGACGAATCCGAGGAGGAGGCAGACGAGGCCGCGGAAGACGACGACTCCGACGACGAGAGCGGGGACTCGGAGCGGACCGTCTCGTTTCCTTCCTGTACCCGGGCGGAGCTCACGGGGACGTTCGAAGCCGGCGACGTCGCCTTCGCGAACACGGGGTTCTACGACGACGGGCTGTACGGAAACACCATGCTCGAGGACGGGTTCGTCTTCGGCGAGGACGTCGACGCGCCGTTCTCGGGAACGGTGGTGTTCGAAATCGGCGGCGACTCCGCCGTCCGCGAGGGCGACGGCGAAATCACCGTCGAGATCCCGGAATACGGCAGTGACGGCACCGTCATTTCGGGACTCGCGACCGAAGAGATGGATTATCGGACGGGCGGCACCACACACGGAAACCCGAACGCGCGCGAGTGTCTGAGCGAGATCGAACCGGACGATACCGACGACGGGACCGACGGCGGAAACGCGACGTTTTCGGTGACGGCCCTCGAGACCAATACCCCGGTCGACGCCGGCGACTTTCTCGAGGTGAGCGCGACGGTCGAGAACACCGGCGGAGCCGAGGGCACGCAGGACCTCGCGTTGATCGTCGGCCACAGCGCGGAGCGGGTCGAAGAGCAGTCGGTAACCCTCGAGGCCGGAGAGCAGACGGGCCTCACGACGGGGTACCGAACCCCGTCGGTCGCTACTGATCAGGAGTTCCCAATCCGCCTCGAGTCGGACGACGACGCGGCCGAACGATCCGTGCTCGTCTACGGCACGAACTAAGCGTCTCGTAGCTTCCGGGTTCGCGTCTCGGTGTGTTTCTGGTACGGTTCGCGATTACCGTTCGATCATCTAGTGGTTTCGGGAGTGGGTATCTAAGTTAATCCAGGGAATCCTTTTCCCGTCGCCCACCAAACAGTGAGTTATGTCCGATGTGTCATTAGACGACCGCGGTCGTCTGACACTTCCAAAGGAGATCCGCGAACGGTATGGTGAGCAGTATCATATCGTTCAACTTCCCGACGGGATCAAGTTACTACCGATCGCTGACGATCCGCTCGACGCACTCAGAGATGAGTTCGCGGATGTCGACAAATCGGCCGACGAACTCCGTGATGAAGCGCGGGATGCGGCTCTCGATGAGGCCGGACGATAAATGTATGCGGAAACCGATTTCCTCCTCGCACTCATCAAAGACGAAGACTGGCGCGGGGACGCTGCCGAAACTGTCTACCGGGACCACCGAGACGAGTTGTGGACATCGCAGTTCACACTTATCGAACTCCTTCTGGTCGCCTACCGCGAGGAACGGGATACTGAACGGGTCATCACGAACGCCGCTACTCTCGTCGACGTACGCGGGGACGTAGAGACCGTCGTCACCGCAGCAACGTACGTCGAGGACCACGGATTCACGCCGTTCGATGCGCTTCACCTCGTCGAAGCGAACGGCGATACCATCGTCTCGAGCGACGATGCGTACGCGGAGACGACACCCCGTCTCGACCTGAAGACCGTCGGCGAGAAGTAGTGCTCCGCAACCACTAAACGCGACTCACACCTACCCGTAGTCAATGACTGACTGGACCGAGAAGTAAGAGAGTCTATCCACACGATATACACACCAGCGAGTCGCGGTCATCCTGTTCTCTGTTGTTGGTATTGTAACTCATTCCGATGACTGGCGATGAGGACGAGTCGAAGCAGATCCCGATATCGGGGTTACGGTGACCGTGGCTCTCGAAATATATGTTCCTGTCGACATTACCGCGATGCCCTTTTCACCAATGCTCTCCTTGACCACCATACTGAACCGAATCCAGAGACGGATACCTCACCTCCGAGTGTCGGTGAGTGAGCAAACAGTGGCGAGATTCGGACGAGCGGAGGACATTTCATGAGTAAGCATCTATCGGATCATTCCAGCCAGTCTACCACGGCCCCCCGGACGAACAAATTCACGGCCTCACAATCGACTTTCGAGACTCGTGACCCGACTGAATCAATCGGGGACCACGACGATACCGATCACTTCGCGCTGATCTACGAGGACCACGCCACGCAGTTCGAGACGGTCGTCCCGTACATCCGCGAGGGACTCAAGCAGGGCGAGCGGTGTATCTACGTCGCCGATGACAACACCGTCGACGAGGTACGTGACGCGATGCGGGTACGCGGCATCGACGTTGATGCCGCTCTCGAGTCCGGGGCGCTTTTGATACACACGGAGGACGAAACCTACCGGCGAAGCGGCGAGTTCGACCGTGAGGCGATGCTGGAGTTTTGGGAGGATACTCTCGCGGATGCGACCGCCGACGAGTTCACCGGACTCAGAGCCGCGGCCGAGATGACGTGGGCGCTGGAAGCTGACGGGACGAGTCTCGACCACCTCTGTGAATACGAAGAACTCTTGAATCCGCTCTACGAGGGAGAGGACTACACTGTTCTCTGCCAGTATAACCGCGAGCGGTTCCCCGCAGACGTCCTCCACGATGTCCTCAAAACCCACCCGTTTCTGCTCTACGACGACACCACGGTCTGCCAGAACTTCTATTATACGCCGCCCGAGGAGTATTTCGGCCCAGACGAGCCGTCGCGTGAACTCGACCGGAAATTGGCGACGCTCGTCGACCGGACGGACGCGCGGACGACGCTCAAGACCAGCGAACACTATCAGCGTCGGCTCTACGAAACGATCACCGATTCACAGGCACCGTTTACCGAGAAAATCGAGGAGTTGCTGGAGATCGGCTGTGAGTGGTTCGATCTGGAGGTCGGCTACTTCACCCGGACCGACGATGACGGGACGTTCGAAATCGTCTCTGCGGTCGGCGGCCACGACGAGATCCGATCAGGCGTCACTGACTCGATCTGCGATACGTACTGCGAGAAGCTCCTCGCATCGCCGGGTCCGATCTCGGTGACGGACGCCGCCGAGGCCGGCTGGACTACCGACCGCGCCTACGAGCGGTTCGGGCTCGACGCCTACTTCGCGACGACCGTTCGCGTTGGCGGCGAGGAATGTGGAACGCTGTGTTTCGCGTCCGAGACTCCGCGTACGGAGCCTTACACCGGGGCCGAGCGCACGTTCCTCGATCTAATGGGCCACTGGATTGAGTACGAACTGGAGCGCCAGCAACGCGAGACGTTCCTCCGGAAGAGCTACCGGATCACGTCCAACCCCGACCACAGCTTCGACGAGAAACTCGAGGAGCTACTCGAACTGGGCCGAGAGCAGTTCGGCCTCGAGATGGGCGGTCTCAATCATTTACCGTCGTGGGGTGACGAGTTCCGATTGGAGAAGGGCGTCGGTCTCGGTGTCGCTCCCGATGACGAACTCTGGTCGAACCCGGGATACGGATGCTTCTGTCGTCGGACTATCGAAGCAGACGAGCCCGTTGCTATGGAGGACGTGCGTGGTACCGACTGGGAGGACGATCAGATCTATCGAGAGTTCGGGTTGACGAGCTACCTCGGAACTCGAGTAATGGACGGAGCGACGCCGTACGGGACGTTCTGGTTCGGAAGTACGGAGCCGCGCGACCGACCGTTCTCCGAGACCGAACGGACGTTCGTCGAGTTGATGGGTCAATGGGTCAGTTACGAACTCGAGCGTGAACGGCGGGAACACTATCAGCAGCGATTGAGCCTGATTGCCGCCGATCCCGAGCGTCCGTTCGAAGAGAGATTGGAGGACGTCTTCGAACTGGGCTGTGAACAGTTCGATCTCGAAATAGGTGGGATCGCACAGGTCGATCCGGCGACCGATTCGTTCAAAGTAGAAGCGATACACGGCGATCACGACCAGCTCACGCCCGGTGCAGAGGCACCGCTCTCGGAGACGTATTGTCGGGCGACCCTCGGTGACGAGTCGACGGCTGAAATCACCGATCCAGAGCCGGCCGGGTTCGGACGCACTCTCGCATACGAGGAGTTCGGCGTCGAGACGTATCTCGGAACGCGGATCGAACTCGACAATGAGCCCGACCGGACGTTCTTCTTCGTGTCAACGGGCTCACGCGGACGGGAGTTCACTAAGGCCGAACGAACGTTCCTCGATCTCATGGCCCAGTGGATCAAGTTCGAACTCGAACAAAAACGGCAGAGACAGTCCCTCGAGGAGTCGAACGAGCGCCTCGAGCAGTTCGCCTATGCTGCCTCCCACGACTTGCAGGAACCGCTGCGGATGATCACGAGCTATCTCCAGTTGCTCGAACAGCGGTACGGGGATACCTTCGACGAGGACGGCGAAGAGTTCCTCGAATTCGCGGTCGATGGAGCCGACCGGATGCGCGAGATGATCGACGGCCTCCTCAAGTACTCCCGGGTCGAGACGCAGGGCGATCCGTTCGAACCGGTCGAACTGGACGCCGTTCTCGACGATGTACTCGCTGACCTCCAGTTCAAGATCGACGAGACCGACGCTGAAATCACGGCCGAGCAACTCCCCCGTGTAAAGGGGGACGCGAGCCAGATACGGCAAGTCTTCCAGAACTTGCTCGATAACGCCATCCAGTACAGAGGCGATTCCCCACCGCGTATTCACATTACTGCGAGCCGTCGAGGCCGAGAGTGGGTACTCTCGGTTCAGGATAACGGAATCGGTATCGACTCCGAGGATCAGGAGCGTGTGTTCACCGTCTTCAATCGGCTTCACAGCCGTGAGGAGTACGACGGGACGGGTATCGGACTGGCGCTCTGTCAACGCATCGTTGAGCGTCACGGCGGAGAGATCTGGGTCGACTCCGAACCCGGAGAGGGGTCGACCTTCTCGCTCACGCTCCCCGCCGCGTAATCCGATTCCACATTCTCTTCTGACCCGTGCTCCGCAACCACTAAACGCGGTACGCACCGAATAGACAGTATATGGATTGGACCGAGAAGTACCGCCCGACGACGCTGTCGGAGGTGCGCGGAAACAACAAGGCCCGCGACAAACTCGAGGAGTGGGCCGAGAGCTGGGACGAACACCGGAAATCGGTGATCGTCCACGGCAGTCCCGGGATCGGGAAGACCTCCGCCGCCCACGCGCTGGCAAACGACATGGGCTGGCCCGTCATGGAGCTAAACGCCAGCGACAGCCGCGGGGCCGATGTCATCGAGAAGGTCGCCGGTGAGGCCGCAAAGAGCGGCACGCTCACCGGCGGCGAGGCGGGCCGCCGGCTCGTCATCCTGGACGAGGCGGACAACTTTCACGGCAACGCCGACTACGGCGGGTCGCGGGAGGTCACCCGCGTCGTCAAGGACGCGAACCAGCCGATCGTCCTCGTGGCGAACGAGTTCTACGACATGAGTAAGTCGCTGCGCAACTCCTGTGAGACGATCGAGTTCCGCGACGTCTCGAAGCGGTCGATCGTCCCCGTGTTGCGCGATATCTGCCGCCGCGAGGGCGTCGAGTTCGAGGAGGAGGCCTTAGAGAAGATCGCGGAATCGACCAGCGGCGACCTGCGCTCTGCGGTCAACGACCTGCAGGCCGTCGCCGAGGAGACCGAGCGGCTGACCGTCGACGACGTGGTGACGGGCCAGCGCGATACGACGGAGGGAATCTTCGACTTCCTCGACGAACTCATCAAGGAGAAAGACGCCGAGGGGGCCCTGCGGGCCTCCTACGACGTGGACGAGACGCCGGACGATCTGCTCAACTGGATCGAGGACAACGTCCCGAAGGACTACGAGGGGGCGGAACTCGCCGACGCCTACGAGTTCCTCGCGAACGCCGACCGCTGGCTGGGTCGGGTTCGGGCGACCCAGGACTACTCCTACTGGCGCTACGCCACGGACAACATGACCGCCGGCGTCGCCGCCTCGAGACGCGGCGACAAGGGCGGCTGGACCCGCTACGGGCCGCCGAGCTACTGGTCGAAACTCGGCCGGACCAAGGGGACCCGGAACACCCGCGACGCGATCGCCGAGCGCATCGCCGAACGGGAGGGGACGAGCGTCGCGACGGCTCGGCGCGAACTCATGCCGTTCCTCTCGGCGATGACCCACCACTGCAAGAACCGCGAGCTGACCGTCCGGATGGCCGCGGCCTACGACCTCGACGAGTCGGCGGTCTCCTTCGTCACCGGCAGCGGCAAAGACACTAACAAGGTCCAGTCGATCGTCGAGGACGCCGAGGAACGCAAAGCCGAGCAGGCCGTCGAGCACTCGGGCAACGCCTTCTTCGAGGCCGAGGGCTCGAGCGAGGGCGACGCGGACACCGCCGAAACGGGAGCCGACGGGAACGCTGACGGCAGCGCCGCCGACGACTCGAGCGGCCAACAGGCGCTCGCGGCCGCGGAGGCGGACGAGGGAGACGACGGCGAGCCGTCGAACGACGCGTCCGCAGTCGAGGAACCGGACGAGGATCAGTCGGGGTTAGACGATTTCTTCTGAGCCTCTCGAGGTCGCCGTTCGCCGATGCCACCGGTTGGATGCCCGGGGACGTGACGGATATTGCTAACTGTGATTCTTTTCCATCGGACATATCAATTCATCGACTGACGACACTATTACGTCGATGAACGGTGTGCCATCTCATGGTGACCGACCGAATGACAGACCCCCGTAGCTGCCCGCTCTGCACCGAGTCGTACGACGACCGAAACGACCTTCGCGTCCACCTCGAGGTCGAACACCGAAAATCCGAGGTCGTCTCTCAACTGGTCGAACTCGACGCGGCGGGGACCGAGCTGTCGTCCGAACGCGAACCGGGGGCGGCCGACGACGAGCTTCCGGCACCGTCGGCCGACTGACCGCGACGCGCTCAGATCCCGTCGACCGGAAGCGACGCCAGAAAGTCCGGGGAGAGTGCGCTGCCGATACCGGCAGCGAGGTGACGCGGGTCGGATTCTCCCGCAGGCACATCGTCGTCCAGCGGCGGGACCGTCTCGACCGCGTGGCCGGTCATCCGCTCGAGTTCGTCGGGGTTAGTCCGTTCGGCCACCGTCTCGCCGGCGTACTCGTTGACGACGATTCCGCAGACATCGATCCCGCGGGCCTCGAGCGCGTCGACCGAGAGCGCGGTGTGATTGAGCGTGCCCAGCCCCGAGCGTGCGACGACGACCGCCGCGGCCTCGAGATCGGCGACGAGGTCGATCACCTCGCGGTCGCCGGCCAGCGGTACCCGGAGTCCGCCGATTCCCTCGACGATCGGGACCGGGGTCGCCTCGATTTCGCGCTCGCAGGCCGCGCGGATCGTCTCGTATGCGAGGTCCTCGCCCGTGACCTCTGCGGCGACGCGGGGTGCGAGCGCCGGCTCGAGGTAGCGCGGGCAGGTCGCGGCCGCGGGGTCGTCACAGGCCGCGGCGACGAACCCGGCATCGTCGTCGGGCGGGTAGCCAGTCTGGGCCGGTTTGATCGCCCGCGCGTCGCGGCCGGCCTCGCGGAGCAGCCGCGTGAGGCCGGCCGTCACGACCGTCTTTCCGACGCCCGTTCCGGTGCCGACGACGGCGATCGGTCGGGTCGCGGTCACAGCAGCCCCACTTCCTCGCCCGCCGCGCGGAACGCCTCGAGACAGTCGATGATGTCGCTCTCGTCGTGGGTGGCCATCGGAACGACGCGGAGCCGGCTGGTCCCCTCGGGAACCGTCGGCGGGCGGATCGCCGGTACGACGACGTCGCGCTCGCGGATCCCGTCGGCGAGGGCCATCGCGTCCGCCCGGTCGCCGACGACCAGCGGGAGGATCTGGGAGTCGCCCCAGACGTCGAACCCCATCGACTCGAGGCCGTCGCGGAGGTGAGCGACGTTCTCCCAGAGGCGCTCTCGAGCGTCGCCGTGTCGGGCGACGTGCAAGGCTTCGCTCGCGGCCGCGGCGGCCGGCGGCGCGAGTCCGGTCGAGAAGACGAAGGAACGCGCGTCGTTTACCATGCACTCGATCAGGTCCGCGCTGCCGGCGACGTAGCCGCCCTGACTCGCCAGCGCCTTCGAGAGCGTCCCCATCTGGATCTGGATCCGGTCCTCGAGCCCGTTGGCCTGTACGACGCCACCGCCGTCCGCGTAGAGGCCGGTCGCGTGGGCCTCATCGACCATCACCCACGCGCCAAAGGCCTCGGCGGCGTCGCAGATGGCCTCGAGGGGCGCGACGGTGCCGTCCATGCTGAACACCGAATCGGTGACGATCAGCCACGACTCGTCGGCCGGGTCTCGGCCGTCCCGCGCGGCCGCGTCGGCCCGTTCCTCGAGGGTCGATCGCAGGCTCGCGGCGTCGCAGTGGTCGTAGACGACAGTGTCGGCGTCCGCGAGCCGGCAGCCGTCGATGATGCTCGCGTGATTCAATTCGTCGGAGAAGACGACGTCCGGCTCGAGGGCGGTGATCGTCCCGACGTTCGCGGCGTACCCCGACGAAAAGGTCAGCGCGCGCTCGGTCCCCTTGACCTCGGCGAGCAGTCGCTCGAGGTCCCGGTGGACCATCGTGTCGCCGGTGACGAGCCGGCTCGCTCCGGCCCCGGTGCCGACGGTCGCGGCGGCCTGCCGAGCCGCGTCCTGAATTCGCTGATCGTCCGTCAGTCCGAGGTAGTTGTTCGAGGCGAAAACGAGCGCCTCCCCCGCCTCGAGGACGGGTAGCTCACCGCCCGAGGGCTCGGCGAAGTAGCCCCGCTCCGCGACCCGGTCGACGGGCGAGAGGGCGCGTTTCAAGTCGTGGTCCTCGAGGCGCTCGAGTCGGTCCTCGAGGTCGAACCCGCGGTCGGCCATTCGGCTAAACGGACTCAGCGCCACGGTTTCACTCTCACGGTTCTAATCGGTCGGTCGGTTCGACCCGAAACGGCCGGAGCGGCCGGCTCGAGACGGTAAGTCGCTGTGTGGGCTGGAGTATCGGTGTCATATGTGTTCGAGAGTAGTCGGACGATGCCGGGCCGACGCTCAGAAGCCGGGCAGCAGGTCCGCCGGGCCGAAGACGCCGTACTCGCCGGCGCGGTTCCGCCGGACACCGGTCTTGAGATAACCAAGTGCGGGCCCGTTGACGTTCGCCTCCATGCTCGTCTCGTCGCCGAGTTCGAACGTGTTCGTCGCCGTCTCGCCGTCGAAGGTCCGCCCGGTCACGCGGACCGTGGTCGTCGTCGGCTTCTCGTCGTTGCGAACGTCGAGGATCCCGCCGACCGTGACGTCCTCGGCGTCGCAAACGCCCGCGCGCTCGAGGAGGACGTCGTCGGCGTGTTCCATGTCCTCGAACTCGATGACGCCGTCGCGGTCGTCGATGATCGCCTCGATCTCGGCTTCGGAGAGCTCGCGCGCGGTCTCGATGTCGTACTCGGGGAGGTGCGCGATGTCCTCGCGGACGGTGCCGCGGTTGTCCTCGTAGCCCGATTTGAGGCCGACGCCCCAGTGGATGTCGACATCGGTGACCTCGACGAACGACTGCGCGGCGAGCGCGGCCGCGCCAGTCAGCAGCCCGGGGGTCGCGCCCGCGCCGCAGACGAAGGTGATCCCGGCCGCCTCGAAGTCCTCGCTGCGGTCGTCGAGCATGCCGATCACGCGCGAGCGCTTGAGCACGTCGACCAGCACGCCCGCGTAGTCGCCGTCGACGAAGCGGTCGGCGGTCCGCGGGATGAAGTCGTGTTCGTAGTTCGGCAGGGCCAGCAGGACCGCGTCGATTTCGTCGCCGCGGTCGATGACCTCCTGAATGGGGTCTTCGCTCGGGCGGGCCTGACTCGAGGCGACGACGCCCCGCTGCTGGCCGTGTTGTTTGACACCGCCTTCGGCGGCGGTCGTCCCGCCGGACCCGCCGTCCGCCGCGACCTCGCTGTCGATATTACCCTCCGTCGCCGCCAGCAGTTCGTCCACGTCGAGGCCGTCGCCGTCGAACGCGACGCCGTGGCGATCGCACGCCGCGACGGGCGTCAGCGCGTCTTTATGCTGGCTCACTTCGAGTGCTCGTCGGCCGATACCGCCGGTTCCGAGTACCGCAAACGTGATTTCGTCCATAGATGTCAATGTGTTGAATCCGCCGTCTCAGTCGTCGCTCGGTTCCGCACCCGTACTCGCCGTCTCGTCGCTCGAGGACTCGGCCGACCCGCCGTGGCGGGCCTTGACTTCCTCGGGATCGAACTCGTTGGTGTCCCGATTGGGCTCGAGGCCGGCGCGTTCGATGATCTCTAAGTCCTCGCCGGGGGATTGGCCCTCGGTCGTCAGGTAATCGCCGGTGAGGAGGCCGTCCGCGCCGGCCTCGAGCGGCAGGTGCTGCTCGTCGGGTGCGAGGTTGACCTCGCGGCCGCCGGTCAGGCGGACCCGCGACTCGGGGTGGAGCAGTTTGTACACCGCGACCGTCTTGACGATTTCGTCCGTGCTGATGTCGACCCCCTGCTCGGCCAGCGGCGTCCCCGCGACGGGGTTGAGGACGTTGACCGGCAGCGAGGAGATCCCGATCTCCTGCAGGGCGATCGCGGCCTCGACCCGGTCGGTCGGCGTCTCGCCCATGCCAAGGATCACGCCCGCACAGAGGTCCATCCCGGCCGCCTTGGCTACCTCGAGCGTTTCGACCCGGTCTTCGAAACTGTGCGAGTCGACGATCTCGGGAAAGTACCGTGGGGAGGTCTCGATGTTGTGATTGTAGTGATTGATTCCTTCCTCGGCGAGGATCGCGGCCTCCTCCTCGGTCAGGATACCGAGAGAGGCGTCGACCTCGAGATCGCACTCGTCGCGGACGAGGCGGATCGACTCGAGGAGCTCCGCCCACTCCTCGGGGCGGTGCTCCTTCGAGACGCCCTTCTCGGCGACGACGATCCCGAAGCGCTGGGCACCGTCGCGTTCGGCGCGTTTCGCGGCCTCGAGGATTTTCTCGGGGCCGAGGAAGCCGTAGGTGTCGATGCCGGTGTCGAAGTGGACCGACTGCGCACAGAATCCACAGTCCTCGGCACAGTTGCCCGCCTTCGCGTTGACGATCGAGCAGGCGTCGACCGTGCCGTCGCCGAAGCGATCGCGCACGGCCGCGCCGGCCTCAGCGAGCGCCTCGACCGGCTGGGCCATCAGCGCGAGCCCGTCCGTTCGATCGAGCCGTTCGCCGGCCATCACCCGCTCGAGGGCGCCGTCGATCGTCTCGTTTCCAGTCTCGTAAACCACAATCCTAGAAGTGGTTAACGATAATATAATGTTTTTGGATGGTCTCCCCAGTAGACGGTTCTCGAGGAGCAGCAGAACACGCAGATGGGGGTTGGAGACTATCCGATACGGCCGAAATAGCGTCTCGACGTGAGTAGGGGAGCCGGTCATGTCCCTGCGTTTCGATCGCTCCGCCTGGAAACGGGAGACAAATTCATCTCAGTTCCCGAACCTTTGAATAGTGGTATGTGGTGTCGTGGCGTATGGTTGTCAGTATCTCAGAGGAACGGTTCGCGGACGTGCCGAACTTCGACTACGAGCCGCAGTACGTCGATATCGGCGAGTTAGACATGGCATACGTGGAAACGGGCGGTAGCGAGGGCAGCGGCGATGCCGAGGAGACGTTCCTCTGTCTCCACGGCGAGCCGACGTGGTCGTTCCTCTATCGGAAGATGATGCCCACCCTGGCCGAACGCGGTCGCGTCGTCGTCCCCGATCTGATCGGCTGCGGTCGCTCCGATCGGTACGAGGACCGCGACGCGTACTCCGTCGAGATGCACTACGACGCGCTCCGGACGTTCGTCGAAGAACTCGAGCTGACGAATATCACGCTCGTCTGTCAGGACTGGGGCGGCGTCCTCGGACTCCCGCTCTCGACCCACGAGCCCGAGCGATTCGCACGTCTCGTTCCGATGAACACCGGCGTGCCGGACGGCACACAGGAGATGAGCGACAGGTGGCACGAGTTCGCCGAAATGGTCGCGACCGCCGACGATCTCGACATCGGCAGACTCGTCCGGAACGGCTGCTACCGGGACCTCTCGGAAGAGGTGATCGACGCCTACCGCGCCCCGTTCCCCGACGAGCGATACATGGCCGCTGCGCGGACGTTCCCCGGCCTCGTCCCCCAGTCGCCCGACGATCCAGGGGCGGACCTGCTGGCGGAAACCCGAGACCGGCTCGGCGAGTGGGAGAAACCGGCGTTCGTCCTGTTCGGGCGGGAGGACCCGATCACGTCCCACGACCGCGACCCGCTCCGGCACCACATCCCGACCGCGAGCGAGCAGCCCGATATCTGGATCGACGAGGCCGCCCACTTCTTACAGGAAGACGCCGGTGTGGAAATCGCCGAACACATCGTCGACTTCGTCGATCGAACGTCATCGGCCCGCTAGCAGACGGGGTCTCGATTGCGCTCAGCGCGGTGTCCCCACGTCCGACTTCTCGAGGCTGCGCCGGTTCCGCGTGCTCGTCTGCGTCGCGCTCGAGGCGCTCGCCGTCTATCGACGCCTCGAGGGATCTGATCTGCCCTGTTATCGTCTCGCACGTATCCCCGCGAATACGATAGTTCGCACTGGTACCGCCCGTCCGTGCCGGTCGTCGAGTTTGGACCCGTTCTATCGTCACCCGTGATTGTCCGTATCGGCATACGAGACCCTATTCAACTGCCCAGTTGTCAACTTCCGCGACCGTCGAACCCGCCTGACGGCCAGTACACTAATGCATTACTTCTCTCATCTATCGTGACTGAGAAAATTCCAAAAATTAAAGTCGCGTGATTATCCACTAGCACAGAAGCGAGAGTATGACAGAGAGTACAACGGACAATCCGGGCGACGGGGCACTCGAGGTGGGCTCGAGCGTCGACGACCTGTTCGGGGACGTCGAGACCGGCGGCGATTCGGGGGACGAACGCCGGGACGAAACGGCGGACGGGGATCGAGCCGATGACGGGTCCGACGGCATCGAGGACAGGACGGCCGCCGATATCTTCGACCAGCTCCGCGCGGACGCGGCCGACGAGGGGGGTGCCGACGACGTGCTCGCGGACGAGAGTCCGGACGATATCATCGCGAGCGCGGACGAACCGGACCCCGAGCCGGCGACGCCGGTCGACGACGAGTTGCTGGCCGACGACGACGAACTGACGGATCTGCTCCTCACTGGACGCACGAAAGACCGGGAGTTCCTCTGGATCGATCCGAACGCCTCTGACGATTCGCGGGACGGCGAGACCAGCGACTCGGCCGCGCCTGAGGAAGGCACTGACGCGGTCGCCGAAGAACCGTCGGCCGTCGAGAGCGACGCCGAGACGGAGAACGACGCCCCGGTCTGGGATGGTGACGTCGACGAGGCGACCGCGAGCGATACCGAGGCCGTCGACGAGCCGTCCGAAAGCGATTCCGGCCTCGAGATCGAGTCAGACGACGGTCTCGAGTCCGACGCAGCCGATACGACGGACGTGACTGCGGAAGACACGACCGCAGCGGCCGATACCGATGACGCCCCAGAGGCGGAACCCGACTCGAGCACCGACGCCGTGGCGGACGACGATCGCGATGATCTAGAAGACGATACCGCGGCCGACGACGGCGACGACGCGGGCCTCGAGACCAGTTCGGACATCCAAACGGCCGGAGACGCGACAATCGACGATGGCGACGATGCCGAGACCGAGACGGAGACTGCTCCCGATCAAGCCGAGGCCGCGGCCGACGATGATGCGGACGCGACGGCAGCCGACGACCCGTCGTCGGGGCCGCTCGGCCGGCTTCGGTCGACGCTCGGCGGGTTGTTTTGAACTGCTCGACTCAGCGTCCCCGCTGACGAACCGGTAGCGATCGCGCGTTCCGGACTCGCGTCGATTCGAGCCACGTCAGCCCGACACGCTCCCGGATTCTCTCTTTCAGGCTCCGATCGGCCTCGAGCACACTCACGGGTCGGGATGCCACGCGAGTCCCGCTCGTCGAATCGCGTACGATTTCGCGCCGCACTCGGGACACTGCGTGCCGCCCGTCTCCGGATCGTCCGCTCGCTCCGGAATGGTGTGTTCGCGCCCGCAGTTTGCACACTCGAGCCAGACCGGCATACGGTCGAGTGACGTGCGGAGCGCCCGTGATCCTACTGCGCGAATACGACGGGCGTGCATTGCGAGTCACACAGCGGAGCGAGAGCTCAGTGGCTCGAGAACAGTGGCGATCGAGCCGAGTACAAAAGACCGCAAAACGGTCGGCCCGCGAACGCGGTCACGGACCGAGGCGGTCGCGAGATCGAAGCGTTACGAGAGGAACTCTTCGATGTGGTTGGCGACTTCTTCGGGGGTGTCGCCGACGGGGACGCCGGCGTCGTTGAGCGCCGAGATCTTGCTCTCTGCGGTGCCGGTACCGGAGCCGGAGACGATCGCACCGGCGTGGCCCATTCGCTTGCCCGGGGGTGCGGTGCGGCCGGCGATGAAGCCGGCGACCGGCGTGTCGACGTAGTCGTCGATGAACGCGGCCGCTTCCTCCTCGTCTTCGCCGCCGATCTCGCCGCACATGACGATGGCGTCGGTCTCGGGGTCGTCCTCGAACAGTTCGAGGGCGTCGACGAAGTCGGTGCCGATGATCGGGTCGCCGCCGATTCCGATGGCCGTCGTCTGACCGATGCCGCGAGAGGTCAGGCTATCGACGACCTGGTAGGTCAGCGTCCCGGAGCGGGAGACCAGCCCGACGTTCCCCTCCGAGAAGATGTTCCCGGGAAGGATGCCGAGTTTGGCCTCGCCGGGCGTGATGAGACCGGGACAGTTCGGGCCGATGAGCCGCGTGTCGGTCTCGGAGAGGCGCTTGTTGACTCGAGCCATGTCCTGGGTCGGGATGCCCTCCGTGATCGCGACCGCGAGGTCGAGATCGGAGTCGAGCGATTCGAAAACCGCGTCGCCGGCAAAGGCCGGCGGGACGAAGATGACCGAGGTGTCGGCGTTCTCCTCGTCGACGGCCTCGTGGACCGTGTCGTAGACCGGCACGCCGCTGACTTCCTGGCCGCCCTTGCCGGGGACCGCACCGGCGACGACGTTGGTGCCGTACTCCATCATCTGTTCGGCGTGGAACTTGCCTTCCCCGCCGGTGATGCCCTGTACCACGACGCGCGTGTCGTCGTCGACTAGTACGCTCATTGGTCGTTCACCTCCCCAGCGTACTCGACTGCACGCTGGACCGCGTCCTCGAGGGTCTGTTCGACCGTCACGAGGTCCTCGTTCAGAATCTCCATGCCTTCCTCCCAGTTGGTTCCGGCCAGTCGGACGACGACCGGCTTGGGGATCTCGTCGAACTGCTCGAGCGCCTCGTTGATACCGCGGGCGACCTCGTCGCCGCGCGTGATCCCGCCGAAGATGTTGAAGACGACCGAATCGACGTTATCGTCCGAGAACACCATGTCGAGCGCGTTCGAAATGCGCTCGGCCTTGGCGCCGCCACCGACGTCCAGGAAGTTCGCGGGCTGGCCGCCGTAGTGGTCGACCAGATCCAGCGTCGTCATCACGAGCCCGGCACCGTTGCCGATGATGCCGACGTTGCCGTCGAGACGGACGTAGTCGAAGCCGTACTCGTCGGCCTTCTGCTCGAGTTCGTCGCCGCCGGCTGCCTCCTCTTCCATCTCGGCGAGTTCGGGCTGGCGGAATAAAGCGTCCTCGTCGATGTTCATCACGGCGTCGGCCGCGATGACCTCGTCGTCGCTCGTGACCATCAGCGGGTTGATCTCGGCGTCGGCGCCGTCCTTGTCGTCCCAGAGCTGATAGAGCGTGGTGAGGACACTCGAGACGTCGCGCGCGATCGACTGATCGACGCCGGCGTCGTAGACGGCCTTCCGCGCTTGGTAGGGATGCATCCCGAAGGAGGGATCGATGTGTTCGCGGGCGATCGCTTCGGGATCTTCCTCGGCGACCTCTTCGATGTTGACGCCGCCCTTGGTCGAGACCATCGCGACGGGTTTGCCCTCGCCGCGGTCCATCGTGATCCCGACGTAGAGTTCGTTCACGAAGTCGACCGCTTCCTCGACGAGCACGCGGTCGACGTGATACCCCTTCAGATCCATCCCGAGGATGGAGTCGGCCGCCTCGCGGGCCTCCTCCTCGTCCTCGGCGAGTTTGATTCCGCCGGCCTTCCCCCGGCCGCCGACCTGTACCTGCGCTTTCACCGCTACTGGATACCCGATCTCCTCGGCCGCGGTGACGACGCCGTCGACATCGGAGGCGAGCTCCGAAGCCGGCGTCGGAATCCCGGCATCGGCGAAGACGTTCTTCGCCTGATACTCGTGTAATTTCATGCCATTTGAACGGCCGTTCCGACCTTGCTTAAATCCTGCCAGTTTCCACTCGCCGCGGGACATCAATCGACGTGTATCGACCCCATCGGGCCCGTCACCGCCATACCGTTTTTCTCGCCACCGTATTTCTGTGGGTTTTCAACCGAAGGTGGGTGTGACCTACCCGCACGTTCGGACTCGGCACCGAACCATCGCGGTGAGTAGTCGATTTTCCAATATCGTCCTTCGGAGCTATCTCTCGCAGGGCGGCCGGTTCGAGTCCGGGACTGCCGGAACCGTCCGACACAGCATTCAAACGTCACCTCTCCCTACTACCCCACGAGGCGCACCCGCTGTGACGAACCCCACCGCAACGCATCGGACGTCGGGTTGGGTGTCATCGGTGAAAACCGCCCTCCGTTTTCTCGTCCACAGCAACCTCTTCATCTCGCTCGCCACGGTCAGCGTCGTCGTCACGACCGTTCTTCTCGCGGAGCTTCCCCTCGAGCCCCTGCCGGTATTCATCGTCTTCGCGGCCACGATGTTCGTCTACACCGTCAACCGGTTCACCGACCTCGAGGAGGACGAGCAAAACGTCCCGCAGCGCGCGGCGTTTACGAAGCGGTACGGTCGGCTCTGGCTCGCGCTCGGGATCGCCCTCTACGTGACTGCGATCGGGATCGCCGTCGCGCTCGGACTGCCCGGCGCGGCGTACATGCTCCTCCCGCTCGCCGTCGTCCTCCTGTACTCCGTCGGCGGGGTCAAGCAAATCTTCCTCGTGAAGAACCTCGTCGTCGGCCTCGCGTGGGGTGCGATTCCCCTCGGCGTCGGCTACTACTACGGCGAGTTGCGCTCGTCGGAAATCCTGTTTCTGTTCGCGTATATCACGACCATGATCACCATCGCCGCGGTGATCTTCGACGTCAAAGACATCGAGGGCGACCGCGCGGAGGGGATTCCGACGGTTCCCAACCTGTTCGGCCCGCGGTGGACCCGGCTCCTGTCGCTGTGTTCGACCGTCGCCGTCGCCGCGGCGGTCATCGCCCTCGTCAGCACCGGCGTGCTCTCCGGGACGTTCCTCGTCGTGCTCGCGATGAACGCCTACGTCTGTGCGTACATTCCCTTCGCGACCCCCGACCGCGGCCCGCTATACTACGGGTTCGTCGTCGACGGCGAACACGTCTTCCTCGCCGCCGTCGTGATGGCCCTCGAGTGGGCGGTCTGGTGACTGCCCATCGCAGTCGACATCCGATACCGATCGCGTCCGGGCGAGAGCGATACGTCGCTCGCCCGTTCGACCGCGGGTTTCGTATCCGGGTCAGAACGAAGAGATCGTGTGACCGGCCACGGCTACCCGGTAGTCACGACTGGGTGCAGCCGCTGCCGACGCCGTCGGCATCCGGAGACACGGTCAGTCCCGGTCGTCCTCGCTCCAGTCGCAGTCCTGGCACTTCCAGCCGGTAACGAGTTCGGTGACCGACGGCATGTACACTACTTTCAGTACGTTCCCGCCACAGTCCGGACACTCCTCGTCGGCCTCCTCGATCGAATCGACTTCCATCACGGAGTCGCCTTCGACCAGTTCCGCGAGTTTTTCGGCCGTAACCATTCGCCCCTGAACGACGCGATTCTCGCTCACACCCGGAGTACCGGACGCGACATCCTAAGCGTTTCCTGAATCGAATTCCGCGGAACGGAGCCGTTTCTCGAGGCCAACTCACTCGAAACGAAAGGCAGTCCCGGGGCGGGCCGGGACCGGCGTCGGCGTCGAGCGGTCTGCGTCGCGGCCCGTCGACGTGTCCTCCCCCATCCGCTGCCGTCAGCGCCGCGTGAACCACCACCTACCGCATCGGTACTCCGGTGCGAGGCCGTATCAGTGTACCCCGCACAGCATGTGCACGGCGTGCACGCGTCGGCTCGAGTGCGCCGACCGACGGACGGCGACCCGACCAACGAAGGGCTACGCCTCGAGATCGATCGCCGTCGCCTGCTCCGCGAGGGAGTCGAACCGGTCGATCGCCCACTCCCGGACTCCCGCGTCGGTCGACTCGAGGAGCGCCGTCGGGAGTCCGCTCTCGTCGTGGACGCCGATCTGGACGGCGTCGTCGACGATCCCGAGGTAGAACGAGATTTCGCGCTCGGCGACCGAGACGGTAACCGAGTCGGCGTCGGCGATCGCCGCGAACGGATCCGCGACCGATGGTTCCGTCCGCAACGTCTCCGCGACCGATTCCGTGACGATCAGTTCGAAGACCGCACCCGATTCGATGGCTTCCCTCGCCCGCTCGAGCGGGGTGGCTCCGGTCGCCGGCAGTACCACTCTGGCGCGTATCGCATCGGCGAGACTCGCCGCGTGGTATTCGACCGGCCCGTACGGGTTCGCCGTGGTGGATTCGACGACCGTCGCGTCGACCAGCCGTTCGGTGTCGAACGCGAGTTCCGTCGCCGGAACCCGCTCGAGTACCGGACGCAGGCGCTCCGCGGCGTCGACCCGTTCGAGGGCCGTCGAGAGGCCGCTCGTCGCGAGCGAGCCGGCCGACGTGAGTTCGTAGCACCGGTCGCGCTCGCGGATCAGCCCCCGCTCTCGCAGCCCCGCCAGGTTCCGTTGCAGCGTCGTTCGCACGACGTCGACCTCGGTTCGCAACGCGTCTCTGGAAACGGCACCCTCCGCGGACAGCGTCTCGAGGATCCGCACTCGGCTCGGCGAGCGCGCCACGTACTCGAGCGTCTCGATCGCGTCCCCCGTTCGATCGGTCATCACGTCTGGTCCTCCGAGCGAACCTACTTTATCGCACTGGCCCCGCGGGCGGTACTCGCCGGGACGGCGTCGGGACGGCAGCCGCGAGCGACCGCGATCCCGACCGGCCTGTGTCTGCGGGCACAACCGTATAGAACGTCACGGCCGAAGACCGGGGTATGGAGACGCGATGGGCGACCGTCGACGGCGTTACCCTCGAGCTACCGGCCGACAGTACCGTCAGCGAACTCCGAGACGCACTCTACAAACCCGACGACGCGGCGTTAATCGCGGTGACGGGTGACCTCGTCTCGGTCGTCCACGACGAGGACCAGCCGCTCTCCGAACTGGTCGCCGGCTGTGCGGACACCTACTACTTCCGCCGGCCGGACGAACCCGAACGGAACGAGGTACTGGCCGCACCGGAACTCGAGAACGCGATGGAGGGGCCGAGAGACGGGAGCAGAACAGCCGAGACGACGTTCCAGCGCCCCGGAATCGACCACTGAGAATTAGACGGTTTCGACCCGGTCGCCGACGCGAAGCGTGGTCCCGCGGTCGCGCTCGGCGACGCGCGTGATGATCATCAGCGAGTAGTAGTGATCGAACGCGGCCGCGTCGGCCCAGTCCGGGAACGTTTCCTCTCGCTTCCGGACGAACCGCTCCTGAAACTCCGCGATCGGCTCCCCGGTATCGGGATCGCGTTGGGGCACGACACAGCGCCCACAGGGCGTGACACCCTCGAATCGAACGCCGCCGATTTCGAACGCCGGCGCGTCCTCACCGACGAACCGGTCCTCCCAGAAGGGGTCGACGCCGGACACCTCGATGTTCGCCCGAATTCGCCGCCGCGCGCCCTCGACGGTCATCCCGTCGAACCACGACGCGACGGTCTCGAGCGTCGCCGTACTGACCACGGAGGGCCCCATCTCGCGCCGATCGACGAACCCGAGCGACGCGTCCCGCTCGAGCGAGAGATCCGCGTCGAAGAACTCGCTGAACCACGCCGCCGCGGTCTCGCGGTCGGCATCGAGGTCGAACCGACGGGGCTCTCCCTCCGGCGGATCGACCGTGAGGACGGTCGTCTCGGGATCGAAATCGGTGTCGAGAACGTGTACTCGGTCGGTCCGTTTGCCGTTGAGCACGTCGCCGTCCGCGTCGAACAGGGCGAACTCCCTGTCGTGGGCCACCGTCCCGCCCTCGAGCACCGGGGCCGCCTCGAGATCGATCCCGTCGAGTCCCTTCACCGGATACGCGCGAAGCCGCTCGAGTTCTGCCATCGGCGGTACGTATCAGCCGAGACACCATTAGTCTTCGTTCGAACGAAATCGGATCGCAACGGTCGAACGCCACGCCGGCGTCGTCCGCCGATCGACGGCCGGAAGCCCGGTCGTCCGAACGGGCCGTCAATCGATCGTCACGACGGGGGTATCGCTCTCGTCGAACTCGATCGTCACCTGATGGTCGGCGTACGTAAAGCCGACGTGGCCGGACCGGCGACCGCCCGACTCCGTGGTCGCGAAGAGCGCTGTGAGTGCATCGGGATCGACCGCGTCGAACAGCGGCGGTAACGAGAGTGGATCGACCCCCTCGAGCGCCGCGACGCCGGTAACGATCCGCTCGTGCACCTCGTCGGTGTCGACCGCGAGGGATTGTTTCATTGCCATCTACCGCTACACCGCTGTATTAATAGCTTTCGAAGCGTTAGTGGCGGTAAATTATAACCGATGGAAATTGGGGGGCATCGATTTCCGAGAGCGTTCGCCAACGAAACGGCGAAAACCTGCCGGGCGAGACCGGTGATGCGGGACGACACGATCGCGAGCGCTCACTCGTCCGCTCGCGCTCGCCGTCGATCACTCGTCGGTCGATTCGGTTTCGGTAGCCGTTCCGCCATCCCCGTCAGCGTCGGGGAAGTGCCCGCGTACGCCAACGTCGGTCCTCGCGAGGCTCGGCTCCGCGGCCGTCTCGTCCTGCAGGAAGGTCCCGTACGCGAAGTTCGCGATGTACAGCGAGGTCGCCGTCTCCTCGGTCGTCCCGAAGTGAACGTCGGCGGGGAAGTCGAGTCCCTCGCCGGCGACGACCGTCTCGATCTCGTGATCCGGCGTCACGCGCGCGATCTCGTTTTGGGCGTTTACCGCCACGTACAGCGATCCCTCCTCGTCGAACGTCATCCCGTCCGCGCCGACGAGTCCCTCGTCCTGCACGACGGTTTCGGGGTCGCCAGCATCGCCGTCCTCGACCGGGACGCGGATGATCGACCCCGCGTTGAGGTTATCGACGTAGACGTCGCCGTCCGGATGCACGGCCAACCCGTCCGCGCCGACCGGGGTTTCGGCCGACATGTCCGGCTCGAGCGACCCGTCCGTGACCCACTGCTCGGCCTCACCGTCGGTCGTCACGCGCCAGATCGCGCCGCCGAGGTGATCGGAGACGAGGAGCGCGTCCGAGTCGGTCGGATCGGGAATAATTCCGTTCGGCGTCGTCTCGTCGGCCGGGAGTTCCGCGATCCGTTCGGGCTCGCTGTCCGCCGCGACGCGCCACACGCCGTGGGTCTCCGGTTCCCCCGAGCCGTTCGCGGCGTAGAGGTCGCCGCCGAGCACCGTGATCCCGAGCAAGAGTCCCTCCTCGCCGGTCTCGATCGTCGCGAACGTCGATTCGTTCCCGTCGGCGTCGACCGCCCGAATCTCGCCCGACGGCCCCATACTCAGGTAGGTGGTTCCCGCCGAATCGATCGCGAGGTTCTCGGGCATCGCCGGCGGCTCGAAGTCAGCGACGATCTCGAGGTCACCGTCCGCGCCCGTCTCGTCCTGTCTCCCGAATACCCCGGTCGGAACCGCTGCCAGCGCTCCCGCCGCGGCGATACCTCCGATTACCGATCGACGAGATACCGCCGATCGAGCGCCGCTGCCGACTATCGTCTCGAACACGTTGTCATTAGTCATGGTGCTGCGACGGACCGGACCACCCGAAATCCGGTAAAGCGCGTCAATCGTTTCTCGACAAATCGATCGGTTACCCGCTGTTACAGGCGTGCAAAATAGTGTTAGATCACTTCCACGATTCATTATCACCGATCGGCACGGACGGGATGTGGCGCGAACACCCACCGGCTACCGAACCGACAGGTCGTCGCCCCCGCTCGGCTCGGTGAACTCGAGTTCGATCTCGAGTTCGCGCTCCCGTTGCTCGGCGAACTCGATCTCGACCTCGACGGGATCGCTGTAGTCGAAGGGGATCTCCCACTCCGACGCGGAGATCGTAAACGAGGTCCCGGCCTCGAGTTGGTCGGCGAGGTCGTGGAGGAACGCCGCCGTCTCCTCGCGGGAGAGGTACACCTCCTGTTCGAAGAAGCCGCTGGTGATCGTCCGGCGGTCGCTGGTCCGCTCGTCCGGAAAGTCGACGCGGTCGCTCATGGGACTGACTGGCACGCCAACGGAGATAAAGCCCCGTTCACGCGGTTCGATACGTCGGCTAGGGGCCTCGAGCCGCGAATCTAGCGCGATCGCCGAAACCCTTCTTGTGCGAAGCGCGCGATATCTAGTGCTATGGACCTGCTCGACGCGCTGGGCAACGGGACGCGCCTCGCCATCCTCAGGGAACTCTCGCGGGAGCCGATGTACGTCTCGGAACTCGCGGAGGCGACCGGAACGGACGGCAAGACGGCCGTCCACCACCTCTCGACGCTCGAGGAGGCCGGGCTGGTCGCTCACTACCGGCGCGGCAACCGGAAGTACTACGAACTCGTCCGCAACGTCGAGTTACGGGTCGCGCCGCCGCCAGAGCGGACGTTCATCCTGCAGGCCGACGAGGTCGACGGGGCCGATCGGCTCGCGCGCGACTGATCGAACCGCCGTCCGCCGTCGACGGGGAGCCGGCGGTCCGATCGCTCGAGCGTGTATACATTTCCCACGGCAATCCATCCCCGCCCTGTTAGCTATATGTGAACAGCTACCGTGAATCGGGGACATGATCGAAGCGGCCGTCGAGAGCGTCGTCGAAGCGCGGGGGCTGTGGGTCGCGTACCTCGTCCTCGCCGTCGGCGCGATCGTCCTGACCTACAGCGTCGAAAAACTCATCAGTTACCTCACGCGGGCGGCGCTGGGCTTGGGCGTCTCGATATTCGCGCTGGCGATCGTCTTCACCGGGATCGAGTTCGACGACACCGTCGTCGCGCTCGTGTTCGGTGCCGGCGAACTCGAGCAGGTCGCACTCGGTACCGCGCTCGGGACCGCCCTCGCGATCACCGGCATCACGCTGGCCGTCGCGGCGATCTACAGACCGTTCCCGGTCGAGGTCCCACGCGACTACCTGCTCCTCCTCGTGGTCTCGCCGCTGCTTTTGGTCCCGTTCGTCGTCGCCGAGACGCTCACGCTCGGCCACGGACTCGTCCTCACCGGCGTTTTCGTCGCGCTCTTCGGCTACATCGTGCTCCGAGAGATACAGCGCGACGTTCCCGTCTTCAGGGACTCGGAGATCGCGGAGCGAATCGAGGCCGACGGCGGCGTACCGATCGACGAACTCGCCATCGGCGATGTCGACAGCGGGACCGTCCTCGAGAATATCCCCGAAGACCGGTACGTCGCCGAACGGCGCTACGAGGGCGTCTTCTGGCTCGGGTTCGCCGGCGTCGCGCTGATCGGCGTGATGGCCGGCGCGATGCTCCTCGAGACGGGCTCGGAGGCGATCATCGAATCGTGGGGGATCGAGGAGACCGTCTTCGGCGCGACGGTGCTGACGCTCGTGTTGACCGTCGAGAACCTGCTGTTGACGATCGAGCCGGTCCGCCGCGGGATCCCGGAGATCGGCATCGGTCACGTCATCGGGAGCGTCATCTTCTCGGTGACGGCCAACGTCGGGGTCATCACGTACGTCGCCGACGTGACGATTCCGCGGGCGGTCCTTGCCTTTCATCTGCCCGCCGTCGTCGTCCTCACGACCGTCGCCGCCGCCGTCATCTCGACCGGCCGAATCCGCCGCCGTCACGGCTACGCGCTCGTCGGCCTCTACGTCGCCTACTGGCTGTGCTCGCTCCTCGTCTTCGGCGGCATCCCGATTCCCGAAGCGCTCTGAGCGCTGAACGGGCGCGCGTTCACTCGACCCCCTCGGAGATCGACACTTGGTAATAAGTGCCATAGCAGTGTAGACGCGGGGACATGGTCGTTCCGAGCTCCCCGATAGCCCTCGTCGGGCTGTTTCTCGTCGGCGTCGTGCTGGTGATCTGGTGCGTGGAGGTCTTCATCGAGGCCGTCGCCCAGAGCGCCGTCTCGCTCGGGATTTCCGGCTTCTTTCTCGCGGTCGTGTTAGCGGGTGTCGACCTCGAGAACGCCGTTCTCGGCGTGACCGCCGCGTTCGTCGCCCTTCCCGACCTCGCGCTCGGGACGGTGTTCGGCGAATCGCTGTTCGTCCTCGCCGTCGCCGTCGGGCTCGCGGGGATCCTCGTTCCGTTTCGGATGGACGTTCCGCGGCTGTATCTGCTCGTGCTCGTTCTCGTCCCCGTCCCGGCGTTCGCGATGTCGATCGACGGAACGATCGACCCGCTCGAGGGGGCTGCGCTCCTCGCCCTGTTCGTTCCGCTGCTCTCGGCCATCTTCTGGCGCGAGCGGCGTTCCGAAACGACGTATCTGCTCGCGGACGAGGTACAGGAGGTGGTCGGACTGGAGACCGAACCGGATGCGGGGACCGGCACGGGAACGAAAGCGGTAAACGGCGGCGACGAACCCGACGGGCGAGTGAATCGGGCGCTCGACCCGAACTTCGACCTCGATTTCGACCTCGACGATCTCGTCCCGTCGTTCGAGCATCGAAGCGGCCTCTTCAATCTGGGCGTGGCCGTCCTCGCGACGATCGGGCTAACGATCGGGTCCGGCATTACGGTGGTCAGCGCCGAAGGGATCTTCGTCGCGCTCGGGATCTCGGGGCTGGCGTTCGGCGCGACGGTGTTGAGCTTCATCGCTTCGATCGAGGAGTTAGCGCTCACCGTCGAGCCGGTGCGGCGGAACCGGCCGGAACTCGCCGTCGGAAACGTCGTCGGCAGCACCGTCTTCTACATGACGGCGAACGTCGGAATCATCGCGGTGCTCCACCCGATCGCGAGCGGCGGCGACGTCCTGACGGTCCACTGGCCGTTCCTCGCCGGCTGCCTGCTCGTCGTGACGGCCATGCTCGCGCGGGGTCGCGTCACCCGCGTCGGCGGGGTCGTCCTGTTCGGTCTCTACGTCGCCTACTGGATCGCGAACTACGCGTAACCGAGACCTCCTCGCTCGAGCCGAAAGACGATGTTAGGACGTCCTAAGCAGTGATTGCGGACCCGTATTTCGAACAAGTCGATCTTGAGCGGGGAACGATCGAACCGGTTTATTGCCGGATGTCAACACCACGCTACCCGGTACGCGGGCGGACGCAGGGGTCGAGATCCGCGATCCGACACGGCGTACTACTGAGAGACTATGACACGAAACGACGATTCCAAACGGGCGACCTCGAGGCGAACGGTCCTCCGATCGACTGCGGCGCTTTCCGTGGCCGGCCTCGCGCTACCAGCGGCGGCACAGGAGGACGCCATCACCGGCGAGATCGAACTCGGCGGGCGAACGAGCGGCTGGCTCGGCGTCTCGCCGGAGCCGATCGCGGACGAACGCAATCCGACGCTCCAGTTGGTCGCCGGCGAGGAGTATACGCTCACGTGGGAGAACCAGGACGGTGCCGGACACAACTTCATCATCGAGGGCGAATCCGAGGAGGAAAACTACGTCGCGACGGACGTCCTCGCGGACGCGGGCGAAACGCAGACCGTCGAGTTCACCGCGGAGGAGGGGATGTCGACGTACTACTGCGGCCCGCACCCGCAGTCGATGCGCGGCGATATCGAGTTCGTCGACGACGCGGCCGGCGGCGAGGAAACCGGCCAGTCCGACCAACTCATCGGCGAGGGACCGGCGGTCGGCCTCGAGACGGTCACTGACGAACTGACCGCGCCGGTGACGCTGCAGGTCGCCGACGAGGAGGCCGATCGCCGCTTCATCGTCGACCAGACGGGGTACATCTACGTCCACGACGAGGACGGACTGCGGGAAGAGCCGTTCCTCGACATCACGGATCAGCTCATCGAGTTTCAGGACTTCGACGAGCGCGGCCTCCTCGGGTTGGCGTTCCACCCCGATTTCGAGGAGAACGGGCGGTTCTTCGTCCGGTATAGCTCGCCGCCGCGGGAGGGAACGCCGGAGGAGTACGATCACACGTTCGTCCTCTCGGAGTTCAGGACTGCCGGCGACGACCACCAGATGGCGGATCCCGACTCCGAACGGACGATCCTCGAGATCCCGGAGCCGCAGTTCAACCACAACTCCGGCACGATCGCGTTCGGTCCCGACGGCTACCTCTACGTCGCCACGGGCGACGGCGGCGGCGCGAACGACACGGACGAGGGCCACGTCGAGGACTGGTACGACGACAACGAGGGCGGCAACGGACAGGACACTGAGGAGACCCTCCTCGGCGGCGTCTTGCGGCTCGACATCGACGTCGAAAGCGACGAGCGAGCCTACGGAATTCCGGACGACAACCCGCTGGTCGATGCCGAAGGACACCGCGACGAGTACTACGCGTGGGGGATGCGCAACCCGTGGGGCGAATTCTCCTTTACCGGCGAGGGCGAGTTCCTGCTCGCGGACGTCGGACAGGAACTCTTCGAGAGCGTCAATCACGTCCAGCGCGGCGGCAACTACAGCTGGAACGTCAAGGAGGGGGCCCACTGTTTCAGTACGGAATCCCCCACGGAGCCGCCCGAGGACTGCCCCGACGAGGTCAGCGAGGACGCCGGCGACCCACGCGCCGGCGAACCGCTGCTCGATCCGGTCATCGAGTACCCCCACGAACGCGGCATCCTCGAGTCAGACGGTGCCGAGAGTGAAGGTGAGGACGGCGGCGGCGAGGACACCGGTGACGACGGGGCGATCGGCGTCTCCATTACCGGCGGTCACCTCTACGAGGGCGACGAGATCGACGAACTCGAGGGGACGTACGTCTTCGGCGACTGGAGCCAGGACGGCGAGGGGCCGGGAACGCTGTTCCTCGCCCGTCCCCAAGCGGGAGCGACCGACGGCGACGATGGCGACGGCGATGACCTCGAGGATATGTTCCTCGATCCGCCGACCGACGACGGCGGCAACGAAACCGAGACCGGCAACGAGACCGCCAACGAGACGGAGACCGGTACCGAGACGGAAAGCGACGCCGGCGGCGGGACGACGACCGGGGACGGACTGTGGCCCATCGAGCAACTGCAGGTCGAAGGCGAGGCCGCCGAAGACGGACGGCCGACCCAACTCGTCTACGGCTTCGGCCGGGACGCCGACGGCGAACTGTACGTCCTCACCACCAGCACGCCGACGGTCGAGGGCGACGGCGCGGTTCACCGGATCGTCCCGGCGGACGAGACGGGCGGCGAAACGGCCGGTGACGACGAATCGGAGACGGCCGACGAACCGGAGCCCGCCGAGGAAAACGAGACGGAAGTCGAGCGAGAGCCGGAAACCGAAGCGGAAGCTGAGGCGAACGGAAACGAGACGAACGAGACGACCGGAAACGAGACGACCGAGTCGTAATCGGCGACGATTCGCGACAACGGGCGTCGGCCACGGCTAGCCGTCGACTGGGACTCTTTTTCGAGTCGAAAAAAAACCGTAGATTCGATCGCTCACCTCCCGTCGAGGGCGCTATTCCTCGAGCGAGAAGACGGCGATCGTATTGCCCTCCTCGTCGACCTGATTTCCGCCGCCGCCGGGTATCGCGACGTACTGCTTGCCTTCGTTCGGATCGTACCAGCTCATCGGCGCTCCGTCGACGCCGTGATCGCCGACCTCGTGGGCGGCCAGCCGCTCGCCCGTCTCGGTGTCGAAGGCGTGGAGTTGCCCGGTCGGACCGCCGGCGAAGGTCACGCCCGTCGCGGTCGTCAGCGACCCGCCCCACGGCGGCCCCGCTCGCCAACTGAACCAGTTCTGCCATTTCACCTCGCCGGTGAGCGGATCGACCCCGGCGACGACGCCGGCCATCTGGTTCCACTCCGGCACTTCCTCGTCCTGGAACTGCTGGACCTCCTCGTCTTCTTCCTCCTCGTCTTCCGTGTCTTCCGTGTCTTCCTCCGCGTCTTCGTCGGCCGCCTCGCCGTCGTCGCGCTCCTGTTGTTCTTCGTGCAGTTCGTCCCCGCCGCCCCCGTCGTCTGCCGTCTCGTTTGCGGGCGTCTCGTCGCCCTCGCGCTGCTCGCCCACTTCCGCCTCTTCCGCGTCTGCTGCCCCCTCCTCGTCTTCGGGCGTCTCGTCGCCTTCCCGCTGCTCGCCCTCCTCCGCGTCGACCGGTTCCGTCTTCCGGACGGTGTCCATCCCGATGTAGGTCTGGCCGGCCTCGTAGTCCACTTCGAACCACGAGAACTTGATCGGGTAGTTGGTCCCCTTGACCACCAGCGTCCGCGTCTCGGGATCGTAGGCGCTGGGCTGGGGATTCGTCCCGCCGATGAGATCCGGCATGATCCACGGGGAACTCTCGAGGTCGTCGTACGGCGGCAGGTTGAACATGTTCAGGTGCTGGACGTACTCGTCGCTGCGCTGGTGGAGCTGTCCCGTCTCCATGTCGACCGTGTACACCCACCCCGTCTTGCCGGGCCACGTCGCGAACTTGCGGGTTTCGCCGTCGACCTCCGCGTCGAAGACGACCGGCGGGCTCGGCGAGTCGTAGTCCCACCAGTCGTGGGGCGAGTCCTGATGGTGCCACTCGTACTCGCCGTCCGCGGCGTTGACGGCGACTTTGCCACAGGAGTAGGGGTTGTAGCCGGGACGGACGGTACCGTACCACGGGCCGGGGTTGGCCGACGGAATGACGACCGATCCGTTCTCGGAGTCGATCGCGCCCGAGGCCCACGCGGTCGCGCCGCCGTGCTCCCACGAGTCGCCGACCCACTCGTGTTCGGGCGTCATATTGACCCGCCACTGCGGGTTCCCCTCGAGGTCGATCGCGTCGAAGAAACCGCTGACACCGAACTCGCCGCCGAAACTGCCCTTCATCAGCATGCCGTCGTAGATCAGCGGCGGGAACGACGACGTGGTCCCGCGGGATCGCTCCCAACTGAGTTCCTCGTGGACGAGGTCGTCGGCGACCTCGCCGCGGTAGGCGGCCGCGCCGTTGTAGTACCACCGCTCCTCGCCGGTGTAGCGGTCGATGGCGATGACGCCGAGATCGAGGGTGCTCTTGTAGACCGTGTCACCGAGGACGGCGGGCCCGCGTTCGGCCGGCGGCGTCTCGTCGGACGCGCCGTCCTGATTTTCATAGAAGTGCGTCCACAGGACCTCGCCCGTCCGCGCGTTGATCGCGTACAGCATGTCCGGCCCGACGGTGGTGTACATGATCGGCGGATCGCCGCCGACGACGACCGGCGAGCCCTGGAAGTCGTTCGGGTCGTCCGCGACCTCGAGTCGATACTCGGCCTCGAGTTGGTCGACGTTCTCGGGCGTGATGACGTCGGCCGTCGTGTGGCGCTGTGCCTCGTAGGACCCGCCCATGATGAGCCAGTCCGTCGGTTCCTCGCCCGTCTGCTGGAGGTCGTCTTCGGTGACGTCTACTTCCGGAATCTGATCGATATCGCCCTGTTCGACGGTCGATTCACCCGGTTTTTCGTTCCACGGTGCGTCTTCTGGCAGTTCGACGAGGTGTGATTCGTAGGTCATGTTGTCAACACCTGATTAGTTCGATGCCGGGTTCCGTGGCGCACGCTTGTCGTCCGTGATCCGGATGACGTCGTTGATGAGGAACTCCTGGCTGATGATCATGATCGCGGTACTGGCGGTCGTCAGCGTCGTCAGGTGGTCGTCGGCGATATCACCGGCCGCGAGGTCGCGCGCAGCCGACCCCAGCAGGTAGTAGCCGCCGAGCATCGACTTGGTGTCCCACAACCCGCGATCGATCATCTCCTCGGTCACGAGCGGCGCTCGCTGCCAGAGATAGTGATCGAGCCCGTCGATCCACAGCAGCGATCCCTCCGCGGCCCGCTGGTGGAGCGGCGCGACGTACTCGTGGACGACGCCGTCGTCGACGGCCTCGGCCGGCGGATAATCCGGCGTCGCCATCCACCACGAGAGCTGCTCGCGCGAGTTCACGATGTTCGTTACCAGCGCCGTCTGTTCCTCCGTCGCGAAGCCGATCTCCGAAAGCGTCGCCGGCAGTGCGTCGATGTGTAACAACTGCCGTGTCGTCTCCTCGATGTGCGCCGGTTCGAACGCCGGCAGGTTCGCCTCCGCGCTCGCGAAGAAGCCCACCTCCGAGAGGTGATCGTTGATCGCCCACGCCGCCGTCGTCAGTTCCTGATACGCCGATGCGCCCTGCTCGGGAGTCCCCATCGCCGCTAGCTGCGGAAGCAGCTCGAAGCTCTCCTCGAGGGCTGCCAACTCTTCGTTCAACAGCGTTGCGTCGAGCGTTCCGGTCAGGCCACCACGGACCGCCTCTCCCATCTCGGCGAGCCCGCCGGCCGCGCCGCTTGAAACCTCCGCGCGGAGATCACGGAGCGTCGCACCGGCGACGGCCCCGCCGGCGATAACGCCGAGCGCTTGCAGGAATTCGCGACGGTCCTCGTCGCTCACTTCCCCGTAACTGTATCTGTCTTCTGGATTGGTACCATATGCCATGGCGCTTGCTCACTGACACCACCGCAGTCATTAGAAGCTTCTACAGTTGCGGGGTTTAGGGAATATTTCTTCGCAGTGGAGCGGGAGCGACAGTGCCACTCGATAGTCCCGGTATATGATGGGCGACGGCAAGCGGTGATTGAGACGCGGCTCGCGGGTAAACCGGCAATTGTTACCTCTCGAGCCGCAGTAATCACGAGCCGGGCGGCGGCCGAGGAGAGACACCGCTGGGGCGGTCGGGATATCCACGGGCGTAAGTCCGGTTTTCGCCGTGGCTCGAGGGAGAACCGTCGCTTACTCCGTGTCGAGTTCGAACTGTTCGTTCTCGCTGACGGCGTTGAGTACGATGCTCGTGTTCGACTGGTTGATGTCGGGATCGGTGATCAGCGTCTTGATCTGATCGTTCATGTCGTCCGTATCTTCGAACTTCCCGATGGCGATCACGTCGTAGTCGCCGGTGACCTCGTAGACGGAGATCATCTGGCGGTGATCTTTCAGCGTCTCGGTGATTTCGGGCAGGGCGTTCCCCTCGGCTTTGAGTTGCATGACGGCGGTCACGTCGTAGCCGACCTCGTCGTAGTCGATCTTCGGCGTATACCCCTCGATCACGCCCTCCTCCTCGAGATCGGAGAGGTGATTCGAGACGGTCGTCACGGAGACGTCAAGTTCTTCGGCGAGGCTGCGCAGGCTCGCGCGGCCGTCGTTGAGTAGTTCATTTACCAGATCCGAATCCAGATGTTCGTAGGTCATTGACTGGTATGACACACTCCACCTACTAGGAGTTTACGAATATCCAGTTCTATCCGCTTCCAGCGAGCCGGTGTTGCGATGTAGGTGGACAACGCTTGCAGAGGTGTGAATTACTGCAATCGAAGTGACTCACCGGCGACTGTTCAGAGCGGGCGTCTTTCCTCAGCATGGACAAAAGCGGACGCCGATCGTTGCATTCGGAGACTCGAGATTTCACGAAACGGTTCGTTCCCGCCATCACAAATCAAATATAATCATTCTCCGAGGGATGCAGCCTCTCTATTCAGCAGGCCGGTTGTATCAGCCACCGAGGATCTCACGAGTGCGACTGAGTCAAAACGGGCTGCCACCGATGCCACCTGAAGAGATTATCCCGCTTGACCACCGAGGACCGATATGCAGTGGTGCACCCAGTCAGCGAAATCGTCCGGGGCAGAAGGTGTAAGAGTCCGGAACCGAAGCCCGAAGGGTGAGTAGCGTGACCGACGACCCCTTGCCGACCGAACACCTCTCGCCGCTGGCCACGCTCGTCGATGAGGTACTCGCAGACGTCGGCTACGAGGTTACGGCCGCCACCGACGCCATCGACGACGCCGTCCCCGGCTACGGCGGTCTGTTCGACCCCGCGACAACACCGGCTGAGTTGCGTTCCGCGCTCGAGAGCCTGTTGGAGTCGGGACTCTCCCGGCCACCCGTCCCCGAGCCGACGAGCGACACGTTCGTCCTCTACGTCGACGGCAGTTCACGCGGCAACCCCGGCCCCGCAGGGGCGGGCGCCGTCATCATGGACGCTGCGGAGGACGAACTCGCCCGTCTCGGCCGCCCCGTCGGCTCCCGGACGGGGAACAACACCGCCGAGTACGTCGCCCTCCAACTCGGGCTCTCCGAACTGCTGGCCCGCTACGAACCGCGCACGCTGGAGGTGCGCATCGACTCGATGACGGTCATCCGAGACATCTGGGGCGGCGAGGACCCGACGGAACCGGGCGTCGAGACGTACAGCGAGGCCGTTACGGCGGCACTCTCGAGCATCCCGGACCACCAGTACACGCATCTGGCCGACAGCGACCCGAATCCCGCCGACGCACTGGCGACGGTGGGTGCCGATATCGCGGCGTTCGGACCCGGATAGTAGACCCGACACCGCTTGACATCCGAAATCCCGACTCTGTTGAATCCGCAGAAGCCACTAAAAACCACGTACCGACTCCACCCTTACACCGGCAGAAATTGATCCGTTTGCGCTCACCGGCCGATAGGGATCAAGCTCGAATTATCCGAAAACCGCCGTAGAAGTGCTTCGTCTGGGATTTGAACTACGCCGAGACGATCACCTCGCGACGCTCGGTGCTGCGACTCGTCTAATTCAAATTACCAGAGCCGCAGTTTCGGCTCACGAGTTTGTTCGCCGAAGAATGCTCGTCTGGGATTTGAACCACGCGAAACGCTCGCGATGCTCGCGTTTCTCTCATTCAAATCCCAGAGCCTGTGCTTCCTTCTTCGTCACGTCGTTCCTCAGAAGAGTGCTCCGTCTGGGATTTGAACCCAGGTCATCGGCTCGAAAGGCCGAAATGATTGGCCGGACTACACCAACGGAGCGTTCACGCGCCGCGCCTCGACGGACTTCGTCCGTCTCGCCAACGGTGCGCGTCTCGCAACTCTTTCTTGCTGAGGGCTAATGAAAAGCGTTCCGTTCCGCGGCGGCAGTGGCATCACATCACGCACGCTACAACCCTTATTCTGCCGACAACAAACACTGTCGTCGCCTCGAGAACGCCCGCCAACCCCAACGGTCAGTCTTCCTGACGAAGCGACGTGCCCTCGAAGGCCATCGAGAGCTCACCCTCGAGCCCGAGCAGATCCGCGACCGTCGGCGTCACGTCGGTCGCGTCGACCGGCTCGTCGCCCTCGAGTGCGGGCGCGGCCGGGCCGCCGAGACCGAACGTGCCGAGCGCGGCCTCGTCGACGCGGCCGTGGGAGCCGCTGACCTGCGCGGCGTCGAGCGAGACGAGTCCCTCGTCGCCGAAGAAGAGTTCGCAGGGGTCGAAGCCCGGTTTCTTGTGGATGTCCATATCGGTCGCGTACGGGGGTGCGGCCGCGCGGTCGTCCCACCAGTAATACTGGAACCACGCGTCCCGATCCGCCACGAGGACGAGTTCGCCCGCGTTGGGGTGATCGATGCCGTACTCCGCCTTGCCCGACTCCTCGAGCACGTCGTCGATCCCCTCGAGATCGGCGAGCGCGTCGCGGGCGTCGGCGACCGCGTCCGAGTCGGCGTAGACGTGTGCGATCTGGTGGTCGACCATGGCGAACGCGTCCGATCCGGGGATGTCGACATCGCCGTCTCCTCCCGTCTCGAGCAACCCGGCCTCGCGGAGCGCGCGGTTGGGGAACACCGGTCGGTCCACGTCGTGAAAGCCGTACTCGCTGACGAGGGTGAGCAGGGTCTCGTCCCAACGGTCGGTCTCGGACAGGTCGGCGAGGAAGTCCGCGAGGAGGTCGTCGACGACCGCGAGTTCCTCGTCGAAGGCGTTGCTCCCGGGGCCGTTGCTCTGGCCGACGTAATCCAGATGCGGGACGTAGACCCAGAGCAGGTCGGGATCGAACCGCTCGATCGCCTCGCTCGCGGCCGAGAGGATCCAGCGGCTCCCCTCCTCGTTCGCGCCGGGCCCCCAGTAGTTGTGCAGCGGGAAGTGGTCCAGGTCGTCCCGGAGGTCGTCGTAGAAGCCGTCGGGGTTGGTCCAGCAGTCCATCTCGAGCATGTTGTTGTCCTCGTCCTCGATCGGCGAGGGGGTGAGCGCGATGTCGGCGCTCGTTCCGATCAGGTGCTGGAAGTTCAGGACGCCGGTGGTCAGTCCCGCCTCGCTGGCCGTCTCCCAGATGCGGTCGCGACCGTCGCGGTCGCGCTCCCAGAACGCGGCCGTCTGGCGCTCGCGGTCGTACTCGCCGCTCGAGACGTCGCCGTGCTCGGCGGGACCGCGCCCGGTTGCCAGCGTCGTCTGGGCCGGCACCGTCACCGCGGGGAACGGCGGCCGGAGGTCGGTCACCGATTCGGACGGGAACTGTGACTCGAGGGTCGGCGTTCGGTCGGCGTCGATGTGCCGTGGCTGGAGGCCGACGACGTCGAGGACGATCACGCGGTCTGCACTGTCGGTCGTCTCGGGAATCGTGGGTTCTGTCATTGGATGTGGATCGCAGCCGTTGCAGTCGTGCGGTCGGAGGGGGCGGTCAGGCGCATCAGCGATGCTGCTCGGCGTAGTCGTACAGGCGGTCCAGTTGGCGGGAGAAGTCGTGTTCGTCGACCCCGATCGGGGCCTTGAAAAAGGACGCGAGCTGGGGCTGGAGCCCCCCGTTCCCGTGTTCGTCGGCGTGGGCGACCAGTCGCACCAGATCGAGGACCAGCGGCGCGGCCAGCGCGGAGTCCGACCCCTCCCACGTGAACTGCATTTTCATCTCCGTGTCGAGGAAGCCCTCGAAGTGAATGTAGTCCCACGCTGTCTTCCAGTCGGCCAGCGAGGGCGTGTAGTCGATCCGGACCCGGTTGTGGCCGATGTCGGGGAGGATCGAGTCGAGCACGTCACCCTTGCTGGAGAGTTTGCCGGCGGCGTTTTCCTCGTCCTCGAGCACGAGTCCGTCCTTGTTGCCGAGGATGTTGTGGCCCTCCCAGCTCCTCACCTGCAGGTTTCGCCCGGCGAACATCGGGGCGAGCGCGGACTTGACGAGCGTCTCGCCGGTCTTGGCGTCGCGACCCATGTGAGGGACATCCTTCGCGGTCGCGAGTTCGCGAATCCCGCCGAGCGTGTTGCCCGTACTCGGCGTGAAGTTGACGAACGGGTGGCCGCTGTCGATCGCGGCGTAGGTATAGAGCACGCTCGCCGGCAGGTCGCGGTCGTCCTCGTCGATCGCTCGCTCGAGCGCCTCGCGGGTGTCGTACCGTTCGGGCTCGGCCAGTTCGGGTTCCGTCGAGGCGACGTTGACGACGACCAATCGCTCGAGGTTGTGGCGCTCGCGGAACGTCTCGTAGTCGTCCCGGATCTGGTCGACGACGTCCCGGACGGCGAGGCTCTCGTCCAGTCGTTCGCTGTCCTCGGAGACGGCCGCGCCGCAGTTGACCGCCGTCCCGACCTCGATCCGGTCGTCGATCTCGGCCAGATCGTCCCGGACGGCCGCGAGCGTCTCGGCGTCGGGGACGCCGTTCCGGTCGCGCTGGCGTTCGGCTTGGGCGACGAGCGACTCCGGGGCGATGTCGTGGCCGCCGAAGACGAGCCCGTCGACCGGCGGCAGGTCGAGACTCGCGACCGGTTCGCGTTCCGTGACCATTCCGGTCGTACCGGTCAGTCCGCGAGCGATCGCTCGGGCACCGACGATCGACATCGTCGCGACGTTGCCGCGCGCACCGACGAGCCAGACGCCCGTTCGGTCCGCGCCGTCGGCCGGTTGCTCTCGCCCGTCGGTCATCGGGTCTCATCCCCTCCCGACGGCCGTTCGATCCGGACTGTCGACGCGTTTCGGCCGCCCTCGTTGTCGGGGCCGATCCGCGGCGGATACGCCACTGCCGTCGCTCGTTCGCGTCGGGTCATTCCCGCGATGATGGGGCCCGGACGGCTTTCGTTATGACTCGCGTAGCAGGAGTAATACGGTGTTGGTCGCTCGTAACGCCGTATTCCGCCGTCGGAAGTGACTGATTCGCCGTTCTCAACCTCGCGTTTGCCGATCGAACGATCACAGCACCAAACCGGTCGCTCGTGGCACGGCCGGTATGCGAATTATCGACCCTCACATGCACATGGTATCGCGTTCGGCCGAGGACTACCGACGAGCGCGACGGGCCGGTGTCGAGTGCTGTATCGAGCCCGCATTCTGGAGCGGACAGGACAAACACAACGCGGGGTCGTTCTTCGACTACTTCGAGCAGATCATCGAACACGAGACCGACCGCGCCGAGCGGGCCGCCGGCATGGATCACTACGTCACGATCGGCTTAGAGCCCAAGGAAGCCAACTACCGCGACATGGCCGAGGAAGTCGTCGACCGGATCCCGGAGTACCTCGACCGCGACCCCGTCGTTGGCGTCGGCGAGATCGGGTTCGATCAGGTTACCGATGACGAGGAGTGGGCGTTCCGCCGCCAACTCGAGATCGCGGAGGACCGCGAGCTCCCCGTCATCATCCACACGCCGCACACGGACAAGCCGTCCGGCACTGAGCGAATCGTCGAGATCATCGAGGAGATGGGCGTCACCCAAGAGCGGATCATCATCGATCACAACACCGAGAACACGATCGACATTTCGACGCGAACGGACTGCTGGATCGGCTTCACGCTCTACCCCGGCAAGATCGAGACCGAGTCGGCGATCGACCTGCTCGAGGAGTACGGCACCGACAACATGATCTTCAACAGCGCGGCCGACTGGGACCCCTCGGACCCGCTGGCGGTGCCGAAGGCCCGCGACATGATGCTCGACCGGGGTTGGGACCGCGAGGACGTGCGGAAGGTCGTCTTCGAGAACCCCTACGAGTTCTTCGACCAGTCGCCGAACTTCGACTACGAGGCCTGACAATGCGGTTTGGCTTCTCCACCAACGCGTTCCGGGAGTACCAACTCGAGGACGCCATCGAGTCGATCGCCGACGCGGGCTACGACGGTGTCGAGCTCCTGCTCGACGAACCGCACCTGTACCCGCCCGACGCCACCGACGAGGAACGCGAGCGCGTCACCGAGGTCCTCGAGCGACACGGGATCGCCATCAGCAACGCCAACGCGTTCATGCTGACCGCGATCGAGGGCTTTCACCACCCCTCCTACATCGAACCCGACGAGGAGTACCGGCAGCGACGGATCGACTACACCCTCGCGGCGCTCGAGACCGCGGCCGACCTCGGTCACGACTACATCTCGATCGAACCCGGCGGGCCGATCCCCGACGGGAAATCGCGGGAGTGGGCACTGGACACCTTCGTTGACAGTCTCGAGCAAGTCATCCCGAAAGCCGAGGAACTCGGCGTCGACCTGCTCGTCGAACCCGAACCCGAACTGCTGATCGAGACCGGCGAGGAGTTCCTCGAACTGCTCGAGCGGGTCGACTCCCCGCGCGTGAAGTGTAACTTCGACGCCGGTCACTTCTACTCGGTCGGCGAGGACCCGGCCGAGCTAGTCGAACCCCTCTGGGAGCACACGGAACACTACCACCTCGAGGACATCCCGGCCGACCGGACCCACGAACACACGCAACTCGGCGACGGGGCGATGGACATCGACGGGTTCCTCGCCGAACTCGAGGAACGGGGCTACGACGGGTTCGTCACCGTCGAACTCTACCCCTACGAGGAGACGGCGATCGAGACCGCACAGGAGGCGATGACCTACCTCGAGGAACACGGGTGGGCGTAGGGTGGCCGGCGGCGTCCGGTCGGGAACCGACGAAAACGGCGATTCGGACGCCTGCGAGAAGGCCGATACGGACGCCGATCTGTGGACCGTCGTCGGCGCGTACGCGGCGCTGATCCGCGTCCCGAACCTCTGTACGGCGCCGCCGGACGTGATCCTCGGAGCCGCACTCGTCGCTGCCGTCGGCTCCGATCCGCAGCCGGGTACGGTCGGCGGGCTCGCGGGCTGTTCGGTCCTCCTCTACGCCGCCGGTACGACGCTCAACGACGCGTTCGACGCGCCGGTCGACGCGCGCGAACGGCCCGAACGGCCGATCCCCTCCGGTCGCGTCTCGCGGCGAGCCGCGTTCGCGCTCGGGATCGCGTTACTGCTCGTCGCCGTCGCCTTCGCCGGCGTCGTCGCGGGCGGCCCCGGTGCCGTTGCCGCCGGACTGATCGCCCTCGCGATCGTCGCCTACGACGGACTCCTGAAGGGGACCGCCGCCGGCTTCCTCGCGATGGGTGCGACGCGCGGGCTGAACGTCGTCCTCGGGACGACCGCGGCGGGGAGCGCGCTCCTCGAGTCCCCGACCCGACTGCTCGCCGTCCCCGCGGTCGTCACCGGCTACATCGCCGCGGTCACGTTCATGGCCGCTCGAGAGACCGAGGGCGGCAACCGGGGCGCGGTCAGCGTCGCCGCTGCGGGTGCCGTTGCAGCGGCGCTCGCCGTCGGCTGGTATCTCGTGACTGTCGGCCCGTCGCGGCTCGAGACGGCGGTCGCCCTCGTGTTTACCGCCGCGTTCTGCTGGTGGGTCGGTCGGCCCCTGCGAGCCGCACACGCCGATCCGGTGCCGAGCACCGTCGGGCCAGCGGTCGGTGCCTGTATCCTCGGACTGGTGTTGCTCGATGCGGCCTTTGCCGCCGCGACCGGACTCCGCTGGGGACTCGCCGCCGGCGTCTTCCTCGTCCCGGCGGTGGGCCTCTCGCGGGTGTTCGACGTGACGTAGTTCGGTCGCCCCTCGAGTGTGACGGGCCAACGAATTAGTGGCGCTCCGGTGTAGGAGACGCAGATCGATGGTCGAACTCGCTTTTTCGACGAACGCGTACACGCGCCACTCGCTCCCGGCGGCGATTCGCCGGATCGCCGACCACGGCTACGCCGGCGTCGAACTGCTCGGCGACGACCCCCACGCCTACTTTCCGGAGTTCGGCGACGGCGACCGGGAGGCCCTCCTCGAGGCCATCTCCGAAACGGGGCTCACGGTCTCGAACGTCAACGCGAACACGGCGATGGGCTACTACGACGACGCGCCGCCGTCGGCCTTCTTCGAACCGAGCGTCATTCGGGCGGACGACGAGGCCCGCGAGTGGCGCGTCGAATACACGAAGCGGGCGATCGACCTCGCCGAGACCGTCGGCTCGCCGGCGGTCTGTCTGGCGACCGGCCGGCCGCTTCCGGGGACGCCGCCCGAGGAGGCCCGCGAGTACCTCCGCGACTCGCTGCACGAGATCCTCGACTACGCCGACCCCCGCGACATCGAGGTCGGCATCGAGTTCGAACCCGAACTGCTGATCGAGAACACCCACGAAGTCCTCGAGTTGATCGACGAGATCGGTCGCGACTCGCTCGGGATCAACCTCGATATCGGCCACGCGGCCGTCTACGGCGAGGACGTTCCCGAGAGCATCCGCGCCAGTGCCGGCTCCATCACGGGCGTCCACCTCGAGGACATCGTCGGCGGCCGCCGGGGGAAACACTACCACCGGATCCCCGGCGAGGGCGACATCGACTTTCGGGCGATCTTCGACGCGCTCGCAGACATCGGGTACGACGGGTTCGCCACGCTGGAACTCTACACCTACCCCGACGAACCCGACCGCGCGGCGCGGGACGCGATGGCGGAACTCGAGAGGTACCTGTAGCTCGCCGCCGGTCGAAACCATCCTCGAGCGACCGCCTCCTCAACGCTTTTTATCCCCTGCACCCATTCCACCGAGCGTGAAATACGTCCGATTCCGCGACCCCGCCGGCGCGGTCCGTCGCGGCGAGTACGAGAACGGAACCGTTCACTTCGCGAACGAGAGCTACGCGCTCGAGAACGACGAGATCGACGTGCTCCCGCCGTCGGAACCGTCGAAAATCGTCTGTATCGGGAAGAACTACGCCGACCACGCGGCGGAACTCGATTCGGAGGTTCCCGACCGACCGCTGCTCTTTCTCAAGCCGCCGAACGCGCTCGCGGCCCACGGCGACACCGTCACTCTCCCCGCGGGCAAAGAGCGAATCGACCACGAGGCCGAACTCGGCGTCGTCATCGGCGAGCAGTGCCGCCACGTCCCGGAAGCCGACGCGATGGACGTCGTGGAGGGTTTCACCTGCGTCGACGACCTCTCGAACCGCGACGACCAGCGACAAGAACAGAACTGGATCCGCGGCAAGGCCTTCGACGGGGCGGCGCCCCTCGGCCCCGTCCTCGCGACCCCGGACGAAGTCCCCGCGGACGCGTCCGTCCGGACCCGCGTCAACGGCGACCTCAAGCAGGACGGCTCCCGCGAGCAACTCATCTTCTCGATCCCGGAACTGATCGCCGAGATCACGACCTACCTCACCTTAGAGCCCGGCGACGTGATCGCGACCGGCACGCCCGAGGGCGTCGGCCCGCTCTCGGACGGCGACACCGTCGAGATCGAAATCGACGGCGTCGGCCTCGAGCACTCGGTTCGAATCCCCTGAGAGAGGCTCTCCGGCCGGCTCCTCGGGGCCGACCCTACGGATCGAACCGCGGATCGCTCGGGGCCCCAGCCGACCGCGAGTCGAACACTTTTCGGCCCGCTCGCGGAACGAGTACGCATGACCGTCAGCTTCGACGCCGTGACGATCGACTGGTTCGGCAACGCGGCCGTCCGACTCGAGGGACAGACCGGCGCGGTCATCTACAGCGATCCCGTTCTGGCTCGAGACGGCGGACTGGAAAGAGCGGAGCCTCGAGACGGAGATCTGATTCTCGTCAGTCACGACCACCACTACGATCCCGACGCGATCAGGCGGGTCGCCCGCGAGGACGCGCTGGTCGTCGTCCACGAGTCGATCGCGATCGACGCGAGCGAGAGCGGCGGTCTTGACGAACGGCCCGAAGAACTGCCGCTCGAGGTCGAACGCGTCCGCGCCGACGAGTCGTTCGTCCTCGGGCCGCTCGATCTGTTCACGACGCCGGCCGTCAACGCTCCCGACGGTCCCAATACGGACGAGGACGGAACGCCGATCCATCCCGAGGGGCGGGGCTGTGGCTTCGGCGTCACCATCGACGGTATCACCGCGTACTGGCCCGGTGACACCGACGTACTGCCGTTTCACCGGGAGATGGACGTCGACCTCTTGCTCCCGCCGATCGACGGGACGGGTACGATGGATCGCCACGACGCCGCGTCGCTGGCCGACGACATCGACCCCGATCTCGTGTTGCCGGTCCGCTACGATCCCGCCGATGCGGACGAAACCGACGTCGATGCGTTCGTCGTCGACATCGCGAGACGCGGCGTCCCGGTCGTCCTCGACGAGTAGGCACACCGGTCCGTTCTCACACGCCGACTCGAGACCAGGCGAAGAGCGCGATCGCGGCCATTGCCAGCACACCGAGCGCGATCCACTGCCCGAACCCGGAGTCGGCGATCGGGGCGAAGAAGTCGACGAGGCCGGTCCCCTGCAAGAGACCGAGCCCGAGGAGGATCATGGCACCGATGGCGATCAACCCGACCGTGATCCCCTCTTTCATCATCCACGCGGCCTCGTCGGCTTCCTGGTCGTTGGAGGTTGTCGGCTCGTCTATCGCCCCCTCGTCGGGGTCGCTGTGCAACGGCCGTTCGCTGTCGTTTTCGTCGGCCATATCACCAGTCTAGCTGATGAAAGTACCCGCAGACGGGAACCGGTTGTACCTGCAGACACAGGGAACGCGACCGGGACGATTCGGCGACCGAGGCGGAGCGGGACTGAGACCGCCAGCCGCGGCAGACGTTCGCCGTCCTGACAGGGGTCTCGACTATCGACAGGACCGAGTCGCGCGTGCGATGCTCGGCTACCCGGTTGGGAGTACGCGATGAGACCGCGACTCGAGGAGAACGAAGCCTACAGACGCCCATCTCACTGAGTCGCTCAGGGATCATCTCCCTGAACGACGGTTCGAGAGCCGTCTACAGAATGCCCATCTCACTGAGTCGCTCGGGGATCATCTCCCTGAACGACGGTTCGAGGCCCGTCTACAGAATGCCCATCTCACTGAGTCGCTCGGGGAGATAGGTATCCGTCACGAAATCGAGACCGTGCGACGCCAGTGACTGCTGTTCGGACTTCTTCCCGATCTCGAGTTGGAGTTCGATCTGTTCCTCCCAGTAGTCGGTCTGGAACCGCGGGTCCTCGAGTTCGCTCTCCAAGGCGTTGATGTCCGAGTCCGAGAGCGGATCGGTCGGCAGTTCGTACTCGACGATATCGGCGGGCTGGATGCCGATAAACTTCGCTTCGGGCGTCGCGAGGTACTCCGAGAGGTGGGCCGACTTGATCGAGCCGTAGGCGACGGAGCCGTAGATGCGGTACGACCACGGGTCGCCGTCAGTGAAGACCACCACGGGAAGCCCGAGTTCGTCGTGGAAACGCTTCGTCAGCCGGCGCGTGGCCCGCGCGGGCTGTCCGCCGAGGTGGACGACGATCGCGTCGTACTCCTCGTCGAAGCCGTTCTCGACGAGTCGGTCGCGCATGCCGCCGGTCTCCACGCAGAGGACGAAGTCGGCGTCGTTGTCGAGAAACTCGATCATGTCCGGGTTGTTCGGGATCTGGTACCCGCCCTGTCCCACGTCGAGCTGGCAGTGGATGTCGCGGTCGCCGCGCTTCGTCTGCTCGCGGATGTGGATCGGTCCCATCACCTTCGCGCCCGACTCCTCGGGGCGCATGTGGAAGTCCTCGCGGGTGACGCCGGAGACGATCTCCAAGTCCTCGACCATGCTGTTGGACTCGTCTTGGCTCGTGAACTGGGCCTCGTCGTTGTCCCAGCTCTCCGAGAGGTAGTAGAGTTCACGCAGGGTCGAGGAGCGGTCCTCCTCGAGCTGTTCCGCGAGGAACTCGATGGTGTAGATCGCCTTCAGGAGCTTCCGTGCGCCGCGGACGGAGTTGGCCGATCGGGTCGACTCGCGGTCGCCGTAGACCCAGACGTCCATCTCCTCGTCGTACTCGATGTTGTTCTTCGTCCGCGTCGGCACGGACATGTGGGGGATCTCGCCCAGTTCGAACTGGTCGTAGAACTGTGCCGCGAGATCGATCAACTGCTCTCGTGCTTGCTGGTTGTCGTCTGCACTCATTGTTTCACCGTCAGTTTCTCCGTTTCGACGCCTTTGACGTCCAGATCGAACGTCGCGTCGTCCGGCACCTCGTACTCGAGGGCCGCCTCGTCGTCACTGGACACCTCCGGCTCCCACTTGACGAACCACTCGCCGTCCATTTCGACGACGGTCGCGCCGTCGGAGAGAGCGGTGGGTTCGGCCGAGACGATATCGGTGATCTCGAGGGATTCGTTCGTCCCCGAGTTGTTCTCGACGACGACCGAGATTGCCTGCCCGTCGCCGTTTTCTGTCACCTCACGCTCGACCAGAACGTTGTTCATGATCCGTGCGATGGCATCGTCGATGTCGGGCTCCTCGCGGCCCGTGACTTCGGCGACCTTCTCGGCCATCTCCGGGAGGATCTTCCCGAGGACGTTCTGCTTCTTCCGGCGCTGTTGCATCGACCGGCGCTTGTTGAGGTAGCTCTTCAGGTCGCGTGCGGCCTCCCGGATCGCGAGTTCGATCTCGTCTTCGATCTCCGGGACGTTCGCGACGGCGTCTTTCGATTCGCTGGTGAAGGGGACGTTCGTCGAGGCGACGTGGACCATGATCACGACCGGTCCGTTCGGCAGGCCGGAGCCGCCGGGCTGGTCGAGGCCGTAGTTGCGCCAGCCGATCGACTTGACCACGTCCGTCGTCGCACAGGCGCCGCGCTGGTAGACCAGCGGCACCCGGTTTGCAAAGCGCATGACCTCGCCGGTTCCCTCGGCCGGCAGGTCGCCGCCGTAGGCGATCCCGGCCTCGACGATGAACGGGTCGCCGCCGGAGACGCCCGCGTCGCGGGTCGCCGAAGCGAAGAAGTCGGCGTCGAACTCCTTCTCGAGGCCGGCAGTGATGAGATCCTCGGAGATGGGCGCGAGACACCGCGTCGGCGGTGCCATGATGTCGGTCGCGCGCATCGCGTCGACGAGGTTGCTGGTGGCGTCGCGGTCGCCGTCGAGTTCGCGAACGAGCGGCGGGTCGTCCGGCACGGTGGCCATGATGTCCCAGACCGCTTCCGTGACGTTCTCGCGGGCCGTCTCGCCGAAGGAGACATCGTCGTACTCCTCGGTGAGGTCCGCAGCCCGGTCGACGTACTCGCGCAGCGTTTCGGAGGTGAACCGGTGGCGAACGTCCTCGGGGTCCTCGAACTTGCCCGCGAGCCGGTCGGCGAAGGCGTGGATGACTTCGTCGTCCTTGCGGGTGCTCGTCGCGTCGTCCGCGAGGTCGTAGAGGTCGGCGACGAGTCTCGAGTCGCCGTCGGCGTCGGTCGCCGGCTCGCCCTCGTCGTCCGTCTCGGCCGCATCGTCGTCTGCCTCGGCGACATCGATCAACTCGAGCCAGACGGCTTCGACGGCGTTTTCCCGAACGGTGTCGCCGAACGTCGTTCCGTGGTGGTCCTCGACCGCCTCGGCGGCCGATTCGACGGCCTCGCGCAGTTCGAAGTGGGCGATGCGGTCGGAATCCGCGACCGCGTCGGCGATGGCGTCGGCGAACGCGGCCGTCGCGTCGGCACCCTTGTTCGCGGTCGCGTCCTCGACTGCGGCGTGGAGGTCTATCTCCTCGTGGCTCGCCGGCGGCCGCCAGCGCATCTCGCGGCCGTAGTGACGGTCGCGGAACGCGTCGATGATCGAGTCGGCGGTCTTCTTCCCGACGCGGGTGAACTCCTCTTGGACGAACCCCGAGACCGTCTGGGAGTCCGTCGCCGTCAGCATCTTCATCACGGTGCCGAGTTCGACGCCGTGGGGGTGGGGCCGGATCTCCTCGGTCTCCTCGGGGAGTTGGTCGGTCGCGCGCTCGAACTTGAAGTGTTCCTGCGGTTCGCGCAACTCGAGGCGGGCGTGGGGGTTGACGACCGCCGTGTGCTTGATATAGTCGTGGAGCTGCTGGCGGGCGCGCATGTTCGCCTCCATCTCGAGTTCGATGCGGGTGCCGTGGGGGCGGTCCCACGTGGTCGTCTCCTCGACGCTGATCTCGGGCTCGTTGCTGTCGGTATCGACGATGAGCTCGAAGTACTCGGCGTCTTCCGACCCCTGCGTCCGACTGGTGATCTTCGCGGGTTTCCCGCTGGTCAGCTGGGCGTACAGAACTGCAGCAGAGATACCGATCCCCTGCTGGCCGCGGGATTGTTCGCGTGCGTGAAAGCGAGAGCCGTAGAGCAGTTTCCCGAAAACTTTCGGGAGCGTTTCTTTCGTGAGTCCCGGGCCGTTATCCTCGACGATCAGGCGGTAGTAGTCGCCGGCTTCCTGAATCTCGACGTAGATATCCGGGAGAATACCCGACTCCTCGGCGGCGTCTAAGGCGTTGTCGACGGCCTCCTTGACGGCCGTGACGAGGCCTCGAGCACCGCTGTCGAAGCCGAGCATGTGCTTGTTCTTCTCGAAGAACTCGGCGATGGAGATCGACTGCTGGCTCTCCGCCAGCTCCTCGGCGATCCCCGGCTCGTCACCGAGTGTCGACTGGAACGACGTCATCGTTGTCCCATACTAACGGTGGGGCTAAAAGCTGTGTGCTACCGCAGTGAAAGTGAACCGTCCCCGACCAGTCCGCCGATTCGATGGCCGTGACGGCCCGCGATCGGGCCCGATCGCCGGCTCGAAACCGGTATTTCCGTCTCGGGGTCGGTGACCGCGCGGCCGCTCGAGTGTCCGTGCTCGAGGGAGAATCCGCGAGCTGACGCGAGCCCTGACTCGGCGGTGGGGCTCTCAGTGGTCGTGATCGTGGCTGTGCCCGTGGTCGTGACTGTGGCCGCGTTCGTGCCCGGTATCGTGCCCGTGATCGTCGGAATGCCCGTGGCCGTGGGTGTCACCGAGCGTGAATTCCCCGGAGAACGCGCGCTGGACGACCTCCGAGAGCGCGGGGTGGATGTGGATGGACTCCCGGATGTCCCGCACCGTCCCGGTGCCCGCCGTCATCGCCACGACGACCTCCTGAATCAGATCCGAGGCCTCTGGCCCGATGATGTGACAGCCCAGAATCTCGCCCTCGAGGTCGATGATCGGTTTGACGAACCCCTCGGCGTTCATCGCCGACCCGCGGGCGGTCTCCTCGTAGCGGTAGGTGCGCTTTGCGTACTCGCGCCCGTCAGCGCGCAGTTCCTGTTCGGTCAGCCCGACGCCGGCGACCTCCGGCGAGGCGAAGACGGCGAAGGGCATCGCCGAGTAGTCGACCGCCTCGAGGTCATCACCAAAGAGGTTTCGCGCGACGGCCCGCGCCTCGTGGTTCGCGTTGTGTTTCAGCAGGTACTCGCCGACGATATCGCCGAGCGCCCAGACGCCCTCGGCGGTCGTCCGCAGGTACGCGTCGGTCTCGACGAATCCGAACTCGTCGGTTTCGATGCCGGCGGCCTCGACGTTCAACGTGTCCGTGTTGGGAGTACGGCCGGCCGCGACGAGCAGTTCGTCGCCGGTGACCGAAATCTGCTCGGTCGGGCTCGCCATCGCACCGTCCGCGTCGGCGAAGGGGCTCGCCTCGACGGTGATCGAGCCCTCGGACTGCATAGCCGCGGTGGCCTCGTAGCCGGTGTAGACGTCGAATCGGTCGGCGTAGCGCTCCGTGAACGCGGCGGCTACTTCCTCGTCGGCGTCGGGAAGCAGGGTCGGCCGCCGGCCGACGATCGAGATCTCGCTACCGAAGGTGCCGAAGAACTGGGCCAGTTCGGCGGCGATGTAGCCGCCGCCGACGATGACGAGGTGGTCCGGTGGGGTCTCTAACTGGAGCGCCTCCCTACTGGTGAGGTAGTCGACGGTCTCGATGCCGTCGATCGGCGGAATCGCCGGACGGGTGCCCGCCGCGACGAGGACGGTCTCCGCCGCGAGGCGCTCACCGTCCCGGTCCCCGCCGGAGAGCTCGAGCGTGCGGTCGTCGACGAACCGGGCTTTCGCCCGATACAGGTCGATCCGGTCGGAAGAACTGAGGCCGCGCTCGATCGAGTCCGAACTGCCGTGGACGTCCGCGGTGACCTCGCGGACGATCTCGGCGAACTGAACGCCGTCGACCGACGCGTCGATCTTAAACTCGTCGGCACGATCGATCGTTTCCATCACGTCGGCGTGGTACAGCAGCTTCTTCGACGGAATACAGCCGCGGTTGAGACAGGTCCCGCCGAGCCGCCCCTTCTCGACGACCGCGACCGACCGGCCCTGATTCGCCGCCGCGTTCGCTACGTCGAGGCCGGAGCCGGAGCCGATGACCAGAACGTCGTACTCCTCCATACGGATGCGTCGGTCCGGAGCGCAAAGAACACCGGTCTGCGTTTCCGCGACGTGCGTGCTGAATACTCCCGAAACGTGGTCGAAAACTGATCGGGGAACCGCCGTCGGGCTCACTCCTCGATCGGCGGCCACTCCCAGGCGTCGCCGCGGACGATACCGAGTAGATGCCGGCGGCGCTCGGTCATCGACTCGAATTCGGCCTCGAACTCCGCGTCCGAGACGGTCGGGATGTCGTCCTCGCGGAGTCGATCGAGTTCGGGCCGCGGCGGTACCTCGTCGGCGGGCTCGATGAACGCGGCGTCGAGCGTTTCGATGTAGCTCTCGGCGCTCGAGCGCCCGTTCTCGATGATCGCGGGGTCGGGACTGGCCTCGTCCGGGACGCCGTAGCGAAAGAGTGCGAGCGCCTCGTCGAAGACGGGGACCGCCATGGCCGACGCTCGATCGGCCTGTTCGCTGTGGTAATAGTGGAGGATCGGATAGGACTTGTGCTGTTCGGCCAGCAGGCTCAGCTCCGAGGCGAGGGACTCGACGGTCAGATCGATCCCCTGGAAGTCCTCGCCGGTCCAGCCCGTCCGGACGAAGGCCTCGCTTCGCTCTCCCAGCCCGGTAACGGTGCTCGCGAAGGAGCGCTTGTTCGAGACGGCTCCGAGAACGGTGAGGATGTAGGAGACACCGAGCGTGACGAATGCCATCCCAGAGGCCGTCGTGAGCGAACTGGCGAGTTCCCAGACGTCGCCCAGCGGCGTGTAGTCGCCGTTGCCGTCCGTGAACATCGTGTAGGCGACGTAGTAGAACCGGCCCGACCAGTCGGCGACGGCCCCGGAGCGGGTGCTGACGAGCGAATGGGGGTAGCTGGCGAAGACGAGCGTCCACCCGAGCCAGATGAGGCCGATCCACATGACGAGCGTGAGGACGAGAATGAGCGGGCCCGCGATACTGAGCGCCTTGTCGTGATCGCCGCTCGTGGTTCGGAGCCCGTGCCAGACCCCGGTCGTGAGCCGGCCCGAGAGGGGGCCGGAGCCGCCGTCGACCCAGAGCGTCGTCCAGATGATGTCCACGATCCCGATGACGAGGATAACGATCCCGGCGACGAGATAGAACGGGTTCATTCCACGACTGCCCGCTCCTCGACGACCTCGGCCAGCACCTGCGCGATTTCCGCGTTTGTCTCGGGGCTGTAGTGGCCGCCCTCACCGCGCTCGACGTACAGCGACTCGACGTCGCCGTCGTCGGGCGAGAGATGCGTGGCCATGTCGATCGTCGTCAGTTCGTCGTAGCGCTCGTCGAGCCGGTCCATCAGGTCGCCGTAGATCGGGCCGTGTTCGGACTCGTAGGTCGCGTACCGGAGCTGCTGGACCATCACGAAGGTCGGCTCGAACCCCTGCTCGTCCGCGTAGTCGACGAACTCCTCGATGAGCGCGTCGAAGAGGGCCTCGTGGGTGTCGAACAGCCGTTCGTGATACCGCACGCGGGGCCGCTCCAGCCGCAACGCCGATTGGGTCTGTGCCAGATCGAAGTCGATCCCCGGAATCGATCGCTCGAGCCGACGCTCGAGTTCCTTTCCGGCCGTATACGCCGCGTACCGGACGTGTTCGTTCTTCTCGAGGAAGTCAGCCGTGTAGGGTCGCGTCGCGAAGTGCGGTTTGAACCAGTGGTCGTAGTGGAAGTCGTACTCCCGGAGGAAGTCGGCCTTCGACTCGAGGTCGAGCAGCTCCTCTTTTTCGTCGACGGGGCTCTCGACGCGCTCGAGGTCGCCGTCCTCGAGGACGTACCGGGGTTTGACCGCGAGGATGTTGCCGAACTCCTGATAGTGTTTCCAGACCGAGAGGATGCGGGCGATCGAGGAGGCGGTGACGACCATGAAGACGTGGTCGGTCGGGTCCTCGGGGTACTGGCGTTTGAGCCGCATCAGCGCCTGGTCCAGGCCGTAGTTGCCGCCGCCGTAGTTGGCGACGTGGGTGTCGAGTTCCTGCGCGAGGTAGTTTTGGAACGTCTCGTCGTTGTCGACCTCCCGACAGAAACAGTAGGAGTCGCCGTAGGTCGAGACCGTGAGATCGGCGTCGGGGTCGCGCTCCTTCGCGGGGCAGACCCGACTCGCGTACTCGTCGGTCGAGTACGTGACGACGCTACGGACTTCCTCGCCGGGGAGGTGGTCGCCCGTGTCCTTCTGTTTCTCCCGATTGGGTTGGGGACACCAGCCCAGTTCGGGATCGAAACTGCTGAACTTCCCCAGTAGCTCCCGGTCGATCTCGGGGAACTCCTCGGTGGCGACCGAGGGAATCCGTTCGAGCGCTCGATACGACACGACTTCGAGAATCACCGCGCCGACGACGAGTGCGAGCACTATCGCGACGAGCGGAACCATCGGACCACCCTACCAGAAGGCGGGATAAGTGGATTGGGCCGGAGTATGCCACAATCACGATTCGCGAGCGGATTCGCCGCGATATCGAACCGCGGAACGCGTCGGCGAGTCAGGTCGCCGTCCGCCGCACGTCGACGTCCCGGCGGCGCTCGCGAATCTCGTAAGCGCTGTACGAACCCAGCCCGACCGCGAGCAGGCCGACGACGACGTCGGTCCAGAAACCGAGATCGTTCGCGGTCTCGGCGAGGCCCGATCCGGTGCCGAGCAGGAACGGCGACGCGACGAGCCACAGCCCGAGGAGCGCCACGAGCGAGGCGACGCCGATGCTCCCGAACTCCTCGTTCGACCGGCGGTAGTAGTTGTACGCGCCGGCGACGAACAGGGTCGCCCCGACGAGGGCGTCGTTCCAGAACTGGCCCGCGGCGAGCTCGAGGGCGAGGGCTTGGACGACCAGCGCGAGCCCGAGCAGGCCGGCGACCGCCGACAGTCCTTTTCCCCGTTCGTCCGGGTTCGGTCCGTACGGCGTTCTGTCCCCGCCGGTCAGCCCCTCGCCGCCGCGGGCGTCGTCTTCGGACGCGCCGTCCTCGTCGCCCCGCCACGGGGTTTCGGGATTCTCCGTGCCGTCGTACTCGCTCATTGGCTCTCGAGTCGGGGTCGGCCTCTCGGGGCAAAGAGTTCGCTGCCCGTGTTTGCAGGGTCCGGGGGAGTCGGTGCGCTCGGCTCGCCGCGACGGTCCTCACCGGACGACGGTCACCGGCACGGGCGAGTGTCTGACGACGACCTCGGCGACGCTGCCCAGCAGGATCCGCGCGACGCCCGACCGGCCGTGGCTGCCGATGACGACGTGGTCGATGGATTCCCCCTCGGCGAACTCGAGGATCTCTTGGGCCGGCGTCCCCAGCCGCGTTCGCGTCTCGAGGTCGACCCCGCGGTCCGCGGCGATCGACTCCGCGGTCTCGAGCAGGTCGGCGGCCTCCGAGAGCAGTTCCTGGGACTCGTCGCTCGACTCGTCGTCGGCCGTGTTCGGGATGAAAGGCAACGACGTGGTGTCGACGACGACCAGTACGATCACGTCGCCGTCGGGGAACAGGTCGAACGCGTACCCGAGGGCGTCGCGGGCGGGTTCGGAGTCGTCGAAGGGAACGAGGATTCGGGCCACGGGCGGGGTGTCGACGCCCGTCGCCTTCAGTCTGGGTCCGGCAGGAGCCGTCTCAGAGCGCGAGGTAGGGCCCGACGCCCAGCAGGACGACGCCCAGCGCGACCTTCAGCCGTTCGGGATCGACGACGTGGGCGACCCGCCAGCCGACGACGACGCCGAGCAACAGCGGCGTGCCGACGACGACCGCGAGCGGCATCAGCACGTTCCCCTGCAGGAAATAGCCCGACGCCGCGAACGTCGCGATGAAGATCGACTGGACCTGCGCGACGGCGACCGCGAGCAACATCGGAACGCCGACGAGTACCAGCGCGGGGACGGCGAGTACCGGGCCGCCGATCCCCAACAGCCCGCTGGCGATCCCGAGAACGAACCCGAGCCCCGCGAGGACGAGCCGGCCGGTCCCGCTCAGCGGCTCGAGGTCGTAGACCGGGCTAAAGCCCCGCCGCTCGCGATAGAGGATGATCCCGCCGACGGCCATCGCGACACCGCCGAGCAGGACGCCGAACACCGATCGCGGGACGAACGCGTTCACGTACGAGCCGACGAGCGCGCCGAGGACGCTCGAGCCGCTGAGGACGATCGCGATCGCGCGGCTCTCGCCGGTGTTCATCTCGCCGGAGTGGAGGTAGGCGGCGCTCCCGACGAGTCCCGTCACGACGAACGTCGCGTGGGCGGTCCCGGCGACCTGACTCGAGGCCAGCGGGGTCAGCGAGTACAGCGCGATCGTCACGAAGATGCCACCGGGACCGATCGTGGTGATGCCGATACCGGAGAAGAAGGCGATCGAGACGAGCAACAGGACCAGCGAGGGACCGAAGGGCAACTCGAGCATCTGGGAGGGTATCCAGTGGTCCGTGGCGCTCGAACTAACTCTTCTGATTTCGCCCCCCTCGGGTCAGCTCCCGATCAAATAGTCGAGTACACTCTCGCGAAACCGAACGTCCGGACTCGGCCGAGTACGCTCTCGGTCGGAGTCGACCCGGCGGAAAACGGAACGCCGATCCGCGATTAGAGAATGCCCACGATCGTCTCGTAGAGCGACTGGACCGTCATGAGGCTCCCGATCAGCAGCACGATCCCCGCAGCCAGGAACCCCGCGTTCTCGTACCACGCGATGTCGTAGTACCTGTTGACGGCACCGATGAGGGCGAAGACGGTCAGGGGAAGCCCGATCGCGCCGTTGACGGCCGGCATGATGATCGCCATCTCGACGGGACCGAACCCAGTATAGAGCAGCATCGGCAGGGCGGTCGCGGCCGAGAGGACGACCAGTCCGATGACCGTTCGTCGGAACGCGGTATCGCCGAAGACCGTGTGCCGGCCGAGCGATTGCGGGATGATGAACCCGGCGCCGAACAGCGTCCCGGTCGCCGACGTGATGGTCGCACAGAGCACTGCGATCATGAACACGACGAGCGCTCCGTGGCCGATGATCTCCGCGAGCGGGACGCCGGGGCCCGTCAGCGTCATGCTCCCCTCCGAGAGGGTAACTGCCGAGACGATCATCACGAAGCTGCCGATGGTGAGCGTCGTCGCGATCCCGGCGGCGTTGTCACGGCGGTAGTCCCAGATGTCCGACCACTCCTTCGTCGGCTGGATGCTCGACTGGATGAAGAAGTTCGGCCAGTAGACCGTCGTCCCCAGCAGGGCGATGACCGCAGTGAGGTAGCCGATGTCGGTCGCGAGCGCCGGCTGGAGCCCCGCTGCGACGGACTGCCACGGAACGTCGAGCCCCGCGAGGAGCAGGCCGTACGAACCGAAGACGGCGAACACCATCACGGCGATCACCGCTTCGATCCGATCGTAGACCTTCATCTGCACGATGCCGACGCCGAACCCGGCCGCGAGGACGATGCCGACGATCACGTTGTCGAAGAACGGAACGAGCCAGGCGAGCGCCGCTCCGGCGACGGCGTAGTTCGACACGGCCCACAACGCTGACATCAGCGAGATTCCGATGAGGAGCGGTCGACTCCCGATCGGAACGGCGTCGACGATGTAATCGGCGAGCGGTTCGTCGGCGACGGCGAGTCGAGCGCTCATGTCGTGGAGGGCGATATCGATGAAGAACGCGAGCGGGAGGACCCACAACAGGGAGTACGCGAAGTTCGCACCCGTGTCGGCGAGGATGTACACCGACCCCGCTCCGAACACGTTCGCAGCGAACATGATGCCCAGGCCGTATCTGTAGAGCGCCCCGTGTAGCGTTTCACCGCCGGGAATGGCCTTGACAAAGTCAGACGCCGAGGCCGACTCGCCGCTCATGCGCGATCACCCCGAGGGTCGAGCGCGGCTCCGGCGGTCACTGCGCCTCGAGCGGGCGGCTCGGTCGCCGTCGGCCGACCGCCGACCGATGGCGGGCGGAACGTCGACTGGCGAGATCCGGACCGCCAATCGGGTCCTCTCGGCGCGGAAGCGGACCCGGCTCCGAAGAACGTCGCCCTGAGGGGGAGTCCGAGCCCGCGTTGGGGAATGGTTTCGTTCGCCGTTTCGACAGGGATACCGACCGCGGTACAGTGGTCTTCCATGTGTGGTAGTCGTCCGAAAAGTCGCAGGTGTCTGGCCCTCGAGGCCACGCACAATTGGGCCTCGAGTCGACGCAACCGGGCGGATTTCACCTGTGTACTGTGGGACGGAATGCTGTACCCGAAGCAACGACTGGGATCCGTTTGAGCGGAAAGCTTGAGATAGCAGACGACCCCTCGGATAGCTGGCTCGAGTAATCCGATATTTACCCGAGTGGGACACGTGAGTTCAGCAGACACTCTCGGGCGACGGAGCGTCCACGGAGCGACAACGAGAGTCTACACTGTTCGATTCGCGCCGAAATAGGCCGAAAACTCCCGTTTCGACTGTCGACGAGGCGTCTCGTTCCGTCGACCACGGCTTGCCGAGTCACCGCTCACGCACGAGTGCCGGCATCACCTTCTTGGGAGTCCGGGGCGAAGGGGAGAGTACACACGAAGTTGCCTTCAGACGAAGGCCTATATATTTCTATCCCTTACCACAGGTGAAGACCAAATGCAAGGACAATCCCAACAGCAGGCCTACGACCGGGGAATCACCATTTTCTCCCCGGACGGACGCCTCTATCAGGTCGAGTACGCCCGCGAGGCCGTCAAACGCGGTACCGCGAGCGTCGGACTCCGCACGCCCGACGGCGTCGTCCTCGCCGCCAACCGGCAGGTCAGCTCGCCGCTCATGGAACGCTCGAGCGTCGAGAAGATCCACAAGGCCGACGAACACATCGGCGTCGCGAGCGCCGGCCACGTCGCCGACGCCCGCCAACTCGTCGATCTCGCACGCCGCCGCGCGCAGGGCGAACAGCTCCGCTACGGCCAGCAGATCGGCGTCGAGACGCTGACGCGAGCGGTCACCGACCACATTCAGGAGTACACCCAGACCGGCGGTGCGCGTCCCTTCGGCGTCGCCCTCCTCGTCGGCGGGATCGAGGACGGCGAACCGAAACTGTTCGAGACCGACCCATCGGGGACGGACTACGAGTGGAAGGCGGCCGCCATCGGCGGCGACCGCGACGTCATTCAGGGCTACCTCGAGGAGAACTACCGCGACGATCTCGACGTCGACGGCGGCCTCGAGCTCGCCATGAGCGCGCTCAGCGAACCCGAAGACGAGGTCGTCGCCGCCGAGGACGTCGATGTCGCGACGATCACCACCGAGGACGAATCGTTCCAGTCGGTCGACGACGACCGCCTCGAGTCGATCCTCGCGGAGATCGAGACGGAGGAGAGCGATGAATAACTGGACCGGTGGGTCGGGCCCGCAGGGCGACGCCGATCCGTCGCCGTACGACCCCGAACTCGGCTCGCTCCCCAACGGGACCCAAGGCGACGAGCACGGGGACACCGTCAACAAGACAGGGACGACGACCATCGGCATCACGACCGACGAGGGCGTCGTCATCGCGACGGACATGCGCGCCAGCCTCGGCGGGCGGTTCGTCTCGAACAAGGACGTCCAGAAGGTCGAGCAGATCCACCCGACGGGGGCGCTGACCCTCGTCGGCTCGGTCGGCGGCGCGCAGTCGTTCATCCGAACGCTGCGCTCCGAGGTCAACCTCTACGAGTCCCGACGCGGCGAGACGATGCCGATCGAGGCGCTGGCGACGCTGGCCGGCAACTTCGCTCGCGGCGGCCCCTTCCGAGCGATCAACCCCATCCTCGGCGGCGTCGATAGCGAGGGCAGCCACGTCTACAGCATCGACCCCGCCGGCGGCGTGATGGCAGACGACTACACCGTCACCGGCAGCGGGATGCAACTGGCCTACGGGCTCCTCGAGCAGGAATACGAAGAGGGCCTCTCGCTCGAGGAAGCACAATCGGTCGCGGCTCGCGCGATCAAAAGCGCCGTCGAGCGCGACACCGGCTCGGGTAACGGCGTCTTCCTCGCCGAGGTCACGGACGAGGGCGTCGACATTCAGGGCCACAACGACTTCGACGCGGTCATCTAAGGGCCGTTTCCCGTTCGTTCGGCCGCTTCGTCAATCGGCTGACTGCTCGCGCTCGCGCGCGTACACGTGACTTTTATTAGGGCCGGACCGCTATCCGAAAGCAGGTTTTACATGTCCCAGGAAAGCGAGTACGGCGCCGGACAGATTCAGGTCCTCGAGGGCCTGGAGGCTGTGCGTAAGCGACCGGCGATGTACATCGGCTCTACCGATTCTCGAGGACTCCACCATCTCGTCTACGAAGTGGTGGACAACTCGATCGACGAGGCACTGGCCGGCCACTGCGACGACATCACCGTCTCCATCCACGAGGACGGCTCGGTGAGCGTCGCCGACGACGGCCGCGGCATCCCCGTCGATACCCACGAGGAGTACGACCGCCCTGCACTCGAGGTCATTCTGACCGTCCTCCACGCCGGCGGCAAGTTCGACAACAAGTCCTATCAGGTCTCCGGCGGTCTCCACGGGGTCGGCGTCAGCGTCGTCAACGCCCTCTCCGAACGCCTCGAGGCCGAGGTCAAACGCGACGGTTCCGTCTTCCGTCACGCGTTCGAAGAAGGCGAACCCGTCGGCGATATGGACCGGGTCCGCGACATGGAGCCGGACGAGGAGACGGGCACCCAGATCCGGTTCTGGCCCGATACGGGCATCTTCGAGACCGGCGAGATGTCCTTCTCGACGCTGTCGAACCGGCTTCGGGAACTGGCCTTCCTCAACTCCGGGGTCCGCATCACGCTCCGCGACGAGCGCGTCGACGCCGACGACGACGAGCCCGTCGCCGAGACCTACGAGTACGACGGCGGCATTCGCGAGTTCGTCGAGTATCTGAACGAGACGCGCTCGGCGATGCACGACGACGTCATCTACTTCGAGGACGAGGAGCAGAACATCCAGATCGAAGTGGCGATGCAGGCCACACAGGAGCTACAGGGCTCGATCCATGCCTTCGCGAACAACATCAACACCCGCGAGGGCGGGACCCACCTCACCGGGTTCAAGACCGCGCTCACCCGGACGGTCAACGACTACGCCAACGAGAACGATCTCCTCTCCGATCTCGACAACAACCTCTCGGGCGAGGACATCCGCGAGGGACTCACCGCTGTCATCTCGATCAAACACCCCGATCCCCAGTTCGAAGGCCAGACGAAGACGAAACTCGGCAACTCCGAAGTTCGCGGAATCGTCGAGAGCGCCATGCACGAGGGACTGGGCACCTACTTCGAGGAACACCCCGACACCGCCCAAGCGATCGTGATGAAGGCCGTCGAGGCCGCGAAGGCCCGGATGGCGGCCAAGAAGGCCGAAGAGCTGACGCGCCGGAAATCGGCGCTCGACTCCACCTCGCTGCCCGGCAAACTGGCCGACTGCCAGACCAAAGAGCCGGACGAGGCCGAACTGTTCATCGCGGAGGGCGACTCCGCGGGCGGCAGCGCGAAACAGGCCCGGAATCCGGAGTTCCAGGCCATCCTCCCGATCAAAGGGAAGATCCTCAACGTCGAGAAACACCGGCTCGATCGCATCCTCGAGAACGACGAGATCCGGAACATGATCACCGCGATCGGTGCGGGGATCGGCGACGAGTTCGACATCGACGACGTCCGGTACAAGAAGATCATCATGGCGACCGACGCCGACGTCGACGGCGCACACATCCGCACCCTGCTGTTGACGTTCTTCTACCGGCACATGCGCCCGCTGCTCGAGGGCGGCTACGTCTACGCGACCCAACCGCCGCTCTATCGCATCCGGTACCGCGGCGAGACCTACGACGCGATGACCGACGAGGAGCGCGACCGGATCGTCGAAGAGAAGTGCGACGGCAACCCCTCGCAGGTCCAGCGGTTCAAGGGACTCGGCGAGATGAACCCGGAACAGCTCTGGGAGACGACGATGAACCCCGACAACCGCATCCTCAAGCAGATCACGATCGAGGACGCGGCGGCGGCGGACAAGATGTTCTCCGTCCTGATGGGCGACGCCGTCGACCCCCGCAAGCAGTTCATCAAGGATCACGCTCCGGAGGCGGAGTGGATCGACATCTGAACACGAACTTTTACCCTGCGTGCGGTCGCTTCGCGACCGCACTCGGTAAAACTTCGATGAAAAGCACTCCTCCCTCCCTCCGCGCGGCAAGCCGCGCTCCGGGTCGGTCGTCGGCCCGCTCGAGCGTCCGCAGAGCGGACGCTCTCCCGGTCGTATCGCTCGCAAGATAGACAGATTCAGATGAACATGATGAAGGAACGAATATGAGTTCAGACGTACCCGAACCGACCGACGTAGAGGCGCGAGCGGTAGAGAACGTCCGTATCGAGGACGAGATGGAACAGTCGTATATCGACTACGCGATGTCCGTCATCGCGGGGCGGGCCCTCCCGCGGGTCGAAGACGGCCTGAAACCCGTCCACCGACGCATCCTGTACGCGATGCACCAGATGGGGGTCTCGAGCGGGAGCAGTCACCGCAAGTCCTCCTCGATCGTCGGGGAGACGATGGGTGACTACCACCCCCACGGCGACAGCGCGATCTACGACACCCTGGTCCGGATGGCCCAGGACTTCTCGATGCGCTATCCGCTGGTCGACGGCCAGGGGAACTTCGGCTCGATGGACGGCGATCCGGCCGCCGCACAGCGGTACACGGAGGCCCGGATGTCGGCCATCTCCGAAGAACTGCTCGAGGATATCGACAAGGGCACGGTTGACTTCTCGGCGAACTACGACGACCGCCTGCAGGAACCCGACGTGCTGCCGGCGGCGTTTCCCAACCTGCTGGTCAACGGCTCCTCGGGGATCGCGGTCGGGATGTCGACGAACATCCCGCCGCACAATCTGGGCGAGGTTGTCGACGCGACCATCGAACTGATCGACGACCCCGACGCGACCGTCGACGACCTGATGGAACACGTCAAGGGGCCCGACTTCCCGACCGGCGCGAACATCGTCGGCCGGGACGCCATCTACTCGGCCTACAAGACCGGCCGCGGGCGCATCCGCGTCCGCGCCGAATTCGAGGTCGAGGAGTGGAAATCGAACCGCGAGCGGATCGTCATCACCGAACTCCCCTTCCAAGCCAACAAGGCCCGCCTCGTCGAGCGCATCGCCGAGGACGTCAACGAGGGCGAGATCGAGGGAATCTCGGACCTGCGCGACGAGTCCGACCGCGACGGCGTCCGCGTCGTCATCGAACTCAAACGCGGCGCGAACGCCGAGGTCGTCAAGAACAAACTGCTCGAGAACCACCTCGAGCGAACCTTCGGCGTCATCAACCTCGCGCTGGTCGACGGCCAGCCGCGAGTGCTCTCGCTCAAGGAGACCTTAGAGGAGTATATCTCCCACCGGCGCGAGGTCGTCCGCCGGCGCAGCGAGTACGACCTCGAGGAGGCCGAGGATCGCGCCCACATCCTCGAGGGCCGGCTGACGGCCGTCGAGAACGCCGAGAACGTCGTCGAACTGATCCGCAACAGCGAGGACCGGTCGGCCGCGAAAGCCGCGCTACAGGAGAGCTACGACTTCTCGGAGGAGCAGGCCACCCACATCGTCCGCATGCAACTCGGCAGCCTCACGTCGATGGAGGCCGCCGAGATCGAGGACGAGTACGAGGAGGTCCAAGCAGAAATCGAGCGCTTGGAGACGATCCTCGAGAGCGAGTCGGAACTGCTCTCGGTCATCAAGGACGAACTCCGCGAGATCAAAGACGAGTACGGCGACGACCGCCGGACCTCGATCATCGAGGATCAGGGCACCGTCACCCACGAGGACCTCATCCCCGAGGAGGAGGTCTTCGTCGTCATGACCGAGGACGACTACGTCAAGCGGATGCCGATCGACGCGTTCGACCCGCAGGGTCGCGGCGGCAAGGGGATCATCGGCGCGGACGTCAAAGAGGACGACCGCGTCTCGACGGTCTTCCGGGCGAACACCCACGACTACCTGCTCTGCTTTACGAATCAGGGCGAGGTCTACCGGCTCAAGACCTACGAGATCCCCGAGATGGGCCGGACCGCTCGCGGGAAATCGGCGGTCAACATCCTCGATCTCGACCCCGGCGAGGACATCACGGCCATCGTCGACACCGACGCCTTCGGCGACGACGAGTTCGTGACGATGGTTACCCGAAACGGCTACGTCAAGCGCACCGCCGGCGAGGAGTTCGATAACATCCTCTCGACGGGGATCATCGCCGCCGACCTCGAGGAAGGCGACGAACTCGTCGATGTCGAGGTCACCGACGGGTCGCAGGATCTGGTCATCGCGACCGAGGGCGGCATGACGATCCGCTTCGACGAGGACGAGGTCCGCGCGATGGGTCGGAACGCCCGCGGCGTCAACGGGATCAAACTGCAGGGCGACGACGCCGTTGCGGGGCTTGTCGCGACCGACGAAGGCGACGAGCAGGCGCTGTTGACGGTCACCGAGAGCGGCTACGGGAAGCGGACGCTGCTCTCGGAGTACCGCACGCAGTCCCGGTACGGGAAAGGGTTGATCGATATCAAGACCGGCGAACGAAACGGCCCCGTGACGGCCGTCAAGGCGGTCGACGACGACGATCAACTCGTCATGATGAGCGAGCGCGGACAGATCGTCCGCACCCGCGTCGACGAGATCTCGACCGTCGGGCGGAACACGATGGGCGTGATCGTCATGGACGTCGACGACGGCGACGCGGTCGCCGCGGTCGACGACATTCCGGCGGCGGCTGCCGACGCTGCCGATGCGGACGACGACGCGAACTGACGATATCGAACACCCAGCCCGTTTCGAGTCGTCTCGCGGATCGTTTTCACGCGTCGAACCGAGACACAAGAGCGAGAGCGAGCGCTAGAAGGGAAACAGAAGAGAACGCGGTCGACTGCCGAGTCAGTGAGTCGGTTCTTCGGAGGGTGCGACCATGTCGTCGATCCGCAGGATGAGGATGTTGTTCGTGTCGTCTTTGCCGTCGACGGTCCCCTCGATGAGCAGTTTCGAGAGCGGCGTCGGGCCGACGGTGACGGAGTCGTCCTCGTGAATGTCGCTCAGCGTGCCCTGAATGTGGATCTCCGCGCGGCAGAGTTCCGGATGGTGAACGCTCGAGAGATCGATCTCTTCGATGATGGTGTCGTCGACGGGTTCGCCCTCGTGTTGCATCGGGACGGCTGCGGGCTCGTCCATCTGCTGGATCTCGAGTGCTTCGTAGGCGGCGGCGGTCGGTTTGTAGCCGCCTTTCGGCCCCGGTACGCCCTCGACGAGTTGGAGGGCTTTGAGACTCTGCATCTGGTTGCGGATCGTCCCCGGGTTCCGGTCGACCTGTTCGGCGATATCCTCGCCCTTGATAGCGTCTTCGGTCTCCTTGTGGAGGTTCGTGAGCGCGCGGAGGATTTTCTTCTGGCTGGGTGTGAGTTCGATGGATGACATAGATGATGATTCGTATTTGGTTTCCTTAAACCCGGCGGGTGAGCCGGAGTGTTTCGGCGGTATTGTGCCGTTTGAATCGGGGACGGGAAGATGTTTCTTTTCGGTCCGCCGCGGGAGATCGGTATCCGTTTTATTACACACCTCACCCATGGAATGAGAATGGCCTCGAGCGGGACGCCGTCGAGGAGGTCAGTTCTCGAATGTGTGTCGATCGCTGGCTACAGTTCCGGTTCCGCGGGTTCCGCGACCCAGACGTGGGTCGCGACGGATTCCGGCAGCGACACGGGCTCGTCGGCCTCGCTCGAGCGGGCCGTCACCATGCCGAACGGGGCGATCTCGAGGATTTCGAGTTCGACGCCGGGCTCGACGCCGTGCTCGGCAAGATAGGAGAGGACTTCCGGGTCGCGGTCGGCGACTTCGGCGACGGTCACGATATCCCCCGCCTCGAAGGCGGCGATGGACTCCCCGTCGGGCCGCTCGGGGGGCTCGAGATCGGCGCTGGGAATCGGTGACCCGTGGGGGTCGACCGTCGGCTCGCCGAGGGCGTCGGCGACGCGGGCCTCGAAGTCCTCGCTGATGTGGTGCTCGAGTCGGTCGGCCTCCGCGTGGACCTCCGACCAGTCGTAGTCGAGGTGTTCGGTGAGGTAGGCCTCGAGCAGCCGGTGATGGCGGACGATCTCGAGGGCGACGGTCTCGCCCTCGTCGGTCAGGGTCACCCCGCGATACTTCTCGCGGTCGACGAGTTCGCGTTCCTCGAGTTTGTCGAGCATGCTCGTGACCGTCGGCGACGTGACGTCCAGCTCCGCGGCGATCTCCGAGGTCTTGATCCGGTCGTCGGTCTCCCGCTGGAGCCGGTAGATCGCTTTGAGGTAGTCCTCCATCACGTCGCTCAGCATCATGCTGATCCGGATTTAGAGTCGTCTAACCCTAAAGCTATCGCCAGCGAGGCAGTCGGGGACCGCCACGACCAAACCGGCAGACGGTGTACCGGGCGTATGGCACGGACCGTCAGAATCATCGGCGCGCCGATGGACTACGGAGCGAACCGCCGCGGCGTCGACATGGGACCGTCCGCGATCCGGTACGCCGGCCTGGCCGACGGCCTCGAGCGAGCGGCCGTCGAGCCGGTCGACGACGGCGACCTGTCGATGCCGCGAGCGGAGGAGCGGGATCCCGACGCCGACCAGCCCAGTCGCGGCAACGCGAAGTTCCTCCGGGAGGTCGAGGACGTCTGTACGCGAGTCGGCGATCGGGTCGCGGCGACGCTCGCGGACGGCGAGTTTCCGCTCGTGCTGGGCGGCGACCACTCGGTCGCGATCGGCTCGCTCGGCGGCTCGGCGCGAGATGCCGACCTCGGTGCCGTCTGGTTCGACGCCCACGCGGATCTGAACACGCCCGAGACGACGCCGAGCGGAAACGTCCACGGCATGCCGCTGGCCGCGGCCCTCGGTCGCGGTGCGTTCGGCGAGACGGAGTGGGCACCCGCACCTCGACTGCGGGAGTCGTCGATCGCCTACGTCGGGCTCCGCAGCATCGACGAGCGCGAACGCGAACTGATCCGCGACAGCGAGATGACGGCCTTCACCATGTCCGACATCGACCAGCGGGGCGTCTCGACGGTCGTCGAGGAGGCCCTCGAGATCGCGGCCGACGGTACCGACGGCGTCCACGTCAGCCTCGACCTCGACTGGCTCGACCCGAAGACGGCACCCGGCGTCGGCACTCCCGTCCGCGGCGGCGTCACCTATCGGGAGGCCCACGCCGCCCTCGAGGCCCTCTCCCGGCGCGACGAGGCCGACGGGATACTCCGATCGATGGACGTCGTCGAGGTGAATCCGATCTTGGACGAGGCCAACGAAACGGCGACGTTGGCTGCGGAACTAACCGCGAGCGCGTTCGGAAAGCGGATTCTCTGAACGGGCCGCCGACGCGAGCCGCGCCGGATACCGACCGAATCGACGGTATGAGAACAGTGAACATACTGGTTCCGGTTTCAACAGCTTTGTATCATAGTGTTTCGCACTGTGGGATATGACAGAGAACGTCGTCGTGCTCGGTGCCGGATACGCCGGAACCGGTGCGATCAACAAGCTCCAATCGGAGCTCGGGGACAACGCGCGGCTAACCTGGATCGCTGATGTCGACTACCATCTCGTGTTGCACGAGTCCCACCGCGTGATTCGGGACCCCGATGTCCGATCGGACATCACGTTCCCGGTCGAGCAGATCGCGGACCCGTCGACCCGGTTCATTCAGGACGAGGTCACCGGCCTCGACGTCGACGAACAGACCGTCGAACTCGCGGAGGGCGACGACGTCGAGTACGACTACGTTCTCGTCGGTCTCGGCAGCCAGACCGCCTACTACGGCATCCCCGGTCTCGAGGAGCACTCGCTGACCCTGAAGAGCCTCGACGACGCCATGGAGATTCACGAGGCAGTCAAAGACGCCGGTCGGGAGGCGACCCGCGGCGAGCCCGCACAGGTCGTCATCGGCGGCGCCGGGCTCTCGGGGATCCAGACCGCCGGCGAAATCGCCGAGTTCCGCGACGAGCACCGCGCGCCCATCGAGATCCACCTCGTCGAGGCACTCGAGGAGATCTTCCCCGGGAACGACCCCGAAATTCAGCAGGCCCTGCGCGACCTGCTCGAGGAAGCCGGCGTCCAGATCCACACGGACGACCCGATCACCGAGGCCACCGAGGATCACATCGAGTTCGACGAGGGCGAGCCCCTCGACCACGACGTCCTCGTCTGGACCGGCGGCATCACCGGCCGAGACGCCCTGGACGACGCCGACCTCGAGAAGGAGCACAACCGCGTCAACACCGGCGCGAACTTCCAGACCTCCGACGAGCGCGTCTTCGCGATCGGCGACTCGGCGATCATCGATCAGGGCGACCAGCCCGCGCCGCCGACGGCACAGGCCGCCTGGCAGGCCGCGGACGTCGCCGGCGAGAACATCGCCCGCGCGATCGAGAACCGCCCACTGATGACCTGGGAGCACGAGGACAAGGGGACCGTCATCTCCGTCGGCGAGAAGGCCGTCGCCCACGGCGTCAAGCCGGCCTTCGGCATCTCCCTGCCGGTCGACACCTTCGGCGGGTTCCCGGCCCAGAACTTGAAGAAGATGATCGCCGCCCGCTGGATCGCCGACATCACCTCGTGGAACGCAGCGCGCAGGTCCTGGTCGTCGCTGTAGATCGAGCCGTTCGTCCCTGACTCTCCCGTTTTTCCGCGCTTCCTCGCAGCGACGTTTCGACGGCAGTCGCTCTCGTTCCGACGACACAAACGGCGATCACCCTGCTAGTCTCGAACGCCAAACAGCGAACAGCCCGCCGATCACGCGGCGGCGTCGGCCGACTCCTCGTCACCGCTGTCGCCGCCCATCCGTCGGGCCGGGACGCCCGCGACCGTCGCCCCGGCCGGCACGTCGCGAGTCACCAGCGAGTTCGCCGCGACGCTTGCCCCCTCGCCGATCTCGACGCCGGGCAGCACGATCGCGCCGGCCCCGATCATCGCCCGCTCGCCGACGACGACCTCGCCGGTCCGGTACTCGTCTTGGAGGAACTCGTGACAGAGCAAGGTCGCGTCGTAGCCGACGATCGCGTCCGCCTTCACGGTGATCAGTTCGGGCCAGAAGACGTCCGGCGTGGCCTCGAGTCCCCACGAGACGCCCTCTCCGACCGTAACGCCGAGGCGACCCAAGAGCCAGCGTTTGACCCGGAGGCTGGGCGAGATCCGGACGAGCCAGACGACGACGTAGTTGATCGCGACCCGGAGCGGGTTGCGAGCGGCGGTCCAGTGGGCGAGCGAGTTGCGCGGCCCGTGGGTCGCGTGACGCTCGACGCGGTCGTGTCGCGGCGTCGTCTCGTCGGAATCCGTCACTGCGCGTACTGTTTACCGCGTCGCTACATCAAACCGATCGATCCGGAACCGATCCTCGAGGCCCGGGCGGCTATCGACGCGGGTCGCGGGCCGTCGAAGCCTAACTAGTGAGGGGCCACTATCGTTTCGTTCGACGGCAACTGAATCCTATGTCACGCCACCGCTCGGAAACGCTCGAGACTGACGCCGTCTTCGTGATCCTCTCGAACGCGACGCGCCGATCCGTCCTCTGCTATCTCAGCGACGTGGAGCGGGCGACGGCTCGAGAACTGGCCGGTCACCTCACGTCGGGAACGCGTGACGCCGACAGCCCCGATTCCATCGCCGAATCCCGGCAGGCCGTCGTCACTGCACTGGTCCACAAACACCTCCCGCGGCTGGCCGAACACGATATCGTAGCGTACGACGGTCCCCCTGACGAGGTGACGCTCGGATCGAACTTCGATGCGATCGAACCGTTCGTCGACCGTCTCGAGCGTTCCGACGACGAATCGGCCGACCGAGAATCGTGAACTGAACGGGTTCGAAGCGGTCGCCGGGTTGGCGAGCGCAGTCTCAGACACGCTCGGACTGCTCGGCTGATCGCGACCCGGGGTGGCCGACCAGTTCCCGGAACGCAGCACCCGTCAGTCCACAGCGGTAGGCCGGCTTGTACATCATGTTCGCGCCGCCGGCCCGAACGTCCCACTCCGACTCGATTTCGTCGCGCAGGTAGTACTGCGCCCGCTCGTTCCCCTCTTTGACGTAGTAGTCGCTGAGCCGGATCGGGTTCCGCTCGAAGAGCCCGCCGGGCTCGCGGCCGTCGACGATCACGACCGGCTTCTCGAGGTAGAGATCGCCGTCCCGAGCGCGCTTCGCGTGGGCGTTTTCCGGGTGGGCTGCGAGGATCGCCTCGCGCTCGGCCGGCGGCGTGTCGGGGCCGACGACGGCCACGCCGTCGACGGTGAAGTAACCAATCAGGTAGCGGTGTGCTCGGTCCCCGTCGGGCCGGCGCAGTCCGGCGTAGAAGCCGACGACGTCGCCGGGCTCGAGCGCCCGCAGCCGCGAGACGTAGCCGCTGGTCCGGTGCTCGCCGTAGGTGAGCGCCTCGAAGTTCGGATCGCGGTGGAGGGGCCACGACTCGAGGTCGTCGCCGGCGACGGTCTCCGCGCCGCCGCGGACCGGCTGCGGGGAGATCCGGGTCGTCAGGTCCGCCGCGACGCCGTCGCCGGCCCGTAGCTCCCACGAACCGAGCGTCTCGGTTTCGGACGTGGCCCGCGTTTTCTCGGGGATCGGGACGTACTCGAAGCGCCCGTCGTCGTACAGGGGAGCCAGCGCGCCGACGTTCGTGCTATCGGCGCCGACGCCGGCGAGAACGACAGTCATGGGTTCGTACCTCTCGGTCGGTCGGAGACGGCGATAAACCCGCCGATCGCGCTCCCTTCCGCTCGAGGCTGCTCGTCGGACCGCTGTCGATATCGTCCGGTCCGGCCCGCGGCGTCAGCGACAGTGACTGGCCGGCTCGCCTGAATTAGCCTGAAGTACGACGGCGTGGTACGGGTGCCAATGGACATCGAGGCTCGGCGGGCGGCCGCGGTCTGTACCCAGTGTCACAACGTGATCGCGGTCCGAATACTGCGGGACGAAACGGTCCAGCCGATCGGCATCGACGGACGGTGTGCCTGCGGAAACGAGACGTACCGCGTTCTCGGCACCGACCCGCTGGCGGCCGACGAAGACGGCGACAGCGGGTCGCCGGGTCGGTCGCCCGACTGATCGACACCGCGGCCCCACCGAGGCGTCGGGACTCAGTCGAGACTGGGACTCGAGGGGACCACCGCTCAGAACTCGGTCACGACTTCGAGGCCGCTGGTCTCGTAGTCGGTCATCGCGGCGAGCCGGTCGGAGACGTCGTCGAGGGCGACGCGACGCGTCACCAAGCGCTCGGGCTCGAGCCGGCCGGCCTCGATCATCCGCAGGAGTTCGTCGTAGCGCGAGGGCGGCATCCCGCGGGAGCCGACGACGGTGACGTCCCAGCGGGTCACCTCGTCGATCGGCAGGGCGACCTCGCCGCGTTCGGCGTCGGTCGTGAGCCCGATCTGGACGTGGGTTCCACGGATACGGAGACAGTCGAGGCTGTTCCGGCAGGTCTCCGCGCGGCCGAGCGCGTCGATGGAGACGTGTGCGCCCCGTTCGGAGATTTCTTCGATCGCCTCGGGGACGGACGCCTCGGTCGCGTTCACCGTCGCGTCGGCACCGAGGGTCGTCGCCATCGAGAGCGGTTCATCGCGGACGTCGACCGCGATCACCCGCGCGCCGAGCGCCGCCGCGATCTGGACGGCCGCCAGTCCGAGCCCGCCGCAGCCGTGGACGGCGACCCAGTCGCCGCCGCCGACCTCGGCCCGGTGGGAAAGTGCGTGAAACGCCGTGACGTACCGACAGCCAAGCGCCGCCGCCTCGGTCGCGGAGACGGAGTCGGGAAGGGGCGCGACGTTGAACTCCGCGTGGGGCACGTGGATCCGTTCCGCGAACGCGCCGGGAACGGTCGACTCGAATCCCAGCGCGTACCCGTCCTCGCAGACGTTGCCGTGACCGTTGCGACACTGATAGCACGATCCCTCGCCGAGGTTGAACGGGATCGCGACCCGGTCGCCCGCCTCGAGCGTGTCGACCCTGTCGCCGACTCGAGCGATCCGGCCCGCGGGTTCGTGACCGAGGATCTGTCCGAGCGGGACCTGATCGTCGGCCCACTCGCCGTGGCCCTGCCACGCGTGCCAGTCGCTCCGGCAGATTCCACAGGCCTCGACATCGACCACGACGCCGTGGGGCTCGAGCGTCGGTGGATCGACCGTTTCGATCGCGAGCGGTTCGCCGTAGGCCTCGAGTACTGCAGCGCGCATACCGGCACGACGGAGGCCGGCGAGTTATACCGTTCGTCCCGCGACGGCCGGCAGCGACGCGACGGCGGCGAGAGGTATCCTTATCGGGGCGGGCGTCCCAAGCCCGCGTATGCGTGTCACCTTTCTCGGCACGGGCAGCGCGTTGCCCACCGGCGAACGCTTTCAGGCGGGGATTCTCGTCCAGGACGACGGTCGGACGCTGCTGGTCGACTGCGGCGCCGGCGCGCTCCAGCGGCTCCAGCAGTCCGGCGTCGGCTACGAGGCCGTTTCGACGGTTCTCCTGACACACCACCACCTCGACCACGTCGCCGACCTGCTGCCGCTGATGAAAGCCCGGTGGCTCGCCGGCGAGGACCACCTCGAGATCGTCGGCCCGCAGGGCACCAAGAAACTGGTCGACGACCTGCTCGAGGTCTACGAGTACATGCAGGACAAACTCGAGGTGCAGGTCCGCGAGGTCGTTCCCGGCGACTTCTCCGTGGCGGGATTCGAGGTATCGGCCTACGAGACCCGCCACTCGCTGCCGTGTCTGGCCTACCGCTTCGGCGATCGCTTTACCTTCAGCGGCGACAGCGAGGCATTCGCGGGGCTGGCGAACTTCGCCGAGGGATCGGCGATCCTCGCCCACGACTGTTCGTTCCCCGACGACGTCGACGTCTCGAACCACCCGACGCCCGACGCCCTCGGCCGGGAACTGGCCGGCCGGGAAATCGGCCGCGTCTACCTTACTCACCTCTATCCCCACACCGAGGGACGACACGAGGAGATGCTCGAGTCGATCGGTGCCCACTACGACGGCGACGTGCGGTTCGCCGAGGATCTCACGACCGTTTCCATCGAGTGACCGCGCCGACGCAGGCCGGTTCGTCGCCCCGTTTTCGTCGTTCTTCCCGATAGCGAGCCTGGAATCGACGCTGCCGACCGGCTGTTCGGATAGTGATACGAAGGCCGAACAGGTATGTGCGATAACGTTTGTAGGATCGTAACAACAGATGGACCCTGCCGAATTCTCCCGGACCGACAGCGAGGTGATCGAATGAGCGTGCCCGAACGGCTCGCGAACGCCATCACCGCCCACACGCGGATCGTACTCGTGGTTCTCCTGCTCCTGACGGCGGCCGTGGGAGCGGGGATGCCGATGGTCGACGACGACTCGTCGCTCGACCAGTTCGAGGGCGAATCCGACGAAGCGAAGGCCCTCGAGCGGATCAACGGTAACTTCACGAGCGAACAAGAGGAGAACACGACCCGCGTGCAGGTGATCGCACGCGGCGATAACGTCCTCGCGAAGGAGTCGCTGGTCTCCTCGCTCGAATTCCAGCAGGAACTCCGAGCGAACGAGTCGATCAACGAAACGCTCGTCGAGGAGCAGCCGATAACCGGCGTCGAAAACGTCGTCGCGATCACGGCGATCAACGAGGAGCGCGGCGCGCAACTCGGCGCCGGCGTCGAAGAGGCGATCGCGCTCCAGCGGGAGTACGAGCAGCTAAACGAGTCCTATAACGAGAGCGATCCCGAGTATCAGGCGCAAGCGGACGAACTCGAGGCGCAGTTCGACACCATCGTCGAGGAGTCGACCGAGGGTCTCAGTGAGAATCAGACCGCCCAGTACGCCGACTCGATCGAGCGGATTCGCGCGATCGAATCCCAGCGATACGGACTCGACGAGAGCGATCCCGAGTATCAGAACCTCACTGCGGAACTCGAGCAAGCTCGCGGCGCCGCCACGGGGGGCGTCCTGCAGAGCGGCGAGAGTAGTCCGCCGATCGACGACCAGATCGCGGCCCTCGAGAACCTGAGCGACGAGGAGTACGAACGGACCCTCGAGAACACGCTCTCGTCGAACGAGTCGGACGACAGCGCCGCGATCGCGTTGATGCCGACCGCCTACGAGCCGGGCAGCACCGAGGCCGAGGCGCGGATGACATCGGTGAGCCAGTCGTCCGGTGGCGAGGGCATGGAGGAGATGGGCGGGGTTAGCGACCGCGTCGTCGAGAGCCAACTCGAGATCCGCGAGTTAGCCGAGACGCAGGACCAGGATTACCTCGTCTTCGGCGGCGGGCTGATCACCGACGAGATCGACCGTTCGATGAACGACAGTCTCGCGATCGTCGGCCCGCTCGCGTTGCTGTTCGTCGTCGTCGCGCTGCTGATCGCCTACCGCGACCCGCTCGATATCGTGCTCGGGGTCGTCGGCATCATCGCCGTCCTCGTCTGGACGTTCGGGTTCATGGGCTGGGCCGACATCGCGTTCAACCAGATGTTCGTCGCGGTCCCGGTCCTGTTGATCGGGCTGTCGATCGACTACGCGATTCACGTCTTCATGCGTCATCGGGAACAACGCGAGGCCGACGGCACCGAGGGAACCGTCCGCGGCTCGATGACGACCGCGCTGGCCGGCGTGGGCGCCGCCCTCGTCTGGGTAACGGCCACGACCGTCATCGGCTTCCTCTCGAATCTGGTCAGCCCGATCGGTCCCATCCGGGAGTTCGGCATCGTCAGCTCCGTCGGAATCGTCGCCGCGCTGATCGTCTTCGGCGCGCTGATCCCCGCCGCCAAGATCGAGATCGACGAGTTCCTCGAGTCCCGCGGCGTCGACCGACGCAAGCGGGCGTTCGGGACCGGCGGCGGCCGCTTCAGCGAGGTGCTGACGGTCGGCTCGACCGCCGCCCGCCGGATCCCGCTCGTCATCCTCCTGATCGTCGCCCTGCTCACCGCGGGCGGGGCCTACGGTGCGACGCAGGTCGACACCAGCTTCCAGGAGGAGGACTTCCTCGCGGATAGCCCCCCAGAGTGGACGCAGAAGCTGCCCGGTGGGATGGCTCCCGGCGAGTACCACGCGAAAGACGACCTCGAGTACGTCAACGAGCACTTCCAGCGCCAGGATCGGCAGGCCCAACTCCTCGTCGAGGGTGATGTCGACGATGACGACTTCCTCGAGCGGGTCAACGGAACTCGAGACGACATGGCAGACGGGGATATCGCCTACACGTTAGCGACGGGCGAGCCGGACGTCCAAGACCCGCTCTCGACGATGGAACAGGTCGCCGAGCAGAACGAGTCGTTCAACGAATCGTTCACCGCAGCCGACACCGACGGCGACGGTGTCCCCGACGAGAACGTCTCGGCGCTGTACGATCAGCTCTTCGAGACCGACGCAGAGGCCGCCAGTCAGGTCCTTCACCGGACCGACGACGGCGAGTACCGATCGGCTCGGCTGGTGGTCGCCGTTCAGGGCGACGCCACGAACGCGGAGACGACCGCGGAGATGCGCACGATCGCGAACGACTTCGAAGACGGGGGCGACGGCCGCTGGACCGCCATCGCGACCGGCGATCCGATCGTCAGCTACATCGTCGAACAGGACCTGCTCGATACCGTCCTCGAGAGCCTGGTCATCACGCTCGTGGCGGTGTTCCTGTTCCTTTCGGTGGCCTACTGGCTGACCGGCGGCAGCGCGACGCTCGGTGCCGTGACCCTGCTCCCGGTCGCGTTCTCCGTCAGCTGGATTCTGGGGACGATGTACCTCATCGGGATGCCCTTTAACGTGTTGACGGGGATGATCACGAGTCTGACCGTCGGGCTCGGGGTCGCCTACAGCATCCACGTCAGCGAACGGTACCGGCTCGAACTCGAGCGCCAGGGCAACGTCTGGTCGGCGCTGCGGACGACCGTCACCGGAACCGGCGGCGCGTTGCTCGGCAGCGCCGCGACCACCGTCGGCGGCTTCGGGACCCTCGCCTTCGCGATCCTTCCCGCGCTCCGCCAGTTCGGGATCATCACCGGACTGACGATCACCTACGCGTTCCTCGCCAGCGTGGTCGTCCTCCCGACGCTGCTGGTGCTGTGGACGCGGTACTTCGGCCCGGACGTCTCCTTCGACGCGTCGGGTGCCCGGACGGGAGCGCCGACCGCGAGCGACGGCGGGACCGAGTCCAACGGAGGTGACGGCGAGTGAGCACCGGCGAACTCGAGGCCGTCGAGGCCTTCGAACAACTCGGACTCACCAGCTACGAGGCCAAGGTGTTCATCGCGCTCCACCAACTGGGTGCGGGCACGGCACGAGACATCGCCGAAATCACGGACGTCCCGCGGTCGCAGGTATACAGCGTCGCCGAGAGCTTGGAAGAGCGGGGCCTGCTCGCGGTCCAGCAGTCGAACCCGATCCGGTACCGGCCGGTCAGCGTCGAGGAGGCGCGGGAGACCCTCCGAGACCAGTTCGAGCGCGAGCAGGATCGGGCGTTCGAGTACGTCGAAACCGTCAAAAACGAGCCGGCCGGCGAGGAGACCCAAGAGGACATCTGGACGGTTCGCGGACGGGATCGCGTCGACGACCGAACCGCCGACATCCTCTCGCAGGCCGAGGAGCGGATCGTCTTCGGGACCCGGCTCCCGGAACTCGTCACGGACCCGATCGAACGGGCGCTCGCGGAGCGCGCGGCAGCAGGCGTCGCGGTGAGCATCGTCAGCCGGCACGACGAGATCGAGCGCCGGTTCGCCGGCGTCGAGGGCGTCACCGTCGAGGAGCCGCCGGCCCACCGAACGGATGACCAGCGGTCAGGGCGGATCGTCATCGCCGACGACGACGTCATCCTGTTGAGCGTCCTCGGCGGCGAGGGCGGCGAGACCGCGATCTGGAGTTCTGGCTCGCTGTTCGCCACCGTGTTGATCCAACTGATCGAAGCCAGCGACGAAATGCAGGTCACGTAGGCGACTCGACTCACGGCCGTCGTCCGCCCCCGCTCACTCGAGTCGGTACCGAAGCAGGGCCGCGATTCCGCCGAGGTTCGACAGCTGCTGGCCGGGCGGGAACTCGCTCGAGAAGACGGTCACGTCGCCGCCTTTCTGTTCGGTCGTGCGGACGATGTCGTCGACGCTGATCGCCCACTCGCCGTCGGGACCGCGCTCTTTCTGCAGTCGATCGTCGAGGACGAGCAGGCGTTCGATCGCGCCGAACTCGGCGGCCTTTTTGACCTGTTCGGGGCCGTAGGCCGCCTTGGCACCGTCGGCGATGCGGCGGGTGAGTTCGTCGATGTATTCGGCCTCGCTCTCGATGCGGGTCTCCTCCTGGACGTCCGCGACGGCACCGCGCTTGAGCACCTCGTGGACCCCCCGGTCGCCGACGGCCGCCGTGTCGACCATCGTGATCAACTCGGTGAGTTCCGATTCGTTCTGCTCGATGTACTTGTAGGCGTCCTGTTTCGTAAAGCCGGGCCCGGCGAGGATGATGGCGTCGACCTCGAGGCGTTTGAGGACCGTCGCGAGTTCCTCGAACAGCTCCGAGCGCCCGCGGGCGTACTCGCCCTTGCCGGTCGTGCCGGTGATCGTCGCCCGCTCCTCGGTGCCGTACTGGGCGACCGTGTGCACGTGGGCCTCCCCCTCCTCGACGGTGGCGATCGCCACGTCCGGGTTCTCCGTGGCTTCCTCGGCCTCCTCGAGGCGGGCCTCCTGATCGGGCTTGAACCGCTTCTCGATCGAGATTTCGTCGCGGGCCTCGACGTTGAGCGTGTGGTGGAAGTTCAGCTGATCCTCGCGCGAACAGGCGACGATCTCGCCGCCGATCCGCAACCGGTTGGCGAACTTGTGGAACTCGATGTCCTCGACGGCGATGGCGACCCACATGTGCTCGCGCTCGCCGCCCGTATCCCGCATCTGGTCGTCGTTGCGCTGGATCCGCCGGGTCGTATCGCCCGCGACGCGGTCGCCGGGCTCGAGGACGTACTGCAGGTGCCAGAGGTCGTCGACGCTCTCGGGGACGACCGTGATCCGCTCGCGGCCGCCCTCGACCTGCTCCCGGTCTTTGATCTGCATGGGCAGTCGTTCGCGGGGTGGCGGTAAGTGGGCTGCGATCGGTGTTGCCGGGCAACGGCGACCGATTCGGCCCGCCGTCCGAACCCGCGATCGCGCAGCGACTCGAGGCGACCGTCGGGACTCCGGAGAAAGTCTGGTATATGCTCACGTTCGACACTGTTAGGGAGCAACGGGATTGCCGCCGTCGGCCCAGTTTGGGTATGGCACACACGTCCATCGATCAGTTAGCGGACTTCGGCGTCCGATCGCTCGTGACCCACGCAATCATGGCGCTGACGTTCGCGGGGGCGATCGGGGCGGGCCTGTTCGTCGACGGCCAAATCGGCCTCGTCTCATTCGTCGCGCTGCTCAACTTCACCGCCGGCACGTGGCTGGCACAGTCGATTCACTCGCTGGGAAACGCCCGGACCGACGACCCGTACAACGGGATCGTGACGGTGTTGTTCGATACGACGGGCGAGAAGACGTTCCACGGGTTCGACGCCGGGCGGTTGGGCCGACTGCTGGCCCTGATTGCGGCCGTGACGGCGGTCTCGCTGCTGACCGCCGGCGAGGTCCTCTCGGGCCCGGCGGCGTCCATCGGGGTCGTCGCGATCGGGATCGTCGCCCTCGTGACCGCGATGGTCGGCTTCCTGATCGCGCTGGGCTCGTCCTACGACGCATCGGAGCGGCATGTGGCTCTCGACGAGACCGATCGCGCCGAACCCGGACCGACGACCCACACTCGAGGCGAGTCCCACCCGACGGGCGGCCCGACCGACGGCGCCGAGTCGACCGACGGACGGTAAGGGCGTCCGACGCGGTGCAAGTTTTATTGTCGTCCCGGTAGCCGCGACGAGTGCGGTTGCAAGCGGCCAGGGACGACTCAGCAAATGACGGACTCAGCCACCGATCCGGACCGAGAGATCCGCGTCGAGGTCTTTCTCCGGCACTGCGCGGACGCGGACATCGTCGAGCACCTCAAAGAGACCGCCGCCCGATCCCGCCGGCTCGAGGAGCGGGTCGGCCCCGCGGACGTGCGCGTCGAGACGTGGTCGCCGGTGTGTCCCGCGCTCGAGGAACTCGACGATGCCGGCCCGTCGGTCTCGCTCACCGTCGACGCGTTCCGGTCGTGGGCCGACCGCGAGGGGTACGCGCTGTGTGCGTTCGACCGGCGCGAAACCCCCTCGATGCTCGATCGGCGACGCGCCGTCCACATTCGGGTACCGACCGCCTGCGTCGCCGTGTACGAAGACGACGATCTCCAGTGTGTCGCGCCCTGCTCGGACGGGGATCGCACGTACACCGTCGAGGACTGTCTCACCGCGCTCGAGGCCGGGCGGACCGAGCCGTTCGCCGATCGGGACGAACGGACGGAAACCCGAGCTGACGGCCACGTCGGGAATCACGCGCACCTCGAGGAAGAGGAGTGAGGGGGTGACCGCGTTCAGTCTCGCAACTCCTCGAGTTTCCCCTTCGCCTTCTCGAGGCCAGACTCGAACGTTTCCTCGATCTCGTCGACCGAGCGTTCGACGTAGTGGACGCGCTCTTTGGGGACCCGGCGAACGACGTCGTTGCCGTTCTCGTCGGTGCCGTACGCGAACAGCCAGTGGTCCTGAAAGTAGGCGATTCGGTCGTTATCGACGGTCGCTCGCTCGTCGGTCTCACCGGGCGTCTCGTAGACGATGGTCGCGGTGCCGAGATCCGGTTCCGTGTCGGTGTCGGTATCGATGTCCGCCATGCGAATCGCGTCCATGGTCTGCCGTGTAGTCGTGGACCCGGCAGGTGCAGCCTCCGCTCGAACGGCGACCCGAGAACCGCGCAGTCGAGAAAGCGAACGGCGGTCGGCACTCGTCAATCGGAGCCCGACCCGGATTCCGTCGGGGAGTCCGGCTCCTCTGCATCGGCGTCGCGGACGCCGCTGTCGTCGGTCGGGGTCGGTTCCGCGTGCTCCGCCTGATACGGCTGGGTGCCGGGACCGAGCGCGAGGAACACCACGAAGCCGATCATGACCACCATCGCGACGAGGATGACCGCGGTGACGATGATCGGCCAGTCGATCCCACCACCGACTTGCGCGGGGACGACCGCCTCGAGTGGGTGCATCATCGACCGACTTAGGCCGGGGACACCAATCAGTGTTGAGCCGTACATATCGGGGTCGCGGTCGACCGAAGAGACGGGAGAAACGCGGCGGCTCGCGCTGTCTCTCGCTCCGGGACAGTCGACGCCGGTCCGCGTTCATACGGTCTGCTGTACGTCACTGCTGGCGCAACTCCCGACCGCTCTGGGGTTGCGCCGACAAATCGGTACAGCAACCCGTATCAGTCGTCCGCGACCCGGCTGCCACCCGGCGGCATGAAGTGTTGAATCCGGTCGGGACTGGCGATCTTGCGGACGAACGTCTCGTCCTCGAACCGCTCGCGGAACTGGCGGTACAGCCGCTTTGCCGCGTCCGCCTGCGCGTACCGCCCGGGCTCGAGTTCGATCGTCGTTACCGCGCGCTCTTCGATCGCCGACGGCGGGCCGCCGATGACGCGGGTGTAGGGCTCACACTGAATCCCGACCGCCGCGCCGACCGGCGTGTCCCGGTAGTAGGTCCGGTCGCCACGGATCGCGAACCCGCCCTTCTCGAGGTACTCGCCGCTCTCGGGGGTCTTCGAGACCTGATCGGAGTCGACGGCGTAGACGTCGCCCGCGTAGCGGCCGTCCTTCCAGACCGACGAGTAGGAGACGGCGAACTGGGCGGCCTCCTCGATGCTCGAGTCGGGCAGTTCGATGTCGCTCGAGGAGGCCTCGCTCGGATCGGTCGCCTTGAGCACGGTGACGGGGCCGCCGTGGGCCTGCGTGTGAAAGACCTTGTCGCCGGGCTCGAGATACTTCTTGACCAGTTCCTCGTTCTGATCGGCGTTGCGGCCGCCGATCACGAGGTAGTCGTCGCTGGTGTGGAACCAACGGAAGCGGTCGAACCACGGCTCGTTCTCGCGGATCGGAATGGACGGCTCGGAGAGCCAGTCGCGTTGGGTCTCTTCCTCGTCCTCGTCGGGCTCGGTGTCCTCCGCGGGCCCGCTCTCGTCGGCCTCCCACTCGTCGCGGCGGCGCTTGGCGTCCTCGAGGTCTTCGCGGGTGTTCTCGATCGCGGCCAGCGCGCCCTCCTTTTTCTCCTCGACGCGCTTGGCCTCGGTGTAGAGCCGGTCGGCGTTCTGCTCGACACCCTGCCCGGCGACGAGGTTGATCCGCTCGCCGTCGATATCGACGGTAACGGTCCCCTCGCTGCCGTCGACGTCGACGACGGCCTCGGCGGCGCTGATGCCCTGCTCGGCTCCCTCCTCGAAGCGCTCTCGAATGTCGTCCCACGAGCGGTCCTGCTCGCGGGCCCCCTGAATCGTCGAGAGGATGTCGTCGACCAGCCCGTATTCGGCGTAGAGTAGTTCGGCCTGCTCGCGCAGCGCTTCGGCCTCCTGCTCGAAGCCCTCGATCGCCCCCTGCTGTTGCTCGATGATGCGCTCCTGTTTGGCGATCTCTGACTCGAAGTCCGGCCGCTGGTCGGTCGGGTCCGGTTCTTCCTCCTCGGCGAGTTCGAGCCGGAAGAAGTAGTCGTCCAGCGCCGAGAGGAACGAGTCGTAGGCCTCGCCGTCGAGGTCGTCGTGCTCCTCGAGCGGGAACGGCGTCACGTCGACGACGCTGGCGTTGGCATCATCACTGTCGCCCTCTCCGTCGTCATCTTCCTCGTCGTCGCGCTCGAGGTAGAGCCGCGGATCGAAGTTCCCGTTCCGGATGTCGAGCGCGAGCCGCTCGATCGTCTCGTAGAGCCGCTCGTAGACGTCCTCGTCGGCGTCGTCGATGTCCATCCCCTTCTCGACGCCGGCACGGACACACAGCTCCTCGGCGTAGAGGCCGCCGAAGTTGAGTTGGGTCGCGAGCGTGCGGACCACGTCCGTATCGGAGTCGTCCATCTCGTGGTCGAAGGCCTCCCGGGAGACCGTCAGCGGGTTCGTCCGGGTGTCGGGGAACTCGTAGCGCGAGCCCGGCACGACGGTCCGGGACTTCAGTCGGACGGTCTCGAGGCAGTCGATCACCTCGTACTCGCCGTCGGTGACCGCGACGTTGCCCTGCCCGAACAGTTCGACGATGATCCGGGTGGTGCCGTCGTCGCGCTCGAAGACGAACTCGAGGATGCGGTCGAACTCGTACTGCTCGACGCCGGCGAAGTCCGCGCCAGAGAGCCGGTTGCGCAACATCATCGCGAACTGCGGCGGTCGGCCGGGCGCATCGGGTACCCGTTCGGGGGCGACCGTGTGGGCCCGCTTGACCTCGCCGACCTCGAGAATCAGTTCCATGCGACCGCGGTCGAAGTCCCGCATTTTGAGCCGGACGAGGTCGTCGCCGTAGAGGTACGCTTTGTCGACCTTCGCGCCCTCGTAGGCCCCGAGTTCCCCGACGAGAGCGGCGAGGTCGACGCTGGTGAGTTCCCGCTTTGGATCCATACCCGAAATTGCCCGGCCCGGTCAAAAAGGCGTGTCGCTCCGACGCCAGCGCCCGGATTCCGATCTGACCGCGTTGTGAGGCGACCGTGGCCCTCAGTCAGTACGAAAGGATGATCACCGATCAAATGCGATGAGAACACCATAAATTACGAATAACACGCCGAGAACACCACTACTAGCCCGTTTGGTTGAACTCAGAAGGCCGAGACCGAGAATGCCAAGCCCACACAGCGCCCAAAATAGCCCGGTCCAATAGCGGTTCAGTTCGGCGAATAGCGGTGAGAGTTTTTGGGCGAGTACAGCCGCAACACCAATTCCCACAAGTGCGATACTCGCAATAACCCCGCCAGTGTCGACTGGGTCCCCGTAAAATACGAACACAGCCAGTGCTACCAGACCGAGAACGATATACGAGAGGCCGTTCCACAACCCCCCGAAATCCAATCGGTCTCGCTCGGTCATTACGTTCGGTTTGGATACTGATCGGTGAAGATAGTTCGGATGATCGTATCGAACTGTGGCCTCGATCCCTGAAATGGTCAATATGCACAGGACCAATCGGCTCCATCAGTGCCAACTCGCAACGCAGCCCCTGTCGGAGGTCGGAAAGCCTAATCCTCGCCGTCCCCCACCACCCGATATGCACGACGCTGTCGGTGGCACCACGCACGATCCGGCCGGGACGGCCCCCCGTTGCGGGCCTCGAGACCGAGCACCCGATCCCCACGGAGGGCGAGCCGTATGAGCGCGGGCGACGAACAACCCTGGGAGAACGTCTCCCAGTTCCCCGACTTCCTCGAGCACCTCGAGAATCAGGGCGGGGCCACCGTCAGCGGGATCATCGATCGAATCGAGGCCGACGTCGATATGGACGGCGTCGTCTACCACGACCGCGGGATCCGGTCGCCGGGCTACGACGCGACGTTCGTCCCGGAACAGGACGGCTCGCGGCTGCGGCCCGCGTTCAGCGTCGAACTCCACACCGTCGGCCCGCGCAGCGTCTGGGCGGTGTTCGACGCGACGCTCTCGTGGGACTTCTACCTCCTCGAGTCCGAGGGCGTCGCGGCGATCGCGTGGGTGAGCGACGAGGAGTACAACGCCGAGGAAGCCGGCATGTTCATGTCGAAACACGACGCGCTCGCCGCGGGGCGGTTCTCCTTCGGCACCTTCATCTACGCCGGCGAGGACTGGCAGGAACAGCGCGACCTCATCGAGGGGACCGACACGCCGGCGTTCCTCCAGCGCGACGACGGCAGTACGCTGGTGCCGACCGATCAGTCGGATTTCTACAACGTCGTCAACGCCACACCCGAGGACTTCCGCACGAACGGCGGCGGCGCACCGCCCCACCTCGGCCTGCTCGAACTCGAGGTCACGATCGACTGACGAGCCGCGGGCCCCGAACTGAGACGAGTCGTGATCGAGCGACTCGCCTCGCGGTCGCTGTGGCCGGCAGTGTGTCTCCCGATCGCAAACGTTTTCGAGACGGCGGCGAACCGAACCGATATGTCACCCTTCGGTGAAGTCGTCTTCGTCGCCGCGATCGCGGGCTGTACGACCGGGATCGGCGCACTGCCGCTCCTGTTTTCCGACCGGGTGAGTCACCGCGTCTACGACGGCTCGCTCGGGCTCGCCGCGGGCATCATGGTCGGCGCTGCCGTCTTCGCGCTCGTTCTCCCCGGCCTCGAGCTCGGCTCCCCGCTCGAGGTCGTCGTCGGAATCGTCGCCGGCGGCGGGTTCCTGCTCGCGGCCAACGCCGCGTTTCCGCATCTGCACCTCCTGTTCAGCGAGGAACGCGCCGAAGGCCCGAGAACGGGATCCGATCCTGCCGGCGACTTACCGTCGGCCGCGGAGGGCTCCGGCACTGACCCCGTCGACGACGATCTGCGCCGAGCCGCACTGGTCGGCGGCGCCGTCACCATCCACAACGTCCCCGAAGGGCTGGCGGTCGGCATCGCGTTCGCCAGCGGCGAGACGGCGCTCGGAGTCGCCATCGCGACGGCGATCGCCGTCCAGAACGTCCCCGACGGGTTCGCGATGGCGGTCCCTGCGGTCCGGGCGGGCGTCTCCGGCCCCAAGGCCCTCCTCTACACCACCCTCTCGGGCGGCGTTCCGGAACCGATCGCCGCGGCCGTCGGCTTCTCGCTGGTCGCGTTCGTCTCCGGGCTGTTCCCCGTCGCCGCCGGCTTCGCCGCCGGCGCGATGATCGCCGTCGTCTTCCGCGAACTCATCCCCTCGAGCCACGGTCACGGCTACGCCGACACCGCGACGGCGACCTTCGTCCTCGGGTTCGCGACCATGCTACTCGTCGACACCGTCCTCGCGGTCTGAGTTCGAATCGGCCGGTTCGAACCCGGTTCCGTGACGGGTCGCGACTCCCGAACGACCGTTCGGAAGGAATATGTATTGGATCAGTGATAGCTAGTCATGGATTCTCGAGAGAACGCGGTCCTCGCCGTCGCACTGAGTGTCTTTTGCTGTGCCTTTCTACTCGGGCGCGCGATCGGGCTCGACGGGCCGTTCTTCGCGTTCGTCATGCTGCTCGTGATCCCGATTCTGGGATCGCAGCTCTATCTCGCGGCTACCGATGCCGACGGGTCGCTACCCGCAGGGTGGATCCGTGCAGCCATGCTGGTCAGTGTGGTCTTGAGCGGACTGTACGCGACGCTCACGACCGGGTTCGAGCAACTGGCGTTTCAGACCGCGAGCGCCGTCCTGCTCCTCGGACTGCTGAGCGACGAATTTCGCTCGAGGGACCGAAAACGGAAACCCGTTCGCTGACGCGGGCCTAATATCGCTACAGCGGGTTTCGCCGCGCCATCTCCGGCTACGTCCGTTGGCCTGCCGCGACAGAACGGGTCGACTGTCCAGTATCCAACGGAGCAACGGTTCCGAGGCGAACGGAGTGCCAGCAAACAGTCCGAGATCGAGCGCGCCGAGAGTATCGCTCCAGGGGATCGAGCGATAGGTGGAGTCGGCGCGCTCATGGCGAGAGGCAATCGGTGTGCCGCTGTCGGAGTGGGGGTTGGTTGACAACGGTGCCGACAGTTGTCGGCATCCGATATTACCGTATCTATCCATATGAATTTTGTGTACTTTGACGGTCGATATACTGCGTCGTCCGGAGACGGATGAATCGAAAAGCGGTGACGACGGTCGGGCAGTAGGACTTCCCGATCAGTCTGTACGTCGAGTCCGTGCCGCTACAAGCGCTTGCTGACGTACGGTCCGTCCTGGTGGTAGCCGAGTTTGTTCCGGTAGTACTCTCGAGCGCCGATACCGGAGATGACGCTCACCTTGTCGTAGCCGGCGTCGGCGGCGAGGGCCTCGGCCTGCTCCATCAGCCGGCGGCCGTAGCCCTGATGCTGGTGTTGGTCCGTTTCGCCCTCATCGCCCATCGCGACCTCTGAGCCGTAGACGTGCAGTTCCCGGATCAGGGCCGTGTTCTCGAGTTCCGGACGGACGGGGTCGTTCGGGAACCGGAGCCGGCAGAAGCCGACCAGCAGGTCCTTTTCGAAGTCCTCGAAGGAGATGAAGTGCTCGGTGCCGCCACACGCCTCGTAGGTCATCACGTCGAGTTCGATGTTCTCGGGTTCCTCGTCGTGCATCCCGGCCTCGCGACAGCGGATGCAGTCACACGTCCAGCCGTGGTCGTCCATGCGCTTGCGAGCGAGTTGCCGGAGGTTCGACTTCCAGACGCCGGCGTCGATGAAGTCCGCCGGGATGTCCCGCTGGACGCGCTGGAGCCGGGTGTACCGGGGGATCATGTCCTTGATCTCCGCGACCAGATCGGCGGCCTCGTCGTTTGACAGCGGTTCGTACTCGTCTTTGTGCCACCAGTCGTAGGTCGCGGTGCCCCGCACGACGAGCGTCGGGTAGATCTTCAGGTAATCGGGCTTCCACTGCTCCTGTTCGAAGAGCCGGCGGAAGTCCTCGAGACACATTTCCTTGCTCATGCCGGGCTGGCCGGGCATCATATGGAAGCCGACCTTAAAGGCCGAGTCCCGCAGCCGCTGGTTGGCCTCGATTGACGCCTGAGCACCGTGGCCGCGGTGCATGTCGCGGTTGATCCGTTCGTAGGTGGTCTGAACGCCGACCTCGACTTTCGTCCCGCCCAACTCGAGCATTCGGTCGATCTGCTCGGGGTCACACCAGTCCGGCTTCGTCTCGAAGGTCGTCCCGATGTTGCGGATGTCCGCCGTCTCGTTCTCCGCGATGACGTCCTCGAGGTATTTGAACTCGTATTCCTCGGGATCCTCGGCGAAGCTAACGTCCTGTGCCGGTTCGGGCTCCTTGTCGACGTCGTAGTCGTTCATCGCCTCGAGGGCGCGCTTGACGAACCACTCCTGATAGTCGTGGCTGCGAGCGGTCATCGTCCCGCCCATCAGGATGAGTTCGACCTTGTCGACGGGGTGGCCGATCTGGCGCAGTTGCTCGAGTCGCAGCGTGACCTGCCCGTAGGGATCGTAGTCGTTCTGGACCCCGCGGGCCGCGGCGGGCTCTTCGCCCGTGTAGCTCTGCGAGGACGAGAACTCGGAGTCGGGGCCGCCGGGACAGTAGAGACACTTGCCGTGGGGACACCGCTCGGGCGAGGTCATGATCGCGACCGGCGAGACGCCGGAGGCCGTCCGGACCGGTTTGCGCTGGAGCACGGTCTCTAGGTCCTCGCGGTGCTCCTCGGGCGCGTAGTCCAGCAGTTCGGAGTTCTTGGGCACCTTGGGTGCCGAGTGTTCCGAACAGGCCTCGAGCTTGGCTTTTTCGACCTCGTCGCGCTCGACGTCGCCGGCGAGAATCCGTTCGACGAGCGTCTCACAGACCCGCTCGAACGCTTCGGTTTCGGTCGGTTCTGGCGTCTCGGTACTCACTACACGTGATTCGTAGCCGTTCGCGAATAAGCGTGTCGGACTCGCCGATTCGACGGGCCACGACCGATCCGAGACCGATACCGCGGATCAAACGGGTCCGCCACCGAGCGGTCGCTGCCCGCGATTCCGTACACGGCAGCACCGTCCGAAAGGTAACCGTTTAAGGGCGGTCTCGCCCTACCCTCGGCGTACTGAATGTCTCCCGACCTGGCGATCGTCGTCGCCGCGGTCGCGCTGCCGTTTATCGCCGCAGCACTGACGCCGCTGTTCTTTCGCGTCCTCGGAGAAGGAACGGGATTCGTGGGGAGCCTCGTCGCGCTGTCGTCGTTCGGGCTCCTCGCCAGCCAGTACGGCGACGAGGGGACCGTCGCGCTCGAGTGGATCCCCTCGCTGGATATCGCGCTCCGATTTCACGTGGACGGCTGGGCGCTGTTGTTCGCGCTGCTGGCGTGTGGTATCGGGACGCTCATCTTCACCTACTCGCCCGCGTACATGCACGGCGAATCGGGGCTGGTCAGGTTCTACGCCGCCCTGCTCGCCTTTATGGGCTCGATCGTCGGCGTCGCGCTCGCCGCCGACCTGATCGCGATCTTCCTCTTCTGGGAACTCACGAGCCTCTGTTCGTTCGTCCTGATCGGCCACTACACCGCCGACGACTCCTCGCAGTACGCCGCCCGCATGGCCATGCTCATCACCGTCGGCGGCGGGCTCTTCCTGCTCGTCGGCCTCCTCTTGCTGTCGATCGTCGCCGGCGACGTGGTCGGCCCCGCCTCGGCGTTCGATCTGGCCGCGATGCTGGAACAGCCCGACGCGATGGCAGCCGCCCTTCGGGATCGGGGGCTGTTCCTCCCGGTCTTAGGGCTGCTCGCGATCGGCGCGGGGACGAAGTCCGCACAGGTCCCGCTGCACTTCTGGCTGCCGAACGCGATGGCGGCCCCGACGCCGGTTTCGGCGTTTCTCCACTCCGCGACGATGGTCAAAGTCGGCGTCTACTTCATCGGTCGCGTCCGCCCGATGCTCGTCGGCGAGGAGTGGCTGTTCCTCTTCGCGACGCTCGGGCTGACGACGATGACCGTCTGTGCGATCATGGCCGTCGCGGCGACGGACATCAAGGAACTGCTCGCCTACTCGACGGCGAGCCACCTCGGACTGATGGTCGCCGGCTTCGGATTTACCTCCGTCTACGGGGCCGAAACCGGCGTCTTCCACCTGCTCAATCACGCGCTGTTCAAGGCCGCGCTATTTCTCGTCGCCGGCATCGTCGCCCACGAGGCCGGGACCCGAGAGATCGAACAGCTCGGCGGGCTCCGCCGCGACCTGCCGGTGACGGCGGCGATCACCGCAGTCGTCGCGCTCAGCATGGCCGGGATTCCGCCCTTTAACGGCTTCTACTCGAAGGAACTGCTCTTCGAGGCCGCCGTCGAGGCGAGCCACCACCACGACATCGGGCTGTTGGGCTGGCTCTACCCCGCCGTCGCCGTCTTCGGCAGTATCTTCACCGTCCTCTACTCGCTGAAGTTCCTCTCGCTGTTCTTCGGCGACCGACCCGACGACCTCGGGCACGTCCACCGCCCGCCGGTCACCCTGCTCATCCCGCCGGCCGTGCTGGCGCTGCTGGCCGCCGTCGTCAGCGTCGACCCCGAACTCGCCGTCGACATCATCGTCCAGTCCGGCCTCGAGGCGACGGCGGTCGACCCCCACGAGATGCACGTCGACATCCCGATGTCGTACTCGCCCGCGGTGGGGATGAGCGCGGTTACGATCGGCGTCGGGCTCCTCGCGTTCCCGGCCTACGGCCGGCTTCACGACGGCATCCGCGCGATCCCGCGGGCGGTACCGCCGATCGGCGCGAACTGGTGGTACGATACGATCGTCGACGGCCTCAGCGACGAGGGACGAGCGTTCGCCGAGTACGTTCACAACGGCCTCCTGCGGACCTACGCCACGTGGACGCTCGCGGCGACCTGTACGCTCGCGCTCGCCGGCTTCGTCGCGGCGGGTGCCATCGCGCCGACCGAGTTCGGCCTCGAGGTCACGCTCGCGATCGGGCTCGTGTTGCTCGTCGCGGTGATCGGCGGGTTGGCCGTCGTGGTCTCCGAATCCCACATCGCGGGCGTCCTCACCCTTTCGATCCTGGGCTTCATGGTCGCCATCTTCTACATCCTCGCGAGCGCGCCTGACCTCGCGTTGACCCAGCTCGTGGTCGAAACGCTCGTGCTCGTGATCTTCCTGCTCGTCATCGAGGAGATCCCCGAGTCCTACGAGGTCGAGGTCGGTCGGAGCGTCCGCGACGCCGTTCTCTCCGTCGCCGTCGGCGCGACCGCGTTCGTCACGGTACTGGTCACGACGAGTGCGCGCCCCGACGGACCGACCGACATCGCCCGCTACTACGCCGAGCAGGCGGTTCCGGAGGGCGGCGGGACCAACATCGTCAACGTGACCCTCGTCGACTTCCGCGGCTTCGATACGCTCGGCGAACTCGCCGTGGTCGCGCTCGCCTCGATTTCGATCCTGACGCTGATCGTCATGCGCGGCCGCGGCGAGGACGGCCGGGCCGCCGATCGAGACGATACCGACGCCACCCCCGGCGAGGAGTCCCCTGCGGACGACTCGAGGAGCGACGAACCGACCGGAGCACGGAGCGATAGCGGAACCGCTGGAGGTGGAGACCAATGACGACCGTCATCATGCGCACGACCGCTCGAGCGATCGTCCCGATCATCCTCGTCGTCTCGATTTCGCTGTACTTCGAGGGACACAACCTCCCCGGCGGCGGGTTCATCGGCGGGGTCCTCACGGTGACGGCGTTCGCGATCATCTACATGGCCTTCGGGCTGGACTTCCTCGAGCGGGGCGTCCTCGGGCGCGACGTCGACCCCGGCAAGGAGCACTCGCGGGACCGCGTCGTCGTGGCCTACCGCCGGCTGTTCGCCTACGGCTTCGCGATCGCGGTCGCCAGCGGGCTCGGACCGCTCCTGTTCGGCGAACCGTTCCTCACGCAGGCGTTCGTCATGCTCGAGGGGGTGCCGGTCTACGACCACCTCGAGGTCGCGAGCGCGCTGGCATTCGATTTCGGCGTCTACTGCGTGGTCGTCGGTGGATTGCTCACGATCCTCTCGGTGGTGGGAGCCGAATGACCGCGGTCGTCCTCGCGGCCGCGGTCGGCGCGCTCTTCGCCCTCGGCACCTTCCTGTTGCTGCGGCGGGATCTGGTCCGGGTCGTCTGGGGGCTGGCGATCATCAGTCAGGCCGCGAACGTCTACCTGCTGGCGATGGGCGGCATCGCGCCGGCGACCACCGATTCGGTGCCGGTCCTCGCGGGCCACGGCGACCACGTTCCGCAGACCGCCGATCCGCTGGTGCAGGCGCTCGTGTTGACCGCCATCGTCATCGGCTTCGGGATGACCGCGTTCGCGCTCGTCCTGTCGTATCGGGTCTACGAGGAACACGACACGCTCGACGTTTCGGAACTCGGTGATCGCGAACGATGAACCCGCAGCCAACGACGGCGACAACGAGAGTAGCATCGGGTGATCGACGATGACCGCACCGCCCGTCGGCACGGAATCACAGCTCGTGATCGCGCCGATGCTGGTCGTGCTGGTCGCGGCCGTCGGCTCGCTCCTGCTCGGGCGTCGGCCCCGGGCTCGAGCGGCGGTGAGCCTCGCCGGCGGCGCGGCCTACGCGGTCGCGGTGGCTGCCATCGACTGGTATATCGTCCTCGCACCGGACGCGCCGGGGATCGCGACCTATCAGGTCGGCGACTGGGCGGCCCCCTTCGGTATCACGCTCGTGGCCGACGGGCTGTCGGCGTTCATGCTGACCATGGTCGCGATACTCGGCGTCTGCTCGCTGGTCTTCTCGACCAGACACCTTCCCGGCGGCGAGGGGCGCAGCTACTACTTCCCGCTCTTTCACTTCCTCGCGCTGGGAGTCACCGGCGCGTTCCTCACCGGCGACCTCTTCAACCTCTTCGTCTGGTTCGAGGTGATGTTGATGGCAAGTTACGTCTTCGTCGCCTACAGCGGCGGTCCCCAACACACCCGCGCCGCGTTCTGGTACGTCTCGCTCAACCTGCTCGCCAGCGCCGTCTTCCTGCTCGGCGTCGGCGGCATCTACGCGACGACCGGCACGCTCAACATGGCCGACCTCGCCCAGCGGCTCGCCGACCCGGCGGCCTACGGCCTCGATCCCGTTCCGGTCGTCGGCCTGCTCGGCCTGCTCCTGTCGGTGTTCGCGATCAAGGCCGGGCTGGTCCCCTTCCAGTTCTGGATCCCGACCGCCTACCGGGCCGCACCGCCACAGATCACCGCCCTGCTGGCCGGCGCGACCAAAAAGGTCGGGATCTACGCCATCATCCGGCTCTCCTTTACCGTCTTCGCCGGCGCGGAGGTCGCCGTCGATCTCTCGGTTCCGCTACTGGGCGTGACGATCGCGGGGGACTCGCCGCTCCCGTTCGTCGGCGCGGCGCTGTTCATCATGGGCACTGCCAGCATCCTCCTCGGCGGCATCGGGGCCGTCGGCCGCGACTCCATGGAGGGCGTCTTCGCCTACTCGAGCATCGGGCAGGTCGGGTTCATCGCGATTCCGGTCGCGATCGCGGCGACGACGGCCAGCCCGGAACTACGACGGTTCGCCATCATCGCCGCGCTGGTGTTCGCGCTCAACCACACGCTGGCGAAGGGACTCCTCTTCCTCGCGGTCGGCACGGTCAGGGCCGCGACGGGGACAAGCCGCCTCGACGATCTCGGCGGGCTCGCGCGCCGGTCGCCGCCGCTGGCGATCGCCGTGTTCGTCGCCTCGCTCGCTCTCGTCGGCATCCCGCCGCTCTCGGGCTTTTTCGGCAAGTTCCTCGTCTTCGACGCCGCCGCTCGAGCGGAGAACGGCCCCGCGATCGTCCTGTTACTCGCCGGGTCGCTGCTGACTATCGCCTACGCGACCCGCATGTGGAATCGGAGTTTCTGGGGTGCTCGGACCCCCGCCGTGGAGGTGGCGACGGTCGACCCCGTGCAGGTGACCGTCCTCGTCGTCCTCGCGACGGCGATCGTCGGCGTCGGCGTCGGCTTCGAGCCCGTCTACGAGTTCGCGCGAACGGCCGCGGAGGCGGCGCTCGACACCGAGAGCTACGTCGACGCCGTCGATCCGCAGGCCGCCGACGATCTGCTCGGCTCGAGCGGGGGTGAGCACTGATGCGAGTGCGCACGTGGCCGGTCGTCGGCGTCATATTCGCCGTCCTGTGGGTGTTCGTCCGCGGCATGCCGCTCACGCCGATCTCACTCGTCCGGGGTCTGCTCGCGGGGCTGCTCGTCGGTCTGCCGGTCGCGTTCGTCTTCCGGCGGCTGTACGGCAAGTACGTCGACCTCGGTCGCGGGGTCCGGGCGCTTCCCTACGCCGGGCTCTACCTCGGCGCGTTCGTCTGGGAACTCCTGCGGGCCAACCTCGACGTCGCCTACCGCGTGCTCTCGCCGGGCATGCCGATCGAGCCCGAAGTGATCCTCGTGCCGCTCCGGGTCGAATCCGATATCGCGATCACCGTCATCGCCAACAGCATCACGATCACGCCCGGCACGGTGACGCTGGACTACGACGACGAGACGAACGCGCTGTACGTCCACGGCGTCAACGGCCGCGACCCCGAGGCGATCGCCGAACCGATCCGCACGTGGGAGGACTACGCCCTCGAGCTGTTCAACGAGGACGCCTCGCCCGCGGACCGGCCGCCGGAAATCGTCGTCTCCGGCGGGGAAAGAGACAGTACCACGGGCCGCCAAGGCGGAGGTGACGACGATGACTGAGAGCGATCCCGCCGTCCTCGAGACGGCGATCCGGGCCGCGTTGGTTCTCGTCAGCGGGCTCTGTGTCCTCTGTGGCTACCGCGTGATCCGCGGCCCGACGAACCCCGACCGGGTGGTCGCACTGGACGCCATCGCCACGAACGTCGTCGCGATCGCGGTCCTGTTCGCGCTCCTGACCGATCGGGGCCTATTCATCACGGTGAGCCTCGTGCTCGCGATCATCGGCTTCATCGCCACCGTCGCCGTCGCCAAGTTCGTCACCGAGGGCGAGGTGATCGAATGATCCAGACCGCCGTCATCATTGCGCTGATCGTCGTCGGCGTCTTCTTCCTGACCGTCGGCACGGTCGGCCTGTTGCGCCTGCCGAACGTCTACAACCGCATGCACGCCACGAGTAAGCCGACGACGCTCGGCACCGCCGCGATCTTCCTCGCCGGCTTCGTCGAGTTCGGCCCCGGTTCCGAGGGCCTGACCGCGCTCATCGGGATCGTCTTCCTCTTCCTGACGGTGCCGACCGGCGCGCACATGATCGCCCGGGCCGCCGAGCGGATCGGGATCTCCTTCCTCGGGAGCGTCACGTGGCCCGATCCGTCGGCAGTCGAGCGCCCCGACCGCGCCGAGCGATCGGACGAGGCCGAACCGACCGACGACTGATCAGCGTTCGAACTCCGGTTCTCGAGTCCCGTCTCGATCCCGGTCCCCCTTTCGCGCTCGAGTCCACTCTTCGGCGTCCTCGAGCGTCTCCGTGTCCAGCAGTCGCTCGAGTTTGCGCTCGAACTGCTCGTCGGTCACCTCGCCGGCGGCGTAGCGTTCGCGAAGGGTCTCGAGCGCGTCACGCGTGTCAGAAGCGGGTTCGGCGGCGGTCTCTGCGTCCGATTTCGTTACCGACTCGTCCGTATCCGCGGCGTCGCCGACCCACTCTCGGCGGTCGTCCTCGTCGCCGAACAGTATCGCGACCACCGGGACGACGGCGGCGTACCCGACGACCAACACCGGGAGCCACCACGATTGATCGGCGAGCAAACCGCCGAGCCAAAGCCCGGTCACGAGCAGTGACGCGATTCCGGTCGCGTTCTCCCGGAACCGAGCCCACGGGCCGTCGTCGTGGTGACGGTCGTCCTCCCCGATCGTATCCATAGTCGGACCTGTCGATCGGAGATCAGATATAGCTTATCGGTCGAGGACCCCGAGCAACCGGGGCAGACGTGACGGCGCTGCCGCTACGCAGTCTACGGACGACGGAGGAAGAGCGAGTCTTACGCGAGCGTCTCGCCGAGCGCCTCGAGTGCGGCTTCACGAACTGCGTCGCGTTCGCCAGGCAGGAACTCGACGTGACCGTCGCGGCCGCCGACGACGCTGACGCCGCCGTTCGGCACCGCTTCGGCGATGGCGTCGCCGAGGTCGCGCACGTTCACGGGGTCGGTCGCGCGGACGTGGAGTTCGTCGTCGCCGACGCCGAGCGTGACGAACGGCGGGTCCGCTCGATCGCGCTCGGTCCGGTGGAGCGCGTCCAGCAGCAGGATCGTCGTCGGGAAGTTGTACCGGTGGGTGAAGGCGTCGGTGTCGAGCACGGAGACGGTGACGCCGTCGACGCCGCGAACGGTGAGGTTCTCCCGAGCCGTCTCGAGTTCGGTCTCGAGCTTGTCGCGGAACTGTTCGGAGACGTGGGCGGCGAGATCGCCGTCGTCGTCGAACAGCAGGTCGATGACGAGTTCGCGCTTGTCCTTGTAGGACTGGTAGTAGGCCTCGAGCGCGACGGCTTCGCGCCGTTCGGAGACGCCGGTCTCGTCGTAGCCGGCCTCGGTGGCGAGCTCGAGGTAGTCCGCGGGCGTGTTCTCCCAGTAGCTGACCGCGGGGAGGTGCTCTAAGTCGTCGCGAACGTCGTCGTTGACGTGGGCGGCGACGTTGGTCGCTAGCGCGGTCGACGTGACGTCTGCGACGTCGGCACCGGCGATCGACGGGGCGACGGCGACGTCGACCGCGTCGGCGATCTCGTCGTCCGCTCGGCTATCGTCGATGACGAGCGCGTCGGCGTCGTACAGCGAGAGCAGCTCGTAGCCGTCGGTGGACTCGATGGTCGACCCGGCGTCGACGAGGACGACGAGCGGCAGTTGCTCGCCGTGTCGGTCGCGGGCCTCGAGCATCGAGGTGACGTCGCTGGTGGCGGCGTCCATGTCGTAGACGCGGCCGTCGAGCGGGCGCCGTTCGAAGTAGTGGTACTCCGCGTCCTCGCGGGTGTGTTTCTCGCGGATCAGCGGGAGCACGGCGCGCTCGATGGCGGCGCCGGCGACGTAGCCGTCGGCGGTCGCACCGTGGCGGACGACGACCGGGCGTGCCTCCATGACGGCCCGTCGGATCGCAGTCGCCGCGTCGGCGATGCCGTCCTCGACGGCCGCCACTGCCTCGTGGTCGGCCAGCGGCGCGACGTCGGCCGGTCGGGCCTCGCGTTCGATCGCCGTCTCGAGGCGGTCGACGACGGTTTCGCGGTCCTCACCCTCGAGGATCTCGAGGGATTCGGTCTCGACCTGCAGGTCGCCGTGGTGGTGTTCGACCTCGCCCTCGAGGGCGACGATGTCGTCGAGTTCGACATCGGGGTAGGCGCGAACGCCGGCTTCCTCGAACGCCGCACACTCGACGGTGCCGGTCTCGTCGCGCAGTTCGAAGACCGTCGGGCCGCTGGTCTGGCGGACGCCGGTGATCTCGCCCTCGAGGCGGACGACGCTGCCGACCTGATTCTCGATGGCCTCGATGGTCGTTCGTTTGAGCGCGGGTTCCGGTTCGGACTCGGGCTCGGCGTCGGCCGCGTCGTCGGTTGCGGGCGCCGAGGCGGCGGCGGACTCGGTCGCGACGGAGCCGCTACTCGTGACGGTGCCGGCGGTTTCCGCGGCCGCGGGCTGCTCGTCGACGGTGTCCGTCTCCGAGTCGGGCTCGGTCTCCTCGGCGGCCGCCTGCAGTTCGCCGGCTTTCGTCGCTCGGTCGTCGGTCAGTTCCTGCTCGCTCTCGTCGGTCGTCTCGGTCGTCTCGGTCGTCGACTCGTCGGAGGAGTCATCGGCATCGTCCTCGAACTCCTCGGGACGGAACTCGTCGTCGGCCGTCTCGATCAGTTTGCCGCGGAACTCGCGTTCGCGCTGGCGGATCGACCAGCCGAGGTCGACGTTGCCGTTGTCTCGAACGTCGAGCACTTGGACGTAGACATCGTCCCCCGGCTCCCAGTCGAGACTCTCGAGTCGTTGGTCGAGTTCGCTTCGATGCAACAGACCGGTGACGTGGTCTCCGATGTCGACGAAGACACCGAAGTCGGCGTAACCGTCGACGGTTCCCCGGTAGTAGCGACCGGGCGTGAGCTGCGAGGCGGCAGTGCCGCGAAATTCGAAAAGGGCATCCTCCTCGTGGCTCTGACAGATCTCGCCGTCAACGGGTGTGCCGCAGATGATACAGTTACCCATCTACTCGAACCAAGCGGTTTCGCCCTAAAACGGTTGTCGAAATGCGTCCGCGAGACGAATCGCGGTCGTACCCGCGATATCGGGCCGCCGTCAGTCGAAAACGGGCGAATCTTCCTCGAGCGACTCGATATCGTCCACGAGCGACCGAACGTCCTCCGGGAACAGCGAGACCTGGATCTCGTTGTCGTCCTCGTCCTCGAAGACGAGTTTGACGCGCTTGTCGCCGAACTCCCTCGCCTCGGCGCTGTCGACGTCGAACAGTTTGACCGTCGCCGCCTTGTTGTTCGGGCCGACGTTCTTGATCGCGCCGTCGTTCAGCTCTACCATGAACTCCTCGAGCGTGAGTGCGAGCATAGTCGGCGTACGGCCCCCGGGTAAAAAACGCCACGGCATCGCCGTCCAGAGCGGCGATCGGCAGCGGAACGCCATGGATCCCGCCGTGTGGGTTGCCAAGTGGTGGTCACGGTGGTTCTGGAAATCACAATCGTCCCGACCGCGATGCCATCGCGATCGGACGGGACGCTCCCAGACCGCATGCGTGGTGTGTCAGTTCGCTTGCGGCGTTTGCCCCATCCCGGACCGAACGTATAAGAGTTGGTGATAGTACATATTCCCCGCCGGCCGTAAAGCAGTCATTGAGCACTGGACGACGGCGAGAAACCGCCATCCGCCATCGATCCGTCTCGGAACCTCGCCCACTTTTATGGTTGCTTCGCCCGAACCCAGCAGGTGCTATGGAACTCACTTGGTACGGCCACTCGACGTGGCACGTCACCGTCGGGGAGACGGAGTTACTGATCGACCCGTTCTTCGACAATCCACAGACCGACCTCGAGCCGGCGGACGTCGACACGCCCGACTACGTCCTGTTGACCCACGGTCACGCAGACCACATCGCCCACGCGGGCGAGTTCTCGGACGCGACGCTGGTCGCGACGCCGGAACTCGTCTCCTACTGCGAGGACGAGTTCGGCTTCGAGGACGCCGTCGGCGGCATGGGGATGAACATCGGCGGCACCGTCGAGTGCGGCGACGCGTACGTCACCATGCACCGCGCCGATCACACGAACGGCATCATGACCGAAAACGACTCGAGCGGCGGCATGCCGGCCGGTTTCGTCATCTCCGATACGAAGCCGACCCAGGTCAGCGACGAGGAGTCGACGACGATCTACAACGCCGGCGACACCGGCCTGATGAGCGAGATGAAAGACGTTATCGGCCCCTATCTCGAGCCCGACGCGGCGCTCGTCCCGATCGGCGACCACTTCACGATGGGGCCCCAGCAGGCCGCCATCGCCGTCGACTGGCTCGACGTCGACCACGCGTTCCCGCAGCACTACGACACGTTCCCGCCGATCGCGCAGGACCCCGAGGACTTCGCCAGCGAAGTGCGCGGCACGGGTAGCGACGCCGAGGTTCACGTCCTCGAGGCCGACGAGCCGTTCGAACTCGAGGCCTGAGCGGACGAGTATCGAACGGCGACGAGCGATCAATTGCCGGTACTATTTTCTCGCCGCCTCGCCGTCGCGGACGACTCGGGCGCTCGGTCTCAGTCGTCGCTCGCGCGATGCTGCGAGTCCTCGGCGGCACCGATTCGGTAGCGGGTCTCGAGCGGATAGCGGTCGTTTCGAGCGAACAGCAGGTGGAGCGCCACGCCGGCGGCGAGCAGCCCGAAGTTCCAGAACGGCGACCCGTAGTAGATCACGTCGATGATGACCGGCTCCGAGTAGACGGGCCAGAACGGCGAGAGCGGCGGTGCGATGTCGGGCGCGGAGAGCAGATCGGCGAAGAGATGGCTGATACCGCCGACGATCAGCCCCGCCGTCGCGAAGACGAAGACGGTCTCGCTCGCGATTTCGGTGCTCCGGATCCTGCGATTGGCGTTGAACCAGTCGGTGAGGTACCGGGCCGCGACGGCTCCGGCGAGAACGCTCAGCAGAACGACGAACAGGACGGTGTGGGTCACCCCGTGGTGGGTCACCGGGAGCACGTGTCGAAGCGCCAGATCGGTATCGGGGAGCATCGCCGTCACCAACGCGAAGGCCGCGAACCCGAGCGCACCGCGTCGGCCCCAGACCGTCCACGCCGGCGCGGCGAACAACAGCGCCATCCCGAGATGACCGGTAACGTCGACCATGGTCGCTCGAGCTATCGGAACCGTCGAACGAGTCTGAGGAACAGCGACACGGCCGTCCCGATACCAGGGACGCGAGACGAGAGCGCGGCCGCGGCGAGGAGGAGGAGCCCGCTCTTTCGACGCCCGCGCCGGAACGCCATCACGGCGTCGAGTACCGTCGAAACGATGCTGAGCTTCTTCGCCGAGTCCTTGTTGAGAGTTGCCATCGTCCGTTCGCGACCATTGCGTCGCGACCGGCAAGTCGGGTCACGCTGCAGACGCAGGGTGTCGACGCAGTCGTCGCAGTTGGTGCCGTATCCGGCCGGGAGAGACGGCCTCGAGAGGAGTTCCGAGCCGGAGACACGCGAGTAGCGATCGGCACCAAACGTTTACAGCACCGCCCGTGGACGTCTCGACCGCATGGCGAAAGCAGTCACCACCGTCTCCGAGGAGGGGTACAGCGCGACGAACGAGATCCGGGACTTCGAGACGACGATCGACGCCAACGGCGAGGAGGCCCCGGACACGCTCGAGACCCTGCTCGCGGCCTACGGCTCCTGTTACGTGCCGGCGCTGCGCGTCGGCGGCCAGCAGCGCGGGGCCGACGACCTCGGGCGGATCGAGATCGAGACGAACGGCGACCTCAACGACGACGACAAACTCGAGTCGGTCGCGTTCGATATCCGCGTCGAAGCCGATGTCGACGACGACACCGGCGAGGAGATCATCGAGCGCGCCTTCGAACTCTGCAAGGTCCACGACGCACTGAAAGACAGTCTGCACGCGGAGACGAGTTTCGAGGGCGACGCGTTCTGAGATCGATCCGGCCGCCGCGTCGGTTCGTGAGTCGTGATTCCCAGTTCGTTCGCGGTTCGCAGTTCTCGCGCCCGTTTTCGATGGGTTTGACAGGTGTGCCGACGAACGGGGACGATGGGGTCCCAGCTATCGGTACCGACGGTACTGACGATCCGATTGGTTAGAAATCCCCACAGTCAGTCCGTCAGGCGGGTCCGAACGCACATATCCGCAGCGCCCGTCGGACCGGAACACGAATGCGACGAGGCGTTCTGGTCGTGGCGGTCGCGGGACTGCTGGTCCTCGCGGGTTGTAGCAGCGGAATCGACAGTATCGACGGCAACGACGGGCCGACGAGCGACGTGAGCGGGGAACTCGAGATCCACCACATCGACGCCGGACAGGCCGATTCGACGCTCGTCGTCACCCCTGCCGGCGAGACGATCCTGATCGATACGGGCGACTACCGCGACGACGGGCAGGAGATCATCGACTACCTCGAGGCCCGCGACATCGACCGCATCGATCATCTCGTGGCGACCCACGGCCACGCCGACCATATCGGCGGCCATCCCGAGGTCATCGAGTACCTCGAGGAGGAGGGCGAGGGCGTCGGTGCGGCCTACGACTCCGGCGTGCCCCACACGACCGCGACCTACGACAACTACCTCGACGCGATCGAGGAGTACGACGTGCGACTGTTCGAAGTCGCGGCGGGCGACAGCCTGCCGCTCGAGGACGACGACCTCGAGGCGACCGTCTTGAACCCGCCCGCGGACCCGGAGGGCGACAGTGTCGATGCCAACGGCGTCGTCCTCTCGCTTTCGTTCGGCGAGTTCTCGTACCTGACGACCGGCGATATCGAGACGAGCACCGAACGCCGATTGGTCGAGGAACGCGGCGAGACCCTCGCGGCCGACGCCTATCAGGCGGGCCACCACGGCTCGTCGACCTCCTCGAGCGGCTCGTTCCTCGAGGCGGTCGATCCGGAGACGGCGATCATCTCGAGCGCGCTCGACTCCCAGTACGGCCATCCCCACGACGAAGTCCTGCAGGCGTTCGCCGACCGCGGGATCGAGACCTACTGGACCGGCGTCCACGGCGATATCGTCGTGACGAGCGACGGAACCGACACGTCGGTCGAGACGGAGCGCGACGCGCCGACCGATCCGGCGGCGTTACTCGAGCGGAAGCGAGACGCGCAGTCGTCGCTCGACCGACCGCAGACCGGCGAACCGCGAGCGGCAGGTGACGGCGTGCAACCGTCGATCGACGGCGATCGACCACCGATTGATGACGCTGGCGCGCGTACCGCGGGGTGATGACCGATGAGTGAGACCTACACTGCAGTCCTCGATCGGATCGTCGACGGGGAGACGGCGGTCCTCCTGCTCGAGGACGACGGCGACGCGGTCGACGAGCGCACCGTCGACGTCGAGCGCCTGCCGGCGGACGGCCGACACGAGGGGGCCGTCTTCGAGGTGACCGTCGACGAGGAGACGGTGCTCGAGGCCGCCTACCGCGAGGACGCCGAACGGGAGCGCCGGGAGTCGACGCGGGAACGGTTCGATCGACTCTCGGAGCGGTTGTCCGACGTCGACCGGGACGAGTAGGGGTGGGGAGAGAAACGAAAGAGGGGATACCGAACCGTGGGTGGTTCGGGGGGATGACACGGCGGCAGGCGCTGTCCGTGTGGACGGTAGCGTGCCGCCACGTCTCGTGTATTACCGTCCGCGCATTAGCCGTGGTGCCAAAATGTATTGGTTTTGGAAATAGACGAAGCCGTGTCTGTCTTGTACAGTAACAGGTTGCCCGACAGCGGTCATCGACTCTCGAGCGACGACCGGCGATCGCGATGGCCACCTTCAAGACGGTTCTCGAGACAGGAACGGCCATGCTACGATCGTTCGACGGGACGGAACCGCGGGTCGCCGACTCCGCGTACGTCGACGACGCCGCGGTCGTCATCGGCGACGTCGTCATCGAGGACGAGGCCAGCGTCTGGCCGAACACCACGCTCCGGGGCGATCACGGCACGATCGTCGTCGGCGAGGGAGCGAACGTCCAGGACAACGCCGTCCTCCACGAGACGGCCGAACTCGAGCCCTACGCGACGGTGGGCCACAGCGCCATCGTCCACGACGCGACCGTCGCCGAGCGCGCGCTGGTCGGGATGAACGCGGTCGTCCTCGACGGGGCTCACGTCGGCGAGGGCGCGGTCGTCGCCGCCGGCAGCGTCGTCACCGAAGACACCGAGATTCCCGAATCGACGCTCGTCGCCGGCGCGCCCGCCGAACCGAAGACGGAGATCGACGATCCGGCGCTCGAGGCGACGGCCGACCGGTACGTCGAACTCGCGAGAGAACACGCGGAAACGTCGGAGCGACTCGACTGACGCGACCTGCAGTTCGCTCGTTTTGCCGGCGTCAGGTCACCCGTAAACGACCTCGCGAACGTCGTCGACGCCCGCCCGCCGGACCACGGCCCGAACCGGGTCCCGCGCGCCCACGAGGTTGTCCGAATCGCCATCGAGCACCAGCAGTCGGGCCTCCCGGCCGGGGTCGATCAGGCCGTACTCGAGGTCGGCGATCTCGGCCCCGTTGATCGTCGCCATGCGGAGGATGTCGGCCGCCGAGAGGTCGGAGAGCTTCGCGAGGAACTCCATCTCGCGGAACATCGACGGCGAGTTGAGCATCACGTTGTCCGTTCCCAGCGCGAGCGTCGTCCGCTCGTGGAGGTCCGCGTAGGGCGAGAGCCCCACGTCGGTGACGAGGTTCGAGCGCGGACAGACGACGATCGGTACCTCCTGCGCTGCGACCCGCTCGAGGTGACGGGGCTCGGGGTGGACCATGTGGACCAGAAAGTCCGGCTCGAGGTCCAGGGCTGGATCAATGTCGCTCGCGTCGACCTCGCCCGCGTGGATACCGAAGGGTTTGCCCGCCTCGCGGGTCGCCGCTCGCTCCCGGTCGAAGCTGTCGTCGTTCGCGCCGCTCGCGCCGTAGCCGTCGCCGGCGCGCATCGCGTCGACGGAGCCCCGAGCGAACGACAGCGCGTCGATGTCGAGACCCGTTGCGGCGTCCTCGAGCATGCGAACGCCCGCCACGTCGCCCTCGCGGAAGTCCAGACAGGCGGCCGTGCCGGCCCGCTGCATGAATCGCAGCGACTGCTCCGTCGCGGTCACGAGTTCCTCGCGGGAGGCGTCCCTGAGAAGCCGGTGTTTCAGCCCGTCGGGCGGGGCGACCAGTTCCTCAAGCGAGAGGCCGCCGCCGGCCTCCTTGGCGATCGAGTCGCCGATGTGGGTGTGGGCGTTTACGAAGGCCGGGAGGATGATGTCGTCGCTCTCGACCGCCGTTTCCTCGATGGCCTCGATGCGGCCGTCGTCGCCGATTACGACCCGTCCCTCGACGGGTTCGAACTCGCGGCCGCGGAGGATCGTTCCCGTTCGTTCCATACGGGATAGTTTGTGGTCACCGCCTTCAACGGTTCGGGGCAGGATCAGCGTCGGATCGGGTGGTTGCCGGCCGATTGGCGATGGGCGATAGCCGAGTGAGCGACGGGAAGCAGGCGACGGACGGTGGACGGCAGACAGTAAGCGGCGAGCTCAGTTCGACTCGTCGTCGACCTCGAGCGGTTCGTACAACACGGCGACCAGTCCGGAGAGGACGAGCAGTGAGAGGCCGACGACGACGGCCGAATCCGACCGCTCGAGCGATTCGATCGCGATGAATCCGCCGGCCCAACCGACCAGTACGACGGCGATAGCGGTCGCGACGACGAGGAGTATCGAGAGGCGACTAACGAATGTACTCATCACCGAGTCCTCTCCGCCGACGGGGGATAAGCCGCGAGCCTGAAGTGGCTACCCCGATCGTCCGCGGCCAGCGCAGCCGATATGGTCGATGTGGCCGACGCAGCTGATATGCCCGGCGTCGTCCGTCGATACCGCTAGTCGACGAACTGATCCAGCGTCGTATCCAGCCCGTCCCGGACCTCGCTGACCAGCGCGCCGTCGATATCGAGCCCGAGCACGTCGACCGCGGCCCGGCCGACCCGGTCGCGAAGGTCCGGCGGCGAGTAAACCCCGAGCCGCCACTGCGAGTACTGGGCCGCGCGCAGCGCCTCGACCAGCGGGGACTGCTGGCCCAACTGGCGGATCTCGCCGTTGACCATCACGCGCGTCGTGGACTCGGTCATCGACGGCCGACTCGGCACGTCGAGGATCACGTGGTCCGGATCGACGCCGGCCCGGTCGCTGATCTCCCGTTCGAACTCGCGGATCGTCTCGTGGTCGGCCTCGATGATCCCGCCCGGCACGTCGTCGATTTCGGCCCACACGGCCCGCTTGAACAGATCGCGCTGGTCCAGTCGTCGGCAGAACGCCGCCGTCTCGTCGCACGAGCGCAGGGCCACGGTCAGATCGTAGTCGTCCATCCGCTGGAGGGTCTCGGCGTCGATATCGGTGGCGGGAGCGTCCAGTAGCCGTTCGCTCGCCCGCCGGAGCATCGCCTTACTGATCCGGGCGACGCTGTGGCTGTAGACCGTCGGGTTCATCAGCGCCCGCGCGACCAGCAGGCTCTCGGCGGTCTGGACGTTCCCCTCGTCGAGGACGAGTTCGCCGTTCGCGAAGGTGAGCTCTCGGACGAGTCGGCCGTGGTCGATCGTCCCGTAGGGGACCCCGGTGTGGTGGGCGTCGCGCACCAGATAGTCCATCCGATCGACGTCGAGTTCGCCCGAGACCAGCTGGCCGAACCGGCCTTCGCCGGCGACCAGATCCGCGACCGCGTCGGGCGCTAAGCCGTGCGCTTCCAACACGTCCCCGACAGCGCCGTCCGCGAGCAGGTCGTGAACGTCGTCGTGGTAGCGACCCGTTCGGCGGTGGGTAAGCGCCTCGAGATTGTGACTGAACGGGCCGTGGCCCACGTCGTGAAGCAGGGCCGCGGCGTGGACCCGCTCCGCTTGCCGCCCCTCGACGCCGAGTTGCTCGAGGGCCTCGCAGACGAGGTGGTAGACGCCGAGGCTGTGCTCGAAGCGGGTGTGATTGGCCGAGGGATAGACAAGCGAGACGGTCCCGAGTTGGCTGATCCGCCGGAGCCGCTGTAGTGCCGGCGTATCGAGGAGGTCGCGGGCGACGCCGTCGACCTGAATGTGGTCGTGGACGCTGTCCTTGACGATCTTCATCGGTCACGTTTCGGCCCGTTGGTACAAAAACGGTCGTCCGAGTACGGGGTCCCGGGTTGCGAATACCGGCTCAACTACTACCGGCGTGGCCGTGGACGGTCGACGTACGATGACCAATCTGAAGATCCCACCCGACGCCGACACGGAGCGGACGAAAGCGCTCGTCCGAGAGCACCTCGAGATCGGCGATATCGTCGAGGTCCGCAGCGAGGAGCGGACCGAGGACCACGAGACGGATGTCACCGGCGAACTGACGAGTTTCGAACCCGGCTACCTCGAGATCGACGGCCAGCCGCTCGGCGAGGGCAGCGTGCGCTACGACGAGATTCAGACGGTCGGAAAAATCGAGTCGGAGTAGTCGTTCGGGCGATTTCAGGGCGGCATAGTCGACCGCGCGGCCTCGAGCCAGCCCGGCCGACTGGGTCGACCGCGGCGAGTCACTGCTCTCTCGGAGCCACCGCTCACTCGTTGACGAGCAGCAGTTTCCCGAGGAAGTCGCCGTTTTCGCCGCGCCGGTGAGCTTCCGCAACATCGTCGAAGGCGAACCGTTCGTCGATGTGCGGCTCGACCGCTCCGTCGTCGACGAGTGCCGCGATGTCGGCGAGTTCCTCGCCGATGCGGTCCTGCCGGTCGCCGAGCAACACGGGCAGGATAACGAGCACGACGCCGAGTTCGAGGGAATTCGCGTGCATCGGTCCGAGGTCGAGTTCCTGGGCCGCGCTCGACTCGGTCGTCACGACGGTGCCGTAGGGCCGGACCGCCTCGAAGGCCGTCTCGAGGTGCTCGTCCCCGATCGGGTCGACGACGGTATCGAAGCCGCCACCGGAGGCGTGCTCGGCGACGTAGGTCTCGATGTCGGTCTCGGTGTAGTCGACCGTCGCGTCGGCGCCGAGGCGCTCCGCGAGATCGCGTTTCTCCTCGCTCGAGCCCGTCGCGGTGACGTCCGCGCCGAACCAGCGGGCCAGTTGGACCGCGATGTGGCCGACGCCGCCGCTGCCGCCGTAGACGAGCACCTCGTCGTCGATGTCGACGCTGGTCTTGTCGGCGAGTAGCTCCCACGCCGTGAGCGCGACGACCGGGAGGGCGGCGCTCTCCTCGAGCGGGATCGAGTCCGGCGCGTGCGCGAACGTGCCGGCGTGGCCGACGACGTAGTCGGCGAGGCTCCCCTGCCGGCCCGCGCCGCCGGGCATGCCGTACACCTCGTCGCCCGCCTCGAACCGGTCGACGTTGTCCCCGACCGCGTCGACGACGCCCGACACGTCGCAGTGGAGCGTCGCCGGGAGGTCGGGGGCGAAGTCCGGCAGCGCGCCCTGCCGGATCTTGTAATCGACGGGGTTGAGACTGGACGCCGCGACCTCGACGCGGATCTCGTTCGGCTCGGGGTCGGGTACCTCGAGGGTCGTCTCCGCGAAAACGTCCGGGTCGCCGTACTCCTCGATAACGTAGGCGGTCATCTCCGCAGTCATAGCGAGTCACCGTTGGGTCGCCAGCCGGGAATACTCGACGCCTCCGGCGATCGACGAACGCAGGTGGTGTCGGAGCCACGGAGTCCCCAGCTAGCGCTCCCGTTCGCGCTCGCGATCGGGCTCGAGCGGTTCGGTCCGAGTCGCCTCGTCCGACGCCTCATCGACTCTCACAGCGTCCGTCGGCGTCTCGTCGACCGCACCGGAACCGATCGCGTCGTCCGGAATCTCGTCGACCGCCACGAGCCGCTCGAGTCGGCGTTCGAACTCCGTCTCGTCGATCTCCCCCGCCGCGTAGCGGCGTTTCAGCTCCTCGAGCGGGTCCGATTCGGCGTCCGTCTCGGCGGTTTGCGTCGTGCCCGTCGTGTCGGCGTCCTCGAGCAACAGCGCGACCTCGTCGCCCCAGAACAGCAGAATCGGCGTCAGCAGGAACCACCCGATAACCGAGATCGCGCCCGCGAGCGCTCCGAGGCCGGCGATGCCGGCGATACTCGTCAGTGCGAACGTCAGGATCGCCACCAGTAGCCAGCCCTCGTTGGCGATGAATGTCCGAATCCTGTCGTCCATTCCCACGGAGTTATTCTTAGCGGAGCTACAAAAAATCCTGTCACGCGCCGGGCATCAGTCGGGCGTCGGAACGGATCGGACGTGTGCCGCCACACTGTCGTTCTGACGCTCGACGACTGCGCCGGTCCGTCTCCGCTCCAGACCGGCTGTCGATCCAGTACAGTGGCGCGTGCTGTCCCGTGATGAACGACAGTGAATCGCGGGACGAACTCGCGCGAGGGATGAGTGAGTGACCGAAGGGAACGAGCGAATCGGGTGGGGAGGACGTGGTATTCTCTGCTGCCAGTACACGCAGCGGGCTCGTTTCGTCGGTGTACGTCCCGCTGTTGCTGGCAACGGGGCGGACCACACCCCAGCCCCAGCCGATCGGCTCACGTTTCTCGGACTGAGGTCACTCGAGGCGGGCCCGGAAGCCCGTCTCTAGGGAGAGCGAGTGCTTTAGAACGAGATCGGAACCGCGTTACTCGAGGGCGACCCGCTCGCCGCGCTCGTCGCTCCGTTCGATCGCGTCGAGGACCTGCTGAGCGGCGAGACCGTCGTCGAAGTTCGGTTCGAACGCGTCGCCGCTCGCAACCGCGCTGAGGAACTCGTAATTCTCGTGGACGAAGGTGTGCTCCCAGCCCAGCACGTGCCCCGGCGGCCACCAGTGGTCGACGTAGGGATCGTCCGCGTCGGTGACCAGAATCGTCTCGTAGCCCCGATTCTCGTCGGTTCGCAGTACCTCGAGTTCGTTCAGCCGCTCGAGCGAGAACCGGAGACTGCCCTCGGAGCCGTGGACTTCGATCGTGTGGTCGTTCTTGTGGCCCGCCGCGACCCGCGTCCCCTCGAGGGATCCGACGGCACCGTTTTCGAACTCGAGTTGCGCGGTGTAGGCGTCGTCGACGGTGACGGGACGGGTTTCGTCGCCGCCCTCTACGGGGCGCTCGTCGACGAACGTCTGCAGGTGGCCGCTGACTCGTTCGATCTCGCCCGCGAGGTCGTCGGACCCGACGAGGAATCGCAGGAGGTCGACCGTGTGCGAGCCGAGGTCGCCAAGCGCGCCCGAACCGGCCATCTCCTCGTCGTTGCGCCACGACCACGGGGCCTCGGGATCGACCAGCCAGTCCTGCAGATACCGGCCGCGGACCTGACGGATCTCGCCGAGTTCGCCCGCCTCGAGCAGCCGCTTCGCGTACCGGATCGCGGGTACGAACCGGTAGTTGAACGCGCAGCCCGCGGGCACGTCGTCGCCCGCCTCGCGCGCCGTCTCCGCCATCACGTCCGCTTCCTCGAGCGTCGGTGCGAGCGGCTTCTCACAGAAGACCGGCGTTCCGGCCTCGAGGGCGGCGACCGACGGCTCGCGGTGGACGTGGTTCGGGCCGAGGTTATAGAAGACGTCCACATCGTCGACGACCTCGTTCCAGTCCGTCGATATCGAGTCGAACCCGAGTCGATCGGCCGCGTCCGACAGCGTCTCCTCGTCGCGGCCGACGAGCACGCTGCGTTCGACCTCGGGTGCGTCCGGGAAGAACATCGGCAGCCGCGCCATCGCGTTCGCGTGTGCTTTCCCCATGAACCGATAGCCGAGAACGCCGATCTCGAGAGTCATGGAGACTCGTTCACCGAGCCGACAGTTAGTTGTTGGCGAAGCGGGTGCGGGACGCGGTCGCGTTCCCGCGACGGCTGCAGCCGCAACGGTCACTGCCGCGGTGGGCCCCGTCGTATTACCGTCGCCGCTTGAGTCGTCGGTGGAGCGCCATCACGTCGCTGAAGTCCTCGTCCCCGTCCCCGTCGATGTCGTAGCGACCGGGCGTCGGCTCGGGATCGGTGATGGAGGCCGTCTCTCCGACGGTCAGCGTCGTCGTCTCGCCGCCACCGCCGTCCTCGTCGCTCGCGTTCACGCCCCAGTCGGAGCCGACCGCGAGCTCGTACTCGCCGGCTTCGACGACCCGCGGCCCCCAGCCGGGGACGTCGCCGGGGACGACCTCGAGCGTCGAGAGGTCGAGGTCGACGGCGACGGTCTCGCGCTCGCCCGGCTCGAGGGCGACCCGCTCGAAGCCCATCAGGCGACGGTGGGGCTGGAGCACGGAGCCGTAGGACTCGGTGTTGTATATCTCGACGATGTGCTCGCCGGCCGTGTCGCCGGCGTTCTCAACGGTGACGTGGGCCGTCACGGTCGGCGTCGAGGCGGGGTTCGTCACCGACTCGGTCGACAGCGACAGGTCCGCGTACTCCCAGTCGGTGTAGGAGAGGCCGTGGCCGAACTCGAACTGGACCATCTGATCGCCCGCACTATCGGGATGGCGCGGCGGATACTCGTCGTAGATCTGGGGGACGTGTCCGACGTGGGACTCCCACGTGAACGGGAGCTTCCCCGATGGGTTGTAGTCGCCAAAGAGCGTGTCGGCGATCGCGACGCCGGCATCGCTGCCCGGTTGGCCGGCGAAGAGCACGGCATCGAGGTGCTGGAACGTCTCCGCCGTGCCGCGCGGGCTTCCGGCGAGGATCACGCCGACGAGCGGGACGTCGTCGCCGGTCTCGCTATCGACGAGTTCGACGAGTTCCCGCTGAGCCTCGAGGAAGCGCATCTTGTCCCGGTCGCCGAAGCTCTCGTTGTGCGTTCCCTCGCCGAGGACGACGACGACGGCGTCGGAGCCAGGTGCGGCCTCGCGGACCGCCGCCGCCTGCTCGTCGGTGACATCGAAGAAGCCGTTGTCGAAGTTTTCGTAGAGGCTCTCGTAGGCCGCGGGCTCGTACTCCGTCGGGACGTGTGTGAGCCCGTCGCCGAGCCGCGCTGCCAGTTCGCCCTCGATTGTGTTCTGGCGCGGCCGCGGCCCGTCCTCGGTCAGGTTCCCGTCCTCGATCCCCTGCCAGCCGAGCGTCCAGCCGCCGTGTTGCATCAGGAACCGGTTTTCCATCCCCTCGTGGACGCCGGGCCCGGTCAGCAGCAGGTCGTCGACGCCCTCGAGCGGGAGCGCGTCGTCCTCGTTTTGCAGCAGGACCAGCGACTCCTTGGCGAGTCGCTCGGAGACGTCGGCAGCGCCGCCGACGATATCGCCGATCTCGTCTTCCGGTACGAGCGGGTCCGCGAACAGCCCGAGGTCGGCCTTGAGCTCGAGGATGCGACGGACCGACTCGTCGATGCGCGCCTCGGAGAGGTCGCCGCTCTCGACGAGGTCGATCACGGTGTCGATGAAGTCGGTCGGGGCCGTCTCGCCGCCGCACATGTGCATATCGACGCCGGCTTCGATACCCTGCCGGACCGACTCGCGCCAGCCGGCGTCGGTCTCGGGCAGGTACTCGTGGTTGGAGAGCATCCGCTCGAAGTCGTCCCAGTCGGTCAGGACCACGCCGTCGAAGCCGAATCGGTCCCGCAGGACCGTCGTCAGCAGCCACGAGGAGGCGTGGGCCGGCTTCCCGTTGACCGCGCCGCTGTTGACCATCACCGTCTTGGCTTCCTCGAGCCCGCGCCGATAGGGCTCGAACTGGCGGGTCCGCAGGTCCCGCATCGAGGTCCGTGCGTGGGTCCGGTCGGAACCGGTGTTCGGGGTGCCGTAGCCGGCGAAGTGCTTGACCGTCGCGGCGACCCGGCCGTTGGCCTCGAACCCGCGGGCGCGAGCCTTCCCCATCTCGCCGAGCAACATCGCGTCTTCGCTGTGGCCCTCGAAGTAGCGGCCCCAGCGCATGTCCCGCAGGACGTCAAGCGTCGGCCCGAAGTTCCAGTGGCCGCCGATCGCCGCGACGGAGTCGCCGGTGTGGGTCGCCGCCGCCTCGACGAGGTCGATGTCGCGCGTCGCGCCCATGTTGAGTCGCTGCGGGAAGCTCGTACACCCCTCGAGCAGGCAGTTCCCGTGGAGCGCGTCACAGCCCCAGACGAACGGGATCGCCGGCTCGTTGACCGTGAGGTTGTACTCCTGGAGGCCGTTGAGTCCCTCGACGAACTCCTCGCCGTCGAACGTCGGTCCCGTCGCGCCGCCGTTGAGGATCGAACCGACGTGGAGCTCCGAGAACAGTTCTCCGACCGTGTCCACGTCGTCGTGATCGTTGAACGCGGTGTCGGGGCCGAACCCCTCGCCGAGATCGTCGATCGCGACCTGGGTCATCTGGCCGACCTTCTGCTCGAGGGTCATCGCTTCGATTACGTCCTCGAGGCGCTTCGATCGCTTCCCGTCGCCGGCCGCCGCACCGGTGGCTCCGAGCCCGGCCGCGGCCGTCGCCGCACCGGTCGCCTTCATGAACGTCCTGCGCGATTCGTCGACGCCATCGTGATCGTTTCCGTTTGGCATGCAACTCTCTGCCATAACTCGATACTGCATAAATAATTCCTAGCTATCTAGCGGATAACACGTAGCTATGTCGGACACACTGCGTGTAGCGTTCGAGTAGACTCTCGTATGCAGGGAATACGCCGTCCACGCCGGATCCCGGCGGTACCGTTTCCCCGGCTCGGACCGTAGGCTCACCGGAAACCGATGAGCAACACAGTCCGATTCGACGACGCGGAGAGCGTTCGGCTGTCGAACGTCACCGTGGAAACGCGACCGCCCGACGGACTCGAATTCAGGGTGGAGGGCACTCTGAGAGCGACCGAGACGCTGCTCGGCGAGTTCGCGGGAACGACGTTGAACCCGGTTCGCGTGACCGTACCGGACGGCGACGCGGACTCCGTCGCGATCGATCTGACCGGCCCGGCGACTCTCAGACTCGAGACCGTCGATGTCGGCGTCGCGACGCCGGACGGGGACGACATCGCGGCCGGGCTCGACGCGCTCCGGTCGTCGGCGGACGAGGACCGCGAGCCGATCGAACCGCCGCCCGACGTGCTCTCGTTCACCGTCGAGGGGGAGATCCGGGACGTGCCGTCGGAGACGTTCGCTGCACTTCCGGCGGCCGTCTCGAGCCTCGAGTCGATCACGTTCGCCGTCGAGGACTCGGTTCGAAGCGACGGCGGACGAGCCGACGACGTGGTCCTCGAGTGCACCCTACTCGGCTACGGGATCGTCGTTCGCCGCGACGGCTCGATCGTCGTCGGGAGCGCCGAGAGGCCGGGGAACATCGATCTTCTCTGATACCGGTGGAATCGACCGGCTCGAGTGAGAGTCGGGTTACGCCGATCGATCACTCGAGGGACGTGCTGAGGATCGTTCGAGCACGGACACCGCAGGGGGTATCCGCCCTATTCGTCCCAATCGATCGCCTCGGTTCGCTCCGCACGGCGGAGGATGAACGGCCCGAGCGAGCCGGTTCGCTTCGAAATCGTCGCGATCCGCAGGACGTACGCCGCGAGCAGGAAGAACGGCACGAGCGCGAGCGTCGCGCTGGTGCTTACGATCCAGACGAGATTATCGACGCCGAGCGTCGCGCCCGGAACCGACTCCGCGTCGAGATACAGCACCGTCGCCGTCGCGGCGATCACGCCCGGAAGCCCGGCGTACAGTATCGACCGCGTGAGGTGGACGAGTTCCCACTGGAAGTACAGCGACTTGAAGTGCTCGAGCGCCGGCCCGAACAGGATCAGAATATCGCTCAGATCGTCGAACGCCGCCAGTTCGTCGTCTGCGAGGCTGTCCTCGTGTTCGTCTCGCAGTCGCCGGACCGCGTAGATCTTCCAGGAGTAGTTGTAGTTCAGTCCCGATCGGAGAACGCCGAACTCGCCGAAGGTAGAGGTCTCGAGCTGGGCGATGATCTCCTCCGAGTTCCGGCAGACGTTCTCGACCAATCGATCGGTTCGCCGTCGGAGGACATCGTCGTCGTTGTCGGCGACGGCCTCCTGAAGGGCCTCCGCTCGATCGCTGCTCGTCCGGACGAGGGCCTGGAGGAAGTGCGAGGGGTCGGGCGGTCCGACCCTGTCGAACAGCTCCTCGACGCTGTGTCGGTACTCCATCGCCTCGTCCATCCAGGCCTGCTGGTCGCCCAGTCGACCGAGTTCCTGAGACAGCACAAGCTGGTTGATCGAAACGATGAGCGTGATCCCAGTGAGGAGTGCGGCGATCAGCGCCTGAAAGGCCGTGTCGACGGGAGAACCGCTCTCCATCGCGGACCGGAGCGGGAGGGAAACCGTTCCGAGCCCGACGAACGCCACGAAAGTGACGGCCGACAGGACGCCCGCGAGCAGCCACCGGTTCGCATCGAGTAGGAACCAGTGTGCGACCCGACTCTCGCCGGTTCGCCCGCGGAGCGTGTCGCTCGACAGCGGGTTGTCCATAGCGGCCGTTCAGCCGCCGGACGAAAAGCCGTTGAGCTTGGAACGGGGGGTCGAGCGAACGATCGGATTGACTACTCGAAGCCGCCGCGGTGGACGATCTCCGAGAGCGGCTTGCGGTCGCTCGGCTGCTCGCGCTCCCGTAGCTCCTCGGGAAGCGTTTCGGGCGGCGCGCGCTCGCCGATCGCGACCATCGCTTCGACCGCGAACTCCTCGGGGACGTCGAGTTCTGCGGCCGCGCGTTCGTAATCGAAGCCGGCCATCCCGTGGACGGCCAGATCGCGGCGCGCGCCCTCGAGCGCGAGGTTCTCCCACGCCGCGCCGGTGTCGAAGGAGTGGACGGGGGCCGGTTCGCCGTTGTGGTCGAACGTCGTCTTCGAGACGATGACGGCGAGCACGGCGGCGTCGCTCGCCCACGCGCGATTGTTCTCGGAGAGCAGATCGAGGAACGCGTCCCACTCCTCGTCCTCGCGGTCGGCGACGAGGAACCGCCAGTGCTGGTTGTTGAACGCGGAGGGTGCCCAGCGGGCGGCCTCGAACAGCGGGAGATACTCGTCCTCCTCGAGCGGCTCGCCGGTCATCGCGCGTGGCGACCATCGGTTGACGAACAGCGGATCGATATCGTGGTCGGGATCGCGGTGCTCGGCGACGTCGTCACTGAGTTCGCGTCGGCTCTCGAGAGCGTCTTGCATCTCTCGTTTATTCGTCCCTGTACCACATATATATTATTAGACAGTGAGGATATCAGGTAACACTCGTGTCCGTGTTCTGTTTCTTGATTCAACAGTTCTCTTCATCAAAATATGGGTGCGAACATCTCACACGAGACGCGAGCGCGTGCCGTCGTCGAAACGGAATACGGGCGTGAAGAGAACGCGGCAGTGATCGCAACCGGCGATTCGCTCGCCGGTCGAACGCAGTGACGCGACGAACCGCGTCAGTCGTCAGTCGTCGGCCGGCGTCGGCGCACCGCGCTCGATATCGATGTTGCCCGCGTCGAGGTCCTCCTCGACGTTGCGGGCCGCCTGCACCATGTTCGCCATCTTGCCGTAGGCGACCTCGCGGGGCAGCAGCTTCACGCCGCAGTCCGGCGAGACGACGAGCTGTTCCGGCGGGACGACCTCGAGGCCCTTCTTGATGTTTTCCTCGATCTGCTCGACGGACTCGACTTCCGCGACGTGGGCGTCACAGACGCCGAGCGCGAGATCCTTGGTGAACTCGGGGTCCTTGAAGACGTCGAGCTGGTCGTAGTCGCCGTTCGCGAGCTCGAGGTCGAACTCGTCGACCGGGAACTCGAGGATCTCGGGGTAGATACGGGAGTAGTCGCCGTAACAGACGTGGAGGCCGATGCGGACCTCCTCGGGGAGGTCGGCGACGATGCGCTCTAAGGCCTCGCCGACGATGGCGTGGTCGTCGGGCGTCGTCGCGAGCGCGGGCTCGTCGATCTGGATGTAGCGCGCGCCGGCGTCGACGAGTTTCTCGATTTCCTCGTTGACGAGGTCGGCGAGCTCGAGGGTGAGTTCGTCGTCGTCCTCGTAGGCCTCGTTAAAGGACCAGTTCGCGAGCGTGTAGGGACCCGTGATCGGGACCTTGACCGGTCGATTGCTGGCATCGGCAGTGAACTCGTACTCGTCGACGAGCCAGCTGTCGTCGTACTCGACCTCGCTGACGACGCTCGGCTTGTCGAAGTAGTTGTGTCCCCAGACCTTGACGGGGCCGTTGAACTCGTAGCCCTCGATACGGTGGGCGAAGAACTCGACCATCTCGTTGCGCCGCATCTCGCCGTCGACGACGACGTCGAGGCCGGCCCGCTCGTGTTCGTTCGTGATGAGTCGCGCGGCGTCGTCTTTGGCCTCCTGATAGTCGTCGGCGTCGAACCCGTGATCCTCGTCCTGATAGAGTTCCTTCGCGCGGTTGAGCCACTTGGGCTTGGGGTAGGAGCCGACGACGGTCGTCAGCAGGAAGTGGTCGGAATCGTGCTCGGGCGGTCGGAACTGATCTTTGTTCTCGTTGGTGCTCATGCTGCTGTCACCTCCGCGAGGTCTGCGGCCTCCGCAAGGACCTCGAGTTTCTCCACGTACTTGCCGTAGGGCAGGTAGAACGTCTCGGTGTTCGTCGTCAGATAAACCGTCTCGAACTCGGTGACGCCGAGTTGGCCTTCGACCCACTCGACCCGGTCGCGGATCGCTTCGGGGTCCTCGACGAGCGTGTTCTGGCCGTCCGCGAGGCCCAGCGCGATGTCGTCAGGTGCGCCGTACTCCTGAATGTTGTAGAGGTTGTCGTCCTGATTCGCGACGAAGTCGAAGCCGACCGCGTCGATGTCGGCGTCGAGCAGGTGCGCGTAGACCTTCTCCTCGAGTGCGCCCCAGTAGGGCTGGACGACGACGTCGGCGTCGGTCGCGCCAGCGACCTGATCGATCGCCTCGCTCGCGCGCTCGTCTTGGCCGTCGTCGGGAGCGTTCTCGACCAGCGAGGGCTCGAGCAGGAACAGCGTCTCGTGGGCGGGGAAGGCGTCGACCTCACCCTCGAGGAAGTCGGCAATTGCGCCGAGGAAGTCGGCCTCGTCGCCGTACTGTTCGTCGGTCGCGAGGTCCGAAAGCGAGTACGGACCGGGGAGAACTGCCTGCAGGTCGTCGCCGTCGGTCAGTTCCGCGGTCGCCTCGAGTTCCGATGCGACGTCGCCGGTTGGCTCGAGGTCGTCCTGGACGACCGGCTCTCGGTAGAAGTTGTTGTTGTCGTAGTAGCGGACGATCCCGCGCGTTTCGACGGCGTCGGCGACGGCCAGCGGGTGGGCGAGCATGTCGTCCCAGCGCAGTTGCCCCTCGACGACGCGGTCGAGGCCGGCGTCTTGCTGGACGCCGATCACTTCGTCGCGGGCCTCCTCGTAGGCCGCGGTGATCGCCTCGCCCTCGTCGCCGCTGATGAGGTCGTGTTTCTGGTGTCCTTTCAGGTCTGAAAGGTCGTCTTTCGCCCAGTCCGGGAGCGGATACAGCCCCGGCGTGGTCGAAACGTACTCAGTCATCGTGGTCACGGCTAGGCTATACCGACGCTTAATATTTTCCATCCGAACTAATGCTTTGGAGTTATTTTCTGGATTTCGGCCGATTCCGGGACTGGATTTCGAGATGTGTGAAAACATATATCATGGAGAAGCTACTCCACGAACAGCTATCGGGACGGAACCGAGACGGGCCGCGATCGATCAAGGAGTTTACTCGAGCCGTCGCGAGACGCAGGGATCTGTGCCCACAGTCTCAGTCCAATGCCAGCAGCGCGTAGGTCTCGTCGGCGACCTGTGCGACGACGTAAATCGTACCGTCGTCGAGGACCGGCCCCGGGCCGACGCGGCCCGCGAACTCACGTTCGAAGCGGACTGCAGGGCCCCAGCCCGGACTGTCATCCGGCGTCGGGTCCAGAGCGTGAAGGCGGTCGCCGCCGACGAAGACGGTGTCGCGGCCGTACGCCGGCGCGGTGTGTCGCCAGTCGCCGATGTCGTGTTTCCAGTGTCGATCACCGGATTCGGTATCGACGGCGTGAAGCTCCTGACCGTTCGCAACGAGAACAAGGCCGTCGGCGACGGCAATGCCGCGGTCGGCCCAGCCGGAATCGGACATCCAGTTCCGGGCCGGGTCCGATAACCCCTCGTCCATCAACGCGTACGTGGTTCCGTCTCTACAGTTGACGTAGACCGAGTCAGTGTCCGCGCTGGGCGGCGCCGCCGGCTCGGCAGGGAGTTGCCACCGCCGTCCACCCATTCCGTCCCTGTCCAGCAGATACACCATTCCGGCTCGAGTGGTGATGACGAACCAGTGGGCCCTGAAGACGGGAGGGTGGTCCTGTACCTGACCGAAGACCTCGCGGTCCCACTGTACCGTCCCGTCATCGGGATCGAGCGCGACGACTCGCTCCCCCGCGCCGCAGACGAGTTGCTCTCCGGCGCGCGTCGCGGGCACCGTCACTCGCCCGGGTGTCTCGAGTTCCCGTTCCCACAGTCGCTCGCCGGTGTCGGCCTCGAGCGCGCGAATCGCAGACCCGGTCGAAACGTAGGCGACATCGTTCCAGATCAGCGGCACTGTCCCGACGCCCTCGACCGTCCACAGTTCCGTTCCCTCTGCGGCGTCGAGGACCCGAAGTGTGTCCACATCGGGTTGATAAACGCGCCCGCCGGCGACGACGGGTGCCTGATAGGTGAATTGTGGAACCTCGACCCGCCAGCGCTCGGTGACACCGTCGACCGGGGCCTCACCGTCACCGACCTCCCGGGTGTTGGCCGCATTGCAGCCAAATGTCGACCACTCGCCGGTGGCCCCGCGAGCGCTGTTCCCGGGATCCGGCATATCGTCGACGCCGGACGGCGGCGGGTCGTCGGGTCCCCTGACTCGCGAGAGCAGCGAGCAGCCAGCGAGCGCGACGCTCGCACCGGTCGCGCCGACGCTCCTCAGCAACGTTCGTCGAGTGGAGGGCATCGACCAAAACATCCCATCCATTCGAAAAGAACCTTCGGATGACGTATTTCGCCGCTCGAATCTCGGCCGCTAGCGAAGCAACTCGAGCACCGTCAGCGTCTCGAAGGGGAACGACTCGTCGGCGACGGCGACGGCGCTGAACCCGTGTTCGCCGGCCTCTTCGACCACCTCGTCGACGCCGGTGAGACTGCTCACGAGCAGGTAGACGAGGCCGTCAGGGGCGAGCACGCGACCGACGCGCTCGAGGAACGGGTCGATGACGGCCCGGCCGTCCTCGCCGCCCGACAGGGCGCGTTCCATCCAGTCGTCCCACTCGTTTTCGGGATCGGTCGGCAGGTACGGCGGGTTGAACGCGACCGCGTCGAAGGCCCCGTCCCGAAACGGCGAGACGAGATCCGCTCGCACCGCCTCGACGCCCTCGGTTCGGGCCTGCCGCACGGCGTGTGGATTCAGATCCGACGCGACGACGCGAGCGCCCGTTTCGTCGGCGATCCGGCCGGCGACGTAACCGGAGCCGGTCCCCACCTCGAGGACGACCTCGCTCCCCTCGAGTCGGTCACAGGCCGCCTCGGCCAGCAGGTGGGAGTCCTCGGCGGGTTGGTACACGTCCGGTTCCTCGTCGCGTCGGTCCTCGAGTGTCATCTATCGATCCTCCGGTGTCGTCATGCGGTGTTCGCGCGATTCGCCGTCGCCGGATTCCCCGGCCGGCGTCGCTTCGCCGTCGTCGGCGATCCGAAAGCCGCCGGTCTCGGCCCGTCCGGACAGTTCGCGCTGCGGGTACGGGATCTTGATTCCCTCGTCCTCGAAGGCCGCCTTGACGGCGCTGATCGCGGCGGTCCGAGCCGTCCAGTAGCGTCTGGCGCTCGGCTTGTCGATCCAGAAGCGCGCGCCGAGTATCACCGACGAGTCGCCGAAGGACTTGGCGACGATCTGCGGCGACGGCGCGGCCAGTGCCTCGTCGATATCTTCGATCGCGGCCTTCGCGAGGTCCGCGGCACGGTCGATATCGGTCGCGTAGTCCACGCCGACCTCGACCTCGAGTCGCAGTCGCCCCCGCTTCGAGCGGTTGGTCACCATGCTCGAGGCGATGACGTCGTTGGGGATCATGACGTACTCGCCGTCAAACGACCGGACGCGGGTGTTGACGATCGAGATGTCGGTGACGATTCCCTCGTTGTCGTCGACCGCGATCCAGTCGCCGATCTCGAACGGTCGGGCGAACATCAGGACGAAGCCGGCGAGCATCGTCCCGAGGGTCTGTCGGGCGGCCATCCCCAGGACGATCCCGAGGAAGCCAGCCCCGACGAGCAGGCTCCCGAGGTCCTCGATCCAGATGCCGAGCACGACGACCAGCGAGACGGACCAGATGATCACCTGCGAGAGGCGGTGGGTGACCTTCCGCTGGTGGGCCGTCACGGCCGAGGACGAGCCGAACACCTCCTCAATCACCCGGCGGACGAACCGGGTGACGATAACCGTCACGACGAGCAGGAGAAACGAGAAGATCGCGCGTGCGACGCCGTCGCCGCCGAGCCCGAAGTCGTTGTAGAGCCGGCTCAGTTCCGCCGTCTGGCCCCAGACGCCGAGTACGATACTGAGGCTCATCCCACAGGTTGCGATGAGCAGGGCCATGGAAGCGATATCGGCGTACAGCGGCCGTGCCCGCTCGGCGACCCACGCGTGGAGCCGCCGGTAGGCGAGGAGGACGCCGACGACGAGTCCGAGCGCAACGATCGACACCGCGAGTTTCAGCGGCGTCGTCGGAAACACCGCCGAGAGCCGGTCGAACTCCGTCAGTAGTCCGGACATGCGTTCGTCTCTCGAACCCGTCGGTCGCGTAGCTTTGAGTATCCGTTGGTCGGACTGTTCCGATCGACCCTCGACCGCGACTCGAGCCGAACGGGCCCCTCGAGCCGGGCCTCGAGATCAGTCGTCGATCGGGCCACCGACGTCCCTCGCGAGTTGGGCGAGCGCGGCGAACTCGGAGGGCGCCATCGCGCCGGCCCGCTTTCGGAGCACGTCCTCGTCGGCCGCGTCGACGACCGCCTCGGGTTCGGCGAGCCCGGAGATGTGAGCCGTGTTCCGGATCCCGTTCCGGATCGTCTTCCGGCGCTGGGTGAACAGCGCCTTGACGAACCGCAGGAAGAACTCCTCGTCGTCGACCTCGTAGTCGGGCTCGCGCGGGATCGCACGAACCACCGCGCTCTGTACCGCCGGCGGCGGCGAGAACGCCTCCTTCGGGATCGACTCGACGAGTTCGACATCAGCGTAGTGCTGGCTCGAGACCGAGAGCCGACCGTACTCCGACGTGTTCGGCTCGGCGACCATCCGTTCGGCGAACTCCTGTTGAAACATCAGGACCAGCGGCTTTTTTTCCGGAAACAGTCGGAAGGCGATCTCGCTCGAGACGCCGTAGGGGAGATTCGAGACCGACGCCGTGAAGTCGGGCAGTTCGACCTCGAGCGCGTCGCCCTGGACGACGGTCAACTCGCCGGCGTCGATCTCGTCGGCGAACTCCTCGCGCAGAAATGCGGCGAGCTCGCGGTCGCGTTCGACCACCGTCACTTCGTCGCCCTCGTCGCCCATCGCCAGCAAGCGGTCGGTCAGCGCGCCCGTTCCGCCCCCGATCTCGAGGACGTGGCTCGTGTCGGCGTCGATCTCAGTAAGGTAGGTCGGCAACCGGTCCAGCACGCGATCGTCGACGAGGAAGTGCTGGTCGCGGTCCGGATCGCCGCGGACGCCCGCCCGGGCGATCAGTCCGTCTGGATCTCTCATTGCCGGCGCTACGGCCGGGGCCGGTGTAAACGCACCGTCTCGCACGTCTCGTTTGACCACCCGCTCCCCGCAGTCGCTCGCGAACGATAACTCGCGGTTTGGTCGGAGCGGGAATGGAAACAGAACGGCGTCGTCCGCGACACCACATCGCGGGTCGCTTCGACTCGGAGCGCTCGGTCGAGTCCGCTCGCTACTGGTTCTGTTCCTGTTCGCGCCGGCCCACGAACGTCTGGTACTTGAGATCGTCGTCGCGTAGCTCCTCGAGGATACGCTCGACGAGGATTTCGTCGGGGTCGTGCAGCCCGGAGACGCGCTCGGACAGTTCCTCGAAGCTCTCGAAGGGTTTGCGCTTTCGCTCGTCTAAGATGCCGTTGCGGAGTTTCTTCCCGATGCCCGGCAGCAGGTTCAGCTGGTGGAGCCGCAGCGTGATCGGCTGGGCGTCGTTGTAGAAGTCGACGAACCGCTCTTCGTTCTCCTCGACGAGGTCGGCGATGACGTACTCGAGTTCGGACTGGGCACCCGAGGAGAGGGACTCGTACTCGACGCGGTGGCATTCGGTGACGATGTCGCGCTCGGCGGGCGGTTCGACGACGACCTCGCTTCCGATAGTCAGGCGCTCGTCCTCGTCGAAGGCGACTTGATAGAGCTGGAAGTCCCCGATACCGACAGCGTAGCCTGCCGGTGACTTCGCGTACTGCGGTCGGCCGTCGTCAGACAGCCCGTGTGCGAGGTAATCCAACACGACCGCGCGCCGAACGTCCGTCTCGTCGCCATCGGCTTCGCTCATTGGTTTACACTACGGCGACGGCGTACTTAAAGAGTCGGCTCGCTTTCGGACGCCGAGCGATCGCAGCGGACGACCGTTTTAGGCGTACTGTGCGACGATGTTGAGAATTTCGTCGAGTTCGTCCCCCGACAGCGAGTACCGCTGCTGTGCGTACACCGACCGGAGTTCGTCCCGGTCTTGCGGCAGGAGGTTGGCGATCTTGTAGGCCGTCGGCTCGTCGACCTTCTCGATGGTCTGCAGGTCGTCGACCAGCGACTGGGCCTCCTCGGGCTCGAGGACCGCAAATCGGTTCGCGTGTTCGATCGCTCGCGCGAGCTCGTAGCGCAGCTCGCGATCCTCGTCCATCGCGCGTTCGGCTTCGATGTCGGCGAGCAGCTCCTTCGTCTCCGAGACCGTCAGGAACTCCTCGTCGACGATCTCTTTGAAGATCGTCATCCCTGATCAGATCCGGTTCTTTTCCTGATTCTGTGCGCGCATGTGGGCCGCGGTCACGAGCAGGGTCTTGTCCTTGCCGCCGTCGTTGATCTCGACTTTGAAGGCGCTGCCCTGTTTCCCGACGACTTCGCCGGTGTGACCGTCGAATCGCGGGTGGAAGCGACCGTCCGGAACACTTGGGTCGATCTTCAGGTGGACTTTCTCACCCTCCTCGTACTCCTGAATCGCACGCTGTGGCGGCGAGGAGCCGCGGTCTCGAGGATCGTTCGCGAGCTTTCGTCGGGTTCCCTGACGAGGGCCATTAGATTTCGGCATAGTCGTACGACCGCTTTGTCCGGTGACGGTTATAAAACACACGTATTCCACCCACCTTTTTCCTCCTCAGGATTCCTCGCTACGCGAGGAACCGCTCTCTGCTCACGGGCACGAAGTGCCCGTTCGCACGGCTCGCGGGACCGAAGGTCCCGCGTTGGGAGCAAAAATCTGGACCAAAAAAGGCCGCGCTCGCTCCGCTCGCGCGGTACGACTGCTTGCGGCCGACCGCGATTGCGGGTCAATCGTCCACAACAGTGATCCGACCGCGAATCCCCTATCTCAATATGGACGACGACAACGACCGCCGGATCGAGACTCGATCGATTCACGCCGGCCAAGAGCCCGACCCCGACACGGGCGCACTGATGACCCCGATTCACGCCAATTCCACCTACAAGCAGGACGCGCCGGGCGACCACCGCGGCTACGAGTACTCGCGGACCGGGAACCCTACGCGCACCGACCTCGAGGAAAACCTCGCGAGTCTAGAGAACGCCGAGTACGGCCGCGCGTTCGCCAGCGGAATGGCCTCGATCAACACCGTCCTCAATCTGCTCGAGGCCGGCGACCACGTCGTCACCGGCAACGACGTCTACGGCGGGACCCACCGCATCTTCACGCAGGTCTACGAGGACTACGACCTCGAGTTCTCGTTCGTCGATATGACCGACCTCGACGAGATCGAGGCCGCGTTCCGTGAGGAGACGGCGCTGCTCTGGCTCGAGACGCCGACGAACCCGCTCATGTCGATCGTCGATATCGCGGGCGCGGCCGGGATCGCCCACGCACACGACGCGCTCTGTGCGATCGACAACACGTTCGCGACGCCGTACCTCCAGCGGCCGCTCGATCTGGGTGCCGACATCGTCTCGCACTCGCTGACCAAGTACCTCGGCGGCCACTCCGACGTGGTCGGCGGGGCGCTACTGACGAACGACGAGGACCTGGACGAGCGACTCGGCTTCTATCAGAACTCCGTCGGGGCGACGCCCGGTCCCTTCGAGTCCTTCCTCGTCCTCCGGGGCACCAAGACGCTGCCCGTCCGGATGGACCGCCACTGCGAGAACGCCCGCGCGATCGCCGATGTCCTCGACGACCACCCCGACGTCGACCGCGTCTACTACCCCGGCCTCGAGTCCCATCCCGGCCACGAGATCGCCGCCGAGCAGATGGACGACTTCGGCGGCATGCTGAGTTTCGAACTCGACGCGAGCTTAGAAGAGGCGAGCGAGGTCGTCTCGAACACCGAGATATTCACACTCGCGGAGAGCCTGGGCGGCGTCGAGAGCCTGATCGAACAGCCCGCACCGATGACCCACGCCGCGATTCCCCGCGAAGAGCGCATCGAGGCAGGGCTCTCGGATAGCCTGATCCGCGTCTCGGTGGGGATCGAACACGTCGACGACCTAATCGCCGACCTCGAGGGAGCCATCGACGGCGTTCTCTCCTGAGTCGTCGGATCCGGAGTTTCGAACACTCGAGTCGCGTCGCCCGTGAGGGCTACGCCTTTCAGGTCGGCCCGCCAATCGGCCCGCATGACTGATCGCGACGATCCCGGCGTGTACGCACTGCCACTGACCCTCGAGTACGGCGGCGACGAACGGACGTTCACCCCGACGGCGGTCGAGACGGCCCGCGGACTGGTGTTGCTCGACGCCGGCCCCGCCGGCGCGGTCGGCCAGATCGAGACCCATCTGGCCGGAATGGGGTTCGAACTCGCGGACATCTGGCTCGTCGTCCTGACCCACCACGACGCGGACCACGCGGGCGGGCTCGCGGAACTGCTCGAGCGGGTCGACGCGATCGTCGCGACCCATCGCGACGAAGCGCCGTACGTCTCGGGCGAGCGAGACCCGATCAAGGGGTCGGACGGCGGCGACCGGTATCCGCCCGTCGACGTCGATATCAAACTGACCGACGGTGTCCGATTGCCGACTCTCGCGGGGCCAATGGAAGTCGTCGCCACGCCCGGCCACGCGCCCGGACATCTCTCGTTGTACTTCCCGACGGGGAACCTGCTCGTGGCCGGCGACGCGCTGGTCGCGGACGGCGACGAGCCCCTCGCCGGTCCGAAACCGCGGTTCACGCCCGATATGGACCGCGCGATCGAGTCCGTCGGGGCGCTGGCGGACCTCGAGGTCGACCACACCGTGTGCTATCACGGCGGGTACGTCGATCGAGGGACCGAACGGATGCAGGAGATCTACGAACAGGGAAGGGAGTGAGTGCGAACGCCGACGAACAGAAGCGGAATTCTCATCGGTATCCAACCCCAATCGGCGCGTAATGCGACTCGAACTCCGCGTCTGTCAGCACTGTCTCGACGGCGACCACGGCAACGAAAAGCGGACCGCCCTCCTCAACGACATGGTCGACTGCGCCGAACAGATCAAGGAGTACAAGGAGGTTATCGACCTCGAAGAGGTCCACATCCGCAAGGTCAGGGACGACGAGCCGGGGAAGCCGGCGGCGCTCCCCGTCGTCTCGGCGACGATTCAGAACGATCAGGTCGTCCTGAACGACACGCAACTCGTCGCGGAGGGCCAAGACGGAAACATGCTGGTCTATACCAGCCCCGACGACGTGCTGACGGTCCTCGCCGGAAACCTCGACGAGATCAGCAAGGCCGTCACCGCAGACGTGACCGTCGATCTCTCCCCGATCAGCGCGGAGATCGTCTCACAGGCCGACCTCGGTGCGAACCGCGAGCAAGAACAGTAGCGGCTCGACTCTCTATCGTCGGCCCGACCGCTCGAGACGAAAACGCGCGGCTCACGGGCGGAATCGGTTCGAGACGGCGAAAAACGAACGCCGTACGTTAGATGCGGCCGACGTTCTCGACGCCGACGCTTTCGACGCCCTCGACCTCAGTGAAACTCTCCTCGACGGCTTCCGTGCCGCCCGCGCCGTCGGGGACGATCACGGTCGGGTAGAGCGCGACGAGACCGAACGCGACTTCCTCGCGTTCGACGCCGTTGATCTTCGCGCCCTCGGGAAGGGTGCTCTCGAGGCGCTCTTGGAGCGCGTCGAGGTCGATTTCGGGGCTGTCCGGCATGACCTTGATTTTGGCAGCGACTTTACCCATTGTGAAACCTTATGGTCCGGTGAATCCGCAGTCGGGGCACTCGTAGAGGTTGCTCTGCTTGCGACACTTGGCACAGCGGTAGATCTGCTGGCCGCAGTCGGGACACTTGAACGCGGCTGCGTTGGTACCCGCGATGTTGAGCCCACAGGAGACGCAGGAACGCGTCTCTCGGTCGTCGGTCGTACTCATACCCCTCCTTTCCCGCCCGCCGTTTTTAAACTACTCGATAGCAGAATGCTACGCGTCATCGTCTCCCGTCGCCATCGTTCCGCCGGTGTCCCGGCACACTCGAGTCGTCCACGGCGAGAGACCACCGTTGGCGCGTCGGCTCGCTGAAAGCCGGTGGCTGTGTCCTCTCGTCTGCGCGTTTTCCGACCCAGAAAACGCGCTGGCGATTACTTTATACCCCGGCTCGAAGCAGTGAGTGAGGTTCGGTTGCAGACGCGACTGGACCTCTGCCTCTGACACTTCTGCCGACCGAAACCAAGCAAGGAGCCACACGAATAGCGTGATCGCTCGGATCCCGAACGCGCTCCGCCGCCCGAAACTCAACATTCAACACCGTCCCCGCCCTAGCTCGAGTGAATGCGCCTCGGCGACTATATCGAGGACTTAGAGCCCGATGAGGAGGCCGAACGTCGCCGCCTCGCCAAGGAGAAGTCCTACGCGATCACGGATCACCTAGAGGAGTTCGAACGGAAGTTCGACGACGCCCTGAGCGGCGACACGCTCGTCGGTTCGACCTCGCCGTCGATCTTCGTCGGGCGGTCGAACTACCCGGACATTCCCGTCGGACTGCTCTCGCCGGTCGGCGACGAGGGCGACGCCGCGGAGTACGTCACCGACGGCGACTGGTACCAGCAGGGCTATGCCATCGACGACGTGCTCCAGCGCCGGACCGGGCTCCTGAACTCGAGCAAGCGCGCGAACGTCGACTCCCCGAGCATCGCGAGCCGGTTGACACCGAGCGTCGACGACGTCTGGGACGGCTTCGTCGGCGTCCAACGGGAGGTCGCCATCGCCGACCGGCCGGTCGATCTCGAGATCGGACTGGACGACAAGCCCGACCTCGGCCTCGACGCGGGCACCGACGTGGCGACGCCGCGCGGGCCCCGGGCCAACGCGACCAACGCCGAACTGCGGGAGAACCCCTACGTCCCGAAACCGGTCAAGAAGACCCTCGAGGACGACGACTGGCAGGCACAGGGCGCGATGACCTACCTCTACCGGCGCGGGTTCGACGTCTACGAGATCAATTCGATCCTCTCGGCGGGCGCGCTCGGCCAGACGAAGCAGCGCCGGCTGGTTCCCACGCGGTGGTCGATCACGGCCGTCGACGACACCGTGGGGCAGTACCTGCGCGGGCGCATCCGCAACGCGCCCAGCATCGACGAGGTGCAGGTCTGGGCGAACGAGTACGTCGGCAACCGCTACTGGGTCGTGCTCGCGCCCGGCAACTGGGAGTTCGAACTCGTCGAGATGAAGGCCCCGGGCAGCATCTGGAACCCCGACCCGCACGACGACATCTGGCTCGCCAGCGCCTCGGAGGGCTACGAGGGGCGCTCGAGCTACGTCGAGGAGACCGCCGGTGCCTACTACGCCGCCCGACTGGGCGTCTTGGAGTACCTCGAGTCGATCGGACGGCAGGCGAAGTGTCTCGTTTTGCGGGAGGTCTCCGACGACTACTGGGCACCCGTCGGCGTCTGGCAGGTCCGCGAGAGCGTCCGGAACGCCTTCGAGGGAGAGTACGGCGAGGCGGAGACGTTCCACGAGGCGGTTTCGGAGGTCGCGACCCGACTGCCGGTTTCCTACGCGCGATTACGGCGGAAATCGGAACTCGCGGCCGGACTGCAGGCCAACCTGAGCGCGTTCTCGAGCTCGGAGTGAGCCCGTCGGCCGTTATTTTCGCCGCTGTCCACCGAATTCGACCAGCGAGCCGACCGCCGAGAGACTGTTCACTCAGCGGGAATGTGATCACTGCTATCGCGAAACATACCTTCGGGTAATAAACCGCTCACCTTTTATTCCCCAAGTGCATACCACAGCCGATGTCAGTCGACTTTACACCGACGACGATCGACGACCTCGAGCCCGAACGGCGGCCGTCGTTCGCTCTCGCGCTCGTTCCGGTGTTCGCGGTCGTCGCCTTCCTCGGCGTCGGATCGGCCGTCCTCGGCCTCGATCCGCACGTCCCGCTGCTCTGGAGTATTGTCTTCGTCGGCGCGTTCGGTCGCTATCTGGGATACAGTTGGCCCGAACTCTCCGACGGAATCTCGAACGGCCTTCTGATGGGGATACAGGCGCTGTTGATCATCTTTACGATCTACGCACTGATCGCCACGTGGGTCGATGCCGGCACGATCCCGGCGATGATGTACTACGGCCTCGAGTTGCTGACGCCGACGGTGTTCCTGCCCGTCGCGGCCATCCTGGCCGCCGTCGTCGCGTTCTCGATCGGCTCTTCGTGGACGACGGTCGGGACGCTGGGCGTCGCGTTCGTCGGGATCGGTGCGGGGCTCGGGGTCTCCGGGCCACTGACCGTCGGTGCGGTCATCTCGGGAGCCTACGCGGGCGACAAGCAGTCTCCGCTGTCGGACACGACCAACCTCGCGGCCGGCGTGACGAACACGCCGCTGTACGATCACATCCGCCGGATGCGAACGGGGACGGCCATCGCGTTCGGACTCTCAGTGTTAGGATTCGCCGCGTTCGGCCTGCAGGCGGGCGGTGAGATTCCGGCCGGCCGCATCGCCGAGATCCAGACCGCGCTCGCGGGCACGTACGACCTCTCCGTGCTCGTCTTCCTGCCGCTCGTGGTCACCTTCGGTCTCGCGCTCTACGGCTACCCCGCGCTCCCCACGCTCGTCGCCGGCGTCTTCGCCGGCGTCTTCACCACGATTCTGGTCCAAGGGACCGGCTTCGTCGCCGCGTGGGAAGTCTTCATGAGCGGCACCGCCCCCGAGACCGGGACCGACCTCGTGAACGAACTCCTCGCGACCGGCGGCCTCACCGGCTCCGCGTGGACGATCACCGTCGTCGTCGCCGCGCTCTCGCTCGGCGGTCTCCTCGAGCACACCGGCGTGCTGGCCGTCCTCGCTCACCGCCTCTCGCAGGGCGTGGGCAGTTCCGGCGGCCTGATCGCCGGCACCGGGCTCTCGGCGATCCTGATCAACGCGCTCACCGCCCAGCAGTACATGAGCATCGTCCTCCCGGGGCTGACGCTGCGAAACCTCTACGACGAGTTCGGCCTCGACAGCGAGGAACTCTCCCGGGCCGTCGAAGCCGCCGGGACCCCCACCGGCGCGCTCCTGCCGTGGCACGCCGGCGGCGTCTTCATGGCCTCGGCGACCGGCGTCCCCACCCTCGAGTACGCGCCGTTCTACCTGTTCGGATTCCTCTCGCCGGCCGTACTATTCCTGATGGCGCTGACCGGTCGCGGGATTCCGACGGGTAACCGGGCCGAGCGGGCCCATACCGCGGACTGAGCGGCGTATAGACCATCGAATACACTACTGTTTTGCTTCCACGAAGGATTGCTCTCGATCGGGTCCGGTCGCGGAGTCGATGTCGTCCGAATCGGCCCGCTCGAGCCGATGGGCGACGGTCACGCAGGCTTTGAACGCCGCGAGTATCACGGGGCCGACGAAGAGCCCGACGACGCCGAAGAGGTAGATGCCGCCGACGACGCCCACCAGCGCGGTCGCCGGATGCAAACTCGAGCCGCGGTCGACGAGGTACGCGCGCAGGTAGCTGTCCGTAACGGCGAGCACGGCGACGCCGTACCCCAAGAGGACGGCGGCGCGTGCGGGGCCGCTCGAGGCCGCGTGGGCGACCGTGACCGGTCCCCAGACGAGCCAGACGCCGATCGTCGGGAGAAACGAGGCGAGAACGAGGATCACTCCCAGCGTGGTCGCGTACGGCACGCCGAGGATTGCGAGCCCCAGCCCGCCGAGTATCCCCTGTACGACCGCGACGAGGACGTGACTGCGGAGGACCGCCCACGTGACGTCGTGGACGTCCGCGAACAGTTCGTCGAGCACTCGCGTCTCGAGCGGCGCGGTCTCGCGGAGCCAGTCGAGGAAGGCCGCGCCGTCGACCAGCAGGTAGTACACCAGGAAGACGAGGACGACCAGTCCGACCGCCACGTCGATCCCCGTCGTCACGATATCGATCAATCGAGTCAGCGTCACCTCCGCGGCACCCGCAAAGGATTCCTCGAGTTCCGATCGCACGGCGGACTCGAGTGCGGTGACCGTCCCGTTGGCCAGTCCGAGGTCGTCTCGGGCGACTTCGCGGCCGTACTCGACGATCCGGTCGGCCTCGAGCGACTCGAGGGTCGACAGGGCGGTCCGGAGAACGACCAGCGAGACGAGGAGCAGCGGGACGACGCCGGCGACGACGGTGACGCCGGTGAGCGCGAGGCCGGCGAGCCGCGGACCGACGCGCGGTTCCAGTCGCTGGTAGGCCGGGCGGAGAACGACCGCGAGCAGACAGGCCGCCAGCACGTACTCCACGAGGGGGAGGACCAGCAGGGCGGCGAGCCCGCAGAGGGCGGCGATGAGGAGGGCGAAAAACGCCGTTCGGGCGTCCATATTTCATCCTCTTGAACAGAAAACATAAATGTTGGCGTTTGTGACTGTACGGTTCGGCAAGGGGAACCCGATCGGGACGGAACTGTCGCGCTCGGGACGCCGGTTCCGCGAGGAGGAGACGAGACAGTTGTGGGCCGGTTCTAAAGGTTCGCGTAGGCCTCGTCAACCATCTCGCTGGTCGTGTCGACGATCTCTTGCCAGTTCTCGTCGTCGGGAGCGATGCCGAGCAGCCGCGCGATCTTCATGATCGAGACGTGGTAGACGACCTGCCGACCCGGCTCTTCCTCCCAGACGACGACGTTACAGGGGAACAGCGCCCCCATCTGCTCGGTCACGTCCAGTACCCGATCCGCCATTTCGGGATTACAGGCCCCGAGCACGTAGTAGGGATCGCGATCCGCGTCGACCTTTTCGTTGAGCAGTTCCGAGGGCGAGAACTCGGCCGGGACGCCAAAGCCCGCCTCGGTGAACACCTCGCGGGTGTGCTCGATGGCCTCCTCGTGGTCCATCTCGAGTACCGCGCGGTGCTCGCCGTAGTCCGCCGGATCGATCTGCGTCGGGTCGATGGGAAGTGCCATACGCGACGGTTGGTCGTCCCGGCCCTTAATCGGTCCCGTCGTCCGACCAGGTGGGCGGCGACCGCCGCGACCCCGCTACAGCGGGACCGGCAGCCACTCGAGGAATCGCACGAGGAACGTCGGATCGAACAGCGGCTCATGCAGGACGAGCCAGTCGAGCAGGACGAGGCCGCCGCCGTGGGCGACGACCGACGGGAGAATCGAGTTCGACTTGTAGTCGACGGCACCGAACAGGACGTCCGTCGGCCCCGACAGCAGGAACTCGATGGGCGGTTTCGAGGCGTGGTGGAACATGTAGACGACGGGGCTGATGAAGACGGCGACGAACCCGATCTCCTTGACGCCGACACAGAGCAGGCCGCGGTAGTAGGTCTCGGCGGCCAGCGCGAGGACGAAGAGCTTGATCGCGTGCGGGATGAACGCCGCCGGTGCGGCCGAGGTCTCCCAGATCGGGTAGAACGTCCGGATCGTCGGCAGCGTCGATCCGACGATATAGAACGGGGCGACGAACAGCGCGAGGAGGACCGTATTGCGGATCGCGATGCGATCGATACGCCAGCCGATGCGGTTCCCGTGGGCGAGCCCGAGCGCGAGCGGGCCTCCGATCAGGAGGATAGCGTCGACGACGACCCGCTGGTCGAGGTCACTGGGGACCAACCGCATCCACAGCAGCGTCACCACGGCACCGACCAGTAACGCCTTCTGGACCCAAGAAAAGGACATGTACTCACGGAGCCAGTGATCGTCGCGTCGCCCCGACTGTGACGCCACGGTGTTACTCGTCCGCAGTCGGGACCGGACCGGTCCCGATCACGTCTCGAACGTGCCCCTCGAACTCCTGATGGCGCTGGAAGTACGTCTCGTCGACCGACTCGAGCACGGTCGACAGTTCGCGGGGACCGTCGGGCGTACGGATGACGGCATCGCCCTCGAGCCGATCGACTTCGCTCTTTTCCTTCGGCCACGCAAGTCGCGAACTGACGCGGGCGAGCGGCGCGCCCTCGACCGGGGTACCCTCTCCGAGTGAGACTGCTGGCTCGGCGTCTTCGTCCTCGTCGCTCATAGGCCGTCGTTTGCGAGCGCGGTGATTCAAGCTTTCGTTTCCGCGGGTCGCGCTCGGGCCCCGCCGCCGGACGACCTCTCCGACAACCGAGGTGTGTCTGACGTATCGTTTTGTGATGGGCCGTCGAACGACTGCCTATGACAAGCCTGACGGAGGCCTACGATGGGACCGCACCGGGGGTGACGAGTCGCCGACTGTACGCGGGGACGGCGCTCGTGGTGCTCGGTGCGCTTCTGGCCGTCGTGGCCGTACTCGTGGCGACGACCGACCTCTTCGGCGGGTACGCGGTCGAACTCTCCGAGGGGATGGCCGCGCAGTTCGCGACCGTCCGCGCCGCGGGCGTACTGGCCGGGCTCAGCGTCCCGACCGCCCTCGTCGGCGTCTTCGTCGTACTACCGGCCAGTCGACGCGTCCAAGCCACGGCCGCGATCAGCGCGAGCCTCTGTCTGCTCGGCGTCGCGCTCTTCTGGCACGCCTACCCCCAACACTGGCGCTACGGCGGCAACCAACTCACGCTCGAGGTCTCGGCCATCTACCTGCTCGGGCTCCTGCCGGCGATCTGGTGTCTGTTCAGCGCCGTCGCCACCTTCAAAATGCGCAACGATCCCGGCGGCAACCTCCAGATGAACGTCACCCGCCACAACAAGACCGTCCTCGAGGTCGAGGACTCGAGCGACGCGGGCGGGCTGGGTGGCATCGGCTTCCTCGGCGGAACGCCCGACGGAGATGTCGAAACGCAGACCAACGCGGACGCCGACGAGGACACCGCGGAGACCGAGCGAACGACGCTCTCGTACGACGAGGGGTCCGCCGGCCGCTCGTCGCGATCGGCGACCGGCTCCGGCACCGGATCGACTCCCGGCCGAACCGTCGGCGCTGCGACCAGCGACGGCGGCTCCGCGGCCTCGGATATCTCCTCGCCGCTCGAGGCGGGCGACGGTCGCGATGCGGAGATCGTCGAGTCGTCGACCGAGACGCCGGCCGAACCGACGGATCGCTACTGCGGGAACTGCGAGCACTTCGAGTACGTCCGCTCGTCGGAGGGAATGGTTCCCTACTGTGCCCGCCACGAAACGGCGATGGACGACATGGACGCCTGCGACGAGTGGTCGCCGAACCGACGATAAGACACGCCATCCATTTCTGTCGTTTCGACCGCTGACGGTTCCGTCTCAGTCGGCTCGATTACGAAATATCGACCGCAATCAGTGGCCCTCGGTGACGTTACCGGACCGTATAACCGGTGGTTGGCACTTGGATAGTCACCGCATATCTAAGTGGGATATCGACAGTCTGTCGGACAGGAACGAGACATGGGAGAAGAACTGTTTTCCGGTCGATACACGTGGTCAAGCACGACGCCGACCGTCGCCATCGTCAACGCGATCGCCGGCATCGAAGGCGTCGACCCGACCGACCTCTCGACGGCGCTGGGAACGACCCTGTACGAACAGATCGATCCGGAAGCGCTCGATACGCTCGTCATCACCGGCTCACACCCCGAGGTCGCGTTTACCGTCGACGACTATCGCGTCGAGATCGACGAGAACGACCTGTCGATTGCCGCCGCCCGCGATTGACGACGGGTCCGCACTGTCCCTCGCTGACGTTCACGAGACGGCCGGCCACGCGCCTCGCTCACGGACGAGCCTATATCCCGAGCGTCTTCCGGCCCATCTCGAAGCCCCACTGGGGGATCTCGAAGACGATTAGGGCGACCAGTACCAGTTCGGCGACGGTGACGAACACCATCATCAGATCGGCGCGCTTGCTGCTGACCGCGACGCCGATGGGTAGCCCGAACTCCGTCTTCCAGAGGGGGTAAAACAGGGCGATCCCGCGTTTGCTCCCCGCGACGTCGAGGACGTAGTGGGTCAACACGCCGATCCAGACGTACTCGAGGTTCCCGAACACGTACGGAAAGGCGAGAAAGGCGGCCAGAACCGGCAGGTTATGGAGCGTCTTCCGGTGCTTGCCGAACGCGGTGTCGACGTCCGGAAAGAGCGCCCCCAGCGAGACCGGCACCCCGATCATCACGATCGTTCGAAATGTCTCCAGATCCCCCGTCGGCTCGAGCAAATATCCCAATCCGATGCTCAACAGAACGGCGTTGAGCACGTGGCCCTTCTTGTTCATCTACCCGCATCTGTGGAGTCGACCGGGGAATAGTTTACTCTCGGGACTGTCACCGATCCCTGTCTGTTTCGGTAGACGTATCGCTTCTCAGATGTGTATCTGTTATCGGAGCCCCCTCTCCGACTCAGCGCGCCTCGAGTTCCGCGAGCAGGTCCTCGAGCGCCCGCTCGACGGTCGCGGCGCGGACGTCCGCGCGGTCGCCGTCGAAGACGTAGCGAGAGACGGTCGAGTACGAGTCCTCGGACCCCCACGGCCCCGCGTAGGAGACGCCGATGTAGACGGTGCCGACCGGGTTCGCGTCGGTGCCGCCGGTGGGGCCGGCGACACCGGTCGTCGAGATACCCCACGTCACGTCCGCCACGTCTCGGATTCCCCGTGCCATCTCGTGAGCCACGGGTTCGGAGACGGCACCGTGTTCGTCGAGGGCTTCCCGACTGACGCCGAGGTGGCGGCGCTTGGCGTCGTAGGCGTAGGTCGTCAGCCCCGAATCGAAGTAGTCGCTCGCGCCCGGGACGGCGGTGATCGCGGCACCGATCAGGCCGCCGGTACAGGACTCGGCGACGGCCAGCGTCTCCTCGGCGTCCCGCAAGGCGTCGGCGATCTCCATCGGCAGCTCGCGGTCGATGTCGTCGTTCATACCCGAATCGAGGGGCGGAATCGTTGTGAAAGCGAGGGTTGCCGGCCCAGTGAGGGTCACCACCCAACTGGTTCGGCCAAACTCGAGCGGCCGAATTCCGTCGCGCTCGGCGCGGAAACGAAAAGCCAAACCAGCAGCGGCCGTCCAGTACCGACTATGGATTACGAGACGCCGCTTTTCTTCCGGGTCATGGAGTACGCGGACGCGGCGGACCGCGACGTCATCGACATGGTCAGCGGGAACCCCGGCTGGGAGCCCCCCGAGGCGCTCCGGGACGGCCTGCGAGAGTACGCCGACCTCGAGCCCGACCGGTTCCAGTACCCGCCCAGCGAGGGGCTGCTCGAGTTACGCGAGGAGATCGCCACGCGCCGCGGCGTCGACGCCGATCAGATTATCGTCACGAACGGCGCGGGCGAGGCGAACTACCTCGCGATGGCGCGGGCCCTCGAGCGAGACTCCGGGAACGAGATCCTGCTGACCGATCCGGTCTATCCCTACTATCCCGGCAAGACGACGATGCTCGGCGGAACACAGCGGTTCGTCGCGACCGCCGACGACGGGCAACTCGACCCCGCCGCCGTCCGCGCGGCCGCGAGCGAGGAGACCGCCGCGATCGTCGTGACCACGCCGAACAACCCGACCGGCGCGGTCTACCCCGCCGAGACGATGCGGGAACTCGTCGCCGTCGCCGAAGAATACGACGCGATCCTGATCAGCGACGAGGTCTACGACCACTACGACCTCTCGGGCGAGTTCGCGAGCGCGCTCGAGACCGATTCGGCCCACCGGGTCGTCACGAACGCCTTCTCGAAGTCGATGGCGATCACCGGTGTTCGGGTGGGCTACGCGATCCTCCCGCCGGAACTCGTCGACGACGCCAAGAGCCGACACATGCTGGTCAACGTCGCGACTACCCGACCCGGCCAGTACGCGGTCCTGAACGCCCTGCGCGAGACGAGGCCGGACTACTACGAGCGCAACCGCGAACGCCTCCGCGAGCGCGTCACGACCTTTACCGACGCGCTCGAGGCGGCGGGAGCCGAGTATACCCGTCCAGACGGGTCGTTCTACGTGATGGCCCGCTTCGACGGCTACCCGGGCACGCTCGAGAACGTCGAGCGACTGATCGACGAGGCCGGCGTGGCGGGGATGCCCGGCGAGGCCTTCGGCGATTCGCGGACGGAGTGGTTGCGGTTCGCTCTCGTGACCCCGCGCGTCGAGGAGGCGGCCGAGCGACTGGCAGCCTACTTCGAGTGAGTGCCGTCACCGCCGAAACGGTCCGTGCGTCGTCGCCACCGAAACCGTTCTCGAGCGGCGACTGTCCGGCCGAAATACAGATACGCGGGGAGGCCGTGGCCAGTGAGGAATGCTACTCGAGGCCGTCGTCGCCGCGTTCGTCGTGACCCAAGTCGGCTACCTCGTCGTCAACTGCGGACTCGTGGTCCTGTTCGCTCGCCGCCCGGTCGACGCAGTCGACGAACGGACGCTCGGTCGAGTGCTCGAGGGAACGGCGGCCGACCCGAAGCGACGACCGCGGCGACCACGGCCTCGAGGCGGCGGCGATCACAGCTCGTCGTCCAGCGGCGACCCTACGGCTCGGCCGGCACCACCCGTCGACCACAATTTCGGACCCGACTGTCGCCTCCCCGCACGTCTCCGGCGGCGGATCCACGTGTTCGTCCCCGTCACCGGGGACCGGTGGGACTCGCTCGAGGGGACCCTCGCGTCGATCGCGGGCCAGAGCTATCCCGCCAGTCAGGTCTCCGTGGCCGTCGTCTACGGGCTCGACGACCCCGCCGCGGTCGATCCGTCCGACGCCGTCGAATCGGGACGAGCGAACGGTCTGGCGGTGTCGCTGATCGGGATCGACGGCGAGATCGTCACGGATGCCCGGGTGACGGATCGGCGGGCAGGTACTGGTGGCGGCAGCGGTTCTCGAACCGAAGCGGCCGCGCTGTCCGAGGCGTTCGCGACGCGCTCGTTCGCCGCCGACGACATCGTCACCGTCTGTGCCGCGGGCACGCGGCTCCCCGTCGACGCGTTCGAACTCGCCGTCGCCGGCCTCGAGGAGTACGACATCGTGCGGGCGAAACGAACCGCGGGGAACGTCCACGACGGTCTCGTCCCCCTGCTCGAGTCGATGGGAAGCGCGGTCCGGTCGGATCTGCTGTCCGGGACCGCAAGCGCCCCGTCGTGCCGACCGCTCGAGGAGGGAACGTTCGCGACGGCCCGCGTGCTAAACGACCTCGAAGGCCGGCGACGCGACGACGCGACGGGAGCGACGACCCGCGGCGGGACGGAACCCCGCCGAAACGGCGCGGTCGGCGTACTGGATCGGTACCTCCGAACTCGGTGTCCCACGGCTATCGACGCGTGGGTTCAGCAGAGCCGACAGCAGGTTCGTGACTCCTACCGGTGTCGACGCACGCCCGATCGATCCAGGTCCGACCGGGTCCGATTCGTTGCAGGGACGGCGCTGATGCACCTGCTCGTAGTGACGAACGTCGTCGGAATTCCGCTCGCGATCGCGGTGCTCGTCTCGGCCGCGCTCGGGTGGGTTTCGCTCGCCGGCCCGCTGGGCGTTCTCGTTGCCTGCAACGCGGCCGTTTGGGCGTACTACAGCGTGGTTGCCTACCGCGCGGCCCGGGACGCCGTTCCACTCGAGAGCCGGCGGGCGAGACTCCGCTACGCGCTCGTTTCGAACCCGCTCGCCCACGCGCTGTACGTGACGCTGTGGGCCGTGCCGATCGCGCTGGCGCTTCGCGATATCGTCCGCGGGGACGAGCCACCGGCTCGGCCCTCGGTGACGGAGCGATAGGGGCAGTCGATTGGACGGCCGTAATCGAGACCGACGAATACTCGTGTCGGGACCGGGAAACGCGCGGTATGAGCGGCATCGACGTCGAACCGGTCGACGAGGACGGGGACGCGGCGAGGGACAGCGACGACGGACACACCATCGAGGTGACGCCGACCGACTCGGTCGACGACGCGGAGACGGGCGAGCGCGAGACCGTCGACGTCGAACCGTCCGACGAGCCGATCGACGGTCCCGAGTACGTCCTCTACGGCGGGAAAGGCGGCGTCGGGAAGACGACGATGGCGGCCGCGACCGCGCTCGACAGCGCCCGCGGCGGCACCCGGACGCTGATCGTCTCGACGGATCCGGCCCACTCGCTCTCGGACACCTTCGAGACCGACATCCCGGCCGAGCCCGACCGAATCCGCGACGACATCCCTCTCTACGCGGCCGAGATCGATCCGGAGGCCGCAATGGAGCGAGGCGAGACTCCCTTCGGCGGCGCGGGCGCGGGAGCGGGGACAGACGCAGGAGCAGACGGGGACGACCCGTTCTCCGGCGGCGCGAACGGGGTCGGCGGCGGGACCTCCCCCTTCCCCGGCGGCGAGGGAGCCGAGGGCGGTCCCCTCGGCGGGCTCGGCGAGATGCTCGGCGGCGAGTCGCCGATGGACGCCCTCTTCGGCGGCGCGATGCCCGGCGCGGACGAGGCCGCGGCGATGCAACTCCTGCTCGAGTACATGGACGACGAGCGCTTCGAGCGCGTGATCGTCGACACGGCCCCAACGGGCCACACGCTCCGACTGCTGCAACTCCCCGAGATTATGGACTCCATGATGGGTCGACTGGTGAAGTTCCGCCAGCGCATCGGCGGCATGCTCGACGGCGTCAAGGGGATGTTCGGCGGTGGCGAGGAGCCCGACGACGGCAGCGACCTCGAGGACCTGGAAGTCCTCCGCGAGCGCATCGAACGCCTGCGAGCGGCCCTGCGAGATCCCGCGCGGACGGACTTCCGGATCGTCATGATCCCCGAGGAGATGAGCGTCTTCGAGTCGAAGCGCCTGCGCCAGCAGCTCCGCGAGTTCGAGATTCCCGTCGGCACCGTCGTCGTCAACCGGGTGATGGAGCCGCTGTCGAACGTCACCGACGACGTCGACGGCGAGTTCCTGCAGCCGAATCTCGACGACTGCGAGTTCTGTCAGCGGCGGTGGGATGTCCAACAAGGCGCGCTCGCCGAGGCACAGGATCTCTTCCGCGGCACCGACGTTCGGCGGGTCCCCCTCTTTGCGGAAGAGGTCCGCGGTGAGGGGATGCTCGAGGTCGTCGCGGCCTGTCTACGGTAATCGATCGAACCGACGAGCCGCTGCGAGCGTGACCGGGAGGTCGCGATCGGCGGTGCACTGGTCCTGTTTCCGCTCCCGACGGAGTTCGCGGAGGCGTTCCAAGGGTGATCTAACGGAGAATTGGTTGCGGACACCGTTTACGACCGCGAGCGCTGGCGGCGCGAGCGGGCCGACGACTGACCCGAAAGCCGCGCGACGCGCGGCTGGAGGGGAAGGAGGAGTGCTTTTCATCAAAGTTTTGCCGAGGGCACGCCGGAGGCGTGCCCGCAGCGCAAAAGTTTGTTAGTCGTCCGCGGGCAACTGCTGACCGCCCACATCGGGACGGCTCACGTCGCGGTCGGTTTCCTCGCCCTCGATATCGTAGGGGTACTCGCCCGTGACACAGCCCAGACAGAGGTCGATCCGCTCCTTGCCGAGCACGTCGGCGACGGCGTCGGTCGAGAGATAGGCGAGACTGTCGGCGGCGATCTCGTCGCGGATCTCGTCGGTCGATTTGTCCGCGGCGATCAGCTCCTCGCGGGTGGCCATGTCGATGCCCATGTAACAGGGGGCGACGATCGCCGGCGCGCCGATGCGGACGTGGACCGCCTCGGCCCCGCAGTCCTTGAGGAGTTGGACGAGCTGGGTCGAGGTCGTCCCGCGGACGATCGAGTCGTCGATGACGGTGACGGTCTTGCCCTCGATCGTGGACTTGATCGGGTTGAGCTTCAGCCGCACCGCGCGTTCGCGCTCGTCTTGGGTCGGCATAATGAAAGTGCGGCCGACGTAGCGGTTCTTCATCAGCCCCTCGGCGAACTCGACGCCGTCGTCGTCCGCGTCGCGAGCCTCGCCGTCGGCGGTCGTCTCGCTCGCCGCGTCGGCGTAGCCCGACGCGAACGCGCGTCCCGAGTCGGGAACCGGCATCACGACATCGGTCTCGACGCCGCTTTCCTCCCAGAGCTTGCGACCGAGGTTCCGCCGGGCCTCGTAGACGAGCGTGTCGTCGATCACGCTGTCGGGTCGCGCGAAGTAAACGTGCTCGAAGAAGCAGTGGGCGGTGTTCTCGTTCTCGACGAGCTGGTAGGAGTCAAAGCCCTGCCCGTCGTCCTGCAGGACGACGAGTTCCCCCGGCCGAACGTCGCGGACGAGTTCCCCATCTAAGGTGTCGATCGCGGCCGACTCGGAGGCGAGGATGTAGCCGTCCTCGAGTTCCCCGATACAGAGGGGGCGGTTCCCCTGCGGATCACGCACGCCGAGGACCGTGTCGTCGTGGGTGATCGTCAGCGAGTACGAGCCGTGAATCCGCCCCATCGTGCGCTTGACGGCGCGGACCAGATCCTCCTCGAGGAGGTTGCGCGCGAGGTCGTGGGCGATGACCTCGGTGTCGCCGTCGCTGGTGAAGGCGTGGCCCGCGGCGGCGAGTTCGTCGCGGATCTCGTCGGCGTTGACGAGGTTGCCGTTGTGGCTCAGGCCGAGCGAGCCGCTCTTGAAGGAGACGGAGAAGGGCTGTGCACAGGAGGAGTCGACCGAGCCGGCCGTCGGATACCGGACGTGGCCGATCCCCGCGGCCCCGTTGAGCGCGTCGAGGTCGTCCTCGCCGAAGGCGTCCCCCACGAGCCCCATTTCGACGTGGCTGTGCTGTTGGAACCCGTCGTGGGTGACGATCCCCGCGGACTCCTGCCCGCGGTGCTGGAGTGCGTAGAGCGCGTAGTACAACGGTCGTGCCGCGTCTCGACCGTCCAGTGAGACGCCGACAACGCCGCACTTTTCGGTCATTCCTGTTCGCCGGGGAGTTTCGCCCCGCCCATCAGTCATGGAAGTCAGTAGGGCACCGAGCCGATAAAAATCCCCGTGTTTGTGCTTCTTCGGCTCTCCCTCGAGGAGAAACATACCCACATTCGTGTATATGTTGTGGACGGACGTGTACCGACATGAGAACGCACAGCGGGCCGGTTCGCTCGAGCGGATGTCGGCTATTCCGAACGGGAACGGTCGATACCAGCGTCCCCGTGTGACCGGCGCGGCAACATGACACAGCGTTCAAGACAGTCGCCACGAGTCACCACGTATGCGACTCGAGGAGTACTGGGGGGTCGGCCCGAAGACGCGGGAGACGCTGGTCGACGAGTTAGGGAGAGAGGCGGCGATCCGGGCGATCGAGAGCGGTGACGTGCGGGCGCTCGCGGACGCCGGACTCGCTCGCGGCCGCGCGACCCGTATCCTCCGGCGGGCGACCGGCGGCGCTGGCATGGATATCCTCTCGACCAGCGACGCGCGGTCGGCCTACAAGGAGCTACTGGATCTCGCGGTCGAGCACGCAGTCACTCAACGGGCTGCCGATCGAATCCGGGTGCTCACGCCGCTCGACGGCCGCGAGGCGATGGAATCGCGACTCGACGACGTGCTCGCGGCCCGGGACGCGTGGGCCGACCTCGCCGAGGGCGATCGGACCGCCGTGCTCGAGGCCTACGAGCGCTACGACGAGCGCGACGGGAGCGAGCACGCGGCCGTCGAGGCCGCGCTGGCGCTGCTCGAGGCCGGGGTCGACTCCGGCCCGTTCGCCGCGATCGCGGATCTCGAGGCGGAAACGCTCGCGGAGGCCGCCGAGGCGCTGGCGGCGCTCGACGGCGGCAGGGTTCGAGACGGTGCCGACGCAGAACTCGATCGGCTCCGGGACGATCTGGGCGCGGTCGAGGACATGGACGCGAACGCGCTCGCGTTGATCGACGACCTGCGCTCGGCGGGCGTCCACGACGCCGAGGGATTCCGGCAGTCCTTCGAGGACCACGTGCTGACCGAGACGGACGCGACGATCGATCGCGTTCGGGACGCGATGCCGACCGACGCGACGGACGCGACCGACTTCGTCGGTGGAACTCTGCGCGCGCTCCGGACTGACCTCACGGAAGCGGTCGACGAGCGCGAACAGGCCGTCGCGAGCGACCTCGAGGAAACGCTCGAGACGGCCCGCGACGCGATCGATCAGGCCGTCGCAGCGGTCGACGACATCGCCTTGCACCTCTCGCTGGCTCGCTTCGCGCTCGAGTACGACTGTACCCGTCCCATCTTCGTAGACCGCGACGACGCCGCGGTATCCGTCGTCAACGCGCGCAACCTCACGCTCGCCGCACACGACGGGGAGTCGGTCCAGCCGGTCACCTACGGCCTCGGCGAGCACGGCGTGACGAGCGTCCCGGACGGCGTCGGATCAGTCCCCGGCGACCAGCGGGTCGCGGTCCTCACCGGAGCCAACAGCGGCGGGAAGACGACCCTGCTCGAGACGCTGTGTCAGGTCGTCCTGCTGGCGACGATGGGGCTGCCGGTCCCCGCGGATCGGGCCGAGGTGACCCCCGTCGACTCGCTGGTCTTCCACCGCCGGCACGCCAGTTTCAACGCCGGCGTCCTCGAGTCGACGCTCAAGTCGATCGTCCCGCCGCTCTCGACGGGCGGACGCACGCTGATGCTGGTCGACGAGTTCGAGGCGATCACGGAGCCGGGCAGCGCGGCGGACCTCCTCCACGGCCTCGTCACGCTCTCCGTCGACCGCGAGGCGCTGGGCGTGTTCGTCACGCACCTCGCGGACGATCTCGAGCCGCTCCCGCCGGAGGCGCGGGTCGACGGCATCTTCGCGGAGGGACTGAACCCCGACCTCGAGTTGCTCGTCGACTACCAGCCCCGGTTCGACACCGTGGGCCGCTCGACGCCGGAGTTCATCGTCTCGCGGCTGGTCGCAAACGCCGGCGACCGGAGCGAGCGCGCCGGGTTCGAGACCTTAGCGGAAGCGGTCGGCAACGAGGTCGTCCAGCGGACGCTCGCGGACGCGCGCTGGACCACCGGCGAGTGAGTCTCTCGAAGCCGAGCCGTTTTCCAGTTCGTCCCTGCGCCGCTCACTCGTCGGGTTCGCCCGTGCCGTCCGTCCCCTCGTTGCGCTCTCGCCGCTCTTCTTCGAGCCAGCGATCGGGCGTCGGCGTGTACGACGAGTCCTCGTCGACCGACTCGCCGTACGTGTAGAGGATGCCGTCCTGATCCTCGCAGACGCGGGCCTCGAGGTACGCCTGTGCGGCCCGCCGCGAGAGCGCGCCCATTTCGATGATATCGGCCAGCGCGGTCTTGGTCGCGCGAAACCAGGTCTCGATACGCTCGCCCTCGGTCCCGGCCCCGGCCCCGTCGTCGGCCCGGGCGGCGACGATCGCACCCCGGCCGTCGTCGCGGCCGTCGCCCCACTCGAGCCAGCAGACGCGGTAGGCGTCGACCGCGTAGTCGTCGGCCGGCGCGACGAGATAGAGCGCCTCGTGGACGCAGGGATCGAGGAAATCCTGCAGGATGCGGTCGCGAGTGATCGAGTCCGCCAGCAGGGACCCCTCGATCACGCCGTCGGCGAGGGGGGTCGCCGCCGTTATCTCGTCGGCGAGCGACAGCCCTTCGCCGCCCCAATGGCTGTACCGCAGGTCGTAGAGGCGGTCCGGCCGCCGGTAGGCGACGAGCGCCCTATGGCCCATCGTCCACCCGGCCGGAACGGCGTGAATCGGACTGCGCGACGCGCGCCTCGGGACTCATCTCGTAGCTCACGGCGGCTCTGGTCGCCCGTCCGTACTTGAACCTACGGACGGAGTCAGTGCTCCGGCGTCGGATCCCGTCTCGCCACCGGCACCGGAGATCAACACGAACGGGTGACCGTCTCGTGGGGGATCGGCTCGCCGACCGGCCCGTCCGCGTCGACCGGCTGTTCGACGCGATAGATCGTCACCGACTCGGTCCCGGCGGGGGCGCGGTCACAGAAGTACGCGCCCGCCGACTCGAGCGCGGCGTCGCCCGCGCCCTGTCCCTTCGTCCCGTATCGCTTCCAGAGCGTCGACGGATATCGATCCATGGCGTTGTCCGGGCGGTCGAAGGTCGCCGGGTCGCCGGTGACCAGATCGGTCGTTTCTCCGGACTCGGGGGTCGCCTCGACGACGTACCAGCTGTAGGAGTCGGGCGGCTGGGGCGCGAAGAAGGCCCAACTCGCGCTCCCCAGCGCGCCGTCGTCGCTCGAGGCCGGGGTGTCGACGAGTCCCGCCGCGGCGACCTGCCAGCCCACCAGGGCAAGGAAGAGACAGACGAGAAGCCCCGCCGCGGCGAGTCGGGTACCGCGCCGAACGCGCGGTGAGACCATCGAATCGGCTGCGGCTGAGTCGGTCTCCGCGTTCGCCGTGCCCGCGTCACCTGTCTCTGCGGTCATCCCGCTCGTAGCTGTCGCCTTCCCCGTCTCTCCGGTTTCTTCTCTCGCCGTGAGGGACTCGAAGCGCCCCTCGAGCCCACTCGCCGAAACGAGGTGCTCGAGTCGGTCCCAGACCGGCGGCGGCAGGAAGACGAGCAGGACGGCGACCATGACGAACGGAAAGGCGCCCAGACGCATCGTCGCCGCCATGCTGAGGTGAGCGCCGACGAACGCGACGACGGTCGCGGTCCGGAGCCGACCGGGCGCGACCACGAGCAGCACCGACGCGGCGAGAACCCCGATCCAGAGCCAGTTGATCGCGGTCAGGAGAGCGGGGAACTCCGCGATCGTCGGCCCCGCGTGGTCGATGAAGTCCTCGAGTCGGAAGATCCGCTGGACGGCCACGCCGGACAGCCACGCGTCGCTCCGGAACTTGAGGATCGCGTTGATCGCGTAGATGACGACGATATGCAGGCAGAGGATCGCGGTCGCCGTCGAAACCACGCGAGCATCGTCCCCGCTCGCGGACCGGAACTCGAGTCGACGCGGGCGGAGCGACCACCGGGCCTCGAGCGGGAGGACGGCCGCGAAGAGGAGCAGCGAGATGAGGATCGTATCGCCGCCGTTGACCAGATACGGGTTGCGGGCGTGAAGCGACGCGAGGAGCAGCGCCGCGCCGACGGCCGCGAGCCGGTGGCGGTAGCCGACGAGCACGCACGCGGCGAAAATGCCGGTGATCGCGAGCAAGAGCGCCTGTGCCCACGCCGAACCCGACAGCGCGTGGAGGGACCACTTCGCGAGCGCGGGCGACACCTCCTCGAGGGCGGCGCGCGGGAAGATGCCCTCGTCCGTGTAGAACGTGACCAGTCCCGGGAGCCGAAGCAAGAGCAGATCGAACAGGACGACGAGTCCCAGCCCGATCCGGAACGCGGCGAGCGCCCGCGGATCGATTCCGAGACGCGACCTGACGACCGCTCGGAGCGACTCGAGCGTCGTCACCGAGTCGTCGGTCGGCGTCGCGGAATCGGATCGGGCGGCTGTCATAGCGGGACCAGTGAAGTGGCTCGCGGGTTGTCAAGCGATGTATAAGTATTTTCTCGTCGCCCGATAGGTAGGGACCGAGGCGGGGCGTCGGATCGGGCAAGTGAGGAGAAACCTCAGTCGCTGTCCGACACAACGCCGAAATCCCTCCGTGTCCTACGACAGGCCACATGGGTGCCCAAACGGCGTACGACGCGGTCATCTTCGACAACGACGGCGTCCTGACGACGCCGACGGATCGGGACGTACTGATCGACGCGATGACCGACGCCTTCGAGAGCGTCGGCGTCACGGATCCGCCCGCCGACCACATCGAGACGTTGCTCAGTCCGGACGTGACCTCGCTGCGTCGAACCGCTGACCACCACGGTATCGATCCCGACGACCTCTGGCGCGCCCGCGAAGACGCCGCGATCGCGGCCCAACTCGCCGAGCTTCGGGCCGGTCGGAAACGCCACTACGACGACGTCGCGGCGCTCGAGTCGCTGTCGATCCCGACGGCGATCGTCAGCAACAACCAACACGAGACGATCGGGAACGTCCTCGAGCACTGCGACCTCGCCGTCGACGTCTGGTACGGCCGCGAGCCGACGTTCGAGGGCATCGAGCGCAAGAAGCCGAGGCCGTACTACCTCGAGCGGGCCCTAGCGGATCTCGCGGTCGAGAATCCGTTATTCGTGGGGGACAGCCACGTCGACATCGCCGCGGCCGACGCGGCCGGCATCGACGCGGCGTTCATCCGGCGGGATCACCGCAGGGAGTACGCCCTCTCGAGCGAGCCGGCACACGAAATCGAGTCCCTCGAGGCGCTGCTCGAGTTGGTCTGATCGCTCGGGCGGGGTTGATTCGGCAGGCGTGACCGAGTACGAAGCAGGGATCAGGCGATCGGGCTCGCGCTCGTCCGGCGTTCGGCCCGGGCCGCGATCGCGTCGTTCATCTCGACGAACGCCCGTTCCACGCGCCCCTCGTCGAACGTGAGCGGGGCGAATGCGCCGCGAACCGTCTCCCGCTGGAGGAGTCGGGTTCGCTCGCCGTCGTCGATCGGTACGAGGTGGAACTCGTGGTAGCGGTCGAACGCGAAGGGCACCACGAGCCGATCGAGCCAGCCGAGTCGTCTGTGAGGGTCGACGGTGACGGCCATCGGTCCGTCGAGTAGCCGGGTGAGATCGGCGGGTTCGGCGCTGCCCTCGCGTCCCGCCGTGTCGACGGCGACCCCCTCGATCGTGCGACGGATCGGGTCCCACTCGGGATAGGTGTCGAACGAGAGCAGCGCGTCCCAGACGGCCCCCGGCGGGGCGTCGATCTCGACGAACACTTCGACCTGGTTCATGCGAGAATGTACCACTCTCAGACGGATGGCTGTACCGGTCGGTGTGACCGCAATATCCTTAGTCGCGAACCCCCGAGGGTCGTGTATGAACGGTCCGGACCGCGGGCTCTCGCGTCGCGCGTTCGTCCGCAGCGCCGTCGCCATCGGCGGTGCGAGCGCGCTCGCCGCCTGCCTCCAGCGCGAGGAGACCGAGGACGTGCCACAGGCCGCGCTCAGCCCCGAGGAGCTTCCCGACCGCCAGCACGCGTGGAACGAGTTCCTCGCCGCGGACGACCACGGGAACATCGAGCCGCCCGAACACCACCTCCTGCTCGGCCTCGAGTACGTCGGCGACGGGCCAGCGGACGCCGAAGACGAACGCGAGCAACTCGAGGCCGCGTTCCGAACCCTCGAGAAAGCGTACAAACGCGGGAACGAGGGACTGGCGTTTACGATCGGCTACGGTCCGGCGTACTTCGACCGGTTCGAGACCGACCTTCCCGAAAGCGTCGACCTGCCCGATCCCGAAGCGCTCGCGCCGATCGAGGACCCCGAAATCGACGAGTACGACGCCCTGATCCATCTGGCCAGCGACTACGGCCACGTCACGCTGAGCGCCGAAGAGGCGCTGCAAGGCGACCTCGAGGAACTCAACGGACTCGAGGTCGAGGGCACCCTCGAGGGGGTCTTCGACGTGGCCGAGCGCCGGACGGGGTTCATCGGCCGCGGCCTCCCGGCGGATCGCCAGTCCGGCGTCAGCGGCATCCCGGACAGCGAGCCGGTTCCCGACGACGCGCCGATGTTCATGGGGTTCAAATCCGGCTTCAGGAAGACGCAGGCGAGCGAGGACCGCGTGACGATTCAGGACGGTCCCTTCGCCGGCGGGACGACCATCCACCTCTCGAAGATTCGGCTACACCTCCACCAGTGGTACGAACAGGACAGCCGCGATATCCGGGTCTCGAAGATGTTCTCGCCGACCCACGCCGACGAGGGGCTCGTCGACGGAGCCGGGGACAACCTCGGCGACTCGAGTCGTATCGCCGAGGTCGGCGGCGACGCGGCCGAGGACGCGCGACGCGGAACGGTCGGCCACGCCCAGAAGACGGCTCGAGCCCGCGAGGACGGCGAGCCGATCATCCTCCGCCGGGACTTCGATTCGACCGACGACGACGCGGCGGCCACCCACTTCCTCTCGCTGCAGCGCTCGATCGCGGACTTCGTGAAAACGCGCAACGCGATGACCGGGAGCGACCTCACCGACGGCTCGATCAGTTCGCGGACGAACAACGGCATCCTCCAGTACATCAGGGTCCGTAACCGGGCGAACTACCTCGTGCCGCCGCGCGGGCTCCGGGCCTTGCCAGCGCCGAATCCGGACTCGGCCTAATGGCGACCGATCAGCCGATCGAGCGGCGCTGATCCCCGGAATCGACGCGCGGAACCGCCTCGAGGTCCCGACCTCAGTGCCGCCTTCCCTAGGGTCTTTGCCCTCGAGGTCGAGTCGAAAACCGATGCGAGCCGCAGCGTTTACCGATCTGATCGGTCCCGAGGGAGTGGACGTGATCGACCGCGACGAACCCGAACCCGGCCCCGACGAGGCGCTGGTCGACGTCGAGGCCTGCGCGATCAATCGCCACGATCTCTGGATCCTCGAGGGGGATTCGGCGATGGTCGACGCCGACGACCTGCCGTTCGTCACGGGACTCGACGTGGCCGGCGTCGTGAGCGAGGTCGGCGCGGACGTTCGGGGGCTCGAGCCCGGCGACAGGGTCGTTCTCTGCCCGAACGAGACGTGTGGCTCCTGTCGGTTCTGTCGCGAAGGCCCGGAGAACATGTGCGAACGGTTCTCGCTCTATCACGGCGGGCTGTCCGAAACCGCCCGCGTGCGGGCCGATCGGCTGATCCCGTTGCCCGACGACATCGACGCGGCGACCGCCGCCGCGATTCCGACGGCGTACATGACCGCGTTCCACATGCTGCGGCGGGCCGAGGTCGGTCCCGGCGACCTCGTTTTCGTCCCCGGTGCGACCGGCGGCGTCGGCGTCGCGACGATCCAGCTCGCCGATATCTTCGGTGCGGAGACGATCGGCACGTCCTCGTCGGCCGAGAAACTCGAGCGGGTGCGCGATCTCGGACTCGATCACGGAATCCGCTCGACGGATATCGACGAGATCCGCGGCGAAGTCGAGGAGATCGGCGCGCCGGACGCGGTCATCAACCACCTCGGCGGCGAGTTCACCGAACTCGGACAGTCCGTCATGCGCCGCGGCGGGACGATGGCGATCTGCGGCCGCACGGCGGGCAACGAGTCGACCGTCGACGTGGCGAACCTCTTCCTCGGCCACAAACGCATCGTCGGCTCGACGATGGGAACGCAGGACGACCTGCGACGGCTCGTCGACCTCGCGGCCGACGGCGAACTCGACCCCGAAATCGACGAGACGTACGCGCTCGAGGACACCGACGACGCCTTCGCGGCGATGCAGGATCGTGAGAGCGTCGGTAAGATCGTCGTCGAGCCGTAGGCCGGCGTCAGACCGGAACGCGCCGCCCCGAGTTATTTCTACACCGTTGCTGTATGGTCCGTATGACGAATATCGCCATCACCGGTGCGGCGGGCAACGTGGGCCGAGCGGCCATCGACGCGTTCCCGGACGACGAGTACGATCTGACGCTGTTCACCCACAGCGAGACCGAGGACTTGGACGCAGACCCCCTCGAGATCACCGATCGCGAGCAGTTCATCGACGCCCTCGAGGGCCAGGACGTGTTGATCCACCTCGCGGCCAACCCCTCGCCGCGGGCCGAGTGGGACGAGGTCAGCGGCCCGAACGTGGAGGGAGTGTACAACGCCTTCGAGGCCGCCGAGGAGAACGGCCTCGAGCGGGTGGTCTTCGCGAGTTCGAACCACGCGGTCAACATGGGGAACACCGCCTCGGTGATCCGGCCGGAGTCGACCGGCGGCAGCCCCGACGCCGTCCAGCCGAGCGATCCGACGAACCCCGACACGTACTACGGCGTCACGAAGGTCTTCGGCGAGGCGATGGGGTCGTACTACGCCAAGCGACACGGGTTCGACGTGGTGAACCTGCGGATCGGCTGGCTGCTCACTCGCGACGAACTCCGGCAGATCTGCGACGAGCGAGACGGCGCGGGCGAGCGCTACGCCCGCGCGATGTGGCTCAGCCCCGGCGACTGCCGACGGGTGCTCAACGCGGCGGCGACGACGACGCTCGACGACTCGCCCCTGATCGCCCACGGCGTTTCCGACAACTCCGAGCGCTTCCTCTCGCTTACCGAGACCATGCTCGACCTCGGCTACCGCCCGCAGGACGACTCCGAGGCGGTTCTGAGCGACGACTGAGCGGGCCCAACGGGCTCGAGTTACACGCATCCGTTTCGGCCGTCGCTGCTGCCGAAATGTAGCAGATCGATCAACTCTCGGCCGAATTCGTTCCTGTAGGGACCCGTCGAATCGAAAGACGGAATACCGACACGTTCGTAGCGCCGCACATGTCAACCAAGGTGTCCGAGTCGTCGGGCTACGGGCCGAACACCCAGATGTCCCTGTTCGGCTACATCATGGCGGCGATACTCGTAATCGTCCTGATTCCGATGATACCGGTGCTCGTCCCGGCGTGGATCCTCTGGAAGGTGTTCGTGGCGGAAGACGAGTTCGAACACAGCTTCGAAAACTGGCGGCGCGAGACCGGTCACGACGGCTCGAGAAACACGCGGACGACCGATACCGAGTCCGCCGACGCTGACGAGGGGGACACCGAAACCGATGCCGAAGACGTCGGCCAAGCCGAGGCCGACCAGACGGCCGCCGAATCGTAAGCCGTCGTCCCGTCTCTCGTTTTTCGCCGCGCTTTCGATCGCTCTCTCGAGTCCGACTCCCCCTCAGTCGTCGGCGTTCGCCGTTGCGACGAGGTCCGACGGCGGGCCGCCCGGGAGTTCGTCGCGGTCGTGGGGGGCCTCGAACGCGAGGTCCGGCCCGCGGGCGACGATCCGATGGGGGTTCACGTCGGGGTGGGTCGTGTAGTAGTGTTCCTTGATGTGGTCCAGATTCACCGTCTCGGCGACGCCGGGCGTCTGATACAGGTCGCGCAAATATGGCCAGAGGTTGTCGTACTCCCGGATGTACTGGACGTTACACATGAAGTGCGTGTGATAGACGGTATCGAACCGGACGAGCGTCGTGAACATCGCGATGTCGGCTTCGGTGAGCCGGTCGCCCGCGAGATACCGCTGGTCGGCGAGCACGTCGTCCCAGTGGTCGAGCGCGGCGAAGAGGTCGTCGACCGCCTCGTCGTAGGGGCCCTGTTTCGTGGCGAAGCCGGCGCGGTAGACGCCGTTGTTGATCGGGTCATAAATCTCGTCGATGATCCGGTCGACGTCGTCGCGGTAGCCCTCGGGGTAGAGATCGACGTCTCGATCGGCGTAGTCGTCGAACTCGGTGTCGAGCATCCGCATGATCTCTTCGGACTCGTTGTTGACGATGGTGTCTTCCTGCGTGTCCCAGAGCACCGGTACCGTCACGCGACAGGTCGCGTCCGGATCCGCACGGACGTATAGCTCCCGGAGGAAGTCCGCGCCGTGGACGTGATCGGGCGTACAGCCCTCCTTCTCGGGTGTGAACTGCCAACCGCCCTCGCCGCGGTAGGGGTCGACGACCGAGACCGAAATTGCGTCCTCGAGGCCCTTCAGCGCTCGCGTCACGAGCGTTCGATGCGCCCACGGGCAGGCCAGCGAGACGTACAGGTGATACCGACCCGCCTCGGGTCGGAATCGAGCGTCCGGCTCATCGCGGATTTCGTCGCGGAACGGCGTCGTCTGGCGTTCGAACGAGCCGTCGTCACCGGTCGACTCGTACGCGTCGGTCCGCCATTCGCCGTCGACGAGCATGTTCATGGTCGCGTCTAGGGCCGGGACACTCATATGGCCTCGCTAACACTCGCGTCACCCGGCCTGCGGGCCGGTCGATCGGCGACGGGACGGTCTCAGAGGAGGCCGCTGACGACCCAGTAGCTCGCGCCGAACGCGACGAGGGCGGCCCCCTCGAGGCGGGTCAGACGCCGACCCGTCGCGAGGACGACCGTTCCGAACGCGGTCAGGGCGGCGAGCCACCCGAGGGCGAGAACGACCGCCGAATCAACGGCCAGCGGGCGGACCGCGGCGGCCAGCCCCAACACGCCGAGGAGGTTGAAGACGTTCGAGCCGACGACGTTGCCCGCGGCGATGCCGGTATCGCCCCGGCGGGCGGCCACGACGGAGGTCACCAGCTCCGGCAGCGACGTGCCGGCCGCGACGACCGTCGCGCCGACGACCCACTCCGAGATACCCGCCGAGAGGGCCAGTCCGACCGCGGCGTCGACCAGTAGTCGGCCGCCGACGATCACGATCGCGAGCCCCGCCGCGGTGCGGCCCGCCTCGAGGCCGAGCCGAACCTCCCGACCGTCGCCGTCGGCCGTGGCGGACGACGCCCCGTCATCGGTCGCCTCGCTCGAGTCGCCCGTCGGGTCGCCCGCCTCGTCCCCGCTCCTGATCGCGACCACGAGCGCCGCCAGATAGCACCCCAACAGCGCGAGGAGGACGGCCCCCTCGAGCCGCGAGACGAGGAAGTTCGCCAGGACGGCGGCCGCGACGACCGTCGAGGCGGCCATCGCCAGCACGTCCCGACGGAGCAGCGGCTCGGTGACGCGAAACGGCGCGATGACGGCGACGAGTCCGAGGATGACGCCCAGATTGAACACGTTGGAGCCGACGACGTTGCCGACCGCGACGTCGCCCTGCCCCTCGAGCGCGGCGCCCGTCGAGACGACGATCTCCGGTGCGGACGTGCCGAACGCGACCACCGTGAGCCCGACGACGAGCGCCGAGATCCCGGCCGCGCCGGCGAGTCTCGAGGCGCCGGTCACGAGGAAGCGAGCGCCGACCCAGAGGGCGAGGACGCCGAGAGTCAGCGAGACGACATCTCCGACGGGTATCATCGTACCGAACGCCTTCGCACGGGGGCGTGAAAAACGGCGGGGACGGCCGCCGGCGCTCGAGCGGCGGTGATCGAAGACAAGCGTTTAAGCGACTCCCGTGAGCACTCGAGGTATGGCAGACGACGGGGATCGACACCGCCAGAGCCGCCTGTTCACGGACGAGGACGGCGCGTTCGACGCCGACCGCGCGCGGGAGGAGTCCCTCCCGGTCGAGGACGGCGAGGTGATCGATACCGACGAGTTGGCCGATCACCAGCGCTACGTCGAGGGCCGCGGGGTCTACGACGAGCGCAATCGGGTCAACGACCTCACGGGCAAGGAGTGGAAGTACGCCACGAAGTCCGTGATCGCCGAGAGCTACCCGCCCGCGGTCCAACACGACCTGCGCAGCGAACACGGCGGCCAGAAACCGCCGCGGCTCTGTGCGGACCTGATCGACCGGTTCAGCAAGGCCGGCGATACCGTCCTCGACCCCTTCGCGGGCGTCGGCGGGACCTTGCTCGGCGCGAGTTTCTGCGAACACGAGGGGACCGGGCTCCGGGAAGCCATCGGCTTCGAGCGCACCGAGCGGTGGATCGAGATCTATCGAGAGGTCCTCGCGGAGGAAAACGACGAACGCCGCGCCCGCGGCGAGCCGCCGCTGGCCGAACAGGAACTCCGACACGGCGACTGCGCCGACCTGATCGAGGACGTCCCCGACGATTCCGTCGACCTCCTGCTGACCGACGTCCCCTACTGGCACATGGACGAACTCGAGCAGACGCGCAACGAACGCGAGACCCGCGAGAGCAAGTTGGGATCGTTCGACGGTGCGGCCGCGACCGCCGGTGGCGGTACTGGCGATGCCGTTACAGATGCCGACGATGCTGTTGACCGCGATTTCGAGACGGACGACGGGCCCGACGAACGTCAAACGAAAGAAGCGTGGCTCGACGACATGGCCGCGAAGTTCGACCGATTCACCGAGGCCGTCGCGCAGGACGGCCACGTCGTCGTCTTCATCGGCGACATGTACCGCGAGCAGTCCTACGAGTTCCTCTCGGCGGATCTCGCGCGGGCCATCGAGTCGACCGCACCGCTCTCGCTCGCGGCGAACCTGATCTGGTACGATCCGACGAAGGACCTCCACGTCTACGGCTACCCGTTCTCCTTTGTCCCCTCGATGGTCCACCAGAACGTGCTCGTCTTCCGTCTCGAGGACGGGACCTGAACCGCGTTCTGGAGCGCGCCGGCAGCGATGTCTGACTCTCGTCCGTCGATCGTCTGACGCGGTTTTATTGGCCACCGGTGTGACGAAAGGAACAGGCGCGCGGCGGTCTCCCCACCCCTCCCCCCATCCCAGCCGTCAGCGCGCCTGCTCCCGGTTTTCTGCCCTTTCGGAAGCGCCAGTGGCTTCGCTCGAGCGCAGCGACAAGACCGAGTCGAAAGCGCAGTCAGGCACTTGCGGGCAACAGCGCGGATCGAACCGCGGACGCGCGATCGGTCTCGGTGATGACCGCGACCTCGTCGCCGACCTCGAGTTCGGTGCCCGGCAGCGGGATCGTCAGCGGCTCACGTGCGCGCCCGTGGGCGTAGATCCGTGCGGATTCCGGCAGTTCGAGTTCGCTCATCCGCTTGCCGACCGCCGGCGACCCCTCCCGAATCTCGAGGACGGTCAACTGGAGATTCGCGGCGAGGTCGGCGACGACGTTGAAGTCGCCGCCGAGCAGGGCCGTCTTCGCGCCCGCAGCGCCCAGCCGCTCGGGGTAGACGATCTCGTCGACCTCCTCGGCGTACTTCTCGTAGATGTCCGCGCGGTAGTCCTCGTCGATCCGCAGAACGGTCCGACAGCCGTGGTGGGTGCCGACCATACACGCCGCGAAGTTGGCGTTGAGGTCGGGCGTGAACGCACCGATCGCGTCGGCGGTTCCGATCTCCGCGTCGACGAGTACGTCTTCGTCGGCCCCGTCGCCCCGGACCGTCTCGAAACCCTCGTCGCTCGCGCGTTCGATGCGGTCGGCGTCGTTGTCGACGATGACGACCTCGTGTCCCTCCTCGGCGAGGATGGTTGCCGTCCGCGAGCCGACCCGACCGTATCCCACGATGACAAACCTCATGGTACCACGGTACGCGCTCGGGAGTGAAATACGTTCGTCCCGTCACCTCCTGCCGACACGAGTCGACCGGCGAGCGAGCCGTCGGGTCCACTCACCATTCTATCCACAAGCGTGTATACACAGCGCGTCAATGCGGACAAGAACGTTTAACTAACCGGTGTGGTTATGCTCGAGCATCCAATATGGGGGCTATCGAGACACTCGCAGCGTTCTTCGGCTTCGACGAGCACGATACCGACCTCGAGACCGAATCGATCGCGGGGCTGACGACGTTTCTGGCAATGTCCTACATCATCGTCGTCAATCCGGCGATCCTCGGCGAGGCGATCGCGCTCGAGGGCTACAGTTCGGGCGAAGTCACGCAGATGATCACCGTCGCGACGATCCTCTCGTCGGCGGTCGCGATCTTCGTGATGGCGTTCTGGGCGAACAGGCCGTTCGGCCTCGCGCCGGGGATGGGACTGAACGCCTTTTTCGCGTACACGGTCGTCCTCAGCCTCGGCGTGCCGTGGCAGGTCGCGCTCGCGGCGGTTTTCGTCGAAGGGATCGTCTTCATCGTCCTGACCGCGATCGGCGCGCGCCGGTACATCATCGAACTCTTCCCGGAACCCGTCAAGTTCGCCGTCGGGGCCGGTATCGGCGTCTATCTGCTCTTCTTGGGACTCCAGGAGATGCAGATCGTCGTCGCGGACCCCGACACGCTCGTGACGATGGGCAACGTCGCGACGAGCGCCGTCGCCGCGCTCTCGGTCGTCGGACTCGCGCTGATGCTCATTCTTCACGCCCGCGGGATTCGGGGCTCGATCGTCATCGGAATTCTCGCCACCGCCGTCGCCGGCTGGCTGCTGACGGCCCTCGACGTCGTCTCGCCGGGAACGCTCACGCCGCCGGGGAGCTACGAGCAGGTTGCTAACGAGGGGCTTGTGAGTCTGATCGCGAACGTTCAGTACGACTTCACGCCGCTCGTCGCCGGCTTCGTCGACGGGCTCGGGATGATCACCGACGATCCGCTCGTCTTCGTGCTCGTGGTCTTCACGTTCTTCTTCGTCGACTTCTTCGACACGGCCGGGACGCTCATCGGCGTCTCCCAGATCGGGGGCTTCCTCGACGAGAACGGGGACCTCCCCGAGATCGAGAAGCCGCTGATGGCCGACGCGATCGGGACCACCGTCGGGGCGATGATCGGGACCTCGACGGTGACGACCTACATCGAATCCTCGACCGGCGTCGAGGAGGGCGGCCGGACCGGATTCACCGCGCTCGTCGTCGGCCTCCTCTTCTTGTTGTCCCTGCTTCTCGTGCCGCTGATCAGCGCGATTCCGCAGTACGCGTCCTACCTCGCGCTGGTCGTCGTCGGCATCATCATGCTGCAGGGCGTCACCGACATCGACTGGCAACACCCCGCGTGGGCGATTTCGGGCGGGCTGACGATCACGGTCATGCCGATGACCACGTCGATCTCGAACGGGCTCGCCGCCGGGATCATGAGCTACCCGCTCGTCAAGGCCTCGATGGGCGAAGCCGACGACGTCTCGCTCGGCCAGTGGGCGCTCGCCGTCGCGTTCATCCTCTACTTCGCCGTCTTCTTCGCCGTCGACGCCGAAATGCTCTCGTTCTAACGGGCAGTTCGATCCACCGTTTTCGTCGATAATGCGCGCCTCGATCGACCGAACGACGAACGTGTCGGACTGCCTCGGCTCCGGCAATCGTCCGGCCGACCGGTGGGCTGATACGTCTTCCGCGGCAATACCCCCGTATGGCAGACATCACGATGTACGAGCTTCCCGGCTGTCCGTACTGCGCCAAGGTCCGCTCGAAACTCGACGACCTCGAGCTCGACTACGACGTCATCGAGGTCCCCCGCTCGCACGACGAGCGCACGGAAGTCGAAAAAGTCAGCGGCCAGACCGGCGTCCCGGTCATCGTCGACGAAGCGAACGGCATCGAAGGCATGCCCGAAAGCGACGATATCGTCGAGTATCTCGAGGAGACCTACGGCACCGGCGCGGCGTAACGACGTCTCGGCGGCTTGGCGTCGACTGCAAAACGAGCCGAACAGCGCGTATCGGATCTCAGACCGCTTCTTCGTACTCGGATCGCTCCCGGATGACGTCCCGGAGGTCGTCGGCGTTCCGGAACTTCGCGAGTTCGTCGCGCTCGACCAGCGCGGTGCCGTCGACCGATTCCTGTTTCGCGCGGTCGACGACGTAGACGGATCGCGTCCGTGTGACCTGCCCGATCGAACTCATGATCCGGGCGCGTTTCTCCGCGGCCTTCGTGAACTTCGAGTGACCCGTCAGGACGATCTCGCTGTCGTCTTCGTCCTCGCTGACGGCCGTAAACGGCGACCGAGCCGTCGGGTGGACGCTGTAGCCGGCCCGCGTGAGCACGGCGACGACCTGTTCGTCGTCCGGATCCGCTTCGGGGTCCTCCGGCATCGCCTCGCTCTCGTGGACGTCGTCGGCCCCCTCGAGTACGTCGACGGGGCTCGTCAGCGGCGCTTCGAACATCTCCTCGAGCGCCATCGCGACCTCGACGGAGGCGTTCATCCCGTCCTCGTACTTCGAGACGGTCCGTCGGGAGACGCCGAGTTCGCTGGCGAGTTGGCCGAGACTCCAGTCGCGGTCCTCTCGCTCGTCGGCTAACAGGTCACCGTCGATGTTGACGTAGAGGCCGCCGGGGGCGGCGTAGATCAGTGGCGGAACCTCTTCGATGAACAGGTTGTACGCCGTATCGGGGCTGAACACGGGGACGCCGTGTCGGAAGTAGACGACATCGGGTTTCAGATCCTCGTCGCGGCTGCGCAGGCCGATGACGAGCGGCGTCGCGTTGAGGTAGGTCCCCAGTCGCCGCATCTCCTGGCCCGTCGCCTCGTTGAACGCGTCGATGTTCGCGAGGATCTTGACGAGGATCAGGTCCTCGCCACAGCGCGCGGCGATATCGAAGCTCTTGGGTCGGATCGCACACCGATCACTGACCATGAATCCCGCGTCCTCTAACATCGCGGTTACGTTGCCGACTAGCGCGGAGCGGGACATACGGGGTTGTAAGCGATTCCTCCTATAAGACGTTTTCCCCGCGATGCCCGGGTGCCGTGTCGCGATTCGTCCCCGTATCGGGAGTATACTTATATATCAGGTTCCGCCTGTCGGCGACGGCGCGGCGTCCCGAAAGGGGTTACCCGATCCCCCGCCAAGAGCCGCCGATGACCGTCGTCGGGATCGACGATACCGACTCGCGAGAGCGAGGGATGTGTACGACCTACGTCGCCGCGACGATCGCCGAGCGACTGCGCCGCGAGGGGGCAGCGATCGAGCGACTCCTCCTCGTCCGGCTCAACCCCGCCGTCGAGTACAAAACGCGAGGGAACGCCGCGCTGGCGATCCACACCGACTGCGATCCCGACCGCGCCGAGGCCGTCGCCCGCGAACGGCTCGAGTCGCTGGCCGAAACCGCGGACGAGCGGACGCATCCGGGGCTCGTCGTCGCGGACCACGCCACCGAAGCGGGCGCGATCCCCGACGACATCGAGCGGTTCGCGTGGAGTGCGATCCGCGATCACCTCGAGCCGGCCGACGCCGCGGCGGCGATCGAGCGCCACGGCTATCGGTCGTGGCACGCCGGAAACGGCCGCGGCCGGATCGGCGCGCTGGCCGCCGTCGGCGCGTGGGCGGCCCTCGAGGAGTGGACGCACGAGTACATCTCCTATCGCGAGTCCGAGCGGTGGGGAACCGCCCGCGAGGTGGACCACGAGACCGTCTTCGCCGCGGCCGAGCGGGGCTATCCCGCAGTGTGGGACACCGTCGACCGCGGCGAGGACGAGACCGTCTGCGTGCCGCACACGCCGGGCCCGATCCTGCACGGGATCCGCGGCGACGAGCGGGCCGCGGTCCGGGCGGTCGCCGAGCGGATCGAGAGCGAACCCGTCGCCGCGAGCCAGCTGTTTCTGACGAATCAGGGAACGGACGTCCACCTCCGGGACGGGTCAATCGCGACCGTCGAGGACGGGCGCGCCTACCGGCTCGAGGGGCGGGTCGCGAGCGAGCCCGAAACCCGGCGCGGGGGCCACGTCTTCGTCGACCTTGAGTCGTCGGGACCGACGGGGGGCGGAGACGGCGAAAACGCACCCGAGCGGCTCACTTGTGCCGCGTTCGAGCCGACGAAACGATTCCGCGATCGGGTGCGGGCGTTATGCGTCGGCGACCGAATCACCGCCTGCGGCGAGGTTGCAAGCGGCACGCTCAAACTCGAGAAGTTCGCCGTCCGCGACCTCGTCCGCACCGAGCGGGTCACGCCGACCTGTTCCGATTGCGGGCGGACGATGAAGAGCGCGGGCCGGAATCAGGGCTATCGCTGTCGGGACTGCGGAACCGGGACGGCGGGGAAAGCGGAGCGACCGCTCGAGCGCGACCTCGAGGAGGGCTGGTACGAGGTCCCGCCGTGTGCGCGTCGGCACGTCGCGAAGCCACTCGTCCGGGGCGGGTTCGACGCGCCGACGCATCCGGAGCGGTGACGGCGAGACTGGCGACGACCGAACTCGAGAACAGAACACGACGGAACCGCCGCGCTCGGCGAAACCCGATCAACGCACGCTGACGCCCTGTCGAGCGAGGAATTCGCTCGCTTCCTTGATCTCGACGGGGCTGCCGATGATCCGGCAGCGGTCCTCACCGTCCGGGAAGACGGTGACCGTGAACTCGTCGTCGAGCCGCGACTCGAGCCCCTCGAGCGCCGCCCGTGGAAGGACGATCTGGGTGCTGTCACGCAGCTGCGACGCGTTTGACATACATCTAGAATCCGTCGCCCGGCGTTTATGTGTGTCGAAGTCCCGTTTGCATCGGTAATGGACCCGTGTGGTAGCACCAGGATATATCGCGTTTCGGCCGCTTCTCGAGGCCGACTTTCGGTAGCGTGCGGTCACTGAAACACCGTGCCTGTCCGATCGTATGCCAGCTGTTCGACTACTGTACCGATCAGTTAATTCGGCGTTAGAGCGCCGCTATACGCTGATATGGTTGTGCCGGCGCTGGCATGCAGGCCAACTATGCGAGTTGGTAGCACACGTACGATTGTCCGTTCCCGAAATCCGGGGTGACCGGAGCCCGGGCGGATGAGATCCCAGTCGATCGGGAACGGACCGGCGTCGGCTCGTGCTACCGCGAGTGACCGGCGACTCCGATTCGCTGGTGAACCGACGACGCTACCCGGCGCGTTCAGAGTACCACCGTACGAGGGCGATCGCTGACCGACAATACCCTTTTCGCCGCGTGATGTCCCGACACCGATCCGAACCGACTCGACCTCAGCGGCGCGCCACGGCGAGGTCGCTCTCCGTCTCGATCGACCGCACGATCCCCCAGAGGAGGAGCCGCGTCGCTCGCTTGTGCTCCTTTTTCTGTCGGTGGAGGTGCCTCGGTCGAGCGTGTTGATAGTCGTACGCCGCGAACGCGTCCGGAGAGATATCCCCTCGGTGCTCCATATCGTCTCGTATCTCCCGCAGTAACGCGTGGAGATTCATCCATTCGTCGTGTCGCATCGCCACGGACCGCCAGTGGACTCTCCCCCCTGAACCTTCGGCCTGAAAGAGTAACCCCGCCGCTGTCCGATCCGGATTCGGGACTCGAGTCCCCGTATCCGGCCTCGAGCGTCCACTCGACGTTCGCGGCCGACCGGATCGGTCTCAGCCCGTTCCGTGGACCGTCACGGTTCGCGTGTCGCTCGCGTGGGGCGACCGAACCATCACCGGGAACACGTCGTCGTTGGTCACCGGGTAGGTCTCGTAGCCGAGCGAAACCGTTCCCGTCCCGCCGGGCGGGAGGCTCACGCTCGCGGCGTCGACCACTTCGGGCGAGCGGCCGACGACGAGTTCGACATCGTGCGTGCCGGCGGCGTCGCCGACGTTTTCGACGGCGGCGGTCACCGAGAGCCACTCGCCGCCGGTCACCGGCGCGTTCGTTCCGGTGATCGACACCGCGAACGACGGCTCACCATCACCGCCGTCGTTCCCGTCACGTCCGTGGACCAGCACCGTCCGCGAGGCGGTGTCGTCGCCCGTTCCCACCCGGACGGGGAACTCGTCGTCGTTTCGGACGGGATAGGTCTCGTAGCCCAGCGAGACCGTCGTCGTCTGGCCCGCGCCGACGGTCACGCCCTGCGTATCGACCGTCGTCGGATCGCGGCCGACGACGAGTTCCACGTCCCGGTCGGCCGGCCCGTCGCCCGTGTTCGCGAGCGTGGCCGTCACCTCGAGCCACTCGCCGCCGGTCACCGGCGCGTTCGTCTCGAGCCCGGTCACCTCGAGGTTGCCCTGCGTCCCGTCGTCCTCGGTTCCGATGACGGTCACGTCCGTCTCGGAAGCGGCGTGGGCCGTCTCGACGCGGACCGGGAACGTCTGCGTGTTGCGCACGGTGGCCGTCGTGAACTCGAGGTCGACGGTCTCGGTCTGGGCGGTGAACACTTCGACTGTCCGACTGTCGACGTGCGTGGGGTCGTGGCCGACGATCAGGTCCGCTTCGACGTCGACGAACCCGTGATAGGTGGAATCGCCCTCGGCGTCGATCTCGGCCTCGACGACGAGGTCCTCGCCCGCGTGGACCGGCGCGTTCGTGCCGGTGATCGTGACGTTTCGGAACGCGACGACCGACGGCCCCTCGGTTCGGACGGACGCCAACCGGCCGTCGCGGCAGGCGACCCACGCGATCATCGGATAGCCGCCGATGAACCAGATCGCGTTGCCGCCGGTCGTCGAATACGTGGCCGTCCCCGTCGAGCCCGAGAGGTCGGTCCGGTCGACGTACGTGGCGTTGCGCCCTTCCTGCCAGAAGAGCCGATGGAGCCGCCCGAAATCGTCGGCAGCCGACGCGGTCACGTCGACCTCGTCGCGGACCGTGATCGTGGCGTCCGGTCCCGGATCACACGTCACGTCGACGTCCGGCGGGTCCGGCGCGCTCTCGGTGACCTCGACCGTCCAGATAGCGGTCGTACCGTCGACGGTCACGCTGACCTCGTGCGTTCCCGACTCGTCGAACTGACCGTAAGCGGCCGGATTTCCCGTGATGTAGGTGTAACTGTAAAACGGGTCGTACGGCGTGATAGCGTCCCCGTCCGGACCGTCGACCCGCCAGTCGGCCGCCTGCGGTTCGACACCCGGAGACGCCGCGGCTTCGAAGACCACGTCGTCGCCGGGCCTGACCGTCGTCGCGGTCGCCGCCGGGCAGACCCGCTCGAGCGATCCCGTCTGGGCGTGTCCCACCCCCGTCGCCGCGAGGGCACCCACGCTACTCCCCACCGCCGTAACGTATTCTCGCCTGCGCATATGCTATCATATCACCCACAGAACGGTATAGCTAATACAACATTGACGATACGAACGCAATCGAGGAAACGATTGTCCAGTTCGGCGGGAAGAGCGGCGTCGGCATCGCGGAATCTCCGCTCGAGTCGGTGGGGAGAAAGCGGTCGACGGCTGTCGCCGCGCGTTCTCAACGCGTGTCTCGAAAGGGTTTTTCGGCGCGACCGGTTGCATACTGACAAATGGGGCTCGAGGATGAAATCGAGGCAATCGAAGACGAAATAGCCAATACGCCCTACAACAAGTCGACGGAGGCCCACATCGGCCGGCTGAAGTCGAAGCTCGCGGAGAAAAAGGAAAAACTCGAGAAACAGCAGTCCGGATCGGGCGGCGGCGGCGGGTATTCCGTCGAGAAACACGGCGACGCGACCGTTGCGCTGGTCGGATTCCCGAGCGTCGGCAAGTCGTCGCTGTTGAACTCGCTGACCAACGCCGAAAGCGAGACGGGCTCCTACGAGTTCACGACCCTCGATGTCAATCCGGGCATGCTGAACCACCGCGGCGCGAACATCCAGATGCTCGACGTGCCGGGACTGATCGAGGGCGCAGCGGCGGGCAAGGGCGGCGGCCAGCAGGTGCTGGCGGTCGTCCGTAACGCCGATCTGATCATCTTCATGCTCTCGGTGTTCGAAATCGAGCAGTACGACCGCCTGCGCGAGGAACTCTACGATATCAACATCCGCATCGATCAGGAACCGCCGCAGGTCACGGTCCGCCCAAAGATCAAAGACGGCATCAAGATCACCTCGAGTACCGATCAGGACCTAAACGAGAAGACGATCAAAGACGTCCTCCGCGAGCACGGCTACGTCAACGCCGATCTGAACCTCCAGGAGAACGTCTCCATCGACCGGCTGGTCGACGGCCTGATGGACAACCGGGAGTACATCCCCTCGATCACCTGCGTCAACAAGGTCGACCTGATCGATCCCGACTACAAGGAGACGGTCGACGAGCAGTTGCGCCAGCGCGATCTCGACCCCGCGGACGTCACCTTCATCAGCGCCGAGGAGGAGCGCGGCCTCGACGCGCTCAAGGACCGTATCTGGGAGAACCTCGGCCTCATCCGGGTCTACATGGAGAAACCGGGCCGCGGCATCGACTGGGAGGAACCGCTCGTGATCGAGCGGGGCTCGACCGTCGGCGAGGCCATCCAGAAACTCGGCGGCGAGATGGAAGAGCGGTTCCGCTTCGCCCGAGTGACCGGCCCCAGCGCGGCCCACGATCAACAGCAGGTCGGAACGGATCACGTCCTCGAGGACGAGGATGTACTGAAGCTGATTCTGCGGCGGTAACCGGCCCTATATCGGGCGATTCAGGGACTATTTCGGAAATCGATCCTCGACCATCGCCGGTGTTCCATCGAGTACGATCGTTGAATCGACACTATTCGGATCGGAACGATCAAGAATATCCGGCGGCCCGATGACTAGGTAGCTATGGTTGATATCGGGTGGCTCTCGCTCGTGCCGCCGGTGCTCGCGATCGTGCTCGCGATCGTGACCCGCCGACCGATGCTCTCGCTGTTTCTGGGCATCTGGTCGGGCGCGGTTATCCACACCGAGGGCCTCGGCCTCGCACAGACGTTCGACTGGATCGTCAGCGCAATCATCGCCGACGACGGCTTTCACGTCCAGATCCTCGTATTCACGCTCCTGCTGGGCTCCGGCGTCGCGCTCATCTGGCGGCTCGGCGGCGCGATCGCCGTCCGCCAGTGGGCGACCGCAAACCTCCGGTCCCAGCGGGCCGTCGGGCTAACGACGTGGATACTGGGTCTCGCCATGTTCTTCGACGACTACGCCAATACCGCCATCGTCGGGAGTACGATGCGCGAGATCTCCGACGAACTACGGGTCTCGCGCGAGAAGCTCGCGTACATCGTCGACTCGACCGCCGCGCCCGTCGCGACGCTCGGCATCTCGAGTTGGGTCGCGTTCCAGCTGTCGCTGATCAGCAGCGCCTACGAGGACATGGGCGTCGCGGCGGACGCGCCGAGCGCGTTCCAGACGTTCGTGGACTCGATCCCGTACAACACCTACGCGCTGCTGGCGATCGTCATGGTCGGGATCGTCGTGGTGTCCGGGCGGGACTACGGCGAGATGTTAGACGCCGAGCACCGGTCGCGAACGACCGGTGCAGTCAACCGCGAGGGCGCACAGCCGCTCCAGAAGGTCCAGGAGGATCTGGGCGAGCCGATCGACGAGCGGCCGATGCTCCGGACCTTTTTCGCGCCCGTCGTCGTCCTGATCACGGTGACGCTGGCGGGTGCCTTCTGGACGGGCTACCAGTCGTGGCTCTCGAGTCAGGCCGAGGCGGGAGCGCCGACGGCGGTCGGTGCCGCCGCGGACGAAGTGGGGCTCACGCAGGTCCTGATCGACATCGTCGGCGCGGGCGACTTCGCGACGGCGCTGACCTGGGGTTCGTTCGCCATGGTCGTGTCGGCGATCGCGATCGGGATCGCCTACGGCCTGTTCGATCTCGGCGACGGGGTCGACACCGTCATCGACGGCTTCGGCATCATGCTGACGGCGGTGACGATCCTCGTACTCGCGTGGACTATCAGCAGCGTCGCGGAGACGCTCGGTACGGGCGACTACGTCGCGAGTCTGGTCGAACCCTACCTCTCGGCGGAGTTGCTGCCCGTTCTCATCCTGGTGGCCGCGGCGTTCGTGGCCTTTACGATGGGGTCGTCGTGGGCGACGATGGGGCTCGTCACGCCCATCGCGATACAGGTCGCCTACGAACTGGGAACCGGGTTCGAACTCGTTCCGGTCGCCGTCGGTGCCGTCTTCTCCGGCGCGATCTTCGGCGACCACGCCTCGCCGATCTCCGACACGACGGTGCTCTCGGCGACGTTCAGCGGTGCGGATCTGATCGATCACGTGCGCACGCAACTGCCCTACGCACTGACCGTCTTCGCCGTGGTCGTCGCCTGCTATCTGCTCAACGGCTACCTCGGCGTCCCGCCGATCGTCTTCCTGCCGCTCGGCGTCGTCGCCCTCGTCGGCCTCGTCAACGTCCTCTCGCGGTTCGACGCCGACCGGAAGGGCCTCGAGCCCGTCGCGCCGACCCCGGCCGCGGACGTCGCCGATCCCGAGAGCGAGATCGACTCGGATTCGACGGAACGACCCGAGTAGACCGCCGCCTTCGCCACGTTTTTTGGAGTCGCAGGCGTCGTTTCGCGTATGGACGGAACGCTCGATCATACGATGATCCGCGTCGCTGACCTCGAGGAATCGCTCGACTGGTATCAGACCCACCTCGAGTACGAGGAGAAGGATCGCTTCGAGGGCGACGGCTTTACCATCGTCTACCTCGGTCCCGAGGAGATGCACGACGAGGGCGCAATGCTCGAGATCACCCACAACGAGGGCGAAGAGCCCGAGGTGGGCGACGCGTGGGGCCACATCGCCGTTCGCGTCCCCGACGGCGAACTCGAGGATTACTACCAGCAGCTGATGGACGAGGGCGTCGACGACTACCGCGATCCGGAGTCCTGTGGCGGCGACTACGCGTTCGTGAAGGACCCCGACGGCCACGAGATCGAGATCGTCCAGCGCGAAGAGGGCGCGCTCTGGTCGCTCGATCACACGATGATCCGCGTCGAGGACGCGGACGAGGCGCTCGGCTTCTGGACCCGCAAGTTCGAGTACGACGAGGTCGGCCGCTGGGAGTCCGACACCTTCGCGAACTACTTCGTCGAGCCTCGTGACGCCGCCGCGGAGGCGATGTCCGTCGAACTCACCTACAACTACGACGGCCGCACGTACGACATGGGCGACGCGTGGGGCCACCTCTGTATCCGTATCGACGATCTCCAAGACGACTGGGAGCAACTCCTCGAGCGCGGTGCCGACGACTACCGCGACCCCGAGAGCAACGACGACATGTACGCGTTCACGAGAGACCAGGACGGCCACGAGATCGAACTCATCGAGCGCGACCTCGAGGCCGACTCGCTGTTCCCGTTCTGAACGGACCACCCTCCCACGCTGTCGGGAGACGGACGTGCACCGATTTTCCGCGCCGATGCCGCCGACCGCGAGCGTGACACCAACCGCTATCGCTCCGTCTTGAAACCGCAGTCGCGATCAGCGTCGAGTCTGATCAGCGCGACTCGGCGTCGATCCGCACGAGGAGGCGAGCGAGAGCGACCATCTCGAGAAAAATCACGAGCCCGATAGTATATACGAACCTACTTGTGCCGTCGTGACGAACCGTTGTCACATGCGAGACCGTCCCCGCCGAACCCTCCTCAGTGGGATCAGTGCGTCGCTCGTCGGCACGGCCGCCGGCTGTCTCTCCGTGCTGGACGAGACCGACGAAACGCCCAGCGAGGAGACCGACGCGTCCGACGATCCGTTCGCCGACCTGCTCGCCGCCGTCCCAGCCGACACCGCCGACGAGAGCGCGGCGCTCTCGGCAGTACACGAATCGCGACTCCGGGACGCCGACGTACAGGACCTCGTCGGCCCCTACGATATCACACACGGCACGGGACTGACGGAGCTGTTCGCCGGCGACACTGGCACCGTTTCGCGCCACGTTACCGTCATGGACGAGGGCCTCGAGTCGCCGTTCGTCACGGTCTTCGAGACCGAATCCGGCGATTTCGACCCGGAACGCGACATCGACGCGGCCCTCGAGACCGAACTCGCAACTCGGGAACACGACGCCGGGACCGACTACGAGTTCGCGCCGCTCGCGGACGCGGGCGTCGTCGCCGCGCTCGACGGCGTCGGCATCGTCGCCGACTCGGCGTCGACAGTCGACGCCGCGATCGCCGCTCGAGACGGCGACGCACCGGCGGTTCGCGACGCGGTCACCACCTTCGACGAGGGGCTCGCGGCGTTCGCGGACGCCGATATCCGGACCGTCACGACCGACGACGAGTGGTCGTGGGCCTATGACGACCTCGAGCCCGAGGACGGGGAGTACGCGATCCTCGCCGCGACGGTGTCCGATCCGGACACGCTCGAGATCCACCACGGGCTCTCGCTCGTCGATGACTCGCTCGTCACGGACGATCTGGTCGACCGGTTCCGAGCGCAGCTACGTAGTGGCGGGAGAGAGATCGTCTCGTCCGACGTCGACGGCTCGCTCCTGACGGCGACGGTCGAAATCGATCTCGCCGCCGAACGCCACGAGAGCCCGGGTCGTCTCGAGGCCGGGGAACTGGACGCCGACGAGCAGTACGTGGAAATCGAGGTCGGGGCGGGCGATCCGACGCCGGTCGACGAACTCAGGCTCGAACTCGACGGCGAGCCCTACGACGAGGAGATTTGGGCCGACGGCCGGGACGAGATCGAAGGGGGAGACACGCTGCTCGTGGCGACCGAGGACGCCGAGCCGTACCTCCGGATCTCGCTCGTCCACGAGGGAGACCGCGGCATGCCCGCCCACACGACCCTGTACGCCGACTTCGAGTGGACCGTCGACTACGATCTGGACGCGAGGACGCTGTCGGTCCGCTACGAGGACGAGTTCCCGCTCGACGGCGATCACGTGATCCTCGCGCTGTACGACGCTGACGACGCCGAGGCGATAGTATCCGAGCTGGTCCGGACGACGAGACCGTGGACCGGTACCGACCTCTCGACCGGTGACGGGGTGACCCTCGAGGACGTCGCGCCCAAAACGGCCGTCTACGTCTGCTGGAAGGAACCCACGCGCTCCAAGGCGCTCACCAGCGATCGGATCCAGCCGATCGGGGAGGCTACGGTCGACTACGAGTACGAGACGCGGACGGCGACCGTCGAACTCGCCTTCGAGGACGACCGGACCAGACCGGCCGCGGAGTATACGGTCTTGCGCGACGGCGAACTGGCCGCTACACAGTGGCACGACGAGGGCGAGACGGTGTCCGACGGCGACACGCTCGAGCTCGCGTCGGTCCCCGTCGGGACGACTATCAGTGTCGTCTGGGGAGCGAACGACCTCCCTATCGGCAGCGGGGAGGCCGACTCGTCGGTCTCGTTCGATCTCACGGTCGAGAACGGGACGGTGACGCTCGTCCACGACGGCGGGCGGCCGCTGCCCGTCTCCGGGCTCGTCGCGGAGGTCCATATCGACGACGAGGAAATCGACGTTCCGCTCGACGAACGGACGGACGGACCGTTCGCATCGGGGGATACCGTGACGCTCATCGACGAACTCGAGCGGGACGATCCACCGCTGAAAGTTCGGGTCCGCCGCGACGGCGAGTACATCGACGACGCGTACGACGGAGAGCTCTGATCGAGCGAGACGCGAGCACACCGCTCGAGCTAGAGGTCCGGAATCGGAACGACGACGACTGGCCGGCTCGAATCGGTGAGAAGCCGCCGTGCGGTCGAGCCGAGTTCGTGCGCCGCATCGGGATCGCCGCTGTGTGTGCCGATCACGATCTCGTCGACAGCGAACTCGGCCGCCGCCTCGAGGAGCGCCTCGGCGGGGGTCCCCGATCGAAGCTCCGTCTCGACGTCGCCCGCAGCCGCGAGTCGAACGGGCGCGACGTTCAACGCCTCCTCGCCATCACGGCGTGCCGTCGCGTCGTCGGCGACGGCGACTGCGATCACCGCATCGTCGTCGGTGACTCGGTCGCCGAGATAGTCACAGATCGCCGCCGTCGTGTGAACGGAGCCGGTTCCGACGAGATATTGCATAGCGGTCCTACGGCGACGATATCGAAGAAAGCTGTGGAACCGAAATCGGAATCGATATCGACGGACGGCACGGGATTTTCCGACCCAGAAAACGCGCTCGTATCACTAATAGGACGGCACGGAATGGACCACACGGGGGACGAGAGGTCAGCCCTGCACGCCTTGGTGGTCCCCCGATGCTTCCCCGCATCCGATCATCCCCACGGGTTGCGACGCCTGCCCCAGTCCCCGCGATCCCCCTCTCGCGGGGACATATGCGTCGCCTTCCTATCACTGGTAGCAGAAACGGTGGTCCCGGGATCGCTTCGGCCCTACACGTTTCCAGTCACTACTCGCTGTCAATGCTGCCCGTACAGCGAGTAGGTGATCGCAACTAGACCGACCAGTCGACTCACGTTCTCGAGCAGTGCGATGACGATTCGTTCCGGGCTGACCAGCGTGGTGACCACGACGTTGACGAGGAAGGGAAACAGCGTCAACAGGAGGAGCCCGACCGCGAGGTAGAGCATCGACGACGCGTCGTTGCGTCGGTAGCCGCGGTAGGCCTGATAGGCGATCACCGTCCCGAAGAGGGCGACGAGGAACAGACTCGCGACGGTCAACAGCTCGAACATCGTCGCCTCGTCGACCCGTACGACGCTCCGACTCATCGCATCCCCTCCCACATGCGAGTGAACTTGTCGGCGACATCTTCCTCACGGTACGTCAACTCGAGGGCGAACGAGCCGTCCTCCAGCGACAGTTCGAGTCGGTCGAGGTTCGCACTGTAGACGCTGTAGTGGTTGCCGTCCGGTGCGAGTTCCGTCTCTTCGGTGACGAGGTGACACTCCTCGAGACGGTCGAGCCGCCGGTAGATCGTCGGGAGGGACGCGTCACACCGTTCGCTCAATGTACTGGCAGACATGGGTTCGACGCTCGTGTGGGTGAGGATATCCCGTGCGTACTCGTCGTCGAGGACCGCGAGCAATGTAGACAGGTCAGGTTCCTCACTCACTGGTATAGCTGTTCGTTTCGGTATAACTATGAAAAGCAGTCCGGTTTTTCTGAACGAGAAAACACGATAGCGATCGGAGACGGGCACCGAGCGGTCAACCGTGCTGCGAAACCTCGATCCCGGCCGAGACCACGAGGTACGAGTGACGGCCGTCGACGAGCGCGGCTCGAGTCACAACCCGCTACTGCCCCCAGTTTTGAACCCCCGAACGCGCCGTCCCCGAGGCGACCCTCCCGCGGACTGCCTCGGCCCCGACGGTCGATCGCATCGACGAGGAATGGCGCAGTGCCGACACCCATGCGGTCGAGACATTTCTCTGGGGAGACAGCCTCCCCGATATCGCGGCCGAATGGCGGGCGCTGTGGGACGAAGAGGCTCTGTACGTCCTCGTCACCGTCACCGACTCCGATGACGGGACGCGGGACGCCGATATCGAACGCTACTTCGATCCCGATAACAGCCGCGGGACGACCTATGACGGGGAAAACGACCGCCAGATACTCGTCCCGCGAGGCGCGGAGACGGCAGTTTCCGGTTGGAACTCGGCTCCGATAGCGGCGGGTACCGAGGTCGAAACGGTCGAGACCGACGACGGGTGGCGGACGATGCTCGCGATCCCGTGGGCGAACTACGGTGTGCGTCCCGTCGTCGGCCACCGCGTCGGAATGGATGTCCACATCCCCTGAAGAACGACGGCGAGCGGAGCGGGAAGCTCAGTTGGTTCGACGAGTCCGACAGCGCGTGGGAGAGCCCGGAGCAGTTCGCCACCGTCGAACTCGGCGAGTGAGCGGTGGTCGCCCGCTCGAGACGAACCGATCGACGACCGACTGGTCTCGGTTCCCGTAATCGACCGCCAGTTGCGGAACAAGAATCGCCGATGTCGATGATTCGGTATCGCAGTATATGATTTATCGGCGCCGTCGAAGAGAAACGCAACCAGTCTGGGGACCAAGAGAGACGAATCGGTCCGCTCCCCGCCAACGCCCGCTCGAGCAAGTCGAACAGTCGCTCGAGAACCCCGCGCAGCCGACCGATGAATTTTGCCCACGGATCACTCGATGGACTCGGTCTCGAGTCCCCGAGTAGTATCGAGGTCTCGTCCGAATCGCGATCTCGTCGGCCGTAACTGCTGGCGCTGTCGCTGCAGTATTCGTGACAGGAGACGAGTCCGTTTTCGAATCCACTCCGGAACCCACACCCCGAAGTCGCTGTCATCTCCCCCATCGCAGCGTCGATCAGAATTCGGTCCCGCTCGAGTGTCGTCCCGCCAGCGATGACTGCCGGAGCTGTGGTCATAGGTCCCCATCGACCGCGATGGAAACTCGGGACTCGGTTCCTGTCGTATGAGACGGGTGTCCCAGCAATCGCTCGATCGAAGTTAGCGCTAAAGAGGGGCCGGTCGAGCAGCGGTTTCTGACCGGATACACCCCGGGATCGAGGCGACCGAAGACGGTGCAGATACAATCAGATCGATCACCGAGACGAATTCATCGCAGCCGGCTCTCCGGGTCCGGCGGAACGCTGCTCGATACGAGCAGCCATCGAACTCTCTGCGAGACATCACTTGATCGGCACCTGCCCTCGAGCGAGCCGTTCAGTTCCACGCATAGCTCGGCGAACCGTTTATCGCTCCCCGTCGGATTAGTTCGCCCATGACCCGCACGACCTATCGCTGTCCGTGTGGCGCACACCTCGAGTTCAAACAGGACCTCGAGAAGGAACGCGGAACGCCGACACCGAACTGGAAGTGTAAAGACTGCGGGACGCCGGTTCCGGGGATGACGGCCGAGAAGATTAGACACCAGCATCCGTCCTGAGTCGACGATCCGAAGTCGTGACTGAGACGACCGATGCCGGAAATAAATCATATTTCGATATATCGAATCGCGGGTTCTCGAGTTAACGAGAACGGACCGCCCTGCGATTCGATCGCCCGATCTCGAGTCAGTGTGTGGACAGCCCTCTCCCCGAGGCGAGCAGCGGGAACTCCGTTGCAATCAATTCACACGGATACTCGGCTATTTCAATATATCATGTAATTATAATCTGTTTTCTCTGTCGGTCCGGTCGGCCGATCCGAAGATGTCCGAAACGAACGACGACGAACGCCGAACCGGCCACCCAGACACGTCCAGTTCCGCGCTCCGACGACGATCGTTCATCGTCGCGGCGGGCGCATCAGTGACCGGAACGGCCGGCGTTGCGGGTGCGACTCCCGGTCGCGGGAACGGGAACGGTCCCGACGAACGCCACCCCACCGAATCGAACGCGAACGGATTCCACGGTTCTACCGGCGATCCGGACCTGATCGCTCACCGCGGCTTCGCCGGGCTGTATCCCGAAAACACCGTCGGCGCGGTCGAAGCCGCGGCACGCGGCTGGCAGTCGCCCGCCGCGCCGTCGCGCGGTGCCGACATGATAGAAATCGACGTCGTCCCGACGGCCGAGAACGACGTCGTCGTCTTCCACGACGATCGACTCGCCAGCCGCGACGGCGGCGAGCGCGGGCTGACCGACACCGAGGGCGTCGTCTGGGAGACGGAGACGGACACCGTGACGAGCGCCGAAGTCCTCGAGAGCGGCGAAACCGTCCCCCGGTTACGGCCCGTTCTCGAGGCGATTCCACCGTCAGTCGGGGTCAACGTCGAACTGAAGAATCCTGGGTCGTTCGACGTGGCCTTCGCCGAATCGCTTCCGGGCGACGAACTCGAGGAGCAAAAAGAGATCTGGCAGCCGTTCGTCGAACGAGTGCTCAACATCGTCGACGAGTTCCACCACGAGTACCTCTTTTCCTCGTTCTACGAGGCGGCGCTGGCGACGACCCGCGACGCGTCCGACTATCCGGTCGCACCGCTGTGCTGGAGCTCCGTCGCGGACGGCGTCGAAATCGCGCGACGATACGAGGCCGAAGCGATTCACCCGCCCTATCACATGATTCGGGGAACGCCGTTTTACGCCGATCAGCGCTACGAGGAGGGCGCGGGCTGGTCGGAGATCGATCTCCTCGCAGTCGCACACGAGGAGGGCCGAGACGTGAACGTCTTCACCCTCGAGACCTGGTATCAGGGCGAACAGCTCGCGGCGGCCGGCGTAGACGGGATCATCAGCGATCACGCCGACGTGCTCCGATTCGGCGCGACGAACTGAGTCCGTCCCGGCCGGGAATATCTGCGCACCGTTCCATTCGAATCGCATTTTTCCGACCCCGTGAGACCGAAACACGGATTTAGGATCGTGGAACAGTATGGGACGAACTGATGATCCGTGGCGACACCGACACGATCCGCCCTCGCCGCGGTGAGAGCCGCCTCGAGCGGCCGGACAGCGGCCGAAACGGGAGCCGACGGTCCGCGCCGCGTCGTCGCGCAGCAACCGAGCGGGTGATCGCCCCGTGACGGAGGTCGCGATCACGGACGCGGTCGACGCCTATCTCCAGCGGAAGGCCGTCGGGGATCCCGACGGACCGGGTGCGGGAGCCTACGCGTCCAACGCGGAATCGATCCTCCGGCGGTGGGCCGACTGGCTCGAGCGAGAACACGGGCTCACCGCCCTGTTCGCACTCGAGGTCGAGCACATGCGCGCGTACGCGGAAGAACTCCGCCGGCGGACCGACCGCGGGGAGTACACCGCCTCGACGGCCGGCACCTACTACGCGGTCGTCCGCGCGTTCCTCTCGTGGTGTGTCCGCGGCGGGATCCTCGCGGACAACCCCGCCGCGACCGACCGCGCGGAGGCGGCGTTACCGACCGCCGAGACGCGCCGGGAAAGCGACTCCTGGACCGCACGACAACGGCGTAAACTCGAGCGCCACGTTCGCGAACGCGCGCTCGAGGCCGCCCCCTCGACGAGCGAACGACGCACGCGGCTGCGCGAGTACGCGATGGTCGCCGTGCTCGCCCACTCGAACGTCCGGGGGGCCGAACTGTTCCGGGTGCCGGAAGACGACCGGCGCACCGGTGCGACGTGGGACGATGTCGACTTCTATACGGGGACGATCCGCGTGCTGGGAAAGTCCCAACGCCTCGAGGACGTTCCGCTTCCCGCCCACGCACGGACGCCGCTGCGGCGGTATCGAGTGGTCCTCGATCCGCCGTCGAACGACTGGCCGCTGTTTCCGACGGGCCACGCGCCGTCGATCGCGGCGCGAGTTCGGTCGGTGTTTCGCGACCGAGGGCGCGACGAGAGCGAGATCGAGGCGCTGTTCGAGGACGCGACGGCGACCGAACTCGCTCGAGAGCACGCCATCGCGCTGCCGGCGATTACCACCGAGGGAGCGCGATCAGTCCTGAAACGACTCTGTGAGGACGCGGGCGTGGACATCGACGGCAACTACCTGACGCCGCGGGGCGTGCGAGGCGAGCACGACGGCGACGGTGACGCGTACCGCCGCGAGGCGACGGCGTCGAAACCGACGCTTCGGGCGTCGGTGCTCGAGCAGTCGATCGTCGTTTCGGGAGAACAGCCGTCAATTGGCGACGACGATGGGCGGTCGCGAGACGAGCAACCGGACCGTAATTGAAACGCGAGGCGAGCCGAACATCGAAATCGAAAGCGACGGCACTCGAGTCGCTATCGCTGCTATCGGTTTCAGACGACGAGGAGCCACAGGATCGCCGTCAGAACGAGCATCAGCAGCAAGACGGTGGTGCCGATGCCCGTTCGGAGGTGGATCGTGGACGGACGCCCGCCGTCCGTCGGCTGGCGCTCGTCGACATCGACCATCCAGTCGGGGAGACGACCCGCGGCCGCGTCGACCGCGAGGACGGGATTGTTGCCGATCCAGTAGCAGCGTTTGACTCCGCCGACGACCGCTCTATCGACGGCGGCGTACGTTTCGGTCACCGCGAGCATCGTCCAGCGGCTGAGAGAGTACGTCGCCGGATAGACGAACATCACCGGATCACCCAGATCGAGTTTCGAGAGCGGTTTCCGGACGAGGACGAACGTGACGGCAGCCACCGTCGTCAGGATTCCCGCCGTCTCGAGGTGGCTCTGGCTGTAGGGGTGGAGTTCGCTCTCGCCGCCGGGGTAGACGAACTCGAAGTGGCCTCCGTGACCGTGGAGCGTCGGTGCGAGGTCAGCGAGTCCCTGCCACCAGACGCCGAAGAGGAGACAGGCACCGCCGAGCCCGAGCATCGCGACGGTCTGGCCGGGTTTTGCGTCGGCGACCTCGAAATCGCTCTCGCCGTGGAAGAAGACGTAGTAGCCGAGCTTGATGAAGGAGAGCAGCGTCCCGATCGCACCGAGCCAGAGCAGCCAGTACAGCGCCTGAAACTCGGGTTCACCGTAGTAGTGGGGATCCGGGTTGGCCGCGTCGAAGAGCATCCCTTTGCTCACGTAGCCGTTGAAGCCCGGAATGGCGGTAATCGAGAGCGCACCGAGCCCGAAGGCGATCGCGGTCAGGGGCATCTCGCGCCAGAGGCCGCCTAACTCGTAGAGGTCCTCCTCGCCGGTGCGGTAGATGACGACGCCGACGGCCATGAACAGCAGGCTCTTGAACAGGATGTTGTTGAACAGGTGACTCAGCGCACCTGCAACGGCGATTTCGCTGGTTACCGTCCACGCACCCATCCCGATCCCGGCGACGATGTAACCGAGCTGGGCCTGAATGTGGTAGGACAGCAGCGCCCGCATGTCGTGTTGCAGTAGTGCGAAGGTCGCGCCGTAGACGGCCATCAGCCCGCCCATGTACGCGATGTAGATCCCCAGTTCGCTCTGGGCATCGACCGGGAACGCCCGATAGAGGACGAACGCGCTGGTCTTCGTGGTGTACACCGAGAGGAACACCGAGGCCGCAATGTGTGGTCGCGGATAGGTGTCGGGCAGCCACGTGTGGAAACCGATGAAAGCGACGTTGACGCCCATCCCGAGCACCGCGAGCAGCGCCGGGATTCCGGTGGCGATCCCGTCGCTGGCCGTATAGACGAACGACCCGACCTCGACGTAGTGGACCGCGACCGCGAGCATCACGAGCACGCCGCCGGTGCCGTGGAAGATCGCGTACCGGAACCCGGCTCGGACCGCCTCGCCGCCGTAGTGCCAGACCACGAGCGTACTCGTTACCGCCATCAGCTCCCACATGAACAGGAGCACGAGCCAGTCGCCGGCGAAGGCCGCCCCGATCGACGAGGAGACGTAGACGAGCGCGAACGCGACTAACGTCTTACTGGCTTCGCTCGAGTAGGCGTAGATGACGCTACAGACGCCCAGGAAGCCGAGTCCGATGCCGACCATCCGGGAGAACCCGTCGACGTAGAACGGGACGACCCGCTCGAATCCGAGGAAGGTGCCGGCGAGGTGTTGGCCCTCCGGCGCGACCAGCGAGATCGCGAGCACGGCAGCGAGGCTGAGCGCACCGACGGTGAAGCCGGCGATCCGCGGCAGGACGAGCACGAGCAGCGCCGCCGCGAAGACCAAAAGCGGCGGGTAGGCGAGCGACAGGAACTCGAGCTCCATTAGCCGCTCACCTCCGTGACGAGGTCACCGAACGGACGTCCCAGTTGCTCGAACGGCATCCCGAAGACGCCCTTGACGATCCGGGTCGCCAGATCGAGGAAGACGGCGTAGTCCGGGACGACGCCGAGGACGATCGCACCCGTCGCAATGATCGTGATGGGTGCGAGCATGAGCCACGTGCTCTCGGCGAACAGCGAGCGGCGTTGCCAGCCGTCGGCCGGCGGCCCGCCGGTGAGGTGGTCGTCGTGGTCGCCGTGATGATCCGTGGCGTCGACGGACTCGCCCGTCGAATCGCTCCCGTCGGGAACCGTGTGGTCGCTGGGGTTCTGGTCGACGGCGTATTCGAACGTTTCGTCCCCTGCGGTGTCGTCTGCCTCCGCGGCCGTCTCGCTTCGTTCGTGCTCGCTGTCGGTTCGTTCGCCCCCGTCAGCGGCGACGTGCCCGTCGTCCGGCTCGCTCCCGTAGGACTGGAGCAGGCCGCCTCGCGGGAACTCGAGGAACGGTTTGGCGTTGTGTCGGTCCTCGCTCTCGAAGAAGGCCGTATAGACGACCGGCCAGAAGTAGCCGATGTTGAGCACGGCCGAGAGCAGCAGTGCACCGGCGAACAGCCAGTACTCGCCGCCCATGTAGCCGGCGCCGATTAGCATGTAGAACTTGCTGACGAAGCCGGCAAGCGGCGGCAGTCCGGCCATCCCGGCCGCGCCGACGGTAAATGCGGTCATCGTCAGCGGCATCCGCTTACCGATGCCGGCCATCTCGCTGATGTAGTCCGTGTGGGTCTCGACGTGGATCGCACCCGCACAGAAGAACAGGGTGAGTTTCGCGAACGCGTGGGCGGGGATGTGGAACAGCGCCCCGACCATCGCGTAGGGGTGCAGCATCGAGAGCCCGAGCACGATGTAGGAGAGCTGTGCCGTCGTCGAATAGGCGAGCCGGCGCTTGAGGTGGTCCTTGCGCAAGGCGATGATACTCGCTGCGGTCAGCGTGAACGCGGCGACGAGGGCGACCGGGATATTCAGCCCGACCTCGCCGATTCCGGGCACGTCGAGCGGCAGGTCGTGGATCAGCCCCGGACCGTAGACCTCGAGGATGACGCGAGCGATGCCGAAGGCACCGGACTTGACGACCGCGACCGCGTGGAGTAGCCCGGAGACGGGGGTCGGCGCGACCATCGCGTCGGCGAGCCACGAGTGGATCGGCATCAGCGCGGCCTTGACGCCGAAGCCGGCGATGAGCAGGAAAAAGGCGGCTTGTGCGTAGACCGGCTCGACCTGTGCGGCCGCGGCGAGTGCCTCCATGCCGCCCGCCTCGAAGGCGAGCGTCGGCCCGCCGACCAGCCCCGTCAGCCAGTAGATCAGGACGGTGCCGGCGAGCAGGAAGACCCCGCCGCCGAAGAACGTGTAGGTCAGGTACTTGCGGCCGGCGATGCGGGCCTCGCTGTCCTCGTTGTGGGCGACCAGCGGATAGGTCACGAGCGACAGCAGTTCGTAGAAGACGAAGATGGTCACCAGATTCGCCGCGAAGGCGATCCCGACGGCAGCGGAGAGGCTGGCCGCGAACGACGCGAAGAACCGCGTCTGGGAGTGTTCGTCGAGCCCGCGCATGTACCCCGTCGCGTAAAACGACGTGAAGATCCAGAGGAAGCTCGCGAGCAGGGCGAAGAAGATCCCCAGCGGGTCGGCCCGCAGGGCGAAGTCGATCCCCTCGAGGAACTGGATTCCCGTCGAGTCCGCGAGACTCCACCGGAAGACGGTGCCGTCCATGACGGCGGGGAGCATGCTCGCCACGATGGCGAACTTCGCGAGGGCGGCCAGGACTGACCAGCCCTCGCGGAGGTTCGGTCGGCGATGCGACGCGACGATCAGGACGATGGCGACCGCCGACACCAACACGGCGGCGAGCGGCCGAATGTCTGCAACCATTAGTTGAACACCTCCGTGAGGAACGGCGAGAGCAAGTCGGCGAGCGTGCCGCCGGCGAACCCGAGCGCGACGGCACCGAGCGCGGCGACGACGACGATCGCGACCATCCCGGTCGAAACGGGGTCCCGCGTCTCCCCGCCGCGGATCGCGGCGGCAGCGGTTCCCGCCCCGTCGAATTCGGGATCGGCGGCGTCGGATTCGTCGCGATCGGCGTCACCGCCGTCGGTCGCCACCGCTCCCGGCGCGTGCGGGCGATCGACCGCAGCGGGCGGCGTGAAGTACATCTTCTCGAGTAGGCGAGCGGCGTAGGCTAAGGTGAGCATGGTACTGAGGAAGATCACGGCGGCGACGGGCCAGAGCTGGGACTCGACGGCACCCAGCGCGATGTACCACTTGCCGACGAAGCCGACGCCCGGCGGGACGCCGACGAGCGCGAACAGGAGCACGGCCATGGACCCGGCGATGACCGGTCGCTCCTTGGCGAGGCCGGCGTACTCGTCGACGGTGCGGGCTCCGTAGCTCGCCGCGACGAGTGCGGCCCCGAGGAAGAGGCCGGCTTTCAACAGCCCGTGGCCGACGAGGTGGATCGCGGCACCGACGAAGGCCGTCTCGGAGTTGCCGGCGATGACGACCCCGTAGGCGGCCACGACCAGCCCGAACTGCGAGACCGACGAGTACGCGAGCATGCGTTTGACCTCGGTCTGGATCACGGCGAGCACCGTGCCCGCGAGGACGCTCACACAGCCGATCGCGAGGACGACCGCGGCCGCGTTGGGCATCGTCGCGAGGTACTCGACCTCGAAGACGGTGACGATCAACCGGCCGAACGCGTAGGCCGATGCCGTCGAGACGAGCGCCGCGATCAGCGGCGTCACGCCGTCGGGAGCCTGCTGGTAGGCGCTCGGCTGCCACGTGTGCAGCGGCCACTGGGCGACCTTAACGGCGAAGCCGACGACCATGAACGCGAAGCCGGCGTGGATCAAGGTCTGTGCCTCTGCCCCCGGAATCGCCTCGGCGAGTTCGACCATGTTGAGCGTCCCCGTCGCCATGAAGACGAACGCGACGCCGATCAGGTACATCGAGGCGGCGACGGTGCCCAAGATCAGGTACTTCAGCGAGGCGACCGCCGACTCGGGACCGTCGCCGCTGGCGACCAGCGCGTAGGTCGCGAGGCTCGTGATCTCGAGGAAGACGAACAGGTTGAACACGTCGCCGGTCAGCGAGATGCCGAGCAGGCCGCCGGTCAACAGCAGGTAGGCGGTGTAGAACGTGTTTCCGTGCGGACCCCCGTGACGCGTGTACGCGAGGACGCCGAGGGCGACGGCGGTCACGAGCAGGACGATCAGCATCGAGAACTCGTCGGCGACGAGTTCGATCCCGTACGTCCGTTTGTAACCGCCGAGTTCGTGTCTCACGTCGCCGCCGGCATAGACCTCGCTCGCGAGGACCACAGCGCTGGCGAACAGTCCGAGCGTTGTGAGTCCCGCGACGGGCCATCCCGTCCGGTCGAACCACAGGCCGAGCGCGATCGGCAGCGTCGCGGCGAGGATCGGGGCGACGATCAGCAACGGCAGGATCAGATCGACGTTACTCATCGGCACGCACCTCCCTGAGGGTGTCCTCGCGGAGCGTCCCGTACTCCGCGTAGATGCGGATGATCAGCGCCAGCCCGACGGCCGTCAGTGCGATGCCGACGACGATGGCGGTCAGCACGATGACCTGCGGCAGCGGGCTCGCGACCATGACCTCCCCCTTTTCGCCGTGGTGGGGGACGATGGGTGCCGTCGCGCCCGGTTCGTCGATGTAGGCCATCGAGATGAAAAACAGGAAGATGGCCGTCTGGAAGAGGCTCACCCCGATCAGCTTCTTCACGAGGTTCTCGCTGGCGATCACCATGTAGATGCCGAGCCCCAGCAAGACGAACATCAGGACGTAGGTGTAGCGATCCAGCAGGAGTTCAATCATCGTCGCTCACCTCCGCGGCGGGCGAATCGGGGCCTTCGGAAGCGTTGGTGTCACTGCTGATGCCGCCGGTCCCGCTGGGCCGCTCGGGCGAAAAGCCCGCTGCCATCGTAAAGAAGAGGCTGATAATGGTCCCCGAGACGATCAGCGAGATGCCGGCGATCTCGACGGCCTCGAGCCCCCACTTCTGTTTGACGTGGAAGACCTCGTAGAGTCGATCGAACTCGAGGAACCCACCGCCCAGCGTGATCATTCCGAGGCCGATCGCGCCGAAGATGACGACGCCGCCGGTGACGAGACCGGTGATAAAGGAATTTCTGAGCCACTGTCGGGTCGGTTCGATGCCGAACGCGAAGGCGAGCATGAGGACGGTGACACCGACGATGGTCCCGCCCTGGAAGCCGCCACCGGGGGCGTCGCCCCCGTGGAAGGTCATGAACAGCCCGTAGGTGAGCGTAAACGGTGCAATGATCTTGACGGCGGTCATGATCACCTGACTCTCGGTGTAGGTATCGTCGACTGATCCGGACATTAGGCGAACACCTCGCGTTTCAAGACGAGCAGGGTCGAGACGCCGGCGGCGAAGACGACGACCGCCTCGCCGAAGGTGTCGAACCCACGGTAGGCGGCCAGCACCGACGTAACCGCGTTCTCGACGCCCGTCTGCTCGTACGTCTCCGTGATGTAGTGTTGGGTCACCTCGGGGTTCGACCAGACCGGCGTCTCCGTGCTCCCGACCGGGTACATTTCGGGGAGCACTGCGGTACAGAGCAGGAGGACGAACGCACCGACGACGACGACCGCAGGCACGTGGATCCGCTCTCTGAGCGCGTCGGTCGTGGGCCGCGTAGTGCGCGCGATCGTCAACAGGAGCAACAGCGTCGTGACGCCGGCACCGATCGCGGCCTCGGTCATGGCCACGTCGGGTGCCAGCAGGAACGTATAGAGGATGGCCATCCCGAGGCTGTAGGCGCCGAAGACGATGATGACCGACAGCACGTCCCGGAACAGCACCGTCGCGACGGCCGTCGCGAGGATGAAGATCACGAGCGAGTACGCGAACAGACTCATCGGGTCTCACCGTCCGTTTCGGTCGGCACGTCGGTTTCGGCGGGCGCTTCGGGTTCGGCGGGCGCTTCGGGTTCGGCGGCGTCCTCCTCCGCGAGGACGGGTTCGACGCCCGTCTCCGCCGCGGATCGGGAGATCGCATGGGCCGCCGTCGGGTTCGTGACGAACACGAAGAACAGCAGGAGGACGGTGTAGACCGCCGCGTGCTGCCAGCCGAAGGCGACCGCGACGCCGGCGAGCGCGAAGCCGGCCCCGAGCGTGTCCGTCTGGGAGGCCGTGTGTGCCCGGGCGTAGATGTCCGGGAGCCGGAGGACGCCGACCGTCGAGACGAGCGTGAAGAACACGCCGAGCCCGAGCAGGACGACGATCGTCCAGAACCGGACGGTCCCGACGGTCGACTGGAGCGCGATCGGCTCGATCACAGCACACCACCCCGTTCGACGGTGAACTTCGAGATGGCGATCGACATCAGGAAGTTCAACAGGGCGTAGATCAGCGCCACGTCGAGGAACCACGACTGATCGAGCCCCGCGGCCAGCAGGGCGAGGATGACGACCGTGTTCGTCCCGAGGACGTTGACCGCCAGCAGCCGGTCTTGGGTCGTCGGCCCGACGACGGCGCGATAGAACATCGCGATCGCCAGCACGACGAACAGGCCGGCCGCGACGAGGAAGACGTCCTCGAGCGAGACCGGCGTCACAGCTCGTCACCCCCGACGATTTCGGCGTCGTCGCGTTCGCGCGGCGAGGGGATCGCCGCCGATTCGCGACCGTAGAAGACAAAGCGGATCCCCCGCTCCAAGCCGCCGTCGAAGAGGTCGTCGCGTGCGGCGGGAATCAGCGTGTGGACGAGCAGTTGCTGGTTGTTGGCCCGGACCGTCAGCGTGCCCGGCGTGAGCGTGATGCTGTTTGCCAGCGCGGTCAGCGGCAGCCCGCTCCGAACGCGGGCGTTGACTCGCGTTAGCGATGGCTCGATCGGCATCGACGGCCGGAGGATGACCGCAGAGACCGCGATGTTTGCCTTGACGATCTCCCAGAGCAGATAGGGGATGTAGAACGCGAATCGAACGACGCGGAGCGGCGACTGGACGCGGTCGAGCGGCACGGTAAACGTCACCTGCGCGAGCGAGACGGCGGTGATGCCGGCGACCGCCGCGCCGGTGACGAGATCGAACCAGTAGGTCGGATCGCCCAATACGAGATAGAAACCGTAGGAGATCAGGAACGTCGCGAACAGTCGATCGAAGTCCTCGGTCCCGCTGACGAGACGGCCGCGTCGGGCCGATCGCTCGACCGGAGCCTCGTCGTAGGCCAGCCCGACGCGCTCGAGTTCGCGCTCGAGCGGTTGGAGCATCTGTGCGGTGACCCCGGGCTGGTACTCCGGATCGATGACGACCCGGTCGATACCGTGTTCGTCGGCGTAGGCGTCGAAGATTTCGGCGTAGTCTCGCGGCCCGAAGAGGTATTCGTCGGCACCGAGCGTCGCGGTCTCGACCGTCACGTCGGCGTCGCCGGCGTCCTCTTCGACCCAGTTTCGCGCCCGCGAGAGCAGCCCTTCGGCGTCCTCGTGTTGCTGGTCGCTCTCCGGCACGTCGGCGTCGTAGGGGAGCGCGACGACGAGATGACACTCGAGCGAATCGGCCGCCTCGAGCCCGGACTGGACGGCGTAGCCGACCGTTTGCCTGACGGTTACCGTATCAGACAACGGGACGAGCAGACGGTTAGCCGCCACGGCGTCTCCCTCCTGGGGACCGACATTGGGTACTCATGGCTCTCGTTGTTAGTCGAATCAAGCGGTAGCCGTAGGAAAACGATTTCGTTATCCAGCGGTAGTCACGGGTTTCGACGTGTTCGGCCGAGGTGATCGTGACGGACGTTGGACGTTCGGGCCCTGGTCTCGTCGAACGGTCGTCGCGAGCGCGGTTCACTGCCGTCGCCGGACGATCGGTAGCTTTACAATCGCAGTTTCAGTAGAGAAAACTGACTTGCATGACGACGACCGAAACCGTTCACGGTCGAATCGGAGCCGCCCGTGACGACCTCACGACAGCACAGCTACTGGCCGTCTTCGCGTTCGTCGCGGCGCTGACGTTCGCGTTGCTGTTCCTCCAGGAACCGCTGGTCCACGACTCGATGCACAACTTCCGACACGCGGCCGGCGTCGTCTGTCACTGAGACCGATGCTCGTCGACTACCTCGAGCGGGGTGTGCTCGCCGGCGCGATCGCGGGAATCGCATACGGAGTCTACATGGCGGTCGTTGCGAACCCGCTGATCGGCTACATGGAGACGGTCGCAGCGGGCGGCGAGCACACCCACGAAGCCGGTGAACACGCCCATGCCGCTGGCGAGCACGCCCACGCCGCCGGCGAACACGCTCACGCAGTGAGCGAAGCGACGACCGCCGCGGTAAGCGTCGGCAGCGGCGTCCTCTGGGGAATCCTGCTCGGCGGCGCCTTCGCGCTCGCCTTCTACTTCCTCGAGCCGGCCCTGCCCGGTCGCGGGCGGGTCAAGACCTACGTGCTGGCCGGCGCCGGCTTCCTCACCGTCTCGGTCGCGCCGTGGTTGGTGCTCCCGCCGACGACGCCGGGTGCCGAGCAGGCGTTCGATCCCACGCTCCGGATCGCGATCTACGCGGGGCTGATGGCCGTCGGCGCGCTCGTCGCCGCGCTCTCGATTTACGGCTATCGCCGCGTCTCGGCGCGAAGCCGACCGCTCGGAGGGGTCGCAGCCGCGATACCGATCGTCGCGCTCGTGGCGGTCACCGCGATCGCGGCGCCGACGATCGTCGAGTCCGGCTCGATGCCGGCCGAGCTCGTGACCGCGTTCCGCGGGCTGACCGCGCTGAGTCAGGCCGCGCTCTGGGCGTTCGTCGCGGGCTGTTTCGGCTGGCTCCAGACGCGGGCCGGCGTGCACTCGACGGCCGAGCGACGCGAGGACCTCCTGACCAGTCCATGAAAGACCGGACCGAGGAACACCGCGACCGCCTCGAGGCGCACGTCTTCGTCTGTACCAACGACCGTGACGGCGAGTACGCGAGTTGCGGCGCGGTCGGGGCCGAGGAGACGGTGGCGGCGGTCAAAGACTGGCTCCGCGAACGCGACGCCTTCTGGACGGCGGTCTCGGTCAGCGAAACCTCCTGTCTGGGACTGTGCAGCGAGGACGGTACTGCGGTCTCGATTCAACCGCGAAACACGTGGTACTCGGACGTGACACCCGAAACCGTTCCCGACCTCCTCGAGTCGGAGTTCGGGCCGGACGCGGCACAGGTCCGCGACGAGAACTGAGTCGGCGGACATGGCGTTCCGGAATCAGGAGCATGCGCACCCCTTTTCTCTCGACTAAGTTGGTATCCGCCGACGGTCCGACCTCTGTACGATGCAGGCGATCTCGATGAGAGCGCGCTCGTCCGAACCGCTAACTGGCTACCGGTCGGATCGAGTCACATGGCAGAGACGGACGACGCGACCGACGCGGACGAGACCAACGACGAATCGCCCGACAAACGACTCGTGGAGGGCTGGCACGGCCGCTACTACGAGGACTTCTCGGTCGGCGACATCTACAAGCACCCGTTCGGCCGCACCGTCACCGAGACGGACAACGTCTGGATGTCAAACATCACGATGAACCTCAATCCGATGCACTTCAACGAGGCCTACGCCGCGGAGACGGAGTTCGGCGAGCGCCTCGTCGACGGCACGTTCGTCATCGCGTTGGCCGTCGGAATGAGCGTCATCGACATCTCGGTCAACGCCACCGCGAACCTCGGCTACGACGACATCCGGCACCATAATCCCGTCTTCCACGGGGACACCATCTTCGCCGAGAGCGAGGTGCTCAGCAAGCGGGAACTCGAGTCCCGCGATCACGTCGGCATCGTCGAGACCGAACTCCGGGCGTACAACCAGCACGGTGATCTCGTCCTAAGCCTCGAGCGGACGCCGATGGTGCTGAAACGCGAGCATGCAGAGCCCTCCCCCGCGAAACCGCCGGGCTGGCTCGAGGGAATCGGCACGCAGCCGGAGGACCTCTAACCGGGCACAGTCGACTCAAACGGTGACTTCGACCGCGCTCGAGTCGCTCCGAAAGGTGACTGTGACGACGTGCTCCGGCCTCGAGCGCTTCGAGACGTTTACCTGTCGGCCATCCCCACGTAGTGGCAATGACGCTGTACTCGCGGGTCCGCCCCCTCGCGTTCAAACTCCCGGCTGAGACGGCCCACGATCTCGGCAAACGGACGCTCCGGGCGGCCCAGTCGACGCGGCCGACGCGGGCGGCGCTGTCCTACGCGTATCGGTACGACGATCCCGCCCTCGAAGTCGACCTGTTCGACACCACGTTTCCGAACCCGGTCGGCGTCGCCGCCGGCTTCGACAAGAACGCCGAAGTGACCCACGCGCTCGAGGCATTGGGCTTCGGCTTCGTCGAAATCGGAACCGTCACGCCCTATCCGCAAGCGGGCAACGACCGACCCAGACTCTTCCGCCTGCGCGAGGACGAGGCGATGGTCAACCGGATGGGGTTCAACGGGCAGGGGATGGAACGGGTCAAATCGCGACTCGAGGACGACGGCACCCCCGCCATCCCGCTCGGGGTCAACGTCGGCAAGATGAACTCCTCGAACGAGCGCGAGGCGATCGAGGACTATCGGCGGGTCTTCGACCGGCTCTCGCCCTTCGCCGACTACGTCGTGGTGAACGTCTCCTGTCCGAACACGCCCGACGAGTTCGACGAGGGCTCACCCGAGCACCTGCGGGCGATCTTCGAGACGCTCGAGGCCGAAAACGACCGCGACGTGCCGATACTGGTGAAGATCGGGCCCGACGAGCCCGAGGCATCCGTCTTCGATCTCGTCGACATCGTTCGGGAGTTCGACCTCGACGGCATCGTCGCGACGAACACCTCGACGAGCCGCGAGGGACTCGACTCGCCCCGACGGGAGGAGTGGGGCGGGCTCAGCGGGAAGCCGCTCGAGGATCGCTCGACGGCCGTCATCCGCTCGCTCGCGGAGTACACGGACGGCGAGCTACCGATCGTCGGCGTCGGCGGCGTCGACTCGGCCGAAAGCGCCTACGAGAAGATCCGCGCCGGTGCCTCGCTCGTCCAGTTGTACACCGGGTTCGTCTACGAGGGGCCGTCGACTGCAAAACAGATCAATCGGGGGCTCTCGAAACTGCTCGAGCGCGACGGCTTCTCGTCGGTCGCGGACGCGGTGGGCGCGGACCTCGAGTGAGCGGGGCCGGCGATCAGTCGGCGGGCTCCGGATCGTCGAGCGCGTCCTCGAGTCCGTGGTGTTCGGCGGGGCCGACGACCTCGTCGCTCCGTTCCTCGCGTATCTCTCGCGTCCGGGACTCCTCCCGTTGGGACTCGACGACCGGCTCCGCGTCGCCGTCGGTGACGGAGAGGTACACCGACCTGAGCTGTTCGGTCTTATCCGTCTCGGTCGTCTCGTCCGGTTCGTCTCGGTCGGCTGCCTCGGGTGCTCCATCAGTCATGGCGGACGGTCTTCATTGCGGCCGACGGACGGAGTGTGAATATAAACCGACCGCCGCTTTCACGAACTGAGAACTGTCGCGGCGAACGATACACGAACGGTCGCAAGCAACGTGGCGTCTCGGAGCGGCGGTGTGGGCTTGTGCGTTGTTTCGTTCGACAGTATCACTCGACATCGACGCGGGTCCCGTACCCCGACTCGCCGACGACGGCTCCGTCTTCGAAAACGGGCTCGCCGCGGACGACCGTCGCGACCGCTTTCCCGGTGAACGATTCGCCTTCGAACGGCGTCACGCAGTTCTTCGAGTGGAGGTCCCGTCGATCCTCGAGCGTCCACTCGCGGTCCGGGTCGACGATCGTGAAGTCCGCGTCGGTGCCGACCTGCAGCGACCCCTTCTGCGGGTACATCCCCCAGACCTGTGCCGGACGGGTGGAGTGCCGGCGGACCCACTCCTCGAGCGTGAATCGGCCCTGATCGACGAAGCTGAGCATAGCCGGGACTTCGGTCTCGAGGCCGACGAAGCCCGAAATCGCGTCCCACGTGTTGCCGAACGGGTCGTCGACTTTCTTCTCCTCGGGGGTGTGGGGTGCGTGGTCCGTGGCGATGCAGTCGATCGCGCCGTCGTCGATACCCACCTCCCAGAGTTTGTCGCGTTCCGCGGCGTCCCGGATGGGTGGCTGCACTCGAGCGACGTTACCCTTCTCGCGCATGACGTCCTCGGTGAACCAGAGGTAGTGGGGGGTCGTCTCCGCGGTCACGTCGACGCCGCGGTCTTTCCCCCGCGCGACGGCCTCGGCGGCCGATCCCGACGAGACGTGGAACATGTGGATCTTCGCGCCGGTTTCCTCGGCGAAAGTGATCATCCGCTCGACGGCCTCTTGCTCGGCGATAACGGGGCGGGAGTGAGAGTGATCGATCGGCTCGTTTCGCCCTTCGGCTTTGAACCGTTCCGTATAGTGGTCGATGATCTCGCCGTTTTCCTCGTGGAAGCCGAGTCGCTTGCCCGTCTCCCGGATTTTCTCCATCGCCTCGATGATCTCGCCGTCGCTCGGCGGCGGCACGTCCCCGACCGTCGAGCCGAGGAAGACCTTGAATCCGAGCGCACCCGTCTCGTCTATTTCCGGGATCAGATCGAGGTTCTCGCTCGTGACGACCGCGTAGCTCTGGAAGTCGACGTGGGCCGACGCCTCGCCGCGCTCGAACTTGAGGTCGAGGTGTTCGGGCCGATCGATGACCGGGTCCGTGTTCGGCATCCCGACGACGGTCGTCACGCCGCCGGCCGCGGCCGCTCGGGTCGCTGACTCCCAGTCTTCCTTGTACTCGAGGCCGGGCTCGCGGTTGTGAATGTGACAGTCGACGATACCGGGAACCAGCACGTTGCCGTCGGCATCGAGGACGCGGTCCGCGTCGGGGAGCCGGTCGCTTCGGCCGACGGCGACGATTTCCCCGTCTTCGACGGCGACCCCCGAGTCGGCCGAGCGACCCGCGGGCGTGACGACGGTACAGTTGCGCACGACGAGATCGACGGTCATTGGCGTGGGATTGCCGAGGGCCGCGCATATAGCTTCCCCAAACTGCTCGCGTTGCTAGCGGTCTGAGCGACACGAATACTGACGCGGAACCTATACGCACGAACGGAGCAGAAGACATTCGGTTGATGTTTATGTGTAAATATAAAATGAGTGGGCATGGAAAAAGAGGCGTTCTTTCAGGCGGCGATGCTGTGGTTCCTCGTGGTGATCTATTTCACCATGGAAACTGCGATAGTACCGCCGTTCGTCGAAGTCGTCGATTTCGTCGGCCTCGTGCTCTTTCTGGTGCTCCCGATCTACGTTCTGGTTGCAGTCGGGAGGATGCTCACTACGAAATTTCCCCTAGAAGTCGGCCAAGACCGATAACACACGTCAGGAGACGGTGATACCGATGAACGGCAACTGCCAGCAGTGTACGGTGCGGTTCGGCGGGAGCGGCGGTATTCGGTCTACACACCCCTCGTAACTGCTCGAGTGGCGCGAACGAACCGAGCTGTAAGCAGTGCCTTACGCCGTCTCGAGCCCGAATACGCGGGGGTATGAATGTGATACTAAACAGCGAGGAACTGGTCGTCCCAGGAAATGGACTCGCCAGCGATCCGCGACAAGACGATACTCGTGACCGGCGGTGCGGGCTTCATCGGCAGTCACCTCGTCGACGCGCTGACGCCGCACAATGAGGTCAGGATTCTCGACAACTTCACGACCGGCGACCGGGCTCACGTCCCCGACGAGGTGACGGTGATCGAGGGCGACGTTCGCGATCCGATCGCGCTCCAGAAAGCGGCCCGCGGCGTCGACGTGATCTTCCACCACGCCGCCGTCGTCAGCGTCACCCAGAGCGTCGACGAACCCCGGCAGAGCAACCGGACGAACCTCGAGGCGAGCCTCCTCGTCCTCGAGCAGGCCCGTCAGGAGGACGCCCGGGTCGTCCTCGCCTCGAGCGCGGCCGTCTACGGCCACCCCGAGGAACTGCCGGTGCCGGAGACGGCGCCGACGAATCCGACCTCGCCCTACGGCGTCCAGAAGCTCGCGCTCGACCAGTACGCTCGGCTCTACGAGGAGCTGTACGACCTCCCGACCGTGGCGTTGCGGTACTTCAACGTCTACGGTCCACGCCAGCAGGGGCCCTACAGCGGCGTCATCTCGACGTTCCTCGAGCAGGCGCGGGCGGACGAGCCGATCACGGTTCAGGGCGACGGCCAGCAGAGCCGCGATTTCGTCCACGTCAGCGATGTCGTCCGGGCGAACCTGCGGGCGGCGACGACGGACGCGGTCGGCGAGGCGTACAACATCGGCACGGGCCAGCGCACGACGATTCGGGAACTCGCCGAAACGGTCCGCGACGCGACCGGTTCGTCATCGACGATCGTCAACCGCGACCCCCGTTCCGGCGATATCAGACACAGCGGCGCGGACACGTCGAAGGCGGCCCACGACCTCGGGTTCGACGCGCGTGTCGGCCTCAAGTCGGGTATCAGGTCGCTAGTCGGCGACGGGCAGTCCGAAGCGGCCGAGATGGACGCCGGGGCCACGCTCGAGCCGAACCGAGAAGGCGGTTCGTACAGCTAATCCGGCTCGAAGCGATCGGCTGACACCCAGCCCACGGCTGCGGTCGCGTCGAACCGTCGGGCTCGAGCGAAATCGACAGAGACGGTCCTCGAAGGGGAGAGACACGCTCGTGTTCGATCGACGGAGAATCACGCCAACATTGTCTTACCGGCTGAATCCGGAGTGAATCCGCGCTAGCCGTTCCAAACGTCCGGTCGAGTTTATTCAATCCGTCGAGCAAAGCCAGCCTATACCATGACTGACGAGTGTTCCAGCAGCGCGCTCACGAATTGTGCCGCTCCGATCCCCCCACCACCAGACACCGGCCGTCCGTCGACACCTGCGACGACCGAGAGCCTCCCTGCGTCGACGCCACAGTTGTCATCATTCGACGTGATATACTCCCGAGGTAGTAACAGAATATGAGTTATAAAAACCGATTTGTAGACCGATCACGACGGTACAGGACATGAATCACGCGACTACAGACCGTCCGAAGCCATGAGCATCCGACGGGTTTCCACTCGCCTCGACTCGCGCGGGTCGTCGATCGGTGGTGCAGTCGCGTCGGTCAGTTCCACGTGGTCCGAGTACGTCCCGGGATTCGCCCGGCCGCTCCAACTGGAGGGAGGCGCCCATCTCGCGGCCCTCGCCGGAATGGCCGCGCTCGCGCTGCTCGGTGGGATACTCGTCGCTCGCAACCGATACGAAGAGCCGGCCTCGCTCGCGAACGAGGCGGAGTCGGACCACGAGGAGTTCGTGACCGATCGGGAACGAGTGCGCCAGCTCCTCAGGGAAAACGGGGGACGGATGAAGCAATCGAACATCGTCGACTCCGTCGACTGGTCGAAAGCGAAAGTCAGCCGATTGCTCGCCGACCTCGAGGACGACGATCAGATCACCAAACTGCGGCTCGGACGCGAGAACCTCGTCTGCCTGCCGGGACACGAGCCGACGGCGTCGAAGTCACCCGAACAGGCGAACGACGACTAAGCGGTCGGTCGTTCCTATCAGCAATCGTTGTTTTCCGTCGGCGGCCGAGCCACTGAATCCCCACTGTCTGGCCGTAGTATCCGATTTCTCAGCGTAATGGTTCTGCCGGTTTATCCGCCAAACCAACGACGAAATGGATGCCTTCACGGCAACCATGAACGCACGAAATCAGTTACTCGTCGTACTTACCGCACTGATGCTCGTCTGCTCGAGCGGAGCGATGGTCGCAGCGGCCGCGACCGGTGGGGCCCAGAGCAGCGATGTCAGTGAGGACGAATACGACGGCACAGACGCTGAACCGACGAACGAATCAGTAGCCGACGAGGACAGCGCGGACACGGCGACCGGACTCGACGAGGGCGAGACGACACCGATCGATAACGAGTCCGACGACGCCGATACCGGTCTGGAGAACGAGTCGGACGGTCAACAAGGCGCGTACGTGACGTTTAACGAACAGACGGCCGAGAACGACACGGTCGTCGTCGAGAACGTCTCGCTCGCGAGTGACGGCTTCGTGACGATCCACGACAGCAGCCTCCTCGTAGGCAACGTCTTCGAGAGCGTCATCGGCACGTCGGCGTATCTCGAGGCGGGCACGCACGAGAGCGTCGAGATCACGCTCAACGAGTCGCTCGAGGAAGACGAGACGTTGATCGCGATGCCGCACCGCGATACGAACGACAACCAGCAGTACGATTTCGTCGAGACCGAGGGCCAGGCTGACGGACCGTTCGTCACGCCCGAGGACGAGCCCGTGACCGACGACGCGACGGTCACCATCGACGGGGAAGACGACGAGGCTCCGGTCGACGATAACGAGACCGTTGTCGACGACAACGAAACCGACGTCGGCGACGAACCGATCGACGATAACGAGACCGTTGTCGATGACAACGAGACCGATGTCGGTGACGAGCCGGTCGACGATAACGAGACCGATGTCGGTGACGAACCGGTCGACGACAACGAAACTGATGTCGGCGACGAGCCGATCGACGACAACGAGACCGATGTCGGTGACGAGCCGATAGATGATAACGAGACAGACATCGACGACGGACCGGTCGATGACAATGAGACCGATGTCGGCGACGAACCGGTCGACGACAACGAAACTGATGTCGGCGACGAACCGATTGACGACAACGAGACCGATATCGATGACGACGAGACTGATATCGGTGACGAACCGGTCGATGAGGAGCCCGTTGATGATAACGAAACCGACGAGGCTCCGGTCGATGAAGAGCCGATCGACGACAACGAAACCGACGAAGCACCCGTTGACGAAGAACCGATGGACGAGATGCCGATCGACGCTGACAACCGTCCGATCTTCGTCACGATCGAGGATCTCACTGTCGAAAACCTGAACGTCGAAAACGCGAGCGTGTATGTTCTTGTCGTCGGCGAGGATATCAGCGCTGACGAACTCCCGGACGACATCGACAACATCACCGACGAGGCACCCGTCGATAACGAAACCCCAGTCGACAACGAAACGCCAGTCGACGAGGAGCCAGTTGACAACGAAACCGACGAAGTTCCAGTCGATGAGGAACCCGTCGATAACGAGACCGACGAAGCTCCAGTCGACGAGGAGCCAGTTGATAACGAGACCGACGAAGCTCCAGTCGACGAGGAACCCGTCGATAACGAGACCGACGAAGCTCCAGTCGACGAGGAGCCAGTTGACAACGAGACCGACGAAGCTCCAGTCGATGAGGAGCCAGTTGACAACGAGACCGACGAAGCTCCAGTCGATGAGGAGCCCGTCGATAACGAGACCGACGAGGAACCCGTCGACAACGAAACCCCAGTCGATGAGGAGCC
>NZ_JBQVRP010000005.1:0-386815 GCF_052439245.1 Natrinema sp. LN54
CATGCTAAACCATCAACCGCAGAATCGTGGCTCCAAGCCTTCGCTGTCTGGCAGAATGCTACAAACTAAACACGACCGTCGAATGCGTCCCATTCTTCATTTACTTTCAACTCATGGTTGTTTGAGTGGAAGGTTGCAACGACTGTCCGTGATCGGTGTAAATCTAAATCAGTCGGTGTGGACGCCATTGCCGCCTGCGCAACATCGACAATCAGTCCGTTCTTGAACTGTGTCGGATTGATTGTACCAGCATCGACAGCGTGTTGCGTCTCGAACGGTTGTTCGGCCAGACCAGCATCTTCGATATTAATTCTGTGTCGTGATAGTCCATCTAATGATTCCAGAATCACGCGAGTCCCTTTCAAATCGAAGAGCGGGTCAAGTGAGTCGGACCACACAGATTCTGCTAACTCCCGATGTTCTTGGACATCAACGCCATATTCGACAAACTGGGCGATCCTCGAAATGCCATCGAAGTGGACAGGATCAAGTGTCATAGACCATAGAACAGACAGGTTCCTCAAAAAGAAAGTGGTTGTGCGTTATACTCAATTAGAAAATCCAATTACTACCACTCTTGGCCTTAACCAACATTCGAGGAAGGTGTACCGAGAGCGTTGGTTAATACTGACTACCACCGATCCATTTGCCGCTGGAAAATATCACGCGGATCGAATGGACGTCCAGCCCGCCCGGGCGGCTCGAGCGTGGGTGTTCGCAAAGGAGATCGCCGCGAGTCACGGGCTCGAGATTGAGGATGCGCTTCGGCAACGGGGCGAATTATAGCGCGAATCGTCCCGCTGACTCTCAAAACCATCGTTTTCGGACGACCCACTTCTCGAGTCGAGTGCTGAGTTTCGGCCACCGTAAGGTAGAAACGTAGGATATGAACGCTTGGATTCTCACCTCTCTGAGGTGACTGTCACGCTGAAAAGAAAGTAATCTCACGCCGAACTGGCGGCGGCTCAGGAACGAGCGCGAGTCACGGCGAGAAATTGGCGGTGTCGGACGGCGTTGCGACTACGGAACTGGCGAACTCAGGGGGAGAACCGCGCCTAATCGGGTGGGTCGAGGCCGAAGTGCTGGGGCGTCAGTTCGAGGAACTGGCCCGAGGAAACGCGCGGCGAGTAGTCGGGATCGTCCTCGAACGCCAGCTTCACCAGCAAGTCCACGAGCCGCCAGATGTTATAGAGGACGCACGCGAACGCGAAGTTGAAGAACCGATAGTCGCGCTCACTTTCAGGAGTTTCTGCCAGGAGTATCAGCCATTTAAGTGCATATCCCGGAGGCTAGCCTGCAGCAGCCATTTAAGCGCATATCCCGGTGGCTAGCCTGCAATGAACAATAGCATACGAACAATGGTCGCGCATGGTAGATCAACGCTTGGAACGGGTGCCCATCCATGGTAGATCAGGTCTATATCGACGGGAGCTGGGAGACAGTAGCGACGGACGAGACGATCACAGTGTACGACCCTTCGACCGAGAACGTTCTCGGCGAGGTTCCAGCGGCCGGCGACACGGAGGTCGCGGCTGCCGCGGAGGCGGCGGCAGCAGCACAGTCGGACTGGGGGCTTCGGTCCGCACCCGAGCGTGCCGAGTTGATTGACGACATCCTCACCGTCGTCCGGGAGCACCGCGACGAGTTGGCATCGTTGCTCACGGCCGAAGTCGGCAAGCCGACCTCCGCAGCCCAAGACGAGTTGGACTTCGCGCTCGAAATCGGCGACTACGCCGTCGGTGGCGGACGCCGCATCGAGGGCGACGTTCTTCCGGCCAACTCTCAAAGTGAGAAAGTCACCATCGAACGCCACCCACACGGTGTCGTCAGTTGCATCGTCCCGTGGAATTTCCCGGTCTGGATATTCATTCGGAAGGTCGCCCCAGCACTGGTCACCGGCAACACAGTCGTCGCAAAGCCGAGTTCGAACACGCCGCTTGCGACTCATCGGTTGGTCGAACTCATCGACGAGGAAGTTGACCTCCCTGACGGCGTGCTCAACTTCCTCACCGGCCACGGCTCCGACCTCGGCGACTCGATGGTGAGCGACGGGAACGTCGATATGGTTTCGATGACCGGAAGCACCGGCGTTGGCCGACAGATCGCCCAGACGGCCGCCGAGTCGCTCATCCCCGCCTCGCTCGAACTCGGCGGGAAGGCACCGGCAATCGTCTGGAAGGACGCCGACCTCGATGCGGCCGTCGAGGACCTCATCACCGCACGGGTATCGAACACCGGCCAGATATGTACGTGTGCCGAGCGGATCTACGTCCACTCCGAAGTCGCCGAGGAGTTCACCGAGAAGTACGTCGCCGCCGCCGAGGACATTACTATCGGCGATCCCCGAGACGACCCGGACATTGGACCACAGGTCAGCGAGGGCGAACTCGAAAGCACTCACGAGGCGGTCGAAACAGCGACCGCCGAGGGCGCACGCGTGCTCACCGGCGGGAACCCGCCCGAGGGCGAGGAGTTCGAAAACGGCTACTGGTACACCCCGACGGTGCTCACCGATGTCACCCAAGACATGGAGATCATCCAAGAGGAGGTCTTCGGTCCTGTCAGCCCCATCATCGAAATCGACTCGATGGACCAAGCGCTCGAATACGCAAACGACTCGGAGTACGGACTCTCTTCGTATCTGTTTACCAACAACTACCGGCTCGTCAACCGCATCGCCGATGAGCTCGATTTCGGCGAGACATACATCAACCGGACACTCGGCGAGGAGGCACAGGGCCACCACATCGGTTGGAACAACTCCGGCCTCGGTGGTAACGATGGGGAGGACGGCAAGTACGGTCTCTTGAAGTACACGAAGATCAAAACGTTGTATCACAACTACGAGGATCCAGCCGGAACGCAGTGAACACCCACCAGCGGACGATTCTTTCAATCTGATTATAGGTAGTGAGATTCGCATGCACGGCTCACTGCGAAATTTGGACTGTCAAATTAAGTTTCGAGAGTAATTATGCATGACGAATCCTACCTAGCCGATTTCAGATGGAGAGGACATCGACACGGTACGGTCGATTCGAGACGACATTCACCAGCGTGTAGTGGATCTGTTCGATGAACTCAGCGACGACTCACAACTGAGCGCCACCGCGAACTGAGATGGCTGACGATTTCCCGTGGGAGGACTTTCAAAACCGTAGCTTGGACCCTGCTGCTGTCCGCTGGGCAGTTGCTTTCATCGCCGGGTGGTTCGTGGCGTGGACCGGGTTCGTCCTCTACAGCGGGAACGATCTCGTTCCAACACTCATGCAAGGAGCAGCTTCCGCGGCCGCTCTCGGAGTTCTTGCCGATCTCACAAAATCCCGCTCTCTCAGTTAAACAGGCAGCTTCATGGACGACGTCGAAGGAGTTTGAGGTACGGTGGTTCCACTTCGCGTTTGGTTGTATCGTCTATAACATGTGGTTGCTCGTCGATTTCTTGACGCAGGAGCGAATCGGGGTGATTGAGACTCGGAAGAAGCCGAGGATCAAACTCTCTCGGTTCACAGATTGGTTGGAAAATGGTCTTGAGGAGTGGTTGGAAGAGGAATTGAGCACACTCCTGTGAAACCCGTTCCGGACCAGCGTATCCTGAGTGCCAACAAGAAGAGTAGTACCGAAACGATATCGGCGAATTGGCCGGCGTTTTCTGACTGATCACTCCCCTTTGAGTCGCACCCTTACCTGTCAGCCACCACGCTTTCTCCGGATAGGCCGAATCATCTATTCGGGGGGTGGAAGCGGGCTGTCGATGGCATCCCATCCGATCTGGAACATCGGACCCACCACAACTCGAGTCAGAGGCAGGGTCATCGCCACGCACCCACCAGAGAGGCCACACGGAGCTTTTCACATACTGTTCTTTAAATACGAAGCCGCGGCCAACGCCGGCGATGTCTCTCACCAACCGAGAAGCGGACCTCGTTCACGGAGTTGCCATAGTCGAATACCCTGCGAAGGATGTCCATCAACTTGCCTTGGGACTGCGGTCAGTCAGTATCAATATATCGTTGAGAATCGACGAGATATTGAGTGAACTCAGTTCTTGTGTTTCATGATAGGATATCAACTAAAATGTAACAATCTATATCTATAGATGAATGTTTCTCACTATAAATTACTAATATATCTACTAGATAGAAACCACTATATATTACCGATAATGAATGTTCAGTACTGAAATCAAATAACGAAATAATGTTGTACAAGACTGTTCACACACGAATTCCGGTCATACCCGTCAACGTGGTGTTCCTCAGGTGGAGTAGCAGCACCATGGTCTCCAAATTCGATCGAGACGCACTGATTACACGATGACCGGTTGCAAGAGCACCCCACAGGACTGGGACGTACTGGTTGCCGATGTGATTCGTGGTACAACGTACGATCTCGAGGGACCGATTGGACGTCTTCTTCGTCGGCTGAATTGAAACAAGTCGTACAGAGGACATCGTACGCGTCCACGATCCACTCCGGCAGCGGCGGCCGCGGATCAGTAAGATCGTTCATCGCCCTTTCGGTATCATAGTCGTTGATATTGAACGGCTTAAAAATACCCCACAGTAACTGGAGAGCTACCGCTGTGAGATGTCTAGAAAATTTGACGCGGGATCGATAAGACCGTACATGAGGGTACCATAGAACGATTCGCATGACGTACCTTTCGATCTATTTGGACTGAACTGTCTGTTCACTACACGTGTGGATATACCCCTGAGTTACCTTGTCAACAACCTACACCCGAGTATTTATACTGTGCTAAACGCGCATAGCACACATGACCGGGAGTGGCACTATCAAACGGATTTTTATCGCATCTGAAGCCGAAGCGGAGATGGAAGAACAGACCGACGTTGAAGCAGTTGCCGGAAAAGGTCTTCGAGGTGATCGCTACTTTAGCGAGATTGAGACGGGAACCTTCGTCGAGTGGGAACCAGATGGGGAACGCCACGATGGGTACGACCTCACGTTGATCGAGCAGGAGGCTGTCACAGCAATCGAACGTGAAGCGGGAATCGAACTCGCACCGGGAGAACACCGACGAAACATCGAAACCCGTGATGTCGCACTCAATCATCTCGTTGGACAACGATTTCGAGTCGGTGACGCCATCTGTCGAGGGGATCGACTGTGTGAACCGTGTAATCATCTTCAGCGCATCACTCAAGACGGTGTCTTGCAGGCACTCACTCACCGAGGTGGACTCCGAGCGGATATTGTCGAAGATGGGATAATTCGCCCCGGAGACGTAATCGAACCGCTCGAATAATCCACACTCTTTCGTTTAGGGACAATTCGTATTCCTGCTTGCGGATCGGGACAGTCGGAGAAAAGGGGAACGTGCGTCTACGGTAGTGCCTTCCGGAGGTCCTCGCAGAGGTCATCAGCGTCTTCGAGGCCAACGGACACACGGACCAACGTCTCGGGAATCTCTGCTGACTCCTCACTACGACTGAACTCGTCCGGAATCATTAGTGACGGTACCTCAACAAGGCTCTCGACCCCACCGAGACTAGCTCCCGGCGTGAATACCTCAAGTCCCTCGATGAACGCCTCAAGTTCAATGAGTGTGCCATCGAACTCGAAGGACAGCATCCCGCTGTACCCCGACATCTGCTCACTCGCAAGCTCGTGTTGTGGGTGGCTCTCAAGACCCGGATAGTGGACACGAGTGACCCGATCGTGGCTCTCGAGGAACCGGGCAACTGCCATCGCGTTCTTTTTGTGATGTTCCATTCGCGCGGGCAGCGTCTTGATACCTCGCACAACGAGGTAGCAGTCGAACGGCGAAAGCATATTCCCAAGCCCGACCCGCTGCGCGAACGCTAATTGCTCGAAAACTTCATCGTCATCGGTGATAACAGCACCGCCGATCGAGTCGGAGTGCCCGTTGAGATACTTGGTAGTGCTGTGAACGACGACATCAGTACCCAGTTCGAGTGGGGCTTGGCAGTACGGACTCGCAAAGGTACTGTCTACGCCGAACAGAGCATCATGGTCATCGGCGATGTCGGCTATTGTTTGGATATCGCACAACCTAATCAAGGGGTTCGACGGTGTTTCTGCCCAGATCAGGTCAGTGTCCGTGTTGACTGCATCGGCGACGTTGTCAGGGTCACGGGCGTCAACAAAGTCAATGTCAACGCCGAGATGTTCGGCCATGTGTTCGGTAAGCAGCTTTTCGGTTCCGCTATAGATGGTGTCCGAGGAGACGACGTGCCCTCCCGAGGAGACCAGTGACAGCATCGTCGTCGATGTGGCGGCCATTCCGGAGGCGAACGCCAACCCATGCTCGCCGCCTTCGAGGCGGGCTAATTGCTCTTCGAGGGCTGCCCGCGTCGGATTGCTCTCGCGCGAATAGTCGTGTTCATTGGTGTCCTCCCCGCTGGCCCACTCGAACGTAGTCGAAAGGTGGATCGGTGGGACGACGTCGTTCGTTCCATCTCTGTGAGGATGCGTCTCGGTTTCAGCTGCACCCACTGCGATGGTTGCGAATCGATTCCCGTCGAACTGGCTATTGTGTCGTGTCATCAGATACTCACCACGAGACCTACTCGAACCCGATTTAGAGTGGTGTACATAGGAAGGTTCTCAATTGCGAAGGATAGACGTGAGCAGTCCTTACCCTTTACCGCTCATCGAGTATCAGCGTTTCAAAGGCGTGTTCTCTCCCGAAGCGTTGGATGCGATTGCGGATGATTCGTCGTTGCGACAACCACCCCAAGAATTAATCGCGGCTGACGGAGTTGAGATACGACTTCACGAGGAACGGATACCACATGCTGTGACGATAGCTGACGATGTCGTCCACTTCATGCTGCGTGACGAGGCAGGGGCTCTGCGGGCGGCGCTGGATACTGATAATGAGGCTGTGCTCGAGTGGGCTAGAAGGAAGCACGTCCAGTATTGGGAGAACTCATCTCCACTTGGTTCTGAGGATCTTCTTCGATGAACCGTATTGTGGTCTAATCCCGATATATTCGCCTTGTATCATCTGTAAACTGGGTTTAGGGAGATCGATTGTGGGGGCGTGGTCATTTGGGGATGGTGAATCCAGGTGGGTGCGCGTTTAACAACACCTATTGTTAAATAAATTGACAGGATTTAACCCGGTTCGAGCCGTCTTACTTCGTGATGAATCCTCGAAACGCCATTCCAAACAGTACCAACCATTCGAACGGCAGTGTCGACCCCGGCGACGCTCGGATTGCCAACTCAATCGAGTTCGGGATCTTGGGCGCAATCTTCGCCACGTGGGCTGTTCGCATTCCAGCGGTAAGCGCCTCACTCAACCTAAGTGAAGGCGATGTCGCAATCGCACTCCTCGCCCTGGCAACCGGCAGCATTATCGGGCTCATGACCAGCGGCGTACTAGTCTCAAAATACGGGGGCAGAACCGTCATCCAAGACGGCCTCACCGTCTACTGCCTTACGCTCCTCTTCGTCGGCTTTGCCAACAACTTCACGACCCTCATTATATTCCTCCTCATATTCGGGTTCGGGAAGGGGTTGATCGACGTTGCCGGAAACTCCCAAGGAATCCGGATCGAGCAGAACTACCCCGGCCAGATTATGGGTAGTTTCCACGCTCTCTTCAGTGGCGGCGGGATCATTGGCGCAGCATTCGGAGCCATCGCCACTAGCCTCAACCTCTCAGTCCAAACGCACTTCACAATCGTTGGTGTCACGCTGCTCGCCGTCGGATTCGTGGCAAGCAGTTGGTTGCTCCCGAACAACAGCAACGCGGATGCCGGGCCGACCTTCGCCTTGCCATCCCGCAAACTCGCTGGCTTCTGCGCCATCGGCTTCTGCTCACTGTTTATCGAAGGGGTCGGAAACGACTGGAGCGCTGTCTTCCTCGAAACCAGCACCGATGCGAGCCCCACCGTCGCGGCACTCGGATTCGCAGCGTTCTCGCTGACGATGATGACTGGCCGATTCCTCGCCGACAAAATCGTGCACCGGTTCGGCCCGAAACAGTTTATTCGGATTGCCGCACTGGTTGCCACGGCTGGACTCGCACTCATCCTGAAGAGCACGACCGGTATCGCGCTCGTTGGGTTTGGCGTTCTCGGGCTGGGACTCGCCGGAATCATGCCTGTTGCGTTGAGTATGGCTGGCAATCACGACCCGTCGGCACCCACCGAACCAGCGATTGCTGCGGTTTCAACCGCGGGCTACGCTGGCTTCGCAATTGGTCCAGTGGCAATCGGACTGATCGCGGAGGCATCGACGCTCCGTCTAGCGTTCGTTCCGGCGTTCGTACTCACCCTGTTAATCGTCCTCTTCACAGGGATTCTCCCGACGGTTGCCCGCGCTGCCCATCAGGGCGAAGCCTCGACGTAACCTCCTGTCTGCTGACATCGGGTTAGCAGAAGTTGATAACACGGTTTCTTTATTCAGAGTCTTTCTTGTAACCGTCGCTCAATGCAGCTACTTTATTTTCCCGTGCCTGCGTCGGTTTCATTGGCGAACTGTGTGAAGAATCTCTGCATAAAGTCCCACCGCGACTCTCCAAGGCGTCGGCCTGGGTCAGTATACAACGCATCAAGCCGCTCGCGCGCCCACTCGCGTAGGAGATCGATGTCTGGCAACTCGGTGCGATCTGCGCTGAGTCTGGATGCGTTGTCGATAATTGCATACTGATCGCCGGTACACCCTGAGCGCTCACCGACGATACAAGCGAGTCGAACAAGCCCAACAGCGCCAGTCGCATCAAGCTTATCAGCGTCGAAGAGTAACTTCGCCTCGATTGTCTCTGGTTCTGGAGAGCTCGCCCAGATGCTGTGTGCTTGCAGACAGTGCTCGATAGCTGTAATCTGGTCAGCTATCACCTCTTCCCTTCAAGAAGGGTTGTGGCCTCGTTGGCCGCCCATTCCTCGTGTTCATCAATCTCCCCAACCCGTTCAAGTGGCCGGCCAATATCGTGGAACCATGCTGGTGAAGCCAGGACTTCTCGGTCAACACTGTCTGGATGCTGGTTGGCAAGGTGGAGCGATACATCACGTACTCATATTGCATGGAAATTATCGTGTGCGGGGAAGGCATCCTCATAGTACGGGAGCGAAAGTTCTCGGGAAAGGGGGCCTAATCTGGAGGGCATTACTACCGGATAATCCCTGCGGGACGTTAGTGATTATGAAGGGGACACCACATACTAAGCAAAATCCCCGAATCAGTTACGGGATCGATCTTGGATAACGAATCCGTACTATCAACTACTGTTAAGGGTGCTGGACTGAAGTTTCTGTGCCGTCGATATTTTCGATGGTAAACCGTTTCCCGGCGATATCCTCGACGAATGCGCCGCGTCCGCCAACGGTATAGACGCCATCTTCGGTTTCGAACTGGACGCGCGCTTCAGCGGCGAGTTTCAAGAGTGACCCCGCGTCGTCTGGTCGTGACGCAGTGTATCCGATGTCGATGAACTGGCCGTCGAGTTCGCAGTCTCGGCCCGTATCGGTGAACTCACCATCGACGCATCCAGTAATTGTCGCCCCTTCTTGGAGGAGCGGTTCGATACTCCGAATGCAGTCCGTGATTTCGACGTACGAATATGGTGGCTCAGTGGGTCGGTCGCTGTACAGTGTCTCGTAGACCTCCCAGAGACGCGTGAGATAGTACCAGTGGAAGACATAGGCGGTATTGTAGTCGTCGATTAGGACACCATAATCGTGTGAGAGACGATTGTGTGTGGCATAACACGCTCGCTGGCGGTCTACAAGGAGGAGAAAGGGCCCCGGGAGGTTTCGTCCGCGCACATCTGTGCAGACACCCTCGAATATGGATTCATCGAATGGAAGTGATTCATCTTCTGGGAGAAAAAGCGAGAGTTGGACGTGGACGCCGCGCTCGTAGGCCGCTCGGAGGAGTGGTTGGAGTGTCGTGAATTGGTCTGGTGTCGCTGCCAGTTGGATGTGGTCGTCAGCTCGCTCGATCTGATCGCGGGCGTGGTCGAGAACCGTGCGGAACTGTTGGACGAGACTGACAGTGCTATCGGAGATTTCTGGAGACTCGTACCGGGCTTCGATTTCGTCGATTGCGGATTCGTATCGATTGATTGTGGTTCGAAGGCTGGAGAGCGCGTCACTGGGGTCATTTACGCGAGCGTAGAAGTGATCCCGTTCGTAGACGGTCACAAACCCTTGGTCGGCGAGCGCCCGAAGAATATCGTAGATCCGGGGTTGGGGAACACTACTTGCTGATGCGATCTCGCTTGCAGATGCCGACCCGAGTTCAAGCAAGGTGACGTACGCTTCTGCTTGGTATGGGGAGAGGCCGGCTTCTTCAAGAGTGGTGCTCAATTCGGCACGGTTCATTCTCAGACAATGATTCGGGGGACAACCCCATAAGACTTCCACGCAGGTCAGAACGCAAACGAGAATGTGGTTTGGCTGGAGGGGAACTATTGGGAAAAGTTAGCTGGTCGCTGGGAGGGGGTCTTGCGTACGTGGTTCTTCGCGGATTGCTTGGCGGTGGAGTTCCCCACCTTCGTACGTCTTGATTGAAAGGTCGGGGACAGGAACGGGTTCGTGGGCTTCGTTGATGGCGACGTAGACGAAGTAGGACTGGGTCGTTAGCTCACGGTTCCCGGTCTGTGGGTTCTCCCGGTAAACCGAGAGTCGAACCCGGACGCTGGTGTCTTCGGCCTCGTATACGTACGCCTCGATGATTGCAGTATCGCCCCGTGGGATGGGTTGCTGGAAATCGACTTGTTCCATGCGGGCAGTAACGCAGGTCTCGCCAGCAAATCGCATGGAGGCCAGGGCTCCGGCTTCGTCCATCCATTTCATGACGTTCCCGCCATGGGCGATGTCGTAATGGTTTGTGTCGTTGGGTTGAATCCAGACTCGATTCTCGATATGAGTTTCTACTAACGTAGTGCAGCTCATTCAAACGAGTGTTTGTATTTATCAGAGTTAACTACATAGACCGCGGCAATCATCGCATATATTTGTATATTATATAATCGGAAAAATCGAGATAGTCACAGCGAGAACAAGGGTGGAAATCAGTGTCCCCTTTAGACGCAAGAACAGATTAGTAGTCCCCGCTGAGCCTGTGCATTATTCCCCATCTTCGCAACACGTCGTGGTGTGGCTGGTGCGTCAACGAGGGTTACCTCGAGGCCCACTATGCCCAGCGGGCAAGCGCGATGGCACCGCTTCCCGAGGATGACGACCGTAAGCCCGGTGACCAGCAGGCTTAGACGTCCGAATAACGTCGCGCGTTCACCCGCTATGTCGACGAGCGAGCCCGCGAGGCCATCGAGACGTACACGACACTTCCGGAAGATGCCGATCCCCTCGACAGGCAGCAAGCGCGCTATGAGGTGCTGAAGGTGTCTCGTGACGTGCCCTCGTGTTCGTTCTCGCGTATACCGCTGTTCGGGTTGGAGAACTTCTCTGGGACCCGAACGATCCGCGCCGGCGCGGCGTCCGCTGGGAGGAAATCTCGCTCGAGGGCGGGAGTATGAACATCTATCGGAAGAAAGAGCAGTAGGATGCCGCGAGCCTCCCTGACCCGGTAATTTCGCCGTTGCGGAGTACCAGAAGCTCATGGATCCACCAACGCAGCGCTGGTCAGTGTTTCTGACATTCGATCAGCGGACGCTTGCGGAGATTGTGAAGGAGGAGCTAGCCGACCGAGGAGAACACTCGAATACAATCGACGAGCAACATGGAGTACGCTCGCGACCTCTTACTAGCGCTCGACGAGGACATCTAGCCGTCGTCGATCATGACAGACGGCGCACGGTCAATTTTCCAGTGACTCTCGGAAGCCGCAGATAAATATTTCCCATCCGAAATAGGCGCTGTTTCGTTAAGCGTGAAAAGTGAGGCGGCACGATTTTGTGCTGGTCTATGGCAAAAATCGACCGCCTCAACGGTTGTAGCGACTGGATTGATTTGAGTTTTGTGGAGCGAGAACGGATACCGCGTCGGCTGATGGAACTCGGTATTCGACTCCATCTTGCCGGATTATCGCTTTCGAATACCGTTCGGGAACTAGAGAAGTTCGGTGCCCAACGCAGTCGTAAGGCGATCCATGACTGGGTTCACAAGTGCGATCTACAGCCAGCGGAAGACGAGAAGCCGAATCACGTTGCGCTCGACGAGACAGTGATTCAACTCGACGAACATCGGTATTGGCTGTACACTGCTGTCGATCCGAAAACGAACAAAAATTCACCATATGAAGCTGTATTCAACGACTACGACCGCGTTGACAGAACGGTTCCTGCAGGAACTCACTGAAAAACATGATTTCGATGATACCGTGTTCCTCATCGATGGAGCAAAAGATCTCCAGACTGCACTCCGTCGATTTGGGCTCCGATTTCGATACGAAAAACATGGAAATCGGAACGCTGCTGAACGTGTCTTCCGTGAGATAAAACGACGTACTTCCTCGTTCTCAAACTGTTTCAGTCATGCACAACCGTCAACAGCTGAATCGTGGCTCCAAGCCTTCGCCGTCTGGCACAATGCTACAAACTAAACACGACCCCGAAATATGACGATCTCGTACCCCACGGCGGCCGCCGGGGAGATGGGTGAAGTTCTCGTCCAGGCATTCGGATACACGGTTGCCACCGGTACCTTGATAACTCCGAGGAAATGATACGGGCGCGGTATTCGCATATTGAAACCGGCAAATTGGGCGATGTTGCTACGGAAGCGCTTAACAGGATTGATTCTACTTAAATTAGATTACAATTCCGAATGTCGTCTTGGTGTGATCATTGCTACTTCGAGATAAGCGGTGCTATGTTAGCTTTGAGACTAACATTTATTATGTTAGGACTCATACTAACAGACAGGGATGAGCGAGGACGTTACTGTCGTTCGCGATGAGATCGAAGCTTATGCGGATGGCACCGTTGCTCGCGTCCGCATACTCGCGGTCCCTGAGTCGGAGAAGTTCCCGGACGGCATCAAATATGCCTTCCACTACGGCGACGCCGGTGCAGACGACCCGATTATCCGGTTCGACAACCACCACGGTGTCCACGAACTGCACCTCGGCTCACGGGTATTCGAAGCCGACTACCCGGGATTACAGAAATCATGCTTGGCGCGCGGCGCTTCCGTTCGACAAGCGAACCGATTGGTAACCGACCTAACTCTATCCCAAGCCATGACCCAAACACTCCACGTCCGAGTCAATTCATCGTCCGATCGCAGCGACCTTGAGGACACGCTTGCAGTTCTCGATGCCGATGAGAGTGTCGACCAAAAGCCGTCGATGCTCTCCATTGAGGGCCTCGAGACGTTCGGCCGGATCTTCCGGCCGACGAACCTTGAACTGCTCGAGGCGATCGCAGACCACGAACCTGAGAGCATCCGTGAACTCGCCCGAACCGTTGACCGTCACCCGCCGGAGGTGACCGATAATGTCACTGAACTCGCTGACTACGGCCTCGTCGATCTCGAAGAGAATGGGCGCGCAAAGCGGCCGGTCGTCTGGTACGACGAAATCGACGTCGACATCCCGATCGGCCAGCACTCGCCCGATGTCGCGCCGGCGTAACAATAGTTGATACTATAACTTCTTTATTCAATATTTGAGGTGCAGTCGGGGACCAGTACAGTTGACCTACATAGGAGTTTAAACTAACTTCAGATTTTCAAGTATTATATCTTGAATTGACTCGGATCTCTTGTTCCATGTTATGTACTCTGACAGCGATAAACAGAATAATAGCAACAGGCCCAGTGACTAGTAATCCTATTAGAGATATTGTCCCTTGAATCCCGAAGCTGCCATTACCGGCCGCTAAAGGGATGGCAGTCCCAAGAAAGCCAGAAAGTACAACAGTGAGTAAAATTTGTGCAAATCGCCACTGATTCTGTATATAGAGTTCCCACTTCTGATTAATGAATCTGGGAAAATTCTTTGGAAATAGGGGTTGGCAATAGAAATATGTAACAGAAAAAACAATGCACATTTGGAATATGAATCCCACCCAAACAGTCTTTGGTCGATCCAGTATTGCTTTCCCTTGAAACTCAATACCTGGCCAAAATGCTATACCGATGATCAGGAATGCTACATATATAACTGCTGCCAATATCGGAATGTATGGGAGAACAGGAACATCTCTTTTATTAAATTCCTCCACAATAAATTCTAAAGAGCCGACCAAACCTGTGACGAGCACTATGAATAAAAGTACTGGTGGCCTCAACGCGAAATCATATGATTCCTCTGGGGTTAGATAGATCCCATCCGATACATGATTCCCCTCTGATCCTGTTCCCAGAAAAGGAGGGGTATGGTCAGTAAGACTGAGGAAAAAGAAAAGGGTGATAAATATCGTGCCTAAAAATGCTGCCCTTCCCAAAGGCGAGAGAAGAAATTGCTTATTAGCCAGATCTCGGTCCAGATTAATCTTCCCCATAGAGTCAAAGGAAGAACCATATGTTAAATAATTTCGGAGTTCGATCTATAAGCCATTATACGGTGGTTGTGCGTAGTATATTCAGCACAACCCTCCGAATATAACAAATATGTTATATATAATAACGTTCTATTCCTATACGGATTCCGAATCACAAATATAATTTAAAATATTATGAATAATAAAGTCGCGATACGATCTACTGGTAATGGTCAGCAGTTAAGCAGGCAGCGCTACTCTCGATTCCGATGTGGGTGTTAAACCATAGGTACCGTCGGTTGTAGGATCTGAGACGTTTGTACAGACCTTTTCGAGGTAATTGGGATCCAGCTATAGGGCGATATTGAAGTATATTGAATAATAATGGATCCGTAACAGATGGAGTTAGTTGATCTTATTGATAAGAACTGGAACAGCTACGAACGGAAGCGGTTCATCAAAGACGACACCAAGACGAAGACTGACGACTTTGATCCGGAAGCCTTCAAGCATGATGGCTTCGATGACCGTGAGGCATACTTAGAGACGTATGCCCCAGCGCTCGCCGCTGAAGAACGCCTCGAGCAGGAGCTTAACAACTTCACACCGCCACGGCTCAGCGAAATCAACAACTCCCCCTATCAGGCCCTTGTGATCCGGTACGGGATTCTTCGCCAGCTCATCCAGCAGCCCGACTATAACATGGAGAAGTCGGAACTGATTGAGGCTGTCCAGGACTGGCAGCGAGACCTCATTCAGTCCTACGACGAAGACGATTTCTCCGAAACCGACGATCTCCTCCACCTCGCACAGGCCGCTGTCGATTACAAGGGCCAAGTCGATGATTCTGAACTCCATATGGTGTTCAGTTACTTCGAACTCCACAACAGCGCGAACGACAGCAAACACGAGTACTATACGTGGCTGGACTTCTTCCAACGACTTTCTGCCATCGGGCGTTTTCCGAAGGTTTCGCGGTCGGATAGCCCCGAGCACGCTCACGACACTATCGAGAAAGGGATCTGGTCACTCCAGGAGCAGGCGCTCGTCTACGAAGTCGATGCGTCCGGTTATAATGAACTCGTTGGCATCCCGGAGGACTATATCGAGAAGGTCCGGGACTGGCTCTACTACGAGATGTCGGATGAGAACTATCGCCAGATGCTCGAAACGCTCGAGGTCTTTGACCGCCAGTCCGTTCTGATCGAGGCCCGCGAGCATTTCGGTGTTACTGGGAAGAATTACGGTAAAAACGAAAACCGCCGGGAGAACATCGTTCAGGCGGGTGTCTACCCAAGCGAGTTGCTGACAGAAGTCGTCCCGAAGGATGACCTCAAGCATATCGTCGACAAGTACGGACTCGATGCTCATAAGCTAAAGACAGAGGATATGGTGTCTACAATTATTGAGTACTTCGAGCTATCCCAAAAATCTGTTCAGGAAGATGAACCAAAGGTTGACCTGTATTTGGATGCCTACGAGGATATCGCAGATGGGGCAGTCACTGACGTGCCACCGCAGCTTCAGGACATTGTCGATGCTGACAACCCATCGGAGAAGTTGGATGTCCTGTTTGAGGATGCGACTGGGGAGATCTTCCGGGAAGTGTTCAATCTCGAGGGAACGAACCAGCTTGGCCAACAGGCAACTGGAGTAGTCGCAGATGGCGAGATCGAGCAGGACGGTCAGTGGCTCCTCTGGGACAACAAACGTCGCCGCCAGGAGTTCCGTCTCGGGAGTGATGCCCGCAGTAAGATCAAGAACTACATAGACACGAAGAGCGAGCAGCACGACGTAGAGTGGTTCCTCATCATTGCACCGGATTTCACTGAGCAGGCGACGTCGAACGCATTACAGTTGGAGATGCAGATCGGGACAGATATTCGGTTAGTACGGGCGGAAGACTTGAAGCGACTGGCCGAACTGTGGCAAGAGAACTATGCAGCAGAGGGGCGCGAACTACCGTTGTCGGTCTTTACCGGATCGGAGATCTTCGGTGTCGAGACTGCCGCTGGTTGGCTCGAGACACAGTTTTCGTAGCCTCCCAACTGTGGGTAGCTGAGCGGCGTTTTTGTCAAGACTGTGTGGCCGCCGCCGGCAACTCGACCTTCTGCGGTTCGACCTCCTCGTCGATCACCCAGTACGTGCGGTCGCTGGTCGGGCCCGCATAGTCGACGAGATCGTAGCGCTTCAGCTTCTCGAACTTCTTGCGCCGCGCTCGCTCCCTGATCGACTGGGGTGCCTTGTTGTGATAGACATCCTCTGCGACCTCGTCGTACCGATCATGGAGGTCCTCGCCGGAGATCTCCCCGGCCTCGTGGACGATCGCGTACAGCACGCGGTGATGATAGGGCAGCGACTCGAGGTTGAACCGTCGAATCCGACGCCAAGCACGCTCTTTCCCATCTCGAATATCCGTGTCGTGGACCGTGAAGTGGCCGCGTTCCTTGGCGATATCGGCAGCGCCCCACAGTCGCTGGATACCGTTTCGCGCAACCCCGGCAACCTCGTCGGCGAGATCGTGCAGCTGGGTCGAGGAGACGACGGAGTGGTGAAATCCTTGCCGGGCCCGCCGCTCGAGAATCTCCTCGAGCTCGTCGACGTGGTAGTGGTCGAGTTCGATGTGGCCCTGATCGAACGAGTGGCTGTCATCGACGTCCAGTTGGGCGAGCCATTCTGTCCCCTCGTGGGCGATCGCGATGATCGTCACATCCGAGATCTCGAACAGATCACTGATGGCGTCCGTATAGGGGAGGTCGTCGCCTTCATCCAGGACGATGATCGTCTCGCGGTCAATCGCTGCCTCGAGATCGTCGCGAACAGCATCGGTTGCTCGAGTCTGTGGGACGTTGTCCGATCCGTTGGGATGGTCGTCGAGGCAGCGCCGGAGGATCCCGGCCGTCGTCTGCCCCAAACAATTGACGTGGACGCGATGGATCGGCCGCATTGTTCCAATTTTATCGAGGATCTTTGTCGCGAATAACGTCTTTCCCACCCCGCTGGGGCCCGAAATGAGAAGGTCATCCGCTGATCGAGGATCGCCAAACCGTTCGATGACCTCCTGCATCTCCCCCTCCCGATTGAGGAGTTCGATGTCATCGTTATCGTCGTCAAAGACTGTGAGATCCGCGAACATACTCCCACCAATTATCACGTCGTTTAAAAAGACTACTTGCAATTCCGAATATTCACTTGATCGGATTGGTGCGGTTTGGCTGCAGTGAGAGAGGGATCTTAACAGTAGATAGTAGCACGGTTTCTTCCGGATGTGTGGTTGATATGCTCTATTTCATAAACCAACTCACAGTACAACCCGGCGTGTTTGACGAGACACTAGTTAATCACACTAACTTCAATCCGGTAGGTTTTCTTCTCGTATTTTACTACTTCGTATTCGGTCCAACTCCCATCATTGGTACGAGCATTCCCATCCGAGTCGTTTAGTGCTCGGTCGAATACTTCTTGTTTTTCTTGAGACAATTTCTCATATCTAATCACACTTCCATTAATTTCACTACTATTATTGACGGTTTCTTCAATATCAACGACATATTCTTTCTCAGGATGATTGAAAACATCTGGTCCAAAAATAAACCCACCAGTTCCTATTACCGAGACTAGTAGGACGATTCCTATGACCAGCGAAATACGATTGGGAAATGACATAAAATATAGTTATAAGACGATTCTATTAAATGTTCCCACTGCTGTCTATATAGTCTCTGATCTTCATGGAGCACGGCTTCGAGGCCCCGACGCTCCTCGGCATCGACGACCGCATCACGGGATCCACACGTGTCCTCGAAAACGAGAACGTCGAGAAGGCGCAGTTCCGTGAGTTCATTCGTCGGTTTAGTGACGAACACCCCGAGTACGACGACTTCTTCCGCGCCGTCGAGGAACCAGTCGAACTCCTCGGGTTAATCAATCAGCTTGCGGCGAAAGGTGTCTTCCCGACGGCTGATGGCTGGTATCGCAACGGCGAGCGGTATTTGGACGGCGACTTTGAGGCGTTCCGAGAGATTTTCGACGAGCTGAATCAGCCCCGAAACGACGGGAACAAGCAGTCCAAGCTTCGCTCGAAACTTGGAGGCTACGGGAACGACAAGTGCTACCTCCCAAACGCGCCCGAGGAAGACGAGATCCGTGGCGGATGGGGTGAGAAGCAAGTTCCCGCTGCCGTCGCACGGCTCGTGTTTGAGGAACAGCGAGAGGACCTCAAGAGCTTCGTTCACGACGTCTACCACGAGTACCTTGAGTTCGCGCTCAGTCGGAACTACCTCAACTTCAGCTTCCTCCAGCTGTTCGCGTTCGTCCTGCTCTGTGATGACCATCGACTCCGCGACAATGTCGCGTTCGAGTCCGTAATGATCGACGAGTTCCAGGACTCTAGTGAGATCCAGTTCAAACTCGCTCTCCTGCTCGCGGACACGAACAACGTCTGTGTCGTTGGCGACTGGAAACAGAGCATCTACTCATTCCAGTATGCCGCCGTCGAGAACATTACTGAGTTCGAATCTCGGCTGGATCGGTTCGTCGACGAACTCAACGAGGATCACGAACGAGTATCGTGGGCGACCCGCCCGATCATCGATATCGAGCTAGTCGAGAACTACCGGTCGACCCAGGACATTCTCGACTTCTCCGAGCACAGCCTAGTGACGCCCGCGGCGAGCACGGACGACGTCGACGAATCGGCCGTGCGAGATAGAATTGTTTCGCTCTCCTCGAACGCCTCGCACGAGAATTCTCAGATAGAGGCGATTCAACACGAAGACGAACACGAAGCCGTTCTGACCAAGATTCAGGCGATCGTCGGGAATGACGCATATCAGGTCGAGGAGGGCGGGGAACTTCGTCTGCCAGAGTACGGTGACATCGCCGTCCTCACCCGGACTCGTGACTTCGGCCGAGAACTCCTCTCTGTCGCCGAGACGTATGGGTTGCCGATGGCATACGAAGGAGGCATCGAGTTGTTCCGGTCTGACCCGGCGAAGCTTCTCCTAGCGTAGCTGCGAATTCTCGAATCCGACGTGGAGCGAGGATGGGCAGTCGTGCTTGAGGAAGCTGGCTACACGCTCGACGAGGTCAAACACGTCCTCGATAGTGGGGAGTATCCCACCAATATGCAGGCGTTCAAGTCGGAGCTTGCGTCGCTGGAGACGGTCGGTGGGGTTGCCCAGCGCGTGTTCTCCCAGTACGACTATGACGGTGCCTACGCCGACGTGCTGCTGACGACGATTCAGTCCGTCCACAGCGCGACGACATTGACACGAGGTGACCTCATCCGATTCATCGAACGCGGCATCGAGGACGGAAGCACCCACGAGGTCCACGCAAGCGCCGGTATGAATTCGGTGACGGTCCAGACAATCCACGCGGCTAAGGGACTCGAACATCCCATTGTCGTGCTCGCGAACATGAACTCCCATTGCTTTCCACCGTCAGGCGGGAACAGTAACGCAATCACGTTCGACGATCCGATCGGGATACGCCAGCGGAAACTCTACGCCAACGATCACGGGTATCCTCACATTCACGACAACTGGCGGGCCGACATCCTTCGAAAGTGCCTGCCGCGTGGATACGATGAGGAACGACGCTTGCTCTACGTCGCGATGACGCGGGCTGAGAGCCACCTCGTGTTCGCTGCAGGCGAGAGCCCGAACACGTTCATTGAAGAGCTCCCGGTCGACCTCGAGGAACTAGAACCCAACGTTCAGGAAGACGATATCGACGAGACAATGCAGACACACTTGCAGATTGCTGTGCCGACGCCGGATGGTCCAGTTGGTCACTCGCCGCATACGCTGATGCGTGACGATGTGTTCGAGGATGTCGATGATGGGAGAGGGACAGCGTTCGGAACGCGGACCCACGAGTTCGCTGAGCGGTACGTACTGGAAGGAGACGTCGAGCCCTCGAACGACGACGAACGTCACATCAAGTCGTTCATAGACTCGCTCGATGGTGAGCTGCGAGTTGAGGAGGATGCATATCTGCCACTTACTGTCGACGGCGAGCAGGTCACCATCTCCGGAACCGTCGACCTCGTTCACATTCGTCCCGATACCGTCGAGATCATCGACTTCAAAACTGACCTCGGGCGGCACGCCGAGGATGAGTATCGGAAGCAACTCAGCGTGTACTATCACGTGCTGAATGAATGGTTCTCTAGTCGAGAGGTGACCGCAGGGATCTTCTATACTGCACAAGGGGTCCGTGTTGATATTGATCCACTCTCGAAAGCGGACCTAGTCGCACTGATTGGTCAAGAACAGCGTTCGGAAGCCAGCGTTGTCGAGTAGTCTTAGCGCAAATCCAGATATCCCCTACACAACGTCTTCGAACATGGTTGGACTTTGTTCGGGGACAAATTGTTCGACGGCAACGGATTCTTCAGAGCGGGGAAGAATATCTGCGCACTCAGTACTGATCGAGGTGAACTGTGGCTGTTTGATACTGGTCTGGAGCCATGCAAGCGTTTATACGATAGAAGAGTCAAGATTAGGTTGACCAATGAGTCTTAACGAGGCGGTTGACGAAGCGCTCGCGACGTACAATATGTCGCGCAGCCAAGAGGCCGAAGAAACGGGCCGAACAGTCGCCACACTCCAAGACTAACGAGACTCCTTAGTCGAGGTTCCGAATCTTTTCAGCGAACTCTGCTTTCGATAGCCCTGGCGTTTCCTTCAGGTCTGGATACCCTGCGCGTTCGACGGCTTCCTCGACGAACTCGATCCATAGCTCTTCGTGCTGCTCCGCATAGACGATCTTCGCTTCACTCGGGTACATATCCAGCTCGTATGCGGTCAAGTCGATTTCGACCGCGTGTTTTCGCTCAAGTGTTCTCGCGCCGAATCGGTACAGGTGCTTGAAGAGGACGTTCTTCCGTCGAACGGTCAACAGCCGCTTCGATTCGTTGATGTACTCATTAACCCACTCCCGCCAGTCGTACGTCTCTGGATCGACTTCTATAGATGTTTCCGGCATGGAAAAGTTCGGATTTAGACGCCGGAGGTAGAACTGGATTAGTGCGACAGCCGTCCGGTGGTTGGCGTTCGGAAGTGCGTGTTTCAGAATCAGGTTCGAGGCGAGTCGACCTGCAACGGCTGTTGCTGAGCCCTCCCACGACGTCCGATCAAGCACGTCTGGCAGCGCGTCGACGTCGATCTTCTTGTATGCCTCGACAGGAACGCCTTCTTCCTCCTCGTTCTGAGCGATGAGGGCGCGGTAGATCTCGAGCAGCCGAATGACGATGGTGCTGTTGTCCTTGATCATCTTCGCGAGTGACTCATTCAGGTTGAAATCGATCTCACGAACAGGCCCACCACCGACGCGGGACGTATAGATGACGTAGAATTCTTCGTCGATATCGTATGCCTGGACCTTCACTGCGACATCGTCATCGTAATCGACGATCTGCGAGACGATTTCGACAGGGTCCGGATGTACGAAGTCAAGAGAGAATTGCTTGTCATCGGGATGGTGGTAGTAGACGTGGCCCATCTGCGTACATAGTACTCGTTAGCGCTGATTAATCAAGTTCACGAGCGAGATATCTCATTACTGGAAATGAGAACTCCGCGATGGAATATCCGAGTTTCAGCAGGACCGTTGTAGGGTTGAAGCCGCCTAAAATTTGGCACCAATACCACGGAGCCTTCTAATGGAACCTGGAATCAACTAGTGGTGTTTATCGCCCCAGAAGCGGTGAAGGGGCTGATCAGTTGTCCCCTTCGGGGTTATCGATGGCAACGAGAGACATCTACACGACTGCGTTCGAGGAAGACGTCAGACGACTGCAACTGACTGCCCGGACTGTAGCGGCAGCGTTCGAACAACTAATTGCGAGACGATCTGTGAGGACTGTGGATGTATCCTCGAGGAAACCTACCTAGACCGAGGACCAGACTGGAGTCGATATGACGAGCAGGGATACAAGAGACGGACTGGTGCCCCGCTGACACCAACACGCTACGATCGAGGCCTCTCCACTGAGATTGGATACAAGCGAGACGGAAATGCAGTTTACCGCCGACGAACAGGGAAGTTCAGACCTGATGGTTGTCTTCCGCAACTATCTTGAGGAGAACGAACGCCGCGAGACGGCTCGACGACTCATGAAAGAACAACTCGCATAGAGGTTTGAGGACTGATTACAATCGTGTGTGAAAACTATGATTCGGAGTACATTCAGCCAAATTTTGACTAGTGTCGCAAAACATTCGAAAATCGGTATCAGTATACTCCGATAAAAGGAGTCGCGTGGGAATCAGATATCGACGGCCACCTCTGTACTGAGTGCAATGAGTTGATCGACGAAGATTTCGATGGATGATCAGTCACAACTATCGCGAAAATCATATTCCACTCCATGGGCTCTGACCCAGTACGCTTACTGAGTGACAGATTTGGCCCACAAATCTGTGAGTGTGGTATGCATCTCTAATATACATATAAGATTAGTAATTACCATTCCAGAAAACGCTAATATCTGGGGTATACTGGAAGAAGATAATAAATTTATAATATTTGTTTACTAATATATGGCGCAGAGATTGTGCTTCAATCCAATAGTTATAATACTAACCAATAACCAAGTATGATTGTGTCAAAAGATAATCGAAGTCGGCGTTCAATACTCGGTGGACTGGGCGGAATGATTGCTTTAGGTACTCTTACTGGGCTTAGTACCCCAGTTGTTGCGACTGACGAAGCGAACTTGAATTCTGATGAGGAAAAGAAAGCACAGGAACTTCTTCAAGAACTGAGGAAGTCATCAGATAGGGCAAAAGGGTTTGAGAACCTAGATCAAGACGAGAAAAGGTTGGTCATAGAAGCTCTCAAAACAACAGAGATTAAAATAGATTCTCCCGACACTCCTCTTAGCACATTAGATGATGTTAGCACATTAGATAGTGGTAAGAGAGTCACATCGACCTATACTGGAACAAATCCCATTTCTGGCGATCTATGGACTTTTACGGTAGAGGTCCAGTGGAGTTACGATGGTAACGAAATAACATCCATTGATCGGACTACTGCCTTCGGAGAGACATACGAGATTGGTTGGACTTATAAGGGAATCCAAAATGAGGATCTAATTGGAAGCGTAGGAGATTCGCAAATCACCTATACTGCAGAAGGCCTGTTTGAACTTTGCTTCCAATTCTGTGGTCAATCCACACATCCAGTAATCGAGGTCGACGCATACGGCGACGGAGAGTGGGACGCAGAACAACGAAAAGTATAGATCGTTCACCATAAAATCATTAACAGAAGTCTTTTGTGGAAGATGAGGCCTTGAACTTCTTTTAGAAGCTTTTTCATTCAGAATATGTCCCATAATGAGATGAATTGGGGCGCGAATATTATACTTAGCGCTTGAATATGGATGGGAGTTCTCCTTCAGCAATTGTATACACACCTACTCCCATCATTGCGACTAAAGGAACTGCCACAAATATACCTAGACGGTGTGATAATATTATCGGAACAACTAGATGGAATACAACTGAGGGAGTAATAAGTAGTATTGCTATGACTAAAACAGCTCTAAGAAGCTGATTAATCCTGCCAGAACTAGCATCTCTAGCTCCTGATGGGGAATTGTGGGATTCAGCACTCATACAAAATAGTTATTCTCAGTATAGAAATATTTTATCATATATTTTCTACATTTCGATATGAGTACCTGTAAGTTATCAAGTATCGAACTGCTGTCAATGACTACCCTGCGTGAAAGGCCCCGTGTATTCTGGTTTGAATCGACGCCATGATATAGTTCGGTCGTGTCTCGAAGCGCTCGTTACAGTCGGAGCAGGTGCGTTCTTCTCTGGGTGGCATTTTCAAGCGGTATCATCGGTTTTTTCGGTCGTTCTCTGGGCCTCGTCACAGCAGTTCCACTGCGCCGGCGTGGATGAAGACGTTCTTGAGGTAGGTCTCTTGGATAGGAACGCGGATCTCGTCGTCGACGCCGAGCGGTAGATTGGAGATGACCAGCATCGGGAGTGGGCGTGTTCGACCGGGTCCAGCAAGCGTCAACATGGACTGGAAGACCGAGACCAGCCTGTCGGGACCGTGATCAGTATCGGCGATGATCGCGGCATATTTACCGTCGGCCATGGCCCGAATCGGTCCCCGTAGTCGGCTTCCGGGGTGATGATTCGGCACGAAGAGTTCTACAACGCTGCCTTCGAGTACGATACCAGGAGTCATTGATCGCTGAATCTCTCGAGTAATTACAGCGACCGGAACCACGTCGAAAAGTGGTTTCACACCCTCAAAATGCGTATCGACCGCTTCCATAATTCATAGGTGGGCAGTCGGGCGAGCGTCCGAGAGTGACTTGAACAGTTCGTCCACTACTACAACCATCAACGACCGCATCAAGCTCTTAATGGAAAAGTGCCAGTTGCGGAGGTGCAGAACTAGACAGTGCCGGAAGATCCCTCAGACTACTTCGGTAGCCCGCAAATTAAGCAAATACATACTCCGGAGAATTTACTATATCGATCCACGCGCTATTCGCTAGTATCAGTAACGGCAGGCGGAAGTACCGCGGTGGATACCCAAAATTCTGTGGCCGTCTGGATGAGGTCCGCAAACTCCTCTGGATCGACCGGTTTCCGCAGACAGGCATTAGCACAGTTCTTATACGCCTCTACAAAATCACTATCGGACTGCGAACTCGTTAGCACGATCACCGGTATCTGACGCAACCGCGAGTCAGACCGCCGTTCTGCGAGGATATCCTGCCCGCTAGTTGCCGGTAGGTTCAAATCCAGAAGCACAAGATCGGGCAGCGGCTGCTCCGCATACTCGCCACGCTGGTATAGCCAGTCGAGGGCCGTATCCCCCGTCTGGACGACATGTACTGTCCCCGGCAACTCCCGCGTTTCAAATGCCCGCTCAATCAAGCGCACGTCTCCATCGTTATCCTCTATCAGCAGGATATCAATATCAGCCATCGTGATTCCTCCTATCAATCAGGCTGTCGCCTGTTTCGGAATCGTGAAGAAGAAGGTCGATCCCTCACCAGGTTCAGAATCCATCCAGATCTCACCGGCGTGGTTCTCCACGATCTCTTGGCACAACGCCAATCCGATTCCAGTGCCCGGGTACTCATTATCGTGATGCAGTCGCTTGAATACCTCGAAGATCTGGTCGGTCTTGGCTGGATCGATCCCGATCCCGTTATCGGCGACCGCAAACTTCCACTGATTTGCCTGCTCTTCGACGGTAATCTCGATCTCAGGTGGTTCGTCATCGCTGTATTTGATGGCGTTCGAGAGAAGGTTCGAGAACACCTGCTCCAGCTGCTCGCTGTCAGCCCATACTGTCGGGAGTGACTTGACACTGATATCCGCGTCGTTTTCCTCAATTTTTAGCTGGAGATTATCTGTAACCTGTTCGAGGAGTCTATTACAGTCGACCGGTTCAAACTCCCCGTCGGTCTGTTCGACCCGCGAAAAAGCAAGGAGATCATTGACCATCGCCCGCATCCGATCGGCGCCATCAACCGCGAAGTCGATGTATTCCTGCGCATCCGCATCAAGGTCGTTCCTGTATTCATTCTCAAGGAGTTGCAGGTAGCTCGAGACCATCCGCAGCGGCTCCTGCAGATCGTGGGAGGCCGCGTATGCGAACTGCTTCAGTCGATCGTTCGACGCTTCGAGTTTGCCGATTAATTCTTCTAATTGATGCTCACGCTCTTTGTGCTCGGTGATGTCGTGGGCCGCCCCACGGAGCGAAATTACCTCATCATCGACAGTCTCTGGAACACCCTGGAGCCGAAGCCAGCGCACGTCACCGTTCTCTGTCCGGATCCGCGTCTCCACGTCGAAGGGATCACCAGAGTCGAGCGCTTCTTCAACCGCGCCCTCGACGATCGGCTGATCCTCCTCATGGTACATAGCGAGCGCCTCGTCTAGCGGTGGTTCTTCGTCGGTATCCACCTCGAGGAGTTCGAAGATGTGGTCGGTCCAGAACACCTCCTTCGTGTCCGGTTCGATCTCCCAGCCGCCGACGTCTGCGATGTGCTCAGTCTTCTCTAGCAGATCGAGTGCCCGTTCGAGTTCGCGTTTGCGTTCGACCTGGTCGGTGATATCGCGCGTCAGCGCCACCTGCACGGTCGTCTCGTCGGGACGGGAGAGCGGCGCCGCGTGTGTTTCCATCTGCCGGCGCGTCCCGTCCAGTCCAATAATATCGAATTTCAGAGTACCGCTCTCACCCTGGCAGATCCGTTCGTTGAACTCGCGGAACCGTTGGCGGTCCTCAGGGGCGATCAGGTCGTATACGGATTCGCCAATCACGTCCGACGCTGACTCGGCTTCCACCATCTCCAGCCCAGCTGTGTTCATCTGTAGCAGGGTGCCGTCAGGACCAACAGTCTTGATGCAGTCAGGCGTGGTCTCGATCAACGCCTGCAGATGTTCCGTGCGTTCGCGCAGCTCGCGTTCGCGTTGCTGGCGATCAAGTTCGTACTGTACCCACTGCCCCATCAGGTGATGGAAGGTGCGTTCAGCTGCCGAGAACGACTCCTCTCGGGGCTCGTTCGAGAGGAAGAAGAAGGTCCGGTCGGTGTCGCTGTCGAGTTCGAGATGCGTTCCAAGGTACGTCTGGACGCCGAACTGTTCGTAGCAGAGTTTGCCCTCGAATCCCCTGCTCGCTGGATCAGTAACAGTAGCAGTTTTTCCGTCGTCCGTGACTAGTTGACAGTAGGTTTCGGAGAGCGGATACTGTTTCCCTGGAATGAGGTGTTCGTGTTCCCTGTTTATGGTCTCTATCTCGAACAGATCGGTCTCCGGATCAATGCGGGCGAGTCCTCCGTATTCAAGGTCGAATCGGTCGCAGCCAAGCTCGATAATTTCCCGGAGTTTCTCCTCAAACGATAGGTCGCTACGTGCACTCACCTCGTAGAGCTCGCGGAGATACTCTCTGTGCTCCTGCAACTCCGTCTTCGCGGCAGTATGCTCCTGGAGGGTCTGCGTCATCCGATTGACCTTCGTCTCCGGATCCTCGGAATCGAAGAACTGCTCGGGCGGCGTGTAGTAGAAATTCTGAGAGACGGTGTTGTTGATGATGAGATGGGGATGCGTCTTGATAACGTCGTGGATGACCTCGGCTGAAAACCGCTCGCTGTTATACTGGCACAGCACCGTGTAATCCTCGTCTTGATAGAGTGGATTGAGAACCCCCTCATACTCGGCGAGTTCATCCGAGCTCGTGTCCCCCTCGAGTGCCCACGTCATCTCGGCGGCTGCCCTGAGCCCCGTATAGCCCTCGTCGGCTTTCGCCTCCTCGAGGGAATCCTCCCAGAACTCTAGCATTGTGTCCCGATCGAACTCACCGGTCCGGCGATACGTCTCTGCTGGTGTGAGTACAGAGAGTGCGCCCGATTCGAGCGCGGTATCCACGTCGATGTCGTACGCCCGCATTGCCGCCAAGACCTCGTCCCGGGAGTTGTCGTCAGCGACGTACAGGCACTGCTCCCCGCGTTCGAGCCCTTGGCGGATGAAGGGGATTGCGGCCGCGAACTGGTCGTCAGAATCCTCATAGAGCAACGCAAGATGATCGTTGGCGTGATCGTGGTCCTCAGGTGGATCGCCCGGGCCGCGGAACGCTGGACTTTGACGCAGCGCTTTAAGGCCGCTCTCCAACCTCACTGAGCCGCGCTGATCGTTGTCTTCGGCCGGTTGACTCACTGAGAATTATTTCGTGGGCAAAACGGTTAAACGTGGTGTTGCCACTTCCGTTCAGGGGTGGTGTCTCTCATTTCGATCATAGGGCTCTGTTGAAATCCTATTTTCAGATATATTCCACCATGAAACACACGCTCACTACACATGCGAACTGAACAGCCTATTCTTTCTAAGACAAGGCGAAAATTTCCGCACAAGAATAGTCCGATTGAGCTACAATGTAAGTGACCATTCGTGGTCACAATCTACACACTCAAAGTCTGCTATTGTTTCTCCCTCAGAGACATATTTGTTCACCCAGTCCGTCATCGCATTGGGGACAACGAGCACTGTGCACTCTCTTTGAGGTTAGAAGTCTCCACCATATTATTTCTGCGGCAAGTATCTTGGGAGATTCATCTCTCAAAACTCCAGACTATTCCACGTTAACTGTCTTGCCAGTACTAATCACCGAACTTGTTGAAATTCGGTTCCGCCACAGGGACAGTCAGCACCGGTTCCAATCAATCGGATTTCCCCATCAGGCCAGAGGCGAGCAGCATATGATGAACTGCAATCGGTACAGATTGCTACGATCCGGTTAGTATCCTGCGCGCTTTGCATATCTTGCTTTGAGCCAGCTATCGACTTTTCTGTGACACCTTCCTAGTTAGGGTTCTCTTGTTCAGTTACTACATATGTGTACTCATGTCTGATTTTCTCTAATAATCCGGGAATAGCATTGTTGAGCGTTTCGCAGAAGAGTCTGGCGCTCACCACTCAATTATCGGTCAGTCGTGTAGTTCCGTTGCAGACTCGTTCGAACAGCGAAACGGCAATGGACTCAATCTGGTGGGAGTACTGCATGAGCGATGTACCAAGAATACTCATGACGAGAACATAACCCGTAAAGGCATAGACCGTCTCGCGGTGCTCGCTGGGAATCTTCGTATTTATGTAGCTATATCTATAACTTCGCTGGCTGTTCAACGATGACTATCCCTGGGGCCGCAGATAATCCTAGTATAATGGTGTGAGAATTTATATAAGATAGGGGCCAATAAAGGAAAATTGTAGAATGAGTAATGAAATTGCCTCAGATAGTAGACGAAGTGCATCGCGATATAGTAGACAGTTCAAAGAAATCGTCCGGTTGTCTCGGCCCCACCACTGGGACCATCTGACTGTTCCAGTAATCTTTGCAGTTCTGTACGCAGCTGACTCAGTCACTCAAGTTTTTTCTCCAATTGCTCTCTGGTTTATCCTCTACTGTTCAGTCCCGATGAATCTCTTCGTCTATGGGACTAACGACATCTTCGACACGGATACAGACAGTTTAAATCCACGAAAAAATGACACGGATGGTATCGAAACGGTATTCAAATCGGACACTACCATCGTGGCTACCATCTTCAGTAGTGGTCTCTTAGTCGGGACAGTTGCCCTGGTCACGACTTCACCAAGAGTCCTTCTGCTCCTTGCTGCATCAATGCTTCTTATACTGGCGTACAATGCTCCGCCGCTTCGCTTAAAACAGGTTCCGTTTGTTGATTCGATAGTCAATGGCGGGTTCTTCCTTCCCGCCGTCGCAGCATATGTCGCGATCAGCGGGTCCTATCCCCCACTCGCGGCTATTATAGGGTTCTGGATGTGGGCCATGGGGTATCACACCCTAGCCGCACTCGTCGACCGCAAGCCCGATGAGAACGCAGGACTCCAAACGATTGCGACCGTCCTCGGAGAACGACAAACACTCGTGTACTGTGGCTGCGTCTGGTTTATCTCAATGTTCCTTATCGCCACGGTAAATGTAATCGGTGGACTCCTTTTTCTCATCTATCCCGCTCACATCCTGTATACAGCCACTACGGATATTGAGCTAGCTGATGCCCTCTCGTACATGCCAAAATACAACTGGATCGTATTCATCCCGATCACTGTCTGGGGTTTCTGGACGGTTGTGGGACAATAAGATGACATCCCCCGATATTCATGCCGGGGATTCCCATACCGTGTTGGGATAGCAGGGCTGGATGATCAGTAGATAATATAGCCGAACTTATGTTCTTTCAATATAAACTGCCAGCAATGAAACTCCTAGATAATAAGAAGAGAGCTCGAATCTTCTATAAGTACCTCTCGAAAGTATACGATCACGTGAATAAGGTGAATTGGAACGACGAGATGCGTTCGGAAGCGCTCGGGTGGCTAGAATTTGGTGACAACGATAAAGTACTCGATGTCGGATGTGGAACTGGCTTTGGCACTGCTGGATTACTGGACCATGCCGAAGACGTCTATGCGCTTGACCAAAGCATCCACCAGATGGAGAAAGCTTTTGAGAAGTTCGGAAAGCATGACCAAGTGAACTTCCACAGGGGCGACGCTGAACGGCTTCCCTTCGCGGACAACACCTTTGATATCGTCTGGTCTTCTGGATCGATCGAATACTGGCCACACCCAGTGCAAGGTCTCAAAGAAATACGCCGGGTGACGAAACCAGGCGGGCAGGTGCTTGTCATCGGGCCAGATTATCCGTCCAATCCGATCTTGAAACGTATTGCTGACGCTATTATGCTGTTTTATGATACGGACAAAGCCGACCAAATGTTCACCCAGGCCGGCTATACAACGTTCCAACACCATATTCAGCAAGCCACATCTCGAAGCCCTCGCGCGATCACGACCGTCGCACGTGTGCCTGCTGAAAAGAGACAAACCGACGAGTCCATCACTGCCTCGCCATAATCATCGCCGGGTGGATTGCTTGCTTTCAGCACCCGCAGCAGTCGAACGTCACCTGTCTTGACGTGCCGCATCCAACCACAACCGTTCCAACTGTACGTCACGAGACCCGTGCTTGCTTGATTCTTGGCTCGACAGAATGTTGCGTGATAATAAGTAACAGATCAGTTGAATAGATACTGTCTAGTTGAGCTAGTTTGAGAAGCGAGACACGTTCCGGGTGAAGCCAACGCAGCAACTGTTAACAGGCTTACAGACTGGCGAGAGAGCTACCAGGGTACTACGAGAACGAGATCCACCACGGGCGGCTGTATCCTAACCTCGACGAGGTCGTCGACAAGTGTAAAGTCGATCGTCGGACGAACTACTACATGATCACAGCGCGTGGTCAACGCGAACTCGAAGCCCGTCGAGAGTGGGAAGACCAGTACGTCGGTGATGTCCTCTCAGATTCGAAGTGAGACGGCACGGCCGCCGGATTCTGTTCTTCCTGAGCAACAGCGGTATCCGGCCAGTCATCTCGTTGATGGTCGCCAGCGGAATTTTACATGGCCAGTGGGACGATTCTTGCTCACTCGGAATCGGGGCGACGTTGATATAGATCTGGACGAACATATTCACTGTCGCGTTCTCCTGCGCGACACGGAATCAGCACCCGTACCCTACCCCAACCATGTCCTGTATCCGCCCGGCGGCCATCCCCCTGTGCCCATCCGGGCGGCCTTTTGAGGTCTTCTCGAGGCAATCAGATGCCGAGCGATAGCTATCCTATCTCGAGCGTGTCGACGGGCCCCGCGGGCTCAACGTCGTGATCGACGAGGCGATCAGCGGCCAACTGCCACGCCTGTTCGGCGAGTTCGGGATCGGCGCTCTCGTAGTGGACTGAGAACTCGGTCAGTGTGACGGCGACGAGGAGGTCCCCCTGTCGTTCAGTGAGCATCGCCGGCGTTGACCACGGCTTCTCGTATAAACTCACGCATCGGAGAAACGCCAACAGGGGGATGTCAGCGTTTGAGCCCCCTCCCCGTTGAGATGTGCCTCTAGGGGTGGATCCGAGATCGAAACAATTTGGCCATTGACATCACGTCGGAACGTAATCGATCTCGGAAGGCGAGGTACTGATGTCTCGGAATGGACCGGTTGTGGGGAAACGACTTGGTCCTCTCCCCTCGCCATTATCATCTCGAGTCCGTTTCAGAATAACTCCACTGGCCATATAGGCAGGTTACAACGGTGTTACCAGCGAATGAATGGAAGAGGTGTCTTGTTGACTTGTCAGCCGATTCGTCGCTGTCGTCTTTCTGTTCCCCTTCTCGAGCAGCGTCGGTATCCGGCCAGCCATCTCGCTGGTACTCTCCTAGGTGTTCGGAGTTGACGTGCTTGCTCAAATTCGGCCATGAGATGCGCGGTGACATCGTCCAGCGAACAGCTCGTCCGAAAGCCAGTAGAGTCAGACAGAATCTCCCCGATATCCCCCTCGATCCTCACCGAAAAAACTAGATTCCCCGCGGTTCTTGTCCGGGATGCAGGCAACCCGGAACGGCCAACTAGGTAACGCTCAAGGTCATCGCCACCTCCCTATACGGGAAGTCGACTACGGATGCGACATAACGCATGTTCCGCTTCGGGAAGCGCTCCTGCTCCAGCTGCAATCGCAACGGCGAAATATGCCGGCGAGATCGTCTCGACCCCCATCAGGGACGCGATCGTCCCGACGATACCACTCGCGATCAAGACGAGTCCGGCCGCGTACCGGAGTAGCTCACTCACTCTACCCATGTGGGTACATAGCACACAAATCAAATTCAGAGTATCGCTTCCGATCAGGACAGACGAACGTTGAGAATGGTGATACACGATGAGCGACGACCTCGATCCGATCTCACCCCGAGAGGCAGTCGACCTCTCCGTCTCACACCTCGAACGCGAAATCAGCGCGAAGACGCTCCAGAACCACAAGTACCGTCTCAACGCCTTTGTCGAGTGGTGTGATACATAGTGGGAGCGTATACCCGCGTCTTCAGGCGCGGGTGGCGGTCAATCATTCAACTGCCGGAAGCGTAAACGAGAACGTCGATCCCTCACCGGGTTCGGAGTCTACCCGAATCCTGCCGCCGTGACGCTCAACGATACGCTGACAGAGCGCCAGTCCGATTCCAGTCCCGGAATGCTCCTCACGACTATGGAGCCGTTGGAATACCTTGAAGACGCGGTCCTGGTCGTCGGGATCGATGCCGACACCGTTGTCGTGGATTGAAATCTCCCATTTCTGTCCCCGCCGATCAGCTTCGACGTGGACTTTCGGTTTCTTGTCTCCACTATACGTGATCGCGTTACTAAAGAGATTTTGGAAGACTTGGCGCAATTGACTGTCGTCACCTTCTACGTGGGGAAGATCCTGGGTTGTGATTTGAGCGCCACTCTCGGCAATCTGTATCTGTAGATCTTCCTGTACCTCTGCAACGAGATGATCCAAATCAACCGGCTCAAGCGGGTCTCCCAGTGTATCTACTCGCGAGTACTCGAGGAGTCCGTCGATCATATCGCGCATGCGATCCGCGCCGTCGACGGCAAACTCGAGGAACTCTTCTGCGTCATCGTCGAAGTCATCACTATGCCTACTTTCGAGGAGTTGGAGATAACTCGAGACCATACGAAGTGGCTCTTGGAGGTCATGTGAGGCTGCATATGCGAACTGTTCGAGACGTTCGTTCGATTCCTCGAGTTTTTCGACAAGTTCCGCGAGTTTTTCCTCACGTTCGATCTGCTTGGTAATGTCCTGAGCGAAACTCAACCCCGCAAATATCTCACCGTTAGCGTCCCGCAGCGGCGTTGCCCATACCTGCCAGCGTCGGCCAACAACAGTGGCTCGGGTACTGCCGGTCTCGCCGTCCTCAATGGCTGCACGGAACAGTGGCTCGAGGTCTTCGACAACCTCGTCCGGGTAGAGATCCGGCATCCTCGATCCCTCAACTTCTTTCACACTGGGAGCAGGGTCTCCGATTAGTTCACCTGCCGCCAACGAATAGCGGAGATCGAAGTCATAGACGCCAACGACCCCGTTCGGGAAGTGTTCTGCCAACGTTCGATAGAGTCGTTCGGACTCAGCGAGCTGGCGTTGGGCTTCCTTCCTCCCGGTGATATCGCTCAACGTCACCACGCCGCGGATCACATCGCCAGTATCGTTCCGAATTGGCATCCCTTGGAGTTCAACGATCCGATGCTCATCGTCGGCAGCTTCGATCTCGAAGATATCGGGTTCGGTGACCTCCTCGCCGTCCAGTACGCGTGCGAGGGTCATCTCTTCGGGCGGAACCCGCTCGCCTGAGTCGGCCCACTGCACCGGATACCGTTCGTACTCCTCAACGGAGTTGGCGTCGAATACGTCTCCACCCCAGATCTGGTGTGCGGTATCGTTGGCTTCGATGATTTCACCGTCGGCCTCCGCGACGACGACGCCAACCGGAAGCACCTCGAATAAGGTCTCGAGTTCGCGTTCGCGTTCCTTGCGTCCAGTGATGTCTTGAGCCGCCCCGCGGAACGAAACGACATCCCCATCGTCATCGACCTCTGGGACACCCTGCAGCCGAAGCCAGCGGATCTCATCGCCGTGCGTTCGGATCCGCACCTCTACGTCGAAGGGCTCGGCTGTGTCGAGCGCTTCCTCAAGGGCGGTCTCGACGATCGACTGGTCGTCTTCATGGTACATATCGATCGCTTCGTCGATCGATGGTTCCTCGTCGTCGGGAACCTCCAGCAGATCGAAGATCTGCTTGGTCCAGAACACCTCCTTCGTCTCTGGGTCGATCTCCCAGCCACCGACATCCGCGATGCGTTGGGTCTTATCGAGCAGGTCGTGTGCCCGTTCGAGTTCGCGTTCGCGTTCCTTGCGTTCTGTGATATCGGTTACCGCACCGTTCAATCGGACTGGCTCGCCGTCGTTGTCATAGATTACTTTGCCACGAGCGACTACCCACTTCACGTCCCCCTCTGCATCCCGAATCCGGTACTCCGTCTCGAGTTCACCCGTTTCTTCGACGGCCCGCTCGAGCTGTTCCCACGTCTGTTCCGTATCTTCTTCGAGGATCGGTTCGTAAAACTGTTCCATTGGTCCGCCCTCCACGGCCTCGTCTGGATCGATGCCGTACGACTCCGCGAGATATTCATCTGCAGTGACGACGTTTTCTCGAATATCCCACGTCCAAAGTCCGACGGACGCAGCCTTCGTTGCCAGTTCCAGTTGCCTCTTGGTCTCCCGTAGGTCTTTCTCGCGCTTTTTGCGCTCAGTAACGTCACGTGCAACGGCGAGTACGTACTCCTGCTCCAATTTGACGAGGGAGACATTGACCTCGACTGGGAAGGTGGTTCCGTCCTTTCGTCTGTGTCTCCCATCAAAGGTCACCTGATCCTCGGATCTCAGATCCTTCATAAATGACTGCCACTCCTCTCGGTCAGCGATTTCGGTCTCGACATCGGGTACCGAGAGCTGCAGTAGCTCCTCTCGCGAGTAACCGCGTTGTTGACAGGCCGTCTCATTAACGTCTAAGAATTGACCAGTGTCCGGATCGGTTACCAATACGCTGTCGTTAGAGTGATCGAGTAGCGTCCGAAAGAGTTCGAGTTCCTGTTCGCGCTCCTTTTGTTCTGAGACGTCCCGGAAGTAAATCGAGAGACCCGACTCGGAGGGGTAGGCGTGAACCTCGAACCACATGCTGAGTGGTGGATAGTACTCTTCGAACGATGTCGGCTCCTGTGTTTCCATCGCTTTCCGGTACTCTTCCTCGAACGTCGTTCCGAGCGCTGGCTCGAACGGATCCCAGAAGTTCTTCCCGACCAGCCCTTGGTGCTCTGGGTCGAGTATCTCTGATCCTCGCTCGTTGACGTACGTAATCTCCCAGCTCGGATCTAATCCGATGAACGCGTCCGTGATTCGATTGAACGTCTTCTCGAATTCGCTCTCCCGTTCATCGAGTCGTTGCTTTGTTTTCGTCTCCTCGATCGCCGCCGCAAGGACGTTTGCGACGCTCTGGACGAAATTGGCATCGTGCTGTGTGAACTCACGTTGTTCGGTCGTGTGCGTTCCCAGTACGCCCCACGGGTTCTCGACCGAACCGATGATGACGCTGATTCCGCTTACAACGTCATGATCGGTGAGCAGTTCCGGCCCGGAAAACCGGTCTTCAGTCCGGAGATCATCGACGAGAATTGGTTCCTCGGATAGCAGCGTATAGCCTGCCTGTGAATCCAGATCGGTTGGCACCGTTGCGTTCCCGACGACACCGTCTTGCCATCCGACGCCCTGTCGAAGAAATACTTCATCATCACCAGGGAGCAACTCGAGGACTTTCGCGTATTCGTTGTCGAGTGTCTTAGCGACCGCGACTGAGGCGTCATGCATCAACTGATCGAGGTCGTCAGTCTCGAGTGCCTGCTGCCCGAGTTCGGCTACGACCTCCTGTTGACGGATGCGGGTTCGAACTTCTGGGTCCACATCCGTTCGAGGAGATGAAGTCATTTACTGTCAATATTAGATGACACGTTATAAGGGCTTCTGAGAAAGCTGATCAAATCCTCTCGAGCGTGACAAACAGAGGAAAACAACTGTATCCGCCATCGCTAGTTCGTCCATTTGTTGGAAATTGTGATTTTCCGGGGACGGCGACCTGTGTCTCACAGAGGCATTCCACCATCACACTCTTGATCTGCTTGAGCGGATCAGTTCGACAGCGGCGGAGAGTATCGACATCGTCGACGAGGTGATGATAGATGAGTGATCCCGAACTCCTCTTCGAAATCGTCGATACGCTCGAAACGGCGGACTCCAATCGTGACGAGTGCCAACTCTACCAAGTGATCGATATCAAAGTACTTGAGCAACTCGTGAACCCGGCCGGTCCACACGCTCGTCTCGAGATCGGTTTCTCAACTGCTGAGTTTCGGCTCTGCGTGACGCAGTCCAGTATGCAGGTTCTTCGTTCGGAGTAAGAAGACAGTTGAGGATCCCTTCCTCTTCGTCATTGGAACGGATTGTTAGCGATCAGTGGCAGGTGATTCGCGGCCTCTAATCCGACTCCACGATTTCGTAGAACCTCACGTTCGTATCATCAGGTCACATCAATGAGATCATAGTCGGCCATCTTAGGTTCCGTTCAGTACAGCGAACGGAGTCATCGGTCCGTCTCTTTCCAGTCATCCGTGTCCCCTTCACGGAATTCACCCTTGGCGTGGCGCTCGCGGGGCCAGAAAGCGACGGCCAGCAGTACGACGTAGAACGCGCCCACGACGGCAACCACGGCGATCCCGGGGAGACGGGCGATTCCAGCGGTCGTCAGCCAGTCTTGGCGCGGCGCGAACGCTGTAATCCTGAAGATCCACGCGACCACGAGGACGCTGATCAGCGCGAGGTACACGCGCCGGAGCCGGTTCGCGAGTGCCTCGGCGACCGAGACCTTCAGCGTCGGCCTGCGATAGTCCCTGCTCAGTTCCGCCCGCCAGTCGTGACTTTCGGTGCCCTGGGACGGATCGAGAGCGTTTGCGAACAGATTCTCCTGGATGACTCGAGCGCGAGAGCGAAAGACGTCGTAGTCCCGGTACCGCCGCGCTTCGATGCCCAGAAAGATGGTGACGACGACGATCCCGATCAGCAAGATGTAGTGTGGGTTATCGGTACTCGAAAACGCCCATGTCAGGATCGCCGCCATCAGCGTCACCGCCCACGTCGTCGACTCGTCGAGGCGCTGCCGCCACGTCCCCACTCGGTCTATCTCGCCGCGATAGGCGTGGGCCATCACTGAACCGAGTCCCGTACTGTCGTCGACCATTTCGCGGCCGATCTCTCGTTGGTCCGGTGCTGATGGGTCGAACTCGTCGTTACTCGAGTCGGTCATAGAAGAGAGACATCACCTCGCTCCATAAGCAGTTGTGGTGATGACGTACTCGAGCGTTATGGACTAGAGACCGTCAAATAGTGCGCACGCTTAGTTATCGCGGCATTCAGTCAACCTCTGAGTGAATAGAAAATGATGAAGCAACCTTTCGACTCAATTCCCGTTGGGTTGCACGTCGACAGAATCCGTTTCCCGAATGTGCACATGAGTCGTGACTCGTCGTGTGCATATCGTGAGTCGGTCCGTTATTTGAGCTGTCGTTCGTATCTGGATAGCCGACATATTCCGCCGATTTTGGACCGAAATGGGCCGTTCAGTGAGCCGAAAAAACGAGGATTTCGGGGACGTGTGTACGAGTATGCGAATCAGGGCGGACGGCGACTATGCAGTTTGTTCAGGCTCTCGTCAAGTCCTTGAACGCGACGACCTCACACTCAAGCAGCGCTGGGAGATCGCTAAGACGCTGTCGACACGAGCGGTGACATTCGAGGTCAGTACCGAATCGTCGCCGAGACTGAGTGAGAGTTTCCTCTCAGTACTGGCTGCTGGATCTGAGTAAGTGTCGCACGAAGAGATGCGGTGTCTCGAAAAACGCCGGCCAGAGACCGGCATTAGAGCCCCCAGCCCTCAAGTACTACGTGTGCGAACTGACCGGGTTACGCGTCGTGTTCAGAGTACCTGATTCCATGTCACCGCGAATGAACTGAGTCACCGATAAACAATTCTTATGCGCGCCGAGTCGATTCCTTGAGACAGGATGGTACGTGAGAGTTGGGCGAGTCGCGCCGGATTCATCTTGGCCGCGGTCGGAAGCGCGATCGGACTGGGGAACATCTGGCGATTTCCCTGGATGACCGCGGAGAACGGCGGGAGCGCCTTTCTGCTGTTGTATCTGCTCATCGTCCTCGTCGTCGGGGTGCCGGGATTGCTGGCCGCATTCGTGATCGGGCGACGGTCGAATCGGAACCCAGTGGGGGCGTTCAAATCGCTCGCCGGATCGCGTTTCTGGACGGCGTTTGGCGTGCTCTGTGTCGTCACCTCGATCATGCTGATGTCGTTCTACAGCGTCGTCGGCGGATGGATCCTCCGGTACTTCCTCGAGAGCGCGACGGGTGCCTATTTCGGGGATCCCGAAACCCACTTCGCGGCGATCAGCTACGGTGCCGAAGCGTTCGGCTACCAACTCGCCGTCCTCGCGGCCACGTCTCTGATCGTCGCCGCGGGGATCAGACGCGGCATCGAGGCGACGACGAAGGTGATGATTCCCGGTGTCGTCGTGTTGCTCGGCGCACTCGCGATCTGGGCGGCCCAACAACCCGGCGCCGCACAGGGATACGAGTTCTACCTCGAATTCGACGGTGCCTACCTCGCGGAGAACTTCCTCTCGGTACTGGGAGCGGCCGCCGGCCAGGCGCTGTTCACTCTCTCGATCGGCAGCGGGACGATGATCACCTACGCCTCCTACGTCGAGGACGACCGCTCGCTGCCCCTCGACGCCTCGGCTATCGCTGTGTTCAATCTCGGTATCGGAATCCTGGCCGGACTCGTGGTGTTTCCGTTGCTGTTCTCGTTCGCGTCGGGCCCGACTGAGGGCGGCCCCGGTGCCCTATTCATCGGGATCGCCGGCGCGTTCGCGAGCCTACCCGGCGGGCGACTTCTCGGCGCGGCCTTCTTCCTCGTCGTTCTCCTCGCAGCCCTGACGAGTCTAATCAGCATGCTCGAGATTCCGGTCTCGCTGCTGGTCGACGAGTTCGACCTCGAGCGCTCGACGGCGACCGGGGGTCTCTTCACGCTGATCGCGCTCACCGGCGGCGTGAACGCGTTCAGCCCCGCGGTGTTTACGCTGTTCGCGGACCACCTCGTCGATCTCCTCTTGGTGCTTGGCCTGACCGGGTTCATGGTGTACACGGCCTGGGTCCTCGGTCCGGCCGCGATCGAGGAGTACCTCGAAGGTGCGGGACAGCTCTCACGCCCACTGGCGGTCCCGTGGCGATACGCGATCGGGACCCTCTTCCCAGTGTTTCTCCTCTTTACGTTCTACGCTGATGTCGCGGCCCTAGTCGGGCTCTCAGCGGGAACGGGACTGGTGTTGGTCGCGGCGCTGCTGACAGTGATGGCGCTCGTCTTAGTGGCCCGCCATACCGTCTCTGAAAGCCGACCGCAACCGAGCGAGAGTTCGGACTGACTGAGACGAGTCACTCAGTGCGAACCAAACGTTTGCGCTATCGCTCGGAAGACCCAGAGCGTCTTCCGTGATGACGAACGGTGCGAAGCGCCTGTCGAACCACGAGCGCAACGGAGTCGCGCCCTCGGCGAAATTTCGAGAGAACGAAGCCCGCTCAGACTGGGTGATTCCGAAGGAATCGCTTCCAGTCGGGTGTCAACGCCGTCCGACGATTTCCTTTGCGGCGGTTATGCTCATTTCGGTGCTACTGAAGCGCCGATAGACTACTCCCCTCTATTGAGCAACTGGTTCAGCGCAGAGCGCTCGGAACAGGGGGAGTCGGTTACTAGCCCCGTCTCCTGTACTTACCGCTTGTCGGATAGTCACAGAATAGGTAGGAGGCCCCTTCTGTAATAGTATCTATATAAGGGGTACCGAAAGATGTGGAGACGGTGACGGCGTGACGAGCCCTGTAGTACCATCTAGTCCGTACGCAGTTGAAACTCGATCAGAGAACCATACCAATCCCACTACTTCAGGATACACGTCCGAGACGTGAATTTCTTAGTCATTATCGTCACGGCTGCGACAACCATCGAAACATCGGTAAACGCTAAGAGCAATTAACTAGATATTGTAACTATTGAATATAGACAGATCTCTCACATAGTAACATATCTGGGGTTTCGATGATCCTCGTCTGCTACCTTCTCGTTCGATGCGTCGATCAGACGGAGGTGTAACTGTCGATCGATCCTCGGTCGACGCTACTCATCGGTCCGTTCCTGAAACCACACGCAGGTCTACCGTCTCGAGCGACCTCACAGCGCGTTTTCGAAGATCGACTCGAGGTCCTCGGTCGTGACGCGTCGAGGGTTGCCGACCAGCAGTCGCTGGATCTCCTCGGTCTTCTCGGCCAACCGCGGGAGGTCGTCCTCTTCGACACCGAGTTCGGCGAGCCCTGAGGGGATGCCGATATCGGCCGACAGCGCTTCGACCGCTGCGGCGGCGCGGTCGGCGGCCTCGCGGTCGCTGACATCCTCGACGCGCTCGCCCATGAGGTCGGCGATGGTTGCGTAGCGGCTGAACGCCGTTGACGAATTGTACCGCATGACCGAGGGGAGCAGTGCCGCGACGGTGACGCCGTGGGGCGTGTGGTTCTCGCCGGCGACCGGGTAGGCCATCGCGTGGGTCGCGCCCAGCCCGGCATTGGTGAACGCGATGCCGGCGAGGAGACTGCCCAGTGACATATCGCGGCGCGCCTCGACATCCGAGCCGTTATTCACTGCCTGACGGAGGCTCCCGCTGATGAGATCGATCGCCTTCTCGGCGTAGAGGTCGGTGAGCTGGGTTCGGCCGCCGTAATCGGCACGGTCGCCAGCGTGAGCCGGTGTTTCTTTCGTATCGAATCGCCGGGTCGTATACGCCTCGATTGCGTGCGTGAGCGCGTCCATCCCGGAGGAGGCGGTGATCGCCGGCGGCAGCGACACCGTCAGTAACGGATCGACGATCGCCAGATCCGGATAGATGTGGCGACTCGAGATGCCGACCTTGAGTTCCCGGTCTGGAAGCGAGACGACCGCCGCGGGCGAACTCTCGGAGCCGGTTCCGGCGGTCGTCGGAACGGCGAAGACGGGGATCTCGGAGTCGGGAACCGGTCGGCCGCCGCCGACCGGCGGCGCGACGTACTCGAGGACGTCTCGGTCCGTCCCGGCGAGCGCGCCGGTCACCTTCGCTACGTCCAGCGAACTCCCGCCGCCGATGCCGACGACGCCGTCGGGGTCGCTGTCGGCGGCGGCCTCGAGCGCCGACTCGTAGACATCGATGGCCGGATCCGACTCGACGCCGTCGAACGTCGTCACGTCGACGGTCTCGGGAACCGACTCGGTGGCGTCGTCGACGATCCCCTGTTCGCGGAGTTGTTCGTCTGTGATCACGAGGAGTCGCTCGACATCGCGGGCCTCGAGTTCGTCCCCCAACTCGGCGGTCGATCCGAGTCCGAACTTGATCTGGTCCGCAATAGCGAAATCCCACACCGTATCTGGTTCGTACATCCGTGTTGGGACGTAACGAGACCGTCCACTTAATTCTACATCTGTGCGACCCCTCGCCGCGCGTCCGGTATTCCCGAACGCCGGGTGAAATTACAAACGTATACGTGTAATATATTGTAGCCGCCACGCATATTTCGCCGTCGAACGGCCTGATCGTTAGCAAATCTATATCAATACCCGTCGGCCTGTGATGGATATCGAATCCGCTATTTCCGAACGGAGGCCAGCAATTACGCGCCAAAACCGGCTTATCGAATCGCTGTGTTCGAACTCGCGTTCGGAAACGCCGGATCCCGCTCCGATCGAGACCACACCCCTTATTATCCGGGCCCGCCTCGAACGACAACGATGTCGGACAACCCGAGTCGGACCGTCAAGTCGGCGAACAACCTATTCGGTGTCCTCGAGGCCGTCCACGAACTTGAGGGGGCCGGCGCGACCGAGGTCGCCGATCACCTCGGGATCGCCAAGAGTACGGCCCACGACCACCTGACGACACTGGTCGAACACGAGTTCCTCATCAAGGAGGACTCGACGTACCGGGTCGGCCTCAAGTGTCTCAACTACGGGATCCAGGCCAAGAACCGACTCGAGCTGGCGAACGTCGCGAAACCCTCCCTCGAACAGATGGCCGAGGAGACGGGCGAGATCGTCTGGCTGACCGTCGAGGAGTACGGGAAGGGGGTCTTCATCGAGAAGGCGATGGGCGACCGCGCGGTCCAGCCGTACGGCGAGATCGGTCGACGCGTACCGCTCCACGACATCGCCTCGGGAAAGGCAATCCTCGCCCACCTTCCGGAACCTCGCGTCAGGGAGATCGTCGAGAAGTACCCACTCCCCGAACGGACGGAAAACACCATCACGGATATCGAGGAACTGCTGGCGGAACTCGAGACGATCCGCGAACGCGGATACGCGCTCAACGATAACGAGACGTTCGATGGGTTCCGTGCCGTCGCGAGTCCGATCATCGTCGGGGAAGACCTCCTCGGCTCGATCGTCGTCTCTGGGCCGAAGAACCGATTTCGGGGCGAACGGTTCCGGACCGAACTGCCGGAAATCGTCACGGGGACGGCCAATGCGATCGAGCTAAGTCTGGCAGACTACTGACAATAGGGTGCCAATTCGACGTTCGAGCTAGGCAATAGATCGTTACATTTATCTTGTTTGTAAGTGAGTCTGGGGTGTAGTGGTAGCAATGAACGTATTACAGGTGCTGCTAGTGACGTCGATCCTCTACTTCATCGCCGTCGCCATCTGGGTGATGAAGATCGAGGATCTTATCGAAGAGAGCAGTGAACGGCGGGCCGATCGTGGGGGTGGTCAGTGATGGCAGTCTCCGACACCGTCGTCACCTACTCGTGGGTGTTCCTCGCGATGTATCTCGTGATGATCGCCGGCCTCGGCTACTGGGGCTGGCAGAAGACCACGTCGCAGGACGACTACGCGACCGCGCGCGGCGGCTTCGGCTTCCTTGCGCTCGGGTTCGCCTACGCCGCGACGGTCGCGAGCGGATCGACGTTCATGGGAATGCCAGGGATGGCCTACGACATGGGGTTCAAGGCCGGCTACTACGCGCTGATCTACCCCATCGGGGCCTACCTCGGGATGATGCTTGTCGCTCGCATCACCAAGAAGGTTGGCGACGAGGCCGGGTCGCAGTCGATTCCGGACTTCCTTGGCGACCGGTTCCGGAGTCCGACGCTCCGACTGCTCGCCTCTTTCATCGCCCTGTTCCTGCTGTTCTACGTCATGTCGCAGGTCGTCGCAGCGGGACACATGTTCGATACCATCCTCGGCCTCGACTACGAGGTCGGGATCTGGTTCGCCGGTGGCCTACTCCTGCTGTATCTCACCTTCGGGGGCAGTAACGCCGACATCATCACCGACGCCGTCCAGGGCGCGATCATGGTCGGCATCGCCATCCTCGTCTTCGTGATGGTCCTGACCGGCTGGGGACTCGACGGCGGTATCAGTGCCGTCAACGCCAACCTCGAGCCGGCCCAACAGTGGGATACCCACACCAACCCGGACAATCCAACCTTCTCGAGTTGGTGGGCGATCCTCCTGCTCTTTATCGCCCACATCGGGTTCACTGCCCAGCCCCACCTCGGGAACAAGTTCTTCGCGATCAAGGGTACGCAGTACATCAAGAAGTTCATGCTCACCGCCGGCGTCGCCGGGATGGTGCTACCGCTGATGTACCTTGCTGGGGCCCTCGGTGCCGCCAACGGTATCGAGGTCGAAAACGCCGATGCCATCGTCCCGGTGCTGTTCGCCGAGACGATGCCGGCGGTCGTCGCCGCGTTCCTCAGCGTCGCCATCCTGAGCGCGATCATCTCGACGGCCGACGGGCTCATCATCTCTGTCTCGCAGATTTTCGCCAACGACTTCTACCGCAAGACGTACGTCCCGTGGAAGGGCGGGGATCCCTCGAGCGACGAGGTCAACCAGCGCGCGCTGTTGATATCGCGAATCGCGACGGTCGTCGTGACGGTCGCCGCCGTTGCCGCAGTGATGACGCCGCCACAGTACCTCTCGATCTTCATGTGGATCGGTATCGGCGGCATCATCTCCGCCTATAGCGGTCCGTACCTCGTCGGGAGCCTCAAGGAGTCCACCTCGAAGACGGCCGCGCTCGTCGGCTTCGTCGCCGGCTTCGCGGTCTACTTCGCGATCCACCTCGGCCCGCAGATGGGGCTGTACGAGGGACTCTACCCGTACAACGAGAACCCGTTCGCGGCGACCGGGATCGGCTTCCTCGTGAGCTGCTTCAGCACGTTCATTACGAACAAGTTCACCGAGCCGATGCCCGTCGAGGACCGCAACGAGATCTTCCGCGGTTCGACGGAACTCTCCGACGGCGTCGTCGACGACGACTGATCGACGCCAGTGTGAGCCCTCACGGCTCGTACGCTTCCGTTTCGTTTTCTCCTCGGATGCGACCGCCGGGTCCGCACAACGACTGCACAGCGGCCGCCACGCCGGCGCGGGGCCGAATCAGACCCGACCGACGACGCGCCGTCCGGAACAGCGAACAGTATAAGTAGGCGTCGTGGTTCGTTGCCGATGATGGAGATCCCGTGTTTCGAGCCTCGAATCGACGCCGACGACGCGGTCCAGCGGACGGATCGCCTGACGGTGACGAGTTATCTGTTGTCGACGCTTCGGTCCCTTCTCGGTCGTGCGGACGAGTCGGAGCCGACCGTCACCGTGCTCTACTATCCCGACTATCTGGCCTACACGACGGTGACGCTCCAGCGAGTCGGGCTCGGCGAGAAGGAGGACAAGTTCGTCGCCGCGGTCGACGCGGCGACCGGCCGCGTCGGCGAAGTCGACGTTACCCTCCCCGACATCGAGACCCGCGAGATCCCCGAATCGCAGGTCGTCCCGATCGAGTACGACGAGGACGACGCCGAAGCGGAGTGGGACGAATGGCTGTTCTCCTACATCGATCGCACGTATCGTCCGGTCAAGCGACCCGAAACCTCGCTCGACCGTCTCGAACTCGTCTACACGCCCTACTACGCCGTCGACTACGGTCCGGACGCCGACGAGGGTCCGTACGCGGTCAGCGCGCTCACGAAACAGGTCGAACTGCTCGCGGACATTCCGCCGCTGAACGACGAGTACTCCGCGGTCGTTTCATCCGAGTGAGCGCGGTGGGGTCGTCCCGGCGATCGCTCAAGGCCAAACCGATGATCGGTCCTAAACGCACGAGCCGACCGACCGGCAGTCGGCACTCGCCCCCTCAGTACCACGCCGTTCCCGCGTCGACGTTGATGTCCTGTCCCGTGATGTGACGTGCCTGCCGGCTCAGTAAGAAGGAGACGGTGTCCGCAACGTCCGCAGCGTCGACGAGTTCGCCCAGCGCCGCGTCGTCGGTGAACACCTCCCGTTTGGCCTCCTCGTAGGAGATGCCGCGTTGCTCGGCCTGGTTCTCGATGACGCGCTCGATGCGCGGCCCCTTCGTCGCACCGGGACAGACGGCGTTGACCGTCACGTCGTCGTCGCCGAGTTCGAATGCGAGCGTCCGCGTCAGCCCGATAACGGCCATCTTCGACGCAGTGTACGGCGTCCGGTCCTCGAGCGGCCGCTTCCCGCTGATCGACGAGACGTTGACGACGCTCCCGCGATCGCTCGCCGCGAGCAGCGGTGCGGCGTGCTTGACGACGAGGAACGGCCCTTTCGCGTTGACGGCCATGGTCCGGTCCCAGTCGTCGGCGTCGACCTCCGTCACGGGAGCCGTCGGCCCGGCGATTCCAGCGTTGTTCACCACGCCGTCGAGACCGCCGAACGTCGCTTCGGTTCGCTCGATCAACTCCTCGACCGACGATTCCTCGGTCACGTCCGTCCGAACGGGGAGCGCTCGGTCCTCGGCGTCGGCCATCGCCGCCGTCTCTTCGATGCCGTCGCTGCGCGCCGCCAGCGCGACGTTCGCCCCCTCATCGAGGAGTCGGAGTGCGATCGTCCGTCCGATGCCACCGCTCGCGCCGGTCACGATGACGGTTCGTCCGTCGTGCATACGGACATCGATTTCGCGGGCCGGACAATAATTCCTCGCCCTCGATTGGGACGGACCGAGACCGCTCGGAGGGGGAGAGCGCGTGAAGGAGAGCCACGGATTTTATAGCGTCCGAGGAGGATGGCTGACTCGTACGCATGTCCGAGTCAGTCGACTATCTGAAAGAAGCGGGTAGCGCCTCGATCGAGATCGACCAAGAAGTAACCGACGCCGTCCACGACATCCTGAGCGAGGTCAAGGAGCGCGGCGACGAGGCGCTCTACGAGTTCACCGAGCGGTTCGACGATGTCGAGGTCGACGAGTTCCGCATTGATGACGCGGAGATCGAAGCCGCAGCCGCGGAACTGACCGACGCCGAGAAGGAAACGATCGACAACACGATCGAGAACGTCCGTGCGTTCCACGAGGAACAGCGCGAGCATATCGAGGGCTTCGAAAAAGAGTTCGAGGAGGGCGTGAAACTCGGCCAGCGCATCGTCCCCGTCGAGTCCGCTGGCACGTACGTCCCCGGCGGTCGCCACCCGCTCGTGGCCGCGCCAGCGATGTCGATCGTCCCCGCGAAGGTAGCCGGCGTCGATCGGATCGTCACCTGCGCGCCGCCACAGGAGAACGGCAGCATCCAGCCGGCCCAACTGTACGCGATGGATCGCGCCGGAGCCGACGAGATCTACAGCATCGGCGGCGCGCAGGCCATCGGTGCGATGGCCTACGGCACCGAGTCTGTCCCCGGCGTCGCGAAGATCACAGGCCCCGGAAACGTCTTCACCACGGAGGCGAAGCGGCAGGTCTTCGGTCACGTCGGCATCGACTTCCTCGCCGGTCCCTCCGAAGTGCTGATCCTCACCGACGAGACGGCCGATCCCGAACTGGTCGCGACCGACCTGCTCGCCCAAGCCGAACACGACCCCAACTCGCGGCCGATCCTCGTCTCGACTGACCACGACGTCGCCGAGGCGGCTGTCGAGGCCCTGGACGAGCAGGCCAGTGACCTGCGCACCGAGGACGTCGCCCGCGAGTGTTGGGACGAAAACGGCGAGGTCGTCGTCGCCGACTCCATGAACGCCGCCGTCGACGTCGTCAACGACTACGCGATCGAACACCTGCAGGTGATGATCGACGACCCCCGATCGATCGTCGACGACCTCACCAACTACGGCTCGCTGTTCCTCGGCGACCACTCGCCGGTCGTCTTCGGCGACAAGGCCGTCGGAACCAACCACAGCCTCCCGACGCTGGAGGTCGCCCGCTACAGCGGCGGCATCACAGTCAGTACGTACCTCAAGATCCTCACCCATCAGGAGGCGACCGAGGAGGGGGCCGCTCGAATTGCGCCGTGGGCGGCCGAGATCTGCAAACTCGAGGGTACGCACGCCCACCAGCTCTCGGCGGAGGCGCGCTTCCGCGACGATATCAGCCCCGATTACGGCCCGCAGGAGTGACGAGAGTAACCGCTTCGCAACGCCCGCTGCCCCGCTCGAGCACGTACCCCCTCGAGTGAGGCCATCGAGAGCCTCGATCAGGGGAAACCGCTCTCGCAGTCCTGAAGTGACGTGATCGGCGCGGCCGAGTACTTCGAGTAGTACACCGGCGTCGATCGGGCCGGCGCTGGTCGCCGGCAACACGACGGTCGTGAAACCGGCCGAGCAGGCGCCGCTCTCCTCGCTGCGGTTCGCGGGACAGGCGCTGACCGATCACGTGGGTGTCGCGCAGATGAGCACCAGCGGTGCCCCTGTCGATGGACGGCCGTCCATGAGATTTTAGGCCCCGCTCGACGAGGTGCCGGTGATGGCTACGCAATTCGATCCCGACAGCGTCGCAGTCGTCGGTGCCGGAACGATGGGTCACGGCATCGCGACGGTGTTCGCGAGCGAGGGGTACGACGTCGGACTGCACGATCAGGACGAAGGGCGACTCGAGACCGCCCACGATCGCGTCCATGAATCGCTCACGCAACTCGACGACCACGACCGACTGGGAGTGGAACTCGAGACGGCCCGGAACGCGGTCTCCAGCGGAACCGACCTCGAGGCAGTCATCGCGGACGCCGATCTCGTCATCGAGGCGGTCACCGAAGAGTTGGACGTGAAACGGACGGTGTTCGAGACGCTCTCTGATCTAACAGACTCTGGAACTGTACTGGCAACTAATACGTCCGGTCTGTCGATCACCGAGATCGCCGCCGCAACCGACGCTCCCGACCGAGTGCTGGGAACGCACTGGTTCAACCCGCCCCACATCGTTCCGCTGGTCGAGGTCGTGAAAGGCGAGGAGACCGATGACGACCTCGCAGCGGCCATGACGGCATTTCTCGACGATATCGGGAAGACGGCAATCACGGTCGAGAAGGACGTACCGGGGTTCATCGGAAACCGGATTCAGATGGCCATGTGCTACGAGGCATTCTCGTTGCTCGACCGCGGCATCGCGAGCGCCGAGGACATCGATAAGGCGGTCAAAGCCGGATTCGGGTTCCGACTCCCGTCGATGGGGATCTTCGAGAAGGTCGACCAGTCCGGGGTCGATGTCCACCACGCCATCGAATCGTATCTCATGCCCGAACTTGACCGGGGCACCGATCCAAACCCGGTCGTCTCGGACCTCGTCGAGCAGGGCGACTTCGGCCTGAAGACCGGCGAGGGCGTCTACGATTGGACGGACGCGGATCCCGACGCAGTCGTCGCCGACCGCGACGCGCAACTTCTCGCCCAACTCGAGCAGTACGAGTCGGACCGTTGAACGGATATCGGACAGGAGTGTCTATGACTGCTACTCGTATAACAGGAAACGGATATATTATACAAACCATCTGTTGGTATACATTATTGCTATTGACTCCAACGGCTGCCACACGATACGTCACTGTCGATAGATCGGAACCGTCTAGTTCTGGAGTTCCTCAGTTGGCGTGTTTCCGTTGAGCGATTGAGGCGGTCTCTGTGGGCTGTCGTAATACACAAATCGCTCAAACCAATGCGAGACGCCGGCACCACGACCCCGCTCGCCGCGTTCTGTCCGCCGGTCGCTGTTCACGTCGCGGCGCTCCGTCGGTTGCGTCGCGCTTCGCTCGCGACCGGGCAGTCTAGGCGTGCATCTACGCCAATACCTCGTCTAAACGAACTTACAACAGGACCGTGAACACCGGGTAGGAGGCGACGACTGCCAGCGAGGGCGTCAACACCCACATCGTAACGATCCGCTTGGCCGCGTTCGGATTGAAGAGGCTCCGTTCGTCGAGATCGGCCGGCCCCTCCGCGCCGATTTCCGGAACGTCTGGGATTTCCTCAGGTTCCTCTGGGGATTCCTCGTGGCGGGCAAGATCTCCGATCGTCGGACTTGCTGGAGCCTCCTCGACACGTGACGTGACCAGCGCTCCTGTCGTGACGTCCAACTCGGGCCGGTCGGGCGCCGGCGTCGCTAACTCCGCAAGCGCCGCAGCCCGACTTGCTCGCCCCCAGCCGAGCCCGATGATCGTCGATGTCGTACTAACCGCGAGACTCGCGGGGATCCCGAAGTACGAGAGGATCGTGATGACCGTGCCCCCGACGATGGAGACGATCAGTGACGCGAGAATCGGGAGTTCCGTGATATCGTCCCCGACCGTCTCCAGCGTGCGCCGAGCGATGGTAAAACTCCCCAAGCCGAACGCTCCCACTGCGAGTAGGACGCCCTGATTAACGGTGAGTGACCCTCCTTCGCCGACGAGAGGGGCCACAGCGTTCGCCGCGTTCGACGCCCCCGCCGAGAACGCCATGTAGCAGGCAATGGTGACCACCGAGAGTGACCCGACGATATCCTGCGGTGACGCGTTCGGATTTATATACGGGCGAGGAATCGTCCCCGAGCGGTCGAGTTGGATGAAGTGGAGATTGAACGTCGTGAACGCGACGTAGCGGTCGAGATACGGATAGATGTAGCGACCGACGACGAGCCCAATGGTGAAACTCACCAGCGGCGCGACGATCCACGCCGAAACGATGACGAACATCAGCGCCCGGTTGAGTGTATCCGACGCGAGCCCCAACCCGACGATGGCGCCGACGGCGGTCATCGATGTCGAGGCTGGAACGCCGTAGAGATTCGATATCAACAGCGATACGCCTGTGAAAAACAGGACCGCAACGCTTGCGATGGGTGTAAACTGGGTCGCCGGCACAATACTGCTGCTCATCGTCGCGATAACGTTCCGACCGACGGTCCACGCGCCGAGAAAGCCGAAGCCGACAAACAGGGTCGCCGCGGTTGTCTTCCGAACGAGACGTGAGCCGACCGCCGGACCGAACGCCACGCCCGTCGATGAGCCCCCGATGTTGAACCCGACGAACACGGCGACAACGACACCGGCAACGGTTAGCAGTGATACCATCGTGTCGTATCTGTGCCACCGTTATTCGGTCTCCACATATAATCCTCCGGAGTCCGCTTGGGGTTGTTGCTGCTTTGACCGTACTACCGACACGGAGAACCACGGTAATACTACTTCGACCAGTTCCGAACCGCGGTACGCCTCGAGTCGAATAGACTCACACCTGTGCTCGGCCCCAGTCCTATCAATACTTGGACGGAGCTCTAGCCCACAGGCGAACTGGGACACACGCTGTAGTGGTGTTACGGACGACCCGTCCCACTTGCCGTTGGCACCTTCCGGTAGGCAGAGTTCACCGGCGTCCCGCTTACTTCGTTCGCGGGACCTCCGCGTCGCTCGTGACTGTCCATGCCGGACGTGCGGCGCTCCTCGAACTACCCGATAGGATGCTCACGACGGTGCGAGCACGAGCAGGGAGAGAGTGCTGTCATACCCCCGACTTGTACTATCTGTCGCACAAAGAATAAGACTGATACCACCGCTATCGAAACGGTGAACAAATGCCCTCCATGACACGCCGTGCGGCCCTCGGCGCAGTCACTGGCTTCGTTGGCAGCGTCGCGGGTTGCGCTGGTCTCCTCGATGGAGACTCGTTCCCCATCCAACGGTCGTGGCAGACGGGTTTCCGTGATCCGTCGTCCGTCGCCGTGACCGCAGCCGGACAGCTCTTGGCTGGCTCGCACAGCCCATTCCGCGATCGGCCGATCGTCGCCGGCCTAGACGCCCAGACCGGTGAGACCACGTGGACCGTGACGGTCGCGAAGGGCGAAAAGTCGCCTCTCGGCGTCGGTGATGGGCGAGCCTACGCTATCTCGAAGGCCGAAACGATGGTCGCCGTCGACGCAGCCACGGGTGAGTCCGTCTGGCAGCGCCAGCTCGCACCGATCGACGCGGCCGACCCTGGAGTCGTCGAGTTCGCCCCCATCCCGCTCGGTGATCGCATCGTGGTCCCAATCTCAGGCACCGAAGATGACGTACCCGACCGACTGGTCGGTGTCGCCCGGGCGGACGGTGAGACGCTGTTCACCCATTCCCTGTCCGCATCGCTGTCAGGCGCTCCTGGCGCGACATCCGATGGTGTGGTTGCGCCCCTAGTCGACGGTCGTGTGCTTTTCCTCGACCGGACCGGCGCAGTCGGATGGACGCGGGATATTGGCGCTCCGCTGTCGGCCGTTGGGGCTACTGACGGGACCGCATACCTCGGCGCCGCCACCGAGGAGCTGCTGGCGCTGGAGACCGCGACCGGCACAGTCGCCTGGCGCGGCTCGCTGGCCAACACCGTATTCACACGGCCGTTAGTGACCGACGATCGGGTGTACGTCGGCGGCGCGGACTACACCCTCCGGGCGTTCGACCCGGCCTTGAGCCAGCAGTTGTGGAGCGATGATCTCGGGAACGCCGTGACCCACGGGCCGATGCAGATCGGCGACCGCTTGGTAACGCTGGTCGGCGGGACACACCGCATCCGCGGCTCGAGCGGCACCATCCCGTTCAACCCGACTGTACTCTATGTCCACGAGCGGGACGGCACACGCATCCGGGAAGTACGGTTCGATGACACGTCGCTCGAGGGTGGCAGCATCGAATGGGCACAGGCGGCCGGCGAGACGGTCTATCTGGGACAGACGTTCGGTCTGGCACGGGTCGCTCCGGAGGCGATCACCGATGCGTGACCCCGACACCGCTGCCGACAAGCACGACCTGCCGCGGCACGCGACTGCCCGACAGGACAGCCGAAACTGGTCGCGTCGGCAGGCGCTCGCCTCGCTCACGTCGGCGGGCACGCTCGCGCTAGCAGGGTGCAGCCTGCGGTCGGCGCTGTCCAGCGTCCAACCCCTCTGGGAGCGTGACTTCTCGAGCGCAACGGCGGCAAGTCCACCGTCCGCGACCGACGAACACGTCCTCGTCGGTGGACAGGACAAACGCCTCCACGGGTTTACGGCCGATGGGGAACGGATCCTCACCGTCGAAACCGGTGGTCCCATCGAGGCGCGACCGGCCGTCCCGTCATCGGGCGGCCCGGCCCACGTCCACAGCACCGACGGTGACCTCTACACGGTCGGGCTGTCGGGGGAGCGACTATGGCACGTGGAGGGACAAACCCAGAACGGGTGGTTCGGTCGACACGGCTCACTGCTGGTCGGCATCGATCCGGTCGACGGTGTGGTCACCGGCTACGATGCGCGCGACGGCACACGTCGCTTCCAGCGATCCGGCCGAGGGTATCCCCTCCCCACACTCAGTGACTCGGCCTGCATCTTCCCCGTCACGAACTCGGACGACGACACGAGGCTGATTACGCTCGCTCCGGCGACCGGCGAGGTGCTGTGGGAGTCGCCACCTCGTAATGGCTACCCCTACGTCGTGGCTGCCGGCGACCGGATCGTGACGGTCCGCAATTCTACCGTGCGGATGCACCGGGTCGGTGATGGGGACGTCCTCTGGCGGACCGTGGTGGACGGTGACGTGACTGGCCACTTTGATCCGCCAGTCTGGCTCGGCGAGCACGTCTACGTGCGTATCCGCCGTGATGATCGCTCGGACGAGCTAGTTGCCATCGAGCGCGATGGGGGAACCATACGGTGGCGCCGAACCGTCGGGTACGAACTCGAGACGGTGACGGCGACCTCACAAGGTGTGTTCGTTGCGAGTTCGGTCGACGACCCCGACGGTGGCATTCTAATCCGGCTGGACGCGTTCGACCTCGATGGGACCCGGTGGTGGCAGACGACAACAGACATCTCGATCGGTGGGATAGTTGGGGCATTAGGCCGTTCCGGTGAGATCCTCTTTACGGCCAGCGATAACGAACTCGCCGCCTACGACCCTGCTACCGGGAGCCGCCGGTGGCGGTACGATCCGGAGTCCTCCCGGATCGGTGTGACGACGGCTGATGGCGCGCTGTACATTTCTTACCGCGACCGCGGTGGCGTGGCGCGGCTTCCGACGAGCTGACCTGGAGCTACTGTGTACCTTACGGTACTGAGACGGTGAAACGCGCCCTGACAGGCAAGCACGCTCGCTCAGTTGTCGCGCTTGACGGCGGGATTCGTCACCGCGCCGTTCGCAGCGGAGTCGAAGGCGTCGCCGTACTTACGGAGGAAGCCGCCCTCGTACTGAATCTCGGGACGCTCGTACTCGTCGAGGCGCGCTTCGAGTTCTTCGTCGCTGAGGTCGACGGAGAGTTCGCGCTCGCGGATGTCGACGGTGACAGTGTCGCCGTCTTCGAGGGCGGCGATCGGTCCGCCGACCACGGACTCGGGGGCGACGTGGCCGACCATCGGGCCGCGGGTCGCACCACTGAAGCGCCCGTCGGTGAGGAGGGCGACGTCGTCCTCGTGGCCCTGGCCAACGACGGCGGCGGTGACGCCGAGCATCTCGCGCATCCCGGGGCCGCCCTGCGGGCCCTCGTTCCGGATGACGATGACGTCGCCGGACTCGATGTGGCCCTCCTGCACGTAGGACATCGCGTCCTCCTCGTGCTCGAAGACGCGCGCGGGGCCGGTGTGGTGGAAGCCCTCCTCGCCCGTCTCCTTGAGGACGGCACCGTCCGGCGCGAGGTTCCCCGTTAGGATCTTGATCGCGCCCTCCTCGTGGAACGGGTCCTCGGTCGTTGCAAGGAAGTTCACGTCGATGTCCTCGTCGTCCGGCAGGTTGAGCGTCTCCAACTCCTCAACGATGGTGTTCCCGGTGACGGTCATCGTGTCGCCGTGGAGGTACCCGCCCTCCAAGAGGCGGCGGATGACGACGGGGACACCGCCGACGTCATGGAGGTCCTTCATGACGCGCGTGCCGCCCGGTTGGAGGTTCGCGATCTTCGGCGTGCGCTTGCTGATCTCGTCGAACTCGTCGATCGTGAGGTCGATGCCAGCCTCGGCGGCGAGTGCAAGGACATGCAGGACGCCGTTCGTGGAGCCGCCGAGCGCCGTCAGGAGGGTGATGGCGTTCTCGAAGGACTCTTTCGTGAGGATGTCGCTCGGCCGGCGGTCGTTCTCGACGGCGTCGAGAACGACCTCGCCAGCCTCGCGGGCGACCTCATAGCGCTCTCCATCCTCGGCGGGCGGCGACGCCGACCCGAGGGGGGCGAGACCGAGTATCTCGCTGATCGAGGCCATCGTGTTGGCGGTGAACATCCCGCCGCAGGAGCCCGCGCCCGGGCAGGCCTCGTGCTCCATCTCGTAGAGTTCCTCCTCGGTCATGTCGCCGGCGGCGTAGGTGCCAACGCCCTCGAAGACGCTCTGGGCCGTGAGATCGCGGCCGTCGTGGTGGCCGGGGAGGATTGACCCGCCGTAGAGGAAGACACTGGGGAGGTCAGTTCGGATGGCGGCCATCATCATGCCGGGGAGGTTCTTGTCGCACCCAGCGACGGTGACGAGGGCGTCCATCCGCTCGGCGAAAGAGACGAGCTCGACGGAATCCGCGATCACCTCGCGCGAGATCAGCGAGGCCTTCATTCCCTCCGTGCCCATCGAGATGGCGTCGCTGACGGTGACAGTGCCGAACTCGATCGGCATCCCGCCGGCGTCCTCAATGCCCTCGCGCGCGGATTCGGCGACATCGTCGAGGTGGACGTTACAGGGCGTGACGTCCGCTGCGGGGTTCGCAATGCCGATCATCGGCGAGGAGAGATCCGCATCGTCGTAGCCCATCGCGCGGAACATCGCGCGGTGGGGTGCACGCTCGACGCCCTTGGTCACTTCAGCGCTGCGCAGGTTAGGGTCCTTCTCGGATGACGATCCCTCCAGGGGTTCGACATCCGTCTCATCCGTATTCGTCTCTGATTTGCTATCCATCTCCGGGCAAATTTTGAGCACAGCCATATATACTCCATCATTAGGATGTATAGTGTTCGCACGTTAGCGTGGCTTACGATCCCGGCCTAATCCAGAAGCTACACGGCTGCGTCGTCGCACGACAAAAATTCGATCAATAGTCCGCGAGCCTCCTGATAGCCGATTCTCAACTTCGGCTACGCCGAATGAATTGCGGCCGTCATGTGAATGACCGGAGAGAACGAGTGAGGCTCAGTGAGAGCAAATCTCCCACGCTATCTCAGACTCTTCGAACCACCGGCCGACTACGTGTACCCATCTCCGTTCAGTAAGCATGTCTACCTAACAGCTGTTTCATCGAAATACTGTCTGACTAATAGGATTTCAACAGAGCCGCAACGTCGTAAACCACAATATCCCAACGCGGGAATCCTCGCCCTTCAGGGCGGGGAGGATGTCAATCCTCCGGAATCGTCACACGAAGTTCGCCGTCGACCTCGTAGAAATAGCCTCGCTCGATCAACCGGGAAACTGCATGAGTCGCGTCTTCCGGTTCGAGGGCCAATTCATCAGAACTGCAGAGAACCTCAATCGCTTCCTCTCGAGGGATCGACTGGATGTCTTCATTCGCAGCCGAGTTGAAACTATGAGTACAAAGGACATCGTACGCATCCAAGATCCACTCCGGAAGCGGTGGCCGTGGATCAGAGAAATCAGTCATCTCGACTTCCTACTCCACTCTTTGCTATTGACTCGCTTAAGAATATCCCTCAGCGAGGTACAGGGCTGATGCCGTAAACGGGACTGAGCAAGTCCGCGCTCTACAATCACTACGACGATACGGAAGTCAGGCCGAGGGCACGGCCCGTGCGATTCGAGTGGGACGACCACGATTGGTCGGGGAAACCATACTCACGAAAGTCCCAAAGAAGTGCGCACAAACCCGCAAGTTGCCTCCGTGGAATCGGCATAGCCGAACCCCAAACGGAGGAATCCTCGCGCTTTAGCGCGGGGAAGATGTCAAGACTCGATTTTGTCGACGATATCTCGAGCCTGCTCTTCGGCCTTGTCTTCGCCGACGCTTTTCTTGATGAGCACGGATTCCACCTTCCAGTCATCACTATCATCTTCCTGTCCCATTCGCACTTCACTCCCATCAGAGACCGAGTGGGCGGGATCCTCTGCCCAATCGGGTGTCCGAATTTCGTCGAATTGGTCCGGGTCTCTAAATCGGACGTGGATATAGTCTTCCTCCGTCTCTACCTTGTTGACTCCAACCATACTTTGTCCTAGCATTCGGACGATAATGAGAGGGATGGCAGTATTAGCAAGGTATGACCTCTCTCGAAGTAAGTACACGATCGGTATGAGTCTTCTATTTCCCACTTAACTAGGGTCACCCGTCCCTCTCGCAGTCAGGACTGTCTATCAGTCGTCGCTATCGTCGGTGATCGATTCAGTGACGTTAGAGAGTTCGTCTCGGCCAAACTTGACCACGAGACCCGCTCCCAGGAGGTCGAAGATGATGTCTCCGATCGCGTCGAGTCGTCCGTAGTGAACGAGTAGCGGTTCGAACCCTTTCCGATCGGCGATTGCGTGGATGGCATATTCAAGTATCTCCCAGAGAACACCGAATCCGAGTGTCACCCCGGCAATCACTGCCGGTCTGGATTTCGGCAAACCGTTCCCTCGGGTGTCCTTTTCGGCCTCCGCTCGGAATGCGATATCTGTGGCTCCCGCGACGACGACACCAGAGAGCGTATGCGCGAGGTGATCCCACCACCAGATCCGATCGTACGGACCCAGCATCCCCAGCGTGTGGACCAACGCCGCTCCCGAGACCCACAGTCGCTGCCACGGCCGGAAACGAGCACCGTATCTGTTCTCGAGATATCTCGGTATCGCTGCAAACAGAAGCGAGACGATACCGTTGACGATCACGCTTGGATCGCGCCGACGGACTCCTTCGACGAGCGCGGTGACGATAGCGAGCTGGAGACCGAGATTCGCGGTCCGTTCGCTATCATCCCCTCTCTGCGAACGGAGCCAAGTTGTGAGGGTAGTAATCATGAGGGACCCGCTATCTTTGTTTGTTGCCGAATGGCTATAGATGCTTGGCGTTCCCAATCTTATTAGACCGCGAATTATGACACGAAGAGCGGATCAAAGCGCGGGAATCCTAATAGATGAACTACTTTTCTATTCGAAACCATAAATACCGTAACAAGAGTCGAACGAGAACACGGGGTTCTATTGCGAGTTCGGCACGACCAGCCTTTTAGATCCCGATTGAGCTACAAAAACTAGGATTTGTAACCAACTTCGGATCGAATGCGACGCGGACAGTACGACTCTCGAGGCGGGATGCGCGTCTGGGTATCGAATCGAAGAACTCGACGTGCGACCATGCCGAGACGCCCTATTAGTGGCTCGCGTTCTTGTGAGGCGGACGTGTCGGTCTCCGTCGATCCGAAATCGTTTGAATTACTCCGAACGACTTCGTCGACGGACCGACTGGAAAGCACGTCCGCATCTGGGAGAATCTCCGAAACCGATCAAACGCGAGCGTTCTAAAGTCGACTTTCTGAGCGGGGTGACCGTGACTCTGAGCCAGAAATCGGCTTTCGTTAACCCCCTATCAAATCAGATCCTCTGGCCGCCGTGACGGTCGAGGCCTTGCCTCGAGTCGCGATCGTTGACCCGGCCCGTACGATGCTGCGGGGCGACAGCGGTGGGGGCCTCCCGTCCCTGTTGTGGGATCAGATGCGCTTCTCGACGGCGTTGACGCCTTCCGAGAGGGTCTGGCGCTTAAAGTACACGGCCTCGACCGCGAAGACCACCGCTGCGATGACGACGACCAGCCAGAAGACGGCCGGGAGCTGCGAGTAGAGGTACCACGTCAGCATGACGAAGAACGCGGCCGACCCGATCACGCCGAGCAGCGGCGGGATCGGATTGACGTCGACCTCGTCGGAATCGCGAACCGTCAGCGCGAGCGCGCTCATCGTACCGAAGACGACGATAAAGGCAAGCGAGGCGAACTCCACGACGGCCTCGAGGCTGCCGAGGACGGCGAAGGCGGCCGTCAGGACGCCGATGACGAGCACGGTTCGCTTCGGCGCGGCGTCGGCGTCCGGATCGCCCATCTCGTGGGGGAGGATGTCGTCGCCGATCAGGTTCTTGGCGAAGATGGCTTCGCTAAACAGCGTCGAGTTGATCGCACTGGCAGTCGAGATGAGGCCGGCGAGCCCGACCGCGAGCGCGAGCCACTTCGAAATGAGCAGGGCGCCGTAGAGCAGCGCCGGTTCGGGCTGGGCGGCGACGACCTCTTCGGGCAGCAGCGTCGTGATCACGAATCCGACGAGGATGTAGATGGCGGCCGCGATCGGGATCGAGATGGACACCCCCTTCGCGAGGGTCTCGTCGGGATCGTCGAACTGCTCCTGATCGTAGAACAGCAGCTGCCAGCCCTCGAAGGAGACGAAGCCGACGGAGGCCGCGAGAATCGGGTTGAGTCCGAGTTGCGAGAAGCCGAACTGCAGTTGATAGTTCGCGGCTCCGTACCAGAGACCGATGAGGCCGAAGGCGGCGATGATCCCTGCCTGGACGAACACGAGATAGCGTTCGACCGCCGCCGACGAGCCCGCGCCGAGGAGATTCAAGCCGACGAAAATCGCGAGGACGCCGACCGAGAGGAACTGCCGGATCGGCAGCCCCCAGACGTACTCGACGCCGATCAGCATCTGGCCGTACATGCCGAACGCGTAGGCGTACATCGCCATCGTCCCGATGTAGCCGACGACGAGCGTCCAGCCGACGATGCCGGCGACCGTCGATCTCCCCGTCAGTTCCTCGATATACGTGACCGAGCCGCCATTGCTGTCGGTCGCGTCGTTGAGCTTGATGTACGAGTACGCACAGCAGCAGACGACGACGGTCGCGAGACTGTAGGCGAACCACGTCAGAATTCCGGCCGCGGCCACAACGATGCCGATCGCCGCGTAGATACCACCGCCGACGATCCCGCCGACGCCCAGTGCGACGGCCGTCCCGACGCCGAACCCGTCGTCTCCATTGTCTCCGTCGTCGCTCATGATCCCGTTCCCACCGTTACGACCTCGTCTTCCCACGCGAGTCGGGGATTGACCCGCGCGATCGGGTGGACGCGGAAATTCTCGACGCCCGCGTCCACGGCGAAGCTGTTCTCGAACGAGCAGATCGGGAGACAGACCCGATCCTCGAGCAACCGCGTGATCGCCTCCTCGTAGAGACGGCGTCGCTGCTCCCGATCGTCCGTCGTTCGCGCCGACGCGAGCCGTTCCATGACGGCGTCCTCGCGGTAGAACGTCCCGTTGGTCACGCCGGTCATGTTCTCGTGGAACGTCGGGTAGAGATGCGAGTCCGGATCGGGCGTGCCCGTGATCTCGCCGACGAACACCGAGTAGTCGCGCTCGGAGCCGGAGACGTACCGCTCGAGGAATTTCGACTCGGGCTTCGAGATGACGAGCGCGCCGTGGCTGGCGTCCCGAAGACCGCCGGCGAGCGCCTCGCCGAACTCCTTGTGCTTCGGATCCATCGAGGTCAGGATGCGAAGCTGCCCGCTGGCCGCGCCGGCCTCGCGAAACAGTTGCCGGGCTCGTTCAGGGTTCTTCTCGTTCGCGAGCTCCGCCCACTCGTCGGTCGGCATACTCCACTCGTCGGCGACCTGCGGCGGCAGCGGACCGTACTGGCGCTGTCCCATCGGCTCGATGAACTCGGAAACGGCTTTCTCGAGGTCGAGACAGTAGCTGATCGCCTCCCGAACCCGCGGGTCGGTCGTGGGCCCTTCGTTGCAGTTGAAGCCGAAGTAAAACGACGTGTACCCCTGTTGGCGCTTCACTGACGCGTTCGCGACGTCGCTCACGTAGTCGACGATCAGCGGCGAGACGGGTTCGATCATGTCGTTGCGATTCGTCCGAAGGCTGGTCAGTTGGGTCACCGGGAACTCGACGTAGGCCATCGTAAGCCGAGTGATGTCTGGCGTTGTCTCCCCCCAGTAGTCGTCCCAGCGGCGGAGCGTGGCTTTCTTCTCCGCGCTAAACGAGGCGACTTCGAACGGGCCGGAACCGATCGGATCGGTGGCGAAGCTCTCCCTGTCGTCCTCGCGTTCCTGCCGGGGAACGATCGGGTGAGTGAGCGCGTGATCGAGCGCCGGGTACGGTTCCGCCAGCGTGAATCGGACGGTCCGCTCACCGTCGGCCTCGATCGACTCGAACGGACTCACTCGCCACGCGGTCGGTGCGTCCTCCTCGAGGGGTGCGGTATAGGAGTAGACCACGTCCTCGGCGACCACCGCTCGGTCGTTCTGAAACCGAGCCCGGTCGTCGAGTTCGACGGTCACCTCTCGACCGCCGTTTTCGATCGTCGGGTCACCGGCCGCGATCGCGGGCACAATGTCGGTCCCTTCGCCGTGGGCGTAGAGTCCCTCGAATACCCGGTCAATCGCCTGTTCCGAGCCGATACTGTGGGCGGTAATCGGATCGAGTTCGATCGGCGGGCGGAGCGTCCCGACTCTGAGCGTCGATCCCGAGTCCGTTCCGAACGTCGTCGAGCAGCCTGCGAGCATCCCCACGCTCGCACTGCCGAAACCGGCGAGCAGGGCTCGTCGCGTCGGGCCGGCCGAGCCGTCGTTCGGGTCGCGCTCCCCGTTCGACATCTTTCGAGGACCGGCTGCTGCTCCTGTGTAGTTGTGCCGTCGCATCGAGAACTGATTGTGACCTTCTCTCGGGGGAACAGTGGATGGCTGCCCTGCTCTTGACGGGTATCCCGCCATCGACCACGACCACTCCAGCAGCGTCTTCGACTGTTCGATGGTGCTGACGACCGCGGACCAGTCGAGCGGCTACCCGGGTCCGACGCGCTCTATTTCACTCATCCTGAGACCGCGCTAACGCGCTGGGCGGCGCGGTCACTCGCCAACTGGGAGAACCTGCGCGACTACACTGACCGGGCCCACGACGAGTGGCGCTATCGGTGGGATCTCGAGTCAACGGAGCCGTTGAGCGGTTTCGGTGCCGACGAGTTGCTCCACCGTCTCGAACTCGAGGTGGTCGTCAGAGTCCTTTCGAGTTCCGCGGGTGTGAGTGCTCGTCCATGTGGTTTCTGATCCTGTGGCCGACGCTCGTCCAGTAGATCTCGTCGAGTCGCTTTCACTCGAATCACTCGCAGAAACTGTCGGCTGTGAGGATGACTCCATCGAGTCGGACTGAGCGATCACGGCGAAACCCACACCTTTACAACTAAACCTTCAGTACTTCAAACAAGGTTGTATGGTTTGTTCCCCCAACGCTACCCGACCGACTGGCGACGGTCCCCTCTGTAGATCGCCCGGAATCGTGTTCATGGGGCGGCTGACCGCGGCTTTGCGACCGCAACGTAATGCCCACTGTGTCGCTCGAGTGCGATGTCGACGCGGATCCACCGGCCGCGACGACCGCTCGCGGGGACGCGTTCGAGCACGACCGCCTGTGTACGCCCACCACTGAGATGTTGCGTGCCCTCGCTGCCCGACTCGGATCGCTGTCGGCCGTGATGGTCGGCGTCTCGATGATCACGTACGGGTTCGTGTTTCTCACGCCGGGTGATCCGGCGTATACGATCCTCCGAGAGCAACGGCAGAGCCCCCCGTCGGCGTCCGAGGTCGCGACCTTTCGGGCCGAACACGGATTGGACGACCCCTTCCTCGTCCAGTACATTTCGTGGCTCACCGACGCGATTCAGGGCGATCTCGGAACCTCGTACTACCACTCCGAGCCCGTCACCTCGCTGGTGCTCGCACAGTTGCCGAACACGCTCGAACTCGCGCTGGCAGCGACGGCCGTCTCGGTGGTCGTCGCCGTTCCGATGGGCGTGATAAGCGCCGTCCATCACGGCAGCTGGATCGATCGGACCAGCCAGATCGCCGCGTTGATCGGCGTCTCGATGCCGAACTTCTGGCTCGGCTACCTGCTGCTTCTCGTCTGTTCGCTGTGGCTCGGCCTGACGCCCGTCGGCGGCGCGGGGACTCTCAGTCACCTCATATTGCCCGCGATCACGCTCGGCACCGGGATGGCCGCGATCGTTACGCGGCTCGTCCGGATGTCGATGCTCGAGGTCCTCGACGCCGAGTACGTCGATACCGCGCGGTCGAAAGGCGTCCGCGAGCGACTCGTCGTGTACAAACATGCGCTCCGGAACGCCCTCGTGCCCGTCGTGACGATCGTCGGGCTCCAGTTCGGGACGGTGATCAACGGTGCGGTGATCGTCGAGGCCGTCTTCCAGCGCCCCGGGTTGGGAACGCTACTCGTCGATGCCGTCTTCGCCAGAGACTACCCGATCGTTCAGGGCGTCGTTCTGGTGACGGCGGCCGTGTTCGTCGTGACCAACCAACTCGTCGATATCGCGTACGTCGCGCTCGATCCCCGCATCGAACGCGGACGCGGGGGTGAGCGGCCGTGAGCGAACCGCACTCCGAACGCACCCCCGTGAAAACGCGTCTGGCTGGCCTCCTCGAGCGGGGTCGGCGGCTCGTCCTGCGGACGAACACCGCAATCCGGCTGGGCGGCGGGATCGTCGGACTGCTCGCGGTCGTCGCCCTCGTCGGTCCGGCGGTATCGCCGTACGATCCGACGGCGCAGGTGCTCGAGGCCCGGTTGCAGGGGCCATCACTCGCCCATCCGCTCGGGACCGACGCGCTCGGCCGCGACGTGGCCACCCGGCTCGTCTATGGGGCTCGCGTCTCGCTCGCGTTGGCGCTCGGGGCGACGGCCGTCCGTCTCGTGATCGGCACGGCGGTCGGACTGATCGCTGCGACGGGCGGCCGCGTCGTCGACGCCCTCCTGATGCGGTTCGTCGATATCCAACTCGCGTTTCCCGGACTCGTGCTCGCGCTCGTGATCGCCGGCGTTCTCGGTCCGAGCCTTCGAAACGTCGTCGTCGCCCTTTCGGTCGTCGGCTGGGCGTCGTACGCGCGGGTCGTTCGAGGGAGCGTCCTCTCGATCAGAGAGCGACCGTTCGTCCGGTCGGCGAAGCTCTACGGGACGCCGTGGCACCGGCTCGTCCGACGACACCTGTTGCCCCACGTCGCGAGTCCGATAGTGGTCCTCGCGACGCTCAACCTCGGCACCGTCGTGCTCGCGGCCGCTGGACTCTCCTATCTCGGACTCGGTGCCCAACCCCCGACAGCCGAGTGGGGATCGATGATCGCCGCCAGTCGGACCTACCTCCGATCCGCGCCGTGGCTCGTCACCGCACCCGGCGTCGCGATCATGCTGACCGTCATCGGCTTCAACCTCCTCGGCGACGGCCTGCGAGACGCATTGGATCCCGATCATCTCGACGACCACCAACGGAGACGAACGTAACGATGACCAACTCACTCCAGATCGAAGACCTCCACGTCCGGTTTCGTACCCGATCCGACACCGTCCACGCGGTCAACGGCGCGTCGTTCGAAATCGAACCCGGTGAGACCGTCGGTCTCGTCGGCGAAAGCGGCTGCGGGAAGTCGGTTACCGCGCGGTCGATCGTCCGCCTCGAGTCGCCCGGTGAGATCACTGACGGTAGCGTTCGCTACGGTGGCCACGAACTGACGACGGCCGACGACCGGACGCTCCGGCGGCTTCGGGGACGGGAACTCGCGATGGTGTTCCAGGACCCGTCGGCGACGCTGAATCCGGTGTATCCGATCGGCGAACAGATCGCCGAGGCACTGCGGATCCACCGCGAGCCGGATCGCCAGCCGCTCCTCAAAGAGTTAGCGCTCGGGGCGAGTTCCCGGCTCCGATCGACGGCACTCCGGTCGGACGTCCTCGAGCTCATGGAGACCGTCGGCATCCCCCGTCCCGACGAGCGGATCGACGCCTATCCCCACCAGTTCAGCGGCGGCATGCGTCAGCGGGCGATGCTCGCGATCGCGCTCGCCCGCCGGCCGTCCCTGTTGATCGCCGACGAGCCGACGACGGGTCTGGACGCGACGACACAGGCGGCCATTCTCGAGCGACTTGCCGAACTCAACGGCGAACGCGGAATGGGGATGCTGGTGATCAGCCACGACTTCGACGTCGTCTCGGCGCTGTGCGACCGGGTCGTCGTCATGTACGACGGCGTCATCGTCGAACGAGGGCCGACCGACGAGCTCCGATCGGATCCCGCCCACCCCTACACGAAAGCGCTGCTCGAGTGTCTGCCGAGCCGAGCCGAACCCGACTCGCAGCTTCCGACGGTCGAGGGCACGCCGCCGGACGGCACCGCTCCGTCGGCGGGGTGTGCGTTCGCCGATCGCTGCCCGTTCGCGACCGACGACTGTCGCGAGCGGGACCCGCCCGTCGTCTCGGCCGGTCCGGAGCGCACGGTTCGATGCGGCGTGTCCGCGGCGCGGGACGCGTCGCTCGAGTCGGCACACACCCAACGGCGGCCGACGGAGGGAGCGAGCGAGACGCCGGAGCCATCGAACGCGACACCCGATCCGTCGGCGCTGGCCGTCGACGGCGGAACGGCAGCCTCCGCGGTGAACGCGCCGGTCGACTCGGCTGCCGACTCGCCGGCAACTGGCGACGCGGCCGCCGCGTCGGCGACCGATTTCGACGGACGAGACCCCGCCGAGGAGCCCCCACGCTCGAGCGAGCCGGTCGTCGAACTCGAGGGGGTCACGAAGTCGTTCCGCCGATCCGACGCGCTCCTCGACCGCCTCCTCGGATCGGACGACCGGATTCCGGCCGTCGAGGGCGTTTCGCTCGCGCTCTCACCCGGCGAGACCGTCGGGCTCGTCGGCGAGAGCGGCTGTGGTAAGACGACGCTCGCGAAACTGATCGCGGGGCTCGAGGAACCCGACGATGGGGCGGTCAGACTCCGCGGCCAGCGTGTTGGCGGCGTCGACGCGCGGACGAACGCACAGCTCGCCGAGCTCGGTGTCGTCTTCCAACAACCCGGTGCGAGTCTCGATCCGAAGCGGACGGTGGCGCAATCGATCGCGGAACCGCTGCTCGAGGCGGGCTGGTCGAAGTCCCGGCGCAACGACCGCGTCGCCGAGGTGCTCTCGCTGGTCGGCCTCGCCGCTGACTGCGCCGACCGGTATCCGAATCAACTGTCCGGCGGGCAGCGCCAGCGCGTCGCGATCGCCCGCGCGCTCGCACTCGAGCCGTCCGTGCTCGTGTTAGACGAGCCGACCGCCGCCCTCGATATCTCGGTTCAGGCGACGATCCTGAACCTGCTCACCGATCTGCAGGCAGACCTCGACCTCGCGTACCTGTTTATCTCTCACGACCTCGCGGTCGTTCGCCACGTCGCGGATCGGATCGCCGTGATGCACCACGGCCACTTCGTCGAAACGGGGCGCGCTCGCTCGGTCCTCTCGACGCCGTCACACCCCTATACGAAAACGCTGCTGGATGCGATTCCGGCCACCGACGACTTCCCACACAATGACACGTAACGGACGCCGTTCGATGGATCGCCGAACCGCACTGCAAACGACACTCGGAACCGCGACGCTCGCCGTCGCCGGCTGTCTCTCGAGCGAACCCGCCGCGGCCGACTTCCGGATCGGCGGCCCGTGGAAACCGAACCGGGACCCCCTCGACGGCGGCAGCATGCTCCGTCGGCTCGGCATCACCGAGGCACTGGTCGGCGTCGATTACGACGCCGCTCCGGCTCCCGAACTGGCGACCGAGTGGGAGCGACTCGACGACCGGCGATGGGAGTTTACGCTTCGGAACGATGTCGCGTTTCACGACGGAACCGCCGTCGACGCAGCGGCCGTCGTCGCCTCGCTTCGCCGGGCCGTCGACGCCGCCGCGTTCGCGGACGTCCCGATCGAGACCGTCGAAGCGGTCGACGAAACCACCGTCGCCGTGACGACGGCGACGCCGTTCGCTCCGCTGCCGGCACATCTCTCGCGAAACGAAGCGGTGATCCTCAGTCCCGAGGCGATCGACGCGGACGGAGCGGTCACTGACCTGCTCAGCACCGGCCCGTTCGCCGTCGATTCGTTCCAGCCCGAAACGTCGATCCGAACCGTCTCTCACGACTACTACGGGGAGTCGCCCGCCCTCGAGTCCGTTCGCTACGAGGTCGTCGCGGACGAGCAGACGCGCCGGATGAAACTCGAGAACGGCGAACTCGAGATGGCGCGAATTCTCCCCTACGAGATGGTTGACTCGCTCGAGTCGACCGACGGAATCGACGTTTACACGCCGGAAATCCCTCGGGTTCGGTTTCTCACGTTCGACACCGACTCGGAGCCGTTCGCCGACGAACGGGTTCGGCGGGCCGTCTCCCTCGCGATCGACCGGGAGGCGATCACCGAATCGCTCCTCAGTGGGATCTGCAATCCCGCTGTGTCCCCGTTTTCCCCGTCGATCACGGAATGGGCGAACCCGGATCTCGACCGGAATCCGTACGATCCGAGTCGGGCTCGGTCGTTGCTCTCTGACGCCGGGTGGACCGACGGCTCTAGCGGGACCCGAACCCGCGACGGCACGACGCTTTCCGTCGAATTCCTCACGTTCGACGCCAGAAACCTCCCGATAATCGCCGAAGTGATGCAGGACCACCTTGCCGATGTCGGGATCGATGTCGACGTGACGGTCCTCGAGTACAGCGCGATGACTGATCGAGTCGGCCAGCGTTCCTTCGACGCCTATTTCACGTCGTGGGGCACCCTCTGGTACCCCGACCCCGACCGGCTCTCCCAGATGGTCCACTCGAGGGCGGCGACGTTACACCACGGCTACGAGAACGATCGCGTCGATACGCTCCTCGAGGACGCGCGGGCAGTCGACGACAACGCGGCCCGGCGGGAACGCTACCACGAGATCCAGTCGATAATCGCCCACGAAGCTCCGATCGCGGTCATCACCGATTCCACCACCGTCATCGCGACCGCAGCCGAGGTCACCGGATACACCGCTCACCCGACGGAATTGCGATATGGACTCGAGTCGATCTCCCTTCGGAACGAGTAGCGTCGCGAACGAAGTCGTCGTCGAAACGCTCGAGAACGCCGACCTCGAGACGAGATCGACGGTCTGACATCGGGGTCCCGGTCCCGTCGATTCTGGATGTCGCATTCGAGATCGACGCTGAGTACATCGTGAGCGGCGGCAGAAAGCGCTCATCGACCGGCAAGGCGCTGTTCGGGAGCACGACCCAGTTCCGTCCTGTTCGAGGCCGATCGCCCGATTGTGACGGTTATGTCGGATGCCGAGGATAGGGTTGATCCGCTAACTCGAGGCGATCACACCCGAATCGTCGGATGGTCGCCGCCAGCGGGACAGCGAGCTCGTCGCGGATCGCAGTCCTAATCGCGGCGTCGAGTCGGGCATCGGGAACTGATCGGTCGCCGAACGGGACGGTTTCGAGTAACTGGGAATCGGGTAGAAGTTGATAAGGATGTCCCCGAACGTGTTACCCGTCGCGCAACCCGCTGTGCGCGACAGACCGCGATCCAATCAGCCACCTACCAACACCCTACTGTGGCCCCCGACGATGGGCACCCCTCTCCCACCGTCGGCCCTGTCGCTTTGCTCCTCGAGGTATCACGTCACCAGTCCGTCGTCGATCGCTTCTACGCCGTCCTCTGTAATCGCGCGATAGTTCACCCGACTATGGGAATGTCGTTGGGTTGTAACATCTTCCGGGTGTCGCGGTCCCACATTTCCATCCTGCAATCGTCAGTTTGGGTTATTCGAATTGTATAGAAACGAATACGAATTGCGTTCTATCGGAGAATATATACATCCAGAATCAACTCGATCTTCGCTGCTTTCACCGCCATCGGAATCCGTCTTGATGACGTCTCGGCGAGGATATCGCGAAGTATCGACGGTGTATACGACTCATCGAGAAATCCGTACAGGCACGTTCTATGAGGACACCCGCCGCCGAACTGAGTCGGTTTGATGACTCTTTCCACTTTTCTGTCCGGTTACCATGTACCGCGATAATGTGGAACCCGAATCAGTAACTCACCGACCGAAACGTAATTTGGCGATCCGCCAGCACCGATTGTAGACTGTTCCTACGAAGCCACTACGAGTTGCGATCAAATTCCGAGTATCGACTACCTCTCGAGTTGTAGAGTACTATTCGAAGGTGATTGGTTTGGATACATTGTTCTTTCGTTATACCAACTCGAGTGTTGGATCTCACACGATCCTCGAGAGCAGTAATATTCTCTTACCCGTCGGTATAACGTGATTACACGGGTAACTAGCACAGAGAAACACTAATCCGACCGGCTCGTCTTGACACATACTCGCTGTACAGCCATACAGTTGTAAATGCAAGATGTACCATTTGGTCAAAATCGGTTCGAAATCGTCCGGGTTCCGTGCCATCGACTCCCTATAACTGTCGATGTGAGTCGATCGAGCGCGAGGATGTTCGGTCTCAGGAAGGACGAGAACCCACGAACGAGATCACAGAAGATCCGTCGAAAGAGTGTCCGACGGATGCTCAGAAGACGAACGGGCCTTGCTGGCGAATCGGCTCCTCGTGTGGCAGGCCGGAGACGGCGACGAGACGGAACGGGCCGTCGCTGTCGTTCTCGACGACGACGTCTCGAGTGTCCGTGACGGGGAGAACGTCGCCCTCGTCGAAGTCGCTTCCGTCGACGGATCCCGATCCGGAGACACCGTAGAGAAAGCCGGACCAGCCGTCGGGCAGCGTCCACGTCCACGTATCGGCGACGTGGACATCTAGGTACTCCATCTCCGTGTGGAGATCGATCGGCGAGCCGTCGCCGACGACGGTGGTCACGGTCGCGCCGTCGAACTCTGCGGTGGGGAGTTCCGCCGCCGACGCGTCGACGTAGTCCGGGTCCGCTTCCTTGTCGTCGCGCGGGAGGTTCACCCAGAGTTGAAGGCCGTTACAGGCCGCGCCGTCCGCGGGAAACTCGGAGTGTTGGATCCCGCTGCCGGTCGTGATACGCATGGCATCGTTCTCGTAGGCGGTGTGCTCGACGCCCAGCGAATCCTCGTGGTCCATCCCGCCCTCGATCATGTACGAGACGATCTCGAAGCCCTTGTGGGCGTGCATCGGGAAGCCTTTGTCCGGATCGATATAGAAGCGCTCGAACAGAACGAACGGGTCGAGGTTCGACGGGTAGTCGTTCGTCGGGAACGCGCGGTTCGAGTTGACGCCCGTCCCGTGTCGGACGAGTTGGCCCGGAATCGGTTCGTCACGACTCTGCCCGGTCTCATCTGTTGTCATATGCGATCCGAGGCTCTCACTCCTGATAAGCATCTCGTATGCGGAATCTTGATCCCGTCACTGACGAGACAGTGTCTCGTCCGCATCGGTCCACACAAGGTGTACTTAGCCTGCAACGGGCGATACGGAATACCAGTCCGATTACTTGAACACGATACAGAGAACGTTCATATTTGCGGCGTGTGTTGCCCTACTCGGAAACATGAGCGACTACGAACTACCGCCGCTGCCGTACGACTACGACGCGCTCGAGCCGGCACTGTCCGAACAGGTACTGACCTGGCATCACGACACGCACCATCAGGGCTACGTCAACGGCTGGAACGCGGCCGAAGAGACGCTCGAGGAGAACCGCGAGGAAGGCGACTTCTCCTCCTCCGCGGGTGCGCTCCGCAACGTTACCCACAACGGTTCCGGACACGTTCTTCACACCCTCTTCTGGGAGTCCATGAGCCCCGAGGGCGGCGACGAGCCCGAGGGCGACCTCGCCGACCGCATCGCGGAGGACTTCGGCTCCTACGAGGCCTGGAAGGGCGAATTCGAGGCCGCCGCGTCCGCCGCTGGCGGTTGGGCGCTGCTCGTCTACGACAGCCACAGCGAGCAACTGCGAAACGTCGTCGTTGACAAGCACGACCAAGGTGCGCTCTGGGGGAGCCACCCGATCCTGGCGCTGGACGTCTGGGAACACTCCTACTACCACGATTACGGGCCGGCCCGCGGCGACTTCGTCGAGAGCTTCTTCGATGTCGTCGACTGGGAGGAACCCTCGAGTCGCTACCAAGCGGCCGTCGAACGCTTCGAATAGCGGCCACGCGCGACGATCGCGCGATTCTCGGCCCGCTGAGGCCCCCATCAGGGCATTGATGGGTGCCGTGGGTTTGTCGTCCGCTGGTCGACTGCGGACGTTTCTGTAATCGAGTACAGTCGAGTCTGGGAGTTGTCTTCCCGTCCATACGCGACACGTCTGCTCGAGGACCGACCCCCGCTGAGCGCGCTATTCGGGGAGTTGCTCGACGACGGCGGTGTCGACGACGGAGACGGAATCGTCGAGGAGGACCTGCAGTTCGTCGTCCCCGCAGGGGATGGTCACCCGGACGCGCAGCGGATCCGTTTCGGTGACCGTCGTCCGGCGATCGCTCACGCACCAGTCGAAGTGCCAGAAGGGTTCGGTGTTTACGTCGACGCCGCGCTCGGAGTGGAAGACGAGGACCTCGGCGTTGTCGAGGAGGGTGACGCCGACCGTCGACTGGAGCCGATAGCTACAGCGCTGGCAGACGTGCTCGACGGCCACATCGAGGTCCGAATCGTCGGGATCGCGGACGAGGTCGGTCTCGACCGGGCCGGTACACTCGGGGCAGACGCCGTCGGCGGCGAGACAGTAGTGGTGGCGGACGTAGTGGTGGAACGCTTGGAGGAGGTCGTCCGTCGTGCGATCGTCGAGTCCGCCCGAGGGGAAGGGATAGCTCACTTGGATGGTACCGCAGTCGGTACAGCCGATGGTGAGGGTGTCGTCGACGTACCAGCCGTGCAGGGGGCCGTCGCAGGCGTAACAGGAACCGGTGGCGGGGAAGAAGCCCAGTTGGGCCCGCTCAGTGAGCGTTCCGGTGAAGATGGAACTGACGACTTTCCGCCCGGGATAGCGGAACGCGTAGCCGTCGTCGCTCTGCTTGATGAAGTGGCCGGTAAGCTTCTGGAGATGGTAGTTGAAGTTCGCGCTGTCCGCGATGTCCACCCGCTCGAAGAGTTCCGTGAAGCGGACGGGAGCGTCGTCGGCACCGAGCTCGAGGAGCGCACGGAGGATCTCGACGCGCGTGTCGTTCCCGAGGACGGCGAAGACGTCCGCGGGGACCATCTCTGACTCCGTCCGGGCGACCGGTTTGACGCCGCCGTCGCGGTCGATATCCCCCTCTGCCCCCGTCCCGGCGTCGGCGGTTCGGTCGAACTGGCTCATGGATACGAGTTCGTTGACCGACCGGTAAAGGATATCGGAACGCGTTCCGTGCCCCGGCGGGATCAGTCGTCCGGAACGCTATCTCAGAGCGTCGACTCGAGTGCAGTCCCGGTGCGCTAATAAGGCGCTCGCTCGTACCGGCCGGTATGCCCTCGACGCACGAATCGGACTCGTCTCTCGAGACTCGAGAGGCGATCATGGAGGCGACGTTCCGAGCCCTCAGTAAGCACGGGTCGACGGACCTGCGCGTGCGGGATATCGGTGCGGAGTTCGATAAGAGCCGCACGCTCATCCACTACCACTTCGACGGGAAGCACGATCTCATCTCCTCTTTTCTCGAGTACCTCGTCGAGCAGTACGAGGACCAACCCGACGTGGACGAAACGGCGGATCCGTGGGAGGCGTTGCACGTTCGTATCGAACAGTGTCTCTTCGGGCCCGACCTCGGCGCGGAGTTCGACCACTGGGAGCGCATGAAAGTCTACCACGAACTCTTCTCGCAGGCCCAGCACAACGACCGCCATCGCGAGGCGTTCAACGAACATTACGACGAAATCCGGGAAAACATCGCGCGGGTGCTTCGCATCGGCATCGAGCAGGGCGAATTTCGCGAGGTCGATGTCGCGGACATGGCACAGCTCATTACGGACGTCATCCACGCCGCACGGGCCAGAAAAATCTCTCTCGGCCACGACGACGCCCCGGAACAGGCCCTGCGTGCGGTCGACGAGTTCGTTCTCCCCGCGCTTCGCCCGCAACCCTCTTTAGACGACTGAGCGCGATCCTGCCCATCTTCGGCTGCCGGTCTCAGCTCACTCGTTGCGAACGACCTACTGTCTACTCGCTGTGAACCGGCACGGATTTCTCCGTTCCCGCCCCTTTTACGCGATTAGACCATTTGGTAAAATACGATGCCAGACGAGATACTACTCGACGATACGTGGGACGAACTGTACATCGACGGCGACTGGACCTCGAGCGAGAGCGGTGAAACGATCGCCGTCGAGGATCCGTCTACTCGCGACGTAATCACTGAGGTATCCGCTGCAACCGAAGCGGATGTCGACGCCGCGTACGAGGCCGCGGCCGAGGCACAAACGGAGTGGGCGGACCAACCGCCCGCGCGTCGGCAGGACGTTATCGAACAGTTTCAGCAGGCGATCCGCACTCACCGGGACGAAATCATCGACCTACTGGCGGCCGAAGTCGGCGGCTCGCGTATCATGGGCGAGACGTCGATCCAGATCGCGACCGATCACGCGAGCGAGGCCGCGACGCTCCCGCGCCGGATGAAAGGCGAACACGCCGCCTCTAACATCCCCGGGAAGGAAAACCTCGTCCAGCGCGAGGCCAAGGGCGTCGTCACGGTCATTTCGCCGTGGAACTTCCCGCTGAACCTCTCGATGCGGGCCGTCGCACCCGCCATCGCCGCCGGGAACAGCGTCGTTCTCAAGCCCTCGACGAACTCCCCCATTACCGGCGGTCTCCTCTTCGCCAAACTCCTCGAGGAGACCGACCTCCCCGACGGCGTAGTCAACGTCGTCACGGGTCGCGGTTCCGACATCGGCGACCGGGTCGCCGGCCATCCCGAGAGCGACGTGGTCGCCTTTACCGGTTCGACCGAAGTCGGCCAGCACGTCGCCAGCCTCGCCGGGGAGAACCTCGCCGTCCCCGCGATGGAACTCGGCGGCAACAACGCTCACGTCGTCACCGCCGACGCCGACCTCGACCGCGCCATCGACGGTGCGACGTTCGGTTCGTTCGTCCATCAGGGGCAGGTCTGTATCAGTATCAATCGCCATATCGTCCACGAGGACATCTACGACGAGTACGTCGAGCGCCTGACCGAGCGTGCAGCGTCGCTCCCGGCCGGCAGCGCACACGACGAGGACATGGTCGTCGGGCCGATCATCGACGAGGGCCAGCGCGACGAGATGCTCGGCTACGTCGAGGAGACCGTCGACGCGGGTGCGACCCTCGAGACCGGCGGCGAAACCGTTCCCCTCGACGGCGTCGAGGACTCCCTCGTCGTCGCGCCGACCGTCCTCTCCGACGTCACGAACGACATGGCCGCCGCGTGCAACGAGCACTTCGGCCCGATCGCCCCGGTCATCCCGTTCTCGGATGTCGACGAGGCCGTCGCCCTTGCGAACGACACGGAATTCGGCCTCTCTGGCGCAGTCCACGCCGGCGACCTCGAGGTCGCGAAGGATATCGCCGATCGGATGGAAACGGGGAACGTCCACATCAACGACCAGCCGATCAACGACGAGGCGCACGTCCCCTTCAGTGGAATCGGAGCCTCCGGCATGGGAACGTACAACAGCGACGCGTTCCTCCACGAAATCACCGAGACGAAGTGGATCTCCATCCAGCACGACGCTCGAGACTACCCCTTCTGATCCCGTTCTGATCGACGGCTGACGACCGCGGCGTCTCCGCGGGTCAGTCGTCGCGCTCGGCCGCGAGACTCTCTTTCAGCGTCAAACGAATTCCTCCCGCGATTGCAACCGATCAGTACCCGGTCCCGAGGTAGGTATGCACCGCGTTCGCCTCCTCGAGTTCGTCGGCGAAGGCGATCGCGAAGTCTTCCATCGTGATGTAGCTGTCTCCCTCTTCGTCGGCGACGAGTTCTCCCGCGGCGGTTCGATACTCCCCGGTTCGCTCGCCGGGCTCGATCATCGCGGCCGGCGCGAGATAGGTCCACTCGAGGTCGTCAGCATCGTTGAGGATATCGAAGGCGTCGATCGCGGCTCGCGCGACCGGTTCCCACTCCTCGGGGAAGTCATCGCTCTCGATGAGTCGCGTTTCGGGGCCGATATGGAGCCCGCCGGCACCCCCGGTCCAGACGAGTCGGTCGACCGACGCGCGTCGCAGTCCTTCGATGGCGGACTCCATCATCTCCGTGAGGATCTCGGGGGACTCGTCGTCGGATGGCCCGAGCGCGGACGCGACCGCGTCGTGACCGGTCGCGAGTTTCGCGATATCGTCAGGCTCGGTCGCGTCACCGGAAATCGCGACCAGATCGGGGTCGTCGAGGCCCTCGATCGTCCCGCTGCGCGAGACGCCGGTCACTCGGTGTCCCCGGTCGAGCAACTCGTCCGCGATTCGGTTGCCGATACGCCCGCTCGCGCCCAACAGCAAGATATCCATGGATTCGCTCATCGCGTGCTACTAGCGCCGAGCACGCAATAGCCCTTTCCCAACCAGATTCCCTTGCGGGTTTCGGCGGGACGAGACTCGAGAAAGAGGGGTGTGAATCGATCGGATCGTCTCGGCTATCGTCGCTGGTACGCGGACGCCGTTACTCTCGGTTCGCTCGCCGGAAGAAGGCGATCGCGGCACCGAGCAGCGTCAGGTTCTGGAGGAACGAGGTGAGTTCCTCGTCGCGCGATTCCGAATCGACGGCCCAGAAGTCGTGCATGACCGGCGTGACTCCCGCGAAGAACGTCGCGATGCTTGCCGCGGAGAGCTTCGGCGATTTCCAGAAGCCGATACCGATGCTCCCGCCGAGCAGGAGTCCGCTCGAGGCCGGGACGAGCGTCTCCGCGAACGGAACGCCCTTGGCGTCCGCGTAGGCGATGCGCCCGTCGAGATTCGTCAGGTTGCGAACCGCAAGTAGTGCGAGCCCACCCGCAAAGAGGAGTCGGCCGAACCGAGACGGCGTGCTATCGTCCGTCGTTTCAGACATCACTGGATTCGATGAATCCCGCAGAGTTAACTCTTCTTTTCTCGAGCCGACTGTAGCGATTTCGATTGCCAAGAAATGTTCACTATCCCGGAAATCTATGCCGCGTTCCCCCGGTCCACTGGGAACCATACCCAACGGCGAGACCGGTGTCGGTGATACCGAGCCGTTGGACCCCCGATTCGGAGCGGAATCGGTGGGATGGGGATTCCGCCGGTTACCGGAGCCCGCTTTCCCGGAGAATCCGCCGGCCCGACTCCACGAGTCGGTCGCGGTGCTTCCGCGCCGTCTCGTTGTACAGGTCGCCGTCTCGTTTGACGATTTCGCCGTCGACGAGCACGGTATCAACGTTCGCGACGCCCGCTTGGAAGACGACCGTCTCGACCGGATCGTGGACCGGCGACGTGTTGATATCGTCCGTCCGAATCAGCGTGATGTCCGCCCGCTTGCCCGGCGTCAGCGAGCCGATCTCGTCCTCGAGGCCGAGCGCTCGGGCCCCGTCGATCGTCGCGAGCTCGAGTGCACGTTTGGCGGGCAGCGAGACCGTCTCGATCTGTTCGTTTCGCTCGACGGTCGGCTGGTTGTCGAGTGCTCGTTGGACCTGTAGTGCCATCCGCGTCTGGGTGAACAGGTCGCCGCTCACGTTCGAAACGATGTCGACACCGACCGACGGAATCCCGCCGCCATCGATGGTCTCTCGGAGCGCCGGCATCCCCATGCCCATCTGCATCTCGACCTCGGGAGTGGTCGACACCGACCCGCCGGAGTCGCCGATGAGCTCGAATTCGTCTTCGGTGAGGCGGTTCGCGTGGACGTAATTGAGATCGTCGCCGAGGAGACCGAGTTCGTCGAGCGTTTCCACGCCGCCCGGGCCGAGCGACCCGATGTGCATCGAGGCCGGAATCCCGAGTTCGCGAGCGAGTTCGATATCCTGCGTGACGACTTCGTCCGTCGAGTAGTCCGGGCCGCGGATCCCCATTGCAAGGGTGAGTCGCTCGTCGTCGGTGGGGAACCGTTCACGGTGCAGTCGACGGATATCGTCCAGGTGGGGCTCCGTGCTGTTTTCCCACCACGTCGCGCTGTCGTCGCCCGGCGGCCCGTGTGCGAACACCGCCCGGATACCGGCGTCCTCGAGGCCGTCTATCGCGCGGTTGGTGTGACCCGGCGAGTTCGCGATGTGGAACCAATCCAGGATCGTCGTCGTCCCGGCGTTGAGTTGATCGACGGCACCGAAGAGGTTGCCCAGATACGCGTCGACGGGCCGGTAGTGACTGCTGATCTCGCCGAGCATCGTGTCCAGGTACTCGGAGAACGACCAGTCCCCCGCCACGCCCCGAACGCCCGCTTGCCACGTGTGGAGATGGGAATTGACGAATCCCGGAATGACGATCGCATCGCTGGCGTCGATGACGTGGGCGTCCGTCTCGTCGATAGATCGCTCGATCCGCTCGATCGTTCCATCCACGACGAGAACGTCGCTATCGCGGCGGACGCCGATATCCGAATCGACGGGGACGATCGTCCCGTCTTTGATCACGATTCGACCGTTTGAGTCGCCGTCTGAATCGACGGTCCCCGATCTATCGGCCGCTTCGGCACTCCCGAGCGAAGCGAACGACAGTGCCGTCGCACTGCCGAGTTTGAGGTAGTTCCGCCTCGATACGTCGGAGCCGTCAGCGTCGCTCGTTCGTCTCATGGGCTCTGCGAATCATCGTTCAGGGCGGGACGGAATAGAATTTGATTCGGAACATACCAACACTCCTCGTCGATCGTTCATATCACGCTCCGCAAACAGCGAGGACCGCGTCCGTCACTCGTCGCCCGCGATCCCTGCGGATTCCGACCGATCTGGCGGCTCGTTCGAGAGGAATGTCGTCGCGAGCCACGCTTCGGCGCGTGTCACGCGGTACTGGAGCGTCGAAATCGGAATCCCTTCGGCGTCGGCGATCTCCTGTAATGAGCACCGGCGGGGCGTCTCGTAGTAGCCGTATTCGACGACCAACTCGAGCGCCTCACGCTGTGCGTACGGCAGATCGGCACCGGATGCGCGGCCGGTCTGCCACGTGGGCGATTGCTCGAGTCGCTCGAACTCGAGCGTGAGCCCCTCGCGAAGGTGTTCCTCGAGGGCGTCGTAAATCGGACTCAGAGACGCCTCGTCGTCCGTGAGGAGCCGCCATCTGTACTCGTTTCCGTACTGTTCGGCTCGACACAACATGCCATCTCCGAGGGAGTCGGCCGCGAGATACGGAATCGATCGACACCCGTCGCCTTCGGACTGTCGAGAATAGATGAGCCGACTCGTCGGCTCTCGAGAGAGCACTTCGTACGTCAAGTCGAGTTGACAGCCGCCCATCCCTTGGAGATTAGTACACCGTTCCAGTTTCTCGAGCCGTCGATCGTACGCCACGAGGGCTTCTCGCGGCCCCGTCACTTCGTCTACTCTCCACATGGTATCAGTAGTTGCCTGACACGAAACCGTTCGGGAGTAGAGCCCGGACTGATCGATGAAGACGTCCATCATGTCATCCACTCCCCGCTCGTAGGAGACGGTAAAAGCGAACTCCTGCATGGTCGGTCCTTCGGGCGGTATTCCCATGAAGCCCGTGGGAAATTCGCTCGGACGACGTGTGCTGGCGTTCCATCGTCGAGGGTGAAAGCAGATGTCCCTCCGGGGCTGGCTCCTCCTCAAACACGTTGAGGGCTGCCCGGTAAGACACCCATCGAGATCGTATCAGATCTGCGGAACTTACTTCCGAATATTGTGAGTAACTGGCCTACGTTCCCTGTGACTTCAATCGGATGGAGCTCGGTATTCGACTCCATCTTGCAAACATTCCTATTTGAATACCGTTCGAAAATTAGAGAGGTACGGTATCAAACGTAGTCGCAAGGCAGTCCATGACTTGGCTCACAAGTGCGATCTACAGCCAGCAGATGACGAGAATCCGAATCACGTTGCACTTGACGAGACGGTGATTCAACTCGACGAACACCGTTATTGGCTGTACACTGCGGTTGGTCCGCAAACGAACAAAATCCTCCATATGAAGCTGTATACAACGACTACGACCGCGCTCAGAGCGATTCCTGCAGGAACTTTCGGAGAAATATGATCTCGACGATACTGTATTTCTCGTCGATGGAGCAAAACATCTCCAGACTGCACTCCGTCGATCTGGGATCCGATTCCGATACGAAAAACAGGGAACTCGGAACGCTGCTGAACATGTATTTTGTGGAATACAACATCGAACCTCTTCGTTCTCAAACTGTTTTAGTTACGCACAACCGTCAACAGCTGAATCGTGACTCCAAGCCTTCGCTGTCTGGCACAATGCTACAAACTAAACACGACCCTCCGTCGCAACCAAACTAGGGGCGACGGAGGCGTACCCTTGAGCGTGCGCTTGCACAGCGGGATGTGGAACGTGAACAGGGGTTATTCTCTATTCTCCTGTCACTGTTCGTGGCCAGAACGGGAGTCCATGCTGAGTCCCACCTCTTTAGCGGTGAGTAGCTCGAGAGAGCGATCAACGTTGAGAAAGCGAAGAATCGCTTCTGTCTCGAAGCGGATACCCTGACGGGCGTCGCCGTCCGCTCGCTTCCCCACGATTCTTCTAAACAGTGTCTATTGGAGTGGCTGAAGACGGTATCAGATCGTGACCTACACTTCGAGCGGACATTCGCGGTGTCGTTACTCGAGTATCACGTCGGTGTACTCGAAGGCCGCGATATCGACCAGCCCGTTGGTTGTCAATCGAAGTTCCGGGATGACCTCGAGTGCGAGGAAGGTCAACGTGTGAACGCCGCCCTCATGGTCGAGACCCAGTGCCCGTGCCTGTGACTGGACTGTCTCGAACTGTTCGTTAACTACCGCCAGCGGTTCGTCAGACATGAGGCCGCCGACGGGGAGCTCGAGCGTCTCGATCGTATCGGTCGTCGGATCGTAGGCCGCCACGCCGCCGCCGACTTCGCCGAGATGGTTTGCGACGGCGGCCATCGGGTCAAAGGCGGCGCCTACCACGAGACAGTTGTGCGCGTCGTGCGCGACGGTTACACCGACGGCACCGCGGTCGAGGCCGAGCCCGTGGACGAAGCCGTTACCGATGTTGCCCGACCCGCCGTGACGCTCGATGACCGATATTGCGGCCACATCCGCTGTCGGGTCCGGAACGACGATGTCAGTGTCGCTGCGGGATTCGACTGGGAGATTCTGTTCCATACGCTTGGTCTGGATCCGTCCCACAGCGTCGATCACCTGCACGCGGGCGGGGCCGGAACCGGCGTATTCAAGTGCCAGTTCTGCCGGCTCAACACGGTCGAACGCGACGGTGTCGGTTTCCACAGCAGTCTCCGGCGGCGCTTCGAGAGACGGATCGACGACGCCGTCGACGACCACGTGTTCGACGTCCCACGCCGCGAGGTCGTCGAGGAGCGCCAGATCGGCCGGTGCGCCGGGTGCGACGCGACCGAACGGAACACCGTAGCTCTCCGCAGTGTTGATCGTTGCAAGTTGAATCGCTTCGACCGGATCGATCCCATCTTCGATCGCTCGTCTGACGGCGAAGTCGACGCTTCCCAACTCCATCAGTTCGCTTACGTCGCGGTCGTCGCTACACAGCGAGAGTCGACGGCTGTCGACATCCGAGCGGTTTACGAGCCCGATCAGTCGGTCGAGGTTCTTGCTACAGGATCCTTCGCGGATGTAGACGCGCATTCCGGCGTTCAACTTCTCGAGCGCCTCGGCCTCGGTCACGCTCTCGTGGTCGGTGTCGAGATACTGAGCCACTGACTGCAACTCGGAGCCGGTCACGCGGGGGGCGTGCCCGTCGACCGTGAGCCCGCGCTCGCGGGCAGCCTCGATCTTGTCGTGGATCGCCTCCTCGCCCGCGAGAACGCCTGGAACGTTCATGACCTCGCCGAGTGCGATCACCCGCTCGTCGCCGAGCAGGTCCTCGACGGCCGCAGCGTCGAGCGTTGCGCCGCCGTCCTGTAGGTGTGAAGCCGGGACCGAAGAGGGAGCAGTGAACCGAATCTTTAGCGGCGTGTGTGCGGCGTCTTTGATCATCCCACGGACGCCGGCCAGTCCACAGACGTTTGCGATCTCGTGGGGGTCTGCAACGACACTGGTGACGCCGCGGTCCAGCACGGCGTTGCCGTAGTGGGCCGCAGTCACCATCGACGACTCGATGTGCATGTGCGCATCGATGAGCCCCGGAGCGATGTACTCGGCTTCAATCTCGCGGTTCGCTGGCCGATCGGCGAGAGCGACGATCTCTCCGTCGTCGACGGCGACCGTCGTCTCCCGCAGCGTGCCGTTGAGAACGTCGACTAGCGTCCCACTGATCGTCAGATCGACGGTGTCAGTGCGGGTCATCGCGATCGATCCCCACGGGCAGTGGTTCGCTGCTGTGTCCATCCCAGCCGACTCCCGATCGCTGATTGAATATGTCGCAGTTGCGGTGATAAAGGAAAACGCACGTTTTCGTTTGTACGATATAGCTCGTTACACATATAGATATGGGGCAGGAATACGGTTCACTACCGTAAAAGTCAATTGGACCGGGCCGGGGATCGATTACGGTTTCAGTTTCCGTGCGTTCTCGCGTGCTTCTTGGAAATTCCGCGCTCCATCTCCGATCGCTCGGCCTGACTGCGATACCATCTCACACCGAACAGTTTCTCGCGAGTTGGTAGAAGTAGCACTAACAATAGGTGGTTGTGGATAGTTTCAAATTATCTCCCAAACTGGGCGGTCCTTATTATTATCTGTACGATTGATTGTGAACTGTGGCGAATACTGACTGTAAGATTGGTTTTATTGGTGTTAGTTCGTTATGTGGTGTCGTATGTCGAAGAGAAGTGACGACTCACGCAGAACAGTGTCGAGACGACAGTTGCTGGCGAGCACCGGGGTCACTGGGCTCGGAATGGCTGCCGGCTGTCTCAGCGAGGATAGCAGCAGCGACGCCGGACTCTCTGCCGCCTGGATCTACTTCGCCGAGGCGGACGATCAGGGTTGGACGTCGTCGCACGACGCAGGTCGGCAGGCGACCGCAGACGAACTGGACGACTTCGAGGATGATTACGTCGAGAGCGTCGACGCCTCCGATGTCGAACAGACGGCCAGCCAGTTCGCCGAAGACGGCTTCGATGTCGTGTTCGGTCTGAGTGCGAGTTTCACCGATCCGATGGCTGCCGCCTCGGAGGAGTATCCCGATACCGCCTTCGAGGTCGCTTCAGGAATTGATACCGGCGAAAATTACGGTGCGTTCCACGAAAAATTGTACCACGCACGATACTTGGTCGGCTATGCGGCGGGCATGCTCACCGAGAACGACAACATCGGCTACGTCGCGGCCAATCCGGTGTCGACGGTTTACCAGGAAATCAACGGCTTCGCTTCCGGTGTCGCCGATGCCAACGGCGATGCGACGGTGTACGTTCGGTGGACGAACAGCTGGTACGACCCGGCGACGGAAGGCGAAAACGCGCAGGCGCTCATCGACGACGAGGATGTCGATGTCATGGCCCAGCACCAGGACTCACCATCCGTTCTCGAGACGGCAGCGGAAAATGATATCTGGGCATCGGGATACGCGGAGTCCGCGCCGGACGCTGCGGGTGACAACTACCTGATGACCCCCGTCTTCAACTGGGAAGTCGTCTACATGCAGATCATCGAACAGGCCCGTGCCGGCGAGTGGGAGGCCGGATATACGTTCCCGGGAATCGCGGACGGGGCCGTCGATATCAGCGACCCCGGATCGGAAGTGCCCGACGAAGTCGTCGAGGAAGTCACGAGCATCAAAGAGGACATGGAGTCAGGCGACGCCGACGACATCGTCTGGAGCGGCACGCCGTACGAAGACTGGTCCGAAGAGGAAGTCCTGTTCGACTCGAGTTCATTCGAAATGGACAATATCGACGGTCAGGAACTGTAGCAACGGAAGAAACGGAATTTTTAATTCGGTCGTTATCCGTCAGTTCCAGCGCGACCACGATGTCTGCGGTCGCGTCGGGAACCCGGTACAACACGTCCGACAGAGTCGACAGGGGTTAGTCCTGTTCGCGGCTGTAGGCGTCGACCAGCGCCGAGGGTCCGCCCAGTTTATTGAGATTGCCCTGTCGCATGACGTACCAGAGGACGACGACCGTCATAATGTAGGGATAGGTATTCATCACTTGCGGGTTGAGCAGGAAGTCGACCGCCGACTCGACCGCGGCGATATCGATCCCCGAGAGCACCGCGTCACGGACCGCACCCGACCGGAAGGAGAGGGCATCGATGGCGGCGAAGAGGTACGCTCCGACGAGAAGCCGCCAGATGTGCCACTGCGCGAAGATGACCAGCGCGACGGCGATCCAGCCCCGGCCGGCGGTCATCTCGACGCCCCAGAAGTTGGTGAACGCGAGCGAGAGTTGTGCGCCGGCCCCACCTGCCAGTGCGCCGCCGAGCAGAACACAGGCGTACTGGATGCGGAAGACGGGGACGCCGGCTGTGTCAGCCGTCTCGGGATCCTCGCCGACCGCGGTGATCTCCGAGCCGACGTTCGTCCGAAAGAGGAGATACCAGATCACAGGAACGAGACTCAGGCTGAGGTAATCCAGCGCCGTCACGCTGAAAAACGCCTGCCCAACGACGGGGATATCCGACAGCAGAGGCAGGGGGATCTGGTCGAAGCCGTCGACGTTTCTGCCGACCCATGCCCGTCCGAAGTACGTTGTTACTCCCGTCCCTAACAGCGTGAGCATGATCCCGCTGATCACCTGATCTGCCTTGAGCGAGATACAGAGCACCGCGTGCAAAAGTGCCAGCGCAGCTCCGGCGACCATCCCGATGGCGAATCCGAGCCAGAGACTCCCGGTGGAGATCGCCCCGGCAAAGCCGGCGAGTGCCCCGGCTAGCATCATCCCTTCGACACCGAGATTGAGCACGCCGCTGCGTTCGGCGATGACCTCGCCCATCGCCGCCAGTAACAGGGGGGTTGCAAGCCGGACGGTCGATTCGAGGGTGCCGGCGATGATACTCATGCTGATCCCTCCACACTCGGATCAGATCCGGAGTCCGGCTTACTACCGAAGGTCACCGCTAATCGGTATTCCGTGATGAACTCCGCGGTCAGAAGAAACAGGATCGTCAGCGCGACGATCACGTCGACCAGTGCGTTCGGCACGTCCATCGTGATTGCGACCGTCGTTCCACCAGCGGTCAGGACCCCGAAAAACAGTGCGGCGAGAAGCACCCGGAAGACGCCGTTACGGCCCAGCAGGGCGACTGCAACCGCTGTGAATCCGTATCCGGGTGAAAAGCTCTCGAAGAGACGACCGTGGACACCCGCGATCTCGATGATACCAGCTAACCCCGCGAGAAAGCCGCCGATAAGGAAGACGAGGATGTAGATCTTGTAGCTGCTGATCCCCGCCTGTTTCGCCGCGGCCGGATTCGAGCCGATAAACGTGATCTCGTACCCGAGCCTCGTTCGGGTCAGAAGCAGCGTCCCGAGCACCGCCGCGATCGCCAGGATGCCGACACCGACGTGAAGCCGGGGATGGAGGACGGTCGGTAACTCCGCGGCGTCGGGGAGGCGATCGGTCGCTGTCTGCCCGCCGCGGCCCTGAAGCGGTCCGCGAAGCAGGTAGCCGGCAAACGTCGTCGCAGCGAAGGTGAGCATCAACGAGGAGATGATCTCGTTGACGTCGTGTTCGGCCCGGAGATAACCGGGGATCGCCCCGTACAGCGCGGCGGCGAGTCCGGAACTAAGCACCATTAGCACCAGTAGGACGTAGCTCGGAACGCCGTAGTTCAGACCGATATACGTCCCGACGATCGCACCGACATACAACTGTCCTTCCGCTCCGATATTCCAGAGCCCCGCCTTCAGCGGGATGTAGACGGACAATCCGGCGAGAAACAGCGGCGTCGCTGTCGTGAGGATATCGGCGATGCCACCGAGATCCAGCAGGCTGTCGAGGAAGATCTGCTCGTAGACGAGAATCGGGTTGGCCCCGATCCACAGAAGCGGGATTGCGGCGACGAACAGCGCCGCGAGAATCGTCAGCACGGGAGCCCCGTAGTCGAGCCACCGCGGAGTCGAGTCTCGGCTTTCGACTTCGATAGCGGGCGTCATTTGAGCCCCTCGGTTCGCTGTGTTCGCTCGGTTCCGTCCGGTTTGGCTCCAGTCGACATGTACATGCCGAGTTCCCACTTGTCGGTCTCCTCGGGTGTCGTCTCGAAGACGAACTGGCCGTCGTACATCACGAGAATACGATCGCTCATATCGAGCAGTTCGTCCAGATCCTCGGAGATCAGTAACACGCCCGTTCCGTCCGTCCGCTGTTCGAGCACGAGTTCTCGGATCCGCTCGATTGCACCGACATCGACGCCTCGAGTCGGCTGGTTCGCGACGAGTAGATCCGGTTTCCGATGCATCTCACGCGCGAGAATGAGTTTCTGGAGGTTGCCGCCGGACAGATCACCGGCAGCAGTCTCCCGAACGTTCTCGACGCCGCGGACGTCGAACTCCTCGACCAGTTGGGTGGCGTACGTCTCCATCTCATCGTAATCGAGCAAAGCGCTGTCATCCGAGAGTTCGCCGTTTCGATACACCTTACTGCCGGCGTTGTGCATCACGCTCAACTGCTCCGCACAGCCGTGTTCGTATCGGTCTTCGGGAACGAACGACACGCCGGCGTCGATGAACGCCCGCGGGGATTGGCCGGTCAGATCTGTGCCGTTGACGCTGATCCGCCCCGCCTGAACCGGCCGATCGCCGATCAGACACTCGGCCAACTCCCGCTGACCGTTGCCGCTGACGCCCGCGATTCCGACGACCTCGCCCTCGTGGACGGTGAGGTCGACGCCCGAAAGGACCGAGACGCCGCGGTCGTCACGCGCGCTGAGTCCCTCCGTCTCGAGAACCGGCTCACCGACAGCCACCGGTTCCGTATCGAGTCGAAAGAGCACCTCGCGTCCGACCATCTTTTCAGCCAGGTCACGCTGGCTGACGGTGTCGGCGTCGATCGTTTCGATTTTCTCGCCGTCGCGCAGGACAGTGACGCGGTCGGCCATCTCTTCGACTTCCCAGAGTTTGTGCGTGATGAAAATGACTGTGAGCCCTTCCGAAACGAGCGTGTCGATGGTCTCGAACAGTTGTTCGGCCTCGTTGGGCGTTAGGACGGCGGTCGGCTCGTCGAGGATCAGGAGATCGATGTCTCGGTACAGCGCTTTGAGAATCTCGACGCGCTGGCGTTCGCCGATATCGAGTTCCCAGACGTTCGCGTCCGGATCGACAGTCAGCCCGTACTCCGCGGCGAGTTCTTCGACCCGTTCGCGCGGCCCGTCTCGTTCTCGCCCGAATAACCGCTTGATCGGTGACAACACACCGCCGGTTGACTCGGTCTCACGTTCGCCCAGAACGATGTTCTCCAGGACGGTCATCCGGGAAACGAGCATGAAGTGCTGGTGGACCATGCCGATGCCGGCGTCGATCGCATCGTTCGGGGAATCGAAGCTGCGGGGCGTTCCCTCGAACGTGATCGTACCACTCGTCGGACTGTACAGTCCGTAGAGGATATTCATCAGCGTGCTCTTGCCGGCCCCGTTTTCGCCCAGTAACCCGTGAACTTCGCCACGCCGTACTGAGAGATCGATCCCGTCGTTGGCGACGATGTCACCGAACTCCTTGGTCACGTCCTCGAGTTCGAGTATCGTTTGTTCTTCACTCATAGTTGAATCATGTCGTATTGGTCTCTCGCGTCGATTTAGCACTCGTTCCCCAGTCGGATTCCCCGCTGTTCGCCCGGAGAAGTCGCTGCGATGGCCTCTCCAGACATATTCTATTGAAACGCTGAATCGTAACCGCCTGAACGGGAGTCAGACCCCTCGTACGCCGTGTGCGAGTCGAACGGCGAAAAGCCGGGGAAACTGGGGCTGGGGAACTCATCTCACGTCGACATTCCAAATATTTGCATTTATATATTCCTGTTTGGGCAGATATCGCACGATAGGGAGATAACAGTTTGGGAAATATATCTTTAACGTGGAAAAGCGAAAAACGATACATTAGATATGGCGAGTGCCGCTCGAAACGGACAGACAGATAACGCTTCTCACAGAAGAACCCGTCCGGCGAAACGGCCGACGGCACGTGATCATTATTGCAGCTCTTTCTCACCGGGTGAAGAGGACGGTACATTTCCGGGCATGAAAGCCTCGACTTCGTCGCCGTGGTGAAAAGAACCGCCACAACCGCGACGAGACTGCCCGTTAGCTTCCCCGGTAGGTCGTGTACCCTCCCGGCGAGAGGAGCAGCGGGACGTGGTAGTGTTCGTCCGGTTCGGCGATCACGAAGCGCACGGGAACCGTGTCGAGAAACGATGACTCGTCGTCGACCGATCGGTAGTACTCGCTGACGTCGAACAACAGTTGGTACGTGCCCGCCTCCATCTCTTCGGAGGTGAGCAGGGGCTCGTTTAGCCGTCCGTCGTCGTTGGTGACACCCTGTGCGAGTTGTTCGGCCTCGCTCGATTCATCCAGCCGCTGAAGCGTAACCTCGACGCCGGGAGCGGGCCCTTCTCGACCCGTATCCAGAACGTGTGTCGTCAGTTCGGCGCTCATTCCGACATCTCCTCGAGGTCGCTGTGATCCATCGAAAACTGCTGGAATCCAGTCGGTCGCGGAGGCTCTTTCAGCACTTTCGCGTCCCCGTCGAGATCGCGCTCCTGGATCCAGGTGCGATTGTTCGCCTCGAAGCTGACGGATTCGAGCTGCGGGAACCGTTCGAGCACTCGCAGCCCGATCTGGTAGATCAGATCCTGGATCGAGTTGGAGTCGACCTCGTGGAAGACGACCTGAGCGATATCGCGGACCTGCTCGGCGGGAACGTATCGCTCCGGATCCGTTCCCAGTGCGTCCGCCGACTCCGCGTACGTCCAGAAGATGTCGAGGGTGATGTGCAGTGCTCGGTCCTCCCGTTCCGGCAGCGTCGTGTACTCGTCTTGGACGTAGTCGGTGAACGAACTCCCCTTGACCTTGACCAGTTCGATGTCGGTTACGCCGCTGATGTGGTCCGCGATAACCGGACCGTCCTCGCTCCGTTCGAGGTAGATCTCCCCGAAGCCCGATTCGTTGTGAGACTGGCGAAAGACGAGGCCGCTATCCTCGAAGCCGTCCTCGCCGGGAACGTCCCGCTCCTCGAACGGAATCTCGTCGGCGGACATCTGGATCGACTCCATCTGGGAGTAAGTGTCCAGAAACTGCGAGCCGACGAACTCGAGAAAGCCCTCGATGGTGGCACCGTCGTACTCGCCGGCCTGATGGAGGACGAAATTCTTCATCGAGTCCGTCGCGACCACCGTGCTGTTGTCACCCTCGCTGAACGACGGTAAGAACGCTTCGCCGTCGACCTGGACGCGCACGTCGAGGCCGAACAGCGTGTTATCCCGACCGTCGAACGACGATTCGGGAATCGTCCGAATCCCCTCGAGCGGGGACGCGTACGTGCGGTAGACGGCGATTTTCTCCTTGCCGTAGTTCATCGTCCGCTGCTCGGAATCGTCCGCAGTACGACTCGCTGATCGCTTCTGATTAACCGTCATTGTCTGTCTGGACCATCTGGATCAGCATACAAAAATGCTGGCATTCGTACAACATTGGGGAGATAATACGCGATAAACGGAGGAGAATATCAACTGGGGGCCGACGAAGCTGTAATTCAGCACAGCTCGAGAATGACGGTTCTACGCCAGCCGTCGGTACCGAGCGGACCAGTCGGCGGCTGCCATCACGTGGGAAACCGATCTTCGAGCCGGAACCGGGCGATCGTGTGTACTTCCGCCAGCGCCGTCCGGAACTCGTCGGCTTCCGAGTGTTCAACTCGCCGTTCCATCGCCTCCCGGATCGCGTCCGGTGATTCGTCCCTGACGGCCATGATGAACGGGAACCCGAACGTCTCGAGGTAGCGTTCGTTCAGTCGTTGGAAGGCCTCGTACATCTCGGGGGAAAGCTGGTCGAGACCGGCAGCGGCCTGTTCCTCCTTGGACGATTCCGTGATATCGGTCTGATCGCCGAGATCCGGGTGCGCTCGGAGCAGTTCCAGTTTCTTTTCCCGCGATGCGCCGTTGACCGCGTGTTTCATGGCGTCTCGTAGCTCTGCAAGTGACGCGAACGGTCGGTCCGAGCAGACCCGCTCGGCGACCCAAGGGGAATGTTCGTATATGTCGTCCAACTCGTCGACGAACGCCGCTTCATCGAGGTTATTGATCTCGTCGATCGTGAGGTCGGCCATCGCCGGTTGTTATTCGCACTGCCGATGACTTAAACCGTTGCCTTCGTGCAATACAGAATCTCACACGCTCCAGTCGGGGACGTCTCGTTCGATGAACTCCCCGTGACCGGGGTCGGCCACGACCTCGTCGTCCTCGGCGACCACTGTCCCCCGGACGAGCGTCTTCGTGACTCGTCCCGTCACCTCCCGCCCCTCGTAAATCGAGTAATCCGCCTTAGATGCGTTGTCTTCGGCAGTGATCGTGTCTGTTGCTTCGGGGTCGAACAGGACGATATCGGCGTCCGTTCCCGGGTCGAGCGTCCCCTTGTTCGGGAGTCCGAACGTTTCCGCCGGATTGGTGCTCATGACGCGGACGAGAAACGGGTAGCTCAGCCCTCGCTCGTTGATCGCCTCGTCGTGAAACACCGGCAGGCTCACCTGCACACCGTTCGCGCCGTAGGGCCCCTCCCACCACGGCTGGTTCTCCTTGCTCGACCGCAGCTGGGCGACGTGGTCCGTCGAGATGACGCTCAGCACACCACGGCGGAGCGACTCGAACATCGCTTCGACATCGTCCGGCGTCCGGATCGGCGGCGCGATTTTCGGGAGATTGCCGAGCCTCGAGTAAATCGACGCATCGAGCGTCGTATAATGCGTACAGGTCTCCGCCCGGACGCGAGAACCGTCGTCCTGAAACCGGGCGATCGCATCGACCGCTTCGCGGCAGCTCGTATGAAAGCCGTAGTACTTCGCTCCGGCCTCGGTGGCGAGCCGGACTGCGTCTTCGGCGGCCATCGCCTCCGCGTAGTCCGGTCGAGACTGTGGATACTCTTCGGGAGCCGCCTTTCCGGCCGCCCGTAACTCGGCCGCGAGGGATCGACAGACCGAGTCGTCTTCCGTGTGGACCACGCCGACAGCCCCGTGATCCGCGAGCGCGTCGAACACCCGCCGCAGATAGCCGCTCGAGACGCCGAAGTCGTAGGCCGTGTACATTTTGAACGATGTCACACCGTCATCAATGAGGTCCGGAATTTCCTCGAAGAGATCGTCTCCCTCGCGGAGGATGCCGCCGTGGAGTCCGAAGTCGACGAGCGCCTCCCGTTGATTGGCACGCTTTCGTTGGAGCCCGTCAGTGATCGGGGCCGGTTCGTCCCACGGGCTCTCTTCGCTCTCGTAGGCTTGCCACGCGAAATCGATGACGGTGGTGACGCCGCCCAGTGCGGCCGCGCTCGTGCCGGTCCGATAGCTATCGATCGAGACGTGGTCGTCGATATGGACGTGTGGATCGACGATCCCGGGCATAACTAACTGGTCCGTTGCGTCGATTCGGACGTCTCCCTCGGGGCAATTTTCCTCCTCGCCGACGCCGACGATGGTCCCGTCGTTGATAGCGACCGCACCGTCGAACGTCGACGTGGCAGTAACGACGGTACCGCCCGCGATGACTGTATCGACCGACATGCGCTACCGGTACTGTCCCGGAGAAATTATAGATACCGATCACTCCCAACTCGAGCCGAAATCCGCCGGTCGATGTGCTCGGCGAAACCGCAACGATACCGGGGAACCGGAATACGGCGCCACTCTGTTATTTGTCATCTTTCCGGAGTTCGAAACCCACAACTGTTTAGATACTGGAGTGAAATATCTGGGTATGGTACCTTTCGAAGGGACCAACGGCAGGACTATCGGTTCTGTCAGGACAGGCGGTTGCAGACGGAGCACAGCGAGGTCGGACCGATGACTGAGACGCTCGTCACGAACGGACGGATCATCACCCAGAACGCCGATCGAGAACTGATCTCGGACGGGGCAATCCTCCTCAGAGACGACGTGATCGCTGCCGTCGGGCCGGCAGCCGAACTGGAAGCCGAGTACGACTCCGAACGACGCATCGACGCCGACGGCGGAACCGTCATCCCGGGGCTGATCAATGCACACACCCACGTTTCCGATATCCTTCTCCGGGGCGCGTACAGCGCGGATCGAGGGCTGTACGATTGGCTGTACAACGTCAAGCGCCCGGCCTGCATCGCGATGGAGTCGGAGGATCACGCCGCTGCCGCGGCGCTGTACTGCCTCGAGGCCATCCAGTCCGGCGTGACGACGTTCGTCGAAAACGATACGGAGATCATCTGGGACGGCCGGGCGGAGATCGAAGCCAAACTCGATGTCTACGAAGAGTCGGGGATCAGAAACGTCTACGGCGCTGGCTTCGCGGACGATCCCCCCGACGAGGAATTCGAGGCGCTGCTTACGGATATCACGGGCCGCGAGCCGTCGGTGGAGCATCCGCCTGCGGATCGTCTGACTGTCGAGACAGAGACTGCCCTGCACGAGGTGGAGTCGCTGCTGGAGGACCATCACGGTCGTGCTGACGGCCGCCAGTCGGTCTGGCCCGCTCCTATCGTCGTCGAAACCACGACGACGCAGGGCTTTCAGGGGGCCGCTCGACTCGCAGAGGAGTACGACGTGATGACGACGGCCCACGTCGCGGAGGCCGAGGCGCAGACGCGCGGACCGGCGCTGTCCAGTATCGAGTATCTCCGAAACATCGGCTATCTCGGCGACTGTACCCTGCTGGGCCACTGCGTTCAGATCGATAGTGCCGACGTGCGGATCCTGGCCGAGTCGAACACCGCCGTCGCCCACAACTTCTTCGCCAACATGCGACTGGCCACCGGGTTCGCGCCGGTCACAGACCTGCTCGACCACGGCGCGACCGTCGGTCTCGGGACGGACAACGCGAACCTCAGCGACACGGTCAACCCGCTGAACGATCTCCGGGCGGTCTTTGCGGCCCACAAGGGTTTTCACCGGGACGCGAGCGTCCTCGACGCGGCGACGGCGTTTGACATGGTCACCATCGACGGCGCACGCGCCATCGGCCGCGAGGACGACCTCGGCTCGATCGAGGTGGGCAAACAGGCCGACCTCGCGATCGTCGATATGGACCAGCCGCATCTCACCCCGGCCCCGGATCCGGTGTTCGCACTGGTGGCCGGCGCGCAGGGCTTCGAGGTGGAGACGCTGCTGTGTGCGGGGGAGGTCGTCATGTCCGACCGCGAGGTACAGACGCTCGGGGAGACGAACGAACTACTGGACGATGCGACCGCGGCCGCCGAGACTGTCGTCGAACGAGTCGGCATCGAGTGAGAGCGGCCGAACTTACGAATCCACTGCAGGCGATACAGACGCGCGTTCGAGCGCCTGCTGGCAGTACGACCGGACGAGACCGAGCCGATGGCGTCCGTCGGCCACCTCGTTCGCCACCAGCATCCCGGGATCGACATCGCGGAGTGCAGCGTCGGCGGCCCGCGCTCGCCGCTCGTCATCGAGTGTTCCGCCGGCGAGCGTCTCCTCGACCCGCGGGAGACGAATCGGATACGGCTTCGCGCCGTTGACCGCGACCCGTGCCGACTCGACGAGACCGCCGTCGGTTTCGAGGCGGGCGGCGACGCTCACGATCGCGTAGCCGGAGTATTCCGAGGTCCGGATGTACCCGCTCCGAGCCCCGTCAGGGATGGCGATTTCGGTGAGCAATTCGTCGGGTTCGATAGCGGTTTCATCGGGTCCGCAAAACCACTCCTCGGCGCCGATCCGGCGGCGGCCGTTCGGCCCGCGGACGACGATCGTGCCGCCGAGAGCGAGAACGGCGGCCGGAGCGTCGTACTTCGGATCGGCAACCACGAGGTTGCCACCGATTGTTCCCTGGTGTTTCGCCTGATAGTCGCCCACGGAGTCGGTCGCCTCTGCGAGTGCGCGGGCGTGATCGCGGACGGTCGCGGACGCGGCGATCCGGTCGTGAGTCGTCAGCGCGCCGATACGAGTTCCCCCGTCCTGCCGGGAGATCCCGCGGAGCGCGTCGATACCGCTGATATCGACGAGCCGATCCGGCGTCTCGATCCCGTCTTTCAAACGTGGGACGAGCGAATAGCCGCCGGCCACGATCCGCGTCTCGGAGTCGCCAGCGAGCAGTTCGAGCACCGCGTCGACGCTCTCGGCCTCGACGTACTCGACCGGGAGTTGGTTCGACATCTAGCTCCCCTCCTGGAGTCCGTCCCAGATCGACGCGGCGGTGATCGGGAGCTCGGTGATTCGAACCCCGACGGCGTCGTCGACGGCGTTTGCGACGGCCGGAGACGGGCCGAGGATTGACACCTCCCCGACGCTTTTCGCGCCGTAGGGCCCCGTCGGCTCGTAGGTCTCGACGATTTCTGTCTCGATCTCCGGCAGATCCGGCGCGTGCATTACCTCGTAATCCCGGAGCCCGCGGATATCCGGCCGGCCGTCCTCGTCGAAGGGCAGCGTCTCCGAGAGGGTCTGTCCGAGTCCCATGACCGCGCCGCCGACGATCTGGCCGCGCACGTTCGCCGGATTGAGCGCCTGTCCGCAGTCGACGGCGTTGACCAGTCGCAGGACCTCGAACTCGCCAGTTGCCGTGTCGACTTCGACCTCGGCGAGCTGCGCCGCAAACGGTTTGGGCGACAGCGCCGTGAAGTGCTCGCCGGTACCGATGAGACGGCGTTTCGGCCCCCGAACGCCCTCGAAGGCTTCAGCGGCGAACGCTCCGAGCCTCATCGACGTCCCGTCTGGGAACGAGACGTTCCCGTCGGCCAACTCGACGGACTCGGGATCCGTATCGTGCCACTCGGCCGCGAGTTCCCGGACCTTCCCGGCGAGATCGCGGGCCGCTTTCTCGGTGGCGTTGCCGCTGATGTAGGTGGTGCTACTCGCGTACGCGCCGTTGTCCCACGGCGTCGCATCGGTGTCGTCAGCCTTCACGTGGACCGACTCGATATCGAGGCCGAAGACGCTGGCCGCGATCTGGCCCATCACCGTCTCCGAACCCTGTCCCGTGTCTCCGACGCCGATCCGGACAGTGAGCGTGCCATCGTCTTCGAGGGTGATGGTACAGCGGGAGTACTCGCTGTTTGGGACGCCCGATTTCGCCATCGTCAGGGCGATTCCGTAGCCGCGCTGGTAGCGGTCGTCGTCGGGTTGGTCCGGTCCATCGGCCCAACCAACGGTCGCACACGTGCGGTCGAGACACTCCGTGACGCCGACGGACTCGAGTTCCGGCTTGCTCTCGCTGTGTGCTGGCTCGAAGCTCTCTTCGCCTTCCTCGATGACGTTCCGGCGTCGGAACTCGACGGGGTCCATCCCGATCGCATCGGCGACCTCGTCGATGTGACTCTCCAGGCCGAAGGTACCCTGTACGGCACCGTAGCCGCGCATCGCCCCGCCGGGGGTGAGGTTGGTGTAGACCGCCCGGCCCGTAAAGAGCCGGTTCCCGGTCGGATAGATAGACATCGGCTCGTGAGCGGAGTTCGAGAGGACCGCCAGGGCGTGGCAGCCGTACGCACCTGTATTCGAGGTGATGTCGACGTGCATCGCGGTGATTGTTCCGTCCTCCCGGACGCCGGTTTTGACCTCGACGGTCTGGGCGTGGCGGGTCTGGGAGACGTGAAGGTCTTCCTTGCGGCTGTTTTTGAGCCGGACCTTCCGGCCGGTCTCTAGAGCGAGTGCCGCGCTGATGAACTGGTTCGGGACCGTGTCCTGTCGGACGCCGAAGCCGCCGCCGACGCGAGGTTTGATCACCTTCACGTCGGTCCGGTTCAGCCCGAATGCGCGGGCGATTTTGTCCCGACAGATGTGCGAGACCTGCGTCGTCGTTCGGAGTACTAGCCGCTCGCGGTCGTCGATCCACGCGATGGTCGTGTTCGGCTCCATCGGGAGGTGCTGGACGATCTGACTCTCGTATTCGCCCGCAACGACCGTGTCTGCCCGCTCGAAACCCGTCTCGACATCGCCCTCCTCGTGACGCGTCTCACAGACGATATTCCGCTCGGGGACGGCGTTTTCCTGTGGGTTCTCGTACTCCTCTGGGTGCAGCGTCGGCGCGTCCGGCTCCATCGCTTCCTCGGGCTCGAGTACGTGTTCGAGCACCTCGTAGTCGACGTCGATGGCCTCGATAGCCCGCTCGGCGGCGTCGGCGGATCGCGCTGCGACCGCCGCGACCGGTTCGCCGACGTGTCGCACCGTCTCGTTGAGGACGTGCTCGTCGAACGGTGCCGGTGCCGGGTACGGAAAACCGGTTCGCGTAAACCGTTTGTCTGGAACGTCCTCGTTGGTGAGCACCGCTTCGACGCTCTCGATCGCCTCGGCGGCCTCGGTGTCGACCGATCGGATGCGAGCGTGGGCGTGCGGGCTGCGGAGGAGCCGTCCCTCGAGTGCGTCTCCGGTCGGGATATCGTCAGTGTACCGGGCGTTGCCGGTGACGAGCCCCCAGCCGTCGACCTTCTCGACGCTCTCACCCACGGCTGCGCTCGTCTCGTCTGTCTCGTTCGTCTCTCCGGACGCTGTCGACTGCTCGGTGAGTTCGGACGGAGGCATCTCAGTGCTCTCCCTCGGCCGCCGGCTCCGCGTCGGGGAGGCGCTCGGCCGCGGCCTGTATCGCTTCGATTTGCTGGACGTAGCCGGTACAGCGGCAGATGTTCCCGCTCAGGGCGTCGGCGATCGCCTCCTCGGTCGGTACCGTGTCGCGCTGAAGCAGGTCGTAGCCGGAGAGCAACACGCCGGGGATACAGTAGCCACACTGGGCAGCGCCCCGGTCGAGAAATTCCTCCTGGAGCGGATGGAGCCGGCCGTCGTCGTCGAGCAGCCCCTCGACGGTCATCACGTCGTCACCGTCGCAACTCGCCGCGGGAACGAGACACGAGCGGGTGAGGCCCTCCTCTCCGAGGATCACGTTACAGGCACCACAGACCCCCTCGTCACAGCCGTTTTTGACGCTGTAGTGGCCCGCTCGCCGGAGACTTGACATGAGCGTCTCGCCGGGCTCGATATCGAGCCGTTCGCGTTCGCCGTTGATGCAGACGCGGACAGAATCTGCTGATTTCTTTTCTTGGCTCATTCTCTTACGCATTGCACACCATATCGACTAAATCCTTTGGATATGTGTGCTATTTGCGAGACACTACTAACAGTCACTAGCTTTTCTCACGCGCCATGGCTGCTGGTTCGACACAGGTGAACCGTTCTACACGGTTCGGTATGTCGACGCACAGTCGTTGCGACTGCTGGAACCGATTGTGACGGTCCGTCTCGGACCGAGTTCGGCCGGGGACGGATCGGCCCTGCCGTTCGCTGGGCGGGCCCGTAAACGGCCTCGAACCGCTTGCGTGGCCCCTCAGTCCGATGTGCGACACCGTCTGTCTCCTCGAGCAGTGTCTCGAGCGCGAGTGAACTGTCCCGGCGGCGCGTTACGGGTCCGTGAGCGCATTCGCCGGAACGGCCGCGCGGGCGTCACGGATCTCATACGGACTGTCGGACGGCTTTTCCGGAACGATCGTGACCCGTTCTGCGGTCGCGCCGGCAAATCGGTACAGCGGACGGTACCGGTTCGTAGAGCCGCGGTATCAATCATCGTCAGGCACGGGTTCGGTCGGACTGTCGGTCGTCTTCTCGCCGATCTGCATCGGCATCTCCGGCGTGAGCCCGTCGGTGTACTCCGTCGGTCCGAATCCAACGCCCCCGCCGGGAAGGACGATATTGAGGACGAGCGCGGAGATCCCGCCGCTGACGAGCGCGGAGCCGAACAAGGTCTGTACCTCGTCGGGAAAGTTCGCAAGGAGTTCGGGGCGGAGCGAGACGCCGAGTCCGAGCGCGATGGACAGGGCGAGAATCGTCGAGTTCCGGTGGTCGAGGGTGACGTTCTGGAGGATGATGCGTGCGCCCGAGGAGAAGATCATTGCGAACAGAATCAGCGCACCGCCGCCGAGGACGGCGTCCGGCATCGCGGAGACGACCGCACCGATCTTCGGGACGAACCCGAGGATTATCAGGGCGACGCCTCCGATTCCGACGACGTAGCGACTCGCGACGCCCGTGAAGTTCACGAGTCCGACGTTCTGTGAAAACGAAGTGTTCGGCATCGCGTTGAATACGGCCCCGAATATGCTCATCACGCCGTCAGCGAGCAACCCACCGCGGAGTTCCGCTTTGGTAGCGTCCCGGCCCGTCGCCGCGACGGTCCCGGAGATATCGCCGATCGTCTCCATCCCGGTAACGATGTACAGAAATGCCATCGTGAGGACGGCGCTCGGCGGGAACGAGAGCCCGTATTTCAGCGGGATCGGAACGGTGATCCACCCGGCAGTCGCGACGCCCGAGAAGTCGACGACGCCCAGCGCGATCGCTGCGACGTAGCCGACAGCGATACCGACGAAGACGCTGATCACTCGAAGGAACCCCTCGAAGAACTGGTTGAGGACGAGCGTCGTCACCAAGACGAGCCCCGCGAGACCGAGATTGAGGACGGAGCCGTACCCCTCGGCACCTGGTCCTGCAGAGGCACCAGCGGCGTAGTCCATCCCGGTCGGAATGAGCGTCAGTCCGATGAGCATCACGACGATGCCCGTGACCAGCGGTGGGAAGTATCGCCTGAATCGGTCCAACGTGACCCCCATGACCATCTCGACGGGCGCGGCGATCAATGCCGTCCCGAACACCGCGGCTAATCCGAACTGACTGCCAATCCCGATCAACGGACCGAGGAAGGCGAAACTCGTTCCCATGACGATCGGGAGTCGCGCACCGACCGGCCCGATAGGGAAGACCTGAACGAGCGTCGCGACGCCAGCGACGATCAGCGCCATCTGGACCAGAAACGTCGTCTCTCCAGTCGCGGAGCCGACTGCACCCGCGAGGATCAGCGGCGGCGCGACGTTTCCGAGGAACATCGCGAGGACGTGCTGGATGCCCAGCGGAATCGCCTCCGCCATCGGTGGTCTGTCTTCGATATCGTACAGTACGACGGAGTCGCTTTCTGATTTGGTGGCTGATGAACCACTCATACATTTGGTTCTCCCCGACATACCTTTTCAAAGCACTCCTTAGACACCTATTATACCTACGCTTATCTTATTCTATTCGGCTACTCGAGATACAAACGGAATTTTGGAGCGGATGTGTCTAGCTCCTAGAAATATACGTTCGAACATCTCGAACGGCCAGCTACAGGTAATCGATGTGTTTGAGATATCGCGGAGGATAGTGGGTATATTTAGAATTATCCTGTCTAATTCCCACTATCTATTCAATAATTCCCGGAACAGCGCAAAAGCGATTCAGTAGCGACGTTCGAAATATGCGAACGAAACGATTACTCCCGTTACCGACGCCGAAACGCTATTCGCGGAACTCGACCGGATCTGGGAACGAGGTACGCATACAACGCTGCGGAGGAACTCGACGGGTTTCGGGCCCTCAGCGCGCCGACCCGTGACGCTAACGACCACGTTCTCGAATCGCTGAGCGTCTCCGACCCGACCAGTCATGCGGGAAGACCGATTCCAAGAGGGGTATCCAACGAGTCACCCGCTCGACGAACGTCAGCGAGGTCAGTATCGATATGAGTACCCAGTCGTCACAGCGCGTTCGAAGTGCTCGAACCCATCCCCGACTCGCCAGCAGATCACGCCACGGACCGGAACTCCGCCCGAAGAAAATACCAGACATCGGATCGTTATTCCGGGTTCGAATCCGATCTCGGATCCGGATCAAACGCGTCGAGGAGACCGTTAGAGAAGGGCGTCGAAAAGATGACGTTCGAGTTACAGTCGTGCGGACGGCCGAACCCGAGACCGGGTACGAGGATACGATCGATCACCGCTCCAAGAGCCAACGCGAAGTAACCGGACTCACCTTCGCGCTGGCCGGCTATCTCGTTTACGCTGTCCACGAAGCCCCCCGCTCATGTCGCCGGATTCGTTCGAAGCCATCGATTCGAACTGGCTCGCCGATCTCGTCTCGTACTGACTCGGTCAGATCGACGGTCCCCGTTGCGTCTCTGTGGGTCGGCGGCATCTGTATCCACACGTTCGGAGCGATGCACAATCGTTTCCCGATATGGAACTGCCTTCAGTTGTGTCTTGTTCTCTATCAGTCGTTCAGTGACCCGTTGTTTCCTATCGGACCATTCGATGAGGGATTACAAGCATATGGACGTAATATTTGGCTATCTAGTATGCTTGGCCCTATGTTGAACGCCGAGTGGTGATCGCGAGCCGAAAAGAAGACCCGCCGCGACGCCGCTGTCCGACATCACGACCGATGTTGGCGAGCCAAGCGAAAAGAACCCTACCTTAGTCAACTTCTTCGCTCCGGTTCTCACGCTGTTGATCGTCGGTATCGTCTCGATGTGGTGTTTCCGTGGCGGTCACCAGCCAGGCGTTGACATCGCGACCGCATTCCAAGAAACCGACGTCGTACTCGGTCTCTTATACGGCTCGTTTGCGTTCATGACCGTCGAGATGCTTGGTGCGATCGGCTTTGGAACGATGGATCTCGAGGAGAGTATCCCGGTTTTATCGACGATATCGGTCGCTCTGGGCGGGCGTTCATGCGTGGTCTAGCGACCGGGAAGATCGTCGCCGATCTCGTTGTGGACGGTGAAACTTCGATGGTCGGATACATGGGAATGACTGGCTACAGAGTTGACCAAGCCCCATCTCGTTTTCAATGTCGACGAGGTACAGCGTTCCTATGAGTACGGCCCGCCGGGGTCGCACCTAGGATAGTAACACAGTTCTCCAAAGAATTTCCCGTCGAAGGGTTCGATGAAGCCTCCGCTCGGCTACTGTCGCTTATCGGGGTTGAGTCCGGGTCCCGAGAATTTGTGAGTCACATTCTTCGCGTGCTTATAAACCTACAAATGAAACTAGGAAATTCACGAGCTAGTGACTCCAAATCCGGTGTGAAAATCGGACAAGATCGAATTAGCAACTACGTATCATCCACATATCTGACAATCAGTCCGAAACCCCACGAAAATCGACAGCACAGCCGCTACCGAATCGGTAAACCCGGAGTGAGAAAAGCGTTACCCGAACTCACGCAGGAAGTCGCCCAACGCTCGGACAAACGTCTTCGCCGTAATCACTGGCGGCGACCGGATCGGCTCGTCGAGCACGACCTTGATTAGATAGTCTGTGAGCCGCCACAGATTATAGATCAGCGTCGACAACGCGAAGTTACACAGTCGAAGCCGGTAGTCCGTCGACGACGTCTTCGGCATGAAGTCCTTGATCGACTTGTACTGATTCTCGATATCCCACCGTCGACTGGACCCGTTCACGACACTCGAGATCTCCTCGGGCTCGACGCGATCCTGGTTCGTTACGAACACCGCGTACTTTCCGTCGGCATCATCGCTCGTACTCGGTGCGTACAAGAACTCCGCTTCGTGATGTACCTCGCCGTCGATTCCGAACGGAACATCGTGCTTGACAGCTTCGTCTGCTGTTGGATGCTCCTGAATATTCTGGATCGCTGCCAAGTCATCCTCGTACGTCGGCACTGGAGAGAGGTACGTGATTCCGCGCTCGTCGACATCTGCGTACACGCGATTCACGTAGAACCCTCGGTCGAACATCACCGTATCTAGATCGACGAACTGCTCGGCCCGATCAAGCAATCGGCTCACCAGGTCAGCTTTCGAGTACGACGGTGAATTGTCGGGCTCCCACGCAGAATCCTCTTTCACAGGCTCAATACCGAGGACGATCGGTGCGTGGTCGCCAACTAGCGTGATGGTGGCGTACTTGTACCCACGTTTGTACTCACCGTCCTTCTTGTACCCGCTTACCATCTTCGGATAGTCCGGCTTCGCGATACTCGCTTCTTTGTCCTCCCACGGCCAGACGTGGAACTGCTTGTGCGTGATGTCGATCGCTGCGACGGTCTCCCGAGAGTCGAAGGGATCGTCACCACGGATCGAGTTGATGATGTTTTCCGTCGCGGCGTTGAACGCCGTCATAATCGCGTCCCGGATCTGGTCGATCTCGGGCATCGAATCGTCATCCTCGAAATCCTCGAATGTGAGCTGCCCGTCGGACTCCTCTGGCGTGGCAATCTTCTTGATTGCCCGCAGGAACGTTGAGTCGTCACAGATAAGGTCGTTATCAGTGAGCCAGCCGTACTGGGCTTCTGAGTGGGCACTGCCGTTGTTCGCGCAGATACTAGCGAACATATCTAATATCACCTCGTCAGAGTACTTCTTGTGGGCCGCTCGGTGGGTGTCGAATTCGGGAATGACGTGTTTGCGAGCGAGCGTCAGCGTCTTCTGAGCTTTCTCCTTCTTGTACTCGTTCGTGCTCGGCGATTCATCCTCGTCGTCCGTTGGAACTGACGGAACGAGGCCTTCCGTAAGAACACCGTTATCGAGAGCCACCTGCCGGACGCCAGCAACCGTTCGATTGAGGACTTCCTGAGTGCCCTCGCTGAACTGCGCGTGCGCGTACGAAAGCTCTTGTTGGGTAGGCGTATTCGAGAGATCAGTAATATCGAGATGAAAGCTCTTGACTAAGCTCGGCTCCCGGCCAAGTCGTTGCGCTAATTCGTTCTGTGAGATGCCGCGAATCCCCTTGAACAAGAGCGTGCGGAACATTTCATCAGTTCCGAAGTCAACGCGGTTCTGATCGCGGGTATCTTCCAGTTCATCGACGAGAATTGAGAGTTTCCGGATGACGTCCCAGAGGTGATCTTCACGCTCACAGAGCGTCTCCGCGTGGATAATGATTGACTCAGCGACAGCCGATGGGTCAGTCGACATTGAACCACCTCCGGGACGAGCTGCTCTGTTTCTGAGCTGCAGTCGACCAGATACTGAAGTGATCGTGTGTAGATGTGTCTGCTGTGAAGAAGAGAATATCAGTATAGAGTAGAGTAAAAATATGGTTGGACATTAGAGTCAATTCTCTGCTTTCAGCTTGTGATGGGAGATATATGAAGGGATATGCGTGCTGTACTTGGAGAATTGATTGTAGCCACTATTCGGTGTGGTTCAAGAATTAGTTTGAATCAAATATCGATTGGATTTATAGTGGTGGGTGGAGAACAGGGAGGCACGATGGGATTGGACGAACTCGAGGCGTTTCTTCGGAAGAAGGGCGCGGCGGAACTCATCACGGAGATCGGGACGGGAACAGCGACGTTCAACGCGCTCGTCGACGCGGTTTCAATAAGTGGATCGACAGTGTCCTCGAGGCTTTCAGAAGGTGTTGAGCGTGACGTGTTTTCGGTGAGTCACAGGCCGACCGAGCATGGGACAGAGAAGCGGTATGAGCTCACGATCCTCGGACGTCGCGTGTATGATTGGGCCGTGCAGACGGAGTTCGAGCGGAAGGTCCGAGAACTCCGCCGGGTTCGGCAGGAACATGAAACGGCGTTCGAGCAGCTGGTCGGGAAAATCAATCGGGATATGGAGATTCACAAAATGGTTGTCGACGTAGATCCATTGGTGGATGAGGACGTAGAGCTGCCTGAGGATACGTCTGTCGTGCAGAAAGAGCCGTCTGAGGAAGCGCTCCGTGAAGCTCATTTCGAACGGATGGAAGAATCCCTCGAGCCCATCACAGACGACCAATCCGAAGAGAATAGTGAGTGAAGACAAACTCCTGAACGCTAACTACACCTGCGAGTTTAGCGATAAATTCTCAGCTAGTTCCGTCGAAAGGCTGATACGACTATCATTGTAATTTTGGATATGGGCGTGTTCTCCGCTTACGGCGACCGGATTGCAGCGATTACACTCGGTGCCTGCTTGCTGCTCGTGAATCCGTTTGAACTCACATCAGACGTAGTTGCGACTGGCCTGATCGGAATTCCCGTCACACTGCTCCTTTTTGGTGTGACAGGCATTTCAAGACGCTCTGCCCTCCTCATCGGCGGAAGTAGTACGCTGGGCTTGATAACAATACTGAGGAAGCCAACACCAACAATAAACGGGAAGATGGTCGCTATGGGGTATCCAAGGTATCCTCCGATACCAGATAATCCCAAAAGGGCAACACCCAAAGCAATCCACGTATATTGCCACCGTTCCAATTCAACCATATCCTATATCTTGACAATCTAGGAACATAGATTTCCACTTTTGTGGTCAGTTAGAACACCTATTGAGCAGTTGATTCTCCCTCTCTAACGCTGCGAATAAGTCACGCATCAAATCCATCATCTGCGGTTGTGCCACCTCTCCTAAAGAATTAAGTAACTCGACCTCGGCGATAAGTATTGTAGAGTTGATGGTTTGTAGAAATCCAAACGCAGAATCTGTGGAATAATAGATAGCTGTTACAGATATGTATAACAGATTTACTAGTAGGATCTGATTCAAACTTGGAGAAATATTTTCCGAAAGTTAGAAGGGTTACTAATATCAATTGAAAATAGAAGTGTGGAATCATCTAATAATATGATCACAATACAAAAAACAAGTTTAGGGCTAATATATCAGAATCTAAAGAGTTTTTTGGTAGTTAACCGTCTGCCGGAAACCATCGGATACAACATCATATATATCGCTATTGGTATTGGTCTTGTGTCTGATCATCCAATTTCAGCTGTTCAGACCTATAGCTCCTATTTGTTTGTTCTTTTCACTGCTATGATGGTATCGAAAATGCAAGCCTCAGTTGCAGATGCTTTGCACGATTACAAAATTGATAAGGAGAACCCAGAGAAATCATATATCGCTGAGTCAGTTCGAACACTGGGGGAGAGAAACCTCTATTCGCTACTTGTAGTCGAATTAACGGTTGGACTCTCTCTTTGGGGGTGGCTTGCTTTCAGGACCGAGAAGCTAAGTTTCCTTCTTATGGGTGCTATAGTTGGGGTATTCGGGTTCACATATTCGTATCCTCCACGGATCAAAGAACGAGGCTTCTTAAATCATATTGTCACAACGGGGGTAGACGTGATTTGTGCTATCCTTCCCGTTTCACATCTTATGGGACTTATATTCAATCGGGGAACCAATTTATTGATTTTATCTGTATTATTTTACATATTGGGTTATCACATAGCTCACCAAGCAGCGGACACGTATTTCGATCGGAAAAGCGGTCTCTCGACCTTCACTCAGCAGATCGGGGTCAGTGAAAGTATACTCCTGTCTGGAGTATCCACAATCACAGCTGGAATTTTCACATGGATTGCTGGGTATTCTATAGCGTCTTTAGGACTTGGCATTGGTGGACTGGCGTACGTATTCCTCTTCTACCAGATAATGGGCAAATCAGAAAAGGAGCAGTCACTAATTGTCGCTCGCTGGTTTAGTGTCTCACTCTGGGCTACGTACCTAAATGGGGTTCTAGCGTTAGATCTACTTCTGTAGTACTTCAGTTCCGTTTATCGAGCTTAATTTTGATCGGGGACTTAGGTTGTGTTGAGAGTGAGGGTATCACATCAAGAGATGCCTCAGAGGCTACTTTTGGTGTGAATTCTTGGAGAATCATCTCAAGTACGATCTTTCCTTCAAGCATTGCTAATCGTTCCCCGATACATCGTCTTGGACCTGCTGCAAATGGGAAATACATTCCTGGGGATGGTTGTGATAGCGAATCCGATTCCCACCGATCTGGTTGGAATTCATGCGGGGACTCGTATAGCCGATTGTCTCGATGAGTGACCCATTGACTCAAACAGAGAAGGGTCCCTTCGGAGATCTTATGACCGCTTAGAATAACATCTTCAGTCGGTTGTCGAAATATCGCATATGCAGGCGGGTAAAGCCGAAGAGACTCTTTCAGGATATGGTCAAGTAGATTGTACTGTTGAAAAGGCTTTCCGGAGTTTTGTGGCTCATTTTTGTCGATTTCGTTGATAGCTTGAGATCTGATATCTGGATTTAAGCCAAGCAAATAGGCTGTATATGCTAACATGAGCGCGGTAGTCTCATGGCCAGCGAGTAGAAGTGTTACAACCTCGTCTCGAATCTCTGCTTTAGTCCACGATTCTTGATCAAGAAGATCAGCTATGAGTGAATCATATTCCTCAGGCTGGGCTATGTGGCGAGTAATGATTTCGTCGACGATCTCGTCAAGTTTAGCGAGAGCACGACGATAGGATCGATTTCTCGAGGTGGGGATCCACTCTGGGAGGTAGAGGTAGGTTTGGGCGATATATGTGAAGTATTCGATGATTTCATCAAAAACAGAGGTTAACTCCCAGTTCTCCGAGCGAAGATCAATGTCGAAAAGCGCATCGGTGATAATACTCAGTGTGAGCTCTTTCATTTCTTTTCCGAACAAGACTATATCGCCGTCTTCCCACTGGCTCAATTTGTATTCAGTATGTGTTTTTATTTGATTGGCATAAGAGTTCATTTTCTGGGGGTGGAAGGCAGGTTCAAGATCATGGCGGTTTGATCGCCATCGATCGCCTTCTGCTAAAACAAGTCCGTTGCCAATCAACGAGGATGTTACTCGTTTATGGAATCCTCCCTTTCGATATTTCTGATTTTCATCAATTAGAACTGTTTGAATATCATCGGGGTTCATTAGAAGAACAATCTGGTTGCGAGCAACCCGAATTTGAGCGATGTCCCCATATTTTTCGGGGAAAGTGCGGAACCACTTTAGGATGTTTCTGCGATAAAATTGGTGAGTATTTCCGATAAGGGGATATCCAGTTGGACCGGGGAGTTGTGACATCACATTGGATCGAGTGAATGCTAGAGAATAAATTTGTTTCTCGGAAACTGGTGGTATGGCCACACTCTGATGATAGCATCAGGTTGTGAATTATACTTCTGTATCGAAGAACAGTGGAGGCATTTACAGATTGTCTATCTTTGAGGAAGATTCGAGGTATTTTTCGTATGTTTCACGAGCCCATTGAACGGCTGCTTCCTTATCGTTTATTATTACGCCTTGAACACCTCCCTGGTTATAGACAGTCGTTCCGGCATGTTCTCCTTCAGGAGTTTCCATTATCCACACTGCACAAGGGAGTGATCTTCCAGTAGTGTATATGTCGACATTATCATCTGCAACGAAATTTTCAAAGCTCTCTCCTCGCACCTCGTGAAGCGACTCGAGAACTTTCTCCTCAACGATGATCTCAACTTCAAGATCATTCTCTTGAATTTCCTTTTCTAGCAAATCTGGATACGAAGGAAGGGAAAGAGGAGCTAAGCCTGTTAATTTTGTTGCTGACTTCAGCAGTTCGTTGGCTTCTCTCAAAGCAGTTTCTGGCACCTGCGGGTCAGCAAGATGCTTAGAAGCCCCCTTAATGAAGTCACGCTCGATGGACATATCACCAGATATGCTATTTATTATCTGGTGAATGTCTGATAGGTTGTCAGTGGTGTCCACATAGTTTTCGTATGTTTCAAGAGACAACTTTCCAGTTGAGGTAAGATGATACTCCCCACCTTGGAGCCCAACACATCTCAAGTCCTGTAGGTTTTTGATTGCTCTATCTATCGTAGAACGAGATGCACTCACTTCTTCTGTGAGATCAGATTTCGTTTGTGGGTTATTGAGTAGAGCGCGAAGAATTTCGGTACGCTTCCTGAGTGTATCCCGTAGTTTTTCTCCATCATCCATATTATGTGATTAGGAGGACACCACAGTAATGTTTTTGTCAAAATACTATTTATTATACACTGGAATTAGATTTGAGAATAGTATGGTGTAGATCATTGGGAGATAAATGGAGATGAGCAATCGGCCAGGAGTTGAGTCGCCAGATCACTATCTGATTATCTTTTCAAAAGCTGGGAGAACAATAGGGATAGGTCTAATAATCTTACCGAAAAAACCATAAGTGTTCAATAGAATGCCAAAGGTAGATGAGAGAAAAGATAACTGAGGAATTACGGCAACCAGAGTATACGGGAGAGAACCGGTGTGAAGCATGTACGGTGGTGAATGTCGCGATCGCAGGTGTACTTGGAGCAATTATTAGCCGGAAATCGAAATTCATGGGAGTAGTGTCGGTTGGCGTTTCTCTAGTGTTGATTTATCTTCGGGGGTACCTCACTCCCGGAACACCGACTCTGACCAAACGGTATATGCCAGCGTCTGTTCTCCAACTGTTCGGGAAAGAGCCAGAACCGGAAATTCGGAATGGCTTGGCTACGACTAATACTTCTAGTTCAAACACTAGTGGTACTGACACAGCTACAGCACAGATGTCTAATGAGGAGGCTCAAAACGAGTCTGAAGGAGAAAATGAAGGGGCCGTCACCCTATCACCAGAAGAGTATTTCCTCTCCGTAGGGGTTGTCGAAGAATGTGATGAGAAGGATGATCTGTGCATAGAGACGTCCTTCGAATCAGAGTGGGTTGAAGAAATGACCGACCTCAATGACGGCGATCTCTCAGCAGAAGATGCTGCTGCAGCATTAGGTCTGGACTTAGAAAATCATGAGTTCACGATTCGAGAGGATGATCAAGCTCGCCAGCTGAAGCGGGACCAACAGATTATCGGTCAGTGGCCATCGGAAGCTGCCCTGATTGCCGACGTCGCTGCTTCTCGAGTACTTGAGTCGTGGGATACGAAATGGAGCGAGTACGAACCTGCTGAAAAGGGAGAACTCCTTAACGGGCTGCGATTATTCCTCGATACCTGCCCGACGAGTGATGGAGAGATCGTGTTCAGCGAGGAAACAGTCGAATCATGCTGTAGTAGTCACGAAGTGATCGCAGCAGTGTGTGAAGATACGGATGAGCGTATTTTCGAACACCAGATGCCGTGATCTGTCCTGTTCCCAGGCCCTCTTAACGAATTGAGGAACAGACATCTTGGAATTTTTCTACTAATATATTGGTGGGATAAACTGGAGCACTCTCAAACCGTAGATTAGTCAGTTTAGTTTAGAAACCCTTATGTGGTGTGTGGGTGAGCATACAATATGGAAGGTAAAACAGACATGATGGTAGAAATACCAGACACGATGGTAGCAGAACCAGACATTGGTTGGAGTAGTAATGGAGAGACAACTAATCACGGAGGGTTCAACGCATGAGCCAAGCAAATTCAAATCTGGCGCAGCAGAAAAGAGCAGGTTATCTCCTCCTAGGAGGCGCACTGGTAACGCTTGTTGGGGGGATAGCGGTGTTTTTCTACTATGATGCTCCTCCGATGAGTTATGCAGGTATTCTCGTGCCTGTAGTGATCCTATCGGCGTTCGGATTTAGATCGATAACAGCTACTCGCAACGAGAAGGCATTAGGTGATGAGAGGACTCGGGGTCTGATTGGAAGAGTCAGCATCAACGCATTTTGGTGGCTAATGGCGATCATCCTGATCAATGGTTTCTGGAATGTAGTCCCCAGGGAAAGCGCAGAGTTCCTGTATCTGGGTAGTGGATTAGGCATATTCGCCATTTACTATGTGTACTACCGCTATGTCCGATAAAACGATAGATAATGAATTGAAGGTCTATCGAGCTAAGCGCGATATCACGCAGGAGGAGCTCGCAAAAGAGATCGGCGTTACACGACAAACGATAAACGCTATCGAGGGAAACCGATACAACCCCTCTCTGGAAATAGCATTCGAGCTGGCAGAATATTTCAACTGCTCGATAGAGGATATTTTCACCTACGAATAGTAGATCTACCTTTCCTGTTTTTGAGGAGAAGTTGAGCATTCTAGTCGAGAGTGTAGCAACACCCCCATCAGTTGAAAGGATAGATCAGCGTCAGGGGTTTTGCTCAATTGCTACTGGATAGGCCAAAAACTGAAGAATAGTCCAAGAACTAGTAATAGAGTATAAATTCATCGGGAGAAGAAATAAATATCTTGGTGATATTCAATCTAAGTGCAATGCGCGAAAATACTGATTCCGAAGACGACTCGAATAAAGTCAACAGACGGAATGTTCTTCGAACGCTCGGTGCAGGCGGTGTCGCAACGGTCGCTGGTATTGGACAAGTCTCAGCGTTGTCTGGAGAAGATGATGTGCTGGAGAAGGACATGGTGAAGGCTCTCCTAGCTGAGCTCAACGATCCCGAAGTCAGTGAGGTCACCATCGATGGGCAGGACCTCACAGAAGATGTCTCGATGGAGAGAGCTGAAATCGAGACGAAGTTCGGGACCATCGTGTACGCGGAAATCGACGAGCCCGATGCTGGACCTGAAGCCTACTTCCAAGTCGACAAACTCACTGGAGAACTGGAGGAGGAGGTCCCGGAAAAATACCGTGGACTGCCGGGCAATACTGATCTCTTCCTCGTCTACGAAGACGGGGACGTCGTGGCACGACGAACTGCGACAAACCCCGAACGGAAGCGGATCGCGGAGGCTGTCGGATTCACGGATGAAGAAGAAGAGGAGATGCCTATTATCTACGACGCGGAGACTGGTGTCTTCGAGACCGGCAAGCTGGAGGAAAACGAAGAGGAAGACGAAGAGACAGGCAAACAGTACCGAATCGAACTCGAAGAAGCGTTCGAAGTGAACGAGCACCAGGAGACGCACAAGACCCTCCGAGAAGAGAAATACACGATCGAAGTCCTCGAACTCGAGGATGAATCAGACGATGGGGGATTCTCGATCATGCAGTCGGGCTGGCAGGGCAGCGACTGTTGGGGTCTGAACTTCGGTGCGCCCTGTTCCCAGTGCGTTTTCGGTAGTGGTGTCTGTGGTGGCTGTGCAGCTGTCTGTGGTGCCACTGGAGGGCTCGGCTGTATTCCATGTATCGCTGGCTGTGCTGGAACTGGGGGCTCCTGCGGCTGCTGTCTCAGCTGTAACAGCAATACCCACAATCCAGTGTGTTACTAACGGTCGCCCTAGCAGTAGTTCTGAATTTAGCTGCTATATTTTAGGCATCCGGTGTACGACTTCAATGTCGTGAAATAAAGCCCACAAATTCGAAAACTACTGCTAAAGACCTGATTAGCTCGACATCGGCGATAAGTGTTATTTAGTTGGTGGTTTGTAGAAATCCAAACGCGGAATCTGTGGTGAGTTGTGTCGCCAATTTAATATAGCGCTATTTGATTTATGAATGGGGGATATGCTAATTTCTCTGTCTTTGACGGCCCGAAACACCTGTTCTCCCATACACCAATCCACTGTGTCAAAGATGAATTTGACACAGTAGATTTACTAGGGTCGATACTGTACCAACATCCGAACCGATGGATTCCAGCGAAACCCGGGTTTCTGACCGCTCGAGAGGAGGGGACAACCCGGTCAGAGATGCAACGCAGTCGTACCTGAAAACGCTCGGCGACGGCTCACGGACGGCCGTCGAACATGTCCTCGATGAGTTCATCCGCGAATGCGAACTCGAGCGGTTCGACGATATCGATCGCGATCTCTGCCGTGTCTATGGCGAGTATCTGACCGCCGAAACCAATCGCACCGACCGCGACCTCTCGGGACGGACGGCTCACACCTACTACGACTACGTGCGGGCGTTCCTCTCTTTTTGTGTCGGCGAAGGGCTGTTAGATACGAATCCGGCTCACCAGAACGATATCGAGAAATTCCTGCCGGGAATCGACACCCAGCCCGACCGCCAGTTCTGGTCGGTTGACCAACGAGAGACACTACTTCGGCACTTCGACCGCCAGGTCGACAGCGCCCTCGAGCCGCCACTTGCCCCGTACGAGATCCGTCTCGAGCGGTACCGGCTTCGGGCACTGATCGCCGTTCTCGGACTGACGGGCGTCCGCGGTGGGGAAGTGTTCTCGAAACCGCGTGACGAACGCCGCAACGGGATCACGTGGACCGATGTCGATATCGAGGGGAATACGCTCACCGTCCGCGGGAAGGTCAAACGAACTGATCGCAATCCCTTCGAAGACGTGCAGCTCCCTGATCGGGCGGCGTCGAAACTCGCAAAGTACTACGAGGTCGCCGACCCACCGACCGACGAGTGGCCGGTCTTTCCCACGAATCACTACCCCTCGAAACGGAAAGCGCTTGAACGAGAGTTCTCCGAGACCCGCGTCGATACGATGCTCGAGCGAAACGCAATCGACGAACTGCTACGCGAGCACGAGGTTCCGCCGCCCGCGATCTCAACGAACGGCACGCGGTCGGTCCTGAAACGGATCTCGGAGTCGCTGGCACCGCTGTATGAGTGTATCGAGTACGATCCTGATGCGAACGTCTATCTGAAACCCCACGGCGCGAGACGTGGACTCGGGCACGAACTGGTCCGCAAAGGTCACACGACAGTTGCACAGAAATCGTTGCGCCACGGCTCGCCGGATGTGACCGAACAGTCCTACCAGAACGTGAAGGCCAGCGAAACGGCGAAAGACGTCACTGATATCCTCGAGCAAAGGAGTGACGAACGATGACCTTCAGACGCGAAGAAGAGGACATGCACCCGACATTCGAACAGGTTATGCGTGAGCGGTTAGACGAGCGGGCTACAACGCGATGCCCGACCGAGTACGGTCAGCGACCAGTTCGAACCGACGGACGACGAGGGAACCTTCGATTTCGACGCCGAGGACCCGCGAATCGTCTTCGGTGACGGCCGAAAGAACGGTTCCGGACGCGTCTCGGTCCAGTACGGCCTCGAGATGCTGGCCGACCGATGGGAACAACTCGCCGATCGGGACCAGTGGAACGGTTATCTCTTTCCGAGCACGGCCGCTGAGAGTGGGCATCGCGCTCCGAATACGATCACGTCCCGGTTCAAGGCACTCGCAGGGCGGGCCGGTGTGACTGAGACGGCGACGCCGCATACGGCTGCGATTCTGGTACCGAACGTACGACGACGCCGTGAAACGGCTCGCGGACCGGATCGACGTGATCGCCGATGAACAGGACAGTGACGATTCCTGCGTCGTCACCAACTATCTGGGCGAGGAAGAAACTCGAAAACGGCGGCGGGAGTTCATGCGCGAACAGTTGGCAACGGCATTCGAGGGCGAGTGACTCACCGCTCTTTTCACTACGTTGTGTTGCTGTTTTCCCGATTATCGACCGTTAACGGCTGGGACGCTCTCGAACCGCTCGAGGATATTCGAGTCTAAAGCGGATACACCTGCAGGCCATGGTAAACTCTATGATGCTACATGGAATATCAGGATGAAGCAACCGCCGACTCAAGAGGTATTCGATCCGTCTCGTTCCCCATCTTTCACAGAATCAGCTGCTCGCGGTCCGAACAGAACGATCGAACGTCGGATTCCCGTTTCTCAGTGCTCGTGAGCGTCCTACTCTTCGTGGCCGTCGTCGCTGTGGCCGTGCGTCGAATGGCGTTCCGTCGCGTCCGGCGACAGCTCCTCGCCGTCTTCCGAGAGCAGTTCCGCCTCGAACTCATCGGGGACGTGTGCGGTGAAGATCGAGTAGTATCCGCCGGATTCGACCTCGAGTTCGATCGTCGTTTCGCTCGAATCCGCGAAACCGACGCGGTACAACGTGTCTGACGACGGCTGTACGGTCTCGCCGTCGGTGACGCTGACGTCTGCGTCGCCGCGTTCGAAGAGATCCGTTGACGTCTCCCCGGCGTGGTAGAGACCGTGATCGCCGCCCTCTTCCGCCGAAACAAACGCGAACTGCATATCGGGGTCGGGACCCTCTTGATAGGTGTACGCGTACGTCCCCGAATCGAGATCGTACAGTCCGCCCCATTCCCACGGCGGGTCCTCGTGTTCGTGCTCGTGATCGTCGCTCCCGGTGAGATCGCTCAGACAGCCGCTGCCGAGTACTGCTGTCGCTCCGATCGCACCGAGTCCGAACCGTCGTCTCGTTAGTGGCGTGGTCATTACTGCTCCTCTCTCGCTGCGATCTGAATAGGATTGCTATTCGAGCAGTATCTCCGTACATGGCGCAGCCGCGGTTGATAGCACGACACTCGTCGATCGCCGGAGACCGAGCGGGACCGCTCGTGGGAGAGCCGATCGAGAATCGTCTCGATCAGCTCATAAACAGCCGTCTGCCGGCGTGTTCGTGGCGCATCCCCATGATCTCGGCCAGCGGCGCGAACGAGGCCATCGCCGCGATGTCGTCGTCGACGTGGCGCTCGCAGATCGCCCTGATCTCCGGTTCCAGCGCCTCGAGCACCGACTGGATCTCGGTGTGGCCGAACCGGCCGAGTCGCTGTGCGGCCCCGAGCAGTCCCGTCACGAACGAGTGTGCGTGTGCGAGACAGGACTCGAGTCGCGAGAGTCCCCGCGCCGCGGTGACGACACCGAAGACGACCGGATAGTGGCCCGGCGTCGCATCGGCCTCGATCGCGGCGGCGAAGTCGGCCACGATGTCGCCCCCGTCAGTCGCCGACGCAGAGGCTTCGTCCTGCATTTGACGGCTCCCGTTCGCGTTCGAAACCGTCGTCCCCGGGTCCGAATCCAGCAGTTCACAGAGCTTCGCACCCGCTTTCGTCGAACTCTCGCGGAACTCCCGAGGCATCGTTACCGCGTGCAGCCGTTCGTCGACGGCCAGCAACCGCTCGAGATCGACGGCGGCGCTCGCGGCGTGTGCGTTCGACAGCGCCACGGTCTCGCACGGGCCGACCACGCGCTGCAGGTAGGCCGCGATCAGTTTCCGAAGGTCGTCGCCGTCCTCGATCCGGTCTTCGTTGAGGTACTGCTCGAGCCCGTAGGAGGCGGTGTAGCCGCCAACCGGGAGAAACGAGTCCGAGAGTCGAAGCGCCGTCAGAAACGCGCTCGGATCAGTAGTCATGGCTGTGCTCGTGGCCTGTACCGTGGCTGTGGTCGTGGTCCGCACCGTGGGTGTGGCCAGGCTCACCGCCCGACCTGTCCCCTCCGTTGTCGAGATCCGTCACGAACAGGTCGGCCTCGACGGTCGTCTCCCGAAGTTCGGTGTCGGGGACGACATCCTCGACGACGCGCTCGACGATGTGCCGGTCGGCCTCGAGCGGGACGTAGACGGTCCCGTCCTCGACGGCGAGGTCCCAGTGCTGGTTCCCGACACGGTGTCCGAGTTCGACCGCCGCCGCGAGCGCCTCGTCCGTCGCCTCGGGCAGCGAGATCGAGATCGCGTCCAGCGGTTCGAACGCGACGACGATCATCCGATCGTCATCGACGAGCAGGACGTCGCCGGCCGACACCGCGGGCTTGTCGACGACGACGCCGACGTCCGTCCCCGCGTCGGTCGTCGCCCGGAACCGCGATCGGCGGCGGTTCTCGGCGTCGATAACGACGCGCTCTACGGCGTCGCGGTCCGCGTACTCTGTGCGCAGCGCTGCGAGGTCGTCGTCGGCGTGGACGTTCCCGACGATGCCGTCGATTCGTTCCATCAGTATCGCCGGTCGGCGGGTATGCCGACCCCCAGTGTCGCCAGTCTCGTTTCGTCCCACGCTCCGCGGAGCGCCTCGGTCACGTTGGCTTGCCGGTGGCCGAGGAGCCGGACGATCACCCCGGCGTCGTACGGCAGCCTCGAGACGCCGACGTGGACGCCGTCGCGGTCCGCGACCCGGTTGTGAACGGCCTCAGTCAGCGCCTCGAGATCCGGATTCCGGTCCGTCCCGTCGGCCGCGGCTGTATCGTCGTCGCCGTCTTCCCGCCCGTCACTCGGCGCGAAGACGTACAGCGTCCCGACGACGCCGTACTCGCCGACGCTGGCCGGGTCCCGCGGATCGCGCTCGTCGGGGCGCAGATCGACGGCGTCGGCACAGACTAATTGCCCGTCGTACTCGGCCTCGACGCGCGCGTGGTAGTGGTCGAACCCGAACGGCTCGTGGTCGGTCAACCCGTCCGGGACGAGCACGTCGGCGACGACCACGACCGCGTCGGCCGCGAGGTCGACGGCTACCGTCTGGAGACAGCGTGCATTTTCGTTGACGATCGTCGGTCCCGGCACGTACTCGAGGTAGCTCCCCGACTCGGCTCGAAGCGACGTCTCGAGGTGGGCGTAGTTGGCGGCCATGCTGTGGACCTTCGTCGCGCTCTGGGTGGTGGCGTGCGCGCGGGCACCGAGCTTGGTCTCGATAGCCATCCAGTGGCGGTCGCCCTGTGCGACGCCGCCGGTCGGCTCCTGTGCGACCAGCGTCGCGAGCCCGGGCGCCGGATCGGTGTCGAGAGTTCCAGTCAGGTGGTAGGGTACCTTCACGCGGTCCCGGACCATGCGGGTCGGCCCGTCGCCGCTGCGGGCGAAGGTCGCCTCGAGCAGCCCGTTCTTCCCGGGACCGCCGGCGGGGGCCTGCGCGAGCGATTCGTCGGCGTAGGCCTCGAAGGCGGGCGGCAGCCGCGCCGGATCCGCGCTGGGGCTCGAGCGGCCGGCGCTCACGCGAACAACACCTCCCGCTCGACGTGCTCGAGGACGCTATCGACCCCCTCGCCGTCCTTGCAGTTGGTGAAGACGAAGGGGTCGTCACCCCGGACTGCGGCGGCGTCTTCTTCGATCACGGTCAGATCGGCGTCGACGTGGGGTGCGAGGTCGGTCTTGTTGACGACCAGTAGATCGGCTTGGGTGACGCCGGGGCCGCGCTTGCGCGGAATGTCCTCGCCCTCGGCGACCGAGATGACGAACAGGAAGTAGTCCGCGAGTTCGGGATTGAACGTCGCGGCGAGGTTGTCGCCGCCGCTCTCGATCAGCACCACGTCCAGTTCGGGGTGGCGCTCGGTGAACTCGTCGATGGCCGCGAGGTTCATCGACGGGTCCTCGCGGATACCCGTGTGGGGACAGGCCCCGGTTTCGACGCCTTCGACCAGATCCGCCGGGAGCAGGTCGGCGAAGGACTCGCGGAAGACGTCGGCGTCCTCTTGGGTCATGATGTCGTTGGCGATGACGCCGACCTCGTAGTCGCGCTCGACGAGTTCGGGGACGAGCCGACGGACCAGCGCCGTCTTGCCCGAGCCGACGGGACCGCCGAGGCCGACCTTCGCAACGTCGCGGTACCCCATCAGTCTCCCTCCATCGGCTGCGATCCGTCGTCGATTTCGCGCGCGTCGCTCTCGGCGGCCGCGTCCGTCTCGCTCTCCGTCCCGAGTTCCTCGTCGGGATCCGGATCGACGGTCTCGAGTTGCTCGTGGCTGTCGGCCCGGATCGGATCGTGGACGGTGACGAGCTTGGTGCCGTCGGGGAAGACGGGTTCGATCTGGATCATGTCGACCATCTCGGGAACGCCGTCCATGACGTCCTCGCGGGTCAGCAGCTGGGTCGCCTCCGAGCGGATCTGCGAGACGGACTTGCCCTCGCGGGCGGCCTCGCAGGCCCAGTCGGAGATGTACGCGACCGTCTCGGGATGGTTGAGCTTCACGCCCCGTTCCTTCCGTCGTCGCGCGAGTTCGGCGGCCATGAAGACCGTCAACCGCTCCATTTCCTTCGGCGAGAGGTTCATTCCCATCGGCGCACCTCCGTCGACCCGTTCGGCCGGCCGCGCCGGCTCGAGTCGGCTGTTCGCGTCGTCGGTACTACCGCACTCGCTGTCGTGGATGTCCGTGTGGATCTGTCGATCATGAGTTCAGAGCAGGTATCGCTGGGCGAGGGGCACTTCGTTGGCCGGGTCGCAGGTGACGTGTTCGCCGTCGACCTCGACCTCGAACGTCTGGGCGTCGATCTCGATATCGTTCGGACAGTGGTCGTTGTGGTGCATGTCCGATTTCCGGACCGCTCGCGTGCCGCTGACGGGACGGACCGGCGTTTTCAGGTCGTAGGCCTCGCCGACATCGTTCTCGTCGGCCGCCTCGCTGACGAACGATACCGAGAGGCCCTGTTTCGCCCGGCCCTGCGCCCCGGCGCGTTCGCGGCCGATAACGGGCTCGCAGGTCATCAGCGAGCCGTTCGCCTCCCCCATCTGGGACCAGACCGGGAAGCCACCCTTGACGACCGCCTTCGGCTTGACGCCGAAGAACTCCGGCTTCCACAGCGCGATGTCCGCCAGCTTGCCCGGCTCGAGCGAGCCGACGTAGTCGTCGATCCCCGCGGTGATCGCGGGATTGATCGTGTACTTCGCGACGTAGCGTTTGATTCGGGCGTTGTCGGCCTCGGTTCCCTCGTCTGCCTCGAGGGGACCCCGCTGGGCCTTCATCTTGTGGGCGGTCTGCCACGTGCGGCTGACGACTTCCGCCATTCGCCCCATCGCCTGGGAGTCGGAGGTCATCATCGAGATCGCGCCGGTATCGTGGAGCACGTCCTCCGCGCCGATCGTCTCCGCGCGGATGCGAGACTCGGCGAAGGCGACGTCCTCGGGGACGTCCGGATTGAGGTGGTGACAGACCATCACCATGTCGAGATGTTCGTCGAACGTGTTCTCGGTGTAGGGCATCGACGGGTTCGTCGACGACGGCAGCATGTGCTCGTGGCCGATCAGTTCGAGCACGTCGGGCGCGTGGCCGCCGCCGGCACCCTCGATGTGGAACGTGTGGATCGCGCGGCCGTCGATGGCGTCGAAGGTGTCCTCGACGAAGCCCGACTCGTTTAACGTGTCCGTGTGGATACAGACCTGGATGTCTTCCTCCTCGGCCAGTTCGAGACAGGTGTCGATCGCGGCGGGGGTCGAGCCCCAGTCCTCGTGGAGTTTGAGGCCGGCGACGCCGGCTTCGACCTGCTCGCGGAGCGCGTCGGGCTCGCTGCTGTTTCCTTTCCCGTAGAAGCCGACGTTGACCGGCCAGTCTTCGGCGGCCTGCAGGAACCGTTTGACGTTCTCCGGACCGGGCGTACAGGTCGTCGCGCCGCCGCCGAAGCCGCCGCCGAGCATCGTCGTCACGCCCGATCCGAGCGCGTGTTCGACCAGTTGCGGGCTGTTGAAGTGGACGTGGATGTCGAGCGCGCCGGGCGTCGCGATCAGCCCGTCGGCGGGAATCGTGTCCGTGCTCGCCCCGATCACCATGTCGACGCCGTCCATCGTATCGGGATTGCCCGCCTTGCCGACACCGACGATTTTCCCGTTTCGAACGCCGATATCGCCCTTCCGAACGCCCAACACCGGGTCGATGATCACGACGTTCGTGAAGGCCCAGTCGAGCGCCCCGTCGGCTTGGGTCGTCCCCGACTGCATTCCCATCCCGTCGCGCATCGTCTTCCCGCCGCCGAAGACGGCTTCCTCGCCGGGGACGGCGTGATCCCGTTCGATCTTCGCCAGCAGGTTCGTATCACCGAGCCGGAGCCGATCGCCTTCGGTCGGCCCGAACAGTTCCGTGTACTCTCTCCGCGGGAGGTCGCGGCTCATTCTGCTCCCTCCGAAATGTAGCCCTGTTCTCGAGCGCGCTCCAGTGCCGCCGCTTTCGCACCTTCGTCGTCGAGGGGGCCGTCGACTAAGCCGCCCATGCCGCGGACGATCCGATCGCCGCCGATATCGACGAGATCGACATCGCGTTCACATCCCGGTTCGAACCTGACAGCCGTCCCCGCTGGAATGTCCAGTCGCATTCCGTAGGCGGCCTCCCGATCGAACTCGAGCCCGGGGTTGACCTCGAGGAAGTGGAAGTGCGAGCCGACTTGGACGGGTCGATCGCCGGTGTTCTCGACTGTCACCGTCTCGGTCGGTCGGCCCTCGTTTATCGTCACCGGCTCGTCGGACGGGAGCAGTTCGCCCGGGACGAACTCGCTCATCGCTCGATCACTCCGGCCCTCGCAATGGGACGTACGATAACACGAAACGTCATTACGTCCCGGACAAGACGGACGGAGTACGTAAATACACACGCGGACAACAATATTTGCGAAATCCGGGACGACGCCGATAACCGATCCACTGTCTACAGATGTCGCTCCCGCAGCCCCTTCGAGACGTCCTCGCGGTGCGCTCACGACGGCCTCAGTCGTTCGAAACAGCCCGTTGCGGGCGGACCCAACTGCGCAGTCGATCCGAGAACGACCCGAGGCCGAGTCCCGCGATGAACGAGAGGATGCTTGGAACGAGTACCCAGAGGAGGTCGGGATGCTGTGCGCCGGTGTGCAGCGGAATATCGAGCATACACACATCTAGTGTGGGATACCGGTAGTGAGTATCCTGATAACGGCCAAATTTACCGGACCGACCGTTCTCCCATTCCTTATACGACTTTGAGATGGATTCGTTCAGGTTTTTCGCTCACAAAGCCACTACTCGGACGAAAACGCAAACGAAGGCGATGGGTGACAGACAATGTGACGGTCTCGAGGGACCACTGGACGGCGCTGTTGCCGTCTAGCAAACTTGGCGGGTAGCCCCTCTCGCTACCGGGTCCCCTCGTCCCAGTCGGGAACGTCGCGAGCGAGGAACTCGCCGTGGCCCGGACTGGCGACGATCTCCCCGTCGATATAGACTTCCTCGCCGCGGACGAACGTTTGCTTCACTCGACCGGTGAGTTCGCGTCCCTCGTAGACCGAGTAGTCCGCTCTCGAGTGGTTCCGGTCGGCGGTGACGGTATCCGTCTCGTTCGGGTCGAAGACCACGAGGTCGGCGTCCGCGCCGGGTTCGATTCGTCCCTTCTGTGGCAATCCGAAGGTACGGGCCGGATTCCGACACTTCAGACGAACCAGGTCCGGGTAGGAGAAACCCCGCCGGGTGACGGCCTCGTCGTGGAAGACTGGTAGACTCGTCTGCAGGCTGTTCACGCCGAACGGGCTCTCCCACCACGCACCTCCCGTTTTCCGCGCCCGCTTCTGGGCGACGTGGTCGGTCGAGACGGTCGTGAGGGTTCCGTCGCGCAGGCGGTCGAACAACGCGTCGACATCGTCGGAAGTCCGGAGCGGCGGCGCCATGAGCGCCGCGTTGCCGAATCGCTCGTAGGCGGTCTCATCGAGCGCCATGTAATGCGTACACGTCTCGGCTCGCACGTTCGACCCGTCGTCCCGGAGCGACGCGATTACGTCGGCGGCCGCTTCCGACGTCGTGTGGACGCCGTAGTACTTCGCGTCGGTGGCGAGGGCCAGTCTGACCGCGGAGTCGACTGCCATCGCCTCGGCGTACTCCGGCCGCGTCCGAGGATAGGATGTCGGCAATTCCGCCGACGGCGTTGCCCGCACCGCGTCTGCCCGCTGCTGGCAGACCGAGTAGTCTTCCGCGTGGACCATCCCGACGATACCCGTGTCCGAGAGGCGGTCGAACACTTCGCCGATGAAGCCGTTCGACAACCGGATGTCGTCGGTCATGAACAGTTTGACCGACGTGACCCCCTCCTCGAGTAGTTCCGGGAGTTCATCCAGTACGGCAGCCGTTTCCTGCGTAATGGCGGCGTGGAGCCCGTAATCGACCACCGGGGAGGCCTTGGCGCGGTGTCGTTCGATGGCGTCACGCAGGGTTCCCTCACCCCACGTTCCGTCCTGCCAGCCCTGCCACGCGAAGTTCACGATACTCGTGACGCCGCCGGCGGCCGCTGCTGCCGTTCCGGTTTCGTACGAGTCGATCGAGTTGTAGCCGGCGACGTGGACGTGCGGATCGACGACGCCCGGGAGGACGAGCTTCCCCGAGACGTCGATCGAGCGCTCGGCTGCCGGCAGCGTCCGTTCTTTTCCGACGCCGACGATCGTCCCGTCATCGACGGCGACGGCGGCGTCGAACATCGAATCGGCCGTCACGACGGTTCCGCCCGTAAGTATCGTCTCGACTCGAGTCATCGGTCCCGTTCGACTTTGAGGTACGCTTCGCGGATCTCAGGTCGGTCGAGGATCGTCGCCGCATCGCCGTCGTGGTGAGTCGATCCGTTCTCCAGGACGAAGACGTGATCCGAGTGCTCGACGCCCGTTTTGACGTTCTGTTCGATCATTAAGACGGTAACGCCGCGGTCGTTTATCGCCTCGATCTTCTCGAAGATCATGTCGATCGCCTTCGGTGCGAGTCCCGCCGTCGGTTCGTCGAGGAGGAGCAACTCGGGGTCGAGCATCAGTCCGCGGCCGAGTTCGACCATCTGCTGTTGGCCGCCGCTGAGATTTCCTGCGGGGGTGTCCTCGTACTCGCGGAGTGCCGGGAAGATCTCGTAGACCTCCTCGATTGCCGCCGCGGTGTCGTGGTTCCGTCCGGCGACGTGTGCGCCCAGTTCCAAGTTGTCTCGGACGGACATATCGGGGAACGCGGCGTTTCGCTGGAGCACGTACGAGATGCCCGATGTGAGCAGTTCCTCTTGGGTCGAACCGGTGATGTCTCGGCCGTCGTAACGGATCTCCCCGCGCGTCGGATCCAACAAACCGTAGATCGTCTTGAACAGCGTCGATTTTCCCGCACCGTTCGGTCCGATAACGCAGACGATCTCGCCCTCCTCGACCCGAAGTGATGCGCCCGTGAGGACGAGGAAGTTCTCGTAGCCGGCGTGTACGTCGTCGACTGTTAGTAGTGCCATCGTATTCACTCTCCGAAGTACGCTTCCAGGACCGCCGGGTCCTCGAGGGCGACGTCCGGCGTTCCCTCCACGAGGTTCGTTCCGTTGTTGAGCACGTAGATGTAATCGCTCAGCGTCTGGATGACGTCCATGTCATGCTCGATGATACAGAACGTCGCCCCATTGTCGTTGAGTTCGACGACGGTCTCGATGATGTCGTCGACCAGATTCGGATTGACGCCTGCAGTCGGTTCGTCCAGCAGCACGATCTCGGGGTCTTGGAGCAGGGACGCGGCGATCGTGAGGAGTTTCTTCTGCCCGGTCGACAGTTCGCCCGCCTTCCTGTCCCTGAGATCCCAGAGGCCGACCAGTTCGACGAGGTCGTCGATTCGCGGGGTTGACTCCGCGTCGGCGACCACCGTCTTCAGGATGTGCTCGTCGGCGTGGTCTTGATTCGCGACCATGTTCTCCCGAACCGTGAGGTCCGGAAACACGCGCGCGAGTTGGAACGTCCTCGAAACGCCGCTGCGGACGATTCTCGAGGTGAACTCGGCCGTGATCTCCTCGTCGTTGAGGTGGACCTGTCCGTCGGTCGGATCGTGGACGCCCATGATGCAGTTGAACAACGTCGACTTGCCCGCGCCGTTCGGGCCGACGATGCCGACGACTTCCTCGCGTCGGATCTCACAGGAGACGCCGTCGAGCGCGACGGCTCCCGGGAATTCCTTGCGCAGTCCGTCGATCCGAAGTACCGGTTCCGTGGTAGCACGGTGCGTATCGGTGTCAGTTATCATCGCTTTCACCCTCCGAACTGTTCGGTTTCCGATCGGTCCTATCGCCGATGACGGGGCGGCGCTCGATCAGCCCGTTCGGCTTGTAAATCGAGAGCAGGACCAGAATCGTACCGAAGATCACCCAGTCGAGGCCAGTGTGGCTCCCGCTGAGGATCGTCCGAGTGTACTCGCGCGTCGGAATATAGATCAGCGCACCGACGATGGGGCCGAGGACGGTTCCGAGGCCGCCGATGACTGCGATGAGGACGAACTCAACGTTCCGTATGAGTTTCAGCGTCGTCTGCGGGTCGATGTACAGCAGGTACTGGGCGAACAGGCCGCCGCCGACGCCCGCGATGAACGAGCTCAGCCCCATCGCGTACATCTTGTACCAGAACGCGCTGATACCGGCGTTCTCCGCGAGTTCTTGGTCCATGTCGATCGCTCGAAGGTAGATTCCGAGCTTGGACGTGTGGAGCCGGTAGACGAACAGCGTGGTCGCGAGCGCGAACGCCCACATCACGTAGAAGTAGAGCCGGCGATCGCGGAAGGCGAAGGCGTACGCGTTCCCGATTTCGGCCAGCGGGTACTCCAGCCCGACGGCACCACCGATCCAGTCCCACCGAAGGAAGACGATTGACATGCCCAGCGACGCGGCGAGCGTCGCGATCGAGAAGTAGTGATAGCGGAGCCGAAAGGTGATCGCCCCGAGCGCGAGTCCGGCGACCGCGGCAAGCAGTCCGCCCGCGACGAGCCCGACGTACGGCGTCACGTCGTAGAAGATGAACAGGACGGCGGTCGTGTAGCCGCCGATGGCGAACATGGCCGCGTGGCCGAGCGAGATCTGTCCCGCGTAGCCGCCGATGACGTTCCACGAGTGGCCCAACCCGATGAACAGGAACGCGTAGATGGCCGTGTTCAGGAAGAAGTAACTCGTGGACAGGGACGGAATTGCGAGCGTCGCCGCGAAAAACGCCAGGATGACGTAGCTGAGCGGGACCGATCGAAGCCCGGTCCGCCGTCCGATCTTCGCGACGGATTCGCGGACGTGTTGCTCGAGCCCGCTCATTAGCTGTTCACCCACTTGAGAATTCCCTCACGCTGGTAGATCAGCGCGCCGATGAGGACGAGGTAGACGTACAACTGCCTGTACGACGAGTCGAGGACGGCCGCGCCGATATTCTCGACGAGTCCGATAACGACGCCGCCCGCGACCGGCCCGAGTATACCGCCGAGCCCGCCCAGTGCGACGGCCGCGAACGAGGCGATGGTCCAGACGACTGGCGTCGCTTCGGGTTGGACCGGGAAGAACGTCGCGACCATCGTCCCCGCGACGCCGGTCGCGGCGAGGCCGATCCCCCATGCGACCGCGTAGACGCGGTCGGTTTCGATACCGAGGACCTGTGCCGCTTGCTTGTCCTGTGCCGTCGCTCTGATTGCTTTTCCCGTCTCCGTTTTCTGCAACAGGACATAGAGCGCTGCGACGGTTACGATACTGACCAGCGCGGTCAGGACCTCCGGGAACGAGATCGAGATCCCGAACACCGTGGTGCTCCCGGCGAAGACGAAGTCGTCGATGGTCCGCGTCGTCGGGCCTGCGGCGTACATGATCCCGTACCGAATGGCCAGTAACAGCCCGAAGGTACAGAGTACCTGCCCGAGTACCGGCCCGTCCATGACCCGCTTGATGACGAGGAAATACGTCGCGTACCCGATCAGGAACATGAGGACGACGTTGACCGGCAGGAGTAAGAGCGGATCGACGTTCAACTCCGCGGCGGTGAGCAGCGTCACGTACATCGCGATGAGCATGTGCTCTCCGTGGGCGAAGTTCACGATGTCCATCACGCCCCAGATGAGCCCTAAGCCCGCTGCGACGAGGCCGTAGGTGAGGCCGATCAGGATGCCGTCGACGATCGCGCTTGGTAAGATGGATAGCATAGGCGTGATCGTCAGCGTTCATCCCAGCTCGGGACGGGGTAGGTCATGGCGCCGTCCTGTGCCTGATCGAACGGCCAGACGGTCTCGAGCTGGCTGTCTTCGGACTGGACGACGAAACTGAACGCCTCCTGATTGTATCCGGTGTCGTCGAACTCGACCGGGTACGGGAGCCCCGCTACGTACGGCTCCGCGCTCATCGAGTTCAGACTGGCCCGGAGGTCGTCCGACGAGAGGCTCTCGGCCCGATCCGCCGCCGCGATCGCGGTGAAGAACTCGCCCCATGCGTAGATACTGCTCCCGTCGAACGGCGTCCCGGATTCCTCCTCGGAATAGCTGTTGTACGCCCCCATCGGCGGGTGTACTTCGAACATATCGTGTGCGAAGTCCGAACCGGAGAAGACGTAGTCCGAGACGCTCTCCTCGAGCAGCGACGGATCGAGGTAGGCCGATCCCGGCGTGAGCATCAGTTCCGGGTAGTAGTCCTCGGTCTGCATGTCCTCGAGCATGATCACCGCGTCCCGGACGTTCGCGGCGTGGACGATGATGTCCGCGCCGGCCTGCTCGATGTTCCGGATCTCCGTCGACAGCGAGTTCACCGACTGCGCGGAGTAGGAGATCGTGTCCAGTGCCAGTTCGAAGTCGGATTCCTCGACGACGCGTTGCATCGAGTTTGCGACCTCGGTCCCGAAGGTCCCGTCCTGATGGATGATCGAGACCGTCTCCAGTCCCGCGTCGTGTTGCTCGTTCATGCCGTCGGCGAACTCGAACATGGATTCGCCTTTGACGCCGGTGTGGGGCGGCACCTGCCAGAACCAGTCGAGATCCCGCTCGGTGAGTCCTTCGCCGATCGCGGTCCCGCAAACGTGGGGAACGCCTTCGCGCTGGGCGACCTGACTCACGACTTCCGTCGTGCCGCTGTAGTAACTCCCGAGGAGCACGTCGACGCCGTCGTCGAGGACCATGCTCTCGGCCTCGGACCTCGCGACGTCGGAGGACCCCTGATGATCCGCCCAGAGGACCTCGACTTCCGTTCCGTCCTGTCCCGGTAAGCCCTCACCGTCGGCACCGGCCAGCGGCTCGAGGTCGGAGGCACCCTCGTTGACGGCCTGGACGCCCGCGCTCACGACGTCTTGAAACCGCGATCCCATCTCCGCGGCGTCACCCGACAGCGGATGAATGGCCCCGAGCGTGAACGTATCACTGCTGTCACTCCCACCCAGACAGCCGGCCACGCCGACCGCCGACGCGGTGCCAGCAACCCGTACAAAACTACGGCGCGAAACTACACGATTGTCTCCATAGTCGCCAGTCATGCGGATGAACGTAGATGGAAACCTCATTTGAGTGTTTCTATCCGAACATCAGTATAGAATAAGGAGTCGAGCACACTGACCAATACCTTATATCCGATTCGAGACAACACGAACGTAGCGATTATCCTCGAGCCTTCGACATCGTGTGCAGAGCGGACCACTCGCGGTCGAAAATCGTGAACGCGCCCGCTCGCTTCGATCGATACCGCGGTCTCTCTCGGTAGACGAAACGGCCGGGTAGACGGGGCACAAAACGAGTCTATCTGCCTCTTGCGTTAGTCCTCGTCAATGCGGGCGGCCGCCGATTACCGCTGTCTGCACATAGCGGTCCATCAGAGGACATCATACCGCGAAAAACGAGCCGAGTTGGTCTGCCTATCCTGTCCTACGAGTCCCGCATCAGCGAGGTCTCCTCGAGGGCGTCGCAAAGAATCTCGGTGCAGCGGTCCCAGTAGTTGGGGGTGTGGCCGGCGTTGTGGGGGGTGACGAGGCAGTCGCCGAGCGTCCAGAGTGGGTGGTCGGCGGGTAGGGGCTCGGGATCGGTGACGTCGAGTGCGGCGCTGCGGATGTCGTTGCCCCGAAGCGCAGCGACGAGCGCATCGGTGTCGACCACGGGGCCGCGCGCGACGTTGACGAGCATCGCGTTCGTTGGGAGGGTCCCGAGGAGCCGCTCGTCGACGAGTCCGTCGGTGGTCTCGGTGAGCGGACAGGCGAGCACCAGATAGTCGCTGCGCGCGGCCGCGTCTACGGTGTCCTCGAAGCCGACGACCTCGTCGGCGTCCCCGCCCTTCGACGGCGTGTAGCGAACGCCGATGGTCTCGACGCCGAAATCGTCGAAGCGGGCGAGGATTTCTCGTCCGATCGGTCCCATACCGACGACGGTCGCGGTCGATCCGCGGAGTTCGCCGCCCTGGTAGTGGTTCCACTCGCCGCGTTCGTGCTGTTCCCACCCCCGCCGGAGGTTCCGCACGTCCGCGAGGACGTATCCCAGGACCTGTTCGGCGATGTTCGGACCGTGAACTCCAGACGCGCTCGTGACGGCCACGCCCTCGGCCTCGAGCGTCTCGAGGGGGAGGTGGCCGGTGCCCGCGAACGTACAGGCGAACAGCTCGAGGGTGTCCGAGGCTGAAACGAGTTCGGGGTCGATCTGATAGCCGGTCGCGACCGTCGCCTCGCAGAGGAGGTCGCGCTCCGCCGCGGGCGTCCGTGCGACTGAAACGTCGGCGTTCGGCACCGCCTCTCGAATCGTCTCGGCGTACGCCGCCGGATCCAGCCCGTGGATCTTGTCGTGGAGGACGACGATGTCCGTCATCGCTCGACCTCCCGAATCGTCACGCCGTGGGCGCCGTCGCGAAGGGTCGCCTCTTCGACGGCCTTGAGTTCGTCGGCTGTCGCATCCACGGTAGCGAAGTGGTTCCCCGCGAGTTCGCCGGCCGGACTCTTGAAACACGTCGGGCCGCAGGGGACGAGGATCTCCTGTTCGTTCCGGTAGCCCGGATAGAGCAGGAGATCGCCCCGCGAGGGGTAGACCGTGTGATTCTCCCGCGGGATCTCGGGAAGGTCGATCTCGTCGATGTTGATCCACGTCGCGATCCCGCTCCAGCGGACGTGCATGAGTTCCGACTCGAGCGGCAGGAACTCTCGGACCGCGGCGACGGACTTCGGTGCTCGATCTTCGTGCAATTCGGCCGTGAACGTCGTGTCTTCGATTTCGATTTCTAACATTGATGGTTCGGTTTGTGATCGGAACGGGCGTCAGCGTTCGTCGGTCGGTGCGAGACGTGCGAGGGAGTCGGCCAGGACGGCCGTCGCGGCCGTACAGTCCGCCCAGTCGGCCCATTCTTTCGGCGAGTGTGAATAGCCGCCGACGGAGGCGGCGAACAGGAGCGCGGCGTCGGTCACGTCGGCGACCTGCATCGTGTCGTGGCCGGCCCCCGAGTGAAGCCTGCGCGTCTCGACGCCGCGGTCTCCCGCCGCGTCGAGGACGACGTTTCGGCACCGTCTCGAGAGCGGCGTCGGCGGCACGTCGTACGTGCAGTCGAAGGTCGTCGCGACGTTCCGGTCGTCTTCAATGGCCGCGAGGGTGTTAGTTACGGCGTCCAGTTGCGCTTGGATCTCCGCGGATTCGACCGATCGCAGGTCGAGTCGGAGCGATACCGTCCCTGGGACGACGTTGACGGCGTTCGGCGCAACGTCGAACTGCCCGACCGTTCCGACTGCGGTCCCGCTTCCGGAAGCCGCGGCTTCGGCGGCGTTCCGCTCGACCGCGAGGACGAGTTCGCCCGCCGCCGCGAGCGCGTCCTGTCGTTCGGTCATCCCTGTCGTCCCCGAGTGGTCTGCTTCGCCTTCGATGGTCACGTGACACCGTACCGTTCCGGTGATGTCAGTGACGACGCCGAGCGGCACGCCCGCGTCTTCGAGGCGCGTGTTCTGCTCGATATGGAGCTCGAGCCACGCGTCCCACTCGCTCGCATCGAGGCGACCGGTCCCGCGGTAACCGATCCGCTCGAGTGCGTCCTCGAGCGTCTCGTCGCCATCGGTTAGCGCGAGCGTCTCCTCGACGCTGCGTTTGCCGGTCGCGACCGTCGATCCGAGGACGCCGTCGGCGAAGCGGGTCCCCTCCTCGCCGGTGAAGCAGACGACCTCGAACCCGCGGGCGGGCGAGACGTTGCTCTCCCGAATCGCCCGGACGGCTTCGAGGGCCGCGAAGACGCCGAGCGGGCCGTCGAAGATGCCACCGCGTGGGACCGAATCGAGGTGGCTCCCGGCGGCGACGTGTGCGGCGTCCGGGTCCGCACCGGGCGGCGTCCACCGGCCGGCGACGTTGCCGACTGCATCGACTCGGACCTCGAGGCCCGCCTCCTCGAGGCGATCGACGAGGTAGTCACGCGCCTCGCCGTTCGCCTCGTCGCCCGGCAGTGCCGTCCGCCCGCGGCCCGTCTCGGTGTCGACGGCACCGAACGATGCGACCTGCTCGATGTCTCGTCGGAGTCGCTTTCCGTCGATCGACAGTTCCGGTTCAGTCATCCGTAAGCGCCTCGTGCTTTTCGCGACGGTCCCTCTCGGATACGGAATCCGCCGTCGCTCGGATCGGCGATGAGGAACTCGTCTGCGGGACGGTCCGTTTGAGCGGGCGTCTGCATCACGCGACCGGTCACCTCGCCCCCCTCGCGGATCGCCCCGCCGATCGAAGCAACGGTTTCACCCTCACCTGTGAGCGTTCCGTCGGAACCGAAATGGCAGTCGCCTTTCGGGACGGCTCGATTGATCTGTCCCCCTCAGTTGCGAAACGATCGGGGACGTACCGATACACTTGCACATTCGTCTCTGTTTGCAGCACGATAGACGAATTTCGGTCAGTAATCCAAAAACGTTGTGGGTCGGCGTTCGTCTATATATGAGGGTCATATTTCTTCCTTAGTTGATTGATACGACTGTGATTGCATTCTACCCGTCCAGTCTGCAGGTGACGCCATCATCTCTTCGAACGTTCGACTATTTTGAACGAAACCGCGCCCACGGCGTTGTCGATGGTTGTTCGGGGAGTGCGATCGGCGATCGATTGCACGATCCTCGACTTCGGTTCGAGTCGAATATTCCCGTTGTATCCCGAGTCGAGGCTGATTTGCAACGAATCGGCGACGAGTAGAACTCTGTTCATCGACGTCCGAAACAATACGAACGATCTAGTTACTTCTCGAGGGCACGCGACACATTCGAATACGTTTCGCTGCAATATTTGAAATATGCGAACATTGATGGCGATGGGGGTGATTGATTCGGGTATGTCAGCAGGCGACCGCGACGATGGGCCGCGAACGCTGAAGACCGTGACGATGGCGTCACGCGTTATCGACGCCGTCCGCGAGAGCGGCGACGTCGGCGTTTCGGAACTCGCGACGGAACTCGATGTCTCGAAAAGTACAGCCTACATCCACCTGAAGACGCTCGAGGAGAACGGCTTTCTCGTCCAGAGAGACGGCCGGTACGAGCTCGCCTTCACGTTCCTCGTCCTCGGAGAGGCCGCCCGAAATCGGAGCCCGCTCTATCGCTACGGCAAGCCCGAAGTCGATGAACTCGCCGACGAGACCGACCGGTATACCCACATCGTCACCGAGGAAAACGGCCGCGGAATCAATCTCTATCAGGTGAAAGGCGAAACCGGTGTCGACGGCGACTACCAGTCGGCGAAACTCCAGCAGCGCGACCACCTCCACTACACCGCCTCTGGGAAGGCGATCCTCGCGTACCTTCCGCACGACCGCGTTGCGGAAATCGTCGATCAACACGGCCTCCCCGCACAAACGGCGAACACAATCACTGACCGCGAGACGTTGTTCGATGAACTCGAAACGGTCCGTGACCGAGGGTACGCGTACAACGACGAGGAGGAAATCGAGGGGTTCTGTGCCATCGGTGCGCCAGTTCGAAGCCCCACCGGTGCCGTGCTCGGGTCGTTGAGCGTGTCAGCCCCGGCGCGGTTCATGCGCGATGAACAGGCTCGAGAGCGCCTCTCTGAACGCGTCATGCGCTCGGCGAACGTGATCGAAGTCAACATCAATATGAGTAGCTGAACCCCGGCCGATCGTTCGAAATGTTCGAACGGAACTTCGCGACTATCGGAAGAGAATTACAAAAATATGGCTGTAAAAATACGCCGATCGTGCTTCTGTTTCTGTTCGTCGATCGAGGAGTCAAACGGACAAGTCGTTTTCCGAACTACGTCAACCAACCGGGCCTCGATTTGCGTTATCCGTATTTGCCTGCCGACACACTAGTCCGACTCGTCGATGAACTATGGGAAGAACCTGGTGCGAGTTTATACTCGAAAAGTGAATTATCAGATGGTATGACGATTGCGTTTCATCTCTCGTTTTTATCCGACACAGTGCTGGGGTGGTTCCGATTCTAGCCGAAATCGAACTGGTGTCGGTCACAGCCGTAGTACGTCGGGACCGCAACGCCGTCCGGTGTTCGATCCTTCTCGAGTTGTTGATTGATCTCGTGAATCCGGTTAGAAACCGACGACCGTCATCGAGTAGCACTGCCTCTCGAGTGCTCGAGAAGTGTTTGAAAGTGATCAGTGTCCGGAATACGTCCAAACATCGAGTTTACAACTACACTCGTGTTGTTGGTCGGTTCGCGAAACCACATCACCTGGCCGAACTGATTGTTGAACCGTCCGGTCACCGACGTAGTCGCATAGACGCATCGAACGTCGCTTTCACGCTGGCCCTCGAGGTCGCGAGTCCGAATCCGTCTCCGGGTAGTCGCCGCTCCGTGAGTCTCCGAACAACGCAGGCTCGGAAAGCCGCAGCTATCGACACCCCATTACCTGCAGATGGTATCTGTGACGGACGAATGGTCTGTCACTCATCTCGTCGCGGCAGCCGTATTCCCGACCTCGTACGTCTTTCTCCCATCTCCCGAATAGAACGGCTACCGAGTCCGACCCGAAGATGGACGCCGGCCGACCACCGCGAGTCACTCGAGCGGCCAGTACTCCCTGTGGGCCTGTCTCGCCCGGTCGACCGCCTGTTCGGCGAGGTCCGTATTCCCCGGCATAAACGTGAACGGGTCGTCGATCGCCGACTCGAGTTCGAGCGCTCCCTCGAGGACGCCGAGCGTCGCATACGCGAGGTGGGTCACGTGATATCCGCCCTCTTGGACGATCGCGAGAGACCCGTCCGCGTACTCGTCCGATAGCGTCCGTGCTCTCGCACCGAGTGACTCGAATCCGGGTTTCGTGACGGTGTTTCGCCCCAGTGGATCCATCGTTCCAGCGTCCTGTCCCGCGCTCACGAGCAGTGCGTCGGGATCGAACGATGCCATCACTGGCTCGACGAGTTCGTCGATCGCGTACCGGTAGCCGTCATCGCCGGTTCCGGCGGGGAGCGGAACATTGACCGTGTATCCCGTCCCGTTGCCCGTCCCTCGTTCGGTGAGATCACAGGACTGCGGATGAGTCTCCTCGTCCCACGACCAATGATCGTTATGGAGACTGACGACGAGGACGTCGTCCCGATCGTAGAAGATTTCTTGGGTCCCGTTCGCGTGATGGACGTCCCAGTCGAGAACGGCGACGCGGTCCGCTTGTCCCGTCTCGAGCAGATGGGCTGCAGCGACGGCGACGTTGTTGAAAAAGCAGAAGCCATCGCTTTGGGATGGCTGAGCGTGGTGGCCACTCGGTCGGACGAGCGCGTACGGAACGTCCGAGCGGTCGGCGGTAACGGCGTGTTCGGCGGCGGCGACCGCGCCGCCGGCAGCGGTCAGCGCGGCGCGATAGGTTTCCGCGTTACCGCCCGTTTCCGTCGTGAGTCGACCCCCGCCGTCTTCGGCCCAAGTCCGGATCGCATCGATATACGAAGCGGTGTGGACACGTCTCAGTTCCGATTCGGTCGCCGGATCGATCTCTGCCCATGTCGTTCTGTCGTCGAGTTCGCTCCGGATAATCGAGACGACGTTCTCGATACGTTCGCGTCGGTCGGGATGGGACTGTTTCACCGCCAACCGATCCGTCCAGGGCATATCGAACTCGCCCACCGGTGGAGCGTGTGCCAGCGCCGCGTCGTCGTAGTAGACACACAGATCAGTCATCGGCTCACCCGAACTAGCGAACGCAGTTCGAACGCGGTGACGAGCGGACTATCAGCGGTAATTGTCTTCTCGGCAGAATCGGTCATGAGATGCTCCATCTAGCACGGTCACACAGTGGTCGATGAAAAAGGTATAGATGATCGGAACGCGTTCTTTCAGACGATATGATACGAACGAACTACGTTTTCTGGGCACTGGTCGCGTGTCTCTCCTACTCGTTTGTCCCGCCGCTCGTTCGAGTCGCAACGCGAGAGATACCGAGTACCGTTGCAGCGCTCATTTCGAACGTCATTCTCGTAAGCCTCATTCTCCTCGTACTCGCGCTCACCGACGAGGATGTCGTTCACCATCTCCGGACCGATAGCGCGATTTATCTGTACGTCGCAGGCCTGTTTCTCGGCGTCGGAATCTTGGCGTACTATCGCGCACTCGAGTTCGGACCGGTCAGCATCGTCGTGCCCCTCTTTGCGATGTTCATCGTCGGCGGGTCGGTCATCGGCGTGCTCGTCCTCGACGAGTCGATGACGGTGCGAAACGGGTTCGGGATCGTTCTCGCCGTCGCCGCGATTTACCTCCTCTCGACGTGAGTTACCACCATCGGTTTTCGCGCAGCCGATCGAGCGCGTCTCGGATCGTCGACTCGTTTCTCGAGAAGGTAAATCGGATCCAGTCCGCATCGGCGTCGGGATCCGTGTAGAAGCTACTTCCCGGGACGGCGGCGACGCCCGCCTCGCGGATGAGTCGGTAACAGAACTCGATGTCGTCTTCGTCCGTCGGATACCTCGCCATGATGTAATACGCGCCGTCGGGCCTGACGGGATCGAGCCCCACCTCGACGAGTCCGTCGTAAAGCAGGTCGCGACGACGCTCGTAGGAACGTGATAGTTCCTCGTAGTACGAATCGGGCAGCGAGAGCGCCTCGACTCCCGCCCGCTGGAACGGCGTCGGGGCACAGATAGTCGCGTAATCGTGGACCTTCCGCAGTTCTTTCGAGAGGTACTCCGGGGCGAGACAGAAGCCGACGCGCCAGCCGGTAACGCTGAACGTCTTCGACATGCCGGTACAGACGACCGTTCGGTCGGCGAGGTCGCCGACCTCGACCGGACTGAGATACTCGTCGGTGTAGACGATGTGCTCGTAAATCTCGTCAGTGAGTAGAATGAGATCGTGCTCGAAGACGATCTCTTCGATCCGCTCGAGTTCCTCGCGGGTGAAGACTTTCCCGGTCGGGTTCATCGGCGTGTTGAGGACGAGAATCCGAGCGTCTTCGGCCGCGGCCGCGAGCCGATCGTAGTCGAGCTCGAGGTCGTCGGTAATATCGAGGGGGATCGCCGTCGCGCCGGCGAACTGACTCGCCGGAATGTAACTCTCGTATACCGGTTCGAAGTAGATCACCTCGTCACCGGGGCCCGCGAGCGCGAGCATCGTCGACATGATCGCCTCGCTCGTGCCGCTCGTGATCGTCACCTCGGTCTCGGGATCGTATTCGACCCCCTTCCACGCCGCATATCGTTCCGCGACGGCCTCGCGGAGGTCCGGCAGCCCCCACGTGATCGTGTACTGACTCTCGGCGTCGATCGCCTCCTTGGCCGCCGTCCGAATCTCGGTCGGTGTCTCGCCGACATCGGGGATCCCCTGCGAGAGGTTGATCGCGTCCCGACTGAGCGCCTCCCGGGTCATCTCGCGGATGACCGACTCGGCGACGCCCGCCGTCCGCCGCGTTCCGACAGCATCGTCCGGACGTCTTCGATCACTCATCGGTATCTTGCTCCGTGTTCGTCCGGACGATTAGCGCCGTCTTCGCGGTTGTACTCTCCATTGTGAGTCACTCCGCAAACAGTCGCTCGAGGAGGGTAACCAAGAGGTACGAGGCGAGCCGCTCGGTCCCTTCGCTCGAGTCGTACCGGGGTGCGACCTCCATCATGTCGACGGCTCCGACATCGTCGTGGGCACCGAGCACTTCCATTACTTTGAGCGCCTGATTGGAGGTTAGCCCGCCGGGGACCGGCGTCCCGGTACCGGGTGCGGTTCCCGGATCGACGGCGTCGATGTCGAAGGTGACGTAGACCGCATCGGTGTCCTCGGCGGCGGCTTCGATCGCTGCTTCGACGACGGGACCGATACCGCGCTCCTCGATTTCCCGCATGGGGAAGAGGTTCAATCCGGTCTCCTCAGCGAAGTCGAAGAACGCGGGCGATTCGTAGCCGCGGATACCGACCTGACTGACGGCGTCGTAATCGACGTATGGCGAGTCCGCGATCCGCGCCGTGCTCGAGCCGTGGAAATCGGTTCCGAAGAGTGGGCTCTCGGAGACGGTATCGGTGTGGGCGTCGATCTGTACGAAGCCGACTCGTTCGTGGTCCGCACCCTCGGCGAAGCCGCGAAACGCCGGGAATGTACAGTAGTGGTCGCCGCCGAGCATGACCGGAAACGTCTGCGACGCTATCGTAGACATGTGAGCGGTGATGCTCCGCCCCGTCGTCTCGCGATCCATCGGGAAGACCGGGGCGTCGCCGACGTCCGCGACGGTGAGGTCGTCGAAATTAACTTGCTTCCCGGTCTGCATATTCGTGAGCCCGCCTTTGTACTCCGAGAGATAGGCCCACCACCCGCTCGCTCGTCGGATCGCGCCGGGTCCGTATCGTGCCCCCGGTCGGTTAGAGACCGCTCCGTCGTACGGAACGCCGAACACCGCTGCGTCGACGTCCTCGACCGCACCGATGTCCCGCGGATCGGCCTTGAGGAACGTATCGAGACCGGCGTACGCGAGTTCGACCTCGGACCCGGAAACGGACTCACGGAACGCGGCCGCCCCGTGTCGGTTCTCGGAGTCACTCATTCGAACCACGGATGACCTCCCCGAGTTGTGCCGTCGCAGTTCCGATGATCGCATCGTCGGTCTGGCCCGCGTTCGTGACCGCAACGCCGGAAAACGGGTCGAGATCGGGAGTTACCCTGTCGTCCCCGAGTATACAGATGTCGACCCGCTCGACTGGACCGTCTCGATCGTTCTGGATCGACGCTGCGTAATCGTCAGACTGTGACTCCACCGCTCCGTCCGTCGTTTGTGATGTGCCGTTCGTCATTCTCTCACAAGCCGGCAACGAGTTGCCATCGTATGTGTTGACGCAGCGGGCATAAAAGGTTACGGGGATACGGGGATATCGGCCGAAAAGCTCGCTAGACCGGTTATCAAATCACGCTCTTCGTCACAGACGGCAAGAATCGGCCAGCGGTCACGCCGATACCCAAACCTTGGTGTGGGACGTCCGCTACTGTCTTTGCATACATGGCACCGGAGCTCGACAGGCGGACGTACGATCTCCTCCGGCTGGTCGACCGGCACGCCCCGATCGGCAGCATCCAACTCGTCGAACTGATGCAACTACACGGGTACGATATCAAAGACCGGACGATCAGACTCACGCTTTCGGAACTCGACGAGCTCGGCCTCACGGAGAAGGTTCCCGGAAAAGGCCGACGGCTCACCGAGAGTGGACGGATGGAACTCGAGCAGGGAGACGTCAACAGCCGCCTCGAGCAGATTCGCGCACGCATCGCAGCACTGACGAGCCGCGTGAGCTACGATCCGATCGAGGACACCGGCAGCACCGTCGCTTCGGCCGCGTTTCTCGACGCCGCGGACATCGACGAAACGCTTCGGCTTCTCGAACGGCTCGACTCGCTCCCGTTCGGCCCGATTCCGGTCTCACTCGAGGAGAGCGGCGAGGACGAACCGGGCGACTACCGGTTGCTCACGTCCTCGAGTATCACCCTCGACGGCGTCTTGCTATCCCGCGGGGTCAACGCCGATCTCTCGACGGCGGGTGTCCTCGAGTACGAGCCGGCCGAAGCGACCACGGACGAAGCGGACGCCGGCCAGTCGGGCGTCGAACACGGCGGCCGGATCGTTCGATACGTCGACGTGATCAACGGCGAGGGCTCGTCGATCGACGTTATTTCGCTCCTGATCGAAGCCGGCCGAAGCGATGTCACGAGCGTCATCGAAGGCGGGGAGACCGGTCTCCTCATCGGCGACGACCGCGAGTTTCCGATCAACAGGTACGAAGAAGCCCGAGATCTCGCCGTCGCGAATCGCAGTTCGCTCGGGGGCGTACTCGATTTCCGGCGGCCGCGCGAACAGGAGCAACATCCGGGCGGCAACTCGGCGTGGGCGTTCGGTTCGATCACCTACGTCGGCGCGGGCGAACTACTGCTTACGACCCTTCGCGAGTACGGTCTCTCCGACTCGTGGGAAACGCTGTACGGAACGATCGCGCGGAACAGACTCGAGTCGGTGCAAGCGGTGTCTCATGCGCCGCCGCTCGACGAGTAACCGAGGTCGTAGACGTCCGGTCGACGGTCCGCGAGCACGTCGTTCCGGCCCGTCAGTCGCTTGCTCCGTGCTCGCGGTAGGTCGCAATCGGCCAGTACGGTGTGTTCTCCCGTCCGCGGCGCGGGACCTGCGAGCGGAACGCCGTTCGGATCGACGACGACGCTCTGGCCCTCGAACGACGTCCCGCGTTCGGTTCCCGCTCGATCCGCACAGGCGATGAATACGCGGTTCGCGTTCGCGTGTGCGATCGTCTGGTGGACTCCCATCGTCCAGCCCGCGGGTCGATCGTCGTTCGCGGCTGCCCCCTCCCCGGCCGGCTCGGGGACCCAGTTCGTCGGCACAGCGATGAGGTCAGCGCCGGCACGAGCTTGTGTGATCGTCTGTTCCGGAAACCAGAGGTCGTTGCAGATCTGTACGCCGAGCCGGCCGAACGGCGTCTCGAAAACCGGCGCATCGTCACCGGGATCGAACCACCGCTTCTCCTCGTTCCAGCGGTGGACCTTCCGATAGACGCCCTCGATGCCGTCCGGCGAGACGATCAGCGCGCTGTTGTAGAACGCGCCGCCGTCGGCCTCGGCGAACCCGCCGACGATCCACGTGTCGGTCTCGGCGGCGACCGTTTCCCACGCACGGCCGGTCGGGCCGTCTCTCGGTTCGGCCAGCGCCGCGACTTCCTCGATCGAGTCGAACACGTACCCCGTGTTCGCGAGCTCCGGCAGGACGACGAGATCGGCGCTCGCGTTCTCCCGGACGATGTCGACGGTCCGGTCCCGATTCGATTCGACGGCACCGAACTCCGGGACCGTCTGTGCGACCGCGACTCGAGTGGCGGTCGGCGAATTCACTCCCAGATCCCTCCGGACAGGCGCTCGATCGCCGTCATCACGACGACGGTGAGCCCGATAAAGACCACGCTCGCAGCCGCGATCGTCGGCGGATACGAGTAGCGGAGCTGGTTGAAGATCTGGATCGGGATCGTGTCGACCAAGAACAGCGAGAGCAGCCACGCGATGATGTACTCGTTCAACGAGAGGATGAAGGCGAACAGCGCGCCGGAGATCACGTTCGCTCGCAACAGCGGGTACGTGATCGTCCGGATCGTCCGCACCGACCCGGCACCGAGGTTCATCGCGGCCTCCTCGTAGGTCCGATCGATCTCGCCGAGCCCCTGTGAGATCAGAATGAACGGGAACGGCGCGTAGAAGATCCCGTGTGCGACGATGATGCTCAGCTGGGAGCCGGCGACGCCGATCTGGAGGAAGAACACGAGGAAGGCCACGCCGATAATCACCGGCGGGACCAGGATCGGCAGGACGCCGAGCGTTCCGATGAGCGTGCTCCACCGGTAGTCGAATCGGTCCAACGCGAACGCGAGCGTTCCGCCGATCGTCGTACTGAGCAACGCCGCACTCGCCGCGATCGAGAGACTGTTGATCAGCGCGATGAGCCACGACGGGTCGGTGAAGAACTCGACGTACCACTGCAGGGAGAACCCGCCCGGCGGGAACGTCAGGAACTGTTCCGGCGTGAACGAGACGGCGACGATGATACCGAGCGGCGCGGCGATGAACGCCACGACCGCTGCGACGTACAGCCGAAACGCGACCCAGAGTATCGACTCCCGCGTCTTGGAATCGACCGTCGTAACGAGTGAGTTCCCAGCGCTCGCGATCCGCCCGAGCGCTCGAGTGAGCCCGATACTCGCGGCCGCGGCGGTACTACCGCGCCAGAGACGGGCGGCGATGCCGGCCGATTCCGAATTCGACGGGTCCTCCTCACCGTCGTCCTCGTCGTCCGCGACGATTTCGTCGCTCCCGCCGAGACTGGCGGCCGTGACGTTCGTGAATCGAACGAGCACCCAAAGGAACGCGAGCACGACGGCGATGAGGCCGATACTCATCGCGGCTCCGAACGGGTAGTTGCTCTCGCTCATGATCTGCTGTTCGATCAACACCGGAAGGGTCCGCTGTGCGGAACTCCCGAGGAGTCGCGGCATGACGTACGCGCCGAGTGCGAGGATGAACACGAGTGCGGTTCCGCTGGCGATGCCGTTTTTCGACAGCGGAAGCGTCACCCGACGGAACGTCTTCGCCGGCCCGGCGCCGAGGTTCTTCGAGGCCTCGAGGAGTTCGCCGTCGATATTTCGGATACTGCTGTAGAGCGTGAGTATCATAAACGGCAGGAAGACGTACACCATCCCGGTGATCAGGCCCCAGTAGCCGGGGTAGAACGACTGGTGTTCGGCGAGGAGGCCGATGGTGACGCCGATCGAACTCAGGATGCCACGAGAGGCCAAGATGACCTGCCACGCGTAGGCTCTGATCACGTAGGTGATCCACAGCGAGGAGATGATGGTGATCAACAGCACGCTCCGCAGCCACGGCCGCTCCATCCGGGCGAGATAGTACGCCATCGGATAGCCCAACAGGAGCGAGATAGCGGCCGTTACGAGCGAGATTTCGACCGTCAGCCACAGCTGGCCGAGATAGAGGCGACTCGTGAGAAAGCGCACGTAGTTCTCGAGGGTGAACCCGATTTCGTATTGGCCGCCGGGAACGTTCACCCAAAAACTGAACACGACGAGCATGCCCAGCGGGACGAGGAAGATCGCGACGAGCCACGCCAGCGGATACGACAGCACGTACCACTTCGCGTTCGATCGAAGGCCCGCACGCCCGGTATCGTTCGTACCGCCGTCGTTTGCGGATGTTTCGGTCGCCATCTATGTCTCCACGATGCGGCAGTCGTCGGCTCCGACGGTGACGGTCACGCGGTCCCCGGGAGCCCGTTCGTTCAGTCCGCTTCGGCGAACGACGACGAGTTCCTGCCCGTCGTCCGTCTCGAGTCGGAACTCGACGCTGCTGCCGAGGTGCCGCTTGAACGTGATTTCGCCCTCGAAGACGTTCGCAGCGTCGGGTCTCTGACGGCCGCCGTCGGCGCTGGCGGTTTCGAATCGGAACCGCTCTGGACGGACGACGACCGAGACCGCTGACCCGGAATCGATTCCGTCCGCGTTCTGGGCCCGGATCGTCACGTCCCCGCAGTCGACGGTCGCGTAGCCGTCATCGATCGCCAGCACCGTCCCGTCGAAAATGTTCGCCGTTCCGAGGAAGTCCGCGACGAATCGAGTGTCGGGATCGTCGTACACTGCTTCGGGCGGCCCGACCTGTTCGAACTGTCCGTCGTTCATCACCGCGAGCCGGTCGGACATCGTGAGCGCCTCCTCCTGATTGTGGGTGACGAAGACGGTCGTGATCCCGATTTCCTGTTGAATCCGGCGCAGCTCGACTTGCATCTGTTCGCGGAGTTGCTTGTCGAGGCTGGCCAGCGGCTCGTCGAGCAACAGCGCCTTCGGTCGGGGTGCCAACGCCCGCGCGAGCGCGATCCGCTGTTGCTGGCCGCCCGAGAGCTGATCCGGCGTTCGATCGCCGATACCGGGTAGTTCCACCAACTCGAGCATTTCGGCCACTCGGGCGTCTATCTCCTCGTCGGTGTACTCGCCGGCGGCTTCCATTCCGTAGGCGATGTTCTCGCGGATGGTCATGTGCGGGAACAGCGCGAAGTCCTGAAACACCATTCCCGTGTCGCGCTCGTACGGCGGCGCGTCGGTTACGTCCTCGCCATCGATGCGGATGGACCCGTCAGTCGGGGTTTCGAAGCCGGCGATCGTTCGGAGCGTCGTCGTCTTCCCACAGCCCGACGGGCCGACGAGCGTGACGAATTCCCCGCTCTCGATGTCGATATCGACTCCGTCGACGGCGAGGACACCGCCCGGATAGCGTTTCGAAACGCTCTGGAGCGAAATCCCGCTCATTCGCTGACGATGAACTCCTCCCAACGTTCGTTGACCCAGTCCTCTTCTTCGACGTAGAGATCGTAGCTCGGGGTGATGGCCTCGCTCGGCCCCGGCCCCGCGATCATCTCGTAGGTCTCGTCGTCGATTTCGGAGTGTTCGCGGTCGATCGTCGGGCTCGTATAGAGGTTCTCCGCGAGCCGGTCTTGGATCTCGGGTCGACTGGCGTAGTCGATGAACTGTCGCGCCTCGTCTTTGCGCTCCGAGGTATCGAGCGTGACCCAGAGTCCGGAATCGAGGATCGACCCCTCTTCGACGAAGTTCGACTGCACCGGCGCATCGTCGTCTTGCATGACGAGCGTGATATCGCTGTAGAGCATCCCCGCCGGCACCTCGCCGTCCCTGAGTCGCTGCTGGAACTCCGCCTCGTTTTCGTACCAGAAGTTCGCCTGCGGTTTGATCTCTTCTAGCTTTTCGAATACCTCGAGTACGCCGTCACGATCGTCGAGAATGCTCTGCCCGTCGAAGTGGACCTCCGCGGTAACGTCGAGCAGGAACGAATTGGAGGCGTAGCCGAGCAGTCCGAGCGTGTCCTCGTACTGGTCGTCCCACAGCGCTTCCCAGGTGTCGATCGACTCCTCGATTTCGTCGGTGTTCTGTACGAGGTTGATGTACCACGATAACGCACCGATACTCGAGATGCCGCCGTCGGCCTCGCCGACGAGGTCGTCGCTGATGTACTCGAGGTTTTCGAAGTCGTCTTCCTCCCAGAGATGCCAGAGATCGGAGTTCAATCCCTGCCTGACGCCAGTTTGGGCCATTATCGCGACGTCGACGGGGGCTTCGCCAGCTTGAACGCCGTTCTCGTACTGGGTGAGCGCTTCTTCGGACGTCGGCTGTGCCTCCGACTGCACCTCGAAGTCGACCTCCTCGGAGAACGGCGCGAACAGCTCTTCGTCCATTACTTCCTGAAACACGCCGCCGTAGACGGCGACCGTTAGTGCGTCGTCGTCACTGGTGAGAAAGCCTGTACATCCCGCAAGTCCGGCCAGCGAAAGCGCGCTTCCGCTCGCCGCGGTCGTTCGGAGGAACTGCCGTCGTCCGCGAGTGTGTTGTCCTGGCATTGCATTGCCACCGTATCACACTCTTCTCTCTTGCCGTCACATAAAAGTTCCCACGAAATCCCGCCTGTTACGTTTATTTTACATCCGAAAGCCACCATATTATGGCTATGTGGCTACCTATCCAAGAAATATGGAAACACTCGTTTATTACTGGCTCGCAGGCGGGGTCAGATCGGAGCGGGGCTGTACCCGTGCGAGTGTTTGCCATTCGAGCGCGATTCCCGACTCGACACAACACGAAATCAGACACTCGGATGCCCCAGCGTACGTGAGTGACGCAAACTTCCAGCCGGGTTCGCCCCACGGAAACGGGCCGTTCTCTCGAGGACGGCGGATATCGAGAACACCGCCCAGTCTCTTTCTGGTCGCCACCGCGAGCTCGTGAGCCGTCTCGTAATGAACGAGCGGAAACTCCCTGTTGTCGGCGACCAGCAGTCCGGTCTCCCCCTCGAGTGCACGCGTAACGTCCGTCTGACGTGCTCTGATCAGCATCGATACCAGGTCCACCGTCGCCCGTTCGTCACCGATGACGTCCGTGAATCGGCGAATCGCACCGCCGTCGATCGCGGGTTCCGGATCGTCGTACGGAACGGACGTGGGATTCTGCTGATATTCGACGACGCCGATGGTGTCCGGATGACTCTCGATTCCGTGCGATAGCAACACGCCGTCGATCGTGACGCTCGATGGAACCGCGACCTCGAGGCGGTCTCCGTCACTGCCGGCGGCCGGTTCGACCGAGGCGACGATCGGTCCGAGCGCCGAGTCGTCGATCGTCGTCAACAGCTCGTCGAGCACCGGCCGCTTCTCGCGTGGAACGGTTACGGTTCCGACGATGATATCGCCCGAATCAGCCGAGGGGTCGTACGTAACGCGGCCGGTTAGGTCGGCGATGCGCTCGCTGACCCGTTCGATCCGACCACTGAGTCCACCGCGCTCGAGTTCCCCGCGGCCGTCTTCGGTCAGTCGACGCCCCTTTCCGCCGGCTTTCTCCGTGAGACCGTCCTCATCCAAATCGGCGAGCGTGTTTCGAACCGTGCGTTCGGTCACCGAGTAGCCGTGTTCGCGAAGGTGCTCCGTGAGGTGGACACTGCCGATCGGTTCGTGTTCCGCCAGGAGGCGGAGGATATCGTACGTCCGTCGATCGGGATCACTCGTCATTACGTGACTACCGCTGTGCCGCGGCTAAATCAGTGGCGAGATCCGCGAAGGCGGCGACGTGATCGTCGATCTCCTCGGCGGAGTGCTGGACGCTGATCGTCCACTGTTGGGAGGCGTCGTGGGGATGCGGAATCACGCCCCTGTTCAGCATGCCGAACCAGTACGCCTCGTGGAACTCCTCGTCGACGGCAGTCCAATCGCGGAACGTCCGAATCGGTTCCTCGGTGAAATAGACCATCCCCTGCGACCCGGCGCTCGCGACCCGCGCCTCGAGATCCTCGTCTTCGATTACGTCTCGATATCCGCCCGCGAGCCGCTCGGCAAGCTCGGTAACGTGGTCGTACGCGTCGGCGGTGAGAATTTCCCGCAGCGTGATACCGACGGCCCGCAATGCCAACGGGTTCCCATTATACGTCCCGTAGTGGGCGGCCCCGGTAGCCACGCCGTCGTCTAGATCGGCCGCGATGTGGTCCATGATATCGCGTCGGCCGCCGAACGCACCGACGGGATACCCGCCCCCGATCGCTTTCGCCAGCGCGACGAGGTCGGGCTGGACGCCGTAGTACTCAGCGCCGCCGCCGGGTGCGAGCTTGACGCCGGTTTTCACCTCGTCGAAGATCAAGACGGTGTTGTATTCGTCGGCGAGTTCCCGCAACCGCTCCAAGAACCCGCCGGTCGGTTCGACGAGTCCGAGGTTCAGACAGGCCGGTTCGACGAGAATCGCGGCAACCTCGCGACCGTGCTCGCGAAGCAACCGCTCCACGCTCGCCGCATCGTTGTACGTCCCCAACAGGACATCGTCCGGGACCGAATCGGGGATCCCTTGCGATTCACTGACGGGGCGGGGATCCGTCTCAGGGCCCGCCCGCTCGATCGGCGGCATCTTGCTCACCAGCGCCGGATCGTGAGCTCCGTGATACGCCCCTTCCATCCGGATGATCTTCTCTCGGCCGGTGTAGGCTCGAGCGAGCCGCGTTGCGTGCATGATCGACTCGGTACCGCTATTGGTAAAGCGGACCTGCTCGATCGCATCCCACCGGTCGATCAGCGGCCGCGCCGCGAATTCGATGAGTTCGTTCGGACGGGTGTAGAGCGTTCCGCGGTCGATCTGATCGATCACGCCCTCCGATAGCTCCGGATGGGTGTGACCGACGAGTTGCGTTCCGTTGTTCAGCGCGAAATCGAGGTATTCGTTCCCGTCGACGTCGTAGAGGGTCGTCCCCTCCGTTCGGTCCGCGTGGACCGGGTACGGATCGTACGCTCGAAACGTGCTACAGACGCCAGCCGGGACGACCTCCGAGAGGTCGTCGGCCATTGCTTCCGAATTCGGCGTCCGTTCTCGGTACCGTTCGTACTCCTTCGATAGTAGTTTCACCGTCGGCGTTCCGTCGATTGGTGTCGAATCGTTCATCACAGACACCGGAAAGTGGTTTCCGGTCTATAGTGCCGAGTTATCACGAACTGGCATAAATGTTTCTGGCGACTTCCGGCATAGGCGAAGAGAAACGAACTTTAGAGGCTGCTACAATACCCATGATCATCTCAAGCCGGATATCCGAATCACCGCTGCAGTAACAACCGTCTCGGAGGGCGGAAACAAAGATCCGCTTTTCTGCGAAGCACGATCGCGACTCGGTAGACGGCACTCGTCGACATCCTCAAGTGAATCCGATCACTGCGGACGAAGCCGAACCCACGGGTGCAGATGTCGATCGCCGAACTGAGTGAACGCGCCGTAACTATTTGGTAATTGATAGAAATTCCAATTCATATTTTGAAGCGGATATCGAATGGCGTTCCGATATCCGAATTTCTCGTCTCGAAATCGGAGCCGCAGCGATGGAACGCAGTACTGGTCAGTGATACCGAATCGACGAACGATGCGGCCATCGACACCGCCTCTTCAGTCGATTTGTTCGGAAATACCGCGATACATACTGTCGTTCGCGGTGAACCGACTCCGATCGACCGGAATACGACGGTTTCGGGGCTATACGGGTGTATAGCCTCTATTTATCGATATCGAGTCGACTCGTGAGTTCGCCGATCACACCTTAACCCGATCGGTTCGCGTCCGTTGACTACCGATCGGATCTCCGGTTCCGCAAGTCCCATTGATAGCAAATAACTCGAAAATACGAGTAGTATCTATATATGGTATTTGTGTCGACTCGAGGATCGCTTCGGCGTGTAGCTAAAGATGAACTTTTCCTCCGCTAATAGATATCCGCCCTATCTGCGGGGAGTATTTCCCCCGCTCGAGAACGGTCTCTCTATGATGGTCAACTCGATCTCCCTCGAAACCGCAAAGGCGGTCATCGACTTGACCGAACGAAAAGCGCGAGCAATCGAGAACCCGATGGTCATCACTATTGCGAACGAGGAAGGGGACCTCATTGCCAAACACCACATGGACGGTGCGTGGCTCGCATCGGTCAACATCTCTCGAACAAGGCGTATACTGCCACGGCACTGGAAACGAGTACCGCCGAACTCGAAGAACCCACCCGGCCCGGGGCTCCCTCTACGGTCTGCAGACGACGGACGACAATCGCATCGTTGTCCTCGGTAGCGGCTACCTGTTAGAACGCGGCGGGACCATCCATATATGGACTTGTCTCCGGAATATTCTAGTAGCCAGACAAGAGCGACACTCGTCGATTCGATTCACCGACTCATCAACCAAATCTCGGATGTCAATGGTATCTATTCACACAGTCGATTGTAGCTCGAATCGAGACTCCGTAATTCGAACTCATATTACTTTTGAATAGTATTCAAAACAGACTGATCGGCACGATCAATGGTATCTGTGTCTAGCTGGCCCGGTGATGTCGTTCCCTCGAGAACGTACTGTGGGTACCGCCGCTTCATCACGCTCGCCGAGCGAGTTTCCGAACAGGTAAGCCGACACCCACTCACTCATAGCTCACTTCTTCGGTCGGTCCGACTATCCGTTCTTTATGGGACTTCCCGTCTGCTGGTCTGCATTGAGACGATACTGCGTACCGTTCCCTAGAGAAGGGATTACACACGTATGCGTGTAAGATCAAATCAGAAGAGGGCCGCCTCGAGCGCGTCGATCTCGTCTCCCAGCAGTTGTGCGATCTCCTCGGTCGTCGACTCGTCGACGGCCATCCGATACGTCGGGCCGCCGATGGAGAACGCGCCGACCACCTCGCCGTCGGGGCTCGTTACCGACGCGCCGATGGATCGATAGCCATCGATCAGTTCCTCGTCGTTCGTCGCGTACCCGCGGTCGCGGATCGCCTCGAGTTCGTCGAACAGGGCCGATTCCTCGGTGATGGTGTGATCGGTCGTGGCCGGGAGACCCCACCGATCGATGATTTCCCGAACGCGCGATTCGGGCATCGATGCTAACATGGCTTTTCCCGACGCGCAGTTGTGCATATGGAAGCGATTTCCCGCACGGAAGGGGCTCGATTCCGGCAGCCCCCCGCGAGAGGACTCACCGATCGCGTACTCGAGGGAGTACGCGCGGCCGTTCTCTTCGACGATGAAGTCGGCTTCGTTTCCCGTCTGTTCGGCGAGGGCGTAGACGCGCTGTCGGGCCGTCGTGTACAGTGGATGCCGGGTACGCGCGTGCTCGCCGAACGGGAGAAACTGGAGCCCGACGTGGTAGGTATCGCCGTCGCGGACGAGGAATCCCTCGTCGACCAACGTGTGGAGGTGGTTGTGGACGGTGCTCTTTGCCATCTCGAGGCGATCGGCCAACTCGCTCAGCGTTGCGCCGTCGCTGTCGTGGACCGCGCGAACGAGCGCGATCGACGCTTTCGTCGTCTTGACCGGGCGAGGGCGATCGTCCGTCATGCTTCGAGTCGTCGTCCCACCCGTGTATAAGCGTTCGGAATGTGTGAACAGGGCTGAACGGGTCGTGATGGGGATTGTCGGTTGATATTTCGTTTCACAGTCCGAAGAATATTGTAGGCACTATCACATTAGATTTTATACTACTGGGCGTGTATTGGTAGTGCTTCTGCCCGGATGTCAATAGCAATTGATCGCGGGACCTCCCGGTCGGTTCGACGTTCGGAATGCGTGAACTCTCCACGTGGTTTGCTAATTGCATTGATCGGTCGAAGGTGTGTCGTGCGGTAACGGACCTCTTTAGATAGTTCGTTCACGCATGTGGAACGCCGATCCCGCGGCCGCTACCGCGATGGACCGACGGCGATCGGTTCTACAGGCGGTTTGGCGTCGATCGAATCGGTCGCCGATCGGCGCTAATCGGCACCACAGCGACCGGTCCAGCCACAGCGCCGGCACCAGTCGCCCGAGACGCGGACACCTCGCCCGCAGAGGGGACAGGTCGTCTCAGTCATCGTCGGTCGTGATATCCGCGGACAGTCCCTGTGCCATTTCGATGTCGTTCGAGTTGTTCAGCGTCCACGCGGTTCGTTCGGTGACGGCTTCGATCACTTCGCGGCCGCTCGGGTAGCCGTTGCCGGACTTCTTGACGCCGCCGAACGGCAGGTGAACTTCCGCGCCGATACACGGCAGGTTGCCGTACGCGAGTCCGACCTCGGCGTTGTCCCGGTAGTAGTTGATCTCGCGGTAATCCTCGGAAATGATCGCACCCGCGAGCCCGTACTCGGTGTCGTTGTGAATCTCGACGGCGTCCTCGATGTCACCCGAGTACTCCATGAGCGCGACGTGGGGGCCGAAGACCTCCTCCTGCGTACAGCGGAGGTCCGCCTCGTGGTCGGCTTCGTAGACGAACGGGCCGACCCAGTGGCCGTCCTCGTGCCCCTCTGGAATCTCGTCGTCGGCCAGTTCGTCGCGGTCGACGAGCACGTTGACGTCCTCGCTGCGAGCGAGTTCATTGTACTCGAGGACCTTCTCTTTGTGCTCGCCCTCGACGAGCGGGCCCATGAAGGTGTCTTCGGCGAGCGGGTCGTCGACGGCGACGTTCGCGGCGATATCGACGAATCGCTCTTTGAACTCGTCGTAGACGTCCTCGTGGACGATCAGGCGTTCGGCGGAGACACAGCGCTGGCCGGTCGTCTTGAACGAACTCATCACAGCCGAGTGGACGGCCGTGTCGAGGTCGGCGTCGGCGGTGACGACGACGGCGTTCTTGCCGCCCATCTCGCAGGCCGCGAGTTTGCCGGGCTGTTCGGCGACGGTCCGGCCGACCTGCTGGCCGACCTCTGCCGAGCCGGTAAAGAGGACGGTGTCGACGCGTTCGTCCTCGACGATGGCCTCGCCGGCGTCGCCGAAGCCCTGAACCATGTTGAAGACGCCGTCCGGAATGCCGCTCTCCTCGAACATTTCGGCGACGATCTGGGCACACCACGGCGTCTGTTCGGCGGGCTTCCAGACGACGGTGTTGCCCTCGACCAGCGAGACGGCCATGTGCCAGAACGGGATCGCGACGGGGAAGTTCCACGGCGTGATACAGCCGATGACGCCGCGGGGCTTGCGCCGCATGTACGCGTCCTTGCTCCCGATTTCGGACGGAACGACGTCCCCGTGTGGGTGCCGGGCGTTCCCGGCTGCCCACTCGACCATGTGTGCGGCCTCGACGACGTCGGCTCGCCCTTCGGAGATCTCCTTCCCACACTCCTTGGTGACGATTTCGCCGAGTTCGTCCGTCCGGTCACGGAGTTCCTGATAGATGTCCCAGAGGTACTCCGCGCGGTCGATATGGGACAGTTCTTCCCACTCGTCTTGGACGCGTTCTGCGGACTCGAGCGCCGCGTCGACGTCGGCCTCGGTTCCGCGGTGGAAGGTCCGCAGCGTTTCGCCGGTTGCAGGGTTCTCGCTCTCGAACGTCTCGTCGCCCTCGCCGTCGGTCCACTCGCCGTCGATGTAGTGACGGTTAGGCTGGGCTGTCGTCTGCTGGCTCATACCGTATCAGTCACGGATCGTCAGGGAATAACCACGGCCTCCCATGGTCGGGACCGACTCGAGCGGTTGTCACGCGGTGTCTCTATTCAGTATGTTTATGTTGCTCACACCGAAACGGACGAGCAGAGCCGACACATGAGCAGCACGAGTTCTACGGCGACGGCGACAGGGGCGGACGGCACGCGACTCGCGCTCGAGATCTGGCATCCCGACTGCTGGGGGTTGCAGGCGACCGAGGCGGTCGACGCCGGACTGCTCGTCCACACCGTCCACCGAACCGTCGAGGACACGGTCAAGGGCCACTTCACCGTCTACGCGGACACGACCGCGCAACTCGACGAGTTCGTCGAATTCGCGAACGAGTCGCCGCTGACACACTCGACCGTCGAACTCGGCCAGCGCCCGACCAGCGCGGCACCGGACCCCGGAAACGCGACCCGCGAACTCTTCGTCGAGTACGAGCCGGAACACAGTATCAGCGACACGCTCGTCTCGCACGGATTCATCCACGACGCGTCGGTTCGCGTCGAACGAGGGCTCGAGCACTGGCCGGTCTTCGTCGCCGACGGCCGCGCCGAGATTCAGAGCCGACTCGAGACCATCCGGGCCGAGACAGACGCCGAGATCTCCATCAGCAAGATCGCCTCGCCGGCGGGCGACTCGTCGGGAACGCCGGATCGACTCGATCGGCTGACGCCCCGCCAACGGGACGCGTTCGAACTCGCCTGCGAGCATAACTACTATGCGTGGCCGCGCGAGATCGACACGCGCGAACTCGCGGACGAACTCGGCGTCTCGAAGACGACGCTGCTCGAGCATCTCCGGAAAGCCGAGGCGAAATTGCTCAACCCGGACGAGTCCTGATCGACCCCGATATTAATTCCTGCCCCTGGAGTCTGAATCTTTTGGTCGGGTATCGATTTAGGGAGCTTGCGTGCCACCGACACGGTATGATCCCCCCGATCGCGAGCCGATTCGTCGCCGGAACGACCGTGTCCGGCACGCTGGATCACGTCTCCGATTGTAACGAGTCGGGGATGGGTGGCATCGTCAACCTCCTCGGCGAACACTATCACGACCGCGAGCCCGCGGACGAGGACGCGGATGAGTACTGCCGTCTCGTTTCCGAACTGGCCGCTCGCGACCTGAACGGGTCCGTCTCGGTCAAACCGTCCCAGATCGGGATCGACGTCGGCCCCGAGGTCTTCACGGAGAACTTCGAACGGATCGTCGACGTCGCGGCCGACGAAGACGTCTTCGTCTGGTGTGACATGGAAGATCACACGACGACCGACACGACCTTAGACGCCGTCGAATCGACGGCCCAGGACCATCCCCACGGCGTCGGCGTCGCCATTCAGGCGAACCTCAAACGCACGGGCGACGACCTGCGTCGCCTCGCCGACGTTCCCGCGGCAGTCCGACTGGTTAAAGGTGCCTACGACGAACCGTCCTCGGTCGCCTACGACCGGAAAGAAGACGTCAACGAGGCGTACCGCGAGCACCTCGAGTTCCTGTTCCGGGAGTTCGATGGGGGCATCGCGGTCGGAAGCCACGATCTGTCGATGCTCGAGACTGCGATCGACCTTCACAAGGAACACGACACGCCCTTCGAGATCCAGATGCTCATGGGCGTTCGCGAGGACGCCCAGCGCGACCTCGCCGCGAAGGGCTACGAAGTCAATCAGTACGTCCCCTACGGTGACAAGTGGATGCAGTACTTCTACCGTCGGATCCGCGAGCGAAAGGAAAACGCCTTGTTCGCGCTTCGGGCCGTCGTCGGCGTCTGATCACCCGGTATTCCCCATCGCGCCCGGGACGCGTTCTTCGGTTCCTACTCGAGACACGCTTCACGAGAGTTTCCCGGCTCGACGGCAGCATCTCGTGGGCTCCACGATCGATCGCTGACACCGGACTCACTGCGGGGCGACAGCGGCGCCACTTTCCTCGGAGGACTACTCCACCATCAAAAAAAGGGCAAATTCGGTACGTTTATGTGTGGGTGGTAAGCACACACCTGTATGCCTGAGAGTGGTTCGGTCGAATTGGTCTGGTTATTCGGACCGTTCGCCGTGTACCTAGTCATGCTCGGCGTGTACTACGTTTGGGAAGGGAAACGAGAGGAACAACTCCGGCAGCGATACGAGGAGGCAGAGCATGGCCAGTGAGGGACTGGCCGGCTCGGCCGGCGTCTGGGTGCTTGGGACCTTCGGGGTGTATCTCCTCGTCCTCCTCGGGATCGGGTTGTACTCCTCCCGGCTCATGGACTCCGTCGACGACTACGTCATCGGCGGGCGCAGCATCGGCCCGGTCGTCACGGGCTTCTCCGAACGCGCCTCCGAGATGAGCGGGTGGCTCACGCTCGGTGTCCCGAGCGACGCGTTCGGGACCGGTGTGATGGCGTTCTACAACGGGCTCGGGATGATTCCGGCCGACCTGTTCGCGTGGGCCGGGCTCGCAAAGCGTCTCCGGAAGTACACGGAAATCGTGAAAGCGGTCACGTTGCCGACCTTCTTCGAGACGCGCCTGCAGGACGACACCGGCTACGTCAAAGGCGTCTCCGCGTTCGTCCTGATGCTCTTCGAGGGCGGCTACGTGGGCGCACAGATCGTCGCCGCCGGGACGCTGCTCGAGGTTCTCACCGGCGTCTCGTCGGTGGTCGGAATCCTCGTCGGCGGCGTCATCGTCGTCGGCTACACCATGCTCGGCGGCTACTTCGCCGTCGCGTGGTCGGACTACGTGCAGGGTGCGATCATCCTGGCCGCGTTCATCGTCCTGCCGGTCATCGCGTTTACCAACTACGGGCTTCCGTTCGGGGAACTCGCATCCGTCGGGAGTTCCTACACCAGCGTCACGGCCGGCATGACCGGCTGGGCAGCGATCTTCGGCATCATCAGTTACGCGGCCATCGGACTCGGTATCCCCGGGAACCCGCACGTGATGGTCCGATTCATGGGGATCGACGAGGTGAAGAACATCCGCCTCGCCGCGCTCGTCGCTCAGCTGTTCATGTTCGTCGCCTACATCGGGGCCGGCTTCGTCGGGCTGTACACGCTGGTCGTCTTCGGCCAGAGCGGCATCGAGGACCCGAACAACGTCATGCCGATGCTCACGCTCGAGTTCTTCCCCGGTGCGATCGCGGGGATCATCCTGGCGGCCGCACTCGCCGCGATGATGTCCAGTGCCGACTCGCAGTTGCTCGTCGCGACCAGCGCCATCGTCGAGGACGTCTACCACGGCTACATTAACCCCGACGCGGGTCAGGAGACGCTGGTTCGGTACTCCCAGTACGTCACGCTCGCACTCGGCGCGGCGAGCGTCGCCTTCGCCTTCCTCGCACAGAACACGCCGATCTACACGCTCGTCCTCGACTACGCGTGGGGCGGACTCGGAGCGGCCATCGGGCCGACGCTCATCGCTGCGCTGTGGTGGAAGCGGGTCACCGCGACGGGCTCCGTCGCGAGTATGATCGTCGGGACGACGACGATGATCCTGTGGACCCAGCTCTCGACCGTCCTCGAACTGCTCGGACTCATGGGGGCGATCGACGGCTCGCCGTTCCTCACGGGGCTGGTTGGAGTCTACGGGCTCTTCCCCGCGTTCATCCTCTCGACGGCGACGCTCATCGTCGTCTCGCTGGTGACGACGCCGCCGGAAGGCGTCGACGACCACTTCGAGTCGTTCGACAAGCCGCTCTCGGCGCTCTCGAGCAGCGACGATCCGACCGGGACGCCCGACTACGTGACCGACGGCGGTCGCGATGTCGATCCGAAGGCCGTCACGGAAACGGATACCATTCGCGCACACGTCGAAGAGAGCGACTACTGGGAATCGGGTGAGGAATAGTGAGCGACACGCGTCGACAGCGGGCCGAGGCCGCCGACATCACGGGGCGGACCCAAGAGCGTGCGAACCTGACCGTCATCGAACCGACGGTGGCACGCGAGGACGTCGACTCGACCGGCCGCGTCGGCGTGGTCGCGTATCCGTACCGCGTCTACGACGCAGTCGTAACGGTCGACCGGCCGATAATCGCGGATCGAGACCTCGAGTACGTCGTCAGCGTCGACCGCGCCCGGCGGCTCGCCGTGCGGGCCGACGTGGTCCCCGAGACCGTCTCGAGAACGGTCGACGACGTCCTCGTCGTTCCGTCCGAACTCACCGACGAGCAGGTCCTCGAGAAGGCCGAGAACGCGCTGTTCAAGTGGACGCTCCGGAAGATCGCCGTCGGTTCCGCGCCGGACGTGCGATTCGAGCAGTCGGTCGACGCCCACAAACTGTTCTGGATCGCGTCCCGACCCGACGGCGACGTGATCATCGACAGCGTCCGTGGCACCGAGTCACCGTTAGACGACTGAGGCATCTCGGACGGCAACGGGCGCTGTTCGGAGCAGATCGAACCCGAGCGACAGAGTCTCAGTCTCACCGTCAGTCGGCAGCGACCGCCGGCTTGAGACACCCGTTTCGATCGGACTTTCGGCAGTGATATTCTCGAGGCAATTGATCGTCCGCTTCCCACAATATCGCATAGGTACCAGATTCCTATACTAGTCGGGTATCAGAGATGTAGGGGTCGATCTGCTGAGATCGATGATTCGGTGACCCGCTGCGCTGATGGCCGCTAGTGGTTACACATCGCTGCCGATCCCCAGCGCAACTGATCACTGTATATATCCCCGCTCGGCGTCATTGTCGTTTTCACTCGATGATTCTGTGAACGGTCACGGCGGAGTGGAACATCGAACCGGTATGTTTCACATCGGTTCAGTTCCGGAACTCTCTGCTTTCGATCGTCGCCATCGGTTTCGATTTCGGTTTGCAAAACGTGGATATCAGGATACGGTAGAAAGGTATTATTTATTATTCTTATTCTATCTCTCTATTTAGATATACTTCAGAAACTCTCCGTTAGAACGTGTGTCCCGCAGGATGGTCCGCCCGGTGATGGCTCGGTGCTGTGAGTGCCGTCCGGTTCGTTCTGTAAAAATTGAAATAGATCTGGATGCTGTACCTGTTTGCAGAAGCCTATTTTAATATTGCGATAAACTCTGGCAAAAATGCCCTCTGTTTTCAAGCGTACACGCGGAAAGGCATGCGTATAAGATCTGATGATTGTACTGTAGCGCTATATGTCGAGGCGATACGATAGCCAACCGGACCCCGTGTCGAAGTTCACCCTCTTGGACGGTCGAAACGCAGTCTACATCTCTCGAGAGCGGAAGCACTTTTCGAACTTGCACAACGGCTATCCGTTGGCGGAAAGCTTCTTGGACGATCTCAAGAACGACGATATCGCCGCGATCGTTATCGACAGCAGCGATGGTGTCAACGTATTCGACCGACAGCAATATCAGCGATGCGACCGACTCGGCCACGCTCCGTATCCGCTGAAGCGAGTCGTCGCGATCGATGACGCCGAGTCTCGACTGGCCGGAGACGCGAACGATACTGTGGATCGACTTTCGGACTGGGAGTGGCTCACCGAGACGGATCTTCGCTCGAGGAGCGAGCAGTCAGGAACGGTCTGATTTCGCAGTCAGAGTGGTGTTGAACGGTCTCGTCTCGGTATCTGGCTGCTCGAGACTGAACGAATTATACGGCTCCGATACCGACGAAGCCGGGCTCGAGATCAGTCCCGACACCGCGCCGGTAGGCGGTCCGGCGCGGCCTCCCTGACGAACGCGCGCAGGGGGTCGATGTCGGCGACGGGCGACAGGTCGTCGAGTGCTCGGTCGACTTCGTTCAGACGCCGTGTCGCGTGCCGCCGGAGTTGTCGTGTAGCGGGCGACGAACTCGAATCGGTCCGGGGAGCGCCGGTGTCGGACGCGAGGATGGCCCGTATCCGGCTGACTGTTCCGAACCCGCGGCCCACTGTCGCGACGTGTTCTCTGTGCGGTTCCTCGATGTCCGCAAGCGTCGCGCCCAGAAGGGCCGCGCCGCGACCGAGTGCGCCCGCCGTCCCGTCGATAACCGAACAGTGATCGGTCGTCTCCGGCGTCGCCCGGGGCTCGGTACTCCCCAGCGCCTCGATAATCGCCGCTGAGACGGACGCGAGTATTTCGAAACACTCACCGACGCGCTCGTCGTCGAGGGTTCCGAGCGTCGAGTACGCGGTCGTATAGAGGTAATCGGAGGCCAACAGTGCGGTCGTCACGTCCCACTGTACCAGGGCGGTGTTCTCAGCGTCGAGTTGAGAGAGCAGTTGCTCCCGAAGCCGACTGTACCCGCGGAACAGTTCGATCGACGTCGCTGCGGGAAGGACGGTGGATCGATCCGGCGTCTCCGCAATCGAGTCGTGAGACAGCGCCACCAGTTGTCCGTATCGCCTGTCGTCGCGTTCCGTAACGGTCGCCCGAACGGGAGCCGAACAGTGACTCTCCACGCGTCCGAGCGCTTCCTCGAGCCGGCGGTCGATTTCGAGTCGCCGTTCGGATCGTGTACTGTCCTGAGCCATTGGTGTTAGTCGTCGGTTGCCGAAACTTCGACGCCGGTATCTTCGATGTCGACCGCTGATTCGGTCAGATCGCCCTCCCGCCACGTGCCTCGCTGGTACCACGCGTAGGCGATCACCGCGCCGGCGACGTTAGAGACGGCGAACGAAAGCCAGATGCCCGTCTCGCCGATCGAACCCGCGGACACCCACGCGATCGGGAAGCGGATAACGCCGAGCATCAGCACGGAGATCGCCGCTGCAGTAAGCGTCTTTCCGGCGCCGCGGAAGCTCCCCGTGTAGGCTCGCATGATCCCGATGAATCCGAACGTCAACGCGACGTAGCGCAGGAACGTCGCGGAGATATCGACGACCGCGGGATCGGTCGTAAACACGTCCGCGATCGGCGCGGCGAGGAACCAGACGAGAACGCCTGCCCCGGTGAGAATGCCGAAGAGGATCTTGGATGCGAGCGCCGCTGCCTGTTCCGCTCGCTCGGGTTTGTTCGCGCCGATGTTCTGCCCGGTCATCGTCTCGACGCCGCGAGCGACCGCGATCGCGGGGAGGAAGACGACCGAGAAGACGCGCGTCCCGATCCCGTACGCGGCGACGACCGTGTCCGGAAAGAGCGCGACGATGAACAACAGCAAGTTCATCGACAGCGCCCGACCCGTTCCCTCGATAGAGGCGGGGACGCCGATCCGAGCGAGGCGGCGGAGATAGGTGAGGTTCGGCACCATATCCCGGAGGTTGATCTCGACGCCGCGATTGCCACGGAACATGATCGCGAGGCCGACGACCAGCGCCAGCGCACGCGAGAACACCGTCGCGATCGCCGCGCCTTCGATTCCGAGTTCGGGAAAGCTGACCGTGCCCACGAGCGGTGCGTTCTCGACGACCGTCCAACCGAAGATCAGGAACGGGTCGATGACGATATTGAGAACCACCGAGCCGAACATGACCAGCATCGGCGTGATCGTGTCGCCGTAGCCGCGCATGAGCGCGATGAAGACCGCGAACCCGAACATGAACAGCAGTCCCAGCGAGATGACCTCCATGTAGCTCGTCGCCATCGGCAACACGCTGTCGGAGGCACCCATGAGTCCGAGGAACTCCTCGACGAGGAAGTAGCCGACGACCCCGAGGACGATCGACGCGATGCCGGCGAAGACCACCGTCTGTGAGGCGGCGTATTCGGCTTCCCGTTCTTCCCCGGCACCGGTGTACTGGGCGACGAGGACGCTGCCGGCGACCGAAATGCCCATCCCGAGCGAGATGAGGAGGAACACCATCGGGAACGCAAAGCTGATCGCCGCCAGTGCGTCGGTACTGTACTGGCCCAGCCAGAACGTATCCGCGAGGTTGTACGCCGTCTGGAAGAGGTTCGTGACGACGATCGGCATCGACAGGAAAAAGAGCGGTTTCCCGATATCGCCGGCCGTGAGGTCGAACTCCTCGCGCCCCTTGAACAGGGAGCTGATACGGCTGCGGCTATCGCTCACTGTCTCCCCTCCACTGTCATCTCGGTCAGCAGATTCGTCTCGATATCTCCGGTCATCATCTCGGAGGGTTGCTCCGTCGAGTAGTCGACTGCGACTCGTCGCGTCTGTGCGCCCGTGATCGTCGTAATGAGTGATTCGGCCGCAACGGACGGATCGATACGGTCGGTGAACTCACCCCGACTGACACCAGCCTCGATTATCTCCTCCAATCGTTCGAAGAGAACCGCGTCGAATTCGACGAGTCGGTCCTGAATCTCCTCGTTGTAGGGTGCCTGTGCCTTCAGCTCGAGCATTGCCGTTCGAAACTCCGTCCCGGAGATCTCTCCGGTATCGGTGACCAACAACTCGAGCAGCGAGCGGAGCTGTTTTCGGGGCGTTTCACCGGCAGCAGCCTCGATATGGGCGGTATACCGATCGTAGAGGGACTCGAGGCACGCGACGAACAGATCGTCTTTGCTGTCGTAGTGGTAATGTATCGATGCTTTACTCATCGCTGATTCGGCGGCGATATCCTGCACCGTGAGTTCGGCGTACCCGTGCTTACAGAGGGCCTGATACGTTGCGTCTAGTATCTCGGTAGTCGGGTCGTCATTCATGCGGTCGATACTGGACTTACTGACTAGTTAGTCAAAAACCTTGGGGAAGATACCAGGACGCTCTCCGAGACGTCTCGAGCGCTTCTCCGTTGACTCCGAACTGATCAGTCGATAATATCCTGCGTGATCCCGAGCAGGTCACAACTATTATCCGACCCACAACGAACGTAGTGTACAATGGCTGATTCGCCGGAACGGCCCGTCTCGGATCCGAACGAAGCGATCATGCGCGCGACCTATCAGGCGCTTCGGAAACACGGGTACGCTGCGCTCACGATCAAACGGATCGCCGACGAGTACGGCAAATCGACCGCCGCGATTCACTACCACTACGAGACGAAAGACGACCTCCTCGCGGCGTTTCTGGACCATCTCCTCGATCGATTTCAGGAAACGATTCACGAGGTCGAAACGACCGATCCGGAACACCGACTAGAGCACCTGCTCGACAAACTGCTGGTCGACCCGGAGGACCATCACGACCTATTGATCGCGATGTTAGAGATGCGGAGTCAGGCACCGTACAACGACGCGTTCAGCGAGCGCTTCCAGCAGAACGACGAGTACATCCGATACATGCTCAGTACGGTGATCGAGCAGGGAATCAAGGCGGGCGTCTTCACCGACGTCGACGCCGACCACGTCTCGCGGGCGCTCATGACGATCGTCGACGGGGCTCGAACTCGAGAAGTCGTCTTGGACGAGGGGGATGCACTCGCAACGGCGAGACGGACCGCCGACGAGTACGTCACTGCCGTCTTGATGCGTGACGCGTGACCTCTCTGCTCACTGTTGGCGCTGTTCGCTCCTCACGGAGTATCGATAGCGATGCCAGAAACGCGACCCTGCGCTGCGAGACGGATCTCGGTGTCTAATCGAACGGTTCGTCAGCGCTCCTCGTCTGCCGCGTCCGGACGATCGCGGTCGATACCTTCGACCGGGTTCGTACACCAGTGACAGAACTCGAGGTCCGGATCGAGTTCGTTTCCGCAGTGTGGACAGGCGACCGAGTCCGTATCGGAGCCGTCGACCGAGTCGGCGACAGCACCGTCGGTTTGCATCCGAGCGAGAAGATACGCGTCGACGATACTGAGACCGACGACGAAAAACATCGGCGCGATAGCGACCAGCGTCTCGAGGCCCCAGCTGCCGGCGACGAACGCGTCGAACGCGGCCGGGTCGACGAACAGCGCGGTCGTCACGAAGGAAGCGGCGAGCCATCCGACTGCGCGACGCCACCGCCGGAGGTAGAGGTGGCCGAGCCCGGTCGCGAGTGCTGCGAGCAGCGCTACGAGCCACGGTCGTTTCTGCGATAGTGACTGGCCCATGTACTAACTAACCAGTCAGTCAGCCATAAGTCTTGCTCTCCGTCTCGTCCGGAAGACGCTGCTCACGTGAGGACTATTCCGTACGAACGGCCGACGAACGTGGCCGAGACCCAGCACTCAGCGTGTTGAACTGCGCGTATCGTCCTTCTTACTGATTAGCCTAACTGGTTAGTCTAACCAAGAATTCCATAATTCGGCTGGCGTCGATCGATCGTACCACTAGCGACAAAACGGACAGCTGTTCGCTCGTGTTCGATCTCTCGGCGTTCGGACGGCGATGATCAGCGTCGTATATCGCCCTCGAGCCAGGCCCGGGAAGCACCTAGTGGGATGACGCTTCGTCGTGCGATCGAGATCGGATACAGCCCGCGATACCGGTCGGAACCGGTAGCGGGACTGCAGTGAACATGTGGGTGTGATCTCGGATTAGGAGTCGATCCGCGACGATGGCGAGGGCATGTTTGGCGAGGCCACGGATCGCAGTCGTTCAGTGTGGCCTTTCGATTCCTCGCCAAAAACCACTTTCTCACTACGCATGTTAAGACTTTCGGCATATACTCACAATATATTCACGAACACAGGAGTAGGAGGATACGATACACGAAATCCATTGTCGCTCGTTCAGTTGCGAATATATTCGGCGGTTCATCCTGTTCTCGATCCTTCGAGCGGACCGGATCGATCGGTGGCATGGCGTCAGTCGCTGCGACAACCCGGTGTTCTTCGATACGCAACATTTCGACGCGCTCACAGCCCTCAGGTGCTTTTCGATTCCTCCTCTCGCATCGGTGCCTCCAAGAGAGCGACGTCGAGGATCACCATGTTTTCGCTCTCGTTGACGGCGACGATCACACCGCCGAGGACGAGGTTCGCGACCGGCGTCGGTCCGATCGCGATTTCGTCGCCCTTCTCGAAGCCCCGGACCGACTGCTGAAAGTGGACCTGCGCCCGGCACAGGTCCGGATTGTGGACGGTCGTGAAATCGATCGTGTCGACGGTCGCCGTGACGCGGTCGTAGTTTCGTGCGAGAGTGACCGATTCGGCGTCGGCCAGCGGCTCTCGGTCGAGGACCTCGTAGGCTGTCTCGGTCGGTTTGTACCCGCCGCTGGGTCCTGGGATTCCCTCGACGAGGTCGAGCGAGCGAAGCGACGACATCTGGTTCCGGAGCGTGCCCGGCTTGCGGTCGAGCGTAGCCGCGAGGTCCGTTGACGAGACCGGCGAATCGGTCGCCTGGTACTCGTTGACGAGTTCGGTAAGCGTTCGTCGTTGCCGTTGAGATAAATCAATCGTGCTCATCGTCGTACATGCACCGTACACGCTCTTCGTACTTAGGTATCGAGGGCCGGAACGTCGCCGCCGCCGTGCGGTTATCGATCGTCGAATTGGACGGCAGCAACGACATCGATAAATCGATTATAGACACTAAGGATGGGTAAGTTCTACCGATAGTCGAACTATCTCTCGAGCCGCTCCCACCGAGCTTCGCTCGCCGCGTCGAACCCGATCGGCCTGAGTCCAAACCGTTTTGCCGGTGGAACTGTATTCTCGGGTGGTATGATACTTTCCGGAACGGTCATCGCCGACGCCGACACCGTCATCGAGGACGGGGCGGTCGTCGTCGACGACTCTCGAATCGCCGCCGTCGGTCGGCGAGCGGCTCTTCGCGACCGATACCCGGATCGCGAGGAGCAGTCGTACGATATCCTCCTGCCGGGGCTGGTCGGTGGTCACCTCCACTCCGTACAGAGCCTCGGTCGCGGCATCGCCGACGATTCGGAACTGCTCGAGTGGCTCTTCGAGTACGTCCTCCCGATGGAGGCGTCGCTCTCGCCCGAGGAGATGGAAATCGCGGCGAAACTGGGCTACCTCGAGATGATCGAGAGCGGGACGACGACCTGCATCGATCACCTCTCGGTCAACCACGCCGAGCGCGCGTTCGAGGCGGCCGGCGAGATCGGCATCCGCGGCGTCCTCGGGAAGGTGCTGATGGATCGGCGCTCGCCGGCGGGACTGCTCGAGGAGACCGAGGAGGCGCTGGCCGAGAGCGAGCGGTTGATCGAGGAGTACCACGGCGCGTTCGACGACCGAATCCGGTACGCGGTGACGCCGCGCTTTGCCGTTTCCTGCAGCGAGGAGTGCCTGCGCGGGGCGCGCGAACTCGCCGACGAGTACGACGGTGTTCGGATTCACACGCATGCGAGCGAGAACCGCAGCGAGGTCGAGACGGTCGAGGAAGACACCGGGATGCGGAACATCCACTGGCTGGACGAAGTCGGCCTCACCGGCGACGACGTCGTCCTCGCACACTGCGTCTGGACATCGGAGAGCGAGCGCGAACTGCTCGCGGAGACCGGTACGCACGTCACCTACTGCCCGTCGTCGAACATGAAACTCGCGAGCGGTATCGCGCCGATCACCGACTACCTCGAGCGCGGGATCAACGTCGCGATCGGCAACGACGGCCCGCCGTGTAACAACACGCTCGATCCGTTCACGGAGATGCGACAGGGAAGTCTCCTCCAGAAAGTCGACGGACTAGATCCGGTCGCCGCCCCGGCCGAGACGCTCTTCGAGATGGCGACGATAAACGGCGCGAAGGCGACCGGATTCGACCGTCTCGGCGCGCTCCGCGAGGGGTGGCGTGCGGACATCGTTGGGTTGGATACCGATCTGACTCGAGCGACGCCGCTGCACGACCCGCTCTCGCATCTCGTCTTCGGCGCGCACGGCGACGACGTGGCGTTTACCATGGTCGACGGCAACGTCCTCCTCGAGGACGGCGAGGTCACCGTCGTCGACGCGGATGCGATCCGAAAACGGGCAAGAGCGATCGATCTTTCGCTCGAGGAACACCGCGACGACGCGGCCGACGCGCGACCGTGACGCCAGTCGCGGCGAACCCGCTAACTAACGCTGCAGCCGTCCGAACCGATAACTAAAAGGTCTGAAAGGTCCGAACTCTACTCGATGACCGATTCCGTCGTCGGCACGCTCAACGACCAAGCGACCGTCGCGGCACGCGTCGACGCCGGTGACGCCCCCGATTGGGTCGCGGCCCACTGGGAGTCGTTCCGCGACGGGCTGTTGGGCGAGCGAAACGACAGCCCGTTCCCCTGCTTTTTCGGCGTCGAATCCGTCCAGAACGGCGATCCGCTGTACACGGCCGTCCCGTCGATGACCGACAAAGACGCCCTGCTCGAGCTGGGCCGAACGCTGCTCGAGTACCTCGAGACGTATCAGGATCACAGCGACCGCGCGTCGTTAGTGACGTTTTTCAAACCACCCGACGGCCGTCTATCCGAGGCGGAGTACCATCGCGCGCTCTGGCACATTCTCCAGTTTCTCCACGTTCACGATCCGGAACCGTGGCCCGAACGGATTCCGACCGAGCCCGACGACCCGCATTGGGAGTTCTGCTTCGGCGGCGAGCCGATGTTTCCGACCTGTCGCGCGCCGTTTTACGAGACGCACAAGAGCCGCTACTGCCCGATCGGCCTCGAGATCACGTTCCAGCCGCGGGCGCTGTTCGAGGCGTTGAACGTCACCGGCGACACCGAGGCTGGCCAACACGCCCGAGACGTGATTCAGGACCGACTCGAGGACTACGACGGCGTCTGTCCGCACGCCGATCTCGGCGACTGGGGGAACGAGGGCGATCGCGAGTGGCCGCAGTACATGCTAACGGAAACCGAAGCCGAAGCGCCGAGCGAGTGTCCGATCACCGTAACCCGGGCCCACCCGAAGTCGGAGTATCTCCTCGAACCATCGAGTCGCGCCGCACACGGTGATCGGAGATGAGCGATAGTTCGGCCCGCACGGCCCTCGTGCTCATCGACTTCCAGCAGGGGTTCGACGACCCCGTCTGGGGGAGTCGCAACAATCCGGACGCGGAATCGAACGCGGCGCGACTTCTCGCCCACTGGCGGACGGCCGGATTGCCGATCGCCCACGTTCGCCACGATTCGACGGAACCGGAGTCGCCGCTTCGCGGCGACCAGCCGGGATTCGAGTTCAAACCGGAACTGGCTCCTCGAGACGGTGAGACCGAGTTCGTCAAACGGGTCAACGGGGCGTTCGTCGACACGGAGCTGGAGCCGTGGGTACGCGAACGGGGTGTCGACTCGCTCGTGATCTGCGGCCTGACGACGGATCACTGCGTTTCGACGACGACCCGAATGGCGGAGAATCGAGGCTTCGACGTCACCCTCGTCCGGGACGCGACGGCGACGTTCGGGCGGACGTTCGACGGGGAGCAGTTCGCCCCGTCGGTGGTCCACAAAACCGCCCTCTCACACCTCGAGGGCGAGTTCGCGGAAATCGGTTCGACGGACGAGATCCTCGCGACCGTCACCGCCGAATCCGCCGGTGAATGATCGCATTCAGCAGTGTGGGGCTTGGTCCCGATCGACCCGTCCTCGAGGGCGCGTGTTCGCCGCCTTCGACCCTCTCCGGCCGGTACCGAGTTGAGTCCTAAATCGCCGAATCGAATCGCAGCCCCTGCTCCCGAACCCTCCATCTCCGCAAAGCGGACGATTCCACAGTGGAAATGGTCTTCTGCAGCATATATATTATAATATACTCATCTATGGGTTCACAAGTGGGTAAGGAATCGACTAGAAACTGTTATAACTCATGATCGAACTCTCGTAACGTGAACGATGATCTATCCGTCTTCCAACGCGGCTTTCGACCCGGTCTCGAGTGATTCACGGCCGGTCGACCCGTACGACCGTCGTTGCACTCGGCGTCCGACTACCGCTTCAGTTCGTCTCCCGCCGATGGAACGATGACGGTGACCGGTTCGGATACGTCCGTCGAGGGCCTCCCTCGCGATTCGGACGGTCTCGCTACGACCGACGAGGCGCTGACGACCCTGCGTGAACGGCTCCCCGCGTTCCTCGAGGAACTGGTCGCCGACGCCAGCGCGGACGGTCTTGTAGTGCGACTGGACGGCAGTGTCGAAACGACGGTCGCGGCGACGCTCGCCGTGGATGCGATCGGCGAGGAGCGCGTAACTGGACTCGTGATGCCGGCGTTCATTAGTCACGAGGCGATCGCTCGAAACGCGGAGGCCGTCGCCGAGTCGCTGGGAATCGACCACAGCCGACTCCAACTCCAGCCGGTACTGGCGGCCGTTCAGGAAGCGGTCGGCGAATCGGACGGACCGGTCGACGACGTCGTCGCGACGAACAACATGCTGTCACGGCTCCGGATGGCCTGTACCTACTACGTCGCAAACACGTCGAACGCTCTCGTCGTCGGCCCGATCGATCGCACGCGGTACCTCCTCGGGTCTGCGACGAAATACGGTGAAACGGCGGCAGACTGCCTGTTGTTCGGTGATCTCTACCGAACCGAAGTGCGAGCGCTCGCCCGACATATCGGGATTCCCGAGGACCTCGCCGTCGAAACGGCGGGGTCGCCATTGTACGCCGGGCAGTCGGCGACAGAACAGCTAGATGTCTCGCCGGAAACCCTCGATCGCATCCTCCGACTGCGGTTCGACGAGGGATCAGAGACCGCGACTGTCGCGGATCGGCTCGGCATCGACGAGGCGCTCGTCGACCGACTCAACGAGTGGTGTACCCGAACCCGGCACAAACGACAACGACCGCCGACGCCGGGAGCGTATCGCTGCTAACTGTTCGACTCTCGTCTGCAGGACCAATGACAAATGCGCTATCCGTCTCGGAACCGCGACAGCCGCAGCCCCCGAACTCGTCTGGTTCCCTGTGAGAAGTTCGCTCTCTCGTGAACTGCAGTCGATCTCTCCGACGGCTCAACGCAATTCGCTGTTCTCGTCACTGCGTCCGAATTACTCGTTCAGAGCAGCTAATTCACTGTCTGCATAGCTCTGAACCCTCGTGTTAGCTAGGGAAGCCGCTCTAAAAACAGTATCGAGCTGGTAGATATCATTTTCTATATCTTGAATTGGGTATCCGATTGCGTTCTGATGCCGCATTTTTGTCTCGAGTCTGAAGTACATAACGAGAGAGTGAGTGAAGCGATAAATCAGCGGACTAAATCGACATGAGCAGCGTATACCAACAGATTAGCCTTCATCAGATCGCTCGTATTACTGGAACTCTTCTGCGTTACCGACCGCGCCTATCGATAGTAGTTCCCGTATCTCGAGCAGTATCTGAAATTGGTATTTCGGCGAGATAGAATCGAATACTCACTCGAGGACCGATTCATTTTTCGGTCCCCCGTCCCGAACCCGCGTGACGCTCTCAGTGCTGTGAATGATCACACATCGTGGTTGATTACAAGGGTATGTTCGTAAAGTTGGGTCGGAAGTTTCGAACGGTCGAATCGACGACTCATCCGCGGTGGCCCTTTACCCACCGACCGTTTCGCGGCTGAAGGGGCCCGCTACGCAGCGTACGTGAAAAGTAACGATGGCAATAACCGTTAGGGACATCTAGTGGGTGTGACTATCCCAACGAACACAACGATTGCGGTATCTGGAACGGGAACGGCGAGAATCGATACGAGTTCCGTATCCCGAGTTACTCGCTGTATGTTTATACACCCTGTCGGGGTACGGACGATGGATGGCGACCCCGCGACGGATGCGATTCGTCCACGGTCAACTCGCGTGGATGGTAGCGACGGTGCTCGTCCTCTCGTTGCTCGGTTCGCTCTCGTACGAGCTCTTTTTCGTCCTCTCACTGCTCGGACTGCTCGTCGTCACCGAACTCACGGCACCGATCAACGTGACGCCGGAGTGGCGGGCCCGTTTGCGGTGGCTCACGCTACTCGGGTTGTTCGGGTTCGCCGCCCTCATACTCCATCGGATCCTGGGACTGCTTCCCCCGAAGGTGATCCCGTGGTGACCCATGCTCGAGCGGCGCTCGTCCGGTTTCGTCCCGGCGTCACACGGCCGTCGACGCGATCGGAGGTGATCGCGTGAGCTGGCACGCCGGCGTCCTGAAAGACGGTGAAATCGTCTGGCCGCGTGCATTGCTGGTCGCGCTCGCCGTGGCGACCGTCGTCGCGCTGGGCGTCTTCGCGGCCACGTCCGCGGCGGCGTTCAGTCCGTACAATCCCTCGTGGGACGGGACGACCGACCTCAGCGATTCGCTCGAGAACGATCCCGACGCCGAGAGCGAACTCGTCCGCGATGCGGACAGATACGAGGCGTTCGCGAACGAGTCCGCCGCCAACGAGACCGTCGCGTTCGTCGTCGCGCCGGACGAACCGTACGCGGCCGAGGACGCGGCGCGGATCAGGGAGTTCGTCGAGAACGGGGGCACGCTCGTCGTCCTCGAGAACTTCGGCGAGAACGGCAACTCGCTGCTCGCGGACGTCGGTGCCCAGGCCCGTGTGGACGGGAGGCTGGTGCGAGACGAGTACAACCACGACGGCGGGCCGGCGATGCCGGTCGCGACCGCCGTCGAGAACCACTCGATGACCGACGGCGTCGACCGGGTGACGCTCAACTACGCGACGGCGGTCGAGCCGGGGTCGGAGAACACGACGGTACTCGCCACGACGAGTAACGTCTCCTACCTCACGGAAGACGACGAGCGCCTCGGACAGGAAGACGAACTCGGGTCGCACCCGGTCGCGACCGTCGAGAACGTCAGCAGCGGGGCGGTCGTCGTGATCGGTGATCCGAGCATCGCGATCAACTCGATGTATACCCGCTCGGACAACGATCGGTTCGTCCGAGAACTGTACGAGGACAACGACCGCGTCCTGCTGGACGTCTCGCACGTTTCCGACGTGCCGCCACTGGCTGCAGCGGTCCTGACGATCCGTGGCGTCCGTCCCCTTCAGGCGTTGCTCGGGGCCGGCGGCATCGCCGCGATCGCGGCGCTGTCCAGCCGCCGCGTTCGCTCGATCGGAGCCCGCGCCCGGCGACTCATCTCGGGCGAACACTCCGGGGACGCCCCTCGAGAGCGACGCCGTTCGGACTCGCTCCTGTCCGACGACGACCGGGCGGCGATCCTTCGACAGCGCCATCCCGATTGGGACGACGATCGGATTCGGCGCGTGATCGGGGGCAGGACCCGCGATCGACGGAACCGGGACGATAGCGACTGACCGAGTTACCACCGACCATGACACGACGAACGAACGAAACCGATCCACGATCCGACGACGCTAGTCCAGTCGATCCGGCGGCGATTCACGACGCACTGTGTGCGGAGATCGATCGCGTCCTCGTCGGCAACGACGACGCGGTCGAACTGCTCACGATCGCCATGTTGACGCGAGGCCACCTCCTCCTCGAGGGGGTCCCCGGCGTGGCGAAGACGACGCTCGCGGACCTCTTCGTACGGGCGAGCGGGCTCGAGCACAGCCGCGTCCAGATGACGCCGGACATCCTTCCGGCGGATATCACGGGGACGGAGATCTACCGCGAGAACAAGGAGGCGTTCGAACTCCAGCGCGGCCCGGTCTTCGCGAACGTGGTCGTCGCCGACGAAATCAACCGCGCGACGCCGAAGACCCAGAGCGCCCTGCTCGAGGCCATGCAGGAGCGCCACGTCACGATCGGCGGGGAGACCCTCGAGTTGCCGACGCCGTTTATGGTGATCGCGACGCAGAACCCGATCGAGATGGAGGGTGTCTTCGAACTGCCGGAGGCCCAGCGCGATCGATTCCAGTTGAAACACCGAATCGAGCTTCCAGACGAGGACGACGAACTGAAACTCGTCGATCGCTTCGACGACGAGCCGACGCTCGGACCGGACGCTGTCGAGCAAGTCGTCAGCCGCGAGGAACTGCTCGCGGCTCGCGACCGCGTGGCGTCCGTCCACGTCGCCGCACCCGTCAAGGAGTACCTCGTCGATCTCGTCGGCGCGACGCGGGGCCACCCCGACGTCGCTCACGGTGCCTCGCCGCGGGCGACGCTCGCGTACCTCGACGTCGCGAAAGCGCGGGCCGCGATCCACGGCCGCGAGTACGTCATTCCCGACGACGTGAAAGCGCTCGCCGAACCCACGCTGATCCATCGGCTCGTGCTGTCTGCCGACGCCGAACTCGGCGACGTCGCCGCGGACGACATCATCGCGGACATCCTCGAGTCGGTCGATGTCCCGGTGATCGACGCCGCGAACGAGCCGCAAGCGGTCAGCGACGGTGGCGACACCCGTGACAGCGGCGATGGCCGTGACGGTGGCGACAATGCCGGGCGGCCGTAATCAGCGCCGCGTCGCAGTTCGGATCGCGAGTATCGGGTAGTAACCGAACCGTGTTCACTCCGTTCTCTCGTCCACGTGGTCCCAGCGGCAGGTGACCAGCCACTCGTCGGGCGTCTCGCCCGCGTCGACCGCGAGTTCGATCGGCCGATCGAGAGCCTCGGCGACGCCGACCGCGAGAAACGAGGCGACGGGGTGGTCGACTCTGTCGACATCGCCGAACGCGCTCGAGTCGATCGCGACCGTGAGGCGGCCGTCGTCGGCGTCGACTGCCGGCTCCGCGCGCCGCGCGAGTTCGAACTGTTCGACGACCGCGTCGGCGAGGGTCGTCGCGGCGGCCGACGGCTCGGCCGGCAGCGGCTCGCCGAGCGTCCGCTCGAACTCCGCGAAGAGTCGCCCGCCGGTCGGCTCGAGGACGAGCCCCCGCTCGGCCGCTCGGGTGACGATCGGTCCCGATCGGTCGTCGGGAAGCTCGTACTCCGCTCGCTGTGGGACGAACAGCCGGACGGACGCGCCGTCGCTCCCGGGGAGATAGAGGCGCTCGTCGCGGAGGGAGAGGCCGTCGATCAGGGCGGCCACGTTCGTCGCGGCGGCGGCGTAGACGCACTCGCCGACGTCGGCGGCGACGAATCGCCCGGGGGTGAGATACGCCGTGAGTATCCCGCCGAACAGGCCGGTGCCGCCGAGGGCGAACAGCACCGCCCGCCCGTCGGGGAACAGGAACCCGCCGAGGACGGCGAGCGCGCCGACGACGGCGAGCCACCGCGCGGTGCGGCGGTACGTCGCCCGGGTAGCGCGGGCGTACTCGTCCCGGAGTCGGGCGTTCTCCTCGGCGAGGAGTTCGGCTCTGGCGGCCAGCTCGGCTCGATCCGGGGCCGATTGCACAGCGGTGTCGTCGGTCGGCGAGGACTGGGAGTCGGTACGATCGGGATCGTCGGTGGTCGTGCTCATCGTTCAGTGTCCGTGTCGGGCGTCGTTTCGTCCGACAGCGACGGCTCGCCGTCGGTCATCGATTCGTCGGTCGCTGCTCGCTCGAGGACGACGACGAGCCCGTACCGGTGGAGTCCGTACATGCCGCTGGCCACTGCGGCGAGCAGCGCGGCGGCGGCCACCCACAGCGGTTGTCCCGCCGGACCCAATGCGAGTCGGGCGAGTCCGGCGAGCGCACCGGCGCTGGCGAGCGCGGTCGCGGCGTACCGGATCGGAACGGTCGCCGCCGTTCGAGGGGCCGACGCGAGCACGAGCGCCACGAACCCCGCCTCGACGATCGCGAACGACATCGGGTCGATCCCGGCGGGAACGCAGACGACGAGCGCGACGTGGCCGAGCGCCACCGCGTACGGCGGCCCGAGCGCGTACCAGCCGGCGGCAGTCGCGACGCCGCCGATCAGCCCCGGCCATCCGGCGACGACCCAGAACGCCCCGACGAGCGCCGCGAGCGCGACGAGCGCCGGCACGTCGAGTTCGGTCGCCCGGCCACCGGCGGCTCGAGCGCTCCGGTCGTCCGTCCCGCCGGCTCCGGCCGCTTCGGTGGCGGCGGTCGACCGCTCGCTCATCGGCGACCACCCCGGTCGCGCGCCGCTTCGAGGACGGTTCCGAGTCGATCGGCGGGGCCGACCTCGAACGCCCTGACACCCTCGAGCCGGCCGAGGTCGCGGCGGAGCGACTCGAATTCCCGGTAGCGCTCGTAGGCCCGCTCGATATCGTCGAGGCCGCCGGGCTCGTAGAGGACGCTCGGCGCGAGAAACACCGTGACGTCGCTGTCGTTCCGTCTGGCCAGCGAGACCGTTTCGCGGACCTCGGCCGGATCGGAATCGTCGGTGAAGACGATCGTCCGCGTCGCGGACACGGACGACGCCAGCGACGTCCGGACCGCGTCGGAAAGCGGTCGATCCCGATCCCGGCGGCTATCGCGCCGCGACTCCGCGTAGAACGGGCGCAGCGTCTCGGCGAACGGATCGGTGTCGCCCTCGAGGTCCCGGACCGAGTGACGGGCCGTCCGTCGCGTCGCACCGCCGTGGACCGGCGGGGACGGGCCGGCGTCGTCCCGCGTCGCTCGAGGCGTCTCGGAGCGCCCGCCGTCGGTCGCCTGCGGTCGCGCGCGGGCGGTCGAGGCCTGCGGTGACGGCGTCGCGGGCGTCGGCTCGACGTCGAGGAGTTCCCGGCGGATCGTCGCGTACGCCTCCGCCGTCGCGGCCGGCTCGAGATCGGTCGTCACGCCGCGGTCGCCCACACAGCGGAGCCCGAGCGGATCGTCGCTGTCGCGGGCGCTCTCGGCCGTCGCGAGCATCACTTCGCGGAGGTAGTCGAGTTTCGTCTCCGACGGCGGACCGGTCGCGAGGGGCCGTCGGTGGTCGACCACGAGGAGCGTCCGGCGGGTCGTCTCGGTCTCGTACTCGCGGACGTGAGGCGTCGCGAGCCGCGCGGTCGCTTTCCAGTCGATCCGCTTTGCCGCGTCGCCGGGGACGTGTTCCCGGAGTTCGGCCGGCTCGAGGCCGCGGCCCGATCGCCGCAGCGCGTGTTCGCCGTAGACGCTCGTGAGCCGGTCGCCGCCCTCGCCGACGTGGATCGCCTGCGGCCCTCGAGACTCGACCGAGACCGTCGGCGAACCGCCCGCGGCGAACGTCTCGCGGAAGCGGCCGTCGGTCGCAGTCACCCGCGCCGGGTCGAACGTGTGCGTCCCCACGACGGGCCAACTCGCGACCGCGGTCCGCTCCGCGCCGGTCGTCTCCGGTTCGACGGCGACGGCCGTCGCGTCACCGTCGGCCGTCTTCGTCGCCGTCGGCAATCCCGCGTCGACATCGAGATGCAGCGGGGCCGGGTCCGCGAGCGTCGCGGCGAGAGTCACCGGAACCGATTCGTCGGCGCGGACGCTCGAGGACGGCATCGACCGGGTGACGGAGAGCCCGCGCCGCGTCCGCTCGAGGGCGGCGAGGAACGCGGACTGGGTCGCGAGGAGCCACGCGCCGATCAGCGCCACACCGGCCAAGAGGAGGGGACGCTCGAGGACGACCGCGAGCGCGGCCAGAAAGCCCGCGAGAGAGACACAGCCCCACAGGTGACGTGTCACGCGCATACTGGTCGTCCCACCGGAACGGGTTTGAAGGTACTGGTCATCGGCGACTGGTGCAATTCCACACCGCGGCGTCGGGGGTCGTTGGACGAGTCGCGTGCGGACCGACCGTCACTCGTCGTCGCGGCGCTCGCTGAGGTGCTTCCAGATTTCGACGCATCCCGCGCCGTCTCGCAAGTCGTCGACCAGTTCGTCGTCCGCTTCGTCGGCTTGGTCGGTCGGTTCGGTCTCCTCGGTTGTATCGCTCGTGTCGGCCATACGAACCGACCTTGATTCACCGATGGTAATAAGTTTGCACTATTGGACCCTGATACTCTCACGAGATCGGACCGGTGAAACGGCGGAACTGTTCGGTAGATAACGCCTATGGAAGTATCATCGGTGCTTACCAATGGATACACTTTTGACCCTGTTCGGAACACTATCGATAGCATCATGTCAGTACTGCTCACCGGCGGAGACGGCTATCTCGGATGGCCGACGGCAGTTCGGATCGCATCTCGAACCGACGAACAGGTCGTCCTCGTGGACAACTTCGCGCGACGAGGCTGGGTCGAGACCGTCGGCTCGACGAGCGCCACTCCCGTCGCGTCCATGGACGACCGCCTCGACGCGCTCGAGGAGGTCCACGGCGTCCGGAACCTCTCGTTCGTCGAGGGCGACCTCACCGACGGCGACTTCGTCGACCAGTTGCTCCGCGTCCACGAGCCCGAGACGATCGTCCACACCGCGGCACAGCCGTCCGCACCGTACTCGCAGATCGGCCGCGAACGAGCGAACTACACCCAGCACAACAATCTCCAGTCGACACGGAACCTCCTCTGGTCGCTTCACGAAAACGATCTCGAGGACACGCACTTCGTCGAGACCACGACGACCGGCGTCTACGGAGCCCCCTCGTTCCCCGTCCCCGAAGGCGGCGCGACGATGGAACACGGTGGCGAGCGCGACGAGGTCCCGTTCCCCGCGATGGCCGGCTCGTGGTACCACCTGACGAAATCCCACGACGCGGCGAACATGCGGCTGGCCCACGAGCAGTTCGACATTCCCGTCTCCGACGTTCGAACGGCGATCACGTACGGGACCGACACGACGGAGACGGCGGTCGATCCCCGGCTCGGGACGCGGTTCGACTTCGACTACTACTTCGGCGTCGTCGCTCACCGGTTCTGTGCGCAGGCCGTCGCCGGCTACCCCATGACCGTCTACGGCCGCGGCCAGCAGCGCAAGCCCTTCATCGCGCTCGAGGACGCCGTGGAGGGACTGGCCCGGCTCGCGCTGTCCGATCCGGACGACCGGCCCGACGACCACACCGTCTACAATCAGGTCACCCGCGCGATCAGCATCGTCGAGATCGCCGAGACCGTCGCCGACGTGGCCAACGAATACGGGCTCGGCGTCGAAGTCGAACACTTCGAGAACCCGCGTTCGGAGGACGAGACACACGAGATGGAGATAGAAAACGACCGGTACGACGCGTTGATCGGCGGCCGATCGACGACGTTCGAGGACGGCGTCCGCTCGATCATCGAGACGCTCCTCGAGAACGAGTCGACCATCGTCGCCCACGAGGACCGGTTCCTCCCCGACGTACTGAGCGAGGGCTGACCCGTGCGGGTACTGGTCACCGGCGGCTGTGGGTACATCGGCAGCGCGCTCGTCCGTCGCCTCTCGGAGAACGAGGCGGTCTCCGACGTCGTCGTTCTCGACTCGCTCGCGACCGGGTCACCGCGCTCCCTGCTGGGCGCGGTCGACGGCCTCGAGTTCCGGCGCGGCGACGTTCGGGACGAGGACGACGTCGAGAGCGCGATGTGCGGCGTCGACCGCGTGATTCACCTCGCGTCGATCACCGGCGCTGCGAGCACGCACGACCGGCCCGAGGAGACGCGTGACATCATCGTCGGCGGCACCGAAACCGTCGCGGCAGCGGCCGGTGCGGCGGGCGTCGACTCGGTCGTGTTCGCCTCCTCGTGTAACAGCTACGGTCGCGCGGCGAGTACGAACCTCGACGAGACGACGACACCGGCCCCGCTCAATCCCTACGGCGAGGCGAAAGTCGAGGCCGAACGGGTGGTCCGCGAGGCGGCGGCCGAGCACGGCTTCTCCGCGACGTCGCTGCGAATGAGCACGAACTACGGCTACGCGCCCGGCATTCGGTTCAACCTCGTCGTCAATCACTTCGTCTTCCGGGGCCTGACCGGCCGTCCGCTGACGGTCTACGGCGACGGCGAGAACTGGCGGCCGTTCATCCACGTCCAGGACGCCGCCCGTGCGTACGAACACGCGGCGGTGTTCCCCGAGCGATGGCCGCGAGACCTGTACAACGTCGGACGCACCGATCAGAACTTCCGCATCGAGGATATCGCCCGCATCGTCAGGCAGGAACTCGGCTGCGACCTCGAGATCGTCTACCTCGAGGACGAACAGCCGGGGCCGTCCTACCACGTCGAGTTCGACCGGCTCGCAGAGACCGGATTCGAACCCGAGTGGACGCTTCGAGAGGGCGTCCGTTCGCTGGCCGACCAGTTCTCCCGATCGGGGGAGCCCGGACGGGCAGTGGCGGCGTCGCCGCGGCAACCGGTCTCGGACGGTGAGTACCGATGAACGCGGCCGTCACCGAACCGACCGGCGTCGAGTCGGACCCGGTACACGTCGCGGTCACCGGCGCGGCGGGGTATATCGGAAGCCGCGTCGTCGCACAGCTCCGATCCGAACGACCCGAGTGGTCGATCACGGCGATCGACAACTTCTATCGCGGCTCGCTCGAGCGGATCGACGATGTCGCCGTCGAACACGTCGACATTCGACACCGCGACCGGTTGTGGAGCGCGCTCGAGGGGGCCGACATCGTGATGCACCTCGCCGCGATCAGCGGCGTCGAGGACTGCGCATCGAACCCCGAACTCGCCTACGAGGTGAACGTGACCGGGACGGGCAACGTCGCCCGGTTCTGCAGACAGAGCGGTGCCGGACTGATCTTCCCGGCGAGCATGGCGGTCGTCGGCGACCCCCGCGAGTTCCCGATCAGGGCCACTCATCCGCGAGATCCGCTGAACTGGTACGGCCGAACCAAGGTCGTGGGCGAGCGGCTCATCGAGGAACTCGCCGTCGACTCGTTTCCGGCCCACAAGTTCCTCAAGTCGAACCTGTACGGGGATCACACGGTCGACGACCGGGTGGTCACGAAGGGAACGGTGCTCAACTTCTTCGTCGACCGAGCGCTCGCGGCCGAGCCGCTGCCGGTCTACGAGCCGGGCACGCAGTCGCGGAACTTCGTCCACGTCAAAGACGTCGCCAGGTCCTATCTCAACAGCGCCGACGTCCTCGTCGAGCAACTGGACGACGACGCGACCGGCGTCGATTCGTTCGCGATCGCCAGCGACGAGGACCCCAGCATCGGTGAGATCGCCGAGATCGTTCGCGAGTGCGTCGCGGAAGAACGAGGCATCGAGATCGAGACCGAACTGGTCGACAACCCCCGGGACAACGAGACCCTCGTCGACGCCTTCCCCGTGGAGACGACGCGGACCCACGACGTCCTCGGCTGGGACCCGACGCACACGGTCGAAGACACGATCCGAAAGCAGCTCAGACAGAGCCCATGATCCCGGTTCCCCCCGACCCGCTCGACACGGCGTTGCTCGTCCTCGCCGTCGGGATCCTCTACTGGGGATTCGATCGGTACCGCAGCCGATTCGAGCGGAGCGACCTCCTGATCGCAGTCGCACTTGCAAGCGGCGTGCTATCGTTCGTGTTCGTCCCCGAGGCGTTCGACGCCATCGGGGGCGTCCTCGACATCGAGCGTCGATACATCGTCGTCTCGCTGCTCGCGAACGTCGTCCTGCTCGGGTTCGTCTTCCACGTGTTGAATCTCGCCCGACGCGCCAGCGACGAGGTGTCGGCGCTGACGCGATCGCTGTCCGTCGATCAGGCCCCGGCGACCGACGGCGGCGTCGAAACGGTGTTCGTCGTGATTCCCGCGTACAACGAGGGCGACACCATCAGCACCGTCGTTTCGTCGCTGCCGGACTCGGTCCGCGGCTACGAGGTCCAGCCGCTGGTCGTGTCGGACGGCTCCGCCGACGAGACCGCCACCAACGCCGCTGAAAACGGCGCGATGGTCGTCGAACACCCGATCAATCAGGGACAGGGCGGCGCCCTGAAAACGGGGTTCGAGATCGCGCTCGAGAACGAGGCGGCCATCGTCGTCACCCTCGACGGCGACGGACAACACCCGCCGGACGAACTCGAGCGACTCGTCGCACCGATCGTCGACGACGAGGCCGATTACGTCATGGGATCGCGGTATCTCGGCGTCGATCGCTCCGGAAACGGCGTCGTCCGTCGGACCGGCATCCGGTTTTTCACCGGCGTGATCAACGTCCTGATGAACACCTCGATCACCGACTGTACGAACGGCTACCGCGCGATCCGCGGCTCGATGCTCGAGCGGCTCACGCTGACCGAAGAGCGGTTCAACGCGCCCGAACTGATCATCGAAGCGCGGAAGAACGGCCTCCGACTCGAGGAGATCCCGATCCGGATCGAGGATCGGAAAGACGGCGACACGAAGAAACCCAAGCTGGGCTTTGCGGTCGGCCTGACGCGCATCATCGTCGTCGCGTGGCTGCGATGACGCCCCACTGCGCCGCCGGTCGAGACCGGCGGGTACCGGCCCAGCGCCCGCGGCCGCAGCGAACACCCCTACGGCTACCATGAGAGTAAACGAAACGCGCAAACGAAACGTGGAAAAGACGTTCGAACGCTGTATCGAAGCCCACGTCAGGGACGCGTCCGTCCTCGACATCGGCTGTGTCGCACACGACTCCGACAAACGCCACGACGAGCCGTGGTTACACGAACTCGTCGTTCGGACGGCCGACGACGCGGTCGGCGTCGACATCCTCGAGGACGAACTCGAGGAACTCGACGACGACGGCTACGACGTCGCTCACGGCGACGCACAGGCGCTCGCGCTCGAGGAGACGTTCGACGTGATCGTCATCGGCGAACTGATCGAGCACCTCGTCGACTTCGACGGGCTGTTGCGATCGATCGACGACCACCTCGCCGAGAGCGGCAAGCTCGTCATTACGACGCCGAACGCGATGGCGGTCCACTGGACCGCGCTGCGCCTGCTGGACCAGGAGTTCGTCAACACCGATCACACGTGCTGGTTCGACGCGACCACGCTGACCCAACTCCTCGAGCGATACGGCTTCGAGCCGACCGAGGTCACGTACGTCGGCGACTGTCGACTCACGCTCGAGGATCCGCTGCAGGCCGGCGGCTGGCTGTGCGAGCGCCTCCTGCCCGATCGCGTCGGGAAGAGCACGCTCGCCGTCGTCGCCACGCGCAGCGACGAGTAACCGATCGCTTCGGAGAACCGATCGCCGACGGTAGCCGATTCGGCTCGTTTTCGGTCGCGTATTCCGCACTTGTCCGGTGAGACAACGGTCGCTGTTCCCGTTTCGGGATCGTCTCGGCCGCGTCGGATCAGTCGTCGCTGCAGAAGATAAAGTCCGAACCCAGGCCGGTTACCGACGGAAGCCGGCGGCTGTTGCGAGCCGGCCGAACCGGGCGCGGATCCCGGACCCCGCGACCTCGCGCTCGCGAGCGACATCCGCGAGGAGGCCGCCGACCCGGTCGCCGAGTTCGTCCCATCGGTGCTGTCGGTCGACGAACGCGACGCCCCGTTTACCCATCGATCGGCGGCGGTCCGGGTCGGCGGCGAGCTCGCGCAGCGCCGCCGCGACGGCGTCCGGATCGTTCTCGACGGCGAGCCCGGCACCGGATTCCTCGGTGACGGAGTCGATTTCCGCGACGGCGCTCGCGACGTAGGGCGTTCCGACGGCCATCGTCTCGAGGAACTTCGTCGGTCGCGCGTAATCGAGCGCGTGCTCGGTCTTCAGCGGTACCAGGCTGATCGCCGACGACGCGACCAGCGCCGGAATCTGCTCACGAGGGACCGGCCCGTTGATCCGGACGCGGTCGTCGATGTCCAACCGCGAACTGAGCGCCTCGAGTTCCGCCCGGCGCTCGCCGAAGCCGTAGACGACGAGGTCGTGTTCGATGTCGGCGCGTCGAAACCCGCGCAGGAACGGCTCGAAGGCCTGTCCCTCGCCTAACTTCCCCGTGTAGATGATCCGCGGCTCCTCGTCGGTCGCGATCGACGGGTCGAACAGGTCGTCGTCGACGCCGAACGGGACCGTCTCGATCCGCTCGTCGTCGATATCGTACTCCGCCCGGTACTGTGCTGCCATCGTCGGCGTGAGGGCGATGAGTCGGTCGCAGCGCTCGATCGCGACCCGCTCCATCCATCGCAGCAGCCGGTAGGCGAGCGACCGTTCGTCGGTGAACCCGAAATCGACCGCGTTCTCGAGCCAGCGGTCGTAGACGTCGACGACGAGCCCGCAACCGGTCGCAAGCGCCGCGAGTCCGGGGACGAGCGTCGTGTGCGGGCCGATCTGGACGACCACGCAGTCGTACTTGCGGCCGTGGACGAGCACGTAGACGGTCGCGAGCACCGCGAAGATGACGTGGTTCAGGATCCGCTCGAGGTCCGTCCGATCGTCGACGGGCTGGTAGGTGAACAGCCGCGTGACGGGAACGCCCCCGATCCGGTCGGTCGACCACGGCGAGTAGCGGCGCTCGAACTCCCCGACGGGGACGGACGGCTGGGGACAGACGACGCGGGACTCGACGTCCTCGGGCGTGTTCCGGAGGAGTTTCTCCCACCGGTGTGCGCCGGCCATCGACTCCGGCGGGAACAGTTGCGAGACGACCAAGACGGACGACTCGTCGGTATCGCCCTCCGTGGCTGCGTCCGCGGCGGTCTCGTCGCGGGCGCGGCTCCGACTCGAGGTTGCTGTCGATGCTGACATGCGTAGTGACTCAGGGTTCGATCGGGTTCTCGACGCCGAACTGGAGCAGTTCGACGCCCCACTCGTCGAACCACGAACGGTGCTCCTCGAGGGCGGCGACCGTCTCATCGTGGGGGACCAGTTGGACGACCACATCGGGCGACTCGCGCTCGAGGACCGAGCGTAACTCGTCGTAGGCCAGCGCGTCGACGTGGCGGTCGTAGTGGCGAACGCGGTAGCCGTCCTCGCGGATGTCGGTCACGATCTGCGACGCGGGGCTGTTTCGGCGGTCGTCGACGCCCGGTTTGTACGCGGCCCCGAGCGCGACGACCGTCGGGTCCGCGAGCGGGGCGAGCGTCCGGCGGATCTTGCGCGCGGCGACGGCCGGCATCTTGTCGTTGATCCGGCGCGCGGTCGTGATGAGGTTCGTGTGCTCCGGATCGACCTCGTTCAGGAACCACGGATCGATCGGGAGGCAGTGACCGCCGACGCCGATCCCCGGCCGGAGGATGTCGACCCGCGGGTGGTTGTTCGCGAGGTCGATCACCTCGCTCATGGCCACGTCGAGTTCCTCCCCGATCAGGGCGAACTCGTTCGCGAGCGCGACGTTGACGTCCCGGTACGTGTTCTCCATGAGCTTGCAGAGCTCGGCCGATAGCAGGTCGGTGTAGTAGACGTCACCCTCGAGGAACGGCTCGTAGATCGCCGCGGCGCGTCGCCGGCTCCGCTCGTCGATCCCGCCGATGATGCGGTCGTTGGTGACGAGTTCGTCGAAGACGTTCCCCGGGAGGATCCGCTCCGGCGAGTGCGCGAGCTGGATGTCCTCGCCCGGCTCGAGGCCGGCGTCCTCGAGGATGGGCACGACCGTCTCCTCGCAGGTCAGCGGCGGCACCGTCGACTCCACGTTGACTATGTCGCCCGGCTCGAGATACGGCCGGATCGACTCGAGGGCCGCCTCGAGCGCTGAGAGGTCCGGGCTCTTGTTCGGCTCGGTCAGCGGCGTCGGGACCGAGACGACGAACGCGTCGGCGTCGGTCGGTTCGGTCCGCGCCTCGAGGTTTCGCTCGACCGCGTCGGTCGCCAGCAGCGCTTGCAGTTCGTCCTCGTCGAGGTTCAGGGTCCCGTCGTTGATCTCCCGGACGAGGCCCCCGTCGATGTCGACCCCGACGACTCGCTTGCCGTTGTTCGCGAGCAACAGCGCCAGCGGCAGCCCGACGAACCCGGTGCCGACGACGACCACGTCCTCGATCGGCTCGAGCGGCGGGTCGTCGCTTCCGGTGCGGGCGTCGCGGTTGCCGAGATTGCCACGGTCTCCGTCGCTGCCACTGCCACTGTCCGCGGACCGCGCTGGTCCGCGCGTCCGCTCGGGTCGCGGCTCACTCGAGGTCATAGTACTCACGCATCCAGTCGATCGTCCGCGGAATGCCCTCCTCGAGGGAGACGCGCTGTTCGTGATCGAGGTCGCGTTTCGCCTTCTCGACGCTGGCTTTCTTGTTGAGGGTGTTGTGGGTCTCGGTTCCCCGATACTCGACCTGCTCGTCGTCCTCGCCGAGGTAGCCGAGCACCATGTCCGAGAGTTCCTTGATATCGTAGTACTCCTCGCCGGCGATGTTGTACACCTCTCCGGGGTGGAACGAGTCGATGACGTTCGCGAGCGTGCGTACGGTGTCGTCGATGTACGTGAACGAACGGTGGTGGTCCTCGTAGACGTGGTACGGCAGGTCGTGCAGCGCCCGGTAGCAGAACTTGCAGACGACGCTTCGGTACTCGCTGTACTTCTCACCCGGCCCGTACGTGTTGAAGAATCGGACCCGGACGGACTCGGTCCCGTGCCGGTCGGCCGCGTTCATGATCTGTTGCTCGTTGACCCACTTCGAAATCGCGTAGTCGTTCAGCTGGCGCGGTCCCTCCTCGAGCGGCACGGATTCTTCCATCACGTCGTCGTAATCGCCGTACACCTCGCTGCTCGAGGAGAAGACCAGTCGGAAGTCGTGCTCGGCCTGCAACCGGAGCACGTTCTTCGTCCCGACCGCGTTCGACTGCCACATGGTCTCGTAGAAGTCCTCGCCGTTCTTCCGGCCGAACTCCGCGCCGAGGTGGTAGACGTAGTCGAACTCGCGGTCCTCGAAGACCCGCTCGAGTTGGCGGTACTCGCTGACGTCACAGCGGTAGTATCGGTCGCGTTCGTTCCACGGGAGGTCGGCCACCCAGACGTCGTGACCGCGTCCTTCGAGTTCGTCTGTCAACGGTGCACCGATCGCTCCCAGTCCTCCGATGACGAGCACTGATGCCATGTTCCCACGCTCTACAAGCAGTGGTAATTACCTTGCGGCGGTTGGCGCGGCGAAACGGGCCGATATGTCAGAGTAGGGCGTCCAAAATCCGGTCCGCGGCGGTGCCGTCCCCGAACGGGTTCGGCCACTCCCCGTCGCGATCGACCATCGCCTCGGCTCCCTCGACGATCGCCGTCCGGTCGGTACCGACCAGGCGGTTCGCGCCGATGTCGATCGTCTCCGGCCGTTCGGTGTTGTCCCGAACCGTGAGACACGGCGTTCCCAGGATACACGCCTCCTCCTGGACGCCGCCGGAGTCCGTGATCGCGAGCCGCGCGTGGTCCTCGAGGGTCAGGAAGTCGAGGAAATCGAGCGGGGGGACGAGCCGGATCGGATCGGGGACCGACCGGTCGAGTTCCTCGAGATTCTCTCGCGCTCGCGGGTGGATCGGGTAGACGACCTCGCGGTCGGTCCGGTCCGCGAACTCGCCGACGCCCGCGAGGATGCCCCCGAAGCGGTCTGGATCGTCGACGTTCTCCGCCCGGTGGGCGGTAAGCAGGTAGAACTCGCCGGACTCGAGGTCGCGGTCCTCGAGGACCGTGCTCTTCCGGGCCGCGAGGTCGCGGTGCTGCGAGACGGCGTCGACGATCGTGTTTCCGGTGACGACGACCCGCTCGTCGTCGATCCCCTCCGCCGCGAGCAGCCGGGCCGACTCGTCGGTCGGCGCGAAGCGGTAGTTCGACACGTGATCGGCCAGCACTCGGTTAATCTCCTCGGGCATGCTCCGGTCGAAGCTCCGCAGCCCCGCCTCGACGTGGGCGAGCGAGGGCTCGAGTTTGCTCGTCGCGATCGCGCCGGCCAGCGCCGAGTTCGTGTCGCCGTGGACGATCACGTGATCCGGTCGCGTCTCGGTGAGGATCGATTCGATACCGCGGATCATCTCGGCCGTCTGTGCGCCGTGATCGTCCGAGCCGACCTCGAGGTTGTGCGTCGGCGTCGGTAACTCGAGTTGCTCGAAGAAGACGGTATCGAGCGAGTCCGAGTAGTGTTGTCCGGTATGGACGACGACGTACGGAACGTCCCGATCGTCGCACGCCCGAATGAGCGGCGAGAGCTTGATGATCTCCGGACGCGTTCCCAGCACGAACGCGATTCTGGGGGCAGCCATGTGTTGTCGCGGTATCACATCGACGGTAAAGAATCCACAGTGCGTAACGAGACGCTTCGTCTCGCTTCCACTCTATTGGGCGTCCCTACCGAGTCCCTCCCGCTCGAGTGACCGCGGGCGCAGCCTCGCTCCCGCGGGCCGCCTCGTACAGCTCGCGGTGGCGGTCGACACAGTGATCCACCGAAAACAGCGTTTCGGCGCGATCTCGAGCCGCCACACCCCGTCGACGCCGCTCCGCGGGGGAGTCGAGTGCGTCGCAGATCGCGTCCGCGAGGGCCGCTGAGTCGGCCGGAGGAACGACCCAGCCGTGCGTGCCGTCCTCGAGTTGCTCCGGGACGCCGCCGACGCGCGTCGCGACGATTCCCGATTCCATCGCCATGGCCTCCAGTACGGCGATCGGACACGCCTCCGTCACCGAGGGCAGGACGAACACGTCGAACGACGAGAGGAGCCGCGGCACGTCCGATCGGTGCCCGAGGAATCGCACGGTCTCCTCGAGGTCCAGCCGGGACCGGAGCCGCCCCAATCGCTCAGCGTACCCCCGTCGCGACTCGAGTACCTTCCCGGCGACGGGCACGACGACCGGGCCGATTCGATCGCGGACGCGCGCGATCGCCCGAAGCAAGTACTCGTGGCCCTTGACCGGGTTGATGTTGCCGACGGTGCCGACGATCGGCACGCCCTCGGCGACTCCCAGTTCCTCGCGGAGCGACTGCTCGCCGGCCGCCACCGTCGTCGGATCGAACTCGGCCACGTCGACCGGCGGGTACACCGTCCGCGTCCGGACCGACCCGTCGAAGAAGTAGTCGCCGACAGCGTCCGCGGCGAGCGCGATCTCGTCCGCGGTGGCTCGAGCGAGGCGGGCCATCCCGCGGGCGAGCGGCCGCGGGGTCCCGGTATCGTTGAAGAACCAGGCCAGCGGCGTGTCCGTACGCCGGGCGGCGATGGCGGCCGGGAACGAGAGCGTCATGCTCGCGTGGACCACGTCGATGTCCCGGCGCTCGATCGCCGCCGCGAGCCGGGCGATCGACGGGAGCAGTCGGGCGGCAAAGCGCGCGTTCGCGAGCACGTTCCGGGGCGGCCGTAACTGCGGCGGCCCGGGTCGGACGACCTCGAACCCGCGGTCGGCGGCCAGTCGCTCGAACGCGTCGTCGCCGTCCGGCAGGTGAAACACCGTCTCGATGCCGCGGTCGCGCAGCCCCTCCGCGACGGCCAGCGATCGGCGCTGGGGACCGCCCACGCGGGGGTCGGCGAGGCTATTGAGAACCCGCATTCGTGGTCGGTGCGTTCGATCCGAACCCGCATAAAACGTACCGACGGACCGCGAGCGAACTCGGTACCTACGCTCAGCCGACGCCGCGGGAGACAGACGTAAGGCGACGCTATGCCGACTCGAGGCGGGCGGCTTACGTATAGCCGAGATCGCGAAGACGCTGTTCGGCCCCGTCCGAGAGCGATACCTGCTCACCGGCGACATCGCCTGCCGCCAGCCGCTCGAGCCGTTGTTCCGCTTCGCGTTCGGAAAACGACGGCTCGCCGTAGCGACTCGCGGCGCTGTCGGCGTACGCGCCGACCGCAGTCGGGAGGTTCCGGCAGACGTACCCCCGCTTCGCGCTCGCGACCGTCTTCCCGGCGAGGACGAGCAGCCGTTCGGTAAGCGATGTCCGAGCGAACGCGTAACCCCCGTCGGCGTCCCAGAGACCCTCGTAGTGGAGCGAGCCGGAGCCGACCGGCAGCGACGACGGCAGCACCCGGTTCTCGTACGTGCAGGGTCGGGGCTCGTCCGTGAGCGACCGCGCCGCCGATCTGCCGTCGAACTGCGTCCGGTCGCTCGGCTCCGCGACGCCGAGCACGTCGAGGACCGTCGGGAGCAGGTCGGCGTGGTGGAACACGGCGTCGTCGACCGCGGCCGTCGGCAGCTCCGGGTGGAACAGCGCCGTCGGCACGTAGACGAGTTCGGGCCGCATCGGCGAGCTGTGCCCGAGTTCGCCGCCTTCGCCGAGCAACTCGCCGTGGTCCGAGGTGTAGATGACGAGCGTGTCCTCGAGACGCCCCGTCTCCTCGAGGCGATCCAACCGTTCGAAGAAGAGTTCCACGTCCAGTTCGACGCTCCGCCGATACTCCTCCTGAAGCGTCGCCGTGTCGGCCCCTCGCCGCCGCCGGAAGTAGTCCGATGCGGTCCCCGAGAAGTCGCCGTACGGCGCGTGGCCGCCCGGCCCCCGCTCCATCGCGACGAACGGCGGCTCGAGGCCCTCGAGCGGGTCGTCGACGGCCGGCGGCTCGACGCCGAGGACGGTGTGGATCGGGTCGACGGCGTTGCCGTGTTCCCGTTCGGCGTACGCGAAGATCGAGTTGACGAACCGTGTCTCGTGTCCCGGAACGTCGAACAGTCGGAACGCGTCGGCCGACAGTCGGTGATTGAACGTCACGACTCCGTGAGTCGTCGGGTAGCGGCCGGTGGCGAGCGAGGCGAACGAACTCGGACTGTGCGTCGAGGCGCTCACCGATCGCACCGTGGCCGCCCGGTCGGTCACCCGATCGGGCACGGCGTCCCATCGCACGGCGTCGCCGACGTAGACGAAGACGTTCTCGACATCGAGCGACTCGAGAGCCCGCTCGAGCGTACGGCTGGATGACATCGTCGCCCCGTATCATCCACTCCGTAACGAAGGTTTCGGTTAAATCTGTCCCTTATCGCCATTGGAAATCGGTTGTGTCGGTATCTGATTGACTACTCGGCCAACGGTTGCGACACGGACACAGGGAAACCCGGTCTTAGAGCGGAATGCCGGACGTGTCCAGCGGAACGTTCCGCCGCACGGTCGAGCGGAACCGGGACGATTGAACGAACAGACAGAGGAAATACACGCCGGCACCGACGGCGACGAGGACGGCGAGGGACACGTATTCGTTGAGCAGCGGGCCGCGACTCGTCTCGAGACGGAGTCCCGCGTAGACGACGGCGGACATCACGCCGGCGGACAGCCACTGATACGCTATTTCCCGCCCCGGGATCGTCAGCGGGAGTTCCGCGTTGAGGTAATGCGCCGCCAACGCGAACCCGATCGCGGCCGAGAGCGCGGTCGCGACCGCGGCGCCGATCCAGCCGTAGAGAGAGATCAGCACGACGTTGAGTACGATATTGCTCGCCACGAACGCGATGTTCGTTCGGAACGAGAGATCCGGGCGGTCGATGGCGTTGAGGGCGTTTACCAGTTGGTGCTGATAACTGTACACGAGAACGGCCGCGACGAGGATCCACATGACGGTCGCTCCGGCGGCGAACTCCTCACCGTAGATCCGCAGGATGCGATCGCCGAGTAAGACGCTCCCGCAGAGTCCGGGGATCAGAAAGAGGCCCGTATACGCGATCGAGACGTTGACCAGATCGGTTATCGCCCCCGTCTCGTCCTCGGCCGAGAGTTTACTCATCTCCGGGAAGAGCGTGGCTCTGATCGACGAGCCGAAGATATCGAGGAGTTTGGCGATCGACCACGCTACGGAATAAATGCCGACCAGTCCGGACGGAACGAACGCACCCAGGACGAGGATATCGGCGTTGCTGAACGAGCGCGCCCGGAGCGACCCGAACCACGAGAATTTGGCGAAGTCAAAGACGCTGGCGAAGTGACGTCGCCTCGGCACGCCGTAGTTGACGGAGAACAGAACGAACGTGATCGCACCGGCACAGAGACCGGCGACCGCGTAGCCGACGAACATACCGGCCAACCCGTATCCGACGGCGACGAGCCCGATCTGTAGCAGGGCCTGACCGAGTTTTCGACCCAAGGAGACGAATCCCGAGACGTGAACGAGGCGGTAGCCGTTCAGCACGGCGATAGCGTACTCGAAAAACAGACTGGCGAAAAAGAGTAACGCGATCAGACTCGCAGCCTGTACGCCGACGTACGCGTTCAGATGCTCTCTGAACAGGAGTATCGCCGCGGACAGCGCCGCGATCGGCATCGCGAGCATCACCGCACCGGCGACGACGAACGCCCCCCGGTCGTCCCCCTCGCTCAGCCGTTTCGTGACCGCAGTCGTGATCCCGAACTGCCCCCCTATCTTCAACCAGAGGACGACCGCTATCGCCAGCGTGTAGATACCGTATCTCTCCGCACCGAGCACTCGAGCGAAGTACACCGTCGAGAGGAACCCGATTACCGTGGCCACGACCGTCGTCCCGTAGTAGACGAGCGAGGTTTGACCGAGCTTCATCGTTCACTGGACACCCGTTCTATCGACGGCGACGGGACGTGCCCGAACAGGGTCTCGAGGAAATGGCATTTTGCTGTCGGCCGTAACGTAATGCCAGTATAAAGGAAATGGCCGATAGCAATAACTACTGATACGAAAAGCCGTTCTTACCGGAATCGAACCGTGTCCGTAACTCGTACGCGTCGGGCGATGCGGGGAAAACACTAAACGGAACTGTCTCGTCTCTCGGCGTACGCGAGCGGTTCCGACGTGACGACAGCCGGCGCGGACTCTGGAACGAAACACATGAACGTATTGGGATTTACGGCCCACCGGGCGGAGAAGTTCCGACAACCGTTCGAAACCCTCGGCGGGAGCTGTGACTATATCTCCGTCGCGGACCGGAACGGGTTCGATCGGTACAGGACGATGCTCGTCACGGGCGCTCGCACGATCAGACGCGAGCGGCCGGACGTCCTCTTGGCGAACGGAGCGGATCTCGTCGGATTCGTCGCGATCCTTCTCGGGATCGTCTTCGATACGCCCGTCGTGATCCGCCACGGCGGGGATCTGTGGCGACAACGCACCGAGAAGCGACGCGAGCAGTTACGGCGGCGGGAGTATGTCGGCTATCTCAGTTTCCACGGTCTCGCGGTGCTGAACGCGGTCACGTATCGCCTCGCAGACGGGTATATCGTCGTCTCCGAGGAGTTACGGGAGATAACACACGAGAAGACCTCGTGTCCGCGATCGCGGATCAAGGTCGTCCCACCGCACATCGAGGTCGACCGGTTCGAGCCCGGCGAGCAGCGAACGGCAGCGTGCACGCCCGACGCCGAAAACGTCGTCCTCACGGTCACGAATCTGCGATATCAGGGGAAGTTTCGGGGCGCTCGAGACTGCATCGACGAAATAACCGGTCTCCTCCGGGAGAACCCCGACACCGCATATATCATCGCGGGCGGCGGGCTGTACTACGACGATCTCGTCCGGTACGTCGAGGCGGTGTCGTCTCCCTCGATCAGAGACCGGATTCACACGCCGGGCCACGTCGCCGATATCGAAGCGCTGTACGAGATCGCGGACGCGTTCGTCTACGTCTCGTACATCGACGGCTACCCGAACGTCGTTCTGGAGGCGCAGGCGGCGGGCCTGCCGGTTATCTCGAACCCGGCCCACGGGATGCCGATGCAGATCGACCACGGGGAGACCGGGTTCCTGGTCGACCCGTCTACCGAGGGCTCGATACGGGAGCCCCTCGAGCGCCTCTTCGAACGGCCGGACGTGAGCAGACGGATCGGCACGCGGTCGATCGAACGTGTTCGTCGGGAGAACACCGCAGACGCGATCGCCACGGAACTCGTCGACGCGATCGGAGAGATCCATGCGCGGGTATAGCGCGATTCGAGAGGGGCGGCTCCAGCGGCTCCTGCTCGTCCTCTCGCTCGTCCTCTCGGTTGCCTCGGTCATCCATGTCCTCTCGACGCCACCGGCAACAGGGTACGAGCCGTCAGTCACGTCGGCGTACTCGATGGAACTCTTCGGAGCCGTCGCCGTCAGTTCGGTGCTCGGGCTATTCGTGGACGCCACCTCCGAGCGCAAACGCTACTGGTGGAAGTTCCTGATCCCGCTCTTCGTGTCGTATCTCCTCCTGTTCTGCTTGCCGCTGTTCCGCGGCTACGCGCTCTACGGCCGCGGCAACTCGGATATCCTGTTTCATCTCGGTGAAGCGCGAACGATCGTGAATACCGGATTCATAAGCCCCGATAACTGGTATCCCGTGATTCACGTCCTGCTCGCCGTTCTCGAGCAGTTCGGGATCCCCCTCGAGCAGGGCAGATATCTCGTCCCGCTCCTCTTTTTCGGCCTATACCTCGGCTTCGTATCGCTCTATGCCAACCGCGTCGCGTCCAACTCGACGGAATCGATCGTCCTGATCGGCTGTGCGCTCCCGTTGCTGTTCGGACGATTTCATCTGAGCCTCCATCCGTCCGTCCTCTCGTTTTTCGTCGCTCCGGTATTCCTCTATCTGCTGGAGTCGTACCGCAGTGGGAAAGAGCAGCGGCGATTCACTGCCCTCTCGCTCGTCTTCGCCTCGTTCGTTCTCTTTTTCCACCCGATCACGACCCTGTTAGTCGCCGTCCTCATCCTCGCGTATACGGTCTCATCGCGACTCACACGCGTGGTTCGTCGCACGACTCCGACGACGGATCGACGGACTGCGACGGTGTTCCTCTTCGTTCTCGTCGGGTTTTCGACGTGGTACACGCAGTTCGAGCGGCTCGGGACCAATCTGGTCCAGTTTATCGCTCCGGCACTCCGCACGCGGGAATCGGCGGCCGAGGCACAGCAAGCCGAAGCGATGGGGCTGAAGCCGACCGAACTGGTCGTACAATTCCTCGAGCTGTACGGTTCGATAGCCGTCTACGCGCTCCTCTCGGGGCTGTTCGTCGTCGCCGTTACCGTCGCCGTCGCGAAACGGACTGCGAAGCGACGCGATCTGGACGCCGCCGTCCAGTTGTTCGCCGGCGGCGGGATCGCCATCGGCTTGGTTTTTTACTTCACGATGAGCCCGATTCGCGGGTTCCGGTATCTGATACTCGCGATGACGCTCGCGGTCGGTCTTCTCGTATCGCGGCGGTACGGGCGGGAACAACGTCGCGGGTTCGCACGCGTCGGCGCTCTCGGCGTCTGCCTCGTGTTACTGGTCACGTTCCTCGCGGTCGGCGGTCTCTACACGGATCACAACCACCTTACCCACTCCGAAGCAGCGGGAGCGGAACACACCATCGAGACGGCGACGGGCAAGTACGACACCGCGTCGTATAGCACGTCTCGAGATATCGCCTGGTACTCGCTCGGCTACCGTACCGCGACCGAACGAGACGTACAGCCGTTCCGAGGCGGCGGGCCCGAAACGGAACCGCCGCCGTCGCTCGGGTACGGTGACGACGGCGACCGGCCGGGGGACGCCTTCGAGACGTATCCCCAGTACCTGTTCCTGACGGAACACGACCGACGAGCCCCGTACAACGGGTCCGAACGCGCGTACACCGAATCCGAGCACGCGCGGTTAGCCGACGATCGAGCGGCGAACAAAGTTTACGAGAACGGAGAGACGGAGCTCTGGCTCGTCGATCCGGCCGAGCGTCAGTGACGGTGTTCGGTTCAGCGACCGGGTCGCCTCGAGTCGGGGGTCCAGTGTGTCCCACCCGGGCGCTCGTTCGTAGGGGGGGCAATACTCGGCGGACGGACCTGTGATTTTTTGGCTCGTTTCGGTCAGTAGGGAAGTATGCGCCCGCTTGCGATGCTGCAGCGCGCTCTCGAATCGCCGGAGCACGCTGCCAGATACCTGAATCGGCTGTATCACTCCCTCGCTCACGGGGACGAACACTATCGGAACGGCGTCGCAGTGTTGGGAGAAGACTGGGACAACCTGATACTCCTCGACGGCTGCCGGTACGATACGTTCGCTCGACACGTCGACTGGAACGGGTCTCTCGACTCTCGGTACTCGCGTGGCTCGAGCACCGTCGAATTTCTCCGGGCGAACGTATCGAACGAGACCCTCGACGATACCGTATACGTCACTGCGAACCCGCAGTTTCACCGCCATCAAGACGAACTGGAAGCGGAGTTCCACGCTCGGATCGATGTCTGGAAGGACGACGGCTGGGACGACGAGTACAAGACCGTCCTTCCGGAGACGGTCGCGGAATACGCCCTCTCCGCCGCCGAGGAGTATCCGCGAAAGCGCCTCCTCGTCCACTTCATTCAGCCCCATTATCCGTTTATCGGCTCGAAGACGTCGTTCGATAAGCGACAGCTTCACAGCGACGACGAACGGCCGGCGTTCTGGAACGAAGTGTTCACCGGTCAACTGGATCTCTCCGCCGAAGAGATCCGGCCGTTGTACGACGAGAACCTCCGCCTGACGCTCCCGTCCGTCGAGGAGTTACTCGCCGAACTGCGAGGAAAGACGGTCGTCACCGCCGACCACGGCAACGCAATCGGCGAGCGATCGTTCCCGATCCCGATTCGGGAGTGGGGCCATCCGCAGGGAGTGTACATGGAAGAGACCGTGAAGGTTCCGTGGTTCGTGTGGGAAAACGGTGACCGAAAGGAGTACTGCGCCGATTCGACGCCCGATTCGCGCGACCGAGGCGATTCCGCAGTCGTCGAACAGCGGTTACAAGAACTCGGCTACCGGACGTGAGTACCCGTGAGACGGTCACACAGTAGGGAACTCCCGTGCGGGACGGACCAAGGCTGCTCAAGTGAAGCCCTGCGTTAGGCGGACGACGACGACGCCTCGTCATCGACATCGATCCACAGGGACGTCGAGTAATCGGCGTTCTCGAGCGACGGATCCGACGGCACGTCACCGTCCAGATACACGAGCCAGACGAACCTGACGGTATCGCCGGTCGCGGCCGGCGTGATGTCATGAGAGTGGCGCCACGTCTGGCCGTGATCGAGCTGGGCATCGAACCGAGTGAGTTCGCGTTGCTCGACGACCGTTTCGTTCCCGTCGCCGTCGAGATTCTGCTGGGCGAGGACGACGGTGTAATCGACGGGTCGTCGTTCGTCGTTGTTGATCTCGAAAACGAGTTCCCGGGACTCGTTGAGACCCATCGTCGAGGGATAGTCGCCGGCGACGAGTTCGCCGTCGTCTTCGGTCAGGACGGCCACTTCGGAGAAGCGCTCGCCGCCCGACGGCGTCGCCAGCGCGTAGCCGACGCCGCCGACGGCGAACAGGACCGTGACGACGAGCAAGACGTTCACCGCCGCATCGGCTCTCGAATCGGGGCCCCGTAGTGCCGTCCGACTCGCGGCGGTCCACCGCCGATACGGGACTCGAAACCGATTTCGCGGCGAGAGGTCCCGTCGACGAGCCGCGGCGATCGCCGTCACACCGAGCGTCGCTGCGCTCACGGCGAGCAGTACCGGGCCGAGACGAACTCCCCACGGCGTGTAATTCAGCGCGAGCCCCGCCAGTGAGACGATCGCGACGCTCGAGCCGAGCGAGAGGACGGCGCGTTCGAGGCCGCCGATCGCAGTCGGCGGCGATGCGGTACGAGACCGCTCGCGGTCCACAGCGGCGTCCGTCGCGCTATCAGGGCCCGCCGAACCGTCGGCTTCGGGAAAGAGCGCCGCAACGAGCGCGTATCCCGGAACGAACAGCACGAACGCGAGCCCGAGCGGGATTCGGAGGGCGGTCTCTCTGACGATCGGCGCGAAGACGGCCACGTTCGTCGCGACGACCGCGCCGACGACGGCGACGAGGTCGGCGGGCGTTTCGCGGACCGGTCGCGGGAGCAACTTCCACAGTGTACCGGACACTGTCATCGATATCGACTAGCGACGGGGGACTTTGAAAGTTAGCCAGTCCGAACCCCGATCGCCCGCGGCGGTAAGGACGGCGATACGCGATGCCGGTATCAATCGGCCGACTCGGTCGGGGCGTCGCGGTCGTCGGTCGCGGTGAGATCGCACAACCGCCGCCCGGTCTCGAGGACGTGTTCGGCCTCCTCGGGCGAGACGTCCGCGACGTCGAACGTCGCTCGCTCGTAGTGTTCGGTCACGCGGCGGAGCAGGGCGCGCTCCGAGTCACCGGATTCACGATCGGCGTCGGACTCGCCGATTCCGCGATCGGCCGAGCGGCGGTAGAACTCCCAGTGGGTCAGCGCGTCGGTGGCGTCGTCGGTATCGACGCGACCGGACAGGGCGTGCCGAACGGCCGCGTATCCCATTTCGACGGCCCGGTCGGGACGACCGCGTGCGAGCGAGTCGTGTCCGCGAGCGAGCAGCGATTCGGCGGTCGCGGTCCGCGATCGCTCGGCGCTCGAGTCCGGATTGCTGGACCTGTCCGCCGTCACGTCGGGATCGCGCCGGTCGCCCGACTGCGAAGAGCGGGCGCGTGATCGCCACGCGAACGCGGCGAGTCCGAGCGCGGCGAGCAGTCCGACTCCCAGTCCGAGCAGCGCCCACGCGGGGAGCCCCATCCACGATCGGTTCGCAGCCGAGAACGTCACGGTCGATGCCGCGGTAACGGACGCGATATTCGACCCGGAGCCGTCGTGGGTCGCAACGATCCGAACGTCACCGACCGCGGCCTCCTCGGGGATCTCCACCGTCGCGGAGACGGAGCCGTCGGCGTCCGACGTCACGGTCTCGAGCGTGGTTCCGTCCGCGCTGAGCGAGACCGGCTGCCCGGCGATCCCCGTCCCGTCGACCGTCTCGAGGGTGCCGTCGACCGCGACCGTTCGCCCCTCGTCGCTCAGGCGATTGGCCGAAACGTCCATGTCGGCCTCAGTTTCGCGGACCGTCACGTCGTTCGTCGCCGCCACCGGGGCGAGCGCGCGGTCGTCGTAGTTCAATCGGACGCCCACCTCCCGCTCACCGGCGGCGACCGAGGCGGGGGCCTGAACGTCCGTCTCGAACGATCCGTTCGTCGTCTCGACGGACCCGAGTCGTTCGTCGCCGAGGGTCACCGCGAGCGAAACGCCGTCGACGGGGATCTCGTCGACGCGGAGGTCACCGCTGACTGTCGCGGTCTCGCCGTAGGCGACCTCGTCCGTCGTCTCGAGGTTCGAGACAGTCGGTTCGACCTGCTCGATCGAGACGTCGACGGTCGTCTCGCTCCCGAGGAAGACCGAGTCGTTGGTCGGAACGTACTCGACGGTGAGTTGCTCCGTCGACAGCCGATCGTCGGTCGGGCGGTACTCGAACGTGAACGACCCGTCAGCGTCCGTCGTCGTCCTGAGCGACTCGTTCCCGACCTCGAGTCGGATCGGTTCGTCACCGATCGGCCGCCCGTCGGCCGTCCGTATCCGCCCGGCACCGGTCAACGGCTCGCGGAACGAGATCTCCTCGCGCTCGGCATCGACCGTGAGCGCTGTCGGTACGAACTCCGTCTCGCGGATCGTCGCCTGTTCGGCCTGAATCTCCTCGTTTACCTCCTCGATCGAGGCGTCGGCCGCCGAGAGGTTCCGGTCGGTCTCCGCCTCGAGTTCGTCGTAGTTCTCGCGCAACTCGCCGCTGGACTCGTTGGCAGTCGCGGCGAGAGTCTCGAGTTCGCGCGCGAGCGATCGGGCCCGTTCTCCGTCGCCGGCGGCCCGCGCCTCCTCGTACGCCGCTTTGACTTCGTGATACTCCCGGACCGTGTCGATCACGGCTCGCTGGTTCTCGCCCGCGAGTTCGAACAGTTCGCTGCGGCTCTCGTTCGGAGTCTCCGCCGCGATCTCGTCGTACTGGTCGAGCAATTCGGAGTATGAACCGTCGAAGGAGCCGGCGGCGCGATCGTACTCTCCCTCTCTGAGCCGGATCGCGCCCTCATCGAGCGCGTCGGTCATGCGGGTCGCCAGTCGATGTTCCAGCGCCGCGAGGTCGCCGGTCTCGTCGTACTCGCTCGGATTCGCGTGTCGAGTGGTCACGTTGCTGTCATCGGTCTCCTCGGCCTGAACGGCCAGCGGCGACTGTGCCATCCGGCCGACCGAATCGGACTCGAACCCGGCGGCGGTCGCGGGTGCCACGCCGCCGACGGGTCCGCTCGCGAGGACGAGTACGGCGACGACGAAGACGGCGCTACTCGCACGCAGGTCGGTCACGGCCGTGCGTTCACCCTACCGGTACATAGCTATGCGTTCTGTTCGGACTCGGCAGCCACCGTTGAGGGACGGTATGGACAGCCTACAACCAGTTACGGACGGACACAACGTTTGACACAAAGCGGGATTCGATAGACGGTCTCGAATTCGTGACTGCGATCGACGTGCGGCGCTACGACCGGCGAAACGGGCTCAGCGGAGCAGCGGTACCGTAAATCGGAGGCTACGGGACAGTGGTGTTCGTCTACCCGTCTCGGTCCTCTATTTCGACAGTGGTCTCGTTTCCGGACCGCGGCGTCTCGGTCGCGAAATCGTCGTCGAGTACCTGCTCCATCTCGCGTTCGAACTCCGCCTCGTCGATTTCGCCCGCCGCGTATCGGTCTTTGATCCGTTGTTCGCGGTCTTCGACCGTCGGCTCGACTTTCTCCGAGACGTCGAACTGCCGCAGGATCGGATACTCCCGCTCGAGTCGTTCAACGAGCGAGACGAGTCGGTCACTGCGGGGGAGTGACGCGCTCCGGAGCACGGAGACGATAGTCGCGCCGAGCAATACCACTGCGACCAGCCCGAGGACGAGCCCAACCATGACCCATTCGGCGGCTTCCCCGAGCATCGCCAGCAGGATGAACTCCTCGCCGTAGTACACGTCACCGGAGAGCACCGACAGTGCATCTACCACTCCCATCAGACCGGCACCGACCAGTAGAACTCCCGTGATCACGAACCCACCGAAGTACAGCCAGTGACGAGAGACCATATATCGATTATCGGGGCCGGGGGAGATTAAACGTACGGAGTGAGCCGAACGATCGAAACGTACGGCGGAGGGGGAATATTCGACGGGTCAAACGCGATCGAAGTCTCGCAACGACTAAATGAACCGCGGGAAAGGGGACGACTATGACTGAAATCGTCGACTACGAACTGTTCGAAGTCCCGCCGCGATGGCTGTTCCTGCGTCTCGAGACGGCCGACGGAACGGTCGGCTGGGGCGAACCGGTCGTGGAGGGGCGTGCAAAGACCGTTCGGACCGCGGTCGAAGAACTCCTCGACAACTACCTGTTGGGGGAGGATCCGGACCGGATCGAGGACCACTGGCAGGCGATGTACCGCGGCGGCTTCTACCGCGGTGGCCCGGTTCTGATGAGCGCCATCGCGGGTGTCGATCAAGCCCTGTGGGACATCAAGGGCAAGCGACTGGGCGTCCCGGTCCACGAACTGCTGGGCGGTGCGACCCGGGATCGGATCCGGGTCTACCAGTGGATCGGCGGCGATCGACCCTCCGACGTGGCCGAGCAGGCTCGAGCGCAGGTCGAGGCGGGCTTTACGGCGCTCAAGATGAACGCGACGGAGGAGATCGAGCGCGTCGACGATCCCGCGACGATCGAGGCCGCCGTCACCCGGCTCCGCGAGGTCCGCGAGGCCGTCGGCGACGAGGTCGACATCGGCGTCGACTTCCACGGTCGCGTGTCGAAGCCGATGGCGAAACGGCTCGTCGAAAAGTTGGAACCCCACGAACCGATGTTCGTCGAGGAGCCGGTCCTGCCGGAACACAACGACGCGCTGCCGGAGATCGCGTCTCACACGACGATCCCGATCGCCACCGGCGAGCGGATGTTCTCCCGGTGGGACTTCAAGCAGGTCTTCGAGAACGGCGCCGTCGACGTGATTCAGCCCGACCTCAGCCACGCCGGCGGGATCACGGAAGTCAAGAAGATCGCGTCGATGGCCGAAGCCTACGATGTGGCGATGGCTCCCCACTGCCCGCTCGGACCGATCGCACTCGCCTCCTGTCTCCAGGTGGACGCCTGCTCGCACAACGCGTTCATTCAGGAACAGAGCCTGAACATCCACTACAACGAGACCAGCGACGTGCTCGAGTACCTGGCGGATCCGTCCGTTTTCGACTACGACGACGGCTACGTTCAGATCCCGGACGAGCCGGGACTCGGCATCGAAATCGACGAAGAACACGTCCGAGCGCAGGCCGAGATCGACCAGGATTGGCACAACCCCGTCTGGCGACACGACGACGGCAGCGTCGCCGAGTGGTAACGGCGACGCCCCGGCGCCGGAGTTTGCGGGGTCGAACGCGGGAAGTTACGTGACGGCGTCCCAAACAGTTGATATGGGACGGCGGAACAGGTCTCGCCATGCAACGGGACGGGATCCAGTTCCACAACGTCGGCGAGGCCCGGCCGGTCGAGAACCGGGACGGCGAGCTACTGCAGCGCGTTCCAGAGGCCGTTCGGACCGAACTCAACGACGGCGCGCAATCGCGAATGCGCCACCCTGCGGGCGTCGAACTCCGGTTCGTCCCCGACGGCTCCGCGACGGTGACGCTCTCGACCGTTCTCGGCGGGAGCGCCGAGGAAGGGACCGTTCGGGTCTTCTGGGGGCCGATCCAGGGTGCGACCGAGGTCGTCGGTAGCGACCCCGTGACGATCGAGGTCTCGCCCCCGAGCGGACTGGCCGACCTCGAGCCGTCGGCACTCGAGGGTCTCGCGTTCGATCCGCGGGTCTGTCGGCTCCGGTTGCCCGGCGAACACCGCGGGCCGATGGTCTACCACGGCCTCGAGGGCGACGTTCGCCCGCCCCGCGAGGACGAACTCCCCGATCAGCGGTACCTCGCCTACGGAACCTCGATTACCGAGGGCGAGGCACCGTCGGGCGAGCACCTGACCTACGTCAGCCAGACGGCCCGGCGACTCGACGCCGACCCGATCAACCTCGGCTCCTGTGGCACCGCCTACTGCGACGCCGCGATGGCCGACCACATCGCCGAGCGCGACGACTGGAATTTCGCGACGCTCTCGATCTCAGTGAACATGGTCGGCACCTTCTCCCCCGAAGAATTCCGCGACCGTGCCACACGGATGATCGACCGCGTGGCGAGTGCCCACCCCGAGAAACCGGTCGTCGCGATCACCATCTTTCGGAACTCCCGGGATGTCTGTCGGAGTTCCGACCCTGATGGGTTGTGCGAGCGGTTCCGTTCGGAACTCCGGGAGATCGTACACGAGACGCCACACGAGAACGTCCACCTCCTCGAGGGACCCGAACTGCTGCCGACCATCGACGGACTCACGACCGATCTGGTCCACCCCGGCGACAACGCCATGATCACGATGGGCGAGAACCTCGCCGCCGAACTCGAGCCGTTGCTCGAGAACTAATGGAGCCGGACCACCAGTTTCGACGGTAACGGCGGTCACTCGAATCGAAGCCGACGGAAGTGCTCCGGGTGGCGATGTCGGGGTCTGGGGGTCGGTTTTCGCGACAGCACGCGGACCGACTGAGTAAGACCTTTGACCGTTCACGGTAGTGGAACCGTGTATGTCGCTGACAGCCGTCGCGGATTATCGTTGTCATACGGGTGAAGGACCCGTGTGGCACCCGGACGAAGAACTGCTCTATTGGGTCGACATTCCCAACGGTCGATTGTTCAGCTACGATCCCGCCACGGACACCCATACTCAGCGGTACGAGACGGACGTTATCGGCGGGTTCACCATCCAGGACGAGGGACTGCTGCTGTTCGAGGACGGCGGCCGAATCGAGCGACTGGTCGACGGTGAGACGACAGTCGTCGCGGAGATCGACGACGAAGGCGATTCCCGGTTCAACGACGTTATCGCCGATCCGCGCGGTCGCGTCTTCTGCGGAACGATGCCGACGGAGGAACGGGCGGGCCGGCTGTACAGACTGGACACCGACGGATCGGTAACTCGCCTCTTCGACGATGTCGCGCTTCCCAACGGTATGGGATTCTCACCCGATCAACGCTACTTCTACTTCACCGACTCGGAGGCGGGCTGCATCTACCAGTTCGACTACGAGCCCGCAACCGGCGCTATTACGAACCGCGACGTAATCGTCGACGTACAGGATGAAGCCGGTGTCCCGGACGGGATGACCGTCGATACCGACGGCTATCTCTGGTCCGCTCGGTGGAACGGCGGCTGTCTCGTCAGATACGATCCGGCCGGCAACGAGGTCGATCGGATCGACATCCCCGCGCGGAAAGCGTCCTCGATCACCTTCGGCGGGCCAGCGTATACGGACGCGTACGTAACTACGGCGTTGACGGACGGGAAGCGCGAGGACGAGGGAGAACACGCCGGTGCACTATTGCGCTTCGAACCGACAGTCGAGGTCGAGGGGAGGCCTGAATTCCGATCAGACGTGTAACCTGGACCGACAACTCGAGGCGATTCGCTCTAAGCGATGCTGGTCGGACTCGAGTCTCGATCGAACCCTCGACGTCATCCGTCCACCCCGAAGACGTCGCGCTTCACCCGCCGGAACGTCTCGCTCTCGGTGAGGGGAATTCCCTCCTGTAGGATGGGGCGCAAATCCTCGCCACGCTTACGGGCGCTCTCGGGCGATTCGACGAAGACTTCGAACTCGTACCGATCGCCGTCGATCGGTTCTTCCTCGAGATCGCGAACGATGTCCGAAACGGTTCGTCGCACCGAAACCGGATCCTCGTCCTCGTCGACGAGGACGAAGAGGTCGACATCGCTCGCGCGGTCCGCCTCGCCGCGTGCCACGCTGCCGAAGCAGAGGATTCCAGCGATCGAGGACACTTCGTCGTCCACTCGTTCGACGAATCGTCCGAGCGGTTCGCGAAACTCCGCCTGCGGGATCTCGAGAAGCGGGTCGTCGGCATCGCGAAGCCGGCGTTCGTCGATCCGATAGAGGGTTCGATTCCCGGCGTCGCGCCTGACGACGAGTCCCATCGTCTCGAGGAGAGAGAGCGCCTTCGAAACGCTGGGACCGCCGTAACCGGTCAGTCGCTGGAGATCTCGGTTCGAGAATTCCGCGGTCGGGTTGCGGGCGAGTATCTCGAGAGCCTCGTCCATCGCCCCGTACCGAAAGACTTGCTCGTCAGGGAGTGGGAGTCGGACTTCGACGGCCATTCGTTACATCTCTTGTAACGCGTTACACCACATATACCCATCGATCGACAGAAGGGGACTCAACGCACGAATGACGCACTCGCGAGGAACGCGCTCGGTCCAAGATCGTCGAGCGTTTTCTCCACCGACCCGGCAGACTGCCGAGTTCGCGAGGGGAGGCACATGAGACTGTTTCGGCGAAAAACCGAGGCGTCGTCGGCAAAGGACTCTCGTCCAGGTTTATCACATCGCGCCCGGGATCGCCGAGGTCGACGTGTTCCTCGGGCCCGCAGAGGACGAACGGAACCTCCGGCGCGAGCGAGTGGAAGAAGCACATCCCGAGGTGTGCTTCGTCGCGTTCGACGGTGGAGAGTTCGAGTACCCAAAACGAGCGCCGTCGGATTCGGAGAGCGGCTTTCCGCCCTCGAAAACGTGATGGACGAACCGGGCGAGACGTTCCGGCAGGTCAGTCACGAACCCGCGGAGCATGAAGGCGAGGCAGATGTCGCGGACGTCGAGGCGGACGACGTACTCGACGCGATGGCGCTGGCGATCACAGCCTGCGCTTGACTCCGAATTTCTCTAATTCTCGAACGGTATTCGAAAGCGATAGTATCCTTCCTTTCTCTTCATCTAACGGATACAGCGCGAGTTCCACGGATCCGGCGATCCGTCTTGTTTACAAGCGGTATAAGAGAATTCCTCAGGGCTTGATCCCGAGACGATTGTAACGCTGGGCCGGCAACGAGAGGCGATAGCTGGCGGACTCGAGTCCCGATCGAACGTCGAAACGGGTATCACAGACGGGTCGCCCAATCGAAACTGATCTACCACTCGGCGATCCCGCCGTCTTCGTGACGCCAGACGGGATTGTACCACTTCACGTCGGCGCGCGACTGTTCACGGACGTACGACTCGTCCACGTCGATTCCCAGCCCCGGTTCGGTCGGTCGACTGACGTAGCCGTCGCCGAACTCGAACGTCTCCGGGTCTTCTAAATACTGCAGTCCGACGCTTTCCGCTGGGTCGTGAAGCGACAGATCCTGTTCCTGCATGACGGCGTTGTGCGAGGAAAAGACCACTTGCAGGTTCGTTGCGAAGGCGATCGGACTCAACGGACAGTGCGGAACGACGGCCACGTCGAACGCCTCGGCCATCGTCGTGATCTTCCGTAGTTCCGTGATGCCGCCGACGTGTGTCACGTCGGGTTGGATGACCGTGACCGCGCCCTCGGTGAGAAGGGGTTTGAAATCGTACCGCGAGTAGAACCGCTCGCCGGTCGCGATGGGAACGCTCGTCCGCTCGGTGAGCGTCGAGAGATACTCCGAGTGTTCCGGCAACACCGGTTGATCGACGAACATCAGCCCGTACGGTTCCAGCGCCTCGACGAGGCGGCGAGCCATTTGCTTCGAGACGCGCCCGTGAAAGTCGACGCCGAGATAGAGATCGTCGCCGACGGCGTCTCTGACGGTGGCGACGCGCCGTCGCGCCCGTTCGACCGCGTTTGGGGGCTCGAGCGAACGGAACTCGGCGGTCGCGTTCATCTTGAGCGCTTTGTACCCCTGATTGCGACGGGCGATCGCCGCTTTCGCGATCTCTTCTTCGTCCTCGCCGCCGATCCACTGGTGGACCAGCACCCGGTTCCGGACCTGTCCGCCGAGCAGTTCGTGGACCGGTGCCCCGTAGTGTTTCCCCTTGATGTCCCACAGGGCGTGGTCGATCCCGGACAGGGCCTCATCAAGATCGGCCCGCCGCGGTAGTACCCGCCCTGATACATCGTCCGCCAGTGGCGTTCGATCTCTAACGGGTCTTTTCCGAGGAGATACCCCTGACGAACTCGTCGACGGCGGCCCTGACCGTCTCGAGTCGTCCCTGGACGATCGGCTCGCCCCAGCCGACGAGGCCGGTGCCCGTCTCGAGTTTGAGAAAGAGCCACCGGGGCGAGACAGCGAAGAGTTCGTAGTCGGTAACGCGCATGCCCTATTTCGCGACGGCGACTACTTCAAGACACCGAGTAGCCGAGGATTTTCAGACGAGATCGTTCTCAGGGCTGTCGCCGTCGAACAGACCCGGACCTGCGGCAACTACGCCGACAGGTCGCGCCAGCTGTGTTCGGGCTGCCAGTCGAGGAGTTCTCGCCCCTTCGAGAGGTCGACGATCGTGTCGCGGCCCTCGGGCGTCTCGTGTCGCTCCGCGTCGGGATAGAACTCCGCGACGAGGTCGGCTGTCGGCGCGTCGGCGGTTGTATCGCCGGCGACCGCCCAGAACGACTCGTGATCGTCGAAGTCGGCTTCGACGGCTTTTCGGGCGATAGACGCCGCGTCGTCGATGGCGAGATACGTGAACAGAACGTCGCGGCCGGTCGCGGGGTGGACATCGTGGAGCGCCGTCAGCGAGCGGTCCCGCTCGATGAAGTGCTCGCGCATCTCCTCGTCGGTCATCACCCACGGGTACCGCAGTGACACGACGGAGAGGTCGGTCGACGGACGCCGGGCGACGCCGTCGGCGGTCACCTCCATCGCGTGCTTGGCGATGCCGTAGGGATCGTCGGGCGTCCGCGGGTGCTCCTCGTCGACCGGAACGTACCGCACGTCAGCCGGCCGCTCCTGGTGTTCGCTCCCCATCACGTTGATGCTCGAGGGGAGGACGACCGACTCGAGGCCGAGCCCGTCGGCCGCCTCTAAGACGTGCGTCGCGGACATCACGTTGCTCTCGTACACCCGAAAATCGGGGTTGCTGTACGGGTTCGGGATCGTTCCCATGTGGACGACGGCGTCCGCGTCCGTCTTCGCGAGCGCGCCATACGTCTCGCCCGCGTCCAAGAGATCCGTCGTGACGTACTTGTCCGACTCTTCCTCGCGCTGTCTGCCGCGGGAGACGTTGACCGTCTCGTAGCCGTGCTCGTTCAGATGGGCGAGGATCTCCTCGCCGATCTTCCCGTTGCCTCCCGTGACTGCGATGGTCTCGAGTGTCATGTCTGATGGCTCGCTGAATCCGCAGTAGCTATTCGAGCAGTCCCTTGATGTAGCCGATGGCGAACAGCCGACCCATGTCGGTGTAGCCGGCCATCGCGTACCTCGAGGACAGACTCGGCTTCTTCACGGAGGTTCCGACGGCGTCTGCCGCCAAAGGAACCTCGATACCGGTGAATATCTCGGCGGGCCGATGTCTATGGCGTACGCCCCGTAATAAAACTCGTCTGCGGGAATCGTGCGCTCGCTGTCGGGGCCTGCAAGACTAGCGTCGCATCGGAGGCCAACGCGGCGTCAAGAAGATCCGAGATCCACTACTGAAATATTTGTACACGGGCCACGTATGGGTCATGTGAACGGCCGACCGTTGGTCCGACTCCCCGTCGCGATCTCGGTCGGCGAGACGATACAACACGTGAATGAAACCCGATGATTTCCCCTGTTACGGCCCCGACAGGGTCGCTGACGCGCTCGATAGAATCGATCCCCTCAAGCCGACGATCGTCGGCGTCGTCCTCGCCGGTGGGACGAGTTCCCGGTTCGGGTCGGCAAACAAGCTACTCACCGAGTTCGACGGCGAACCGCTGATCCGACACGCGACGCGAACACTCGTAGACGCGGCCCTCTCGGAGGTCGTCGTCGTCCTCGGATATGAAGCGGAGGCAGTACATACCGCCCTCTCCGGCGTCGACGTGCGAACCGTCCGCAATCCCGACTACGAGAGGGGGCTGTCGACGTCCGTCGAGACGGCGATCCGCGTCGTCGGAACGCCGGAAACGGATGCAGTGGTGTTCCTTCCCGGAGACATGCCGGCCGTCGATTCAGCCACTGTCGAACTCCTTAGCGACGCGTATCGAGCAGAGTTGGGGACAGCGCTAGCGGCTGCCTTCGACGGCCACCGTGGAAATCCGGTGCTGTTCGATCGCAGCCACTTCGATGCCCTTCTCGAGGTCACGGGTGATGTCGGGGGCCTCCCTGTACTGGCAGAGAGCGACGAGAGCGCTCTTATCGAGACCGACGATCTCGGCGTCCTCAGAGACATCGACACGACTACCGATCTACGACACCAGAGGTGAGTTGGCCCTCCTTGTTTCACCGCTCCCGACTAACGGTGTTGGAGGAATCGACGCCTCGGACTGCTGAATCGATACGAGAGCGAACACGGTCCACGTCTCAACGTCACAACGACCTGAAAAGCCGATATGGCGCTGTGCTGTCTGCTGGTGTTCTGGACCGGCGGTGACCACACTCGAATGGACCGACGCTTTCGCCAATCAGGGCTTCTTCGAGACGAACTGACGAGGGCGCTTCGAAGCTGACGGCTTCCGACTCGAGGCCGAACAGCGAGCCGTCCTCGGAACCGTCATCCACCACCGAGCCCGCTTCTGAGAGCGTTACGGACACGGCCGACGAACCGGAGTCTCCACGGAAACGGGATCTGCGTTCGAATACAGCGAGGTAAAACAGAAGCCGTTCTCTGTCAAGTGACGCGATTCACGTCCGCCGTAAACGGTGGGGTCTCTCGCTGATTAAAGATCGACGACATAGAGCTCATGACCCGACGACTCAAACGCCGTTTCGAAGACGTCGAGTTCGCCCTTCTCAACGGGCGCTGTTTGGTTAAGCGTGAAAAGTGAGGCGGCACGATTTTGTGGTGCTCTATGCCAAAAATCGACCGCCTCAGTGGGCGTAGCGACTGGATCGATTTGAGTTTTGTGGAGCGAGAACGGACACCGCGTCAGCTAATGGAGCTCGGTATTCGACTCTATCTTGCTGATCTCTCGCTTTCGAATACCGTTCGAGAATTATAGAAGTTCGGTGTCGAACGTAGTCGCAAGGCAGTCCACGATTGGGTTCACAAGTGCGATCTACAGCCGGCGGATAACGAGAACCCGAATCACGTCGCGCTCGACGAGACAGTGATTCAACTCGACGAACATCGGTATTGGCTGTACACTGCTGTTGATCCGGAAACGAACAAAATTCTCTATATACGGCTGTATTCGACGACTACGACCGCGTTGACAGAACGGTTTCTGCAGGAACTCACTGAGAAACATGCCCTCGACGATACCGTGTTTCTCGTCGATGGAGCAAAACATCTTCAGACTGCACTCCGTCGATCTGGGCTCCGATTTCGATACGAGAAACATGGAAATCGGAACGCTGCTGAACATGTCTTTCGTGAGATAAAATGACGTACTTCTTCGTTCTCAAACTGCTTCAGTCACACAAACCCATCAACAGCAGAGTCGTGGCTCCAAGCCTTCGCCGTCTGGCAGAATGCTACAAACTAAACACGACCACGAGCGGACGGCGACGCCTGTTAGGGCGTTCGCCGTCCACCTCCACCAAACCGGTTTTTGCTTCAGGAGACAACAATGATTCTTGCTGAATTAGGTGTTGAACGCTCTCACGGAGCGGTCTGGAACTAGGTTCATCGGCTGGCTGACAGCGGACGCGACCCGCCGACGGCATCGCCGTCGCGGGTCGCTGTCGACGAAACCGCTGTCAAGATCAATGGTGAGTGGTCTTGGTTGCATACTGCAATAGACATCGAGTCAAAGTTGAGTCTTGACGTTGCATTGTTTAGTCGTCATGGCACTGATCCGGTGGCTGCGTTTCTGCAGAAACTCCGCGAGAAACACGGTCTCTCCGATGCTGAGTTTCTCGTCGATCCATTCGGCTATCGGACTGCCCTCTCTCGAGTCGGACTAAGCGGTCGGGACAACTATACCGACCGATACCTCATCGAAAAGTGGTCTCACACCCTCAAAACGCGTATCGACCGCTTCCATAATTCGTGGGTGGGCAGTCGGCCGAGCGTCCGCGAGTGACTTGAACAGTTCGTGCACTACTACCATCAAAGACCGCATCAAGCTCTCGACGGAAACGTGCCAATCGAGGTGGTTCAGAACTATACAGTGCCCTCTCCGAAATGGTCTCATAATTCTAGTTCCAAATCCAATTAAATAATATTTTTAATAAAATGGGATTGTTCCGCACGGACACGACACAGAATGATGACGGACCCGTAATGAACCGCCTGCTAGAGAGCACAGAGACAGTTCATGTGCTGGACCTATGGACCATCAGTCATCTAAGAATAGATCGAAACGATGGTCAAACGACTCTGAGCAGTACATGAGGATCACTTTGAGACCAATCCGAGATCAGTTGAGTTCGATAATCGGCAGGAGAAACTCTCTGAAATCAAAGAGAGCAGCACTGGGTACCGGAAGACTTAGCGGTGTTTCGAGACAACTAGCGACGACGTGCGTCGGAGCGATCTAATCGGATAATTGATATATGGGAAGAAAACTCTCACCGACGAAATCGACGATTTGAAACCGAAGAATACAGTGATATTCTCGAACGGCACAAGGAGATCAATGAACTCGATCACCAGGTGTACAAACGTGACGAAATCGAGGCGGAAATTGTGACTATTGAGAACGACTCAGCGACCGCGACGATTTCGAAAACCGTCATGAGGACGTTACCAACGAACTGATCGAGTTCCGAACGTGGACGATCAGAGCCAAGCAAATGTAGTTGAAGCATTTAATGAATATCTAGAAAATCTCTGTGAGGCGCCCGGTTACGGCAACTTCGATCGGATTTAGATAGAACGGTCCACCCGCGAGGTCCGCGAGGGGCACTGAACGGTCTCGCAGTCATCATTCGCAGCACTGGCGATGGCGCGGCCTATGAGGACACAATCGAGCACCTGAGCAAAGGTAATGAAGTGATTAGCCTCGTATTCGCGTTAGTGAGATATATCGTTCACGATGTCTACAAGATGGTTCCGTTCCTACTCCCCGACTCTCTCGAGGCGATCAACTCGGAACGGATCACAGCGCTCATCGTGTACTTCGGATCATACGTTTCCTATTTCGTCGTCGCGTTGCTGAATGAAGACGTGCAGGTGATCGACGAAGACCACAGCCTCGTCACAAACATCTGATCGGCAGAGCCGCGACTGATGCTGTTTCTGCCAACGCGCTATTCTGACCACGAGACATAGATATATGATAAACTTACTTCCAACTCGTGTAATCACTCTGGTTTCGATATCCAGTGAAATAAGGACTTTACAACGCTATGGACGTAAATAGGGTCCTACTGTAGTTGAGAGGGTTCAAGCAGAGAATTGATTCTGATACCTCGTAAAAGAGGCAAGTGAATTCCCGAGGAGGGAACGACTCTTTTGATTTCCCTATCACAGTCGAACCCCGATTTCTGATTCCGTATTCAGTATGTTACCATCCCCACTGCTTCATCCATGGGTTAATCATGATTCCACCAATACTTTATCTATTTTTATATGAAAACGAACCTGTTCTCGTAACCTGTCTTACCCACTGGGAGAGTTACCCGTTCCCCTATCGGGAACTCTGCCAGCCGTTCGCCTCGGAGCGTTTCGTTTTACCGTATTTGCTCCTAAATCTTCCTCAATCGAAATTCATAGGGTAGTCAAGCCGAAGATGGGACATGTGAACTCGCGTCATGCACACCGATCGCTGGTTCTCTGTACGTTAGCCTTCATGGTAACGATGGTCGCGCGACTGGCGATCAGTCCTCTGGTTCCAGCGATCACTGACGAATTTTCCGTCTCGAACGGTGCTGTCGGCTTAGCATTGTCACTTATGTGGGCGATGTACGCGCTCATGCAGTTTCCAAGCGGCGTCCTCGGCGAGCGGCTCGGAGAGCGGAAAGTGATTCTGTCCGCGATCGGGCTTACCGGCGTATCGAGTCTCTGTATCGCGATCGCACCGGCATACGGTTTCTTCGTGCTCTTCGTCAGTGTTCTCGGCGTCGGCGCCGGCCTCCACTACACGGCCGCGACAACTTTTCTAGCGAAACAGTATGACGACATCGGCAGTGTAATCGGGATCCACGTCGCTGGAAGTCCAGCTGCGGGGCTTATCGCACCCGCTGCAGCAACGGGAATTGCCGTTCGGTATGGATGGCGGGCCGGAATTTTACTCGGAACCGTAATGGCTGTGCCAGTTTTTTTCCTCTTTGCGAGCCGAATTCGGCCGACCAGCCCGGAACGACCCGACGAGCCACTGTGGAACCGGTTTACGTTCTCGACCGTCAGCAACCTTCTTGCGAAACCGTCTGTCGCTTTCACAACGAGTCTCGCGTTCCTCTGCGCGTTCACATGGCAGGCCACCGCGTCTTTCTTACCCACTTTCTTTACCGAGGGACAGGAACTCTCACCGGAAATCGCGAGCGGATTGTTTTCTCTGTACTTCCTCGTCCACGGGATAACACAGCCGGTGCTAGGATCTCTTTCGGATTATGCAGGGAGGAAACCGACTACTGCACTCTCAATGGCTGCGGGGGTAATCGGTTACGGCAGTATACTCGTCGGAGATGGCCTCCCCGTCTACGCCATCGGTGTCTCCTCCATTGGTCTCGCTATGAGTTGGGGTGCGCCACTCCAGTCACGGCTCATAGACCTCTTCACAGAAGCCGATCGCGGCGCAGGATTCGGTCTCGTCCGAACGGTGTACATGGTAACGGGAGCATCTGGTAGCCTGGTCATCGGCCTGCTCGCCGACCTCTACGGCTGGACCGTCTCATTCGCACTTCTCGCTGCAATCATGGGAGTGGTCCTCATCGCGCTCGGCAGTAATCGTCTGTTCAAACTCGGTCTCTAACAGCTCTTGAGGTCTTCTTCCTCGAAGCACCGTCGACGATGTGAGTGATTTGATTCCCCACTCGGGAACGGCACTTCATTGGTAGTGAAGAGGACCTCACACGATTCGATTACGCATCTCCTCCCATTTATCAGCGTTGAACCGGTCGTAATTCTCTGCGAAGATCTCCGCACATCGATCCCAGTAGTGAGGCGTCGCACCGGCCATGTGAGGTGTGATGATTACATTCGAAAGGTTCCAGAGCGGAGAATCGGTGGGGAGGGGCTCCTCGGCCTGTACATCGAGTGCGGCACCGCCGATCTGTCCTTTTCGGAGGGCGTAGAGAAGTGCGTCTTCGTCGACGACCTTTCCCCGTCCGACGTTGACGAGCACGGCGTCGGGTTTCATCGAATCCAGCGCTCGCCCGTCGATAAGTCCTTCTGTTTCCGCCGTGAGCGGGCAGGCGATAACGACGTAGTCGGCCTTTCCGACAACCGTTAGCGTCTCGTCGGGACCGTAAACCTCCCGAACGTGCGATAGCTCCTCTGGGGTTCGTTTCGTTCCGATAGCGGTCATTCCGAGCGCGTCAGTAACCCTCGCAATCTCCTGTCCGATTTCACCGAGCCCGATGATTCCCACCGTTTTGCCCCGTAGCTCCCCTGCCCGATAGTGGCGCCATTCCCGTGCGTTCTGTCGTCGGATTCCTTCGTGGAGGTTCCGTTCAAATGTGAGCATGTATCCGAGCACCTGTTCGGCTATCGGCACCGAATGGACACCGGATGCATTCGTGAGCACGATATCTTCCCGCTGGAGCTGATCGAGATCGTAGCTCCCGACGCCAGCACTCAGCGCCTGGACCCAACGGAGTTTCTCCGCCGACTCTAGCAACGTCGAATCGAGTCGACGAGACACGACAATATCTGCCCTCGATATTCGGTCGAGAGCGTCGTTATAGTCGCTCGCTGTCTCGATTTCGATTGATTCGATGCGATCGCTGATCGCCGACGCGACATCGGACGGCGACCCCTGATGCGGAACCTGGTGGAGAACTAATACGTTGTGTTCGTTCGTCATAGGTTATATTGAAGTGCCGCGTCTGTCTCGCTCGCATGCGATACCGTCTCGAGCACTCCAGGTAGCCTTTTCTGAGTACGACGACAAAATATTTTGGTTCGGTAGGGCTCCCGACAACCCTTCTGTGCGGTTCGTTCAACGCTCCGGTTCGGGCGACCCGCGTCGACTATCCGCCGGTCAGCCGATCAACGACGTCACCGGGCCGTCGAAGTTCAAAAGAACCGACTGAGTGGTGTCCCCGAACAGTACCTTGCCGGTCGGCGATCGCTTTTCGCCCGCGATAAAGACGTGATCACAGCCCAGTTCGTCGGCCTTCGCTAACACGTCGTCTGGGAGATCTCCGAACAGAACCTCGACCGTGTACGAGACGTCTTCGCCGAGGACCTCGTCTCCCAGTTCGGCCGTCGCCTCTCTCGCCCGCTTCGTCAGTTCGTCCACACTGTCGACGTCTCCCATGGAAGTCTGTGCTTTCCGCTGGAGGTCGCGTCCGTACTCCGACTCGTCGATCACGCGAAGGAGCACGAGTTCCGCACCGGAACCGGCAGCCACCTCCCCGGCAATTTCAACCAATTCACGCCCTCTATCGGTCGGTTCAGCGATTATCAGCGCTCGGTCCATATCAACTCCTTGTTCGTAATCCCATAAACAATTTGTGTCCCGTGGGACCTATTCGGTATCGGCAACGCGGAACTCGCGCTCAATCGGGTCCGCAGGTAGCATTCGAACTAGCCAGTTTCTCCCGAAACCGGATATTCGTCTGCATAGTTCGCCTTCACACCTGCATTTCTATAAAAATAATATTGCATAAAGATCGTAATATTCTCTGCTATCCAAAAACTATAAGTGATACCACCAATACCGTCGATCTGTATGAGTTTAGATAACATCCAGCGCAGGACAGTGCTCAAGAGGTCGGTGCTCGGTGCGGGGGTAGTCGGACTCAGCTCGCTTGCGGGTTGCATCGGTGGCGGCAACGGCGGTGGTGGTGGAAACACGATCACAATCGCGAGTTCGTACGAGTCGGACCACGTGACGGTACAGGCCGCCGATCGGTTCAAGGAGATTGTCGAAGATGAGGCCGATGAGCTCACAGTCGAAGTCGTTCCCGGGGGGTCCTACGGTGGAGAGGGTGAAATCGCCGAACAGGTCAGGGAAGGAGCGATCCAGGCGCACGCAGACTCACGGTGGCCGTTCACACAGTACGCTCCCGAATACGAGTTCGTCAACATCCCGATCGTCTTCGACGACTTCGAACACCTGACCCGCGTTACCGAGAGCGAGGAGTTCCAGCCTGGTCTGGAACAGATCATCTCTGAGGGCAACCAACGAATGATCGGACAGTGGATCGACCGTGGGCTTCGACACTTTACCTCTAATGAACCGGTCCGGGAACCGGCGGACGTTGAGGGAGTCGACCTCCGGCTGCCACCGTTAGACAACTGGGTCGCGATCTGGGAAGAGATCGGTGCCAATCCCACTACGGTCGCCCTCGACGAACTGTACAGCGCACTCCAGACTGGAACGGTCGGCGCTTCGGAGGGGGACATCCCACAGATCCACTCGTTCAACCTGAACGAAGTCCAGGATTACCTGAGCTACACTGGCCACCACGTTCAGGTCGGCGCGCTGTACATGAACGAGGACTTCTATCAGGGTCTCGATGAATCCCATCAGGATCTCGTCGACGAAGCATCGAATCAAGCGACCCAAGAAATCTCTGAGAGCGTTCGGGATCAGATCAGTGAGATGGAGTCCGAACTCCAAGAGGGCGGAATGGAACTCATCGAAGACGTCAATCGAGAAGCGTTCAAGGACGCTGCCAGGCCAGTCGTCGAAAGTATGTTCGATGATTTCGCCGGTTCGTTAGATCAATGGCAAAGTATATAAGAAAAATTCAATAAGATAGAATACGAACGAACCCAACCAGTTTATTATGGAAATTGACCAATCATTAGGGCTACGTCGAGAGTCACTGGTAGATCGTCTCGCCCTGGCGATAGCCGTCACTTTCTTTTTGGTGACTGTGGTGCTAGTAACGGTACAGGTAGTCCTTCGTCTGATAGATCTATCAGTGACACTGGCGTGGACGGAACCGGCGGCCAGACTGGCCCTCGTGATCGGGACCTACTTCGGTGCGGCCGTCGCATCCCGGAATAACGAACATATAAGCATGGATATCGTGCTTCGGAAACTCGAGGAGAAGTATCCGAGAGTGAAAGCCGTCTTCGATCTCCTCGTTCGATTCATCGTCATTATCACGCTTTCCATCGTCGTGTTCGGACTGCTCCAGGGCGCACAGAGCTCGTGGAACAGTAACTGGGCGGACATCGATGCTGTGAACATCGGAATGGTGTATCTCGCGATCGGTCTCGGGCTCACGTGGATGTTAGGATACGAGCTATTCAAACTCAAAGAGTTGCTCTCCACGGTCTCGTTCGACCGAAAGACTCCACTCGAGGTGATTCAGAATGATAAGTAGAAGTTCGACGCAGAGAGCGATATCGACCGTCGGAGTCTCACCCGTGAGAAGACGCGAAACGCTGACGGGTACCGCTGAGGAGGAAAGAGCGAAATGATTACGATTCCGCTCCTCGACCCGGTGGTACTCGCAGTGTTGTTCCTCGGCATTCTGTTAGTACTGTACGGGATTGGGACGCCGATCGCAATTGCGATGCTCGCGACCAGTATCATTATGATGGCGCTCCCAACGGGGATCAATTTCAACTCGGTCATCATCAATAGCCGGCTGTTTAACGGGATCAACAGCTTCGGTATGCTCGCGTTCCCATTCTACGTGTTACTTGGTCGGTTGATGAACACGAGCGGAATGACTGAGCGGTTGTTCGACTTCGCGTCCGCACTTGTCAGTCAGTTCCGAGGCGGGATCGTCTACGTTAACATCCTGGCCAGTATCATCTTCGCGGGAATGTCCGGCCTAGCTCTCGCCGACGCGGCAGGTCTCGGTCGCATTGAGTACGCGGTGATGCGCGATCACGGGTACGACAAAGATATCGCGATCGGGGTCACGGGATCCTCGTCGATGATTGGACCGATTATCCCACCCAGCGTTCCGATCATCCTCTATGCGATTCTGGCGGAACAATCGATTGGACAGTTGTTCCTCGGCGGAATCTTACCCGGACTCCTTCTGGGACTGCTGTTGATGGTATTCGTGACCGTCATCATCTTCAAGCGGGGATACGAACGCGGCGATCCGTTCTCGCTGACACAAGTGATGTCGACGTTTAAAGAGGCGATACTGGCGATTTTCATTCCGGTACTCATAATCGGTGGTATCCTCGGCGGCTACTTCACGGCGACAGAGGCCGGTGCGATAGCGGTGGTATACGTCACGGTTCTGGCCGGCGTATTCGGCGAACTGAACCTGGGTGACTTTCTGGACGAGGCCCGAGACAGCATGGTCGAGACGTTCTCGCTCACCTTCATTATCGCATCGGCAACGGTCTACGGGTTGGTCGCCCTGCAACTTCGATTGCCGATGCTGCTCACGGACTGGGTGACATCCGTTTCGACCGACCCGACGATGGTCCTGTTTCTCATCTGCGCCCTGCTCCTCGTGATCGGGACCTTCATGAGCGTCACCGCTTCGATCACGATTCTCACGCCGTTGTTGATCCCAGTGATCGAGACCGTCGGAATCGATCCGATTCACTTCGGGATCGTGATGGTGTTCACGCTGATGATCGGCGTCGTCACCCCGCCGTTCGGAGCGATCCTCTTCGTCCTCGAGAAAGTGACTGACGCGTCCCTTGAAGAGGTCATCCGCTCGATCATCCCCTACTACATTCCAATGGTCCTCGCAGTAATCATTCTCATCCTATTCCCTGAACTGGTCACGTATATCCCGAACAACATCATGGGATAGGGAGCCATACCCTTCTCTCCGGAGACGCTGAGCGATTGACCCGGCCAGCCGCGGATATCCGTCACCGAGATGGTGGCCGCGAGTGAGCCGAGAGAACCAGCGATGGCGGGACCGTCCTCAGACTTCACTGACGCTCCGACGGAGAAAAATTCATTTCCCGTTCTCGATTACGAGCGGAGTTAAACGACGGGTATAGTCGGACTAAGCCGTTAGCGAAACGCCGGTGGAAGCGCGTCCTCGACGTCACGGTTGGTCGCGACCGTTTCCAAGTTGTCCGCCACTGCGTCTTCTATCGGAATCCCCTGATCACGGCGCTCTCGAGCGGTTCGGTGCTCCGGTTCTCCGGGGAGAATCACCTCACCGTCGTCGGCGATCGGTTCCGCCGACCGAAGGTACTCGATCAGCGCTTCGACCCGAATACTGATCGCTTCCCGGGTAGTAAACACCGATGGGTCGATCGCGAGGAACGCCGCTCCGTTACCAGCCCAGTCCTGTGATTCTTTGGTGGAAACGGGACCGTCGCCGACGAGCGATGCGAACAACTCAGCCATGATGGCGAGCCCGAATCCCTTGTGTCCGGATTCCGTCCCGCCAAGCGGCAGGAGAGCTCCTACTTGGTCTTCGAAATCAGCGGCGTATTCGACCGGTTCGCCCGACTCTGTGATCGTCCACGCCGGCGGGAGCGTCTCCCCCGATCCGTCCCGTTCTATGATCTTTCCGTGGGCGACCTGGCTAGTCGCCCCGTCGTAGAGCAGATTGAAATCGAGAGCGTCGAACGTCGGCACGGCGAAGGTAATCGGATTCGTGCCTAAGCGTCTGTCCGCGGTCCCAGGCGGTGCTATCCGCTGGGCCCCGCCCTGAAGGTTGACCCACGAGGAGAAGAGCAATCCCTCGTCAGCGATCCGATCCGCCCACTCACCGATGCGACCGAGGTGGCCCGAGTTACGGATACCGACGACGCCGACGCCATGCTCGTTCGTAGTCTCGAGTAGCAGTTCGACGGCTCGGCGACCGGTCACTTGCCCGAACGCGCCGCTTCCGTCGATCTGGTGAAACAGTCCCGTCTGTTCAATGCTCGGCATCGCCGTCGGGTCGACCGTACCGGCGGCGATCTGATCAGCGTAGTATGGAAGCCGCACCACACCATGCGAGGAGTGACCGACTAAGTCCGACGACACGAGCGAACGAGCGACGGTTTCCGCGATTTCAGGGGTCGCACCGGACGCCTCAATCGTGGCTCGAGCGAACGATTCGAGTGAATCTGGTTCAACAGTGAGCATCCGTCTTGTCCAATCAATCGGAGAGTATTAATTATACCGCCGCGCTCCGATAGCGTCCACAAATATAGAGATTAAAATAGCGTTTTAGTATGTTGATCTATAGTAAGGGGTCCAGAGAAGAGGACTCAACACGCGTGCTAGCCCCTTTTCACGGCTATCGATCGGACGATCCTACCAAATATTTATAATCCGGCCTTCCGAACTACTGTCCGTGCCGTATCAACAGCTTAAGTCCGACCTCCGAGGTGTCGCCTTTACAAATCCGACACCGTTCGACGAGGATGGAGACGAAATTCGACACGACGAACTGGCCGAAAACATTGATCACATCGTAGACGCCGGCGGATCGCTGGTGATTCCGTGTGGCAATACGGGCGAGTACTACTCGTTGACGAACGACGAACGAGTGGCAGTCGTCGAGACCACAGTCGATGCAGTCGGTGATCAGGGGTCCGTCGTCGGTGGCGTCGGCGGCAGTACGAAAACGGCGATCGAACTGACGAACGCCTACGAAGCCGTCGGCGCCGATGCGGTGATGATCATGCATCCGGTACATACGTATCAGCACCAGCGCGGGCTCATCGACTACTATCGCGAGATCATCGAATCGACCGACCTCGGCGTGGTGATCTACAAGCGAGGGCCGGAGGTCACGCTCGATCTGATTCGGGAACTCGCGACCTACGAGAACGTAGTCGGTGTTAAATACGCCGTCAACGACATCAACGGGTTCTCGAAGGCCGTCTCGACAACGGACGCAGACATCGTCTGGTCAAACGGGATCGCGGAACGGTTCGCGCCGTCGTTTGCGATCGAAGGGGCGGAAGGGCTCACGACCGGGATCGGGAACTTCCTCCCCGAGGAAGTACTCGCGGTGATGGACGCGATCAGGGACGAAGACTGGGAGCGAGTTCGTTCGCTGCGAGACTGTTTGCGCCCGTACGAGGACCTGCGAGAAGAGACCGGGAAGGACAACGACCTCGATGCGGCCAATAACGTGCCCGTCGTCAAATACGGAATGGAACTGGCCGGTCTCTACGGCGGCCCGGTCCGCGAACCGATCGTGGAGCTAACCGAAGACGACAAACAGCGTGCCGAGCGCTACTACAGGAGCGTAAAAGACGAAATCGACGGCGGAATTGTCGCCCGCTGATACTCCGATCGGACGGGTCCAAGCGAGCGCGGAAGTCGTGGCGAGCGGACGATCGTGTGCCTGAAAGACTGCTACCGCCGCATGCCATCCGTGTGAGTTACCGCGACCCGTTAGCACGCAGTCTGCGGACTTCGGCCGAAGACCGGCCTCAAGAATCATTTGACGCCGGTCTCGAACGATCTAAATCGGATGAAAGCGGAAATCCGGAAAGAGACCGGCTGTTACCGAGCAGGGCAAGCGACGGAGACGGCAAACAAATCCCGAATATCGGACGGGACGAGAACACTCTTTGTCGCCGATGGGTTTATGCGGATTGACGAGACAAACGATCAACATGGCATTGTCAGCCAGTCAGGTGCAGGAGCACCTTCGAGGAGTAGCGGCGGGTCTTCTCACACCATTGAACGGTGAGTTAGAGATCGAGCACGGAAAGCTCAGTGAAAACGCCGAAACACTCTATCAAGAGGGGATCAGAACGTTCCTCGCGACCGCGAACATAAGCGAATATCATTCCCTCTCGCAGAGAGAGCGAATCGACGCCGCGGAGACGGCGGTCGATGCTCTCCCCGAGGACACCTGCGTGCTCGCCGGCGTCGGCGGAAGCACGAGCAACGCCACCGAACTCGTCCGTGAATACGAGCGGATCGGCGTCGACGCCATGATGATCATGCCGCCGGATCACACATACCTTCACGAAGAGGGGTTGCTGGAGTATTACCGCAAACTCGCTGCAGCTACTGATCGGCCACTCGTGCCGTACGTCCGCGGCTTCGATCCCTCGATCGAATATCTCGGCAAACTCACGCGGGTCGACGGTATCGTCGGAATCAAATACGCGCTTCCGGATGCCGTGAAGTTGGGTGCTGGCGTTGCAGCCGGTGACGACGATGTCGTGTGGGTCAACGGCCTCGCCGAACCGTTCGCGGTCGCGTTCTGGGCCGAAGGGGCGGAAGGGTTCTCTGCCGGTGTGAGCAACTTCCGCCCGGAGGTCGGCCTCGAGCTGTTCGATGCCCTGTCGAACGGGGAGTGGGAACGGGCTCGGGAACTGCGGAACATCTGTCTCCCGTATCAAAACTTCCGTGACCAGACCGGGACGGAAAACGAGATTCCGGGGGCGATCAGTATTCCGGCCGTCAAGAAAGGACTCGAGCTCGCCGGACTCCACGGCGGCGAAGTCCGCGAGCCGATTCGCTCTCTCTCGGAGGAGGACGAGCGACGCGCCGAAGAGCTGTACGGCGAACTCGACGACGATATCGCTCGCCTCGTCGAGTAAAGACGGTTCGGTTCGAACGGGACAGCGCGGAAGCGACCGAGACGAGTTTTTCGACCGCGAACGCCGAGGCGTTTCGAGTCGATCGGTTGCGGACGGAGTTACGAGGACACCGACCGACCGCCCGAAAGCTTTAGCAGTCTGAAATAGCATGGGAAGATATGACGGTTGGAAGCGCAATAATCGATTGTCTCGTCGATGAAGGGATCACGACGCTGTTCGGAATTCCGGGGAAGCAAACGCTACCGATGAACGAGGCAGTCAGCGACCGAGACGACGTCGAGTTCGTGATGGCGCGCCACGAGACGGTCGTTTCCCACAACGCGTGGGGATACGCGGAGTCGAGCGGTGAGATGGCTGCAACCGTGGTCATCCCCGGCCCGGGGGACATGAACGCGATGAACGGGCTGAAGAACGCGCTCAACGACTGTACGCCGCTGATCCATATTTCGGTCGAAACGGAACCGGAGGTCCGCGGCGGCGACGGCATTCACGAGACGCCGCCCGACACGTACGACAACGTCGTCAAGGAGAACGTACTCGTCGAGACGCCACAGAGTACGATCGCGGAACTCCGCCGTGCGATCCGCATCGCCAGGACTCCGCCGAAGGGCCCCGTTCGAATCGGCGTTCCGAAAAACTTCCTCCCGATGGAGGTCGAATTGGCCGCGGCCGATGGGATCGTGCCTGTCAAGCCCCCTACGGCTCCCGACGAGAAGGTATCGGAAGCAGTGTCGCTGCTCGCCGACGCCGATGCACCCGTCATCGTCGCCGGCGGTGGTGTTCGAGCCGCAGCGGCGTCGGCCGAGCTCCGAGACGTCGCCGAGCGACTCGATGCGCCGGTCGTGACTACGTATAAAGGAAAGGGAACGTTCCCGGAGGACCATCCCCTCTCGGCGGGCGTTCTCTGTGGCGGATCGAGTACGGAGCTGCGGGCACTGCTGGGAGATGCCGACGCCGCCCTCGGTGTCGGCACCGACTTCGACGCCGTGAGTACGAACAAGTGGGCCGTGGATCTCCCCGAATCGGTCGTTCACGTGACGCTCGACGCCTCTGACATTGGCACCAACTACGACCCGGCGGTGAGTATCGCGGCGGACGCCGCACGGACGCTCGCTGCGCTTGACGACTCGTTGGCCGATCGCACGATCTCGAGCGGATCGGGGACGGATCGCGCGCGATCGGTCCGCAAGTCCGATCGAAATCGAATAGCCGAGCTCCTGGAGACGGACGAAGCGCCGCTCTCGTCCGTTGCTGCGCTCAACGCCATCCGTAACGCAGCACCGAGAAACACTATCGTAACGGCGGACGCCGGTGGATCGCGCGTATGGACCGTCGTGACGTTCCCCGCATACGATTCCAGGAGCTACGTCAACCCCGGCTCGTGGGCGACGATGGGGACCGGACTCCCGTCGGCGATCGGTGCCCGCGCCGCGAATCCCGATCGGCCGGTACTCACCATCGTCGGCGACGGCGGATTGATGATGAGCGTCCACGAACTCCATACGCTCGTCGACGAGGGTATCGACGTCACCGTCGTCGTCCTCAACAACAGCGACTACGCCATCATCTCCGAAGAGGCCGAACGCAGTTATCGGATGTCCACGAGCGAGTACGGCTGGACCGACGCGCCCCTCGACTTCCAGACGATCGCCCGGGGTATCGGCCTCGAGGCGCACGCTGCCGAGACGCCGGCGCAACTCGAATCGGCCGTCGCGAACGCGTTCGAGAACGACGGCCCAACTCTCATCGAAGTTCCGACCGACCCGACCGAACCACAGGCCGGCGTTTACATGACGAAATGACCGTTCCACAGTATCGGCAGGTGCACTGAACGGACCATCGAATGATCCGAGGCCGCGCTCGATCATTGCGGTTCGTGGAGTTATTTCGGTCCGTCTGATCGCGCGTTCCGTAATTTTGTTCCCCGCTGAAGAACACCGAGGGGCATTTCGATCGGTGATTCGGCTCGATTCCGAGAGAACCGACAGGTCGGAGGGTCGGTTCGATTTCATTGCGATCGAGATTTGTTCCTGATAGGGGAACGGTAGACAAGCACTGAGTCACAAACATATAGTTGTAAAGGAGAGGGGCAGTCCTCGATCTACAATGATGCCATTGTATATCTGCAGGCTCGATGGCTACCGTACTATTGAGCGTCCAACGAGGACGGAGCACCCGTCATATCATTCCCCTGCGGGGAACATAATGGTCCCGTCCGAGGCTGCGATTAGGTTTGACGGCGATGGGGACATCGATCGTCCGACAACGGATTATCAACCGGAGAAACATTCATCCACGACGCCCTCTCGTGAAGGGGAGGAACAGGCTTATCAATTGAGACGAAGAGATCGGTACCATGTACTCCGACTTCGCCGATCGGTTGGCGACAACCATGTGGCAGGACTTCGATCGCACGCCGTCACGAGACGACAATCCCGCCGAAATTACCGATGTTTCCACCGTCGTTGTCGACGGCAATTTCCCGTGGACGATCGTAACGGTCGAAACTGATACCGGTGTGACCGGGGTCGGCGAAGCGTATCCGTCACCGGGAGTCCACGAGGTGATCACGGACTATTTCGAGCCCGTCCTGCGGGGAGAGAACCCGCTGGACGTCGAACGACTGTACAACCTCATGCGGGCCAGTCTCTCCGGTCGAGGGTCCCAGCAGGGGATCGGGACCATTGCGATCAGCGGTATCGAACTCGCTCTCTGGGATACCGCCGGAAAGCTCCTCGATCAGCCGGTCTATCAACTCCTGGGCGGGAAGATGCGGGACGAGGTTCGGATGTACGCCGACTGCCACGGCGGAGAGGGAATGGTCGCGGCCGCCCGCAACGACCAACGAACGGAGACCTACGAAGCGGAGGCGTATGCGCGTTCGGCGCGCGACGCGGTCGACGACGGCTACGAAATCGTGAAGTTCGATCTCGACGTGCCGTCCGGCCGAGACATCGACACCCTCTCTCGTCACCTCGACGAACCGGAACTGGAACACAAGCGGCGCCTCGTCGAGGCCGTCACCGACGAAGTCGGCGACGAGGCCGAAGTCGCGGTCGACCTCCACTGGAACCTCAGCGTCGAGGCGGCCGAACGGCTCTGTGCGATCCTCGAACCGTACGACCTCGCGTGGATCGAAGACCCGATCCCGCCGGAGAACGAGTCGGCGATGACGAGGCTGAACCGGAGCGTCGATCAACAACTGCTCACCGGCGAGAATCGCTACGGCCGACACGGGTTCCGCGACCTCGTCGAACGGCAATCGGTCGCCTTCGTCGCACCCGATATCCCGAAGACGGGCGGTATCGCCGAGACGAAGAAAATCGCCGAACTCGCGGAAACGTCCTACATGACGCTCGCTCCGCACAACATCGGGAGCCCCGTCGCGACGATGGCGGGCGTCCACGTCGGCGCGTCGGTCCCGAATTTCCTCGGGCTGGAGTTTCACGCCCGCGACGTTCCGTGGTGGGACGACCTGGTCGACACCGATGAACCGCTCATTCGGAACGGATATATCGACGTTCCGGACGATCCCGGGCTCGGCATCGAACTCGACTGGGATGTCGTCGAGACCCACCGCAAGCGATAGTCACACGCCGAGAGATGCCGGACGAGGTCGAGCAAACGACGGAAGATATATGTCACCATATATCACATCGGAGAACGAATGCCACCGACTATTACGCGCATCGAATCGATAGAGTTCGCGTACGAACTGACCGACGTCGGATACAGTCCGAACGGCTTTAGCGTCGTCTACGAACCGGGGTCCTCGACCGAGCGACGGTTGTTCGCACTCCGCATTCACACGGACGAGGGGATCACCGGCGAGTACGTCGGTGGGAACTCGCCCGCGGCCGCACAGATAAACATGGTCGCCGACTACCTGATCGGCGAAAATCCGCTCGAGCGCGAGCGCCACTGGAGCGCGATGAAACGCGCCCTGCGAAAGTACGACTGGATGGGACTGGGGCCGCTGGATATCGCGCTCTGGGATTTCGCCGGAAAGTACCGAAACGCTCCGATCCACGAGCTACTCGGAACGTACCGCGAGTCGTTTCCCGGCTACGCCTCGACGTATCAGGGAGACAAGAACGGTGGCCTGGATTCTCCGGCGGCGTTCGCCGATTTCGCCGAGGAGTGTCTCGAGATGGGGTATCCGGCGTTCAAGATACACGATTGGGGCGGCGACTGGACCGACCCAGCGGAGACGGCCGAGGCGGTCAGGGCGGTCGGGGACAGGGTCGGCGACCGGATGGACCTGATGCTCGACCCCGCCTGCGAGCCGTCGACTTTCGCCGACGCGCTGAAGATGGGGAAGGCCTGCGACGACGCGAACTTCCTCTGGTACGAGGATCCGTACCGCGACGGCGGCGTTTCGCAGCACGCTCATCGGAAACTCAGACAGAAACTCGAGACACCGCTGCTACAGACGGAACACGTCCGAGGCGTGGAACCGCACGCGGACTTCGTCGCTGCCGAGGCGACCGATTTCGTCCGCGCCGACCCCGAATACGATGGGGGAATTACCGGTGCGATGAAGATCGCTCGCATCGCCGAGGGGTTTGGCCTGGACGTGGAATACCACGCGCCCGGCCCCGCCCACCGGCAGTGCCTCGCGGCGACGCGAAACAGCAACTACTACGAGGTCGCGTTGGTTCATCCGGACTGTCAGAATACCCAGCCGCCGGTGTACGCGAACGGTTACTCCGACTCGATCGATACGATCGACGGCGACGGCTTCGTTACCGTTCCGGATGGACCGGGGCTCGGAGTCGAATACGATTGGGATAAGATCCTCGCGCGCGAAACCGGACGACGAGTGTACGAATAGGTTCCTATCGGGACGGACCGGTAATTCGGGGACAACCGTCGTGTAGACGCCCGGAAGGACACTGGATTCGAGACCCGGGAACGGTCAGTGGGGCTCGTCCCTGAATTACCGGACCGGCGCGAATTGCACGGTCACGACGACAATCTCCCCGTCGTGGGATGAGTATGCTCCCGAAAAGCTTTAGGTCGCCTGTGAGTGGTACGACGTATGAGCACTGAAGAGCGTCTGGGAGACGTTCGAGTCGGTGTCCGAACACGATCCCTTTCGGAGTCGCGGTTACAGTACGTCCGTCAGCTCGGTGCGACGGACATCTTCGTCGACCACGCCGATACGGAAGAAGAGCCCGACGCGTTCAACGATCGCGACGGATCCGATACCATCGCGGTCGGCCCGGATCAGATCCCGTCAGTCAGCGAACTGACTGCCGCCCGCGAACGGGTGGAAGACGCCGGACTCTCGTTGACCGGCGTTCACTCGCTCCCGTACTCGATGTACGGCGATATCATGTTCGACCGAGACGGGGCGGACGAAGCGATCGACCAGATCTCGACGCTCATCTGGAACCTCGGGGAAGCGGACATTCCGATACTGGGGTATCAGTGGAACCCCCGGAGCGTCGTTCCCATGCGGACGTCCCCGGTCGAAATCCGCGGCGAGGCCGAGGGAACCGCGTTCGACCTGGACGAACTCGACGACCCGCACGAGCTCGCACCGGGCCTCGACCGAGAGTACACCGAAGAGGAGTTCTGGGACAATTACCGGTACTTCCTTGAGTCGGTGCTCCCGGTCGCGGAGGAGGCCGGGGTCGACCTCGCCCTCCATCCGGTAGACCCGCCGGTTCTCGAATCCCTCGCCGGCATTCCGCGGTTGTTCCGCAGCGTCGAGAACTTCGAACGGGGAATGGAACTCGTCCCGAGCGATAACCACGGGTTGAAGCTCTGTCTCGGATGCTTCTCTCAGATGGGAGAAGACATCACTGACGTAATCCAGCGGTTCGGTGAGCGGGATCAGATCGTCTTCGTCCACTTCCGCGACGTCGTCGGAACGGTACCGGAGTTCCACGAAACGTTCGTCGATAGCGGGAACTTCGATCCAGCCGAAGCCGTTCGAGCGCTCAACGACATCGGCTTCGAGGGAGCAGTCCTTCCGGATCACGTTCCGGAGATGGTCGGCGACGATGACTGGCGACACCGCGCTCGCGGGTTCACCGTCGGATATCTCCGCGGCGTCATCGATACGGTTCGATCCGAACGGATTGGGCAGAGAGCCGAGACGGAGTAATACCAAGCACATCTGGACGGTCCGGTCGACCAGCACGGCTCGCGGCAGCGTCCGGAAGCGAAACCGTCAAAGAACTCGAGATGTGGCGACTTACGTCCCATCGGTCGAATACGCGTACGGCGCAGGTGCGACAATTGCCGCACCAAACTTTATTAGATATCGTGCAGTGTATTGACACTACCCATGGCATGCCCTCGATGTGACGTGAGTCAGAATAGGCCGTGCGAACACTCCCAGTACCAGTGTGACGAGTGCGGTTACGTCCCGGTGCAGGGTGCAGATTAAATCAGTGATACGTCCAATGATTACGTTGGTGAAACCCCACTACATCACGCCGCTATGCGGAGAAATGATCCGTAACTATTTAATAGATGTCCGAAGGTGTGTCACGTATGGACATCGCCCGTGTAGATAGCTATGCATTATCATCGCCGATCGATCCACCGCAAGACCGCTCGTTCCACGGCGGCACCCGACGGTTGAACAAGCGAGACGTCGTTCTCGTCGTTCTGGAAACGCGTGACGGGGAACAGGGATTCGCTACCGCCGGTGCGAGTAGCTCCGCGATGCGCGAGTACTTCGAAGGCGACTCACAGGGAACGTTCGCCGACGTTCTCGGTGGTACCGTCGCCGACGCGCTCGAGGGAGAGACGATCACCGAGGTGACCGACGCCCACGATCTGATCTCCGATACGAACCTTCCGGCACACCTCCAGACGGAGGCGATCTCGGCGGTCGACGTCGCGTTGTGGGACCTCCGAGGAAAGGAACTTGGCACGCCCGTTTACGACCTGCTCACCGACGAATACGAGACGGAGCCGGCTGAGGAAATGCCGCTCTACGCCAGCGGCGGGATGTACATGGAGCCCGAAGGCTACGTCGAGCAAGCCGAGGTCCTCGAGGAGGAGGGGTTCTTCGGCTACAAGTATCGTCCCGGGATCGGACCGGACGGGGATCGGCGGACGGTCGAGCAGCTCGCCGCGGCGACCGACGAGATGGCGTTCATGCTCGACGTCCACACGTGGTGGAAGCTCCGGAGCTCGTACGGGGACGATACCGTTCAGAATCTCGTCGAACACGCTGCACGTGAAGGTGCGTTCTGGATCGAAGAACCGGTGGAGCCGGACGATCACGAGGGGTATACCTCATTAGCGGAGCACGGTGCACCGCTCGCGGGCGGCGAAAGCAAAGAGTCCCCGTCCGGGCTCGTCGAACTGGGAGAAACCGGTGCCGTCGACTTCCTTCAGGGCGACGTGCGGCATCACGAGGGGTTCTCGGGTTGTCGTCCTGCGATCGAGTTCTGTCGCGGTCGTGACGTCGAGTTCGTTCCCCATAACTTCGGCACGTGGCTCGGACTGATCGCCAACGCCCATCTCGTCGCCGCAGCCCCGGAAGTGCGGCTGCTGGAGTATCCGGTCTTCGAAAACGATCCGACGATTGACGGTCGACCCGATCCCGGCATGTATCCGTTCGAGCTCGCGTTCGATATTATCGACGGCGAACCGGACATCGATAACGGGACGCTGACCGTACCGGACGGACCCGGCCTCGGAGTCGATGTGAACCTCGACGTGATCCGGGACTACCCGTTCGCCGACGGACCGTGGACGGAGTTCCACTACGACGAGGACGAGTAACCGCCTCGAGGCGGCGGCGGTCGAACCGAAGGCTGTCGACTACTGGCCTACAGTTCTTCGCGGACCTGCTCGGCAACGTGCTCACCGAACGGAAGGGAACACGTCAGCCCAGGTGAGACGGCGTTGAGCACATGGAGGGAGCGTGGTCCGTCTTGGACCATCGGATCCTTCACCAGTTCGCCGTTTCCGTCGACGAGCTGAGCGCGTACACCGGCGTAACTGCGGACGAAATCCTGAGCGCGCGCCTCGGGGACGAGGTTCCGGGAGGCCTTGACGAACGCCTTCTTTTTGTATGATTTGTTCAACTCCTCCCACGCGACTTTCATCATTTTCGGCTCCATCATCAGCTTCCAAAACCCGCCGTAGCTGAGCACGTCGCGAAGTTCGCCGAGATCGAACTCCGTATTCCGGTACGCCTCACGAGCGAACGCGAGCACTGCATTGGGACCGACGATGACCTTTCCGTCGGTTCGGCGCGTATAGTGGACGCCGAGAAACGGCAATTCGGGGTCCGGCGTCGGATATATCATCGTGTTACAGAGGTGCCGGCGTTCGGGAACGAGTTCGTAGTAGTCGCCTCGGAAGGGGATAATCTGGTACCCCGTTCCCACTCCGACTTCCGCGGCGAGCTTGTCGGCATAGAGACCGGCCGCGTTAACGAAGTAGTCGCCGTTGATCGTTCCCTTATCGGTCCGGACCCGGACGTCGGAGGACGAGGCGGACACCGATTCCACGGTATGCCCCATGTAGAAGTCGACACCGGCGTTCTTGGCCTCTTTGGCGAGTTCATAGACGTACTGCTGGGAATCGACGGACGCGGCCTCCGGACAGTACAATGCGGCGCGACCCTGCGCGTGAGGCTCGCGCTCCTCGAGCTCTTCCGAGCCGATGATTTCGGTCTCGACTCCATTGGCGTCGGCCTGTTGCTGAATCGACGATAGCCGGCGCTCTTCGGCGGCGGTAGTAGCGACGACGACGACGCCGAACTCCCGAAGGGGGATATCTCGTTCGTTCGCGTACGCTTTCATCCGAGTCGTCCCTTCGGTAGCGAACCGCGCCTTCGTGGACCCCGGTTCATAGTTGAAACCGGGGTGAAGAACACCGGAGTTCCGCCCGCTTTGATGTGCGGCGAGCCGGTGTTCCTTTTCGACCAGAGCGATGTCCAGTTCGCGGTCTTCCGCGAGATGTTTCGCGGTCGAACAGCCGACACAGCCGCCGCCGACGATAACGATATCGTACTTGGGCATACCACACGATTGCCGTTCTAAGTAGTAAAACTGACGACTGTCTCGCGATAGGCAATCCGTGACTCGTACAGCTCGAATTCGGCGCGAATAGTTTCGGATGCCGCTCCGGAAACGCGCCCACCGTTTCTGGACGCACCCCTCTCCCTACCGGCGATGATCGGTCTAGTTCCCGTCTACCGAATGCGTACAACCATATGATTGTAATTTATTCTCGAGGGCGCGGGTAAGTATTACGCCAAGCAGGGATTTGTGAGATTGGATAGCGGCGATAAGTATCGTTGCTGAGAATGGGCGAATGATCCGGAGAAATCCGCGCTCATGCCTAATCTCGAGCGGGAATACGAGGTTCCCAGTGGGTCCGTGTCAGCCCGAGAAGTTCCCCTAGCGGGAACAGATTTATATGAATGAACCACAATCATTGTTAGTATGGCAAACGCTCCCAACGAACGCCCCGGACGCAGGATACGGTCGGTGGAAATAGCGTTCACCATCCTCAAAACGATCCGAAAGCGGGATCGGATCACCGTCACGGAACTGGCGAACGAGCTCGGCCATTCGAAAAGCACCGTTCACAGTCACCTCCGAACGCTCGAGGATCAGGAGATCATCGTCCGTGAGGGGAACGGATACCGGTTGGGACTGCAGATCCTCGATATGGCCAACGACGTCCGAGAGCAGGCGTGTAACTACAACGTCATCGTCGAGAAGGTCGACGAACTGGCGAACGAAACGGGAGAGATTGCTCAGTTCGGGCTCGAAGAGCACGGTCAGTTAGCGTATCTGTACAAAGCGAGGGGGGAGCACGCAGTCGAGACGGCGTCGCGTATCGGTCAGAAACAACCGATCTACTCGACATCGCTTGGAAAGGCCATCCTCGCACACCTGCCGTCCGACCGGACCGAAGAAATCGTCTCCACTGCCGAATTCACGCCGCGCGGTCCGAACACGATTACGAACGAACGGGAACTCTACGAGAATCTCGAGACGATCGCCGAGCGGGGCTATGCGATCGATGACGAAGAGAACATCGAGGGGCTCCGATGCGTCGCCGCTCCGATCAAAAACGACGAGATAATACACGGGGCCATCAGCGTCACTGGACCGGCCAGTCGAATCACCGACGAGCGCCTGCACGGCGAAATCGCCGAAAGTGTTCAACGGGCCGCGAACGTGATCGAACTCAACACGAAATTTTCCTAGGGGAAACCGGATTTTCGGACCGATACCCGGTCACAGTCGTCAGTAATTCATATACACCGTCTTCGTCGTGGTAAAGAAGTCGAGACCCGCGTCACCTTGCTCGCGATACGTGTTCGTCGACGAGTCCTTGTATCCGCCGAAGGGAACGTGGAGTTCGAGCCCGGTCGTCTTCTCGTTGACCTTCGCGACGCCCGCTTCCACCGCATCGACGAAGCGGTTCGCTTCGGTGAGATCCTGCGTCACGATGCTCGCCGAGAGCCCGTAATCGACGTCGTTCGCGACCGCGACCGCCTCCTCGAAGTCGCTGACCTTCACTACGGCGAGAACCGGTCCGAACACCTCCTCCTGTGCGATTCGCATCTCGCTTTCGACCTCGGTAACGACGGTCGGTTCGACGAAGAACCCACCGTCGTACTCGTCGCCGGTGCATTCGTTGCCACCGGTCTGCAGAGTCGCGCCGTCGTCGCGAGCGATGTCGACGTACTCGAGCGTCGAATCGAGTTCACCGCGACTGACGTGTGGACCCATGTCCGGATCGTTCAGTCCGGGCCCGATCTCGAGCGACTCCGCGTAGTCGGTGATCGCCTCGACGAATTCGTCGTATACGTCCTCGTGGACGATCGCGCGGGAACAGGCGGTACAGGACTGACCAGTCGTTCCGAACGCCCCGACGCCGACGATATCGACGGCGCTGTCGATGTCGGCGCTGGGCATGACGACCGTAGGGTTCTTGCCGCCCATTTCGCACTGGACTCGCTTCAGGTCGTCCGCTGCTGACTGCGCGACCGCCGTGCCGACCGACGTGCTTCCGGTGAACGAGACGCCGTCGATCTCATCGTGGGCAGCCAGGGGCGCACCGACCTCACTTCCGGATCCCGTGACGAGATTCGCGACTCCGGACGGGAGTCCGGCCTTGTCGAGACATTCGAAAATGATTCGAGTCATGCTCGGCGCCTGCGAAGCCGGCTTGATGACGACCGTGTTTCCGGCCGCAAGCGCAGGGGCCAGTTTCCAGGCAGGAATCGCGATCGGGTAATTCCACGGTGTGATGAGTCCAACGGTGCCGAGCGGTTCTCGCTTCGTGTACAGTTCGGAGGCCGGCGCGCTCGACGCCTTCGACGTTCCGCCGAGATCGCGGGATTTCTCCGCGTAATAACGGAAGATGTCGATCGCGCGCTGGACTTCGCCGGCGGCCTCGCTCCGAGTCTTGCCCTCCTCTCGGACGAGCGTTTCCGTTGCCTCGTCCTTGCGTACGGCCAGTGCCTCGCCCGTATCCCTGAGAATTCGACCGCGCTCCGGCCCAGGAGTACCGGCCCAGTCGCCCTGAGCGGCGACCGCCGTTTCGATCGCGTCTTCGACATCCGCCTCCGTTGAGGCCTGATAGGTCCCGATGACTTCGTCGGTATCTGCAGGATTTCGAACGTCGAACGTGTCTCCGCGTTCCGATTCGGTCCACTGTCCGCCAACGTAATTCGTGTACTCTGTCGGCATTCCACTCGCGGATTATCGCTTCTAATATACGGGAATTGGGGTACCGGCTAACATTCGGAAGAAATAATCGGCGGTCGAGCGAAATAGACTCCGGAGTCACTCACTGCACCCTATCTCTCGTATCCCGACTTCCGGTCATGATGTTATCCGAACAATGGCCGCCAACACATAACCGTTCTTTCTATAGAGGACAGTTTCCGAACCGATCAGTGGCAGAGTCAGACCTGTTCGCTCTCGTGGTCGTGTATCGGTGAGCTGTGTCCAGACGGTTTCTCGCGAACGACTCGCAGAAGAGGTCGTTTGCGGCCATCGAGACGCGCCGTCAGCCGCTTTCGGGCTCGTACGTCTCTGTCTCGTCGAAGTCGACAGGCCTCATAGATTCGCCCCCGTCGATCCGCCGTCGATCAGCACGCTCTCCCCGTTGATGTACCCCGACAGTGGTGAGGAAAGGAACGCGACAGTGTTCCCAAGTTCCATCGGATCGCCGATCCGGTCGAGAGGGTTGGTCGCCCAGTTGTCGAGTCCCTCCTCGTAGCTGTCGTAGTCACCGCGCTCGACCGCCTGCTCGACGAGGTTCTCGATCCGTTCGGTCTCGTGGGGGCCGGGCAGGACGGCGTTCGTGCGGATGTCCGGAGCGAACTCCTGTGAGAGCGTCTTCTCGAGACCGATGACACTCATGCGGACCGAATTTGACAGCACGAGACTGTCGATAGCCTCCTTGACGCTCCGGGATGTGATGTTCACGATGGTCCCCTCGCCGTCCCTGAGGTGGGGTTCTGCCGCGCGAGCGAGGCGGACGACGCTCATCACGAGCAGATCGTACGCCTCGTACCAGTCCTCGTCCTCGGTGCCTAGGAACGGACCGGACGGGGGACCGCCCGCGCTCGTGACGAGGTGGTCGATCCCGCCGAATTCGTCGACGGTCGTCTCCACCAGTGCCTCGATATCGTCTTCGTTCGTTAGATCGCCCGGCTGGGCGACGACCTGTCCCGTGGCGACGTCCTCGATCTCGGCCTTCGCGGCGTCGAGACGGTCCGCGTCGCGTCCGTTGATGACTACGTTTGCTCCTTCGCGAGCGAGCGCCGTCGCTGAGGCCTTCCCGAGACCGCTCGAGGAGGCCGTGACGAGTGCCGCGTTGTCGGTAAGCTGTAAATCCATCTATTCGTACTCCTCGATGAGAGGGAAAAAAGATTGGTGTTGCGGTGAGGCGCTGTTCAGATAAGGTCTGAAAAGCGAGGCGGTCAGAATTCTAGGTGTCCATGCCAGAACTCAGCCGCCTCAACGGCTCTAGTAGCGGCATTCAATTAGATTTTGTGGAGCGCGAGGCGACACCGCGCGAATTGATGCGATTGAGTATCCAGCTCCATCTGGCCGGATTATCACTTTCGGATACTGTTTCTGTCTTAGAGAGATTCGGTGTCGAACGGGCAAGATCGACGATCCATAATTGGGTGCAGAAAGCCGATTTACAGCCGGCAGCTGGCAAACAGCCGGATCACGTTGCGCTCGACGAAACCGTGATCCAACTCGACGATCAACGCTACTGGCTGTACGCTGCTATCGATCCCAAAACACACGAATTCCTCCACATCAAGTTCTATTCAACGCGTACAACCGCACTCACTGAGATGTTTCTCCGCGAACTCAAAGAGAAACACGACGTCGAAGACGCCGTGTTTCTCGTCGATTCAGCACCCTGGCTCAAAGCTGCACTCCATCATCTTGGGCTCCGATTTCGATACGAAAAACATGGAAATCGGAACGCTGTCGAATGTCTCTTCCAAGAGATAAAGCGACGTACCTCCCAGTTTGGAAACTGTTTCAGAAACGCCAATCCAGCAACTGCTGAAACATGGTTGCAGAGCTACGCATACTGCTGGAACCAGCTAATCTGAACAATGCCCCGATCCTAACGCCAAGCGTTTATGAACGAATATCCCTATTCCCATCTATGGGATTCCCCGGTTCAGCTCCGAATGTGACTCGGGAGGACGTTCGGAGCGTATTTACGCAGGGAGACCACCAGTTTACACCATTTACTGCCGGTGAGATCGCCGAGATACTAGACTGTCCGCAGCAGACTGCAGAACAGAAACTGGACGAACTCGTTGAACAGAGCAACCTTGAGACAAAAGAGATTACTGGTACAGATCGCGTCTGGTGGAGGTCTCTGGACGACGAGATGAATGACACGCAGCCTGATCAGGAAGAGTTCAGTTCCTTTGTGAGCGCTGTCAAGGACTATGCGATCTTCATGCTTGATCCCGACGGCACTGTTATAAGCTGGAATGAAGGCGCGGAACGGATCAAAGGATACGACGCAGACGAAATAATCGGCAAGCACTTTTCGACCTTCTACACGAATGCCGATACCGCTGAGGGTAGGCCTGAAGAAAACCTCGAAGTCGCAGCGGAAGCTGGCCACGTTGAAGATGAAGGCTGGCGCGTCCGCAAAGACGGCTCCCGGTTCTGGGCAAACGTCACGATCACCGCTATCCGCGACGAGGGCGGGACGCTCCAAGGATTCACGAAGGTGACCCGTGACATGACCGAGCGCCGTGAATATGAACAGCAACTGCGCCAGGAGCGCGATCTCACGGAGCAGATTCTCGAAACAGTCCCAATCAGTATCTGCGTAGTAGCGGCTGATGGCAAGCTCGTCCGTGCGAACCGGCGCACGCTGGACCGGCTCGGTATTGAGGACGCGTATCTTTCCGATTATAGCGTCGAATCGTGGCAAATCTACGACACTGAGGGAGAGAGGATTCCAGTTAACGAGTGGCCGTGGCGACAGGTCACCGACACCGGTGAACGTGTGTACGATTTTGAATGCCAGGTCGAACTCCCGAATATTGGTCGCCGCTGGTTGACAATCGATGCTGCACCTCTCGAGACCGAAGAGCAGGATGAACGGCGAGCTATCATTTCCATTGATGATATTACTGATCAGAAAGAACGCGAACAGCAACTCCACCGCCAGTACAAACAAACGGAACAGTTACTGCAGACAGCTCCAATCGCCATCGCAATCCAGAATGCTGAGGGAGAGACAATACTAGCGAATCAGCGGGCGCAAGACGCACTCGGTCTCACTGAACAAGAATTTATCGAGCAACCTGTCGACAGTGGCGAGTGGCAGCTTTATGACGGGGACGGAATGCCACTTGCCTCAGATGAAACCCCATCAGCCCGCGCCTTGGAAACTGGTGAACCGGTGTTTGAGGAAGAGCTAATCATTGAACCACCAAGTGGTGAACAGATGCAATTCCGGGCGAATGCGGCACCGCTCTTCGGCTCCGATGGGACGGTTGACCGTGTCATAACGGCGGGGGAGGACATTACTAAACTGAAAGAACGTGAACAGCAACTCGAACAGCGCAAGACGGAACTTGAAACCGAACTGAGTGAAATCCTAGACAGGGTCTCCGACGCCTTCTACGCGATTGATGACGAATGGCAATTCACCCATCTCAATGACCAGGCCGCCGAACTCATGGAACGGCCCCGAGAGGAGTTACTCGGCTGCAAAGTATGGAAAGTGTTTCCCGAGGCGATAGACGGCGTCTACTGGAAGAAGCTCCAGATGGCAATGGAGACGCAAGAACCAGTTAGCTTTGAGGTGTACGAAGAGGACATTGATGCGTGGTTTGAGTTCAACGTCTACCCATCCAAGTCCGGATTGTCAATTTACTTCCGGGACGTAACCGACCGGGTCGAACGCGAGCGTGAACTGGAACAGTACGAAACCATCGTCAAGACGATCAACGATGGCATCTACGTCAAAGATGAAGACGGCTACTTCACGATGGTCAACGACGCGTATTCAGAACTGACTGGCTACAACCAGGAAACCCTCGTCGGGTCACACGCCTCTCTGGTTGTCGACGAAGCCACGATCAAACAGTCGAAAACGATACTGGAACCTGCTGCCGACCAAGCGGAGTCTCCGACCATAGAGGCAGAAATCCAGACGGCAGCAGGTAACCAGATCCCTGTTGAAGGAACCTTTGCAACCTTACAGGCCAGTGATGAGCGAGAAGAAATCGGTGTGGTCCGAGATATTACCGAGCGCAAAGAGCGTGAGCAGGCGCTCCAAGCGCGTGAACGCCGTCTTAAACGGTACAAGGACTACACCACCGATATTTTGAATGCACTTGATGACCTCTTTTATCTGCTTGACGAGAGCGGTGACCTCCAGCGGTGGAACAAAAGCCTGAGTGATGTGACCAGATTTTCGGATGCAGAAATCGAATCAATGTATGCCCCGGAGTTCTTTGCCGAGGACGAACAGGAATCCATCGCGACCGCTATCCAAGAAGGGTTCAACACCGGTCATACACAGGTCGAAGCCAAGGTCCGTACTAAGGACGGGGATCATATCCCGTACGAGTTCGGTGCTTCGACGCTCGAAGACCCCGACGGAAATACAGTCCTTGCTGGCATCGGCCGCGATATTACTGATCGACGACAGTATGAACGCAAACTCGAGGAATCGAACGAACGCTTAGAACAGTTCGCGTATGCGGCGTCCCACGACCTGCAGGAGCCATTGCGGATGATCACGAGTTACCTGCAACTGCTCGAAAGCCGCTATGCTAACGACCTTGATGAGGATGCAAGAGAGTTCATCGAGTTCGCCGTCGATGGTGCTGATCGGATGCGAAACATGATCGATGGATTGCTCGAGTATTCACGAGTCGAAACACAGGGTGACCCCTTTGAGTCAGTCAACCTAGATACTGTGCTCGAACATGTCTGTGATAATCTAGCGGTGAAAATCGAAGAGACTAATGCCGAAATCACAGCTGAGTCACTTCCTCAGATCGAAGGCGACAGGAGTCAGCTTGAAGCACTCTTTCAAAACCTCTTAAGTAATGCAATTGAGTACAGTGGTGATGAGCCGCCGGAAGTGGAGATTTCGGCTGATCGGAAGCGGTCAAACTGGATGATTTCGGTTCGTGATGAGGGCATTGGGATCGATCCTGATGACCAAGATCGGATCTTCAAGGTATTCCAGCGACTCCACAGCCATGAAGAGCATGCGGGGACAGGGATCGGTCTGTCTCTCTGCCAACGGATCATCGAACGCCATGGCGGTGAGATCTGGGTTGACTCCGAACCAGGCGACGGCACAACATTCTCGTTTACACTCCCTGCGGCGTGAAATGCTTGGAACGTACATCTTCTGTCATTATGGGAGATATCTGCCTCTATTAGGCTTGGTGGTGAAAGAGGTGCGTTGTAATGGCTCAGAAACCGGCAAAAGACGTTGATCTCGCTGATGGTGATCATCGCGAACTCAATGAAGGTCTCCTCGAGGAGAAGATGACCGGCTCTGTTGAAATTCTTAGATAATGATAGGTGATCAACGAGAGGGTTGAACCGCAAGAGGTTGAGTTGTCGGCCACAGCCTTCTCAAAGTGATATCTTCTGCTCCGTTCATAACAGTAGTTGGTGAACCCTCGAAACTCGCTTTCAATACAAGGGTAGAACTCATCAGTATTCCAATGAGTAAATTCCGGAATCTGCTGAGACAATGAGGGACTTGTCCACTACAAAATCGTGTAGCCAATTTTCGGCAGTCCACGTCTGGGTCACTTCGCCGGCTGAATTCATCCTGAGATGCCGGGCATACTCGCGGAACACGCGTTCGTCAAGGTTCTCAAAGGTGGATTCACGGTCGACATCATCAGGAACGATCCCGGTCCAGTTGTCGTCACTGCGGTTGCCGGTGGCCCACTCGGCGAACCGCTCGAGTTCGCGCCCTGCGTTGCGTCGGTAGTTCCCGCCGTCACCGCCGGCCTTTCCCTTGTCCTGGAGGTACCGCTCGAAGCCGTCGTCAAGCGGTGTCGAGAATGTCTGATCAGGCATCAGCGGCCCTCCACGGTCCTTGAGCTCACTCGACTGGTCTTCTTCTCCGATAAGTTCGTAGGCCAGATCAAGCAAGGTGCCGAATCATCTTGAGTCCGCCCACTAGGACAAGAACCGTAGCTAATACAGCCGCAAAATCCCCTATTCCACCGCCGAGAAGCCGGATTGGAATTGCAATTGCGGCTAAAGTCCCCACAATCTTCATCGAAGCCACCGCGATATTTTCGGCCTCTTTTGTCGGAGAACTCATTCGTTTTCAAACACTCCCGTATTGTCCTCGCCCAGCTCGCTCGCTTCGATGTGCGAGTACATTTCAGAGGTCGTTTTCGGATCGGCGTGCCGAAGCGTCCGTTGCGCCCTCTGCGCGCCGTGTTCCTTATACAGTGTCTCGCCAACGCCACGACGCGCACCGTGTAGGGTCAGATACTCGCCGTCCTCGAGATCCAGTCCCGGTACCTCGGCTTCTTTCGAGAGCCGTTTCAATAGCGTGCGAGTACCGGAGGTACTCATCGACGGCGGTTCGATATCGTGCTCGAGGGCATAGTCCCACGGGTCGCCGTCGGGTTTCTCGTATCCAGCGTCGTCGATCGCCTTGTACAACGACGGCGGGTGTCGGGATGGAAAGACCGGCCACGACTCACTCGGCGGGTCGACGAGCGTTCGCAGCCGCCGGAGTGGTTCGATTGTCTGGCCCGTGAGTCCGACCTCTTCGTTCGGGTCTTGGCTCTTTCCGAAGACCTGGATCATGCTGTTCTCGAGGTAGACGTCGTTCCACCGGAGGCCGTTCCGGTCGTCGTGTCTCGAGTCAGCCAGCACTTCGGACCCACGAACGCCCGTATACGCGAGCACGTAGATCAACGCTCGGTTGCGGACCTCCTCGAAGGCCTCGGACCCATCGGCGTCGATCGCCGCTCGAGCACGTTCGTCGACGTACTCGGTGAGCGCCCGGCGCTGTTCAGGCTGCCAGAACTGTTGCTCGCTACTGCTGGTATCGCCTTTCGGGAGTGGTTTCTTCGCGTCGCGTTTTTCAGCCGAATTCTCGGCGAGTTCGCCAACTTCGACGCCCCAGTTTAACAGCGCTGAGACGTAGTTGTAGTACGTCCGCGCAGTCGACGCGCTGATAGCGTCGGCCTTTTGCCGCCGTTTGAGATGGCTGGCGTAGTTGCGCATCGTTCGCTTCGAGACATCGTCGAGCGTCTGGATATGGTCGCCGGTCCAGTCGATCCAGTTCTCGAGGACATACTTGAGGTTCGCTGCGTAGTTACCCTCGCGTTCGGCGATGAACTCGTCTTTCGCGTCTTCGAGAGTGGTTTTCCCGCCAGAACCCCCGGAGTTGTGCTGAGACATCGACTCGGCTTACCCAAGGGCGCGGCCCCTAGTAAATCCACCGTACATTATTGGTCTAATGTGCTGTGTGGTAGTGGTGTTGCCTCGATTGTAGTTGTAGGCTGTGAGCATACAGATATCGGGATAATGGGGATGTGTGGGCGGGCATTAAACTTCATAGTGCTATATTAAACTGTATCCCTGTGGAAGTTGAGACTACAGTGGGTATAGCGGGTCTACATGGTTTCGGCCGAACCGACGAGCGGAAACCGCTGTCGGTCATCGTCGCGAACTCGGTCGGGGCCGAGGGGACGAACTCGCCTGAACTCGAGGGCCGGATCACGACGGGGTAATGCGCCGGCCGTTGCGGTCACTCGTCCGATCGAATCGGGGTCCGTGACCGTCGAACGCCGCGAGTGGCGAGAACCGCAGGACGGCGGACGCCGCTCGACCTACCAGGACGTGATCGTCACGTCGCGGAGCGGCCGGTCGAGCGGCACCGACACGTCGCCGCCGGTGTAGTGTGAGACGTAGAGGCCGACGATTATCTCCAGCGACCGGGCGGCTTCCCGGCCGGGTGAGCGGTTCCTCGCCTCGCCGTCGAGGAGCTCGACGACGTGGTCGGCCGCGTTGCCGAACGCCGATTCGTAGTCGTCTTCCCACGTCCACGCGCCCTCGATCCCGGGCAGCGGCTCCTCGACATGCTCGCCGTCATCGAGCGTCCAGTAGCGCCACTCGCCGTCGTCGTTGTTCATGTACAGCTTCCCCTCGCTCCCGACGAACAAGAGCGTCATCGACGAGTCGTCCCGCGGGATCGTGCAGTCTATCGTGGCGAACGTCCCGTCGTCCATGAGGGCATAGCCGCCGCCGGCGGCGTCGTCGACATCCTGGTCGGCGTCGAGCGAGTCGACAGCCTCGTTCTCCCCGGAGATGTAGCCGGATACCCGCTCCGCGCGGGCGTCGAGCAGGTAGACGAGCGTGTCGAGCAGGTGGGTCGAGTTGCGCAGCAGTTCCATCCGGAACTGGCTTGACACCGAGTGGACCTCGCCCAGCAGGTCCTCCTCCTGCATCAGGTCGTGGAGCCGGCGGAGCTTATCAGTAAAGCGGAACGAATGGTTCACGAGCAGTTCCACGTCGGCGTCGTCACAGACGTCGATCATCTCCTCGGCGTCGGTCACCGAGGAGGCGATCGGCTTCTCGCACCAGACCACGTCCGGGTCGGCCGCAGACTGCGCGGCGTCGACGACGTGGTCACGGTGCAGGAACGACGGTGTACACACAGACACAACGTCCAGATCCTCCGCCTCCAGCATCGCCTCGTGGCCGACGTACCGGCGCTCGGGCGAGATCTCCCAGGCCTCACCGAACGTGTCGAGCTTCTCCTCGTCGACATCGGCGACTGCGACGAGCTCGACGCCCGCCGCCTCGTCGTACCCGCCGGCGTGGCTGGCGCGGATCTTCTCCTTTCCAATGGCTTCCTCGTCGTGCATCCCGAGGATGCCCATTCCGGCGATCCCGCCGGTGCCGATTATGCCCGCGCGATACGTCATCGTCGGACGAACTCGTTTTCGAGGGTGCCGACGCCCTCGACCTCCACCTCGACGACATCGCCGTCGGAGAGCGGGCCAACGCCGGCCGGCGTCCCGGTCGATATCACGTCGCCCGTCTCTAGGGTCATGTACGCCGTGATCTCGGCGATCAGCTCCTCGACGCCGAAGATGAACTGGTCACGTCCGGAGTTCTGCTCGACTTCGCCGTTGACTCGGAGTTCGATGCCGGCGTCGTCGGGCACCTCGTCGGGCGTCGCCACGACCGGGCCGACCGGGGCGGCGTTGTCGAACGCCTTCCCGCGGACCCAGTTCTGCTCGATGCGCTGGTCGTCGCGGTTCGACACGTCGTTGAGGCAGGTGAACCCCTCAACGACATCCATCGCCTCGCTCTCGGGGACGTTTCGGCACTGCTCGCCGACCACGATCCCCAGTTCAGCCTCCCACTCGACGGTCTCCTTGCCCGCCGGGAGCGGGATCGTGTCGCCGTGTCCGGACACCGTGTTCGGCGGCTTTAGGAACAGCAGCGGCCGGTCGGGCAGCTCCATGCTCTCCTCCTCGGCGTGGTCGGCGTAGTTGAGGCCGACGCAGACGATCTTGCTCGGCTCTGTCGGGGGCAACACGTCGACCTCGGCGGGATCGTACGTCCGTCCGCCGAACTCGATCCCGTCGTCGGTCCAAGTGCCGTTGCGAACGCTCCCTGCGGGGTCTTCGAATCGGACTCGTCGCATACGACTAAGTCACTCCCAACCAACAAAAACATTCTGATAGGCCAGTGGTCGACCGCTCCCGTGGGGCCGTCGGCTCGGTCTCCGGGGCATCCAACTTGATTGGACACCATCGCTTCCGGAGATAGCGTGGATTCACGCTACCGTCCGCAGTGTATATCTCTATCTTTTATGCGAAATACGCCGTCGATAGGGAGATTTACAACCATATATCTGTAATATTATTCCACCCTCTCTCAGTGACCCCTCCGCACCCTTCGTCCACCATGGGTGGACAATCGGGTCAACCGTGTAGCCCCGGGCCACGAGCCGCCTGCAATCCGTCAGTCCACCCGGTACTGCTCCGCGCCTTCGAAGGCCATCCCGTGGCCCGGCCGGTCCGGCGGCGTTATCTCACCGCCCTCGACTGGGATGGGGTCGGCGAGTAGTTCGTCCAACACGGTCGAATGATGTTCGATGTACGGCACGTTGCCGAAGGCACACGCGAGGTGGGCGTGGAGCGGTTCGATGTAGTGTGGCGAGATGGGGACGCCGGTCGCCGCCGCTTGCTCGGCCACGTTCACCCACGGCGTAATCCCACCGACGCGGCAGACATCGGGCTGTACGTAGTCGACCGCGTCCCGCCGGAGCACCTGCTGGAACTGCGTCTCGTTGTAGAAGTTCTCCCCGGTGGCGATCGGCATGTCGACGCGGCTGCGCAGGTCGGCGTACGACGCGTAGTCGCCCTTGGGAAGCGGCTCCTCCAGCCAGGTGATCGCCACGTCGTCGAGCCGGCGGGCGAGCGCCCGCGCCTCCGGCACCGAGTAGGAGCAGTTCGCGTCCAGCATCAGATCCAGACCGGCCGGGAGGGCCTCGCGGACGGCCCGGACACGCTCGACATCGCGGTCGAGCGACGAGCCGACCTTCATCTTCATCCCGGCGAACCCGGCGTCGGCGATACCCTCGGCGTTTTCGACCAGCGCGTCGGCGTCGTACTGGAGCCAGCCGCCGTCCGTCTCGTACATCGTCACCGGCTCCCGCGCGCCGCCGAGCAGTTCGCACAGCGGCAGCCCCGCGGCCTTCCCGAGGAGGTCCCAGAGCGCGATGTCTGCGGCCGCGACGGCGAACTCGCTTATCCCCTCGCGTCCGATGAACGTGGTCTCGCCCCGGAGGTTTGTCCGCACGGTCCGCGGGGAGACCGGCTGACCCTCCAGGCGCGGGGCGAGTACGTCATCGAGGAACCGCTTCGTCGCCGCGCCGCCGCGTCCAATGGTGTAGGTGAACCCGAGGCCGGCGTGGCCGGCGTCCGACTCCGCGGTCAACGCAACGATCTCCAGCGTGTCGAACGACTGGGTCGCATCTTCCAGTGCCTGCTCGTTCGGCACACGGTAGAGGCTAGTGTCTACGCTCCGCACGGTGGCCGTTGCTGAGTCACGCATATGCGGTGAGTCGGGCCCCCCGGTACAAACAGTTTGCCCACGCGGTCGGCGGTCGCCCCGTCCCCGAGCGTCATGGCGCAGTTCCGGAACGCCGAGCGGCGGTCAGCGGCCGGCGGGGTCGAGTAGTTCGACCGGGTGACGCGTCCCCGGTGACAGGAGCGCGTCGAGCTGTTCCATGCAGGAGGTGCCGCTGGAGACGACTGTCCGGTCGTCGACCTCCGGCTCGAACTGCTCGGCGAGCGTCTCGCCGACGTCCATGCTCAGGTCATAGTACTCGCTCTTGTAACCGAAGCTGCCGGCCATGCCGCAACACTCCACGTCCGAGGTCAGCACGTCGTAGCCGACCCGATCGAGCACCGTCTCGGTGTACGTCTCCAGACCGAGCGTGCGCTGCTGACAGTGGCTGTGGTACGCGACGCCGTCCCCGTCGCCGGCTGGCAACGCGTCGGCGTCCGCTCCATTCTCCAGCAGCCCGTACACGTACTCGAGTACCTCGTAGCTCCCCTCGTCGAGTTGCGCCTGTGTTTCGGCGGGAAGCAGCTTCTCGTACTCCCGGCGGAACATCGCCAGGTCGCTCGGCTCGACGACGACCACGTCGTACCCCTCCTCGACATAGGGGAGCAGCGCCGACGCGGCGTCCTCCGCCTTCGCCTCGGCCGTCGCGATCATCCCTTGGGACAGCGGCGCGCGCCCGGAGCCGCCGACATCGGGGACGACCACCTCGCAGCCGAGCGCCTCCAGCACGCGGACGGCGGCCTTGCCACGCTCGGTCTGGACGTAGTTCGTGTACACGTCCGGGTACAGCGCGACGCGACGGTCGGGATCCGCGACGCGGCTCTTGCGCTCCCCGGCCCAGTCGCGCAGCGTCGTTCGCTCGAACGCCGGCAGGTCGCGCCGGGCGTCGATGCCCAGCACCGACTCCATCGCCTTCCGGGCGATCCCGGTCGAAGCGACGGCGTTGGAGAGGGGGGCGGTCGCGCTCCCGAGCTTGGCGAAGGTCTCGAAGTTCCCGAAGAACCGCTTGCGCAGCGGCGTGCCGCTCTCCTCCTCGTCGGGCACGAGGCCGTCGACGAGCAGGTCGTCGAACCCCGGGTCCTTCCCGCGGTTGATGCGGTCGCGGACGACCGTGTTGATCCACGGGATGTCAATCTTCACCGGACAGGCGTTCACGCAGCGCGAGCAGCCGGTACAGAGGTCGTTGAACTCCTCGGCGACGTCGTTTCCCTCGATCCCGGCCTCCCAGCCGGTGGCGATGCCGCCCGTGTACGTCTCGCCGCCGAACGCGTGCCCGCCAACCGACTGGAAGTTCGCACACGAGTTCGCACATGCGCCACACCGGATGCAGTACAGCGTCTCCCGGAGGTCGTCGTCCTGCCGCATCGCCCGCCGGCCGTTGTCGATGAGGACGAGGTGGAAGTCTCGCTCCTCGTCACCGGCCCCGAAGCCCGGTTCGTCCGCCCGGTTGAAGTCGATCGTCGGCGTATCGACCGGCGGGGTCAAAAGCGACAGGTACTGCGGGATCTCCTGGCCGGTGGCCGACCGCGAGATGAGCTCCGCGAACGGCTCCAGTTCGGCGACCGACGGGATGATCTTCTCGACCCCCGCGACGGCGACGTGCGTGTCGGGGATCGACGCGCACTTGCGGGCGTTCCCTTCGTTGGTCACCAGAGCGATCGACCCGCTCTCCGCCATGACGAAGTTCGCGCCCGTGATCCCGACCTCCGCGTTGTCGATCCGGTCGCCGAGGAACTCGCGGGCGAACGCGGTCAGCTTCTGGGCGGAGTCAAGCGACTCGTCGGGGTCGAACTCCTGCTCGAACAGTTCCGTTATTTCCTCGCGGGACTTGTGCAGCGAGGGGCCGACGATGTGCGACGGGGCTTCCTCGGCGACCTGGATGACGAACTCCCCGAGGTCGGTCTCCCAAACCTCCAGTCCGCCCTCCTCCAGGGCCTCGTTGAGGTCTATCTCCTCGGTCGTCATCGACTTCGACTTCACGACCGTCTCGGCGGCCTCCGCCTCGGCCACCTCGGCGATGTAGCGGTTCGCGTCGGCCGCGTCGTCGGCCACGTACACCGTCCCACCGTTCTCCTCGACGGCGTTGCGCGTCCGGTGGATGAGCTCCGGGAGGCGTTCTATCGCGTCCTCCTTTATCTCCCGCGCTCTGGTGCGGTTCCGTTCGTGGACGTCCTCCCCGACGGCCTTCACGGCGTCGTACCGGTCGGCGTTGAACAGCCGCGTGTTCGCCTTTATTTCGTCGCCCTCCGATGCTAGCAGCGTGCGGATGCGGTCGGCATCCGTTTGTTGTGAGTCACTCATTGTCCCTGACGATGACGATGTGAACCTCCTCGGGGCCGTGGACGCCCTGCACGAGTGCGCCCATGTCCCCGGTCGAACTCGGCCCCGTTGCGAGGACGAACGACCGGCGACCGGCCGCGAACTCGGCCCGCAGCCAGTCGAAAGCCTCCGAGAGGTCCGTCCTGATGTCGCTCGCCCTGATCACGACCACGTGCCGTGACGGGTACAGGCCGACGAACTCGTCGCCGTCGGCCCGCGACTCGACGGCGACCGTGCCGAGCGACGCGATCCCCATGCGCGACCCCGTCACGCCGGTCGCCGCCGCTCGGAGCTGTGACGGGGACGGGTCAAGCGTCACCGGGGCGTCCGCGAGCGAGAGGTCGTCGAACGGGAGTTCGGCCCCGACGGCGGGCGCTTCGACCACGTCCGCGAGCGTCGCCCCGAGCTCGTCGGGCGGGACGACCGTCGTCGGGGTGTCCAGGTCTGACAGTGATTGCCGGAACTCCGTCACCGACCCCGTGACCGCCCCTCCTTCAGACATCGTTCCCTCGTTCGGCGCTCGCGGTTCGGTCCATTAGGGGACGACGGCTCGTCCTCGCCGGTCGCGGTGACACCGACATGCTGGTGGAGAGAATGGTTACTCGGCCCCCGTAACCGTGACGACCGGCCGCTCTGTGTTCAGGAGGATCGACTGTGTCACGCTGCCGAACAGCGCCTTCCCGGTGGGAGACCGCGACCGCCCGCCGAGGACGAGGTAGCGGGCGTCGACCTCGTCGGCGTACCCGACGACGGATTTGTTGGGGTTCCCTACCCTGCTGACGACCTCGTGGTCCCCGATGACCTCGTCAAGCCCTGCCGTCGCCTCGGCCGCCACGGTCGCCTCGATGGACCTCGAGTCCGTCTCCCGCGTACTGGACTCCCGCTCGACACGTCTCGTGTACTCGGTCTCCTCGATGACGTGGACGAGGTGGAGTTCGTCGCCGAACGCCCTGGCCAACTCGTCCGCCTGCATCGCGACGTCTCTGGACCCGTCGGAGCCGCTGATGGCTGCCACGATAACCATATTCATTGGGGATAGCCGTTCGAACATAAATGTTCTCCCTCCGAGGCTCGATCCGCCGCTCAGTCGACTGAGATCACGCCTTTGACAACGTCCGGCTCCGCGGCCCGCTCGAACGCGTCACCGATCCGACCGAGCGGGGCCTCGAAGTCGATGATCCCCGCTGCGTCGACGACGCCGCAGTCGAGCATGGATATCGCGGTCGGGTACGTGTTCGCGAAGCGGTAGCTCCCGCGGACATCCAGCTGCCTGCGGACCAGCTCGAACGTGTCGACCGGCACCTCGGCCTCGGGGGCGAGGCCGACGAGCACTGCGGTGCCGCCGGCCCGCGGCACGTCGAGTGTCGCTTCGATGGCGGGCGGTGCGCCGGTCGCCTCTATCGCGGCGTCGACGCCTCCCCCGAACGCCTCCCGGACCGCCGCGGTCACGTCCGTCTCGCGGCTGTCGACCGCGAGATCGGCCCCGCGGTCCACGGCCCGGTCGAGCTTCGACTCGACGACGTCGACGACCGCGACGTCTCCCGCGCCGGCCGCCCGCGCGGCGTCGGCCGCGAGGAGCCCTATCGGCCCCGCGCCCATGACCAGCACCGAGTCGCCCACGCCTATCTCCGCCCGGCGGACGGCGTGGACACCGACGCTCAGCGGCTCACAGAGTGCGCCCTCCCGGGTCGGTACCGAGTCGGGGAGGGCGTACACGTACTCGGCCGGCCAGGCGACGTACTCCCGGAACGCGCCGTTCGTCCCGGGCGTCGCCATGAACGCCACGTCCGGACAGAGGTTGTACGCGCCGTGGCGGCAGTGCTCACACTCCCTGCAGGGGACGCCGGGCTCGACGGTGACTGCGTCGCCGACGGCGAGGCCGTCGACGGCCGCTCCCGTCTCGACGACGGTGCCCGCGCTCTCGTGTCCGAGCACCAGCGGCTCGTCGACGACGCGGTCGCCCATACGGCCGTGCTCGTACCAGTGGACATCCGAGCCACAGATTCCCACGTCGCTCACCTCGACGAGCACCTCGGACTCGCCGGGCGACGGTCGCTCCCGTTCGCGCAGTTCGAACAGCTTCGCCCCGACGAGCTCCGCCGCTCTCATCCCGTCCACCTCAGACGCGCCCGTGTCCCGTCGCCGCTTCGCCCCGGCCGACCGTGGCTGGCGGAGAAGCGGTCCCCTGACTGCCGTTGCTGTCCCGAACGCTTCGGTACCTGACTCATCGTCATACACTCGACGGGTCCGGCTATTAGGCTTTTGGACCCGGCGACCTCACAGCGACGGGCCGACCCGGTTTATCGCGAACGCCGTCAGCCCGTGGGCCTCGCTCGCCGTCCGGCCGCCAGCCGCGACCCGCGAAAGCTCCGACAGCAGTTCGTCGGAGTCGGCAGTGCGGGCGTCGACGTCGATGTCGTCGCCAAGCGCTGCCGCCGTCGTCCCGTCGCCGGTCACCTTCAGGACCGGGACGACCGGGTGGCCCGTCGTGATTCCGTCGGCCGTGACGTGGACGACGACGGACGCGCCCGCCGCCGCGAGCGCGGTCGCGGCCTCCTCGAACCGCGAGGGTGAATCCACCAGCGCCAGCCCCCCGTCGATGGTCGCCCGACCGCCGTAGGGGACGAACTCGGCTACCTCGGCGTTTCCCCACGTTCCGACCACCTCGTCGAACTCGGCTACCTCGGCGCGGCGGGCGACCCGCTTTGCGTTGCTGGGCCGCCCTGCGTCGCGGTCACCGGCCGACCGCGTCGCTTCGGCGACCGCCGGACTCGCCGCGCGGTCGGCGGCCGCGTCGCGGTGGGGCACGAGCCGCTCGGTTCCGGCGACGACGACGCGCGCGCCAGCGTCGACCAGCGCGTCGACGGTCTTGCCGACGAGCGGGTCCGCCACTTCGCTGCTTGACGGGGACAGGTCCGAACTCACGACGCCGACTGTCAGGTCCGCGAGCGCCGCGTCCGTCCGGTCCGCCGCGGCCGCGGCGTCGGCCAGGTTTCCGGTCGCCTCGACGCCCGCGTCGAGCGCCGCCTCGGTTCCGCCGGCGTCCTGAATGGCCGTCTCGCGGACCGGTACGCCGTGCTCGCCGATCCGCTCGGCAAACGGCCCGCTCTGGAGGTGTTCACAGCCCAGCCCGACGACGGTCGCGCCGGCAACGTTCGGGTTGCGAGCGAGGTTCAGAAGCGTCCGCTCGGTCTGCTCGTGGTCGGCCCCGATCTGGCCGCAGCCGTGGTCGTGCGGGACGCAGACGGCGCGGTCGCTCGCGTCCGCGACCCGCTCGGCGACGACGTGCGAACAGATCACCGACGGCACGACGAGAACCCGGTTCCGCACGCCGACGCCGCCGTCGTCGCGCCGGTAGGCGTCGAACCGCTCGCCGAGGGCCGCGGGTTCCTCGCGCCCTTCGGGGGACGACATCAGGCCACCTCCCCGTCCTCCGCGGCGCGGTCGCCCCGCCCGCGCGTGCTCTCGCAGTTGTGCGTGTGCACCCACTCACCGGGAGCGATCGGCTCGACCGCCTCGCCAACCGTCTCGCCGTACTTCACGACGGCGTCGCCCCGCTCCAGGGGCACCAGCGCGACCTTGTGGCCGAACGGGACGGCCTCCGCGAGCTCGACCATCTCGCCGTTGTACGGTAGCTCCGCGCCTGCTTCCAGGTCATCGATGGCCGTGACGACGTTGTCCGCGTCCGCCATGTGCAGGCCGACCTCGCCGAGGACGGTCCCCTTCATGCGTCCCCCCGGAGCTCCGCCAGTTCGGTCGGCTGCAGTTCGTTGATCGCGAACTCCTCCAGCCGGCGCTGCTCGGCAGCGGTCCGCTCGCCGCTGGCCACGCGCAACAGCGTCTTATACACCCGGTCGCCAACCGACTCGATCGGCTCGCCGTCGATGACGGTGCTCGCGTCTACGTCCATGTTTGACGCGAGGCGGTCCGCAGTCTTCGGGTTCCCCGTCACCTTGATCACCGGCGCAAGCGGGTTCCCCGTCGTCGACCCGCGACCCGTCGTGAAGGCGATGACCTGCGCCCCGCCGGCGACCTTGCCGACGACGCTCTCGATGTCGTACCCTGGCGTATCCATCAGTACCAGTCCGCCGCCGACCGGGAGGCGCTCGGCGTAGTCGACGATCCCCCGGATTGGCGTCGTCCCACCCTTCGAAATAGCACCCAGGCTCTTCTCCTCGATCGTCGTCAGCCCGCCCTCCTGGTTCCCGGGGCTCGGCTGTGCGCCGCGGAGGTCGACGCCCATCAGCTGTGCCGTCGACTCCCGGCGCTCGACCCGGTCGAGGAGCCGCTCGCGGACATCCGCGTCGGAACAGCGCTCTGCGAGGATGTGTTCCGCGCCGATGAACTCGGGCGTCTCGGAGAACGTTGCCGTGCCGCCGTCGGCGACCAGCCGATCGCAGGCTGCGCCGACGGCCGGGTTGGCAGCGATCCCGCTCGTCGCGTCGGAACCGCCACACTCCACGCCGAACACGAGTTCGCTCGCGTCGCGTTCCTCCCGATGCGCGTCGGCGATCCCTGACCAGCACTTCCGCGTCAGTTCGACGCCTGCATCGAGCGCCGCCTCGGTCCCGCCTGCCTCGCGGATCGAAAGCGTCTCTACGTGGCGGCCGGCCGCCGCGATCCCGTCCGCAACCACTTCGGCGTCGACCGTCTCCGGACCCAGACCGACGACGACCGCCGCGCCGACGTTGGGGTTTCGCCCCACGCCGGTCAGCGTTCGCTCTATCTGCTCGCGCGCGCCGTCCGGAGGGTCGATCCCCATCTGGTGGGGCGTCGCCCGGATGTGCTCACCGGCGCGGTCCGCGATCGCCTCGGCGACCGCCGACGCGGCGACCGACGTGGGTATCACTGCGACGTAATTTCGGACCCCGGCGGGGCCGCTGTCCCGTGGGTATCCCTCAAACGTTGCCATAGACAAGTCTCTACGACGTGGATAAAAAAGCGTTTCCGTCGGTGCAACGCCCCGATCATAGGGATCCAGGAGGCACGACTGGCGGCTCGAGGACGCGGCCACTCAGATACGCAGTCGGACGACCCACCCCGATACGACGAATGGTGCGAAAGCGACCCGACCGGGACCCGACGCCGCCGTCAGGTGCCTAGCAGCTCGGTCGCCGGATACGTGACGATCTCCGGGACGAGGATAGTGAGAAGCAATACCAGGAGAATCGGTATGTAGTAGGGTAACACGCCCTTCATCGCCTCCTCCAGGCTCGCGTCGGTCACCTTCTCCAACACGAAGAGGATGACGCCGAACGGCGGGGTCAGCAGGCCCAGCATTAGCGTCAGGATCATCACGATGCCGAAGTGGAGCGGGTCAATCCCCGCGACGTCGAGGATCGGCATGAAGATCGGCACGAGGATTGTGATCGCGGCGATCGTCTCCATGAACGTCCCAACTACCAGCAGGAGCGCGACCAGCAGGAAGATCACGACTGTCGGGTCGTTCGAGAAGTTCGTGATCGACTCCGCCATCAGGATCGGCAGCTGAAGCTGGAGCGCGACCAGCCCGTACAGCGACGCGATGCCGACGATGAATGTCAGCGAGAACGTCTCGACCATCCCGTATTGGAGTTCCTCGAACAGCCCCCGCAGTGAGAGTTCGTTGTAGACGAACATCCCAAGGAGGACGGTGTAGACGACGGCGATTGCGCCCGCCTCGGTGGCAGTGAACGTCCCGGTGAGGATCCCCCCGATGATGAGGACCGGGGCGAACAGCGGGAACACTGCTTCCTTCAAGCACTGCCACGCCTCAGAGAGATCGAAGGAGTCCTCCGTCTCGTAACCCCGTAGATAGACGAACAGGAAGACGAGCAACATCAGGAACACGCCGATGAGGATCCCCGGGAGGATCCCGCCGAGGAACAGCTGGCCAATCGACTCCTCGGCCAGCACGGCGTAGATGATGATCGGGACGCTCGGGGGAATGATTGGCCCGATGATTGCCGAGGAGCCGGTAACGCCCAGCGAGATGTCCTTTTCGTATCCCTGGTCGCGCATCGCGGTGTACTCGACGCGACCGAGTCCCGCGGCGTCCGCGACGGCGAGGCCGGACATCCCCGAGAAGATCATGCTGGCGACGATGTTGACGTGTGCGATGCCGCCCCGGAACTGACCGACGAAGGCGTTCGCCAGGGCGAAGATCCGCTGTGTCATCCCGATGCGGTTCATCAGCCGCCCTAACAGGAGATAAAACGGGATAGCGAGCAGCGTGAAGCTGTTGAGCCCGTACAGCAACTGCTGGGCTATCAGCCCGTAGTTGAGGCCGCGCCCGTACGGCGAAACCATTATCACGACGCACGTCGCTCCCATGGCGATCCCGACCGGGACGCCGAGCGCGTACAGCACCAGCAGCAACCCGAGGAACAGGGCGCCGATAATAAGCAGTTCACTCATCGGCTATCCCCTCCTCGAACTGGCCGCTGTCGGTTCCCTCGGTCCGCATCGCGAGGAGTTCGCGGGCCAGGCCCACGAAATCGATCACTGCGTAGATCAGCATCACTCCGATCCCGATACCGATACCGAGGTAGAGGTGGCCGGACGTGACGAAGCCGATCCCGCCGATCGACGTCGTCCAATCCTCCACGGTCGTGATGACCGTTCCCTCCAGTGCGATCCAGAGAAAGCCGATAATGATCAGTTTCCCGACCACCTGAACCAGGTAGCCGAGCCATGGCTTCCAGTTCGTGAGCCGGTCGAGCAGGAACCGGATCGCGATGTGTTCGTTGTTCCGGACGGCGACGGCGGCACCCAGATAGGTCGCGACGATGAGCACGAACCGCGCCGCCGGTTCGGTCCAGTGAAGGAAGCCGAACGTGGGGAGATTCAACAGCCGAATGAAGACCTGCAGTGTGGTCAAAATGATTGTGAGCGTAAACAGCGCCGTCGCGCTGTACAGGACAATCTTATCGAAAAGCCGGTCGCGCTTCAGGTCGAGCGATTGGTCGATTTCCATTGTAAATGAAACGGTGGGTGTCTCGGGTGGTTATCTGTACGATTGCCGCCGTCTCACATGTTCTGGACGGTTTCCCAGTCGAAGGCCCACGTGTTCTCGAACAGCTGTTCGACCGCCGGTGCCGCCTCCTCCTGGAACGCCTCTACGTCGACGTCTTCGACAATCTCCATGCCCTCCTCGGCGAGGCCCTGGATCAGTTCCTCCTCGCGGGACTGTGACTGCTCGGCCGCCGAGGACGTCGCCGATTGGCCGACCTCCATGATCATGTCCTGATAGGTCTCGTCGATCCCCTGGTAGAACGTATCGTTGATGTAGATGTTCCCATTGGCGATTAGGTGCTCTGTGAGGCTCAGGTGGCTCTGGACCTCGTAAAGGTTGAAGGAGCTGATCTGCTCCGCCCCGCCCTCGGAGGCGTCTGCGGTTCCCTGTTCAAGCGCGCTGTACAGCTCGTCCAGCGCGACCGGTGTCGGCGACGCACCCACTTCCTCCCAGATGGCGACCCACGGGTCGAGCTCCGGCAGACGGAGATTGGTCCCGTCGACGTCGCTCGGACTGCGGATCGGCGTGTTGGACGTGAAGTTCCGCGCGCCGCGGTAGATCTGCTGCCCGATCGGGCGCTGGTCGCCGTTCTCGACGAGCGCGTCGTGGGCCTCTTGCATCTCGTCGCTTTCCAGCACCGACAGCAGCTGATCGTAGCCCGAGAGAACGAACGGGCACCCGAAGAACCAGTACTCGGGCGCGAACTGGAAGTACGGGAAGCTGCCCGCGGCGTGAGCCTCGACGCCGCCCTGGCTAACGACCTCACCGATCTCGTCCTCGGACCCGTACGACCCGCCGGGGCTGATCTCGACGGAGATGTCGCCGTCCGACTCTGACTCGATCTCCTCTTTGAACGTTTCCGCGGCCTGCACAAGGATATGGCCGGGTTCGAAGGTGCTTGCGATTGTCATCTCAACGCCGTCGCCGCTGCCGCCGCCGAGGTCCCCAACCATTGAGCAACCGGCCGTGGCCGCGACTGCGCCTGTACTGAGTCCCTTGACTAACGAACGTCTACTGAGCCATGGATTACCATCTGTCATGGTTACCTATACTGGTTTATCGTTAATGATAAAAATCTTTTCCCTAGGGCGAATGTCTCCGGATGTGACCCGGATTCCGAAGCCGTTCGCCCGAGTTAGGCACGTTCCTCGTGATACCGCCAGGCGTCGGATGTCCAGCCGCCGTCGGCGCACAGCACTTCGCCGGTGACGTACGTGTCGCCCTGGGCGAGAAAGCCCACACAGTTCGCCATCTCCTGGACCGTGCCGTACCGGGCCATCGGCGTCCGCCGCCGGATGTCGTCATCGGTGTACCCCGCCGACCCCTGGGTCTGATCGGTGATGTCGGTCTTGATGAATCCAGGGGCGAGCGCGTTCACGGTGACGTCCTCCGTCGCCCACTCGACGGCGAGCGTCCGGGTGAGGTTGATGACGCCCGCCTTTGCCGCGCAGTACGGCGCTCGCATGTGAAAGCCCATTTCTCCCATCATCGACGCGACGTTGACGATCGACCCGCCGTCGGGCTGTGACAGCATCTGGTGGCCCGCCGCCTGGCAGCCGATGAACACGCCGGTCAGGTCGACATCTATCACCCGCCGCCAATCGTCGAGATTTATCTCCTCGGCCGGGCCGAGCGTCGTCATGCCCGCATTGTTCACCATCACGTCCAGCGACCCGTAACGGTCGACGGTCGCCTCGACCATCGCCGCCACGTCGTCCTCGTCGCTCACGTCGGCCTGCACGGCGACGGCCTCCCCGCCGGTGTCAGTTATCTCGTCGACGACCGCCTCGGCCCGCTCCTCAGAGGAGCGGTAGTTGACCACTACCGACGCTCCCCGGTCCGCGAGTTCGGTCGCGATGCCGCTGCCGATTCCTCTCGATGCACCCGTGACGATAGCCGCCTCTCCCTCGAACGTGTCGCTCATTCGTGGTCTGTCGAAGCCTCGCACGGCATGGTATTTCTATCTTCCCCTGTCCGCGCCGTTCCACGTGGTTGCCGACCCGAGCCATCAGCTGTCCGGCAGCAATCTACCCAAAAGAAAGCTATTTATTTGTGGTTCCAGTTCGTGGTCCTATGGTCGACCTAGCGGTAGTCCTACCGCCGCAACCTGACGATAGATGGAAGCTTGCCAAGCAGATGGGCGTGGACAACGCCGTGGTACACACCCTGGAGATCGGCGACGACAAAACCGACTGGAGCTACCACGAACTCCAGCATCTGAAAAACTGGTACGAGGACGCCGGGCTGGAGGTCGGCGTCATCGAGGGCAGCGTCCCCCTGACCGACCGCATCAGGCTCGGACTGGAGGGCCGCAACGAGGACATCGCCGAGTTCAAGAAGTTCATCCGGAACTGCGGGCGCCTTGACATCCCCGTGGTCTGCTACGACTGGATGGTTGGAATCCGGTGGGCGCGGACGGAGGCCCACGTCGAGGCCCGCGGCGGCTCGCTCGTGACTGCCTACTCCGATGACAGGATGCACCGGAACGGGGCGGAGCAAGCGGTCGACGCCACGCGCGAGCAGATCTGGGAGGCGCTGGAGTACTTCCTGCGGGAGGTGACCCCCGTCGCGGAGGAAGCCGGGGTGAAACTCGGCCTCCATCCCGATGATCCGCCACGTGCGTCGCTCGGCGGCGTCCCGCGGATTGTCAACAGCCCCAAGGCGTACCAGCGCGTCCTTGACGCCTACGACAGCGAATACAATGGTATCACGTTCTGCCAGGGGAACTTCGCGGCGATGGGCGTCGACATCCCCGCAACGATCCGCCGATTCGGCGACCGAATCAACTTTGTCCACTTCAGGGACGTGGACGGAGACGCCGACGACTTCGTCGAGACGTGGCACGACGACGGACCGACGGACATGCTCGCGGCGATGGAGGCCTACCAGGACGCCGTCGACGATGACGTGGTGATGCGGCCCGACCACGTCCCGACGATGGTCGGCGAGGACAACTCGAACCCCGGCTACCACACCAAGGGCCGCCTCTTCGCGGTCGGATACATGCGCGGCCTTCTCGAACGAACCGCGTAGGGCCGAGCGGCGACCCCGACCGTACGGACCCCGTGGTGCAGCCATGCTTTTTCGTTCCTGGTCCCGAACAGCCTCGCAACCGGCATACTATAATGATTGTTCGAATTGGTCTTGTCCAATAGTGTTGGATGGGTTTCAAAAATAATATTGTGGGGTAGTACGTCATACTTACACATGGGTAGGAACACGGGAAACGATCCGAACCGAATCGGGGCAGTCAAGAATCTCTTCGAGGTGGTCGAGGGGATGGAGGAGTTCGGCGGCTGTGGCGTCCGGGAGTTGGCCGACTACATCGATGTCCCAAAAAGCACGGTCCACATCTACCTCAAGTCGCTGGAGGATGCCGGATACGTCGTGCAGCGGGACGGCCAGTACCAGCTCAGCCTTCGGTTCCTGCAGGTTGGTGGTCAGGTCCGGCACAACAACGGGCTCTACCAAGTCGGCCGCAACGAGATTGACGAACTGGCCCAGGAGACGGGCGAGGTCGCGACTATCGGCTGCGAGGAGTGTGGTTACCGGGTGATGCTGTACCGGACAGAACCGATGGGTGCCATCTTCAACAACGCGCCGACCGGCGAGTACACTCGGATGCACTGGACGGCGCTCGGCAAGGCGATGCTGTCCCAGCAGTCCGACGAACGAATCGGTGAGATCATCGAGGAGCACGGCCTCCCGCAGGCGACGGAACACACTATCGTCGACCGCGATGCGCTCCAGGACGAAATCGAGACCGTCCGGGAGCAGGGGTACGCCATCGAGGACGAAGAGCGCGTCAACGGCGTCAGGTCGGTCGCCGTGCCGGTGAGCAGCGAAGGGGTGACCGCCGACGCCGCCATCTCCGTCGCCGGGCCGAAACACGACTTCGACGAGGATCGCATCGAGAACGAGCTCGTCCCGGAGCTACAGAACACCGCGAACGTGATCGAGCTCAAGACGAAACACTACTGATCAGATCCGGCCGCTCACGCGGTCGACCCGCCGTCGATGTGGACCACCTCGCCGGTCAGGTAGTCCGACCGGTCGGCAGCGAGATACGCTGCAAGGCCGCTGATATCCTCCGGCGTCCCGAGGCGGCCGGACGGGATCCCCGCCGCGCGCTCCTCGACCCACGACGGGTCCCGCTCCCTGACGGCCTCGTTCATCGACGTCTTCGTCGTCCCTGGGGCGATCCCGACTACCGAGACCCCATCCGGCCCGTAATCGACCGCGAGCTGCTGGACCGCGGCGTCGAGGCCGCCCTTGCTTGCACAGTACGTCGGCAGCTCCGGGACGCCGACCGACCCCGCCTCGGACGAGACGTGGATCAACGTTCCCTCGGTCTCCATCAGCGAGGGGAGGACGTGCTTGCTGACGCGCAATGCACCGAGGAGGTTCACGTCCACCACCCTCGTCAAGTCCGCCTCGTCTGCCTCGTGGAGCCGACCCCGGGCGATCGTCCCCGCGCTGTTGACGGCCACGTCTATCGGCCCCAGCGCGTCGACGGCCGTCGTCACGGCGTCCGCGACGCTCGCGTCGTCCCGAACGTCGCACTCGACCGCGACGCAGTCGGTCGGCAGCGACTCGACGAGTGCCTCCAGGTCGCCGACGGAGCGGGCCAGCGCCGCGACGTTCGACCCCCGCTCGGCGTACTCCTCGGCGATTTTCTTCCCAATCCCGTGGCTTGCCCCGACGACGAGCGTCGTCTTGTCGTGCAGGTCTTCCAACATTACCTTCCCGTGTGTCCCCCATCCGAATAACTCCTCGGGTGGCCACGGATCCGGCTGCTGAGACGTGGCGTCCAATCATTTTAGACAGGTTTCCATAGGGTGGTTCGGCGAACGTGACGGCGCTCAGTGGGGAACGTCGACCGCGACCGATTAGTTGGTGTGGCGGACACATTTATCACCCGCCCCTCGATCGATGCGGTATGAACCCGGAGAACGCCGCGAGTCACCTGTCGATACCGGCGGACATGATACTCAAAGCGTGCGGCGACCCGACCCTGCCCGAGATGGGCGTCATCGAACAGGTGTGGGAACCGGACCCGGTCCACTCGAGGAGACGGCCGAGACGGTGTGGCAGGCGGTTCGCGACCTACCGTTCGAAGGCGTCCCCGACGGCGGCGAGATCGTCCTCAGCGACGAGAGCCGCAGAATCTCGAACCTGGCGGCCATCGTCTCGGACGTCGCCGACGCCGCCTCGGCGGCCGGCTACGAGCCCTTCGTATTCCCCGCGATGGGCAACCACAGCGGCGCGACCGGCGAGGGACAACGGAAGATGTTGAACGAGCTCGGTGTGCCCGAGGACGCCACCGACTATGAGATTCGGTTGAGCATCGATGTCGTCGAAGTCGGCCGGACCTCGAACCGCGACGTCCCGGTCGTCGACGAAATCGCCATTGTCGAGAACCAGCACGACGACACGGCGTTTGTCGAGTGCGTCCTACCGAGCAGGTTCCTCGACCGCGAGGCGGAACTTCTTGGAGACGCGTACGACCGTACCCCGACGCTCCCGTCGACGGGCTTGACGTCGTCGTCTTTGACCGGCAGGGCAAGGACATAACGTCACGGGGAGCACGATCCGCAGCGTGCGACTCCCGCCGGTCGTGGAGATGGACCACGCCGTCCTGGTCGCGGCGCTGTCGACGATAGGCGCCGTCCCGGATGCGGACCGAGTGCTTCGCGCGGACGATACGATGCACCTCCACCGGCTCTACGCCTCCGCCGCGCCGTCGCTTCTCGACTAGGCCGTTGTTCGAACGCCTTGTGGCAGCCGCGGCAGACCAGATTCCTGGGCGTAGATTCATCGATAACTGGAGGCTACGTAATCAGTGGGCTCGATGGCCGGCGGTTTCCGGCCTCGAACTGTGGGTGACCGACGAGTTATTACCCGTCATGGAATCCGGTCTCCGAAGTATTCGACCCGCGGAGCGTTGTATTACATCCATATAGTTGTAAGATAGAGGTGTCTCGGTGTACAAGACAATTGGACACCAAACACGAGAAACGGATCGGTCCCGGTGGGGGAAAGGAATTTGTGCACGCTCGTCCAGCATCAGGACGCACTCATGAGTACCATCGACGTACTGGTCCTTCGAGCCGGAACCCACGGAATGCCGGCGGGAGACTACGCGGCCGAACTCCGTGACCGGCTACCGGACCACCGAATCGAGGTAGCGACGACGCCCCAGGAAGAGCGGGCGCTCGCGGTCGAGGCCAGGGTGATCACCTCGACCCACTTCGACGCCAATCTGCTTGACGACACGCCGGAACTGGAACTGTTCGCTGGCGTCGCTGCGGGGTACGACCACCTGCCGCTCGACGCGCTGGCCGGGCACGGGGTTGCCGTGACGAACGCCTCAGGGGTCCACGCCCCCAACATCGCCGAACAGGTGCTCGGCTACATTCTCATGTTCGCCCGGGGGTTAGACGAGGCCAGGCGACGACAGGAGCGACGCGAGTGGCGACATTACCAGACCCGCGAGATCAAGGGTAGCACCGTCACGATCGTCGGCCTCGGAGCGATCGGCAAAGCCGTCGCGAACCGGGTCACGGCGTTCGACGTGGACACCATCGGCATACGCTACACGCCCAAGAAGGGCGGCCCGACCGACCGGGTGATCGGGTTCGACGACGCGGACTTCCACGACGCGCTGGCCGATACCGACTACCTGGTCGTCGCCACGCCGCTGACGGAGACGACGCGCGGACTGGTCGGTACCGAGGAGTTCGAGACGCTGCCGCCGGACGCGTACCTCGTCAACGTTGGCCGCGGTCCGATCGTCGACACCGATGCGCTCATCGTCGCCCTCCGGAAGAACGCCATCGGCGGAGCAGGGCTGGACGTGACGGACCCCGAGCCGCTCCCCCACAATCACCCGCTCTGGCGGTTCGAGAACGTGACCATCACGCCGCACAACGCCGGGCACAGCCCGGCACACTGGGACCGGCTGGCGGACATCGTCGCTGGGAACGTCCGGCAACTCGGCGACGGTGCAGCCCCCGTTGACCTGGAGAACCTGGTTCGGTCCCCGGAGTGAGCCGCACCCGGTCCGCCCTCTCGTCGGGGAACAGCGTCGTAGTTGGCAGCCAACGGGGGCATTCATCACCTGTCCCTGCCGGCGCATGCTCCGAGAGACTCACGGATCGTTCGGTTTAATTGATTGGGTTTGTCAGGTTTGGCGATTAATTGGAGGTACTGTCTAGTTAAGCCAGATTGAGAAGTAATCGGGTCGTAATGTTGAGTTGGTTTATGCTTTCAGACCTGCTCAACGAGAGCTATGAGGGGGATTTAGAAGAATATTGGGAGAACGAGCGGGGTGCTGTTTCGTTAAGTGTGAAAAGTGAGGCGGCACGATTTTGTAATATCCATGCCAAAAATCGACCGCCTTAGCGGGTGTAGCGACTGGATCGATTTGAGTTTTGTGGGGATGAGAGCGGATGCCTCGCCAGCTACTGGAACTCGGTATTCGACTCCATCTTGCAGATTTCTCGCTTTCGAATACAGTTCGAGAATTAGAGAAGTTCGGTGTCGAACGTAGTCGCAAGGCAGTCCACGATTGGGTTCACAAGTGCGATCTCCAGCCGGCGGATGACGAGAACCCGAATCACGTCGCGCTCGACGAGACAGTAATTCAACTCGACGAACATCGGTATTGGCTGTACACTGCTGTTGATCCGGAAACGAACAAAATTCTCTATATACGGCTGTATTCGACGACTACGACCGCGTTGACAGAACGGTTTCTGCAGGAACTCACTGAGAAACATGCCCTCGACGATACCGTGTTTCTCGTCGATGGAGCAAAACATCTCCAGACTGCACTCCGTCGATCTGGGCTCCGATTTCGATACGAGAACCATGAAAATCGGAACGCTGCTGAACGTGTCTTTCGTGAGATAAAACGACGAACTTCTTCGTTCTCAAACTGCTTCAGTCACACAAACCCATCAACAGCAGAGTCGTGGCTCCAAGCCTTCGCCGTCCGGCAGAATGCTACAAACTAAACACGACCCTGCCAAAGTATTCAAACTTAGATTCGAAACGATAACTGCCATCGACGGACGCTATTCCTTTCCCTATCTTAACTGACTAATGGTATACAAATAATCCTGCAACTCAACAACACCTATGACGGAAATAGGGCCATGTCAGTTATCTGTTGACATTACTACAGGACATTCTGAATTTAGTAGTATTGACTGGTTCACACTACCGAAAATAGCTTTTCCCGTTGGGGACCGTTTCCGGCCTGCGACAACAATGTACCGTGCATCTTGTTCATCAGCATAATTAACAATCTCATCTGAGGGATTCCCCATTAATCCAACGGCTTCAAACGGCCTACTAAGAGATTCTGCAGCCTCCTCCGAGATATTCGATGCGACATTTTTTACAGATTCCATGTCTATTGGATCTCCTCCTTTTGCTTTTGTCCTTCCTAAATCGACGAACTCTGATGTGGACAAAACATGGACGACATGAATCGTGTCAGCAAAAGCCTCTGCAAGTACTTCGGCTTGTTTGATGACGGTGTCTGCTCGATCTGACCGGTCTACAGCTGCGACAATCACCATAGTAGATTGTTACTGCCATAGCACTTTATTCTTACTCTGAGTAATGGGTGAGACGATCTGATTGTACGTCAATCCCGTGTAGAATTAGTAATGTAGACCGTCTTCGATTCTTAGTTGGCCAGGTCGCAACAGGATCAATCTGCTCTACTGAATCCACGGAAGGCGTCGGGATCACTCCATGATGTCTTATTCGAGATTGTAGACGGTGGCAGGGAGTACGAGTTCACGAAACTCACTTCACGGTACCCTCGGGTGGCCGGACGGCGGACACGGATCAATGCTTGATAGCTGAAAATGCCGTCTCAGCCATTCAACGTTCCTGTAGGTATACTGCCGTGCGTTATGGGCGTGGTCATAGGCAGCGAACAGCCGATATTTGATTACCGACCGGATGTCCTCTGTTCGGAGGGTGTCCCGCAGTGAGTGGTCGTCATGGCCTTTATCGCCGGCGAAACTTTCGATGTCCGCCGTGTTGCGCAGCACTACTTGACTGCCCACCTGTGTATCGTGGGACCAGTGTGGTGAACAGTGGATGGCCAAGACGGAACACGACTTCGTGTCAATCAGGGCCAGCGTTTTCAGCATCCGTATGTGACGATCCGTTCGGTTAATATAGTGGTTGGATGCCGCTTCGCGGTCGAAAAACGTGGCACTCAGTGACCATGCTCGCCGGAATCGCAGCAAGTCGCTTCCACTCAACCGGCAGATAAGTGTCGTCCGGGCTGACACCGTTGTCCGTCATCGCCGCTCCTCCAGAAACGAAGCGGTGGTTATGGCCGCAAGTGTGGCCGTAGCAGGTGACAGGGTTGGCAGGCAGAGCATCCGCTGTAGAATGCCTCGCCCCGCTGGGGTGTACAAAATCATCTCTATCTATCGTACCACTTGCCGGGACCACCAAATCTTAATGTATATAAGTTCGATTTTTATCGTGGTGAAAAATCCGCCCAATCCCAGTTCCATCTTCGGACTTGTCGGTGCTGTCGTAATCGTTGCTAGTGGAATAGTTGCTAACCCGCCCATGGGAATGACCGATGATGGTCTCATGGCAACCTCGATATTCTTTGCGACGCTTCTTCTTTGGCTGACCCACACTGTTCCCTATTTGGTCTCGAGCGTCACCGCGGTTATGCTCCTCTACGCACTCGGTGTTACGAACTCTGTTCAAGCCGCTGCATCCGGGTTCTCTTCTTCACTCGTTCTCTTCCTGCTCTTGCTCTTTCTGCTGGGGAACACGATTTCCGAAGTTGACCTAGATGCTCGACTCGCAGACCGTCTCCTTGGATCGGAAGACACCCCTACACGTGCACTTCGCTCACTTACAACGGCACTTCTCCCTCTAGCTGTCTTCATGCCTTCTGCTGCGGCTCGGACCGTGGCTCTGATCCCTGTTGTCCGTCGTCTCCAGACTTCTTTTGATCTCTCCTTCAATTCTGACTTCTCACAAACAGCCTTCTTGATTCTTGGTCAGGTGAACCCGCTTGCGTCCGTCGGTCTCATGACCGGCGGTGGAATGGCTGTTGTCACTGCTGGACTTATCCACTCGCTTGTTGGTCCCTTAACCTGGGTTCAATGGGCCCTGTACATGGTGCCTCCCGCAACGGCCCTATACCTGCTCGGTGCTGTTTCCGTTTTCACGCTCTATCCACTTGAGGACGCAGATATTCCGGAACCGAGGACCAAAGATACCGCCGCCGGTTTCAACCGTGAACAACGTATCGTTGCCGCTGTGATGTCCGGAACAGTCCTCGCTTGGATCATCGGGTCTTTTTTTGGTATCCCTACGATCCTTCCTGCTGCAGCGGCAGTTCTCATCCTTTCACTACCCAATATTCGTATCATCCGTGCAGATGCCGTCGCAGACGTAAACTGGAACGTGCTTTTTCTGGTCGGAGCAATGTTCTCTTTGCTTGAGGCACTCACAAACACAGGCGTCGTGAATCTCCTCATCAATCGGACTCTGGAGACGATCCCGCTTAATGCTCTCCCAGTGTTCGCGAGCGTTGGTATTCTTCTTCTGGTCGCAGTCGCCGTTCGTATTGTGTTCTCAACTGGATCCGCGGCACTGCTCGTTGTTATTCCTTTTGCGCTTCGGATTGGGAAGGAATTGGGTGTGAACCAACTCTATCTCTCGTTCTCACTCCTCATCGTTATTGGTGGAACGACGTTCCTACCGTTCAATACAACGTCTGCCCTGCTCGCGTACGAAGAAGGGCCACTAAATCAAAGAGATGTGGCACAGTTTGGTGTTGTGACACTTTTTCTCTCGTTGGGTGTTACCGCTGTCGCATGGCTATTCTACTGGCCGTTAGTCTCAAGCGTGTAGAACGCCCGGCCTTCCATTAAGGGCCGCTGTGTTCGTGAAACCGTTACGCTCTCTACTTTGTCGTTGTTGACGTTGGCCTTGACCACCATTTTCCCCTTCGGATGCCCGAGGATGACCTTTTCACCGTCAGGGACATCGGCCACCTGATTCGGAATCGTTCCCTCAAGTAGTGTAGCGGCTGCAGTACATGATGCACCTGTTACAGCATACACTGGATGGAGGTACTGCATACTCATAATTCGGGCTGTGATGTCAATCTCCGATTCACCGACGTAGCCCGTAGTCGCTTCGTAGTCGGTTGGTGGTGCGACGAACGCTACCTTCGGGAACCCCGGCGATTCGACGGTTGCGTCCTCGGGTGAATCAACGATGTCGAGTTCCGCACACACGGTTGCACGAATCTGCTCGATCCGGTCGAGGAACTCAGGATCGGTGTCGATGTCCTCGGGTAGTTCCGTGCCAGTTACACCAAGGCTGGATGCCTGGACGAAAACGACGGGTGTTGTGACGTCCAAGACGGTCATCTCGACAGGCACTCCATCGACGTCAAGTGTCGTTACCGGTTCATCGAACGGGAATAACCCCTTTTCGGCCGTTCCTGCCGGATTGTAGAACGTTGTTTCGACCCTAGCTCCAGTTCCGGGGACGCCGTGGATTTTGTGATCACCTACGGTGGCTGCGCAACCGTCAACGATATCGAATGACTGGTCAATCCGTGTCTCTGTATTCTTATTATAGAGCGTGACCGTTGCTTCGCCGTTGTCAGAGACATCAACCATGTTTTCGTTGGTAGCGAACGGCCCAACGATAGTCGTCATGTTGCCACAGTTCCCACCATAGTCGATGGTCGAATCATGGACGCTGACCTGACCGAACTCATAGTCAATGTCGATGCCGTCACGGTCACTTTCCTCAATGATCATCAGTTTCGATGTCGTCGATGTCCCGCCACCAAGTCCGTCAATTTGGCGCTCATCGGGGCTCCCAAACAGCGAGAGGAGCGCTGCATCCGTGTTCTCGTCTGGGAGTGCGTCCCGAGTCACGGCGACGCCCTTGCTGGTTCCTCCGCGAACAAGTGTACACTGCAGTGAGTTCTGATCCATTTTAAGCTTCTGTGATTGAATTGAACTGTTTTTTTAACATTGGACCGAGATACGGGCCGACAATGATCACTACCGATGCTACGACCAACAACAGCCGGAGAGGCGTTGTGAAGAAGATGTCAAAACTCCCGTTGCTGAGTGAGAGCGACCGAGAGAGATTCTCCTCTGCGATGGGACCGAGAATGAGCCCCAAGAGGAACGCGACGAGGGAGTAATCGTATGACTCCATGAAGTACCCAATAATCCCCAATGTGAGTACGACAAACACATCAAAGTAGTTCGAATTAAGCGAGAACGCGCCCAGTATAGACAGCACGATGATGATGGGAATGATTACAGAGGTGTTTACCGTCGTCAGGTAGCCTGCCCACCGAACCACGAGGAGACCGAGGGCGAGGATGACGAAACTGCATACGATGAGTGTAACGAATATCGAGTACGTGAGATTGATCTGTGCACCGAAGAGCGCTGGACCAGGGCGGATACCGTGAAGCATTAGCGCACCAATGAGGACGGCGGTCGTGGTGCTCCCCGGAATACCGAACGTGAGTGTCGGAATCAGCGATCCGCTCACAGTCGCATTGTTCGAAGACTCTGTAGCGACAATGCCTTCTTCCGATCCGTCTCCGAATTTTTCAGGGTTTTTGGAGGCGCGTTTTGCTTCTCCGTACGCAATGAACGTCGAGACAGATCCTCCAGAACCAGGGACTGCACCGACAAGTAAGCCGATGACTGAGGACTTGACGAGCGTGATCGGTTTCGCGAGGACTGTCTGGATACCGGACCGGACGCTCCCTCCGATATCAACGGCCCCACCACGCGAAATTGCTCCGCCCTGCTTACTCAGACGAAGCATCTCCGAGACAGCGAAGATACCAATGAGAGCTGCGACGAAACTAATCCCATTGTAGAGGCCGAGCTGACCGAACGTGTACCGCTGTACCGGAAGCATTGGTGCGACTCCGACAGTTGCGAGCATTACGCCGAACCCACCCGCCATCACGTCTTTTAGGAACGATCCTTCAGAGACGATGATGATGAGCGAAAGTCCGAGGACCGCGACTAGGAAGTACTCGGGCGTTCCGAACATGAGAACGACCGACACGAGCACGGGCAGTATCGCGAGAACGGCCACTCCTCCGAGGAAGTCACCGATACTTGAAGAGACAGCGGAGATAGTAAGTGCGTCGACGGCACGTCCTTCTCTCGCCATCGGATAGCCCTCGAGTGTCGTCGCTGCTGCAGACGCGGATCCGGGAACATTGAACAGGATCGCGGAGATGCTGCCCCCGTACATGACGCCATTGTATATCCCGATGAGGAAGATGATCGCGTTCACAGCCCCCATCTGGAGTGTAAATGGTGTCGCAATTGCTAGGGTAAGCGCACCCCCGACGCCGGGGAGGCCGCCACCGATGATACCGATGACGACACCGAGTGCGATGAGCGCAATGCCTGGCCACGACAACACCGTCTCGATCGCGTGGATGAGGACGTTAAGATCTGCCATTTAGATTCCCCCAGTGACGATGTCGACGTTCATGAGCACTACGAAGACGTAAGCGACCCCGGTTAGCGCGGCTGTGATAATCGCGGTCACCCACCACTTCTGGCGCGTGTATACGAGGTAGGCGAACGCGAAGAGCGGAGTCACCCAGAACAGTCCAACAGCGTACCCGGCGAGGATATACCCCGTAATGAGCGTACCGAGGACAAGCATGCGGGTTCGGTCCTCCGTCTCCGACGTTGATGACTCATCGGCATCCGAGCCACTGAGGACGACGGAGTCATTTCTGGTGAACTCGTAGGGGATGAAATGGTTCACAACGCGGAGCGCGGCTGCGACTAGAACAAGCCCAGACGCAGCCTGTGGGAAGAGGCGTGCCGCTGGTGGGAAATCGTAGGCTGTGACAAACATGTACCCGGCCAGTGCGGTCAGCAGCGCGGCAAACACATGCTCGCCGCGGGCCACATCTGTGAGGCGGTTCATTGTTGATGGTTTGGAACGGCTCATACTTGGATGTACTCGTTAGCGGATTCGGCCGCAGTTTTTCCGTACACGGCTGCGTTCATCTGCCCAGTCCCACCGGGGTAGTTGTCGAAGAACAGCCCGCCGGTGCTGTTCCCAGCAGCATAGAGCCCCGGAATCATCTCGCCGCGACTGTCAACGACTTCTGCGTCCGTATTGGTACGAACGCCACCGAAGCTGAACGTGATACCACCGGTGACTGCGTATGCGTAGTAAGGAGGCTTGTCGATAGGAAGTGCCCAGTTTGTCTTCGGAGGTGTAACGCTGGTCGCTTCGTTCCCGTCAAGAACCTCCGGTTCGAACGCATCGGGATCGCAGGCAGCGTTGTATTCTTCAATGGTTGCAACTGCCGTCTCGAGGTCACTACATCCGACTTCCTCCAAAAGGTCTGAGAGATCATCCGCGACAATGGGATCCGACGGCCCAGTTGCACGAAGGAGATCGTGAACTTTCGAGTCGACAACAATGTATGCGACATGATTCGGCTCCTCGAAGATCAGACGGCCGAACTTCGCGTAGGTGTGTGCACGAGCGTCCTGTCCCTCGTCGACAAACCGTTCACCTTCGTCGTTCACGATGACACCGTACTGGTAGCCGTCAACACGGTTTGCACCACCAGCGACATCCGGGCTAGCAGCGTCGATAAGTGCCATGTGGGCACCGCCCCACTGACCAACCAGATCGGCACCAACATCGCTGGCTGCTTCGAGCGCTTCACCGGTATTGTACCGACTACCGCGCACCGTCATCGCGTCATAGTCACGTCCATAGTATCGGACGCGCTTTTCGTCACTTGAACTGTATGCGCCGGCAGCAAGCACGACGGCGTCAGCCTCGAAGCGGACCAGGCCGTCATCGGTAATCGCGTCTACTCCGACTACGCGGCCATCGCTGTCTCGGTGGAAACCGCGAGCTTCAGTCTTGAAGTAGAAGTCCGCACCTTCGTCTTCAGCGGCTTCGGTGACGGTATCGACGTATTCTTCGCCATCGAACCACGTACGCGCCACCGTATAGCCGACAGCGAGCGGTTCCATTTGCCAGTCAACGCCGGCTGAGGCGGTGAGCCATTCGAGGGTATCACCCGCATTTTCGGCGAGGTAGCGAGCGAGGTCCGGATCTGCCCGGTTACTGGTCTGATCGAGAATATCCTCGTAAAACTCGTCGACAGTGTAGTCTTTGATGTCGAATTCGAAGCCGTACTGTTCGAGGTCAGTCCCGGCAGAGGGGACACGGAACGATTCGCTGAATCGGGTGTTCCCGCCTTGTCGTTCACGAGGGGCTTTCTCGAGGACGGCAACAGAGTGATCAAGTTCCGCAGCGCGAAGTGCGGCCGTGAGGCCGGCAGTACCACTACCGACGACTACGATGTTGTACTTGTGCGTATCAGTATAGCCAGATGTGTTCATGTTGGTGTATATGTAGGTTCGGGGAACGGATGAGGTTATTCGCCACGAAGGTTTGACATATCGACTTTCTCCGGAATCGTGTTGATGGAGTCCTTCAGAGCCTTTCTAGCTTGTTCGGGGGAGCCGTATTCAACAATGTTCCCTGTCTGATTGGACCAAGTCTGTATTTCATCGGTTTGAAGTGCGGCCTTGACAGCATCAGCGAGGGAATCGCGGATGTCTGTCGGCGTTTCAGGGGGCAAATACATGCACCGAGTGAGTTGACCGATGTAGTCGATGCTGCTGAAACCGGCATCCGACGGAGATGGTGCCTCAGGGAAGACAGAGCTGCCATCACTTGAGAGGATGGAGACAGTCTCGAGGTCACCTGATTCGACGGCACTCTGCGCGGCAGTGTCGGTGGTCGCGACGACCGGAACTTCACCAGAGATGGCCGCTTTAATTGCAGGCCCAGCACCGTCGTAGGCGACGTATTGATCGTAATTCAGACCGTAATCGTTCTTCATCACAATGGCAGCGAGATTGACTATGCCACCACGCCCAAGCCCCGCAAATTTCTCGAGGTCCCCAGACTGATAACGCTCAACGAGATCTTGGAGACCAGTGATATTGTGTTCGGGGTTCGCGAAGATACCGTAGGGCGTCCGGGCGTACGTACAGACTGGCATAAGCTTAGTGATATCCCAGTCCGGCTGGTGTACGAGGTAGGAAATGGGCGTGGACGGTGGATTGAATCCACCGAACGTGTATCCGTCGGGTTTAGAGCGCAAGATCTGGGCAGCCCCTTTCAGCGAGGCAGCCCCCGGCGCGTTCTCAACTGCGACCCCAACATCCAGCTCGTTGGATACCTGAGACATAATCTTCCGAGCGTAAGTATCGGTACCGCCACCCTGACTGAAGGGGACGATGTAAGTTATATTTTTACTGGGATATTCGCCACCGCCAGTCTGAAGCGAACTGCAGCCCGCGAGTGCTGCGGTACCGGTACCAGCTGCAATGATCAATCCACGACGCGTCGCGGAGGCACTGTTGTCACGTACCATATACCGACCGTCAAATTCTCCAGTATTAAGGCTAACGATTATGAGGGTATATTAGCTGTCAGTGACTGTATTCACGAGAAGTGATGCTACTGATATTCTATTCGAAGCGAGAGTCGTTCGTCACGCCTAAGTGGAAGTTTGGCAGCCCAGAACGGGCTTTTCCCCTTTAATGCAGTATCAGGCCTAAAACAATTATTTGATTTATATAATGATTTTATCTAGGGATGGCGCTCTAACAGTCCTACGCGCGAAAAACGACTCCTCGTCATTTACCAGTATTTACGGCCATGTTTCTTGATTAATTCGCTAAAGAGGTTATCGTATTCTGCATTTAGACAGCAGTAGGAGGGCAGGAAATCAATGGGGTACTCCGCGTAAACCCGATCTCATTGGCGATGAGAGCGTTTACCTAACATACGCTGATGATTTCTCAGGGAGTTATCAGATACACCCCCGTCATATAACTCTCGCGCGGAACATGGGAGATCTTCACATCTCGTAAATCAGATGGCGGCCTAGTTTTGGACTCAAATGGCCAAAGTTGGCATTTTAAGGCTATAACAGCCGAATATAGCACGAAATCAGGTATCGTAAATAATCTCATGGAAAATGGTGCAGATAGACGTAGGTGTGACTAGCTTTGAAGGGCAGATATACTGATCAACGGCAATGAGAATCCTGCTACGGCCATATTTGCCAATTCACGATATGCGACTCATCTGTTATCAACCATAAGTTAGTAATAAAAACGATTTCTCGCATTATTTCCCGAATATGTGCGAGGAGGGATAGAATTTATAGTTAGGCAGGACGAATTTATCTCGCGCGCGATCCGCCATCATCTGATGATAGAGTGTGGCACCAGCCAAGAATTGGAAATTAGTAGCACTTGATTCACAAACTTTCTTCATTGATATCTTGTCTCCATGCTCTACCCTGCAGAACGATGGTTGTAAAAGAGCGTGGCGGGATTCTTGTACCGGAAAGCATTTGAATAGAAGCCAACAGACGAGTGATTTCACGTCTCGGCAACGGTCCCAATCAGACCGCCTTCTACGTGAAACGCCTATAGTCGACCGCATTCCACGCACGATGCAGAAAGACGTTCGTTCGGTACGATCATCATCTTGGTTTACGCTAGCATGTCTATAATGCGCAGACGCGCCTTCTATTTCGAGAGAGTATCATCACGCCTATATGATTTACAAATATATGGTTGTAAATTAAGGGTTGTAGTCCGGCGAGCATATAATCTCGTCCTTTGGGACGATATCGCCAGAGCAGTTCCTTCTTCAGTATTCTGAGCAGTAGATCCGTTGAGGCGGTCAGTTTCGGTCATGAGTATCCGAATCTTCGACCGCCTCATTCCTAACTTAACACCGCTTCGTAAGGTCGTCAATTGCTTATTCGATAGGATGTCCGAGCCATCTCGTTGGCAACGATTTGATACCCTTCATCGACTCCCATTCCGGGTCTGGCCAGTATTTGTGCCGGTTGCGTTGCGAGCGCCACCTGTGCACAGACTCGGGCAGAGACATCCGTTTCCGCGCAACTTCCGCCTAAGTATGCACGCGTATCGGTGTTTTCGCAGTACTGGACAGCATCGATACTTGCAGTGATTTCACCGAGATCGGGCGTCTTGATCTGGACAATATCGACAGCGCCAGAATCGACAAAGGCGGTGACGTCGTCATAGGTATTACAAAACTCGTCGGCGATGATGTCTACGGGTACCGAACACTCAGTCAGGCCGTCTCGGAGTGCTCCGAGCACGTGGATCTGTTCGTCGCGTGATCCTGCTTCTATCGGGCTCTCTATTTGAAGCGAATACGGCGATGCAGCGTCGTCGAGCGCTGCGAAGTAGTCTATCACCTCGTCGCGATCGTACGGAGGAGCAAAAATTTCGCCGACTGTCCCGTAGATGTCCACGTGAAACGTCGGGTCGTATTCCGGAGAACCGAGTTCGGTCACTCGACCGCTGAGCCAATCTAGATACTCGAGGAGCTGTTCTCCCTCTTGGCCGATCTCGTCTACCGAATTAAACAGCCCGTGGGGAAGAACGGGAACCTCTTTGAGAATCATTTTTTCGGCGTTTCGACGGCGGTCGCTGCCGCTTTGACAGAAGATTGGAACCGGTTGGGGTGCACGGTCGATGCCGTATTCGGTACTGATTACCTCGGTCATCGTCTGTGCAGAAGCCGTTGCTGCGGCATCCAGTAACGCTTGGGAGACCCCGTATCGGACTGCCGTGTGTAACTCTTCCGTGTCAGCGATGTCGCTCAGGATCTCGACGTTGGTCGTAAACGCACTGGCATCTCGACCGACGAGGGCCTCCGAAATCGTCGTCTCGATCTCGTCGAGGTGGTCCTCCGCAGTGAAAAACGCATCGCGACCACCGAATCCGGAGTATTGGACCGCTGTACAATCACCGAGAGCGGTTCGGCCATCTTCGAGTTCGATTATTACACTCGCTGCTTCGGCCGGTTGACGGACATCGGTATACCCCGAGGTAACTGCCTGTCCGTTGTACAGAAATCCGTCTTGCTCTGCGTTCGCCACGATAGCTTCCTTATCGTCGAAGTAGTAGCCACCCGTCGTCACTACTGCGGTTACGTTAGCTATCTCTGTCATGTATCGTCCGTGTTAGTATTTACTGGGGTGTTATATATAAATTCCTATTATAGAATAATCGTTGTTTCAGGTTGTACCCAATCCGATGGCTGGTTTCATTCTACTATATGTGGAACTCCTCTACTGCATTTCTTTGCTGGGTCGGCGAGAACAGCGTCCGATTACACACATATGAGTGTAATAATAGCGGTGAATCGTAGGACGGCACGAGGTGGCTGAATTGCCCATGTTCCGCTTCAACGACCCGGATGCGGTGGGTGAAGAGGGGGCAGTCTCTCCAAAGAAGAGGGAGTGAAAATCATGACACGCAATTCCTAGGATATCTGTACCAAACAGGGGATGAGTACCCCACTATCGATGTAATCAGTGGGAAATCGCTACGCGGAACGATATATTCTATAATACATGGATTTATGGGGTTTGATGAGAGAGAGAACGTATGACCGAGAGTCAACTTCTAATGACGACCGAAACGTCGTTAGCGGTGATCGAGACAATTCAGGAACTCGATGGGGCAACGCCGGCCGAACTCGCGGCGGCGCTCGAGCTATCCGAGAGCACTGTCTACAAACACCTCTATACCCTCGCGAAACACGGCTACATCGCCTCCAACGGAGACGAATACCGCCTCGGAGCGCGGTTCTATCACATCGGGATGTACGTCCGGAACCGCAGCAAAGTGTACGAACTGGCGGGCAAGTACGTCATCGAACTCGCTGAGCAGTCGAACGAGGAATCCGACTTCGGAATCGAGGAGAACGGTCGCATCGTGACGCTGTTTGATTCGGTCGGTAGTTCCGCCAAGCCGAGTTCTCGGCTCAATAACTACGAGTACATGCATACGACGGCTATCGGGAAGGCGATCCTTGCTCGATTGCCGGAGTCACGCGTCGACACGATTGCCGACCGGTGGGGTTTCCCGGAACTCACTGAGGAAACGATCACGTCGCGATCGGAACTCGATGTTGAACTCGAGCGCATTCGGGAACGGGGCTATGCGATCAACGATCAGGAGTCGATTCCGGGGAAACGCGTTGCCGGCGTCGTCGCCGAGGGACCCAATGGGGCCGTTATCGGCGGCTTCACAATCTCCGGTCCGTCATACCGGATCGAAGACACCGACCTCCATCAGGAATTTCCCGATATCCTGCAGCGAGTTGTGGCGGATTTCGAGTCGGAATTGGTCTCACAAGGGCTCCTGTAGTCGGCCTCGAGTCGACGAAAGGACCGATAGTCGTCCGATTGTGGCCGCTTTACTTACAAATCGAAATGTTGTACGCATCTATTTTCTGGCTATATCTGTTGAATATCTGGTAGAGAACGACACTGTGTGTCTCCATCTACTCGCTTCCCCGATATTCAAACAAAAGATTAAAATAGTGTAGCTCTCACATTGAGTGTGTATGTCATACGAATCCCTTCCGGTTGCGGCACTGGCATTGGCACCGCCGCTTCTCGCGATTGTACTCGCGATGTATACGCGGCAGGTGCTCGTGTCGTTGTTCGCTGGTGTATGGATTGGTGCGTTGATGATCGCCGACTGGAATCCGATCGCGGCGACGGCGCTGTCGATGGATTGGATCGTAGAAGTCGTCAGATCACCATTTGACACCAAGTTCCTGATCCTGATTATGTTCATGGGTGCTGGTGCTGCGTTCGTTTACAAATCAGGCGGGATCATCGCGCTCCAGAACTGGATCGGCCATCGTGTGAACACGGCCCGGGACTCCCAGATCCTCACATGGCTTATTGGGATTTTCATTTTCTTCGACTCGTATACGAGCACCATCGTGACCGGGAACGCAACTCGCGAACTCTCTCAGGAAAACAATACCTCCCGAGAGATGCATGCCTACGTGCTAGATTCGACAACCTCGCCGGTTACGACCTTTGGACCCGTCTCGAACTGGATCGGATATCAAGTATCGATGATCATCGTTGGGTTCGAAGCTGCCCGGTTCACGGCTGAAGAAGTCGGTATCACCGCGTTCGGGCTCTTCCTGCAGAGTATTCCGTGGAATATCTACTGTTTCCTCGCGTTCTTCATGGTCGGATTCATTTCGATTACACAGCGGTTCTACGGTCCGATGCTGAACGCGGAATGGCGTTCGCGCAAAAAAAAGAAGACTCGCCGGGACGATGCGACGCCACTCTCGGACATCACGACCGATGTCGGTGAGCCAAGCGAGAAGAACCCGACGCTGATCAATTTCTTCGCGCCGATTCTGTCGCTGCTGGTCGTTGGACTCATCTCGATGTGGTGGCTCGGTGGCGGCCACCAGTCCGGCGTCGATATCGCGACTGCGTTCCAAGAAACCGATGTCGCACTCGGTCTCCTATACGGTTCGTTCGCGTTCATGGCCGTCGGCATGCTCGGTGCCGTCGGATTCGGCACCATGGACCTCGAAGAAGCGAGCGATACCGTGATTAACGGATTCAAGACGATGATGATCGCAGCTGCGATCATCGTCCTCGCTTGGAGCATCGGTCACGCAGCTGAACAGGTCGGGACGGCACAGTACATCGTCGACGTGATGGTCAACAGCGGCGTTCCCGGATCGTTCCTACCGCTTATCATCTTCGTCGCCGCGATGTTCATTGCGTTCACGACTGGGACGTCGTGGGGGACCATGGCGATCCTGACACCGCTCGCGATTCCGCTCGGCTACGAACTGTCCGGACTGTCGATCCTGCCGGTTCTCATGGGCGTCCTGTTCGGCGGCGCGATCTGGGGCGACCATGTCTCTCCGATCAGCGATACGACCGTCATGTCCTCAATCTTTGCAGGATCGGATCACATCGATCACGTGACGACGCAGATTCCGTTCGCGATGACCGCGGCCGGCGTGACGATACTGATGTTGCTCCTGTATGCAGTCGGTGTGACGTCGCCACTGGTGTTGCTCCCACTGTCAGTTGTCCTTACCGCAGGCTCCGTCATCGCGCTGAACAAGTTCGATGCTCGCCGCAAGAACCTGCCCGAAGTCATGCCGACTACCGAGGCCATCGACAACGGAGAAATCGACGTCGATGCGATCGAAAACGGAGGCGAAACCGACACAACGCGGATCAATGGCCGATACAATTTCGTTGAATCGATCCCGCTGACCGCAGTCGGGATCGTTATCGCCTATCTTTGCCTGGTATTCGGGTTTATGACCCTTGGCTTCTAGCGGGAAGACAGTTATTCTGTTTCAGCGTTTTTGATGAAGAGAGAAGCGAAAGTGTGGTCAAATGCGTATTATCCAATACCTGAGACAACACGAACGATCCGTCTCGATATTCTCCGCACCGTAAACGGCGAGGTGCCTCTCGCTGACAGGAGAGCGTCGTGGTCAACGTCAATCACAACGGATATACGTTTTGTTCGGACAGTACAACGTATGTCGACTGTGTACGTCATTGCCACCGGCGGCACGATCGCGAGTACCTCGAGCGATACCGGGACGGTCCCAACCGAGTCTGTACAGGAGTTAGTACAGGCCTATCCGGAGAGTTTCGAGCACGTTGATATCGAACTGGAGCAACTCACGCAAACTCCGAGTTCGGAGTTGACGATCGACGATCTCGTGACACTGAGTGATCGCGTGCGAGCCGTCGCCGACGATATCGACGGAGTCGTTGTCCTCCACGGAACCGATACGATCGAAGAGACCGCGTACTATCTCGATCTCGTGCTTGATGTTGACATACCAGTCGTTCTCACTGGGGCACAACGGCCGTACGATAGCCGTAGTCCCGACGGGCCAGCAAACCTTCGCGGGGCCCTCGCGGCAGCGAGTCACGATCACGTTCGGACGGGTGCCTACGTCTTCTTCAACGACCGTCTTCACGCAGCACGACCAGTGACGAAAGACCACAGCAGCAATCTCGACGCGTACGGTTCGGGCAACTACGGGCCGGTCGCCGATCAGACACCGAACGGTCTCTGGTTCTACCGTCGACCCGAGAGTCTATCGATGACGATTCCCACACAAGATATCACGGCGACCGTCGAGGTTGTACCGACATCGACGGACACCGATGGAAGACAGATTGCTCACGCCATCGATTGCGGCGTTGATGGAATCGTCGTTGATGCGCTCGGACTCGGAAATGTTCCCACGAGCGTTGCAGATTCCATCGGTGATGCCGTTGACGACGATGTTGTCGTCGTTATTACGTCGCGGTGTCACAACGGAGTCGTCTCGCCAGTGTACGGTTCAAAAGGAGGCGGCGCAGTTCTCGAAGAAGAGGGTGTGCTATTCGCATCGAACCTTCCCGCCCACAAGGCCCGAATTAAACTCCTAGTAGCCCTGTCACAACAATCTGGGGATACGGTTTTAGAGGCGTTTGATTCCAGTCAAATCGATGGTCATGGGTATGTGTGACATACATTTCTTAAATTAATTGGAATGTGATATGTAGTTAGCGGTTGGAACGGATCCGTGTAGCCAACCGCTCCGCGACGGCAAATTCCTGTGACACGGAGAGTGGGGCTGGATCTGGCTCGATAACTTCGCCCACGAGCTTGCTCGCTTTCGCTGCCGAACCCCAAGAGAGGGTCACACCTGCTCCGCCGTGGCCACAGTTGTGAACAACTGGACGATCATCGAGAGAGTTGCGTTCAATTCGGACACCGTGACCATCCGGATCCCGAACCGGCCGAAAGCCATACCGGCCCGTCAAATCCCCCTCCTTGATGGAAATGCTCGCGTACGTCTTGAGCAATTTGTCGTTGAGTTCGCCGATCCGTGATGGCACTTCTACCCCTCCGACTCGTTGGGAGGCACTAGGTATGTGTCCCATCCACTCTTCACTAGGAGAAACGGGAATTCGACTCCCCCCAAGAACGACCGTATCCATCCGAGGATAGGCGTAGATCTCACCGGTGTATCGGTCGTGTTTAGTTTGTAGCATTCTGCCAGACGGCGAAGGCTTGGAGCCACGACTCTGCTGTTGATGGTTTTGCGTGACTGAAGCAGTTTGAGAACGAAGAAGTACGTCGTTTTATCTCACGAAAGACACGTTCAGCAGCGTTCCGATTTCCATGGTTCTCGTATCGAAATCGGAGCCCAGAGCGACGGAGTGCAGTCTGAAGATGTTTTGCTCCATCGACGAGAAACACGGTATCGTCGAGGGCATGTTTCTCAGTGAGTTCCTGCAGAAACCGTTCTGTCAACGCGGTCGTAGTCGTCGAATACAGCCGTATATGGAGAATTTTGTTCGTTTCCGGATCAACAGCAGTGTACAGCCAATACCGATGTTCGTCGAGTTGAATTACTGTCTCGTCGAGCGCGACGTGATTCGGGTTCTCGTCATCCGCCGGCTGGAGATCGCACTTGTGAACCCAATCGTGGACTGCCTTGCGACTACGTTCGACACCGAACTTCTCTAATTCTCGAACGGTATTCGAAAGCGAGAGACCAGCAAGATGAAGTCGAATACCGAGCTCCAGTAGCTGACGCGGTGTCCGTTCTCGCTCCACACAACTCAAATCGATCCAGTCGCTACGCCCACTGAGGCGGTCGATTTTTGGCATAGAGCACCACAAAATCGTGCCGCCTCACTTTTCACGCTTAACGAAACAGCGCCCCACGTCCGCATTTCTTCTTTTTGGGACGTTGATTAGCTTGCGAGTCTGGGACTTGGAACCCGTAACTTCAGTACAATCGGCTATTGTCAAGGGAATCGCGCTCTTTGTTGCCGTCGTCGTTGTCTTCCGGGCGTTTCAGGGTGAGATTTCATTGGGATACTCGCATTCGGCCCAAGTTTTGCTTTCACAGTCAATTTGTTTATTCCAGTCACGGCGGGTCCGGGCGCTTTCATATTTTCACTTGTCAGCGCAGTAATCATCTCTAGCGTGATTACCGTGGTTGGATACCCGATCGGACGAGCTTTCAGCGTGATTTGGGGTGAACAGGACGCGTGACCGATTTGTCGTCAACTCGTGGCTCTCATCGATCGGCTATTTCGGGTAAGAAAGTATCTGAAGAATAGGATTTCAACAGAGCCGAAATGATCTATATCGAATCTCGACTAATGATACTCCAGGTCGAGTTCTATTTCGTTTACGACTGCAAGAACAATATCTGGAATATCTTGTTCGAACCACTCTCCTTTGAGCCGATGTGCCGGACCCGAGAGACTAATTGCCCCAAGTGGGTGGCCACTACTCTGGGAACAAATTGGTACCCCAATTGCACGAAGACCGCTAATCGATTCTTGATCGCTAATTGAATACCCCCTCTCCTGGATGGTTCTCAGTTCTTCGAGCAATTCTTCCTCACTGGTAATTGTATGTTGAGTGTATGCCGGAGTTCCCCACTGGTTGAGGATCTGCTTTACGCGATCCTCTGGTAAATGAGCAAGAATAGCCTTTCCGGCAGAGCTCGCATGAAGATGGATTACCTTCCCAATATGGGCATCCACCTGAACAGCATTTTGCCCGATTGACGTATGGACATAGTATGCTTTTCCATTTTCTTCAACAATAAATTGGACGCGTTCGCCAGTCTGTTCAGCTAAATCCTCTAATTTCGATATTATAAAATCATATTCTGGCTTTCTCGTCCGAGCATGACCACCCTTATTCAAAAATTCCAATCCGATGTGATATTTCCCATCCTCATAAACTAGATATCCATTATTTTCAAGAGTTTTCACGTATCCATGTATAGTACTTTCTGCTAAGTCAAGCTCTTTTGCAAGAGATTCAATCGACATTCCGCTTTGCTGCTGTATGATATCGACCAGTTCGGCAGCAGTCTCAAGAGTTTTGAGGTGACGGCCGGAAGATGAGTTATTGGCCATAATTAGTATACCAGAAAGGGCTATATACATACTGTGAATTTTCGCATTTCCACTCTCTATCCCGATAATGCGCGTCTGTACCGCTCTAATGATTGAATTACCTAATAGATTCGATTCACAATATGTGATGTCTTCATACTCTGTATTGAATCACTATTACTTATATTAATAAGAGAAATGGTTGTTTTATCCTCTCACTATTAATAGCCACTATTTATATAAAATAATATCTAAATTAAATATTCCTTAAAATAAATATATACCAACATATTTGGGATAGAACTGCCTAGTTGGCACTGTCTAGTTGAGTCAGTTTGAGAAGTGAGCAGGTCGTTGAGTTTCTTGTCCAAGGATGCTCGCAAACCTGCTCAGTGAGAGCTATGCAGCGAATTTAGAAGAATTTTGGGAGAACGAGCGGACGGCAACGCCCGTCAGGGCGTTCGCCGTCCGCCTCCACGAAACAGGTTGTCCTCTTCGGGAGACAACAACGACTTTAGCTGAATTAGGCGTTTAACGCTCGCATAGAGCGGTTTGGAATTGGGTACATCGGCTGGCTGACAGCGGGTGCGACCCGCCGACATCCACGAGAGTTCCGCTCTCGTGCGGCCCATCAGAACGCGAAGCGTTCTGAGGACGGCAAAGCCGTCAAGGGTCGCGGTTGACGAGACCGCTGTCAAAATCAATGGCGAGTGGTCTTGGTTGTATGCTGCAATAGACATCGAGACAAAGTTGATTCTCGACATCGCTCTGTTTGGTCGGCACGGCACCGATCCAGCGGCTGCGTTTCTGCATCAACTCAAAGAGAAACACGATCTTTCGGAGGCTATGTTTCTCGTCGATCAATTCGGCTATCGGACTGCCCTTTCTCGATTAGGTTTGAGCGGTCAGGTCAACTATCTATACTGCTCAGTACAGGTGATACAGATATCGTTGTATTATAAAATCATCTTTCGTCTCCAATTGGGTGCGGGAACCATAACTACGGTGCCGCCGGCGCACATGCGAAAACTGCTAGGAAGAATGGGGATGTATCGATTTCGATCAGAAATTGTTTGTTCGGATATTCCATACTCAAACTTGAATCCCCTTGGTCGTTGGGGTACTTTTTGCAGTATTGACAATTCCTTTTCCTCTGGGTGCAGAGGATATGAACGCATGCAACAGATTAGTGAAGTCCACTTTACGACTCACGGCAAGACTGAAAACCGGCAACTCATCGACCGATACATCTTAGACGCAGTCGAGAGGCTCCCGCAGCAGGAGTTCTGCGATCACGCGGCGTTCATGCCCTTGACGCACGACGCAGCCGGTGGCAGCAACGTCTGGATCACGGTTGCAGGTGACATGGAAACTCTCGTCGACCACGAGTCTGACGACTGGGACGACCTCGTCGAGGAGGGGCTCGTGTCGGAATGGGACGTGACCGAGGTGACGGAGGACTGGTACGAGATTGCAGGGGAGCAGGGTGGAGAGTTACTACTCCAACTCCATCGCGTTGCGAATCAGGCGACTAAGGCCGCTTTCGAGGAATTCGAGATCCCACCAGCGCCAGTTGACTCCTATCCAGAAGAGAATGCAAAACACCCGGTCGGGTGGTGGATGGTGCTTGACACTATATCGGGGCACCAAGAGTACACCTTCGAGGAAAGAGTGGAGGCATTCCTATATGGGATTCGGCACAAGTACGAGGATGTTTCTAAGTTGGAATCGCCCGAGAAGGCGGCCCAGCAAATAGATGAGTGTATTCAATCACTCGAAACGTTCCGAAACGAGATCCAAGACTGACAAATTCATCGCGATAAATTCGCACTTTCTCTATATCGGCTTTCCAGTGAAGACTTGTTAAAATGAAGTGATGGACGAATGCCAATCCCATATGCATTGGACGACGTGGTCTCAACTTCTGGTCGCCTCTATCGCTCACAATTTCGGAGGATGGATTCATAACCCTCGGAATACTTTCTCTACTAAGAATGGCTGTGAGAAACGGAGAGGAAGGAAGTATTGAACTCACCCTTGATATTTGGCATCCGCAGTGTTGGACGCTCCACGTGACAGAAGATACCAACGCGGATCTCCTTGGACACGGCCTCTATTCAACCAACGATACAGTTCACGGTCTCTTTACAGCCTCTGCACAGTCGATTTCTGAGGTTGACCAAACAATTACAGAGATTCAAGAATCGGCACTCACAGACGATGTCTGGACGATAGGTAGTCAAGACGGGGTCGAAGTCCCAGTTACTACTGGGACTGCGACACGAGGATTTCTCGTCGAATGGGGCGTTGATACAGGGGAGAACATCATTGATTCACTCGTTGCTCACGGCTTCGTCCCACGACGGACCTACCAGATGACGAGTGGTCGTGAGCAGTGGAGTGTGATTACCACGATGGATCGCCACGAAGCCCAAGAACAACTCAGCGATGTGAGCTCCGAAACTGATGCTGATATAGACATTCAGCGAGTCACCTCCAACGGCCGCCAGCCAAGTGGCCCGTGTCAATTGGATGTTCTTTCCCCTCGACAGCGGGAAGTGTTCGAATATGCGTGTCAGCAGGGATACTATGACTGGCCTCGAAAGGTCTCCGCGACCGACCTCGCGGGCGATCTCGGCATTACAAAGGCAACTGTAACTGAACACCTCCGGAAAGCGGAATCCCGTTTATTCACTCCTTTTCGGTAATACCTCGCCCGGAGTAGCGAGCCATACATGTAGGGGACGGGTTCTCCCTTCTCTCGCCCAATAGTAGTTGCATATGTCTCTCACTGCATTCACACATGGAATCGTCCTCGCAATCGGTCTCATCGTTGCACTCGGTCCACAGAACGTCTTTATATTTCAGCAGGGTGCAGTTCAGCCCCGTCTCACCCGGGCCCTTCCGACTGTGCTTACCGCGGGGATTTCTGACACACTACTAATCCTTCTCGCGGTTCTCGGTGTTTCGGTCGTGGTTCTCCAATTTGCGTGGTTGCAGACCGTGCTGTTTGGGGCTGGATTCGCGTTCTTGCTCTACATCGGATGGGCACTTTACTCCTCACCTGCGCTCGATGTGGACCCACAGACAGAGGAATTTCTCGGAACGCGTGAGCAGATCTGGTTTACAGCATCTGTCTCATTACTGAACCCACATGCGATTTTGGATACTATTGGTGTGATTGGGACTAATGCATTAGCCTATTCCGGGCTAAACCGCTGGATATTCACTGCAGGTTGCCTGTTCGTGTCGTGGGGATGGTTTAGTGGGCTCGCTGTCGCGGGGTGGGCACTAGGAGAGTCGGCAAATGCTGACCGTGGGATGCGGTATCTCAATACGGTCTCAGCAGTTGTCGTCTGGATTGTCGCGCTCTACCTGGGCTGGCAGCTTATTGGATTATTAGAGATCGTATAGAGAAGTGATAGCAAGTGATGAGTCCGAAATCTGGAGAACTATCCGTTTAACTCGCACATACGCCTTCAATTCGCTTCAAACAAACCGGGCACAGAATGCTAGCTATCCAGATACCTGTATCTTCGAGCTGCAGTCGTTTATGAGCTCGTACGATGGGGACGGCACAGGGTGCTCATCGGTTCGCTCGATTCTCTAACAGAGGGCGAACCCATCACGGAGATACTCATCGTAGGACAGTCAAACAATTCACTCCGGAGAACTTGCTCGAGGGATTCGATAGTGCCACGAGCCGTGTACTCTCAGTTATCGAGTCTGAAGCGTCGTTTCGCCGGCCCGTGACGTTGCGATCGACATTACGACCATCCCCTACTACGGGCGGACAGCTGAGATACCGATAGTGAGCGGGACGAAAAACGGTGAGGGCCGAGCATTCAAGTTCGCGACCCTCTCGGTTGTCGGACGGAATATCCCGCTTGTACTAGCCGTTGAGCCGGTGCATGAAAGTTCGTCGTGGGACGAGAACCCACCGAATCAGATTCATCGTGTCGTCCGCCGGCTCCTTCTGTGCGCAAAAGACCCACGTCCCGATCGAGATGGTCCTGTGTGATCGGGCGTTCGACTCGATGCGCGTCTTCCAGACGCTCTCGAACCTCGATGTCAACTACCTCATTCCGAAACGGATCACGAGCTCAGAACGCGAGGTAATCGAGCGAAAGGACGAAGGCGACCAAGAGGTCGCTGTTGAGACGGTATGAGGCGAACAAGTTCATCGAACAACTTCGAGAGCTGTGGGACGGGTGGCCGCACTAATGCACTCATACTCAACCGATCAACCATATAGGTGGAAGCGCCTTGTTCAACTCGGTGGATTAGCTGCGGTCATCGTTCTTGTTTTCGATCTGTTTATAAGAACATTCCTCGAGGCGCAACTCGGGATCGGGTGGGTTCCGTCGTTTGCCCTTGCATCGTGGGTACTGTATAAGCTATTCACGGGCATTCTGTGGAAACACCCGCAACTACGCAAGTGGGGCATCGTAGAAGTCCTGAACCTCGAAGGAACATGGAAGGGCATCTGTGGACAGCACATGATGTCGAAGACGACAGGATCGCAGCTATCGATGATCCTGATGACGACCTCACTGCGATGGAAACAGAGATCGCTATCAAGCAAACGTGGGACAGGATTATTGTCGAACTCGACGGGCCAGAATCCAACTCAACAAGCGATGGGGCAACGATCCATGTTAATGACGGTATTGATTCGGTTCTGAGCTATACATACGAAAATGATCCCGACTACGATGCCCACGATAATCTCGAGGCCCACTACGGAACAACAACGGTGACCTACGACAAGGACGAGGACGTACTGGAAGGATACTATTACACCGGGAAGAACCGGACAAACTACGGACGGTTACAGTTCAAACGCGTCGACGAGTAAACCTATTCTCTACCATCCTCAAGCCACCCGCCGAGCAGGTCCAGGTCGTCCTGGGCGGCGATCAGGTGATCGTAATCGGGCGACTGGAACCGGCCGACTGCTCGTGTTTGACCGTCACGTGATAGTAGGCACCGTCGAGCGCGACCGACGAGCCGGTGACAGCACATTCTACTGATCACATCAGGCGAGCACGTGCTTCAACAGTACCGTTCCATAGCCCTTTCGCTGTTAGAGCCACGAGATTCGTCACGGCGTTTGCGGTGCTACTGAGGCCGTCGAGGCGATTCCGCCGTTTCTCACCGAATGGTGGCAGGTCGTTTATAGCGGTCGTCGGAAAAGCGGTACTATGGAAATCGTTCGGGAGCGACTTCGAGAGGACATCCTCGAGACCGCAGCGTTCGGCAAACTCGGCGTCGAAACGGGCCACGGGCGAACGGTGCTGACGGGAAGCGAGGCGGATCAGGCGGCTCGCGAGTATTTCGTCGAGCGGCTCGAATCGGCCGGATTAACCGTCCGGATCGATCCGGTCGGCAATATTGCCGGTCGGTGGGTCCCCGACGGCGTCGATCCTGACGTCGAACCCGTCGCAATGGGGAGCCACCTCGATTCCGTTCCACAGGGCGGCATCTTCGACGGCCCGCTCGGCGTGTACGGAGCACTCGAGGCCGTTCGCGCCGTTCAGGACGCCGACATCACGCCGGAGCGGCCGCTCGAGGTCGTTTCGTTCACGGAAGAGGAAGGCGGTCGATTCGGTATTGGAACGCTCGGATCGTCAGTCGCCACCGGGAGTCGACCGCTTGAGGACGTGCTCGAACTTGAGGACGACGAGGGATGGACACTCGCGGACCGCCTCTCGAGTATCGACTTTGACGGCGACGAGACAATCGATCCGACCGGCTGGAACGCATGGCTCGAACTCCACATCGAACAGGCGACGCGCCTGGAGTCGACCGGGTCTGACGTCGGCATCGTCGACTCGATCACCGGGATCACCAACTGTTCCGCCGACGTTCGAGGCGAGGCGGATCACGCCGGGGCGACACCAATGGACGACCGGACCGATGCGCTTGTCGCAGCCGCCGAGTTCGTTCAGGCAGTCGAGGAGATCGCGTCGGATATCGCGACGGAGCACCCCGCGGCCGTCGCAACGGTTGGCCGGCAGACGATCGAGCCGAACGTGCGGAATATCGTCCCTGGGCGCGTCAATGTGGAGTTGGATATCCGTGACGTCGAACACGAGACGATGGACGCGCTCGTCGATCGGTTTCGACAGCGACTTGAGCGGATCGCGGAACGGCGCTCGGTCGAGACCACGTTCGACCGGTTCCGTGACGATCCGCCGAGCCATATGAGCGACCGATGTACCACCGCTGCGGTCGACGCTGCGGATCGGTGCGGCGCCACCGCAAAACGGCTTCACTCCGCCGCGATGCACGACACGGCGAACGTCAGCGACGTCACCGACGCAGGGCTCCTGTTCGCTCCGTCTAAGGACGGCGTGTCCCACAATCCGAAAGAGTGGACGGATTGGGACGACTGTGCGACCGCGACGCGCGTCCTCGCGGAAACCGCTGCTCAACTCGCTACATCGTCCGCGGAGTGAGCGGTATTCACATTCGGCTTCTCAAGGGAGTTCGAGCCCGATACGAGACGGATCGTGCCGACGCAGTCCCGACAACAGTAAAGAACCGGGCTCCATCCGGAGCGGGATTCCTTTTGCTGTTGACGGTGTTTGTGTCCCTATGAAACGGCTCGCGATCAATCCGCCGGAGCTCAAAGATGCACGGGAGATCGGATACAATCACGCAATCATCGCGGACGGCACTTTCTACATGGCCGGCCAGGTTGCGATGGACGCCGATTCGAACGTTGTCGGCGACGACATCAAGACGCAGGCACGCAAAGCCTACGAAAACGTCGGGATTCTGCTCGAGACGATCGGCAAATCATACGACGACATCGTGAAGGTCACCACGCACATCATCGAACCCCACGAGCGGTACTACGACGGATACAAGGAGGTGTACCTTGAGACGTTCAACGAGCCGTATCCGTGCCATACGGTTCTCGGCGCGCATCAACTTGCTCACGAGGACTACCTTCTGGAAATCGAAATTGAAGTACCCCTTACCGACGAGGATATCGCCTCGCTCAATCCGGACGGCGACGTGATCCGAGAAATCTGAGGGCGAGACGGGTCACGTTTCCCGCTTCACAGTGGACAGGGGAGAAGCACACCGTTTTGACGACTCGACTTTCGTTGATCAGTGTCTGTGGAGAGGATTCGCGGTGAGAACGCTCGAACGCGAGCGGCTCCTAGAGCATGCCGAACGCCGCGAGTAGGTGCGTTATCGCGGCGATGACCGGGACGAGGATGATCGTCCGCAGCACGAACAGCAGGACGAGGTCGCGAAACCGGATCGGGACGTCGCTGAACATGTCCATCATCATCGGACCGGTCGCCGAGAAGAAGATGAGTTGCGAGATCGAGAGCACGGCGATGAAGAACCGGGCCATCGCGTCGGCTTCGGCAACCAACAGCGCGGGAATAAACATTTCGGTGATCCCGATGATCGTGGCCGGGGCGACGACCTCTGCGTCCGGGATGCCGAGCAGTTCGATGACCGGCACGAGCGGCTGCGAGATAATGTCGAACACCGGCGTGTACTCGGCAAGGACAACCGCGGCGAGCCCGATTGAGAGGATCGTCCCGAGGATCAAGACCGCAAGTTTGAGCCCGTCAACGAAGCCGCGAACCGATGCGCCAACGATGGATCCGCCCTCCTCGGCCTTTTTCACGGCTTCCGAAAGCCCAAACCGGAAGTAGTCGCCCGGCGATCCTCGGAACGGCGTCTCCGGGTTCGGTTCGGTGATGTACTCGTCGGGGACGTTACTGAGCGGCGGGATGCGGACTAAAATGGCCCCCGTGATCGCGATGCAGACGAGATACGCGAGGAAGATGATCGGGAACAACTCGAGCAAATCGACGGTCGTGGCGACGACGCCGACGAACCCGATCGAAACCGTCGCGAAACACGTACAGATGATGAACACGTCCTGTTTCGAGTACTCGCCGCGATCAAAGACGTTGCGCGTGACGTAGAACCCGACGCTGTAGGAGCCGACCCACGACGCCACGCTGTCGAGCGCAGCGCGGCCGGGAATGTGAAAAAGCGGCCGCATAATCGGACGGGCCATCGTCCCTACGAACTCGAGACCTCCTAGTTCGACGAAGAGGTTGATGAATATCGCGCCAATCGGAATGATGACGGCGACGCTCAGGATGAGCGTACCCCAGACCAATCCACCGGTCGATCCGGCAACCATCCACTCTGGGCCGATTCCGAGGAATAGAAACGGCGCGAGGACGGCGCCGGCGACCCGGAACAGCCAGAACGGCGCCGAGGTTTCCCAGTACGAAAGCGTCAGCCGTCCGGCGAGATCATCGCTCAGCGACAGGACACCGCGTTTGCGAAACTCCGCGAGCGTCGTGAGGAGTCCTCCAGCGACGATGAGCGCCAGCGCGTACACGCCGGCGATAGTCGGGAACGAGTCGGTGATCCAGCTGACGACGATGTCGAACGGGACCGTCACCTGCCCATCCCACGGAACTGGGACGAGGAAGAAGACGAACCCGATGACGAACGCCAAGACGAACTTTGAGATGGGGCCGCTGCGAATTTCCGTGAGATCCACGTCGGCGATCGTTTTTGGCTTTTGTTCTTCTTCAGCATATCTCGTTTCTTGATCCCCATGCGACCAGGCCGCTTTATCAAACATACGACTATGTGTGGCATCATCTACCAACATTAGTGTGGTGCCGTATGGTGGGTGGTTCAAGAGGAATGGCGTCAACGGAGCGAACGCAGCACCCGGCGCGCGAACTGAGCACGAATCGGCTCAGCGGAGGCGAATATCTGTATCTGCGACAGCATCAAGGAGTTCCTCGTCCCGGATGAGGTCGGCTGTTCGCCGAATCCGCTCAGTGAGCGGTTCGTCGCCGCGCGGAACGCCGACGGCGGTCTCGAGCGTCGCGGCGGCAGACTCGAGAGGCGGAGAGAGCGTGGGCTCCGCGTCGAGAAGTGACCGTCGGGCCGCACAGAGCAGTTCGATGGCGACGATTCGCTCAAGTTGTTCGATCGTCGACGTGAGTCGGCGAGCGGCGAGCGTGCCCATGCTATGAACGTCTTCCTGGCCGCCGGAGACGATCGCAGACCGCTCGCTTATACGCTGTTCTCCAGTGATGTCGGCCGCAAGTCCGGCCGCGCTGTAGTGGGCGATCATCATCCCTGATTCGACACCCGGATCGTCGGCGAGGAACGCCGATCCGTCGTCCGCCGTGACGAGCGCGTTCGTCCGGCGTTCGCTCATTCGACCGAGTTTCGCGAGGGTCGATGACAGCAGATCAACCGCACTTGAGATCGGCTGTCCGTTGAAGTTTCCGCACGAAAGGACGGTTCCGTCGGGATAAATCAGCGGGTTGTCGGTCGCGCTTTGCAGTTCGGTGGTAATCGTCTGATGGACGAACGAGAGCGCGTCACGGACCGTGCCGTGGACTTGCGGGATACAGCGCAGCGAGAGCGGATCCTGCGTCGTGTATGACCGGGAGCCGTCTTCCGGAAGGAGCGCGCGAACGTTCCGTGCCGTGGTCCGCTGTCCGTCGTACGGCCGCGCCTCAAAGACCCGTTCGTCGAACGCGCTCGGCGAGTGACCGACGAGCGCGAAGGTCCAGCCGGCGGCGAGGTCGGCCGTCCGTACGAGTCGCTGTGCATCGGAGACGCCGAGCGCGGCCAGTGCGGTCATGATCGGCGTTCCGCTGGCAATCGCGAGCCCTTCCTTCGGTCGGAGCTCGTACCCGTCAAGGCCGGCCTGCTCGAGCGCTTCGGCAGCGTCTCGCTTTTCGCCGTCGACCGTCACTGTTCCGTCACCGATGAGCGCAAGGCCGATGTGGGCCGCTGCGCCGAGGTCATCCGTACTCCCTTCGATCGGGATGACGGGGTGGATCCCCTCGTTGAGGAACGCGAGGAGTCGCTCGACGAGCGCCGGGGAAACCCCCGAGAGCCCGTGAGCGAGCGCGTTCGCCCGGACGAGAAGGGACGCCCGAACGACATCGACCGGCAGTTCCGTCCCGACTGTCGTCGCGTGACTCCGAACGAGGTTTCGCTGCAGCGCCTTGAGTTCGGCGGGCGACACGGGTTCGTCCTGGAGATCGCCAAGGCCGGTGGTAACGCCGTAGACGGAGGCATCCGAGCGGACGATCGATTCGACCTCTCGATGACTCCGTTCGATCGCGTCCCGGGCTGTGGGATCGAGTTCGACTCGTTCGCGGTCACGTGCGACCGCGACGACCTCTGCTATCGTGAGAGTACCGTCTATCGTGATCATCGTCTCGAGTGGGGACGTCGTCAGGTGACGGCCGGGTCCAGCTGGTCGTCGGTCGATGCGCCCGTCGTGCGAAGTCGCTTTTCGAGCCAGCCCAGGGTCTGATCGAGGAGGATAACGAGTGTCGCTCCGGGAATGGCCCCCGCGAGGAGGATACTCGTATCGTACATCTCCTGCCCAAGGATGATCCACTGTCCGAAGCCGCCGGCCCCGATAAACGCGCCGAGATAGGCGACGCCGACACTCAACACAAGCGAGGTTCGGATCCCGGCGAAGATGACCGGGACGGCGAGGGGCAGTTCAATGTACCGGAGCCGCTGGAGCCGCGTCATGCCCATCCCCCGTCCGGCCTCGGTCTGCGCGTCATCAACGCTCTGGATTCCAGCGACGGTGTTCTTCAGGATCGGCAACAGCGCGTAGAGGAACAGCGCGAGGATCGCCGGTCGTTGGCCGATACCGAGAATGGCGAACGACAGGGCGATCACGCCGAGGGGCGGCACGGTCTGGGCGACTGCGCCGGCGTTCATGATCACCTGTCCGACGCGCCGGTGACGCGTCGCCAGTACCCCAGCAGGAACCGCGACGACGATCGCTCCGGCAACGCCGATCGCGACCATCCGCACGTGCTCGAAGAGCATCTGCACGAACCGGTCTGGGTGGTCAAGGATGTACTCGAGCCAGCCGGTGACGGCCAATATCTCAATCGAGTAGATCGTTGACGCGACCGGCTCGTCAGGCATGGTTTCCCTCGAGTGCGTTCGGAAGTTCGCCGAGCACGTGCCGGAGATGCTGCATCGAGAGCCGCCCGACGACGGCTCCGTCCTCGACGACGGGAATCTCGTCGGTTTCCTCGCGCAGCCAGGTCTGTACGGCCGTCCGGAGGTCGTCCGCGGGTGAGAGCGTGGATCCGCCGGAACGGGTATCGCGACCGTCGTCGACAGATCCCATGACCTCGCCGACGGTGACGGTTCCGAGTAGTTTCAACTCGAGATCCTCCCCGAGGAAGGACGCGACGAACTCGTCCGCCGGATTCCGCAAGAGTTCGATGGGTGGATCGTACTGGACGAGTTCGCCGTCGCGCATCACAGCGACCCGATCGCCCATCTTCAACGCCTCGTCGATATCGTGGGTGACGAAAACGATCGTCACGTCGAGGCCCTCCTGAATGCGCAGGAATTCGTCCTGCAGTTCTTTACGGGTGATCGGATCGAGGGCGCCAAACGGTTCGTCCATGAGGATCACGTCGGGTTCAGCCGCGAGCGCCCTCGCGACACCGACGCGTTGTTGCTGGCCGCCGGAGAGCCCAGGCGGATATTTCGTGCGAACGCCGTCGGGGAGCCGTACGAGTTCGAGCAACTCTCCAACTCGATCGTCAATCCGGTCGTCGTCCCAGCCGAGTATATCAGGGACGATACCGACGTTTTCTCCGACCGTCATGTGGTTGAACAGCCCGATATCCTGGATAACGTACCCGATATTCCGTCGCAGTTCGATTGGGTCGAGATCCGACACAGATCTCCCGGTAACGCGAAGATCACCCGCAGTCGGTTCGATCAGCGCGTTGATCATCTTCATCGTGGTCGTCTTCCCGCAGCCGGAGGGGCCGACAATCGTCGCCGTCTCTCCCCGCGGAACCGCAAACGAAACGTCGGAAACGGCTTCCGTTCCGTCGCCGTACACTTTCGATACGCCATCAAACTCGATCGCGTTCGGTCCTGCGTCAGTCGGATTCGAATTCAGATTTGTACTCATGCGTTAGTTCCTCCCTTCCGTGCGAGTAGTTTCGAAACGCCTCCGAGAGCGGTGTCTAAGCCGATCGCGAGCAGCGAAATGACGATGGTCGCTCCGACAACCTGGTCGCCGTTCGCGATCCGTATCCCGGCGAAAATCGACGATCCGAGGCCGCCAGCACCGAAGTACGCCGTGACGGTCGTGATTGCGACCAGCAGAACGGCGGCCTGGCGGATGCCCGCCATGATCACCGGGATCGCCATCGGGAGCTGGATCCGGACCAACAGTTGCCGATCGGTCAGGCCGAGTCCCCGTCCGGCCTCCGTCGTCGCATCGTCGACGCCGACGATTCCGATGAACGTGTTTCGAATGATCGGGAGCGACGAATACAGTATCAGTGCGACGATCGCCGGCTCGTTCCCGATGCCGAATATCGGGATCAACAGCGGTAACAGCGCCAGACTCGGTATCGTAAGGATGATCCCCGACGTCCCGAGGAACAGGCGAGCTGCGGTATCGTTGTTCCGGATCGCGATGCCGATCGGAACCCAGAGCAACACGCCAATCCCGAGCGCGGTAAGCGCGATCGACAGATGCTCGATCCCTTGTCGAATCAAGACGTCGCCGTTGGCGGTCATCCACTCGAGGACGCCTGTTGGGGAAACCATAGGTGCGATCAGATGTAACCATTCGTTTCAAGCCACTCGCGGGCGACGGTCCGTGGATCCGCTTCCTCGATGGAGACGCGGTGGTTTAACCCGCGCATCGTCTCCGTGTCGAGTTCCGGAGTCGGTTCGTTCAGCCGGCTCCTGAGGTCGTCATCAAGTATTTCTGGGCGAACGTTCGGCGCCGGATTGTAGATGATGAAGTGATTCAGCGTATCGTCGATCACTGCGAGACCGTACTCTTCGATCTCAGCGTCCGTCTCGAAGGCGAACCCGAGTTCGACGTCACCTCTCGCGACCGCCTGGACGGCGAGTCCGAGTTGCATGTTCGTCGTGTCGACGTCGTCGGCGTACTCGTCGAAATCGTACGTTTCCGGGAGCCCACCCCAGCCATCGTCGCGATCTTCGATCTCGGGATTCATCGCGATCGTGAAATCGGTGTTCCCCGATTCCACGTGCGATGCGAGGTCCTCAAGATCCTCGACACCAGTTTCGTCGACCCAGTCCTGGTTCGCAACAATGACGTAGGTGTTGTTGAGCGGTGCCGGCTCAAGCCACTCGATATCGAACTCCTCCTGGTAGGCATCACTGACCGACTGATACAGTTCGTCGGGATCGTTGATCTGTTCGTCGCGACCGAGGATGCTCCCCCACCCAGTGCCCGTGTACTCCCAGTAGAGGTCGACCTCACCGTTCTGGAGCGCCTCGAAATTAGCGGTCGTTCCACCGAGGCCGGTGTTGTCCTCCACGTCGCGTCCGTCCTCTTCAAGGAGTATCGCCGTGATCGAAGAGAGAATGAACTGCTCGGTGAAGTCCTTCGACGAGACGGCAACCGAATCGTCGTCCAATACGCCCGTACAACCGGCGAGAGCCGCACCGGAGACGCTCGCGCACGTTCCGGCGATCAGATCTCGCCTCGTGATACCGTTTTCCATGCTACTTTGTCTCGCCGCGTAGAAGTAATCAGTCACTCCCAACATAGAGGATGTTTTAAGTAGGTGTTAGGAAAATCGCGACTCCTCAACGAAAAACGCGGCCATGTGTCCAAGCCCTCGGCGAAGATGCTCACCAGCGGTCGATTTATCGATCCCCATTTCGTCGGCGATGTCGGTCAGCGTAGCCTCGCGCGGGACAGAAAAGTAGCCGAGATCAGTCGCCCGTTCGATAGCCTCGAACTGTCGATCGGTGATCGTCGTGGAGAGTTGCTGCCAGCTGACGGGACTGGGCTGGATCGGCGCGTCAATGTCCGAGATAACGCGTTCGATCGTCACGTTCGCGATCGGCTCCAACAGGTCGACAAGTTCGATAAATCGTTCTCGATCCCGGACGAAGAGATCAAAGAACTCGCAGCCGTCTGCGAGAATCGTCGGATCGAGCGGCATAAATCCGTTCTCGAGCAACAGCAGGTACGGTGTCTGCTCCTCGAGATGCGCTTCGACGAGGATCGAAGCCCGATCGGTTCCGTCGCGTGAGGTGCGCCTGACGACGGTGACGTCCGTGTGATACTCGGCGTCTTCGATCATCCCGATCGCCTCATCGACGCCTTCCCCTCGAATTCTGATGAACCCTCGATACTGCCGTTCGTGCAGCGTTGCGGTGTAGATATCGCCCTTGAGACGGAGTTCGCCGATCCTCTCGGTCCAGTCCCCGGAAAATCGAACGCGCAACCGGACGCTGAGCATACCCCACCAGTCACGGCGCCACCCTAATAAACTCGCGGCTCTTCCGAAAGTTATCACAAGAATCGGCGCGATTTATGGTTATGAGGATAGCTATTCACCGGTCAACCGTACACATATTCACGGACAGGTCGTATTTTGAATGCGATGTCCCGAACAAAGAGGCGACACGAACCGTCAGTAGAGATACGAGACGAGCGACGTGATGAGCTTTCGTTCGGCCCGGCGAAGGTGATCCTCCGCCGTGCGTCGACTCACTCCTAGTTCGTCGGCGAGCGTTTCGGTCGACGTCTCCCTAGGCAGTTCGTAGTATCCGCTTTCGACGGCGAGTAGCAGCGTCTCCCGCTGTCGAGGCGTGAGTTCCGGGAGCACCTGATCGAGGGACAACAAGGGCGACGACTGGGTCGGCGCGTCAATCTCGCGTTTGCTCTGGACGTCGATGGTGAACCCGTCGTCAACTAACTCGGCGTAGAGATTCGACAGACTCTCGGACTCAAGCGCGAGGATCCGGCAGTGCTTTGCCCCGTTTTCGTACTGCAGCGGTGGCAGGAGCAGACAGTTGTGCGACTCAAGGTAGCGTTCGATGTACGTCGTTTCGTGGCGTTTCAGACACGAACTCGTGATGACGACGGCTTCCTCGTCCCCGCGAACCAGTTCGTCGATTCCAATATCCGTCAGCACCTGCGATATGACCGGTTCGATGGTTGATCCAGTGACGTACAGGAGGTCGGCGTGTTCATTACACCAGAGTTCGATCCGACAGTCGGTGCCGTCGGTCGGTTCGGTGTACGCGCTCGAATCGGAAATCACGATGGTAGCTTCGTACACGTGTTATCACCACACAGCCCTTCGGGTTATAAATCAGTTTCCGAACGGAACGCTTCTGATATTGGTCCCGTGGGTTATTGACACACGTATGGAACGTGACCAACAACCAGCCCTCGGGCGAGGCGAACCGAGCGAACAGTGGCGCGAATACCGCGGCGCACCGACAGGTACCGACCTCGAGTGCGAAGGGTGGCGACAGGAGGCCGCGCTTCGAATGCTCAATAACAATCTCGATCCGGAGGTCGCCGAAGATCCGGAGAACCTCGTCGTGTACGGCGGTACGGGTCGCGCCGCGCGATCATGGAACGCGTACGACGCGATTCTGTCGGAGCTGCGAACGCTCAAGGACGACGAGACGCTGCTAGTTCAGTCCGGAAAGCCGGTCGGTCGATTCCCTACACACGAGCGTGCGCCGCGGGTGCTGATCGCGAACTCCAACCTGGTCGGCAAGTGGGACAACTGGGACCACTTCCACGAACTCGAGGCCGAGGGAAAGATCATGTACGGTCAGATGACGGCCGGTTCGTGGGCCTACATCGGCACTCAGGGGATTATCCAGGGAACATTCGAGACCCTCGCGGAACTAGCCCGCCAGCACTTCGACGGCGATCTCTCTGGCAAGGTCGTCGCCACGGCGGGACTCGGGGGAATGGGCGGCGCCCAGCCGCTCGCGGTTACGATGAATGAGGGCGTCTGTATCGCCGCTGAGGTCGACGAAGCGCGAATCGACCGGCGCATCGAGACGGGTTACTGCATGGAGAAAACCGACGACGTCGACGACGCAATCGAACGCGCAACGGAGGCGGCACGAGCGGGCGAGCCCTACAGCGTCGGCGTCCACATAAACGCAGCGGACCTGCTTGAGGCGCTGCTCGACCGCGGGTTTGTTCCCGACGTGATCACCGACCAGACGAGCGCCCACGACGCGCTCGAGGGCTACTACCCGTCCGGTTACTCCGTGGCCGAAGCCGACGACCTCCGTGCCGAAGACCCAGAACAGTACCGGGCGGAGAGCCTCGACACGATGGAGCGACACATCGACGCGATCCTCGAGTTGCAGGAACGCGGTGCGATCACCTTCGAGTATGGGAACAACATCCGCGGACAGGTTGAGGAACACCGGGGGCGATCCGACGCGTTCGACTTCCCGGGATTCGTCCCGGCGTACATCCGCCCGCAGTTCTGTCGCGGCAAGGGACCGTTCCGCTGGGTCGCGCTGTCCGGCGACCCCGACGACATCTACCGGACCGACGAGGCCGTTCTTGAACTGTTCCCCGAGAAGGATCACCTCCAGCGCTGGATCGAACTTGCACAGGAGCAGATCCAGTTCCAGGGGCTTCCGAGCCGGGTGTGCTGGCTCGGCTACAACACGGAGGGCGAAGGCGACAACGAACTCACGGAACGCGCCCGATTCGCGCTCCGGATCAATGAGTTGGTCGCCTCGGGCGAAATCGCCGCGCCGATCGTCGTGACTCGAGACCACCTTGACGCCGGAAGCGTCGCCAGCCCGAACCGCGAAACCGAGGCGATGCGGGACGGAACCGACGCAGTCGCCGACTGGCCAATCCTCAACGCGCTGCTGAACTGCGCGGCGGGCGCGGACATCGTCAGCGTCCACGACGGTGGTGGCGTCGGTATCGGGAACGCGCTCCATGCGAACAACCACGTCATCCTTGACGGGAGCGACCTCGCCGCCGAGAAGGCGAAGCGAGTGTTCACGACGGATCCGGGGATGGGCGTGATCCGCCACGCCGACGCCGGCTACGAGGATGCGCTGGACGAAGCACAGCAATCGGACGTGACCGTTCCGATGGAGGAAGACTGAAACCCCGAAATCGCCTGTAGCGTACGACATGAGTTACACTATCATCCACGATGCGAACGAGGTCGTCGTCGGTCCCCGAGAATCAACCGGCGGAGCGGCGGGCGAATCGACCGAGTCCACCAGCACCGCGGACCCGCCGGACGAACCGCTTCTCGATACGATACCAGACGCCGCGGTCGTTATCGAAAATGGAACTGTCGTCGCGACCGGTGCGGCCGACGAGCTCACGCGCGACTATCCGATCGAAAACGCAGACACGGCCATCGACGCGAGCGGGCGCTGCGTACTGCCTGGATTCGTCGACTGCCACACGCACGCGGTGTTCGCTGGAGATCGCTCCGACGAGTTCGAGGCGAAACTCCGCGGGAAAAGCTATCAAGAGATCCTCAGCGAGGGCGGCGGGATCCTCCGCACGGTTCGAGCCGTCCGGAACGCGTCGGAGGACGAACTGGTCGACCGATTGCTTGGACACCTTGAGACGATGCTCGAGCACGGGACGACGACCGTCGAGGTGAAATCCGGCTACGGTCTCGACGTCGACACCGAACAGAAGCTCCTGTCGGCGATCGACCGCGCCGCTGAGCGCCACCCGATCGACGTCGTCCCGACGTTCATGGGGGCACACGCCGTTCCGGAGAACACTGACGCCGATGACTACACCGACACCGTGATTGAACAGCAGCTCCCGGCGATCGCCGATCAGGGCATCGCCAAGTTCTGCGACGTGTTTTGCGAAGACGGCGTGTTTACGGTTGAGCAATCCCGACGAATCCTCGAGGCGGGGATCGACCATGGGTTAACGCCGAAGATCCACGCTGACGAATTCGAGAACCTCGGCGGAGCGAGCCTGGCGGCGGAGTTGCCGGCGGCCAGTGCGGACCATCTCCTCCAGTCGAGCGAGGATGATATTGATGCCCTCATCAACGCCGACGTGACGCCGGTCTTGCTTCCGGGAACGGCGTTCGGGCTCGGCGGCGACTATCCCGATCTCGGGCCCTACAGGGAGCGCGGGGTCGTCCCCGCGATCGGGAGCGATTTCAACCCGAACTGCTACGCCCAGAGCATGGGCTTCGCGGCGACACTAGCCTGCGTCGGCGTCGGCATGACGCCCGCAGAGGCGATCCTCGGTATCACGACCCGCGGCGCCGCTGCGATCGATCACGACGAACGATCGGGGACCCTCAAGACGGATGCACCGGCCGATCTCGTCATACTCGATGCGCCGTCGTACCGACATCTCCCGTATACCTACGACGTCAATCTCGTCGAGACGGTGCTGAAAGATGGCGCGGTCGTTTCGGGAGGGTGAGGGACGTCATCGCGCTCAGACGCAGCCTCCTGAATGAACCACCTGACACCCGACCCACTCAAGGAGTCTGTCCGCTCGCAGACAGATTTCTTGCGGAATTGAGGAACGCCGTAATTAAGACCGAGTCAATAGACAGCCACTTGGTCACCAATTCAGTCGACATGTACGGCCCGCTGGAAGAGGCACTGCAAGAGAAACTATCGATGGGGCGCCGCTACGTGACGTGATGTTCGGCGAATCCGGCGCTACCGGGGTGAGGTCCACATTGGAATAATATAAACATTCTTAAGATTCTCTCCCGGGGTGCTCAGGTCCGATCAGGGTGGGCGTGACCTCTGGGAGCGTGCTTAACTTAATCGTCGTCCACAACTGTAGGCCCACTTGACGAGCCGCTATCCGTATGATTCTCGGTAAGGAGTGGAGTTCCATCCGCTTTCGGGCCAAGTTTCGGCCCAAGCGGAGACTCATCCGGGTCGATTCGCCGTCGCTTGGTGTAGTCTGTTGATCGTTCGACTGGAACGCGGCCGATTGCCGAAATCATCTCGGCATAGTCGACAAACGAGCGGAACTCACCATGGTCGCCGCCTGCACGCTTGGTGATTTCTTCTGATAGAACAGTCCCCATAAAGTCATCAGCGCCGCAATTCAAGAGTTTGAGGCCATGTTCGTCGCCGTACTTTACCCATGAGGACTGGATGTGATCGATATTATCAAGGAAGAGCCGTGATACCGCGATCATCAACTCATCTTCAGCTTTACTCGCACCGCTCGAAACAACTCCGTGTTCATGGAGAGGCGTCTGTTGGTGGATGAATGAGAGTGGGATGAACTCAGTAATATTGTCTGTTTCATCCTGTAGATCCCGAACGCGTTTGAGATGCATCGCACGGTGCATCTCGTTTTCGACGTGCCCGTACATGATCGTGGCTGTCATCGGAAGTCCTACACCGGCTGCAGCACGCATCGAGTCCATCCACTGCTCAGTATCGATTTTCCCCGGACAGATGATCTCACGCACTTCATCGACGAGAATTTCAGCCGCTGTCCCTGGTACGGTATCAAGACCCACTTGTTCGAGTTCACGGTACACGTGTTTGTAGTCCCACTCAGCACCTCGCTGAGCGTGATGCACCTCTTCGGGCGTCATCGAATGAACGTGTACGCCGTCAACACTCATTGCGCGGATCTGTTCTTTATAGGTAGAGGGATCGGTATCGTAGACTGCTGGAGGTTTGTAGTTGAGTTGTGGATCATCAGGATCCAGAAGCTTTCTGTGTTCCTCGTTCAACGCAAGTGCCGGATGAAGGCCTGAGACGGATGTGACTTCGTATATACCGCGTTCAACTCCATCACGGACTATCTTCCGTGACTCTGCGGGTGTCTTGGTGAATCCGGGATGTTCCTGTTCAGAGTCTTTCTCGAACTGATGTGCGGTATCCTTGAAATTGCAGAATAGACAGCCTGTGTTGCAGGCCGTTGTAACGTTGTTATTGAGGTTGGCGATAAACGTCACCTCATCGCCGACCATCTCGGCACGGCGTCGGTCTGCTACTTCGAGGACAGCTTCTTTTCGGTCTGGATCAAGCCCTTCAGAATCTGACCCAGTAGTAAGTAACTCGACGGCATCTGCCACGGTGAGTCGCTTTCCATCGCGAGCCTTTGTGAGTGCATTCTCAAAGGACTGGTTAGTCTCCGGTTGATACTCAAAGTCAAGTTCTGAATTTGCTAAGGCCGCTGCTTCTTTGTCAATCCAGGACACGCATCTGAATTGATTCGAAAGTGCGAAAAAGATTGGTGCTGAGGAAATTACTTAAATGCCAGTCAGGATACGTTGATAACACATATCCTTACCAATCATCTGGGCCTAATTCACCAATCAATCTACCCTTCATAATATATGAATGTTGTCGAATCCCGGGAACGATTCTTCACCTTTTGCCGTGGTCGAATAATATGCCACAATTGAACTCTCTTCCTTAACCCGTCACCGCACATCTGCTGAACAGTTGTTAGATACGATAGCTTCTCTGAGAACAACTCCATTCAGATATGACAAGACCATCTGCATTGAGAAAACCAGTCTCGACTTCAGTCCACATAGCTCTTCCAATCGTCCGTCGCAATCTCATCATCGCCCCATAGCTGAATCGTTGAGTCTGGTTCCAGAGTGATTCGCCGGGCGAACAGCAGCCGCGATTGGAGTTCATGGAGGATCCGTATCACATCGGTTCGAAGTGGCTCTTCGAGACGCTGGTCGGCAAACACTGCCTAGGAGAGTTCGGCAACCGTGGCACAGAGCCAATTGACTTCACCATAGCGCTGCTCCCGGGGATGTGGGTTTACCCACGAGATGATCGGTCTGGAAAGGCGTTCAAGTGTCAAATGTATGGATACAAGAACCACGCCGACTACAACGCCTCGAAGAACACCGGTTTGCAGTATCTCCGTCGCAGGCAAAACGCAGGTGACGGAGGCGCACCCATAGATGTGCGCTTGAATCGCGGGACGTTGAACATGAGTGGGGAGTACACCCTCCGCCCCTACTGAAGCATAGAACGGGAGTCCACGCGAAAGCCTCGGGGTCGTTCGGAAGATCTTGGATCTTCCGTGATGACGAGATGCCGAAGACGTCTCGAACCACTTGACCCTGAGGCGATTTCCCGTACAAATAATAAGACTGAATACTGCGACCAGAAACCCACCACTGTGCGCTACATTCCGGCAGTGGAACGCGCGGTTGGTGAACTCTGGAGTGGTGGACGCGGGAAGATTCTACTCGCCGTTGCCTTCGGCTGGTTCCTATCGATCAGCGTTCGGATGATCTATCCGGCGGTGTTACCACATATTCGCGGCACGTACGATCTTACACTGACGACATCTGGATTCCTCTTGACGGTCCTCTGGATCGCGTATGCGTCTGGCCAACTTCCTGGTGGAATCCTTGCTGACTGGATAGGAGAGCGCCCACTATTGATCGCCAGTTCGCTCCTCGCCGCGGCGATGCTCGCGCTCGTTATCGTCGCGGACTCGGCGGTCATTCTGTTTTCAGCGACAGCGTTGTTCGGCGCGGGGACAGCACTGTACGGCGTCTCGAGGTTTACGATTTTGGAGAAGATCTATTCCGAGCAACTCGGCACAGCGACGGGTGCAACGATGGCTGCTGGCGATATCGGGAACGCAGTGATGCCACCCGCTGCCGGATTCATTGCGACCGCAATGGCCTGGCAGTACGGATTGGGGCTCGCCGTTCCGCTTTTCCTGCTCGCTGCAGTTGGTCTCTGGGCGACGCTTCCAAAACGGATGTCAGCAGCGACATCACTCCGCGAGTCTATCGCGCTCGGAGATATTCTCTCAACGTTGTCTCAACCGATTGTGCTGCGAGGAACCATCTTACTCGTACTCTGGGCCGTAATCATTCAGGCATTCATGGGCTTCTATCCGACGTATTTGATCGACGAGAAGGGGATCTCAGCACGGATCGCAACCGCTCTGTTCGGCTTCTTTTTCGCGCTCGGTATCTTGATGAAGCCCGTTGCGGGTCGGGCCTACGATAGTATCGGCGTTCGAATTCCGCTGTTAGCACTCATGAGTGTGGCAAGTCTGGCTCTTGCCGCGCTTCCGTTCGTCGAAGCAGTGTGGCTGTTCGTCCCCGTGACTGTGCTAGCGAGTAGTCTTCTGGGATTCGAAACAATCGTGATATCAGATCTCACTCGGCGACTTCCGGAGGGAACACAGGGAACGAATTTAGGTGCGCTTCGGACAGTCTATCTCGCGCTCGGCGCGTTGAGTCCGGTCCTCTTCGGGGCGATCGCCGAGCAAGGATACTTCGACGAGGCATTCCTCGGCATCGCCGGTCTGGCTGCTATCGTCGCCCTCACTGTGTTCGCTTCGATCGATTATTGATTGTTCAGGTCGGAGTACATCGAAGAGACCGCTGACAGCGAGATGTTTCAGGAACTCGCCGCGACGAAGTACGACGACGACCAACTCGAGTTTGAGACCGTCAAGCAGCTGGTCGGCGCTGAGGCCGCGCAACGACTCCGCCTGCTCAAAGCGGACCTCGAGGATGAACCACTCGATATCTCCGCTCCCGACGACGTCGGCATCTACGACGGGGATGCGACGGCGGTCGACACCGCAGACGACGATCGATAAGCGGCTGCCCGCAGCTCCGAACGGTCGTGGCCGATACTAGCGCACTTGTCAGCCTTGCCGTCCCCCGTACCGACGCGGCCTACGCCACCGATTCCGTCCCGTATCCGCTTCAGTACCACCTCACGTCATGGAAAGTGTTCGTGCCGCCAGAGATGGTCCGGGCTGGCCTCGGCGAACGAGCCGTCCTCGAGTCCCGACTGGGAGTGGGGTGTCGGATTCATCCCGCGCCTAAAGGAGCGGGTATTCTCCTTGCTCTTTATAATATTTCATTAGGAATGTGGTTGGGAGGCGGTCACCCCTCCCCCGCCTACAAGCGAAACCTGCGTATTACCCTCGGTGTGCCAATGGAGCAACGAACGGCATCACCCCCGGCTACCGTGAAGGGACGTTTCACAACGAAGGGTGAAAAACCTCTCTTTCAGATCTTTTCCGAAGGTTAGACCGATGGTAACGCGAGCGCGTCCGACTCAGTCACGGACAGCCTCGGAATCTCTGAAGACGCTCACGAGAACGACGGAAGGACTTCTTCTCGGTACATCTCCAGGAGGGCGTCCTGGTCGTCCCCGATCTGCATTACGTAGACGTGATCGTACCCAGTGTCGATCGCCCCCTGAATCGCGTCGATGTGTTGTTGGGCGTCCGGTCCGGTTATGATGCTGCTCTCCGCGATATCCTCTTCCGAAACCATCTGTGCCGCCTGCTCGAAGTGTTTCGGCGTCGGCAAGACGGAGTTCAGTTCCCCCTTCAGACCCGCTATCGGCCACTGTTCGTGTGCGGTGGAGACGGCCTCGTCCTCGCTGTCGGCGACGCAGGCTTGGAGTTGGCAGAAACGGGGACCCTCCCCGCCGTGTTGTTCCCACGTCTCGACGACGTCTTGGGGGCCGACCGACCAGAACCCGTCGCCGAAATCAGCTGCCGCTTTCGCGGCGCGCTCGCCGTACGCCGACACGCAGATCGGCGGCCGTTCCTCGGGGAGCGTGAACAGCTTCGCGTTCTCGACGGTATAATGTTCGCCGCGGTGACTGACCTGTTGGCCCGTCCAGAGCTCGTCGATCACCTCAACCGCCTCCTCGAGCATCTCCAGGCGGACTTCGTGCTCTGGCCAGCGATCGCCGAGGACATGCTCGTTGAGCAGTTCGCCCGTCCCGACGCCGGCGAAGAACTGCCGATCGTCGAACATCGCTGCCGTCGTCGCGGCTGCCTGCGCGTAGATCGCCGGGTGGATGCGTACGATCGGCGCCGAGACGCCCACGCCGACATCGATCTCGTCCGTCGCTGCAGCGACACCGCCGAGCGTCGACCAGACGAACGGCGCGTCGCCTTGCGCGCTGATCCACGGGTGGAAGTGGTCCGAGATCGAGAGGAAATCGAAGCCGATCGCTTCGGCCCGCGTCGCGTACTCGACCAGATCGTTCGGGTGGTGCTCTTCGCTCGAAAGGGTAAATCCGATTTCAGTCATGTCTGTGAAGTTCGGGCGTCACGCGGTTACTCGGAGGCCGCTGCGAACTCCTCGACGATCGCGTCCGTAAACACGTCCAGATCGTCGGGGTTGCGGCTCGTCACGACGCCGTCGTCGACGACGACCTCCTGATCGGTCCATTCGCCTCCCGTGTTCTCGACCTCCGTCCGTAGACTGGCGTAGGAAGTCAGCTCGCGATTATCGACGACGTCGGCACCGGCGTCCGAAACGGTCTCTTTTGGTTCGGTGAACTCGACTTCTTCAGTGCCTTCCTGCGCGACGAGAATTCCGACGCTCACTCCGTCGAGGGGTTGCCGGTCAGTTGTACTCATGCAGGTGTATTTGCCACCAGTCTACGGTTAAAGATTTTTCTCACATCGAAGTAAGTGTCGAATTATTAGTTATAGAAGTTATTAGTAGTTCTTCCGGAATTAGCGCTAATCGGAGGACTGGCCAGCCGGCGCGGCCAGTGAGCGTGCGGCGCCGTCGCCGCGAGCGGAGCTCGTACGGTTCAATCGTGCACCAGCACGTCGAGCACGTCGACGCCGTCGCGGGCGAGTGCGTCCTCGAGCGCTCGTTCGATCTCATCGGGATCCTTCACGAGTTCTGCGCGCCCCCCGTGGCTTTCGGCGTTCTGTACGATGTCGACCCGCGGGTCGAAGTCCATGCCGACGAACTCGTGGTCCTCCTCGTCACCGCCCAGTAGGTCGAGCGTGTTGTCCTTCAGGATCCGGTAGTTGCGGTTGTCGGCAACGACGACGGTGAGATCGAGGTCGTAGCGCGCCGCGCTGTAGATCGCGTTCGGGTAGTAGAGGTAGGACCCGTCGCCGACGAAACCGATCACCTCGCGCGGATTGTCTCGCTGGCGTTCGGCGATCGCCCCGCCGATCGACGCGGGGAGGCCGTAGCCGAGGCCGCCACCTTTGTTGGTGATGTACTGTTCCGGATCGAAGTCCCAGCGCGTTTTGATGGGAAACATCGACGTGACGCTCTCGTCGACGACGTAGGCGCCGTCCGCGACCCGTTTCATCGTGTCGATGAGCTGTGCTTTCGACGGGCGGGGATCGTCCTCGGCGTCCCCCTCGCCGACGCCGGCTAACCTGTCGTCGACCGTCTCTTTGATATCGCGCACCGTTTCGAGTCGCGCCGCGACCGTCTCCTCGGAGATGTTCGGCCGGATGCGTTCGATGAGTTCCTGCAGGACCAGCCCGAGGTCGCCGACGACCGCCGCGTCGGCGGGACGGTTCTTGCCCACTTCCCAGGCATCGTCCCCGACGTGAACGCAGGTCGTGTCGGGGTCGACCAGTGGTTGTTCATGACGCGTCAGTGTCGTGTTCGTCGATGTCCCGGCGAACAGGATCGTGTCGGCGTCCAGCAGCTCCGCCGCACGCTCTTCGTCCGGCGGAACGTACGAGATCCACTGCTCGTGATCGGTCGCGAAGTCGATCTCACTCGCGTGGATTTCGCCATAGACGTGAGCGCCTGTCGACTCCGCGAGTTCGACCGCAGCGGCGACGGCTTCCTCACCGGAGCGAGCGATCTGATCGCCGACGACGATCGCCACGTCGTCGCTGTCGGCGTCGACGAGCAGGTCGGCGGCGCGCTCGAGTTGCACCGGGTCGCCGCTCCCCGCATTGGGAATCTCGCCCAGACGCTCGGGGTCGGCGTCCGTCTCCGCCATCATCACGTCCAGCGGCAGGCCGAGAAAGACCGGGCCGGTCGGCGGCGTTAGCGCGACCCGGAACGCTCGCCGGAGCATCGTCGGCAACGCTTCGACGTCGAGCACTTCGTCGGACCACTTGCAGAACTGGTCGGCCAGATCGGCAAGTTCCCCCGCTAGGGCCGGTTCCTCGTGACGGAAATCGGTGCTCTGGTTGCCGGCAGTGACGACGACGGGTGCGCCCGCCCGCTTGGCGGCGTAGATGTTTCCCAGACCGTGCGCCAGTCCGGGCGCGATGTGCAGGTTTACGACGCCGACGGGGTTGACCGAGTCGTCGTGATGCGCGTGGTATCGCCGCGTTTGCGCGTATCCCGAGGCCATCCCGACCGCGACGTCTTCGTGGGCCCCTAGCACGTACTCGAGATCGGTCTGTCCGATCGCCTCCAGTACTGGGAGCTCTGTCGTACCTGGGTTCCCGAACACGTAGTCGACGTTGTAGGACTCGAGCGCGTCGACGAAGAGGTCGGCGCCCGTGTACTCCCACTCGTCTTCGGCCGTTCCATCCGTCATAGGTCATCGCCAATACCCAGTTAATTAAACCCCGGGCCTGATGGTGATAACCGTTCTCACAGTCACGTAGTTGGAACCTCCACCAGTAGAGAGTTCTCGGCGGTTCTATCAAACTCCGGCACCTCCGCACCCTCGATCTCGAGGGCGTCGAACATCGCTTTCAGTTGGGGGACGTGGAATTCGGGAAACTTGTAGATCGTCCCGTCCGACAGTCACCTCGAGCGTATCCTCGCCGACGGCGTCGACGGTCTCGATATCGTCACTCATCGGTCGCCCTCCCGAATCACGATGTGATTTGTGACGACTATCTACTCATCAATTTCTTCATGAATTGACTCGCCAGTGCCGGATTTTGATTCCCACTCCCACTCATCTTCAACTCTCACACGTCCATCGTCAAGAAGTTCGACATCACCAACAGAGTGGCCAGTTGCGGTTTCGTTATCTGTATTTATTTGGGTGTATCTAATGTCCCACTGCTCCCCATCAAACGTACCAACCAAGTGACCATCTGCAATATCGCCACCAGAGTAGTTTGCATAGATTCGTTCACCGGTCTGCTCAAAGTGGAAAACGGTATCTGCGCCCACTTCTCCATCCTCGTCATTCGCAACGCCAGCAAGTGTTAGACCGTCAAATGAGATTTTGCCTCCCATACATCAGATGCCCCAATTGGGTTAATAGCACTTCTGGTGTTCAGTTCGCATATAGGGTGAGCGGTAGATTCACGAGATTAAGTATCTAAAGAAGAGGATTTCAGCAGGGCCCTATGAGTCCTTCTGCTAATGACTATATCATCCACTGCATTGAACGGATTGCTGCCAATGGCGCGAATCGTTTATTGACGCCCGAAGGGGAGGGGAGGAGATACCGAAAGTCAGTCGTCTGTGACGTCTGCTTCCTCGAGACGTCCCTCTCTGGCCTCTCGAAGTCCGTCGCAGATACCACCTTGACTCGACATATTAGCCTGCGCGAGTTCCGACCCCTGACCTTCGTCGCCGCGCTTCCACGCCAGAAGAACCGTTTCGAGAGCCAGGTGTCATTGAGACAGGAGTCGTGAATTAAACGTACTCCTGTGTACGATCACGTCGGGGAAGAACTGAGAGCGTAGTATCGATCTATCTCCCCAAGCTATCACTTTCAAAAACAGCTAGAGAAGTAGATAGTCTGGCATTGAGAAGAGCACAGCATGGCTCACGATCTGGTTCACACGCGTGATGTCCAGTCCAGAATTGACGTGACTCCGAATCGTGTTGCAGTCGACGAGACGGCGATTCGACTCGAGATTCCGCTCGAGTGCCATCCATGTGATTGATCACGGAACGAACAGCAGTCGCTGTATACGGCCCGATTCGGCAACTGCGACCGTCCCCACGGAGTGGTCCACACTCGAATATGTGAGAGAAAATACTCCAGAGGGTGTGGTGTTTCTCGTCGACAGCAGACGACGACTCCGAACGCTACTCCACCGACGTGAATTCGGAGCTCGACGCCAAAAGCGCGGCAACCGGACTATTTCAGAAGTATTTCTCGAGATATGTATTGAGCCAGCTCTCTGATTCCGAACTATTCATCCGTACGAACCGACCCCGAGAACGGAAAGGGAATAGAACTACGCGTCGGAGGTGGGAACGACGGACCGACAGAGTCGGTCGACGTCCCCCGACCAGCAGTCCCGAAGCGTCACCCACGCGTCGGTCGCGGTCTCGCGCCCGAGCGTCGGATCGACGAGCGAGTGGAACTTCTCTCGGAGTCGGTCCTCCGAAAACCGACGCTCCACGCCGCCGCGTGCGTGGTCGACTGTTTCGGTTCGTTCGCGTCCGTCGGCGAATACGACCGTTACGCGTGCTCCTCGCGAGTCGGGCAGTGCCGACGTGAATTTCGGCGTCGAGTCGACCTCGACGAGCCGTGCCAGTCTCTCGGTCGCTGCGTCGAGCGCCGCGGGCTCGAACGCCGACTTGCCGGCGTGTCCGCGGCGGAGTCGCGTCGCGACGGCGAACGGAACCGAGAACTTCGCAGCGAGGCGATTCTCGGGGCACGGATCGGTGAGCGTCGCCGCGGCGGGATACGTTTCGACCGTGATGCGCTCGAGCGCCTCGGGATCGATCGGCTCCGTCGACTCCAGTGCATCGATCGCATCGAGCGTGGGATGGGTGTACCGGCAGGCCGCGTGGATTTTGAAGTAGCCCTCGGTCACCGTCCACTGCTCGCCCAGCGAGAGGTCCGCGGGGAACTCGATCGGGCCGTCGCTCGCCCGCTCGAGGTGGCGAGCGAGACCGTCCTCGAGACCGGAAAAGCCGCTCCGAGCGTGATCGACCACGGCGATCGCGTCGGGCGCGTTCATCCCGGCGTACGTGTCTCTGACAGTCGCTCCTTCGATCGCCGCTTCGAATCGGGTGTGTTGGGCGTGGTTCGCGGCGATACGGAGTGCGTTGGCGGTTTCGTCCGCGTCCAGTCCCTCGTAATTGGCGACTGCGGCGGCCGCGCCGACAACGCCCCAGACGCCGTGGGGATGGTAGCCCTCTGCGAGCGGCCGACAGGCTTGCGCGACGCGGACGGCCGTCTCGTAGCCGGCGACGAACGCCGTCGAGGCGGCCTCGGCGGTGCCGCCATCGGCCTCGGCGACGGCGAGCACCGCGGGCAGGACGTGGATCGCCGGGTGTCCGGCGGCCAGTTTGTGCCCCTCGTCGAGCTCGAGGACGGTTCCGGCGATCCCGTTGAGCGTCGCGGTCTGGTGGACGGGAAGCGTCGCCGTCGTCCCGAGAACGGTCGCGGGACCGTCTGATCGGTCGGCGTATCGGCGCCGGAGCGACGCGACGGGGTCCGTCGTCGACCCGCCGACGATCGTGCCGACCGTGTCGGCGACGACGAGCCCGACGTGGTCGCGAACCGGCGGGGGAACGTCGTCCGGAGAGAGGGGAGCGACGAACGACGCGATCGATTCGTCGGCGGTCATTCGTCGTCGTCGGCCGTCGCCGAGGCGTTTCGCTTCGACGGCCCGTACGCGCCGAGCAGTTCGACGGCCCGTCGCGGCCACGAGATCGCCCCCTGCGGACTGTAGAGGACGATACCGACCAGCAACAGTCCGTAGATGACCCGGTCGAAGCCGGTGATGTCGACGGACTGCCGGGCGACCTCGCTGAGCGGAATCACGACGAACGCGCCGACGATGGGGCCGATAACGGTCCCGACGCCGCCGACGATCGCCGGCAACAGGATCTCGACGTTGACGAGCAGTTCGTAGACGGTGTCCGGGCGGATTGTATCGAAATACATCGCCCAGAACGCGCCGGCCCACGCCGTGAAGAACGCGCTCACGCCGATGCCGACGAGTTTGTACCGGAACGTCGGGATACCCACGGCTGCGGCGGCACTCTCGTCTTCGCGGATCGCGAACAGATAGAGGCCGAGCCGCGATTGCTTGATCGCGAGCGAGACGGCCGTGACGACGACGAGGAAGCCGAGGATGATGTAGTAGTACGGAAGCGTTTCCCGGAACTGGAACGCGGCGAACCCGAACTCCGCGCCGTACGACCGGGGCAGCGGCTTGAAGTAGCCGCTCGCGCCCCCGAGTTGCGAGAACGTGTTGAACGTGTGCCGTAGGAGTTCGGCGAACGCGAGCGTCGCGAGCGCGAAGTAGTGCCCGCGGAGGTCGTACCGGAAGCAGAGCACGCCGATGAGCAGCCCGTACAGGCTGGCGACGGTCGCGCCGATCAGCATGCCGAGCCACGGGTTCAGTCCGGCCGTGTTCAGGAGCAGGATCGTCCCGTAGGCTCCGAGCCCGAAGAACGCGGCGTGCCCGAACGAGAACTGGCCGGTGTACCCCGACATCACGTTCCATCCCTGCGCCGCGGTCGCCCAGACGAGCGTGATGACCAGCACGTGAACGCTGATCCACGACCCGAGACTGAACCCGAAGAAGTACAGGTCGAGGACCAGCGGCAAAACGAGCAACAGTCCGAAGATACCCGCGAGTATCGCCGGCGTCGCGTACCACTTCGATTGAAACGTCCGGTACTGTCGGCGGGCCCGATCGAGGCGACTCGAGACGTCGGCGTTACTCACTGACACCACCGCCGAGCAGGCCCTCGGGTTTGAGTAATAACACGAGGATGAATATCAGGAAGATCGAGATCTGGTACCCCGATCCGGGGAGGAAGTACTGACCGAACACATGGACGAACCCGACGATCAGCCCGCCCAGCAACGCACCGGGGAACGAGCCGAGTCCGCCGAGAACAACGATGACGAACGCGTTGATCAGGTACGAATCCCCGAGGTACGGATTGATCTGTTGGAACAGCGGGATCACCGCTCCCGCGAGTCCGGCGAGCGCCGCACCGATACCGAAGGTCAGGTAGTCGATCCGGGGCACGTTGATCCCGACGTACTGTGCGGCCGTCCGGTCGTCGGCCGTGCCGCGAATCGCTCGTCCCAGCTGCGTCCGCTGAAGGAAGAGCCAGACGACGACCACGGCCGAGATCGCGATGAGCAGGGCGTACAACTGGCCCAGCGGGAGGAAGACGCCAGCTATTGCGACCGAACCAAGTCCGAGGCCGAGGCTCTGCGGATCGGTCGAGAACGTGATCTCGATGGCACTGATCAGAATCAGCATGATCCCGAAGGTCACGATCAACTGGTTCTCCTGTGGGGCGTCCATGATCGACGAGATCGTCGTCAGGTGGACGAGGACGCCGATCGCGAACAGGCCGAGCACGGCGAGCGGAATCGACAGGATCGGGTGCAGGCCGAAGGCCGTCGCGGTCCACCAGACCGTGTACATGCCGACGACCATCATCGCCCCGTGCGCGAAGTTGATCACGTCCATCACGCCGAAGATCATCGTCAGACCGAGCGCGACGAGCCCGTAGATGCCACCGAGGAGGACGGCGAAGGCTATCAACTGGAGCGCGGTCGACGGTCGGATGAACGCCACCGTCGCCGATTCGGTCGCGAGTCCGCCGACCGAAGGCAACGCGGCCACCGAATCGAAACTGAAACCCATCGTTGCGATCATCGAGAGGTTACAGATCGATCTCGGTCTCGGCGTACTCTTCGGGGAAGACGACGCGGTCGTCGAGGTCCTGAACTTGGAACAGCGGTGCGAGGGCGTTTTCGTTCTCGCCGTTCTCGTCGAACGAGATCGGCGGCATCGCCGCGATGTGGTCGCTGACCTCGATCTCGGAGAGCGCGTCGTTGATATCCTCGGGATCGCTCGAGCCCGCTTCCTCGATGCCCGCGATGATGACCTCCGTCGCCGCGTAGGTCATCGCGACGTTGGCGTCGAACGATTCGTCGAACTCGCTTTCGTACCGCTCTCGAACCTCGCTCGCGCGATCGAGAGTGGGGTTGAGCGCGAAGTTCGTCGGCAGCGCGCCCTCGACGGTCTCGCCCATCTCCTCGAGCGCGCCCACGTCGTTGAGCGCCTCGTTCGCACAGCCGGCGATGAACGGGGGCGCGTAGTCCTGGTTGTCCATCGCCCTGACGAGTTCGACCGTCTCCGCCTCGTAGGTCGTCGCGATCACGACGTCCGGGTCCGCGTCGGCCAGTTGCGTGACCGCCGTGTCGGCCGTCTCGCCGAAGTCGATGCTGACCTCCTCAACGATTTCGATGTCTTGGTTCGGCAGTTCCGCCCGGAGGCTGTCCCGGACCGATTGGCCAAAGTCGATGTTGATGTAGTACAGCCCCGCCGTCTGGACCTCCCGTCCGGCGTCGCGGATGACCTGTGGCATCAACTCGGCGTGGTCGACTGCCATCTGCGACGCGGGCGGCTGCGGTCGGTAGGCATACTGCAGGTCGTTGTCTTGGAGGATCGCGTCGTCGACGGAGACGGAGATGACGAACGGAACGCCGGCGCGCTCGGCCGCACGCGTCGCCGCGTTAGTGACCGGGGAGGAGAAACAGCCGGTAACGACGTCGGCCCCATCGTCGATGAGGCTGTCGGTCACTTCGCCCCCGAGTTCCTGATTCCCCTGATTGTCCTCGCTGATGACCTCGAGTTCCGCGCCGTCGAGCGATTCGATGCCGCCGTTTTCGTTCTTCATCATGGCGGCCAGCTGGACCGCGTTGTCCATCCGCGTCCCCGTTCCGCCGAGGCTCCCGCTCAGCGGGTGGTTCGATCCGATGACAACGCTGCTCCCGTCTCCGTCATCATCCGAGGGGTCCTGTCCGACACACCCCGCGAGACCGAGCGTTCCCGCGGCACCGACGTACTTGATAAACGACCGTCTATCCGATTGGCTGGTAGTCCTCCGCATACAATGGTATCTGGAACCAACCCACATATAAGTTTGCCAAACGAGGACATACGACAGAAGCGGCGCGATTGGAAATAGCAGATGGGCCGGGCGATCACTCGAGACCGAGATAGAGTTCGACGAGTTCGTCTTCATCGAGCAGTTCCGCCGCCGGGCCGTCGAACTGCAGACGGCCCTGTGCGAGAATGTAGACGTAATCGGCGATTCGCAGCGCCTCGCGAACGTTCTGTTCGACGAGGATCACCTGTGCGCCCTGCTCGACGAGCGTCTGGGTCATCTCGAAGACGTCGTCGACGAGCGCCGGGGAGAGTCCCGCCGACGGCTCGTCGAGGAGGAACAGCTCCGAGCCGGTCATCATGGCCCGCCCGAAACTCAGCATCATCTGTTGGCCGCCCGAAAGGGAACTGCCCTTCGCGTCGAGTTTGTCCTCGAGATCGGGAAACACCTCGAGGACGGTGTCGAGCCGTTCGCGACGAACGTCGCGGTCGACGCGGAATCCGCCGAGCAGGAGGTTCTCCCTGACCGTCAGGGAGCCGAAGATGCCGCCGTCCTGCGGGAGCATCACCATGCCGTGCTTGAGGTTCTCGGCGGCGTTCGTCTCGGTGATATCCGTCTCGCCGAGCGAGATCGAACCCGACCAGACGGGGACCGCGCCGACGAGCGCCTTGAGTAGCGTCGACTTCCCGCTGCCGTTGGGGCCGAAGATGCAGGTGACGCCGTCGTGGCTCTCGACGGAAACGTCGTCGATCACGGTGTGATTGCCGTAGCCAGTAACGATGTCGTCCGCGACGAGTCGGCGCTGCTCGCCGATCGGATCGGCGTCGGTCTCGACGACCTGCGTCGTTGCGCTCGCACCCGCCGCAGCCGCGCTCGAGCCGCCCCCCGAAGCCGTCGCCGCGCCGCCGTCGGCCTCGCTCGCGGACGGGTCCGCGGCCGCATTCGAGTCGGGACCTGCTCCGAGTGCGTCACCGAGTCCGGCGTCGGGATCGGTCTCCGCGCCGAGATACGCCTCCCGGACGCGCTCGTCGCTGGTCACCGTCTCGAAGTCGCCGTCCATCACGACCTTCCCCTGATCGAAGACGGTGACGCGGTCCGTGAGTCCGGAGATAACGCTCATGTCGTGTTCGATGATCACGAAGGTCTGCCCCTCCTCGTTGAGTTCGTGCAGATGATCGAGGATCCGGTTCTGCAGCGCCGGGTTCACCCCCGCGGTGGGCTCGTCGAGCATGATACACTGGGGGTCGAGCATCAGGATCCGTCCGAGCTCGAGGAGTTGCTGTTGGCCGCCGCTGATGTCGCTGGCCTCGTGGTCGGCGATGTGTTCGATCTCGAGGCGCTCGATGATCTCTTGGGCGCGCTCGCGTTTCCCCTCGGTGATCCGGAGTCCCGAGCGGAGGCCGGCGGTGTAGACGCTCAGCAGGTTCTCCCTGACGGAGAGGTCCCGGAACGGAGAGGCGATCTGGAACGTCCGGCCGAGGCCGCGTCGCGCGATCGCGTCCGGCGACGCGTCGGTGATGTCGGTCCCGTCGAAGTAGACCGACCCCCCGTCGGCGTCGTAGAACCCGGTTACCGTGTTGAAAAACGTCGACTTGCCGCTCCCGTTCGGGCCGATGATCCCGTGGATCTCGCCCGCCTCGACCTGCAGGGAGATCCCGTCGTTCGCGATCAGGTTGCCGAACTGTTTCCGTAACTCCACAGTCTCGAGTATCGGTTCGCTCACGGGCGTATATCAGAGAGTATCCGCTTAAGGGTTTCCCACAGTTCACCGGAGCGTTCCCGGACGATTGTCTCATAAACCACAGCCGGCCGAACCGCCCCGTTCACGCGACGGTCGCGGACTCACAGCGGCCGCGTCGCGCGCAGGAGCCGCTCGTCCGCAGCGCGGTCGACGCCGATCGGCGCTCGGACGATCGGTAGATCGACGCCCGCGTCCCTGAGCGCGGCCAGTCGCTCCCTGACAGCCGTTTCGTCGCCGACGACCGCGACGTGGTCGAGAAACTCGTCCTCGACGGCCGCGGCCGCCGCCTCCGTCGTGGGTGCCGCCCGGATCGCGTCGATCATCGGCTCGAATCCCGCTTCCGCAGCCACGCGGTCGTAATAGCCCGGGATGTCGCGGAAGTACGTCGCGACGTGTTCGGCGGCGGCCGCGCGCGCCCGTTCCGGATCGTCGGCGACCGACACGAGGACGTACATCGCGACGTCGATGTCGTCGACGGCACGATCCGCGCGGTCGGCTCCCGTCTCGAGCCACTCGAGCGCCGTTTCGAACCGGGCTTCGGGGTAGAGGTTAGGCAGCCAGCCGTCGGCCAGTTCGCCGGTCAGGCGGACGTTACCCGGGCCGAGCGCCGCGTTGTAGATCGGGATCTCGCTCCGGACCGGATCGAAGGCGTCCCAGAAGGCGGTCCGGTCGGGCGCGAAAAAGTCGCCGTCGAACGCGCCGGGGTCGCCCGCGAGGTAGCGCCGGACCAGTTCGACGTACTCGGCCAGCCGCGCGAGCGGCCGGTCGAAGTCGACGCCGTGGAAGCCCTCGACGACGCCCGGATGGGCGACTCCGAGGCCGAGGATCGCGCGACCGCCCGAGTGGGCGTCGAGGGTCGCGATCGCCTGCGCCGTCGCGGCCGGGGTCCGCGAGAACGGGTTGACGATGCCCGTCGCCAGCCGGATCTCGTCCGTGACCGTCGCCCACCGCTCGAGTTTCCCGAACGCGGTCTCGCCCTGCCCCTCGGCGGCCCAGACGCTCTCGAAGCCCAGTTCCTCGGCGGTCCGCACGAGCTCGAGGTCGTCCCGCGTCGAGAAGAGGACCCCCGTGCGCTCGGTCATTCGATGACCCCCTCGGCCGCGAGGTCGTTGTAGATGTCCAGCCGAGCGATCTCACCGTCCTCGATCCGGTAGATGTCGACGTACCGGACGTCCTCGAACCGCTCGCCGTCGGCGTCGACGCCGAAGAGGGTGCCCTGACTGACGACGACCGGGCTCGCTTCGATCCAGTCCGCGTACTCCTTCGCCGCTCGCTCGTAGCGGGGTGCGAGCCACTCGAGCATCTCGTCGGCCGCGCCGGGGCCCTCGAACCGCGCTCCGGGGAGGGTGATCACCGCGTTCTCGGCGAAGCAATCGCCGACGGTGTGCCGACGCTCGTCGTTGGCCATCCGCTCGAAGAACTCCTCGACCAGCGCTCTCGGCGTGTCGGTCATACGCGTCGTGCATTCGGCGGCGTGGACTTAACGTTCCCCTCGGACCGGCCGCGGACCACCCCGCTCGGAAGATAGCTTTAGGTGCGCGTCGCCGAAACGAGTGGTATGGTCTCGAGTACCACTCGCTCGCAGCGCCGCGAGCAGCGCGAGCGCAGTCCGATTCGCATCAGTCGATCAACCCCCGCCGCGCCGAGGAGGGACGACCCGTGACGACGAGCGCACCCGATCCGGCGAGCCCGTGGGAGGCGTCGATCTTCGACTTCCTCGAGCGACCGATCCCGGAACCGGTCCTCGAGCGGGGGGCGATGACCGTCGCCGACGTGCTGGCCGCGACGGTCTCGGGGAGCGCTGTCGAGCCGTACGAAGCGGCGTGGGAGTCCGTCGATCTCCCGGACGGGCCGTCGACGGTTATCGGCTCGAGTCGCACCACGTCGCCGGTACAGGCCGCCACGCTGAACGGGGCGGCGGCCATCGCACAGGAGATCGAAGAGGGCCACAACACCGGCGGTCACGTCGGCTCGGGCATCGTCGTCGGGGCGCTCGCGATGGCCGAACGCGCGGACGCCGACGGAGAGACGCTGGTCGAAAGCTGTGTCAAGGCCTACGAGATCTGCGCCCGGCTCGAGGAGGCGATCTTCGCGATGAAAGAGCGGCTCAACGAGGGCGTCCCGTGGCTCGTCAGGGACCCCCACGCGACGTGGACGACCGTCGGCCCGGCGCTCGCCGGCGTGCTGTGTACCGACCCCGATCCCAGTGTGGCTCGCGAGGCGTTCCGACTGGCCGCCAACCGCGCCCTGGTCTCGATGGACGACCCCTACGAGGCGGGACCGCCGTCGCGGAACCTGACCGCGGGCGCGTCCGCCGGCGTCGGCGTGACGATGGCCCAACTCGCGGCGGCGGGCATTCCCGGCTCGCCGGACGTAATGCGGTCGGTCTACGACCCGTTCGAGGAGCTGTTGCCGGACGGGTTCGCCGAGCGGTTCGCTTCGCTCGGCGACCACTGGGCGATCACGGAGAACTACTTCAAGCCGTATCCGTCGTGTCGGTACACGCACGCGCCCGTCGACGCTCTCCGCGAAATCGACGGCCCGATCGATTCGGACGCGATCGATCGGATCGTCGTCGAGACCTACGCGAACGCGGTCGACATGGCCCACACCGAACCGACGACGCTCACCGGCGCAAAGTTCTCGATCCCGTACGTCCTCGCGCGATACCTGAGAAGCGGTGAGCTCCGTCTCGAGCACTTCCACCCGGACCGGGTCGCGGACGACGCGGTCCGGGCCCTCGCCGATCGCGTGACCGTCCGAGGGGCCGACGAGTTCGACGACGCCTTCCCCGAGAACTGGGGCGCTCGAGTCACCCTCGAGTACGCCGACGGCCGGACCGCGGTCGGCGAACGGGCGTATCCTGCGGGGGACCACCGCGATCCGATCGCGCCGGCGGCGTTCGACGAGCGATTGCGGGCGCTGCTCGACTACGGCCTCCCGGACGGGAGCGCCGAGGACGCGTTCGCCGTCGTTCGCGACCCGCGAGCGGCCGACGCGCGGGAGATCAGTGCCCGGTTGCGACCCTGAGCCGGCCGCCAAACGGAACGAAAACCCATTAGCCCGACCGATTCTCAGGGCACCTATGACCGATTCAGACGCGACGCTCCGAGACCGGTTCGATCGCGACGACCTCCTCCTCGCGCCGGGCGTCGCGGACGCGCTCGAGGCGACGATCGCCGAACGGGCCGACGCCGACGCCCTCTACGTCAGCGGCAACGCCGTCGCGACGGCCGTCCACGGCGGCCCAGACGTCGGCCTGACGACGATGTCGGAGACCGTCGATCGCGTTCGCGAGATCACCGGTGCCGTCGACCGACCGGTGTTCTGCGACGCGGACGCCGGCTACGGGAACGCGCTGAACGTCTACCGGACCGTCCGCGAGTTCGAGCGCGCCGGCGCGGCCGGCGTCCACATCGAGGACCAGCGCGCGCCGAAGCAGTGCGGTCACTTCGACGGGAAGCGACTCGTTACGGCCGACGAGATGGTCGGCAAACTCGAGGCCGCGATCGACGCCCGCGAGGACGACTCGTTCGTCGTCGTCGCTCGCACCGACGCGGTCGCAGTCGGGGGACTCGAGGAGGCGATCGACCGCGCCCGAACGTACGTCGAGGCCGGGGCCGACGGGATCTTCGTCGACGCCCCGGAAACGGAGGCGCAACTGGCCGAGATCGGCGATCGCCTCGCCGACGTGCCGCTGGTCGTCAACCTCCCCTACGGCGGGAAGAGCCCGATGCTCCCCGCCGAGCGGGTCGCGGAGATGGGGTACGACGTCCTGCTCTTCGCGACGACGGCACAGAAAGCGAAGCTACGGCTGCTCGAGGCCGTCTACTCGGAACTCATCGAAACCGGGAACGAGCGCGGGCTCGTCGACCGGCTCGGCACGTGGGAGGACCGCGACGACGTGACCGACCTCGAGACGTGGCGCGAGCGCGAGAAGCGATACGCCGCGGAGGACACGGACGGGTCGGAATGAAAACGGCTGCCAGCGGCCTCAGTCGGCCGACTCGAGTTTTCGTCTCGTGTACGGTTTGAGTCCGCCCTGATCGACGAGGTCCTGCAGGAACGGCGGCAGCGGTTCGGCGTCGTACCGGATCTCCTCGTCGTGATCGTAGACGAACCCCTCGTCGACGTCGATCGAGATTTCGGCCCCGTCGTCGATCTCGCCGACGCCCGGGCAGAGCAACACCGGCAGACCGAGATTGATCGCGTTCCGGAAGAAGATCCGTGCGAACGACTGGGCGACGACGCCGGCGACGCCGGCACCGACGAGCGAGAGCGGGGCGTGTTCCCGCGAGGAGCCGCTCCCGAAGTTCTCGCCCGCGACGACGAAGTCGCCGGGTTCGACGTCGTCGGCGAACTCGGGCCGGAGGTCATTGAACGCGTGCTCGCCGAGTTCGTCCGGATCGCTCGAGACCAGAAACCGCGAGGGGGTGATCTGGTCGGTATCGATGTCGTCGCCGAAGACCCACGCGCGTCCGGTTCCGTCGACGCTCATCGAACCACCCCCACGTCGGAGACGGCGTGATCGTCGTACCGCGTCGTCTCGATCTCCCGCGGATCGGTGATCTCGCCGTACAGCGCCGTCGCGGCCGCGGTCGCCGGACTGCCGAGGTAGACCCGACTCTCCATCGACCCCTCGCGGCCGGGGAAGTTGCGGTTGGCCGTCGCCAGCGCGACATCGCCGTCGCCGAGCGCGCCCTGGTGCGTGCCGAAACACGGCCCGCAACCGGCGCTCTGGAACGTCGCGCCCGCGTCGACGAGCACCTCGAGCACGCCCGTCTCGAGACACCGCTGATACACCGCCCGGGAGGCCGGGACGACGATCAGGCGGGTGTTCGGGGCGACCTGCTCGCCCGCGAGGACATCTGCGACGACTCGGATGTCCTCGTAGCGGCCGTTGGTACAGGTACCGACGAAGACCTGATTGATGTCCGTGCCGGCGGTCTCGCCCACGTCGACCGCGTTTTCCGGGTTCGACGGCTTCGAGACCTGCGGCGCGAGGGCGTCGCCGTCGTAGGTGTAGACGGCCTCGTAACTCGCGTCGTCGTCGGCGGTGAGGTCGGGATCGACCCCGACCTCGAGACCGGCCTGCTCCTCGAGGTAGGTCGCCGTTCGGTCGTCCGGTTCGACGATGCCGGCTTTGCCGCCCATCTCGATCGCCATGTTCGAGAGCACGAGCCGCTGGTGAATCGGCAGGTCGCGGATCGCGCTCCCGCCGTACTCGGCCGTCTTGTACGTCGCACCGGCGAAGCCGACATCGCCGATAAAGCGGAGGATGAGGTCTTTCGCGTAGACGCCGTCTGGCAGGTCGCCCTCGACCTCGAAGCGGATCGTTTCGGGGACGCGGAACCAGAGTTCGCCCGTGGCAAAGGCGGTCCCGAGGTCGGTCGATCCGACGCCCGTTCCGAGCGCGCCCAGTCCGCCGTAGGTCGTCGAGTGGGAGTCAGCCCCGATGACGAGATCGCCCGGTTCGACGAACCCCTCCTCGATCATCACTTGGTGGCAGATGCCGTCGCTGATCTCGTACTGGTTCGCTCCGTACTCGGCGGCGAATTCCCTGACGATGTTGTGGTTGTTCGCGGCCTGTACCCCGTCCGCGGGAGCGTGGTGATCGAGCGTGAAGACGACGTTCTCCGGCGCGGCCAGCGCCGCGTCCTCGCCGGTCACGTCCTCGAAGACGTCGATGGTCAGCGGTCCGGTCACGTCGTGCGTGACCATCGCGTCGACCGTCGCCTCGACGTAGTCGCCGGCGGTCGCGTCTTCGCCCGATTTCTCCGAGAGGATCTTCTCCGTTATCGTTTTTCCTGTCATAGCTGTGGTGGCTGTGTTGAGTGTCGATTAGTCGGTCGTCGATTCGCCGGCGGCGGCCTCGAGTACCTGCTCGCGGGTCCCGCCCAGTAACGCGCGGCTCGGCGTTCCCAGCTCGAGCCGTTCGGCGACGTCTTCGGCGACTGCGAGCAGCCGGTCGAAGTCGACGCCGGTTTCGATCCCCATGTCGCGGAGCATGTTGACGAGGTCCTCCGTCGGCGTGTTGCCGACATCGCCCAGTCCGCCGGGGAGGATCGTCCCGCCGCCGAGGCCACAGACCGAGGTATCGAACCGCGAGACGCCACACTGCATGGCCGCGAGCGTGTTCGCGAGACTCATGCCGTTGGTGTCGTGCAGGTGGACCCCGAGGTCCGCGTCCGGATGCTGCTCGGAGACGGACGTCAGCGTCTCCGTGATCCCGCACGGGTCGGCCATCCCCATCGTCGTCGCGAGAGTCACTTCGTCGACGCCGGCCTCGAGGACGCGGTCGACGACGTAGCGGGTTCGCGCCAGCGGGATCCGGCCCTCGTAGGGACAGAAGAAACTCGTGCCGAGTCCCGCCTCGACTTCGATCCCCGTCCCCTCGGCCATCTCGACGATGGCCCTGACCTGCTCTAAGTTCTCCTCCAAGCTCATCCCCTGGTTTTTCTCGCGGTAGGTGTCGCTGATGACGACCAGGGCGTTGACCTTGTCGACGTCGGCCTGGATGGCCCGCTCCATCCCGATATCGTTCGGCACGAGCGCCCGGTAGGTCACGTCGTCGCGCCGGTCGATACGCTCGGCGACCTCGTCGGCGTCGCGAAGTCCGGGAACCGCCTCGGGATGGGTAAACGAGGTGAACTCGATCTCGTCGACGCCCGTCTCCGAGAGCGCGTCGATGATTTCGACTTTCTCGTCGGTCGGGACGAACTCCGGATAGCGCTGGAAGCCGTCCCGCGGGAGCATCTCGACGATCGTCGCGGCCTCGGGGAGTGTCATCGGATCACGCCCTCCGACTCGAGTTCCGCCAGCACGTCGTCGTCGTAGCCCAGATACCCACCGAACACGTCCTCGTTGTGTTCACCGAGGTCCGAGCCGAGGTGATCGACGCGACCCGGCGTCTCGCTGAACTTCGGAATCGCGTTCTGGACGGCCGCCTCGCCGAGATCGTCGTCGTCGACTCTGACGACCGCCTCTCGGGCCTCGTAGTGATCGTCCTCCATGATGTCCGCGACGTTGTACACCGGCGCGATCGTCGCGTCGTGTTCCTCGAACGTCTCGAGGATCTCCTCGCGGGTGTGGTCGGCCATCCAGTCTCCGATGATCTCGTCGAGTTCCTCGACGTTCTCGAGGCGGCGCTCGTTGTCGGCGAATCGCGGGTCGTCTTTCAGGTCAGGTCGGCCGATCGCGTCGAAGGTCCGCATCGCGAGCGGCTGTGCGCTCGCGGCGAGGGCGACCCAGCGGTCGTCGCCGGTTCGGTAGACGTTCCGCGGGGCCGACGAGGTCGACCGATTGCCCGAGCGGCGGGCGATCTCGCCGGTCTGATCGTAGGTCAACGGGAACGGGCCGATCAGGTTGAAGATCGGCTCGATCAGGCTCACGTCGATGTACTGCCCGGTGCCGCCGTTGACGTCGCGGTGGTACAGCGCGAACATCACCGAGAACGTCGCGTACAGTGCGGCGATGTTGTCCGCCAGTCCCGTCGGCGGCAACAGGGGCGGCCGGTCCTCGAAGCCGTTGACGTAGGCGAAACCGCTCATCGCCTCCGCGAGCGTCCCGAAACCCGGCTTTTCGGAGTACGGCCCCGTCTGTCCGTACCCCGACATCCGCAGCATGACGAGCCCCGGATTCTCCTCGGAGAGGGCGTCCCAGCCGAGGTTCCAGCGCTCGAGCGTGCCGGGTCGGAAGTTCTCGATCAGCACGTCGGCTTCCGAGACGAGGTCGACGAAGACGGTCTGTCCCCGCTCGGAGGAGACGTCGAGCGTCACGGACTGCTTGTTCCGGCTCAGATACTTGTGCCACATACCGATGCCGTCCTTCTGGGTCCCGAAGTTGCGAATGTGATCGCCGTGTTCGGGGTGTTCGACCTTGATCACCGTCGCGCCGAAGTCGGCGAGGAGCCGACCGACGGTCGGTCCGGAGATCATCGATCCCGCTTCTACTACCGTGAGTCCGTCGAGCGGACCCGGAGTGTCGTCTGTCATCGAAGTCGTGTGTGTCGTCGTTCAGTCGCGTGTGTCATCGTCGGGTTGGGTCGCGTATAACGCTGTTCGTGGCGGGGCCGATCGGTCAGACCGGGCGATCGACGTGGGTGCCCGTGCCGGGCTCGGCCAGCACCTCGCCGTCCGCGTAGGCGAGTTCGCCGCCCGCGACGGTGTGGGTCGGCCATCCCGTCACCTCGCGGCCCTCGTAGATCGAGTAATCGGCGACGCTCCGGAGCAACTCGGGCGTCACCGTCTTCGTCTCCTCGAGGTCGACGACGATCAGATCGGCGTCGCTGCCGACGCGGATCGTCCCCTTCTTCGGGTAGAGGTTCCACGCCTTCGCGGTGTTCGTGCTCGTGACCTCGACCGCGCGCTCGAGGTCGATCCGTCCCTCGTTGACCCCCTCCGAGAGGATCAGCGGGAGCATGGTCGCCGTCGAGGGGAAGCCGAGTTTGCTCTCGCGGATGGTGTCGCCGATCTTCTCGTCGGTCGTGTTCGCGCAGTGGTCGGTGCCGATACAGGAGATGGTGCCGTCGGCGACGCGCTCCCAGAGGGTCTCCTTGTCGCTCTCGTGGCGCACGGGCGGATTGACCTTCATGCGGTCGTCGCACTCCTCGGCGGTCAGCGTCAGGTAGTGGGTGCAGGTCTCGCCGGTGACCTCGTAGCCCGCGTCCTGTAGCGTCGCGAGTTCGTCGGCCGTCCGTCCGGCGCTGACGTGGACGGCGTAGAAGCTGTCGTCGTAATCGTGTTGCTTCGCGAGGCTCGCGCCCGCGACCATGCTCTGGGTCTCGGCGTAGTCGGGGAACTCCTCGACGAAGACCTCGTAGCTCTCTTCCTCGGCGTCCCCGTCCGCTTCGGTCTCGACGTAGGGGTTACCCCCCGCCAGCGCGTTCGTGATCTCGACGTTCTCGGAGTGGTAGCCGAGCGTCGTCTCCACGTCCTGGTCGGCGAGCGTCTCGATGAACGCGTCGCCGAAGTCGTCGCGCATCTCGCAGTCGACGCCGAACTTCTCCGCGGCGGCGTACTTGTAGTTCATGTACCACTTGAACGTCGTGATCCCGAACTCGTCGATGATCGTCGGGATCTCCGCGACGTGGTCGAACGAGAGCAGTCCCAGCGAGAAGAAGTAGTCGTGGCGGTAGTTCGCTTCGGCCGCCTCGACGTAGTCGCCCATGATCTCCTCGTAGGCACCCGGCCGACGGAAGAAGTTCCCCGTCGTCGTCACGCCGCCGACGAGATCCGACCGGCTCTCCGTGTTCGCGTCCTCGGCCAGCGAGTTGTAGATCCCGTGGTGAGTGTGGGGGTCGATCGCGCCCGGCAGGACGTGGTCGCCGCCGGCGTCGATCGTCTCGTCGCCGTCGAGCGAGCCGCGTTCGCCGATCGCCGAGATTCGGCCGTCGCTCGCGGCGACGTCGGCCTCGAGCAGCCCGTCTTCGGTGACGAGAGTGCCGTTTTCGATCACGAGGTCGTGACCCGTCACTCCGACTCACCCATGTTCTCGAGGTAGTCCTCGACTTCGTCGGTCTCGAGCACTTCCGCGTACTTCATCCACATGTCGAGCAGGCCGATCTTGTGCGAGGCTTCGATCCGGTCGAAGATGCACTCCTGTGGCAGGACGACGTCGAAGCCGTGTTGCTGGGCGTCGACCGTCGTCGCCCGCACGCAGCCGCTGGTGGAGTTGCCGACGACGACCAGCGTGTCCACGTCGTTGCGGTTCAGCCGGGCGAGCAGATCGGTGCCGTAGAACGCGCTCGCGTAGCTCTTGTCGACGACCGTCTCGCCCGGTTCGGGCGCGACGGGATCGACGATCGCGAGATCCTCGTGGTCCGGGTCGTCGTACGAACTCGGGACCACCCGCGTGTACCCGACGGGGATATCGTTCCCCCGGGCGAACTCGAGGAAGTCCGCGATCCGATCGACCGCGTCCCACGCGATCTCTCCCATCGCGGTGCGGTGTTCCTCGACCGCCTCGAGGATCGGCACGTCGTCGCCGACGATCAGTTCTTGGACGTCGATGACGAGGACCATCGGGTTCTCGCCCGCGCCGCGTGACTCCCACGAGGACGCGCCGTCCTTGTCGTAGCCTGCCTTCTCGATAACACGTTTGTCCTGCTCGGATAGCAGGTCTTCCCAGACACGATCCGTCATATCTTGACACGTGTGATCGAATGACTATAAAGCTGCGTACTCGCCTCCGAAACCCGATAGGTTCCGTCGGCCCGGCGAGAGAGCGCCGCGCCTCCGCGCGGAGAGATGGGCCGTTCGGTCGACGGACCGACCGGCGAGGGGTGTGAGCGCGGCATCGAATCACACCTCGAGGGAGTCGCCGGCGTGTCTACCGGCGAGTCGGCCGAGTCCGAGCGCGGTGGTCAGCCCGTTGCCGCTGAGGTAGCCGTCCGCGCCGTGACCGCTGATCCCCGCCGCGGTGCCGCCGCCCGCGTAGAGGTTGTCGACGACGCTCCCGTCGGACTGCAGGACGCGGCCGTGTTCGTCGACGAGCAAGCCGCCCTGCGTGTGGAACAGCGAGCCGACGATCGTCGCGCCGTAAAACGGTGGCTCGAGGACGGCGCGGCCGTCGACGCGGCCGACCGAGTCCGGTTCGTCCGCTCGAACCGCATCGTTGTACGACTCGAGGGCCGCGGCGGTCGCCGACGGGTCGCACCCCAGTTCTGCGGCCAGCGTCTCGATGTCGGGCGCGCTGACGTACGAGCCGAGATCGACCGCCTCGTCGAAGTCGTCGAACTCGCCGCGGAGTTTCTCGAAGATCCGCTCGTCGAAGAGTTCGTAGCCGACGCCGCCCGGCTGGTCGACGACGTCGATGGCGAGCGCGGAATAGCCCTTGGCTTCGTTGCCGAACCGCTTGCCGTCCTCGTTGACGAGGACGCCGCCGTTCATGATGACCGCGTACGTCGAGAGCGCGCCGGTTCCCTGCACGACGGTCGCGTGCCCCTGGAAGGAATCCATGTACGCGATTTCGGCGTCGAGCGCCGCTCCCCAGCGGATACCGTCGCCGGTGTTGCCGTCCGAGCCGAAGTACAGCGCGTCCGCGATCTCCCCGCAGTTGTTCTCGACCATCCGCCGGTTACCGGCGAAGCCGTCGGTCGCGAGGACGACCTTCCCCGCGCCGATCACCTCCTCGTGCGTTTCGCCGGCGACCGCACCCGCGACCGCGTCGCCGTCCGCGACGAGTTTCGTCACGGGCGTGTTCGTGAGCAGTTCGATATCGTCGGCGGCCTCGATCCGCGCCGCCAGTTCGTCTATCAAGTGCTCCCCGTTCCGGCCGGGCGGCGCGTGCATCCGGTAGGCCGAGTGTTGGGGGTACTTGAAATCGTCCACGAGTCGGAGCGTGATATCCCAGTCGTCGACCAGCCAGTGGACCAAGTGCTTGCTCTCCGCACAGAGGTGTCGTACCATCTCCTCGTCGGCCTCGTAATCGTTCTTCTCGAGGATGTCCCGGGCCATGTCGTCGGCCGTTTCCTCGATGCCCGCGTCGCGCTGAAACCGCGTCCCCGCCGCGGGGATCATCCCCGTCGACAGCGACGTATTGCCACCCAGCCGGTCCGACTTCTCGAGGACGGTGACGGTCCCGTTCGTTCGTTCAGAAGCCGCGAGCGCGGCGACCAGCCCCGTTCCACCGCCGCCGGCGACGAGCACGTCGGTTTCGACGTCGATCGTCACGTCGTCGACGGAGACGACTTCGGGCGTGGCATCTTCGATTGTCCGTCGGCTGTAATCGGGAGTCGACATACCGTGTGTATCGGTGCCACCGATACGTAAAGGTATTCACTCCGCTGATTCCGCGGCGTAACGTCGAAACGGCGGCCGATTCGCCATCCCGGAATCTCGGCGCTACGCGCTCACATCGGAGACAGGGATTCAACGAACCGGCCGTCTCGTTCGGGGGTAGCGAACCGCCGTTCCCCTAGAAAGAACTTTGCGGGTCGGTCGAGTAGGTGTCTGCAATGACAGCCCACGAATCCGAACGCATCCAATCGGTCGAGACGGCCTTCGAGATTCTCGATTACCTCCAGCACAACGAGGGGGCTGGAGTGACCGAGATCGCCGACGCGCTGTCGGTGTCGAAGAGCACCGCACACGGTCATCTGTCGACGATGGAGTCGATAGGACACGTCGTCAAAGTCGACGGAACCTACCGCGTCGGACTGCGCTTCCTCGAGCTCGGCCACCACGCGCGGTCGCGGTACAACCTCTACGAGTCGGCGAAGGCGGAAGCCGACCAGCTCGCGGAGATGACCGGTGAGCGGTGTCAGATAATGGTCCCGGAGGGCCACCACGGCGTCTACATCTACCAGACCGCCGGCGAACAGGCCGTCCGAACGGACTCCCACATCGGCAGCACCGTCGATCTCCACTGTACCGCGGTCGGCAAGTGCTACCTCGCCAACCTGCCCAAAGACGAACTCGAGGCCTACCTCGACGACGTCGGACTCGCAGAACAGACCGAACACACGATCACGGACCGAGAGGCGTTCCGGGACGAACTCGAGACGGTTCGCGAACAGGGGTACGCCCTGAACCGCGAGGAGCGGATCATCGGCATGCGAGCGGTCGGCGCACCGATCGTCACCGACCAGAACGACGTGCTCGGGGCGATCAGCGTCTCGGTGCCGACGACCCGCATCGACGACCGCGCCGCGGAAGACGAGCTGCCGAAACAGGTCCAACGGAGCGCTCGCGTCATCGCGATTCGGACGACCTACAGCTAACTCGTTCGCTCTTACGGAACGATCCGTCGGGATGGAGCGATATGACGCCGCGGAACCGACAAATTCACTCAGACGCTATTTCTATTTACACCCATATACCTGTAATTCATCTGCGTTCGTCGTTCGGTCGTTCACCACTACGGAACGCTCACGGCTTCAGGATACCAACTCCCGAACGTGAGACGGCTGGATTGTAATTCAGGCTGTGCAGTACACGACAGTGCTCGGACGAACCGTTCGCCGGAACACCGGCAGTACGTATCGTTCTGGTACCGCGTACGGCAATCAGTGGCTCACCGTTTCAAAATAGTCTTAGATCCGATAGGAAGCCTCTCGTATAACTTATCACAAATATTTGCTAGGACCCAGCCCATGCGGTATCCGTATCGACGCCAAAGCCCGCGGTCGGAGAGTTCAACGTTGCGGTAGAGTGCTATCTCAGCGAGGGCTGTGCCATCGTCAGTGTGGTATGCTCCTCGTCGTGTAGCAATAATATCGAAGTAGATTTCATCTTCGAGCCGAATAAAACGGTAGTATCTGTTTGGTCGATGCTGGATCAAGAGAAACGGATACCCGTACCGTCGATCGACACGTCGGGCACGCTGGTTCATTGACTGCAGTGCGGTCCGATTCGGCTCCAGTTGTCGGCCAGATACCGCCCTCTCATACCGAACTCTGGACGGCAGCCGTACTCGAGCGATACTGAATTACTATAGATGGTGAGTAGTATAGTAAAGTGATAACTACCCTAGTAACTATTCTGAACGTCTTCGAAATCGGTCGTCGAACCACGGCCGAACTCAAGCACCGAAGGTGTCGGTTGGCAGCAGCAGTACTCGCGAAGAAGGGACATACCAAACTATCGGTCGTGCCGGTGTGTTCGTGTCGCTCAAGTCATCGGCGGCGAGTGCCGACCACACTCACGGCGTAGTGGTCACTGCTCAAATCGATTCGAACAGGATGATCAGATGTCGCCCCGGACAGAAAAACGGCGAACTAAACGTACGGTTGCCGATCAATACCTACGGGCCATCACCCGGCCGATATCGGGTCTCGAACGAATCGAGCGGCAGAGCTGGAAACGATTGGCATCGTCTGAATCAGCCGAAATCCGTATCAATACCGACGGAGAAAGGGTACGTGGTTCAGAACAGCGGAATCGCGCCCGTGAGGATGGCAACCGTCAGCATGACCAGCGACACGACCCACGCCCAGAGGAAGGTGAACTTGATGTGTTCGCCGAGGTCGACGTCGGCGAGTCCGATCAGCAAGTACGTCGCACCGGTCAGCGGCGAGATCGGGAACCCGACCGTCATCTGCCCGATCAGCGACGCGCGAACGACCGCGACTTCGGGGATACCGTACGCCTGAGCCGTCTCGGCTAACACCGGCAGTACGCCGAAGTAGTAGGCGTCGGGGCTAAAGACGAGGCTCGCCGGCATCGCGATGAGTCCGACCAGCGCGGCCATGTACGATCCCATCCAATCGGGGACGATCGAGACCAAGATGTTCGCCATCTCGGTGATCATTCCGGTCTCATTGAGAACGCCGAGCAGGACGCCCGCGGCGAGGAGAATTCCGACGTAGGTCATCACGTCCGAGGAGTACTCCTCGAGGATGTTCCGTTGTTCTTCGTAGTCCGGAACGTTCACGACGAGGGCGATCACGAGTCCGATCATGAAGACGATCGCCGGACTGGTGATGTCGAGCATCAGGAGCGCGATAATCGCGACCGTCACGAGGACGTTGAAATACCAGCGCCGGTTCACTCCGGTCTCGAGTTCCGTGCCGCCGTCGGTCCGGAGATCGGTCTCGTCACCGGCGAGCGCTTCCGTGACGAGTCGCTCCCGTTCGTTCTCGGAGAGTTCGAGGTCGGTGTCGATCCGTCGGCTGAAGTAGTACGCGATCAGGAGGATCGTCGCGAATCCCGCGATCTGTGCCGGTATCAGCGGATTGTAAACGTTTCCGACGGTCGCAGCATCGACGGAGCCGATCGCTCGAACCGTGACACCGCCCCACGGGACGAGATTCATCGTCCCCGCGCTCAACGCCGCCAGCGCGGCTAGAATCTTCGTATCGACATCGAGTGCCGCGTAGATCGGCAGGAGCGCCGGAATCGTGATGAGGAAGGTCGTCGCACCGGCCCCGTCGAGGTGTGACGCGACCGCCAAGACCACCGTTCCGAACGTCAGCAGCGCGGGTCGATCCAGGACGACGTGGATGACTCGCCTCACGAGCGGATCGAACAATCCTCTGTCCCGCATGATCGCGAAGTACCAGACGGCGAACGCGAACATGGCGGTGATCTCGACGATTCCACCCAGCCCGGAGGCCGCGAACTCCCCCAGTTCCGACGGCCCGAATCCGGCGACGAGCGCGCCGAGGACCGGGACGATGATCAGGGTCGGTACCACGTACGTAATCTTCCCGATGATCAACACCAGAATGAGCGCGATCACCAGATAGCCGATGATACCGAGCCCGGTCCCGTCGAGTTGCAACGGCACTACTGGCAGCGATTGTGTGATGCTAACTAACATCCTGTGGGACTATCCCATCTACCCTCATAATTATTTTGGTAGTCATTCACTCACTGAGGATAGCGACGCCCCGAGACGGGGATCTCCCGCCGATATCGTCCCCACCGAAGTACATATGGTCTGACGAATAGATAGTTCGGAGCGTATGAAACCGACCCGCTCAGCGCTGTTCATACCCGGCAATCGTCCCGAGTGGATCGACAGTGCAGCGACTAATGGGGCCGACCTCGTTATCATCGACCTCGAGGATGCCGTCCCGCCGGCCGAAACGGCCGCGGCCAGAGACGACGTCTCGGACGCAGTCCCGACGCTTCGAGACGACGGCCAACGCGTCTTCGTCCGTATCAACGGGCATCCGAACGCGTCGGCCGACAGTGTCACCCGAGATCTCGAGGCGATCGTCCCCCGAGAGCCGAACGGGCTCGTCGTCCCGAAGGTCGCGACCCCCGCGGATATCGAGGAACTCGAGGCCGTCCTCACGCATATCGAGCGGCGCGAGGGGCTGGATATCGGGAGCACGGAACTCCTCGTGACGATCGAAACGGCACGGGCGATGAAACAGTGCTACGAGATCTGTCTCGCGTCCGACCGCGTCACGTCCATCATGTGCGGGGCCACGAAGGGAACGGATACGAACCGTGCACTCCGGTTCGACTGGACGGGGCCGGGTCGACAAGGCCTCGAGACAGTACACATGCGGCAGAAGGCGCTGCTCGACGCGAGAGCCGCGGGTATCGATTACCCGCTCGCCGGACCGTACGTCGACATCGACGATCACGACGGGCTGGTCGAGGACATCGAATTCGCTCGCGAAATGGGATACGAGGGATACGTCGTCGTTCACCCGTCGCACGTCCAGTACGCGAACGATCAGTTCACGCCCGACAGCGAGACCGTCGAGTACTGGATCGACCTCTACGCAGCGTTGCAGGACGCGATCGATCTCGGCGAGAGCGCGATCCGCTACCGCGGCGAGATGATCGATACGGCGAACCTCGAAACGGCCCGGGAGCACCTCCGGCGTGCGGTCGCGTTTCGGGACGAACTGGACGACGATGTCGCGGAGCGACTAAACGACCTCGAGTACGCGTCGGACTGAGCAACGATGCCGGATCGCGAGCAGCACAACCAGTAGAAATCATCACGACCGAAGGACCGGTTCGACCCTATCGGTCGGGGTGAGCCGTCTCCGGTGACCCGACGACGCCGCGCTCGATCAACGCCGCGACTTCCGCCTCGGTGTATCCCATCCGCTCGAGCGTCTCGTACGTGTCTTCACCGACGCGAGGAACGCCTCGAGTGATCCCCGTCGTGTCGTCGTCGTACTTCACGGGATGGTCGATCACCGACAGTTCCTCGTCGCCCATCCGTATCTCGGAGCGCAGTTCTCGGTGTTTCACGTGCTCGTCGTCCCAGACCTCCTTCGTATCGTAGATCGGACCGCTCGGAACGCCGTGATCAGCCATCACGTCGAACCACTCCGTCGTCGACCGTGCAGTTAGTTCGTCTTCCAGAATCGACTCGAGTTCGTCCCGGTTCGCACGCCGCTGTTCGGTCGTCTGGAAGCGGTCGTCCGTCGCGAGTTCGGGGCGATCGATAGCGGCGCACAATTTCTCCCAGTGGTGATCCTGCACGACGACGATCGCGAGATGCGAGTCCGCCGTCTCGAAGACGCCGTAGGGGACGAACTCGTCCAGTTTGTTTCCCATCCGCGGATACGGGTCGTCCGTCGCGAAGGTGTAGCCGGCCCGGACGGTCAGCCAGGAGAGCATACAGTCCAGCATCGAGACATCGATTCGCTGGCCCTCGCCGGTCCGTTCGCGCCGGAAGAGCGACCCGAGAATCGCCTGCACCGCGTACATCGAGGCGGCGATGTCGGCGATCGGGATGCCCGAGCGATACGGTTTCGAATCCGGCGGTCCCGTGATGCTCATGTTCCCCGACATCGCCTGTGCGATGATGTCGAGCGCGGGGTACTCGGCGTAGGGACCGTCCTGCCCGAAGCCGCTGATCGAGCAGTAGACGATTTCCGGATTCCGCTCGGCGACTGTCTCGTAGTCGATTCCGAACCGCTCCATCGCCCCCGGCCGAAAGTTTTCGACGACCACGTCCGCTTCCTCGGCCAACTCGAGAAAGAGCGCTGCGCCCTCGTCGCTCTTGAGGTTCAGGGAGACGGATCGTTTGTTCCGATTGACGGATGCGAAGTAGGAGCTGAAATCGCCGACGTAGGGCGGGTTGTGACGGCCCACGTCTCCTCCCGTCGGTCGTTCGATCTTCACGACGTCGGCACCCATGTCAGCGAGCGTCATCGACGCGAACGATCCCGAGACGACTTGCGTCACGTCTAAGACGGTGATAGTATCGAGCATGCGTTTCGTATCCTCCAGTAGTCAGGCCGCCTGAACGTGGAACAGGGACGGTAATAAACGTTTGTGCGAATCGATGGATTCGAACGATATCGTCCGGCTTCCGCCGAGGGAACGGCGACTCCGTAGCCGATCCCAGCACGCTCGTTCGGTATCGTCGCTCCGACGACTGGTCACGTTTCACGCTGTGAATTATATATCGAATCGGTCAACTGGGAGTAACTACTAAATAGTCGGCAACGGAAGACCGGGACGATATGGGGACGGACGATCCGGGCCGAACCGGCGATCGAGACGGCAGGAACACGATCAAAGCGGTCGACACGTCGCTTTCGATCGTCGAGGCACTCAAACGAGAACGGACGGCGAAAGTCAGCGAACTGGCCCAATTGACCGGGCATTCGAAAGCGAACGTGTACAAGCACCTTAACACGCTCAAAGCGCAGGGGTTCGTCGAGCGGGATGATGACGAGTTCCGTCTTGGACTCGGCTATCTCGATCTCGGCGGGCTGGTTCGGGAGCAACTCGAGGGCCAGCACATCATCAAGCCGAAGATCGCCGAGATCGCCGACAAAACGGAGGAGGTCGCCCAATACATGGTCGAGTCGAACGGGAAATCGGTCATCGTCTTCAAGGAAGTCGGCCATCAGGGCGTGTCGCTCCGAACGAGAGTCGGCGCGCAGCTCCCGATCCATCAGGTCGCGTCGGGGAAGGCCATGCTCGCGTTCATGCCCGACGCTCGCGTCGACGAGATCGTACAGCGCCACGGGCTTCCAGCGGCGACGGAGAACACGATCACCGATCCAGAGACGCTCAACGACGAACTAGCAGAAATCCGAGAGCGAGGATACGCGACGAATCGGTCGGAGAGTACGAAGAAGCTATTCGCCGTTTCCGTCCCGGTGATGTCCGTCTCGGAGAACGTCATCGGAGCATGTACCGTTTCCGGACCGACTCATCGTATGAACGATACCGGAAAAACGTCACAAGTGGTCGAGACACTGCGAAGTGTGACCAACGAAATCGAACTGAACCTCGCTCATTCTTGAATTCCTTGCCATTCTCGGGTACCGACTCTCTGTTACTATTATGAATTGCCCGCGATTCAGCTATCGGCCCTTCCCATTACATACATATGAGGGTAAAATATCATTCGGTCTCCGCCGTTTGCCGCCGGAAACTCGAGCGGCAACCGACGGAGACGGAGAAGACGGAACGCCGACAACGGACTCGAGCAGCCGGGGACCGTCCTCGACGCACTCTCCGCGGCGGCCGTCCTCGATATCTTCAACCACTACAGCGACATCTTGACGATGTCGAACATCGCACAGACGGTCAACGTCCTGCAGTGTCTCATCGAGACCGACGCGGACGAGGCCTGGGCGCGTCCGACCTACCGCGTCTTTGACCTGTACGCGCCGCACAAGGGGAACGAGGCCGTCCAGACGTCCGTCGAGACGCCGGTGCGCGATCTCGAGGACGATCAGGAGCTGCCCCTCGTCGGAGCGTCCGCATCGACCGACGGTGACGAGGCCTACGTCACCGTTACGAACCTCGACTGTCGCGAGACGCATACGGTCGAAGTGTCCCTCGAGGGAATGGCACTCGAGCCCGATGCCGTCGACGCGGAGATACTGTTCGAGGATCAAGCCCCCGAAACGGAAGTCGACGCCGACACCGCGGCGACGGTCGCCGCCGACGACCTCGACGTGACGGTCGACAGCGGGTCGCTGATAGCCGATCTCCCCTCCTCAACGGTAGCCGGCATCTCGATTAAGTAGCTCACAACAGATCGCTAACGATCGCCGAGCCGTCCGTTTTCGGTCGTCGAAATCCGATGAGGGGGTCGGATTCGGTCGTGACATCGACCGCTGGGAGCAGTAAGACCATCGCGGACGCTCATCCGTAGACGAGCTATCGGTTGTCATACAGAACGAGAGACAGATAGAGATATCGAACGGACCGACGGACCGGTTGACGAATGCGGCTAGGCATCACGCTGGATCTCCATATCGATGATCGAAAGACGAGCGATTCTGAAGCGGTAATAAATATGGTATTTATGGTGTACTATTTAGATATGAAGCGTTACAGCGATCGTCGGTATCCGAAGTTTTTATCTCGAAACCAATGCCGGTAGCGATGGCGGAAGCGACTGAACTGCAGTATTGAATCGACGAGAAACGGATGGCATCGGCATCGCATCGGTTATGGAATTTCTGATTGGTTTCTCGAGTGATCACCACAATCGGGATTTTATAGCCGCCATAAACCCACGTATCATTCGTTTCAATATCGACAGTGACGTACGAGCGGTAGCGTCCTCCACTGGAAGGATCCCCGAGTTATCGCTCGCAACACAATCGAACAACGGTCAGTCTCGAGTTGTCGATCGGCTTCGAAGAAGCAGTCATGGCCGATCACGAAGGCCGCTTGATCCACCAACACTCAAATATTATAATAGTATTTCAATCTGGTAGTTGGTCAGGACGGACTGCAGTCGGAACACCGCAACTGGTCGAAATAATGCACCGGTCCGGAGCTGCGACCGGCTGCGAAGGAGCTACGGATCGAGTCGGCCGCGAGGTCCCTCGAGGAGACCGTAGAAAAGACGCGATCAGCGGTCCCGATTCGATGCCGACCACTGCAGATCGGCGTCCGAGAGACCCGACAGTGTCCCACCCCGGGACGAACAACGCCCTCTCTTACTCGGAGTCGGCGAGCAACTCGCCAACGTATCCGTCTTCCCACTCGCGACGAGCCTCGAGTTCCCGTCGCCCGCGGGCCGTGACCGTGTAGTAATTCGTTCGCTGGTCGAGTTCGCCTTTCTCGACGAGCCCTTTATCCACGAGGGTGTCGAGGTTGGGGTAGAGTCGTCCGTGGTGGATCTCCTTTTCGTAGTACTCCTCGAGTTCCTCCTTGGTCGCGAGTCCGTGCGGTTCGTCCTGCCCGGCGATCGTGTATAGCAAGTCTCGCTGGAAGCCAGTGAGATCGTACATATCGGAATTTCTGTCTATCGGCAGATAAGGATTCCGAGAATACGTGAGCGGAAGATATCATGGACTAAACTAGTATACGGCTCGAATACGACTGATTGAATGAGTCCCGAAAGAGTGAGTCACGTAGTCAACGACTATTCTATCGAAACTGCTCGAGAACGACTCTCGAGAGACGTATCGGTCTCGTTCCGAAGAATAGCTACGCTCGGGGCAACGAGTTTCGTCACCTATCGCGGAGAGGTCGGCGGCGCTGGGAAACTGTACCCTCGTTTGCGGATAGAGAGTCGAGTCGAGCAACAGCGGCTCCCAATTCAGTAGTCGCACGGGAACGAAACGGGACACATCACGGTCTATAGGAGAGAAATTCGAGTCGGTAGCATCGTGTTACCTCAGTACAGAGCCAGTAGCATTAATTATCACTACGTCCGACGTACCAACGGCGGGGGGATACGGTTGTCTATCTTCTTCCAGCGAGAAAATTCCGCCGTTCACAGCGGGCGTGAATCGCGTAATCCCGGTGCCACAATCCACTCGGTCTGCCCCGCTGAATACCCAACGGCACAAGAATTATTGGAATTGGGTATTTTATATTTGATGAGGCCAAATGGAGTATCACCTGCAATCTGGGCCGCACACAGTCTACGCGCTCCAATATCACTTCGTGACCGTCACGAAGTATCGAGCCGACATCCTCACAGATGAGCGGTTAGAGCGCGTAGCCGAAGTCGCTCACGAGATTGCAGACGGCTTTGAGGCCGACATCAAGAGCGTGGACGGCGGGGCCGACCACGTTCACATCCTGTTCACGACCAAACCCACCACAGAACTCACGAAGTTCATCAACTCGCTCAAGGGTGTCACCTCGCGCCGGATTCGCAAGGAGTACCCCGAAGTGAAAGACCATCTCGAAGATGCGTTCTGGCAACCGGGGTACTTCCTTGCCACGACCGGACAGGTGATCATTGACGTACTGATGAACTACGTGGCCGACCAGTAGCATGACCGCCACAACCACGAAAACGCTGGAGGCCACGCTCGTCCCGCCGACTGCTCACAAAGAGCGCAAACTGTGTGACCTGCTCAATAGCTACCGGGCAGGACTCCACGAGGCGTTCGAGGCAGGATGCGAGACGATGACCGCCACCAGCGACGTGGTGACGCCCTACGACCTGCCGTATCAGGCGAAAGCAGCCCTGTGCAACTATGTCCCCCAACTCCACGGCACCTACGATGCACAGGAGTTGGACGACGACCATCCCGTGCGACTCACCAACCAAGCCGCCGAGTTCGATCACTCGTCGGAACGCGATTACGAGTTCACGTGGTGGGTGCCACAGCCCGGTCGCGGGACGAACTTCTGGATTCCACTTCGGATTAACCCCGCCCAAGAGGGACTGTGGCACGACCTTCTGGATGGTGAGGCGTCAGCAGGGCAACTCCGCCTGCAACGTCACCGCACGTCGTGGACGCTCCACGTCACCGTCGAGTTCCCTGTCGAACAGCCGGACTACGAACCGGCCGACGACGATGTAACACCAGTCGGCTTCGACATTGGCGAAGCACACCTGCTCGCGGGCTGTGCCTGCGAGCAGGGCACTCCGACTGATCCACTGCTCATCAACGGCGGACGCGCTCGTTCCCTTCGCAAAGAGATGTTTACGACGCTGAAGCGACTCCAAGAGCGTGACGCCGCCCAGTGGCGAATTGACGACCGATTCGACCACTACCAGAACGCACTCACTGACATCATCGAGAAGGCGTCTCGACGTGGCGTCGAGTACGCCCAACGCTTTGAGAAGCCAGTCATCGTACTGGAAGACCTCTCGGACATCCGCGACAACCTCGATTATGGGGAGTGGATGAACCGACGCCTCCACGCATGGGCGTTCGCTCGCTTGCAGGAGCGCATCGAGGATAAAGCGCGAGAGGCTGGCATCCCGATCGAGTACATCGAGCCATCCTACACGAGTCAGACATGTCATGAGTGCGGGCACATCGGGCATCGGGACGGCGACGAGTTCCGGTGCCAAAACGGCGAGTGTTGGGTCACGGAGTATCACGCAGACATTAACGCGGCGGTCACCATCGCTGACCGCCACGATCCGTGGGGTGAGAGCCTGCCGCTGAAACCGACGGGCGATGACATCTCACGGGATAGGAGTGCCTGTGACAGCGCCACGACCCCCACCGAGCAGAGCCAACCACGGCAGATGACGCTCGGAGAGGACGGGTCGGAACCCACTTCCGGTAGGTAACTGGTATTCCCATGCAGGGAAGCCGCGCCGTTCACGGCGCGGAGGATGTCACCCAGCACCGATCCGCTCCGAGACAGGCCCTCGCCTTCTTGAGAGATACCACCGTAAGCTGATCGCCGACATCGTCGCTCACCTCAATCTCAGGCTTGTCAGATACTGATGGGCAAGGGTTCGAGACCGACTTCGTTCGAATAAGACCAAATCCGACGTCGTTGAACGAGCGGCATGCTTTTAGGAGACGGTACAGACGAAGTACTGTGGGACGCTACCAGCCGAGAAAACACGACTCGTTCATCAAATGCGATACGCGTCGCTGCGGGGCAAACAACGCTCCTGAAGGGGCCACGGAGTACGATCCCGACTGTTGGCGATGCGGGGAGTCCTTGGGCGGCAAGCCCGAACCGGGTGACGAGGTGACCGTCGATATCGTCGACGAGAAAGCCGACGGCACGCTCGTCTGCAAGACAGAAAGCGGGTTCGTCCTCTTCCTCGAGGCGGACATCGCGGCGATCGAGGCAACGGTCCGTGTGACGACCGTCGACGAGACGTACGGGGAAGCGGACCTCGTCGAAACGGGGTCGTAGCTGGCACGGTATTCGCGACAGGCGGGCGAGACAGCCGATCGCTCTTGCCAATCGAGAGCCAAGCGGCGAGACGGGACGTGCCTTCGAAGCGATCAGTCGGGAATTCGAGTCGACGGACAAACGGCGACCGCGAGCAGTGACCTATTTTCAGTTGTAGCCAGTGTTCTCGAGACTGCCCTCACCCGCGGAAACCGGGCTTTCGAAGCGGGGTCGCCACTCCGCGAGTTTTTCTCCTCAGAAGCGAGTGTGCAACCATCCGGTGCAATTATTGCCGAGAACGAAGCCACCCGTAGTGTATGCCACAGAGTCACAATATGGCCGATTACGAGGACACTCGCGAGGCGTTCTCGTGGGACGAGATCTACGACGCGGCGGACTGGGACGCTCCCTCGTCGTTGAATATCGCACACGAGGTGTGCGACCGCCACGCCGAGAACAAGGAGAAAGTCGCGCTGTATCAGGTCGGCACGGACGGGGAGCTGACGACGATGACCTTCTGGGAACTCGCCGACCGAACCGACCGGTTCGCGAACGTCCTTGAGGGACTCGACATCGAACGGGGCGACCGCGTGTTCTCGTACATGCCACGAATCCCCGAACACTACGTGGCGCTGGTCGGGACGCTCAAGCGAGGTGCCGTCTTCGGCGGTATCAACGAGCGGTTCGGTCCCGACGGGATCGCCTACCGGCTAGACGACTGCGACGCGAAGGCGATCGTCACCACCGCTGCGAACCGCGAGACGGTCGCGGACGCGCTCGAGGATTCCCCGTCCGTCGAACACGTGATCGTCGTCAGCGACGACGGGACGGGGATCCGTCGCGGCGATGCGAGCTACCGGAGCGAAATGGCGAACGCGAGTCGCGAGTACGAGCCGGCCGACACCGGCGGCGAGGACGACGCGTTGCTGTACTACACCAGCGGGACGACCGGACTGGCGAAGGGTGTCCTGCACAAACATCGGTGGGTCGCCGGCGTCGCCGCTACGCAGAAGTATGCGGTCGATCTACGGGAAGGCGATTGCTACTGGTCGACCGCGGATCTCGGCTGGCTAACCGGACCGATCAACACCCTCGGTGCGTGGTTCTGGGGGACCGCACTGTTCACCTACGAGGGCGAGTTCGAAACCGAGGCGTGGGCCGAACTCCTCGATACCTATCCCATCACGGTCCTGTTCTCGGTCCCGACGGCCTACCGCATGCTCCGCGAGCACGAATCGGTCCTCGAAGAAGTATCGCTCGACCTCCGCCACGCGCTATCGATCGGCGAACCGCTCTCGGCGGGCGTCGTCGAGTGGGGCGAGGAGACCCTCGGCGTCACGATCCACGACACCTACGGCCAGACGGAGACGGGGAACATGATCATCAACAACTACCCGACGATGGCGGTCCGGCCGGGATCGATGGGCAAGCCGCTGCCCGGGATCGAAGCCGCCGTCGTCGATCCCGAAACGGGTGAGGTGCTCGAGCCCGGCGAAACCGGCGAAATCGCCCAGCGCGGGGACTACCCCTGTTTCTTCGCGGAATACTGGGAGAAGTCCGACAAGACCGCGGACTGCTTCGTCGATGGACCGGACGGTAAGTGGTACCTCTCGGGCGACCTCGCACACAGGGACGAGGACGGGTACTTCTGGTTCGAGGGGCGCGCCGACGACGTCATCCTCTCGTCGGGGTACCGGATCGGCCCCTTCGAGGTCGAGAGTTCGCTGGGCGAACACGAGGCCGTCGCCGAGGCGGCCGTCGTACCGAAGCCCCATCGAGAGCGGGGCAACATCGTGAAGGCCTACGTCGTTCCCAGCGAGGGGACGACGGTCTCCGAAGGCCTCGCAGAGGAGATCAAGACCCACGTTCGAGAAGAACTGTCGGCACACGAGTACCCCCGCGAAATCGAGTTCCGGGAGGATCTCCCGAAGACAGTCACCGGGAAGATCCGCCGGACGGAACTCCGAGACGAGACGGCAGACGACGCCGAGACGGCGTGAGACGCACCGATCGCGGCTCGGGACTCCAGTGACCACATCCCGCGTCCGAATTACGGATCGAGCCAGCGGTCCAACCAGTCGTAGGCGCTCGAGCGAACGTCGGCGGGGAACTCGTGGCCGCCGTCGAAAAAGAGCGTCTCGAACCGCTCCGAAGCGCCGGCGTCGTCGGCCTCGGAAACGGTATCGGCGAGGGTGTGGACGGAGTCGGGCGGGAAGATTCGGTTCTCGGTGCCGTGGGTCACCAGCAGCGGCGTCGGGGCGACGTCCGCCAGTACGTCCACCATATCGCGACGGTCAACAGGCCGGGGACGTACAGCGCGAAGTTGTGGTGATTCGCTCGCGCTGGACGGCGGCGAGTTGTGCCGTGCCGCTGGAGACGACCGCAGCGGCGATCCGGTCGTCGAACCACGACAGCCACGCGGCCTCTTGCCCGCCCAACGAGTGACCGAGGACCCCCATAGCGTCCGGGTCGACCAGTTCGTGGCCCGCGAGAACGTCGAGCGTGCGGCGAGGTCCGAGAGATACTTCGCTTGGAGAAGAGCCTCGCAACAGGTGCTCCATCGCGACGAACTTCTCGTAGTCGGCCCCCGAAGGGGTCGTCCCGGCCGTCCGTTCGCGCTCGGACGGGCGTCGGTCCTCGAAACAGAGCAGATCCGGACAGCAGACGACGTGTCCGCGCTCGCAGAGTTCGACGCCGTAATGGTATGCTTTCGTGTCGCTCAGGCCGGCGGGATCCGACTTCCCAACGGCGAACTCGCCCGCGTGAGGGTGAACGGCGAGCACCCCGGGGCACTCACCGTCGATATCGTCGGGAACGAGCAGATAGGCCCGGATTCGGTCCCCCGGTTCGACCTCGTACTCGAGGAGGCGGCGCTCGAACCCGTCGGCGGACGAGACCGAGACGGTCTTGACGGCCGGATCGGGGCGGTCGGGGAACGACCCGAGACAGTCCAGAACCGCGTCGCGAGTGGCGTCCATATCGGGGCGACGGACGAGGGCATCAGAAAGACAGCCGTCGGGTCGTCAGTGCTCGGGTTCGTATCTGAGATACGTTCCTAGTAAATAGTACAATCTCTGTATTCGGAAAACGCCTGAAACGCGATCGGATAGTTCGGTACTACGTCTGCACACCGAACTTTTGCGCTGTCGTTCGGAAGACGCATAGCGTCTTCCGTGATGACGAAAGGCGCGAACACCTTTCGATCCACGGGCGCGACTCCGTCTCGCCCCGGCAAAATCTCGAGAGAGCGACGCTCTCTCTCTGACCTCGCGGGAACTTCGCTCCCGCTTAGCTTCGGTGAAAAGCACGGTCGTTCGAGGCGGCGGAGCCGTCTCGTGATGACGAAAGAGTTCCGTTCGCTCGCGACTGCTGGCGGCAACGCCTCCGCCGATACTGAGCATACGTCTCTCCGCCAAGGGCTTATTAGTTCACACCGTAAGTAGAGGACAATGGAAACCTCGGACTCTTCGTCGGATATCGCTATTGACGATATTCGGTTATTCTTTAATCAACTAGAACAGCCGGAAACCCCGGTATCGGTTGAGGAAATTATCCAAGAACTGGACTGTCCCCCACAGACGGCACGCGGGTATCTGGGGGATCTTACCGAACAGGGAGAGTTGCGAACGAAACAGATCAATGGTTCCACCCGGGTGTGGTGGTCCACTGAGAGAGGCGAGGTGGATCGTCACGATCCGGACAGTGAGCAGCTCAGTGCTTTCGTGAGAGCGGTCAAGGATTACGCCATCTTCATGCTCGATCCCGAGGGCACGGTCGTTAGTTGGAACGAGGGAGCCGAGCGAATCAAGGGGTATTCCGCCGACGACATCATCGGCCAGCACTTCTCGGCGTTTTATACCAAGGACGATATCGCCGCTGGCGTTCCCGAGCAGAACCTCGAACGGGCTGCGGCCGAAGGCCGCGTCGAGGACGAAGGGTGGCGGATTCGGAAAGACGGATCGCGCTTCTGGGCGAACGTCACGATCACTGCCATCAGAGACGACGGAGAGCTTCAAGGATTCACGAAAGTCACTCGAGACATGACTGACCGGCGCGAGTACGAGCAACAACTCGAAAAACAGACTGACCAACTCGAACAAGAACTCGATGATGTCTTCGAGCGAATTGACGACGCCTTCTACGCACTCGACGAAGAGTTCCAGTATGAATATGTGAACGAAAAAGCGCAAGAATATATCGGGAAGTCGGCCAGCAAACTCGTTGGTCAGAAACCGTGGGAAGTGTTTGATGTTGACAAATCTGACCCGATCTTCGAACGGTTTGACGAGGCCTTAGCAACACAGGAACCAATGAGGTTTGAACGGTACTCGGAGCCACTCGGCACCTGGTCGATGGTTCGAATTTATCCTTCCGAGTCTGGACTCTCCGTGTACTTCGAAGATATAACCCAGCGCAAAGAGCGCGAACAGGAACTCGAACGAGTGTACGATCTGCTCGAGCGTGCGGAGCGTGTTGCGGATATCGGCGGGTGGGAAATTGACCCAGACACGCACGATGTCTTCTGGACAGACCATCTTTTCGAGATTTTAGCGATTCAATCCGATGAAGAGCCGCCATTGGATGAAGCATTGGACGTGTACCACGATGAAGATCGACCGAACGTTGAGCGTGCTATCGATGAGGCGATCCAATCCGGCAAGTCCTTCGACATTGAAACCCGGTTCCAGACGCCTACTGGCGAGGTGCGATGGCTCCGAGTCATCGGTGAACCCGATCTCGAGGATGGGGAAATCGTGTCGCTCCGCGGCGCTGTCCAGGACATCACTGAACGGAAAGAACGCGAACGAGAACTCCAGCGTGTCCGGGAGCGGATGGAGTTCGCCCTCGACGCCACAGATGCGATCGTCTGGGACTGGAATATCGACGAGGATCAGACGTCCTTCTATCCCTCGGCGGAGTCGTTATACGGATCCACAGTCGAAACCTGGGACGATTTCATCGGGATCGTCCACCCCGACGACCGAGAGATGATCGAAGAGAAGATCAGAGAATCACTCGACACTGGCGAGCCGAAATACGAAGAGATTCGCATTGATCGGGACGGGGAAGAGCGCTGGATCGAAGCCCCAGGTCGGCCCATTCAAGACGAAGACGGATTGACGCGGATGGTCGGTGTGGCACGGGACATCACCGACCGAAAGACCTTCGAGCAGAAGTTACAGGAGTCAAATGAGCGCCTCGAGCAGTTCGCGTACGCGGCCTCCCACGATCTCCAAGAGCCACTGCGGATGGTATCCAGCTATCTCCAGTTGCTCGAGGAACGCTACAGCGACGAACTCGACGAGGATGGCCGTGAATTCATCGACTTCGCTGTGGATGGCGCGGACCGAATGCGAGAGATTATTGACGGCTTGCTCGAATATTCCCGGGTCGAGACCCAGGGAGACCCCTTTGAACCAATCGACCTAGAGACGGTTCTGGACGGTGTTGTAGATAATCTCCAGCTTCGGATCGAGGAGCACGATGCGGAGATTACGAGTGAGGACTTACCCGAGGTTGAGGGTGACGCCAGCCAACTCCGTCAGGTCTTCCAGAATCTACTAGAGAACGCCATCGAATATAGAGGCGATGCGCCTCCCCAAGTCCATATCTCGGCCGAACGAGCCGGTAAAAAGTGGGTCGTATCGGTCAGCGACAACGGGATCGGCATTGACCCCGATGACCAAGACCGGATCTTCGAGATTTTCCAACGCCTTCACTCGCGTGAGGAGCACGACGGAACGGGTATCGGACTCGCGTTGTGCAAGCGAATCGTCGAGCGTCATGGGGGCGAAATATGGATCGATTCGGAACCGGACGATGGAACGACGTTCTCAGTCTCACTCCCCGCAGTAGATAAGTAAATTACCTCCTCCCCTCCCCCTACTCGCTCACGGCGGGACCGTTCGCTTCGTTGAGGATTCCATCAGACGAGGTCTGATGACGTGCAGACTGTGAGTCTACACTGGCTTTCGCGTGGACTTCCGTTCTGGCCGCCGTCGGCGGCAGGCACGTAATCCCCGTTCCGGTCAACGTCCCGCGATTCAAGCGCACGTTTACGGGTGCGCCTTCACCCGAGACTCACGGTGGCAACGGGCGGTGTCAGTCCTCCGATTCGAAGCCCCACGCCTCGAGTCGGTCGACGACTTCGTCGACGTTGTGCATCGCCGCCTCGTAGGCCGCTTCCCGAACGTCGGTCTTCGAAACGTCGGTCCCGAGTTCGTCGCTGACCGCATCGACGAAATCGTCCTCCGCGTCGACGACGTAATCCCGGAGATAGAACTGGACCATCTCGCGGTCCTGCTTGACCGTATCCCGGACGTAAACCCACGGAACGCCGCCGTCGTCAGCACCGTTTTGGGGCGGCTCTCCGATGACCGCCTCGCTCGAGTCGGCGGTAGTCTCCTCGTTCTGATCGCCATCCGTCTCGGACTCCGCTTGAGAGTCGACGTCTTCAGTGACCGGCTGGGCCGGTTCGGAATCGGACTCGTCGTCGACGGCCTGCTCTTCGTTCGCGTCCGGTTCCGATTCGGCTTCCTCCTGGACCTCCGCGAACGGATCGCTCCCGGAGCCCTTCTTCATCGGTCGTCGACCTCCTCGATCTCCGTCGCCAACTGATCGATCTTCTCGAGCGTTTCCATCTCGTGGTCGCGCTGCCGGTCGCGGTATTCCTCGACGTAGTGTCGCGGGGTACACTGTTGATCCCAGCAGCCTTCGAAGAGCGACGATCGCTCGCGGATCGCGACCGGGGCGGGATAGCCCCGATCACGGATCTCCGTGAGGTACCGCTCCTGATCGGACGTTCGGCCGACGCCGTTCGGGACGGCCGCGAGGACACCGATCTCGGCTTCGAGTCGATCCTCGAGGCCGTCGACGAGTTCTTCTAACCCGAGGACGCTCTGCATTCCTTTGCCGGTGGGCTCGACGGGGATTACCAAGCTCCGCGTGGCCGACACGGCGTTGTAGAGGTGGGGCCCCGCGGTCGCCGGCGGGTCGACGACGATCACGTCGTACTCCTGTGGGATGCTGGACTCGAGGAGCACCTGCCGAAGTCGATCGTAGGGATCGAAGTCGTCGCCCTCGCCGAGATCGTCGGCCATCTGCTGTGCGCGATTGAGCAGGTCCTCGAGGTTCTCGAGCATGTTGTGGCTCGGGAGGAGATCGAAGCCGGACTCGGTTTCGTGAATGAGATCCTCGATCGGTCCTTTCGGTCGGTCGATCAGGTGCCGAACGATGTTATCCGCCTGACTGTCGTCGCGGGGAGCGTCGACGTCGAGGAGGTAGGTGAGCGAGCCGTTTTGCTGGTCCATATCGATCGCGAGTACGTCGAGTCCGTGATTGGCGTGGGCCTCGAGCAGCGCCGCACCGATCGTCGACTTCCCGACGCCGCCGGCCTCCGAGTAGGTCGTATATGTGAGCATACGAGTTAGTTAGCCTTCCCGAATATAATACTTCACCATACGTACCCAGTAGGCCATCGGGTTAGGCCAACCAGTTAGGCTAACTAAACAGTGGGTTTGGCAAGTAGTTGCCCCGCCAGCCAGAAGATAGGACAGAGACAGGCGGGTAAAGCCGAGTAGCCTACACGGAGAGGAGTAGCAGTTGGCAGGCTCGACGAAGCTAACCGAGGGGGCGAGGAAGGGTTTCTAAATAGGCTATTCGGCCTACCTATTCGGTTAGGCCGACTGGGGAGACTAACGGAGTAGCCCACAGAGAGGGTTCGTACCCGGCCCTCGGCTCGAGAAGTCCGTTCGGTTGGCCTATTCAGTAGGCCTAATCGAAATACAGACGAGCCAGCCAGAATAACTAGGTGGCCTAACCAGTAAGACTAACTTTGAAGCCTAACGGCCGGGCCTGCCTACCTACCCCAACAGGCATTTCGATCAGGGAAATCGAATCGGGTAGGCTGTATCGGTGTGCCAGCGGTAGCAGATTGCTAACCAACCCTACTCAGAAGCATAACTAGTTGGCCTAACGAGGTAGCCTAATCGACGTGCTCGCGATCGAGTGCGCGTTTGATCGGTGCTCACGTCGAAAGCATCGATCGATGCGAACGAGGGACCCAACTCGCCGAGAGAACAGGAGGTCTCGATGGGTGGGCGAGTCCGCGCATCTGAATCGGCTGATTCGGTCGGTCGTGAACCGGGACACGATCCCCGCTCTTCGGTAACGCTCGCTGCTCGAGTTCTGCAGAACGCGCACCCAGAGTCGCCGATCGATAGATTCGGAAGCAGCTGGTTCGGAGAGAGGGGCCACCTTACAAGGAGGACTAATGAATTAGGCTGATCAGTTAGCCTGTCTGGATAGGCTACAGGAATAGCCGAAACAGAACGCTATGAACTCCGTCGGGGGATCGAATCCTCACTCTCGCTCGATCCGAACGCGAGCCCGCTCGAGGAGTCCCCTCTCAGTAGAAGACGCTAAACAGACCGAACTGGATCGGAAGCAAGACCACGATCGTCGCGACCGAACACGCGACCGTCGTGACGATCAGTTCCCGCGTCTCGAGATCACCCTCGGTCAGAATGACGATGAGGACCGCCGACTGGTAGGGAAAGAAGTACGAACTCAGCGCCAGTACCTCGGCCAACAAAATGGGCGTGAACGGAAGTCCCGCCGCGTCGATGTAGGGGATCAGGATCGGAGTGAGAACGCTCGCGACGGCCAACCCCTCCATCAGGAAGGTGAGTGCGAACGTGATGAAAAAGACGGAGGCGAGTATCACCGCGAGCGAGCCGTCCGTCGGGATCAACTCGAGCAGGTACGTCGCCGAGCGATCGGTGAATCCGGTCTCGGTCAGTCCGTCGCCGATGGCGAACACCGCGGCGATAAAGAACAGGATCGAGAAATCAACGTCGCGACCGGCGGTGTCGAAGTCGGCGACGCCGACGGTCGGCAGGAACGCGAGGATGACGACGACGACCGCACCGATCACCGGATGGAACCCGTGGACGAAATCCGTCGCCCAGATCGACGCGCCGACGAGCAGGAACGCCAGCATCCGTCGTTGGGCGGCACCGTCCGTCGGCCCACTCTCGGGGAGCGTGAAACTCGAGTCGGCCGACGGCCGAAAGAAGACGTAGACGATCCCGATGACCAGTAACACGCGAGCGAGACCCATGACGGGGTACATGTGGAGCCACCACTCGGACCACGAGATGGTGTGTCCGGCGATCGACTGACTGAAGCCCGAGATGATGATATTCGGCAGGTCTGCAGTCAGGATGCCCGCGGAGCCGTAAAACGTCGCGAACAACGGACCGAGATAGAGACCGACTCGAGCCGCTCGGGAGTCGAAAAGCGAGCCGAGTTCGCGGAGGATCGGTGCGAGTGCGAGGATGCGGACGAGCGCCGAGGGGACGAGAAAGGCCAGCGCGTGGGCACCGATCGAGAGCGCGAGCAGCAGTCGGCGGTAGGTTCGGACCGAATCGGTCTCGGTCGGGTCGCCGATGGTTCTGGTCGCGAGCCACCGTCCGACCCCGCTCGCGAGGCCGCTCTGACGTGTCGCTTCGCCCATCAGTAATCCGAACCCGATGAGCCACGTCGCCGGTTTCCGGAAGCCGACGAGCGCCAACTCCGTCGAGAAGGTCACGGCGATCAGCCCGAGGCCGATCAGTCCCGTGTACGAGGGCGGAACCGGCGTCAGAACCCAGAGGACGATACAGAAGAGCGTGATGGCGAGCATCGTCGCCGTCGACCCCGAGGCGAGCAACCACGTTGCGACGGCGACGGCAATAGCGAGGGGGAACGCGAATATCGGTGACCGAACCGCCTCGATCGCTTCCGATCGATTCATTGACCGATGCTCGGCAACACAACGAGAAAGTTGTCGTGATTCGTGAACGTGCCGATAGAACCAATTAGAACGGTTTATCTGGGGAGTGCGTGCGCGAGCAACTCGATCGGCGTCGGGGGCGACTCGGCGTCGAGCGAGGTGCCGGCGAGCGAGCTGTCGGCGGGGACCGGTTCGATCCGACTGTCGCCGAGCTGGGTCCGGCAAGACGTTCCCGGCGCGGCGACGACCTCGGCACCGCTGTCTTCGATCTGGTCGAAGAGGATATCGCCGATAGACTGACTCAGCGAGTAGTGTTCCGCCTCGTACCCGAACGTGCCGGCCATGCCACAACAGCCCGAATCGAGCGGGTCGACGGCGTAGCCGGCCCGCCGGAGCACGCCGACGGCGTGGTGGTCTTTCTTCTCCGCCTTCTGGTGGCAGTGACCGTGGTAGACGACCGAATCGGCGGGTGCCGCCCACTCGACGGCCTCATCGAGCCGGAACGTATCCAGATACTCACAGAGGCCGTAGGCGTTCGCGGCGAACGATTCCACGGCCTTGCCCGACCGCAGGTCGAGGGCATCGGATTGGAACATCACGGCGTCGGACGGTTCCGCCACGACGATGTCCCAGCCCTCGCGAACCCGCGGCTCGAGCGCCGCCACGTTCTTCGCGACGGCGTCGCGAGCGGCGTCGACGAAGCCCTTCGACAGTGCCGGCCGGCCGCTGTCGGTCCGGTCGGCCACGTCGACGTGAACGCCCGCGGCCTCCAAGACGCGCACCGCCGCCTTGCCGACCTCCGGATGGCTGTAATTCGTGTAGGTGTCCGCGAAGAGGACGGCCTTCCGTTCGGCGTCCGCCTCGGACACACGCGAGCCGCCTCGATTCTCGAACCAGTCCTGGAGCGTCTCGCGGCTGAATTCGGGGAGCGACCGCTCGCTCGCGATTCCGACCGTCTTCTCGGCGAGCACGTCCGAACCGGGAAGCGACTGGGCGAGGTTCGAGACCGGTGCCAGCGCGCTGCCGACGGCGGCGAGCGTATCGAAGTTGGCGAAGAGCCTATCCCGAAGACTCGCACCGTGTTCCTGATGGCGCTCGTGCATGACTTCGGTCTTGAGCTTCGCCATGTCGACGCCGCTCGGACAGTCCCGCTTGCAGCCCTTACAGCCGATACAGAGGTCAAGCACCTCTTCGGCGAACTCGTCGTCGGTCGGGTCGTCCGGAAGGTCGCCGCTCATCGACTGCCGGAGGAGGTTCGCCCGGCCTCGAGTCGCCGTGATCTCCTCGTCGGCCGCCCGGTAGGTCGGACACATCACGCTGCCCGTGGTCTCCTGCTCGCCGCGACAGCCGCCACAGCCGTGACAGAGTTCGACCATCCCCTGCATGCCGTTCTCGTTGTCCCAGTTCAGCGACGGCTCGAGCCCGGCGTCGTACTCGTAGTCGGCGTCGTACCGGAGGTGTTCGGTCATGTCGTGGTCGCCGCAGACATTCCCCGGATTGAGCAGCCAGTCGGGGTCGAACGCGGTCTTCAGATCGCGAAAGGCCTGCCAGAGGTCGTCGCCGTAGAGCTTGTGATTCCACTGGGTGCGGGCCCGACCGTCGCCGTGCTCGCCGGAGACGCTGCCGCCGAACTCGACGACCATGTCGGTGACCTCGTCGGCGATAGCGACCATGTCCTCGCGGTCCCGGTCGGCCTTCGTATCGACCAGCGGGCGGACGTGGAGCACCCCCGGCCCGGCGTGGGCGTAAAAGGCCGCGTCGTCGTCACGTCCCTTCTCGGCCAGCAGCGACTGGAATCGTTCGACGAACTCGGGGAGGTGTTCGGGCGGGATCGCACAGTCCTCGATGAAGCTGATGTGCTTCTCGTCGGAGGTCCGCGAGAGCAAGATTGGCAGCCCGGCCTTGCGCAGCGTCCAGAAGGTCTCGCGCTCGGCTTCCTCGTGAGCCTCGAAGCCGGCAAACGCGATCGTCTCGTCGATCGCCGGTCGATCCTCGGCCGGCGTCGCCTCGGTCTCGGTGCCCGGAACCCTATCCGCGAGGAGGGAGGCTGTCTGTTCGCGGCCGTGATGGTCGTCCTCGGCGTAGAACTCGACGAGTAACCCCGCCTCGGCCTCGTCGGGAACGAGCGACGCCGCCGCCTCGAACTCGGTCGTCTCCCGGGCCAACCCGAGGAGCACGTTATCGATGAGTTCGACCGCGGCGGGCTCGTGCTCGAGGACGTGCTGGACGTCGGTTACGGCCTCGAGGACGCTCTCGTAAAACAGCAGGGACACCGCCTTGGTCTCCGGGACGGGCTCGAGGGACACCTCGGCTTCGGTGACGACGGCGAGGGTCCCCTCGCTGCCGGCCAGCAGCCGGGCGAGATTGACGGTCCCGGTCTCGGCCTCTTCGATGAGCACGTCAAAGTTATACCCCGAGACGTTACGCTTCAGATCCGGGAATCGCTCCCGCACCTCGTCACCTTCCTCGTCGATGATCCGGACGACTTCCGCGTAGATCCGCTCGAGGAGGTCCCCCTCGGAATCGGCGGACTCGCGGAGTTGCGCGACGGATATCTCACCGAGCGTGGCGACCGTTCCGTCGGCCAGTACGACCTCGCACTCCTCGAGATAGGCGTCGGTCTTCCCGTAGACGAGCGAGTGAGCGCCGGTCGAGTTGTTCCCGATCGCACCGCCGATCGCGCTTCGGTCCCCCGCAGCCGGGTCGGGCGCGAACTTCAGGTCGTGGGGAGCGAGTGCCTCGTTGAGGTCGCCGAGCACCGTCCCGGCCTCGACGCGGGCCCGTTGGTGATCGGGATCGACGGTTACGATGCCGTCCATGTGACGGGTGAAATCGAGTACGACGGCCTCGTTGACCGCCTGTCCCGCGAGGCTCGTCCCACCGCCGCGCGGGAGGACCGGGATCTCGCGGTCCGCACAGTACGAGACGGTCGCGGCGACATCGGCGGTCGACTTCGGGTAGACGACGCCGATCGGCGTCAGTTCGTACGCGCTCGCGTCGGTCGCGTACAGTTGCCGCGTGTAGGTGTCGAACCGGACGTCGCCGTCGACACGGTCCCGGAGCTCGTCGACCAGTGCGGGTCGATCCACGTCGTCCGAGACGAAATCGTACGTGGCCCGCTGCTCGTCGAGTTCGGCCTCGGTATCGCCCCCTGCGTCGAATGCGGTGTTAGATCTCGCAGTCATCCTCAACTGAACCTTCGAATGAGTCGTCATACGATTCACAACGATAAAGCGTTCGACAATGCGCCGCGCCGTGATGGCGACATCGTTCAACGTAGTAGTTTCTGGTAGTATAGATGTCACCGGTAGTAGATTTTACCAACTGTCAGATCCGCGTTCCGAAATGCTTTTCGAGATTATAGATACTATTTTCTATCACGGTTACTAACATTCAATACTGGTCCGGTTACCATATTTTCGTATCAGGATTAGAGTCCATACTCGAAGAATGCAGATCTGAATGTTAGTGTCGAATTACAGAAAAATACGAACTCTTCCACGATATCTTCCCCATGAATTCGAATGAGAGAATCGAGAAATTGCCATTTCGAGCCATATAGGCCAAGTAAAGGAGTTTCCACATTTCGGGAAGACTGTGTCTCACAATCAGTCGCGTTACTCCATTGTTTACACATCTAGATTACAACGTGCTCCGACTGTCCTATCGATCAATTGTAGTTCGGCCTTTTGTTCGAGAGCGGTCGGCCGTTCGCGTTCGTATCTCTCTAACATAGAAATAGTGTCCTAGAATGATAGTTAGGATAGACGGTGCCACATATTCAACCGTATCCACTCGCATGGTCTCGCCTCGAGATCCACAACCGAGACTCGAGGGCCGCTACGAGAGTCGAGGGCCGCTACGAGAGTCGACGAGGTGGTTAAATATCGGCAGCGACACCAAAATAGGGCCGACTCATTTTCGGATGATATCCGAACTGTTTCTCTGGTGGCTGTCGCAACGTTTGCGGTCATTTCTAATCTATTATTTCACATAGATGGGAACAATTGATCGCAACCGCACACTTTTATCGGTCGGCCGGAGACACTCGAGACGATAATGGACGAAGACGCGCTCGAGTATCACCGGACCGCCCCGCCGGGGAAAATAGAGATATCGACGACGAAACCGACGAACACGCAGCGGGACCTCTCGCTCGCATATTCGCCGGGTGTCGCCGCGCCGTGTCGGGAGATCGACGCGGACGCGGGCGAGGCGTACCAGTACACGACGAAGGGGAATCTCGTGGGCGTCGTCTCGAACGGGTCGGCCGTGCTCGGGCTCGGCGATATCGGCGCACAGGCCTCGAAACCCGTCATGGAAGGGAAAGGCGTCCTGTTCAAGCGCTTCGCCGACATCGATGTCTTCGATATCGAACTCGATCTCGACGATCCGGACGCGTTTGTCAACTCGGTCGCCGCGATGGAACCGACCTTCGGCGGCATCAATCTGGAAGACATCGCGGCACCGGACTGTTTCACCATCGAGGAGCAGCTCCGCGAGCGGCTGTCGATCCCGGTGTTCCACGACGACCAGCACGGTACGGCGATCATCTCGGGCGCGGCACTGCTCAACGCCGTCGAAATCTCCGGGAAGGATCTCGCAGACCTCGAGGTGACCTTCGCCGGTGCAGGCGCTGCAGCGCTCGCGACGGCCCGATTCTACGTCTCTCTGGGCGTCAAACGCGAGAACATCACGATGTGCGATATCGACGGTGTGCTGACGACCCAGCGGGCGGAATCCGGCGACCTCAACGAGTACAACCGGGAGTTCGCTCGAGACCTGCCCGAGGGAGACCTCGCGGACGCGATGGAAGGTGCGGACGTGTTCGTCGGGCTCTCCGCCGGCGATATCGTCAGTCAGGAGATGGTCCGCTCGATGGCCGCGGATCCGATCATCTTCGCGATGGCGAATCCGGATCCCGAGATCGGCTACGAGGCGGCCAAGGATGCCCGCGACGATACGGTTATCATGGCGACAGGGCGCTCGGACTATCCGAATCAGGTCAATAACGTCCTCGGCTTCCCCTTCATCTTCCGCGGTGCGCTCGATGTACGTGCCACCGAGATCAACGAGGAGATGAAGGTCGCGGCGGCGTCGGCGCTGGCCGATCTGGCCAAACAGGACGTTCCCGACTCGGTGGTCAAAGCCTACGGCGATCAACCGCTGCAGTTCGGCCCCGACTACATCATTCCGAAGCCCCTCGACGCCCGCGTCCTCTTCGAAGTCGCCCCCGCGGTCGCACGGGCTGCGATCGACTCGGGCGCGGCCCGCGTCGACATCGATATCGACGAGTACGTCGAGCAACTCGAGGCCCGCCTCGGGAAATCCCGCGAGATGATGCGCGTCGTCCTCAACAAGGCCAAGTCCGACCCCAAGCGGATCGCGCTGGCCGAAGGGACCGACGAGACGATCGTTCGAGCGGCGTCCCAGATCGTCGAACGCGGGATCGCCGAACCGGTCCTGATCGGCGACGAGGACGACATTCGCGGCACGATCGCGAACCTCGGCCTCGAGTTCGAACCAGACGTAGTCGACCCCGAGAGCGACGACTACGAGGGGTACGCCGACCACCTCTACGAACGCCGGAAGCGCAACGGCGTCACCCGTCGTGAGGCAGCGTCGATGATCCGCGACGACACTAACTACTTCGGCAGTGTCATGGTCGACCGCGGCGATGCCGACGCGTTGCTCACCGGCCTGACGAACCACTATCCGTCCGCACTCCGGCCGCCGCTGCAGGTGGTCGGCACGGCGGATGACGCCGACTACGCCGCGGGCGTCTACATGCTCACGTTCAAAAACAGTGTGATATTCGTCGCCGACGCGACCGTGAATCAGGCCCCCGACGAGGACGTCCTCGAGGAGGTCACTCGTCACACCGCCGAACTGGCTCGTCGGTTCGACGTCGAACCCCGCGCCGCGTTGCTGTCCTATTCGGACTTCGGCAGCGTCGACAACGAGGGCACGCGAAAACCCCGCGAGGCGGCCCGTCGCCTCCGCGAGGACCCTGCAGTCGACTTCCCCGTCGACGGCGAGATGCAGGCCGACACGGCCGTCGTCGAGGAGATGCTAACCGGCACCTACGACTTCACCGACCTCGAGAAGCCGGCGAACGTGCTGGTCTTCCCGAACCTCGAGGCGGGTAACATCGGCTACAAGCTGCTCCAGCGACTGGGCGGTGCGGACGCGATCGGGCCGATGCTCGTCGGGATGGACGAGCCGGTCCACGTCCTCCAGCGGGGCGACGAGGTCAAAGACATCGTGAACCTCGCGGCCGTCGCGACCGTCGACGCGCAGGACGAGGCGTACTGACCGGTCGGTCCGAAAAGCCAGTGGCTTCGACGGGTTCGTCTTCCCGTGAACGAATATCTCGCCGCCGGCCGCCTCAACGGCCGCCGATCGTCTCGACGATGACCGTTTTCGTGACGAGCCGAGCAGTTGATCGAGAACGACCGACGGTATTTATTGCGCTGTGTCGCTCCAATCAGACTCGAGAGCGATGCCTGGAACAGATGACGGTCCGCCGCGCAGCCCGGCAGTGAGCAACTGTACGATGCCCTCGTCGACGCCGGGGTCGACCTCCTCGTCGGGCTCCCCGGAACGCAGACGCTCCCGTTAGATCGTACCGTCGAGCGGCGAGACGACATTAGATACGTGATGGCGCGCCACGAGACGGCGATCCCGCACATCGCATGGGGATACTACGAGTCTGGAGGTGAGGTCGCCGCGACGCTTACCGTCCCCGGCCCCGGCGACACGAACGCGATGCACGGGTTGAAGAACGCACTCGACGACCGCGTTCCACTGATCCACGTCGCCGCCGACGCCGATCCGGCGGACCGGGGGAAGGGGCCGATCCACGAAATCGAACCCGAGACGTACGACACCGTCGTCAAGGAGAACGTCTCGGTCGAGCGGCCGGTCGAGTTCCAGCAGGCGATCCGTTCGGGGATCGAAACCGCACTCACACCCCCGCGCGGACCGGTCCGGCTCGGCGTTCCGAAGTCCCTCCTCGACGCCGAGTTCCGCTCGCCGGCGGTAACGATCGATCCGCAGACGAGCCAGTTCGACGGCGACGAGGAGTTTTGAGCTGCGAGGGCAAATAGCCCGGTCTCCTTTCAGTCGCCACTTTCGTTTGATTGAGAAATTGAGGTGGAACACCGTCCGAGACAAACAAGGAGGGGGTTGGCCTAGTTAGAAGGGCTAACTGATTAGCCTAACTCGTAAAGCCAGCACGATAACTCGAATTTGAAGACTACGGGCGCGAGTGTTGGCAATTAAGGAGCAGTTCAAGAGGGCTAAGAATATCGGTTCTGTCAACACCACACCACCATGTCCGCAGTTTTCGATCGAACTATCAGTATAACAACGGACATGGTGGTGTGGGGGTGGACTGGGGGAACGGAACTCGAGAGAGGTCGGAACAAAGCACGGACACCACAATGTCCGCTGTTCCGTGTGGAAGACTGGGCGATCTCAGGGCTGTAGAGAGGAGAAACGCGGCGAGAAAGAGCGACGGTATCCGCTACTCCGAAGAGATGGAACCGAACCGAGAGCAGCGGACAGCATGGTGTGGAAGAACGCAGTCGGCACCGTTGGTACTCGGAACACACAGTTCGAGAAGACCAGTCAATCGGGTGGTATAGGGAGGAAACGATGGTGAGAGACGAGAGTTACGGTCACACTGCTGACTCGAGTACGAGAGTCAACACACCCACCCCACCGTGTCCGCTGTTCTGCCGAACGAGCGGGGGGTGCCTAATCTGGGTGTGTATATTTCATATATTTCTCATCCTGAAATATCAACTACAGTTGCCATTTGGACTAGCTCTCAGTAGATTGCATTAAAACTTCTGTAGTCTAGATACCCGTCCGAGACCATCCCCCCTCTCGTAGAAGGATTACTGCGGACACGGTGGGGTGGGTGTGTTCCTCGGTTTGATATAAGTGAAAAGAACAGCGGACACTCCGGACGGTGTGGTTTTATAAACCCTGCCGAGAGACACACTCCCAGAGACAGTCCGAATGAGCCTGTTCGAACGAGACACCGAAATCTACAGGAATCGCGACGCGCTGCGGGAGGACTACCAACCGGAGCAACTCGTCGGTCGTGACGAAGAAATCCAGATGTATCAGGCTGCGCTCCAGCCCGTGATCAACGGCGAACAACCGAACAACGTCTTTCTCTACGGCAAGACCGGCGTCGGAAAGACCGCCGCGACCAGATATCTGCTCTCCCACCTCGAGGAAGACGCCAGTCAGTACGACGATATCGATCTCCGGCTGACGTTTCTCAACTGCGACGGCCTCACGTCCTCGTATCAGATCGCGACGCGTCTGGTCAACGAACTCCGAGACGAAACGAATCAGATCAGTACGACCGGCTACCCGCGAGCGACGGTCTACGAGATGCTCTGGGACGACCTCGACGACCTCGGCGGGACTAATCTCATCGTCTTAGACGAAGTCGATCACGTCGAAGACGACTCGATCCTCTATCAGCTTCCGCGAGCGCGTGCGAACAATAACCTCTCCGAAGCGAAAATCGGGATTATCGGTATCTCGAACGATTTCTCGTTTCGAGACGACCTCTCCCCGAAGGTAAAGAGTTCGCTCTGTGAACAGGAGATCCATTTCCCCGCGTACGACGCGAGCGATCTGCAGAAAATCCTCGAGCAGCGGGCGGCGGTCGCGTTTCACGACGACGTCCTCGACGATGCAGTGATCCCGCTGTGTGCCGCCTACGGTGCGAAAGACGCCGGCGACGCTCGCCAGTCGATCGACCTCCTGATGAAAGCCGGCGATCTCGCTCGCGAGGAAGCCGAGACGACCACCGTCGCCGAAACCCACGTAGAGGCAGGCCGTCACGATCTGGAACGCGGCCGGATCGAAGAGGGGATCAGCGGACTCACTCAGCACGGTCACTTGGTGTTGTACTCCCTGCTCACGCTGCATCTCCAGAACGAAACCCCCGTCCGATCACGAGACGTGCGGCCCCGATACACGAACTTCGCACAGCGAGCCGGGCGGGACCCGCTTGTTCCGCGCCGGATGCGCGATCATCTGGCGGAACTGGCCATGCTCGGACTCGTCTCGGTCACCGAACGAAACGAGGGGCGGCGCGGGGGAACGTATCGCGAGTATACCCTCGATATGGACATCGAACTCATCCTGTCGGCGCTCGACGAGGTCCTCGACGACGTCGGTATCCACGACTCCATTCAGGAGCACTTACTCGATGGCGATACGACCGACGAAAATACGTCATTAGCCGAATTTCAGTAATTCAGATCACTAATTCCAATATCAGAATCCCCACCTACCGAGTGAGCCACTTCTACGAGCCCCACACCACCATGTCCGGAGTAAAATCCCATCTCATACCTCCTGAACTCTATTTTATCTGGGTAGCGGATCCAGTATCCGTAATTGTTTACGACGCTGTTAGATATCTAATAGAAATGAGGGTTCCATCGATGAGCACATATCAGATATAACGATGTAGTATACTCTCGCCTTTCTTTGAACAATGGCTGTGCGTATCTCACTCGGAGTTAACACCACTCTGTCCGCTGTTCTTCTCCTATTTTTCTCTTGACAGCCACTGCTGTCGGCTGGGGACGGAAACACTTCGATAGAGGTGTGTCTAATTTCTCAATAATTGAGAAAGTAATGAGAAACGAGAGACACCCCGAACTGGCGATAATCGAGGATAGGTATCCGTATCGGATCGAATTTCCAAACTCCATATTTTCCGTCTATCAGGACATCAAACCGAAGATCACACATCGATAACGGTGTGTGCTGAGATGAGACGACTGTACTCACCTTTCCGGATTGGACGACAGCGATGGCGACCGCGGAGCAACACATCGATAGCGGGGCCCGACGAACAACGACTCACGTCTCGTTTCGAACCTGTGCTTTGACGACGCTCGAGACCTCGTCCACGGAGACCATTTCGAGGCGCGAATCCTCGCGAAGCGTTTCGAGGATCGTTTCGGGACGCTCTCCGAACTGGAACTCGAGGAACATCCCCGAACTCGGGCCGTGGCTCCGCCGTTCGAAGTCGACGAGCGAGTACGTCGTCATCTCTTTCATCTTGTTGACGTAGGTCTCCTGATGGTACTGTTCGGCGTCGATCGCATCCGTGAGGAACTGGTACACGCGGTAGCCAGTCGTGCTGCGAGCGGATTCGTCGTCCGTCTCCGAAGCGACGGCGGCCGTCGCGTAGAGACAGAGCTTCTTCTGCGTGCTGATACCGCGGACGACCTCGAGGACCCGGTTCTTCTCGACTTTGTCCTGTGCTTCGCGGACGTGTTCCTCGCGAACGCGCTCGTCGCCTTCGCGTTCCGCGAGTTCACCGGCGACTCGAACGAGATCGATCGCCTTGCGAGCGTCGCCGTGGGTCTGGGCCGCGAAGGCCGCTGCCAGCGGGATAACGTCCTCGTCCAGAACGTCGTCGTAGAAGGCGTCTCGCCGGCGACGGAGAATCGACTGGAGCTGGTTCGCGTCGTAGTCGTCGAAGTGGACGTCTTCGGGGGTAAAGGAACTCAGGGCGCGGCTCCCCACGGACTCCATCATTTTCGTGTCGTTCGAAATCGCGACGACGGAGACGTGAGCAGTGAGGTCGTTGTTCGCGCCGGCTCGAGAGAGCTGATAGAGGAGACGGGAGAAGGCTGGGTCCTGCTTGTCCCGTCGGCCGACGAGCATGTCGAGTTCGTCGAGAACGAACACTGCCGAGTCGAAGTTTTCGTTGACGATCCGATAGAGTTCGTCCCACTTCTCTTTCGTCGCGACGCCGTGTTTCGGGACCTGTACCTCGACGGCCGCTTCATCTGCCGCGCGACTCGCGAGTTCGTAGACCGCTACGCCGAGCGTATCGAGATCCTGGCAGTTGACTTCGATCGTCCCGAACCGAATGTCTCGCGTCTCGCAGATTTTGCTGATGTTCTTACAGACGGCCTTCGTGATCAGTGATTTTCCGGTTCCGGAGGGACCGTAGAGAAAGAGATTGGGCGGCCGGTTGTCCCCGAGAGCGACGCGGAGCATCTTGGTTACTTCCTGTAACTGTTCGTCGCGACCGACGATCCGGTCCTCGGAAACGATGTGATTCGGGTCGAGAAGCGACCGATCGCGAATGAGCCCCTCCTGTTGGTCGAACTCCAATAACATGTCCTCGATCGACTGCGACTCGCCGGCCGTCGCCGAATCGGTCGCGGATGGAGTCGTCTCGGGTGCCGTCGAATCGGACGAGGACGAAGCTTGCTCCGTCGCTTCATCTTTCGATGGCCCCACTCCGTCTTTCGATACCCTCGCTTCGTCCTTCGATGTCCCCGCTCCGTCTCGAGGATCCTCGAAGTCATCCATACGGTGACCCATACGGGGGAGGAAGAAAAGTGTTGCCACCCCTATCGATGTGTATTTCTTCGGTCGAGCGGCTAGAATGCACTATTTCGACTTGGCAGAGAGAAAACACCGTCGAAGAACGGCTGACGACCGACGATGTGTTCGAGAACCGAGTTTGCCGGAGACAGACACCCCTCTATCGATGTGTTTTCTCCCGCTCGAGCGATACCCTCTCGGGACGTGTGAGTCGGCGATCGATCGAGACGAGATCCATTCAGCCCAGAGAAGGCCTGAGAAACCCGTTCATGAGCGTACAATTGTTCGGCTGGTTTCGGAGAATACGCCCACTCCGCATCGATGAATTCGGAACCGCTCGAAACACATCGAACACATCGATAGAGGGGTGTGTGAGTGTGTTATCTAGAAAGCTAGAAGAAGAGACTCCAAAAACAGCCAGTTAGATCCTTCCAACCGACTTCTTGATCGGTTTCCTGCTGTAATCGTCCGAGTCATCGTTCTTCTCACGTCTTCTCGATCGAGCACCCCCCTCCCGTTCGGCGGGCCAAACACATCGATAAAGGGGTGTCTGTGTCGTGGACTACTCCTACTGTCCGAACCGGCAAGGATCGATCGTGCCTCGAGTGAGCGGAACGCCGAGAAACACATCGATAGAGGGGTGTCCGATCGGAAACTAGAGACCGAACGTCGAGTGATTCACGCCGAATCCGTCCTTGCTTTCCTCCTCGAGGTGCGAGTGATCTACTCGCACGTACACTTCGATAGAGGGGTGTCCCGGATTGGGGATTTACGTATTCTCGCATCGCGTCGAACTTAGCTCCCGGTACCAACCGGATATCCAGTGGATTTTATTGCCCGGCGGGCTCGAATCCACCGGTACACGCCGACGTAACTATGGACGATTCACTACAGCAGTCGTCTGTCGACCGGCTCGCGGGTGCTCTCAACAGTGACACTCCTAAGGAGGCTGTCACACATCTCGAGCGACTCGAAAACCGCGATAAAGAGACACGAAAAGCAGCGGTCCGAGCGATACGCCAGTTCGCCGAAACGCAACCGACCGCACTCGAGCCCGTCCTCACGACGCTTCCGCCGTTTTTGACCGACGAGGAGCGATCGGTTCGTCTGACGACCGCGAAACTGTTCGTCGAAGTCGCCGAGGCCGACCCCGACGCCGTCTCGTCGGTCGTCCCGTCGCTCGCGGACCGACTGGCCGACGAGGACGAGTTCTATTACGTGCGCGCTCGCTCGGCGGAGGCACTGGGCTATGTCGCGTTGGAGCATCCGGAGACGGCTGCCACACCCGAGGTGCTGGCTGACCTGCAAATCGGACTGTCGTTCGACGAGCCCGAGGTCAGAGAGAAGCTGGCGAAGGCCCTCGAGTTCGTGGCGCTTGGCGATCAGGATCGGCTCCGACACCGCGTCTCGACCCTGTCCGAGTCGCTCGACGATCCGAACGAACTCGTCCGTTATCACCTCTGTACCGCCCTCGTCGTGATCGGCTGTGCGTACCCCGATGCGCTCTCCGAGAGCGTCGCCGCACTGCGCGATCGAATGAACGACGAGAACCCCTACGTGCGCGGCCGGGTAGTCGAGGCCTTCGGGTTGCTCGAGCGAGCGGACTCGGACGTGTCGATCCCGGACGTGACCGCGGCCGTCGACGACGACCCCGAACAGTTCCTCGCCGCTCGAGTTCGCTTTGCAACTGGTGGGGACGAGGACCATGCAGACGCCGTTCCTGAGACGGTCGGGTCGATTCCGACCATCCGCGACCGAACCGATGAGATCGTCGCGGAAATCACCACACCGGACGGCGACGAGTGTCCGAACTGCGGACTCGCGCTTCCCGAAGCGAGCACTCCGATGTGTCCGCGATGCGGTGTCCCGTACTGACCGCAACGGACGAACGACTCGAGTTCGGGGGGACCCGATACTCGGCGGCGAGCCGATCGTGGCCGAATCGGGTGCGGTCACCGCACTCGTCGGCTCGAGCAGACCGGAGACGAGCACGCTTTTGGCGGGGCTGGCCGATCAGCTCGCCCGGAGGCGGTTCGGCACTGTTCGACGACGCACTCTTATTTTAGGCCTGCCTAATAATCGGAGCGTTTATTATGGTTTAGGGTAGCCTAAAACCCATGGAGACAAACGAAACGGGGGGCGAACTGCCGACGCGCAGAGACACACTGAAATACGGCGGCGCGCTCGCGACCGGGACCGCCCTCGCGGGCTGTTCGGAGCTGGTCGGACAGAGCGACGAACGGGGTGCCCAATCAGGCGAAGGGACGTATTCGGTGACGATGGCTCCGATGGGCGAGGTGTCGTTCGACTCGCCGCCGGAGAGCATCTTCACGCGACTGACACACCATGCCGGGATGGCGTTTGCCCTCGGACGCGGAAACGATGTCAACGCGATGCACGCACCCGAGTACTACGACAAACTGTGGAATCAGTTCACGCCGCGACTGCCCGGTGTCACGCTCGACTGGACCGGGTTGTACTCCTCGTGGGAGCCGAGCAAGGAGAAGCTCTACGATCTCGAGAGCGACGTTCACCTCGCCGATCCGGCGAGCGTCAACGCCCTCGATAGCTGGAACGCGGAGGATGTCGAGGAGATCGGCGGCACGGTTTCCCCGTGGTTCGGCAACACGTTCAGCGACAGACACGACCAGCCGCCGTCGAACTGGGCCGACCGCTACGAGTACTACGGCCTCTGGGAGATGTTCGAGAAGGTCGCGGCGGTCTTTCAGGAGGAGGAGCGATACGAGGCGCTCGCGGAGATACACACGTCCCTGTTGGACACGATCGAGACGAATCTGCCCGCGAAAGAAGAGCGCCCGACCGTCGTCATGGCGGGGATGAGCGACATCGAGAGCATGTACGCCTACACGCTGGATACGCCCGGGTTTCTGACGGCCCACGTGCGCCCGCTCGGCCCGATCGGCGCGCTGGGCGACAACATCTCCTCGGGCGACGTGATCGACATGGAAGTGCTGCTCGAGGCCGATCCGGACGTGCTCTTCTCGCTGGGCGGGATGCACCCCGAAACGGATCTGGCCGGCATTCGATCGTCGCTGCGGAACCACTCCGCCGGCAGCAGGCTCTCGGCGGTCCAAAACGACCGCGTCTACCCGCAAGGGGCCCGCTATCAGGGTCCGATCCTGAACCTGTTCCAGTTGGAGATGACTGCGAAGCAACTCTACCCCGACGTCTTCGGGGAGTGGCCGACCTATACCGAAGGCCCGTATCCGGAGATTCCGGCAGACGAGCAGCTATTCGACCGCCAAGCGGTCGCCGACATCATCACGGGTGATCGCTGAATGCGCGCTCGAGAGTGGGCGATCGCCGGAGCCTTCCGCGACCCGGCGGAGTACGATATCCCCGACTTGCCGTCGTGGCGCGTCCGTCGCAACGACTGCGGCGGGCTGTCCTTCGCCGACAAGGACGACGAGCCGTTCATCGCCGCCGACCACCCAGTGACGGCCAGACGCTAACGATACCCCATGAGTGACAATACCGATAGCACGACCGAGACACCGACACGCAGAGACACGCTGAAGTACGGCGGCGCTGTGGTCGGCGGCGGGCTGCTCGCCGGCTGTGTGGCTAGCCCGGAGGACGAAACGAGCGAAACGGAGGGATCGTACTCGGTGACGATGGAGCCCGTCGGTACCGTCGAGTTCGACGAGGTTCCCGAAACGTGGTTCCCGTACACGGGCGATTACGCGGACATGGGCGTCGCGCTCGGACGGGGTGACGGACTCTCGGCCATCGGCGTCCGCGCCCGGTTCGCCTCACACCTGTACGAGGAACTCCCCGGCGTCTCCGTCGACGGAAGCGAACTCACCGAACTCTATCAGGACGGCACCGGCAAAGAGATCTTTTACGAACTCGAGGCCGACGTTCACCTCATCGATCCGAACTTCATGGAGAATCGCCTCCAGTGGGATCGGGCCGATGTCGACGAGATCCGAGACGCCGTCGCGCCGTTCGTGGGGAACACGATCTTCTCCCGTGTCTACGACTGGCACGATTACGCCGACTACACGCTGTACGAGGCCTTCGAGAAGATCGCGCAGGTGTTCCAAGAGCAGGCTCGCTACGAAGCGTTCGCGGCGTATCACGACGAGGTGCTCGCGGACGTACGAGCGCGCCTTCCGAACGAAACCCCGACCATCGCGGTTCTCTACCCGGAGGGAGTCCCGCCGGAATCGTTCTATCCGTACCTGATCGGCTCCGGGACACAGTCCAAACACTGGACCGATCTGAACGTCGCGGATAGTCTCGCCCGGAACGATATCGGAGATGCGCAAGCCGGCGGGGGGACCATCGACTACGAAACGCTGTTGGAGATCGATCCGGACGCCCTCGCAATCAGGATGCAAGGTGAGATCACCCAGGAGTATTTCGACACCGAAATCGTCTCACATCTACGGAACCACAACGTCGCGAGCCAGCTTCAGGCGGTTCAAAACGACCGCGTCATCTATGGCGGGCTGACCTACCAGGGGCCGATCATCCACCTCTTCCAACTCGAGCGGGCGGCTCGTGGACTGTATCCCGACGAGTTCGGAGACGAACAGCTATTCGACCGCCAGCGCGTTGCGGACATCGTCAACGGGGAGTTTCACCGATGAGTACTAGCGACACGACCCAAACGAACGCAGCGTTCGATCACGATGTCGTCATCGTCGGCGGCGGCCCAGCGGGCTGTGCCGCGGGGGTCTTTACCGCCCGGTACGGGCTGGACACGGTCATCTTCGATCGCGGGCGCTCCTCGATCCAGCGGTGTGCCGTCCTCGAGAATTACCTCGGTTTCCCGGCCGGGATCGACATCGAGACGCTGTACGGGCTGATTCACGATCACGCCGAGGAGGCGGGCTGTGAGATCGTCCCCGACCTCGTCGAGTCGCTCGAGCGCGCCGACGGTGGCGAGGGGTTCGTCGTCGGCGTTCAGGAGGGTGAGCAAGTCACGGCTCGCCGAGTGATCGCGGCCACGCGCTACGACGGCGAATACATGCGCGGTCTCGACGACGAGGCGGCGATGTTCGAGACGCACGAACACGACGGCGAAGAACACGAGCACTTCGACAAGGGGTACGCCGAGGGCGACGGGACGACGCCCGTCGACGACCTGTTCATCGCGTCGCCGTACGGAGCCACCGGCTATCAGGCGAGCATGGCCGCCGGGCGCGGGACGCGGGTGGCGATCACCCTCGTCGAGGCCGTTCGGCGGGAACGAGGCTACCCCGACCCCGTCGCAACGTACTATGACTGGCGGCGTCCCGAGGCGGAACTCGATGGAGAGTGGAGCGACCGCGATCGGTGGCGGGAGTGGTTCGACGACCGATTGCCAGACGATCACGACCTCGAGGACGAGCGACGCCGAGAGATCCGCGAACGGGAAGTCGATCGCCGACTCGAGACGTACCTCTCCGACGACGAGATCGACGCTCGCGTCGAGCGCGGCCACAGGCGACTCCTCGAACACGTCGACGACGACCTGATCCTCGAGGCGGCGCGCGAAATCGAGTCAGCGGAGTGAGTCCGGAGTGAATAATGGCGCTCCTCGTAGACACACCGACCGACTCTGACCGTGAACCGGTCGTTCCTGTGACCCGACGAGAGAGTACTCCATTCGGGGCCGGACGATTCGCTGTTAGTTCGTCGCGGACTCGAGGACGAGGGTATCGTCTTCGAGGTAGTGTTCGATGTGGTGGGCGTGTTCCTCGATTGTCTCGAGTTGCTCGCGGAGGATCTCTCCCGTCGCGTAGTCGCCGAGTTGCTCCGCGAGTTCGATGTGCTGACGGTAGCTCTCGATGATATCGCCCATCATCTCGAGGTCGTTGGCGAGCGAGGTCCGGATGTCGTAGACGTCTTCGTCCTCGGGTTCGACCGTCGCGGTTTCTGCGAGCGTCGTCATGCTCGCGTGCGGGACGCCACCGAGCGCTTGGAGTCGCTCGGCGAGTTCGTCGGCCGCGTCTTCGACGTCTTCGTAGACCTCTTGGAGGAAGACGTGAACGTCGAGGAACTCCGCGCCTTCGACGTTCCAGTGGTGCTTGTGGAGCTGATGGTAGAGGACGTAGGCGTCCGCGAGGTCGGTATTGAGGGCGTCGATGATCTGTTCGGCCTTTCCGGTCTCGAGTCGAAGGGCGTTCTCTTCGACGGTATCTGCGTCCTGTCGGGTGCTCTTTTGCGTGTTCATTACGATTCACTATTGGTCCGTCACTCTCTTATAACTTTTCAATCACTAAACAATTCTTCGTACTGCCTAAACCAAGGGCTGGATCACAGCACACCTTCGCTCCCGTCCGTCCTCCTCACGGTCTGTGGAGAGAATTCTCGAGCGCCTCAGTATCTGCTTGACTCACACATCACGGTAGTTGTTGTGACGAACAGGGACGATTCCGAGTTCGCTGGAATCGGGATGAAGTTGATAATACCGTCGCCGAACATATTCACTGTCGCGCTCCCACCGCGCGACATGGCCGATCCAACCAACATCCCACCTGACATTGTCCGCGGCTCGCCCGGCGACGGTTGCCACCCCCAACCCGCCGGGCGCTTTTGAGGTTTTCTCGATCTCGAGGCGGTTATGACCGGTCCCGAACCGCTGACTTCCGAGTTCGCTGGCTCGAGCGCGCCACCTTCACAAACACTCGAGTTCTCGAATTGTATCTGAAAGCGAGGGATTGGTACAGTGATCCCGATCGGAGTACCCTTGTTGCAGGGCGAGATCGGCAGCGATCCGAGACGGATCGTAGGCCCCCTGTTTCGATCGACCGCAGAATCGGACGAATGCTGTGGCCATCGATTCCCACCCCGAATCGCAGCAGGCGATCCGTTCGAACCTGTTAAACGGGTCACCGACCAACCGCACAGACACATGGATCTCGAGCGGCATTCGTGGACGGAGATCGAGTCGGCAGCACCGACGACGGCACTCCTGCCCGTCGGCAGCACGGAACAGCACGGGCCCCATGCGCCGGTCGGGACCGATACGATCATCGCTCGGTCGATCGCCGCTGCGGTCGATCAGGAGTGGGACGGGAACGCGGCCGTGCTCCCACCGTTGCCGGTCGGGGTCGCACCGTACCACGGTCGGTTTCCCGGGACGCTGTCGGTCTCGCCGGAGACGCTTCGTCGGTACGCTCGCGATGTCGTGGACTCCGTCTCGGACTCGAGTGACAGTATCGAGACGGTCGTGTTCGTAAACGGACACGGCGGGAACGGCGACACGCTGTCTCACCTCGCTCGAGAGTTGACCGAGCGGGACTCGATCGACGTAGACGTGTTCCTCTGGGAGTGGATGCGTGCTGTCGACGACCACGTCGGGCACGCGGGAACCCTCGAGACGTCGGTCCTGTTGCACCTGTGTCCCGACGATGTCGGGGACCCAGTCGCCGGCGATGCACCGACGTGGGCGAGCACGGTCGACGGCGGCGTCCTCCACGATTTCACCGACGAGTTCAGTGAGAACGGTGCGGTCGGCGACGCGACGGACGCCTCGCCGGAACTGGGCGAGCGGACGTTCGCGACCGCGGTCGACGCGCTCGCGTCGTTTCTCGATCGAGTCGCGACCGAGCAGTCGTGACGGGATCGCCCCCACCCGGACCCGAAAAGGCGGTCAAAGCCGTCGTTCGCCGATACTGGAACGGGTGCTCCGACTCGTACGACGCCGACGGCATCTCCGGCATAGACACGGCCGAGCAGCGTGAGGCGTGGCTGTCGGTCCTCCGGACGTGGCTCGGCGATTCCGATCGATCCAAGCGCGCCCTCGACCTCGGCTGTGGAACGGGGACGCTCTCGGTGCTGTTGGCGGCGTTGGGTCACGACGTTACCGGGGTCGATCTGTCGCCGGCGATGCTCGAGCGGGCTCGATCGAAGGCTCGAGAGCGCGATCTCTCGATCGACTTTCGCACGGGGGACGCCGAGTCCCTACAGGTGCCCGATTCCGCCTACGACGTGGTGACGGCGCGCCATCTCATCTGGACGCTCCCGAACCCCGCGAGCGCGCTGCGGGAGTGGCGTCGCGTCGTCCGGCCCGGCGGTCGCATCCTTCTCATCGAGGGCTACTGGGATTTCCCGCAGCCGTGGGACGAGTACCGGGAAATCCACGATGACCTCCCGTTGTATCGTGGTCGCCCGCCCGAAGAGTTACGCGAGTTTATCGCTGGCCACGGATTCGAGCGGGTCGAACAGGAATCGCTGATGACGCCGACGCTCTGGGGCGAAAAACCGGACCAAGAATTGTATCTCGTGGCTATCGACGTTCCCGGCTGACCGTTCTGCTCTCCTATCAGAACCGTCACCGAGAACACGACCGCTGAAGTGCTCCCGTGGGTCGTTCTCACTCTCGAGTATGCCGCAGCTTCGTTGAACGTGGCACTCGAGGTTCCTGCGTGCCGACAGTGCTCGTCTTCAGTTGCGACAGGGGGATATATGCTCAATCGGCCCGTATTCGCAGTTGCCGTGGTATCTAACGGACACCGACTCGAGGTGACGTTTTGGTGGCGGCATTCCAATCCCAAGAGCAGGTGGAGTCGAACGGTGTTGCTGTCGGCACTACTGTACGCGATCTACCACGAGAGTGGAAGATAGCGGCAGCGGCCGTGGTGTTTACGATCCTCAATCCGGTGCTGTTCTCGCCGCCGGAAACCGACGACGCGTGGATGACTCGCGTGGTCCTCGCCGAGCGATGGTGGACCGAACGAGACCGCGGCGTCATCGGAATCGCGTATCCGAACGTTCTCAACGCGGTCAATATCCCGGTAACCCTCTACGCGATTCTCGCGGCGTATCGCCAGCAACCGCTTCGAACTGCGCCCGCCGGAGCGGGGTCAATGCTTCTCAAATTCTGGTACGTCGGCGAACTCGTTCGCGAGTACGAATCCGAGACCGGCCGCCAGTCCTCCTGCTAAGTTGGATCCCCCTAGTCCTGATCCGGATCTGGCGAGAGAGATCGAACGGAATCGGTTCATGCCGGCTAGGGAACCGAAGCGAGTCTAACGGATAGAGGCGGTCAGGGTGACGATGGCTCCGTCATATATAGATACGCCGCAGCGACTGTGAAGACGGCTTCGCCGGCTTTTGAGACGATCGCCACGAGGTAGAGTTCGCGTCGCCAGTACCGTGTAACGTAGATCCCGATCCCGCCGATGAATCCCAGCCCCGCGAGGACGAACAGTATCCCTTGTGTCTGGTCGAACTGCATGATCATCGGTGCCATCGACAGGTGGACGTACGTCGATGCCAACGCTCCGAGAATCGCGATATACGGGACATTCCGGACGGGAAGCCAGTGAATACCGATCGTGTCTCGGTAGTCGAGTCGTTGTGTGCCATAGTTTCTTCCATCCCTGGTATCACCTCTGGTTAAAATAACTCTTCGACGAAATTAGACACAAACTCGACACGGATCACCAAGGGTGGAAGCACACTGCCAGCAGAATGCCGATTTCTTGGCATGCATCCTTCCGGCACAGCAATTATGAGTCGTCTCTATCGTCGAAGGTAGACCTCGTGGCGATCCCAGACGACCGTCCGTAAGTTCGTACAAACGCCCGATACTGCGAGTACGTCGTCGGTCCGCGTTTCACTCTTCGACGAGGAGATACTCCCGAATGTAGCGCTCGAACGCGTCACGGCTGTCCTCGAGGACGGCCTCCTCGTCATTGGTGACGCGAAACACCATCGTTCCGAGGAAGACGCTCTGGAAGAGTGCTGCCGTTTGCTGGGGGTCGACCTCCTGAAACTCGCCCTGTTCGATCCCCGATCGGATCGTATGTGCGATGTGTTTTCGAATGAACCGGTCGCTTCGGGTGAAATACTCCCGGTAATCGTCGTTGTGGGTCGCCTGCGATCGAAGTTCGACGATCGCTTGCGTGAACTCGGTCGGGGTTGCGGTGTCGCCGAAGCCGAACGTTTGGTCGACGATTTCCCCGATGTGATCGTCCACGTCCCCGTCCCCATACACGGGAATCTGTTCCTCGACCTGATTCAACATGAACTCGAGGAAATCGAGGAGGAGATCGTCCTTGCTGTCGTAGTGGTGGTACAGCAGCGACTTGCTCTTCGAGAACTCGTCGCCGATCCGCTGGATCGTGAGATCGCTGTACCCGTGTTTACAGAGCGCCACGTACGTCGCGCTCATGATGGCGCCGCGAGTTCCGCCCGGATCCTCGAGGAACGGTGGGAGTTGTGTCATCGTGATCGTGTCCTGTTCGCCCCGGGTATTTCGACGACGCCCCGATGTGGATTCCGATTCGATCCCGTTGTTCCCACCATACTGAATCCCGTATACGACTACCAACTATAAAAATTGATTGAATGATCAGTCTACTACTGTCTTTCGTTCTCCAGCAGGTGACTTCATTCACAGCAGATGGAAAAAAGGCCTATAACTATTGACTGAATATTCAATCAACACATGGTAGCGGACACGAGTTGGACGATCGGAACGGCCCCCGCCGATCAAAACGAGGGGGACTCTTCGCTCAGCATAGCGTCACGGACGACAGAGAGTCGGTATCCGGGACGGAGGTCGGCCCGGTAGATGAGCTGGCTCGACACGGTTTCCGAGACGATCACGGACTACAGTCGGCCCGTGATCGCCGTCATGCTCGTTCTCACGCTCGTCGTTGGCGCGGGCGCTGGGATGGTCGACCAGTCCTCAAATCTCGATGCGTTCCAGAGCGACAGCGAGGAAGCGCAGAAACTGGAGTACATCGAGGGGAACTTCTCGACCGGCCAAGAGAACACGTCGGCAGCGCAAGTGATACTCAGGGGTGAGAACGTGCTCACCCAGGAGTCGATGGTCGAGAACCTCCGATTGCAACAGTCGTTCCGCGAGAACGGGACGATCGAGCGGACACTCGTCGACGAACAGCCGACGGTCGGCGTGGCGAATCTCGTCGCGATCTCCTCTCTCACCGGCGAACAGCAGCGGGAACTGGAGGCGACGGCAGCGGAGTTCGAGGAGTTGAACGCGACTGTACGAACCGAACGCACCGCGCTGGAACGGCGGAGTGCGGAACTGAACGCGACCCGGCAGGAACTCCGTACGGCGCTCGAGACGCTTCAGGAGGACCCGTCGGCATCGCCACGTGTGCAGTTCGAGGCAGTCGACGAGAACTCGTCAGTCGACCTCGGCGAGACACAGTATGCGACGTTCAACGAATCGACGCGACTGCTTAGAAACGCCGAAAACGAGTCAGGGATCGAAGCGGCCTATCAGCGCGGCACTCAAGGCGTTCTCGCCGACGAGTACGAGGCCCTCGACCAGCGCAGTACGGACCTCGAGTCACAGGCCGAGCGGCTAGAGGAACTCGGCGCGCAACTGGAAGCGCAACGGGCTGGCCTAGAGAACGCCTCGACAGCCACGCTGCAGGAACAGATCGACGCGCTCGAGTCGATGAACGCGACGGAGTACGAACGGGCACGCAGTAGCGTACTGAGTGAGAACTCGTCCGGCGAGATGAGCGGACTGTCGTTCATGCCGACGAGCTACGATCCGGGGTCGACGAGCGCGAACGCGACGATGCTGCTGGTCACTCACCAGACCGACGGTGGTGGCGGCCAAGGGGGAACGGTATCCGACGCAGTCGTCGACGCGCAACTGGCCATGCAGTCCATCGCGAACGAGGACGTCGAGGGAGACGGATCGGCGGCCATCGTCTTCGGCGGCGGGATCATGGGCGAAGAGATCGAGAATTCGATGGGCGACAGCATCGCGATCGTCGGCCCGCTCGCGTTGTTGTTCGTCGTCGTCGCGCTGCTGGTCGCGTACCGCGATCTGCTCGATATCTTCCTCGGCCTCGTCGGTATCGGCGCAGTCCTCCTCTGGACGTTCGGGTTCATGGGCTGGGCGGGTATCGACTTCAACCAGATGTTCATCGCGGTGCCCGTCCTGCTGATCGGACTCTCGATCGACTACGCGATCCACATCTTCATGCGCCACCGCGAACAGCGCCAAGCGGGCGGTGCGTACGGTGCAGACGACACTCGCGGATCGATGCGGGTGGCCCTGGCGGGCGTCGGCGTGGCGCTCGTGCTGGTGACCGCGACGACGGCCATCGGGTTCCTCTCGAATCTCACGAGTCCGATCCCGCCGATACAGGAGTTCGGCATCGTGAGTGCGGTCGGTATTGCGGCCGCCCTGCTCGTCTTCGGCGTCCTGATCCCGGCGCTCAAAGTCGAACTCGACGAACTCCTCGAGTCTCGCGGCATCGATCGGAAAAAGCGCGCGTTCGGGACGGGTGGCGGCCGATTCAGCCAACTCCTGTCTATCGGCTCGACGGCGGCTCGACGGATGCCGCTCGCCATCATCCTCGTCGCAGTTCTCGTGAGCGCGGGCGGTGCGTACGGCGCGACACAGGTCGACACCAGCTTCAACCAGGAGGACTTCATCGCGGAGGATCCGCCGGAGTGGACGAGCAACCTCCCCGGCCCGATGGAGCCGGGCGACTACTCGATGAAGGAGAACCTCGAGTTCGTCAACCAGAACTTCGCCCGAGAGGACTCCCAAGCCCAGATCCTCGTCGAAGGGAACGTAACTGATCCCGAGACGTTACAGCGACTCTCCGAGGCCGAACGCGAGGCCGCCGAGAGCGACGTCGCGATCACTCTCTCGAGCGGCGAGGCCGACATCCAGAGTCCCCTCGGGACGATGCGACAGGTCGCCGCCGAGAACGAGTCGTTCAACGCGACGTTCACCGCGGCCGATACCGACGGCGACAGAGTGCCCGATCGGAACGTCGAGCAGGTGTACGACGACCTGTTCGCCACTGCCCCCGACGAAGCGGGGAGCGTCATCCATCGGGTCGACGGCGGTGAGGGCTCCGACGGATCCACGGTGGACGACTCGTCCACCGGTGGCGACTACGAGGCCGTTCGAATGGTCGTCTCGACGAGCGGCACTGCGTCCATGAGCGATGTCACGACCGAGATGCGAGCCATCGCGGACGGGATCGACGGGAACGGCCTCGAGGCCACCGCGACCGGACAGACGATCACGTTCGATATCGTGCAAGGCCAGCTGATGGATACGGTCATCGAGAGCCTGCTGATTACCCTCGTGGCCGTCTTCGCCTTCCTGATGGTCGCCTACCGGATCACGAAGGGGAGCGCGACCCTCGGCGCGGTGACGCTGCTCCCGGTCGTGTTCAGCGTCTCGTGGATTCTCGGGACGATGTATCTGCTCGAGATTCCGTTCAACGTCATGACGGGGATGATCACGAGCCTCACCGTCGGACTCGGCGTCGCCTACAGCATCCACATGAGCGAACGGTACAGTCTGGAGCTGGAACGGACGGGATCGGTCTGGGAAGCGATGTCCCGAACGACCACGGGAACCGGCGGCGCACTGCTTGGCAGTGCCGCCACGACCGTCGGCGGCTTCGGCGTTCTCGTCTTCGCCATTCTCCCGCCGCTCCAGCAGTTCGGGATCATCACCGGGCTGACGATCGTCTACGCGTTCCTCGCCAGCGTGCTCGTCCTCCCGAGTCTGCTCGTCGTCTGGACGAAGTATCTCGGGCCGGACGTCTCCTTCGACGCAGCGAGTGCCGGTTCGACCGCCACGACGGCCAGTGACGGCGGCCGGCCGGAGGACCGAAGAACGGAGGACTGACCCGACGATAGCGTCGATCGACAGCCCTCTAGATTCCGTCTGATGTCCTCGTCCGACGGTGCCCCTTTCGAAGTCGAGGACTCTCCCTTCTCGTTGTGAAACCGCCTTCGGTGTACTGTCTTCGTCCTGCACGTCCTCGACTGGTGTTTTCCCCTCGAGAGTTTGATGCGGTCTTTGCTGGTTGTAGTGATCCACGAACTGTTCTCACGTTTCACGCGTAACGAAACAGCGTCGGCAGCACCGACCCACGTGTTATATTCAGCAAATCCCTAGCATGGGTATGCGCGAACTCGTCTTCGCCCTCGAATACGAACCCGGGTGTAACAGGGTGGCGGACACCCTCGCCGATCACCCCGACGCCCGGATCCGCTCGCTGTCACTGCATGCCACCGCTGAGCGTCTCTGGCGAGTCGACCACGTCACCGGACCCCCCGATGCCCTCGACGATATCGGGGACGCCTTCCTCACTAGCGACTACTACGCTGACTGTCTTGCTACTGAGGACTGCGGCGCCACCCAGGAAACCCAAGTCCTTGATCACACCGACGACACGCTCGTTCTCTACTCTGACTGGGAGCGTACCCCGGACTGCGCGTCCGTCCCCCACATCGCCCGCGACCACTTCGGCGACGGCGTGCTGTTCGAGACCCGTCACGAGGGGCGCCACTACACGTGGCGCATCATCCACTCCGGCGAGGGCGACGTGGCCGCATTCTTCGACGACCTCGAGGCGGCGGTCGGCGACTGCGCTCAAACGGAGATGCTCCGGACGGCAGACACGTCGGCGCCAACCAGAGAGACGACAGCCGACCCGAGTGGACTGTCCCCCGATCAGGAGGCTGCCCTCCGGGCCGCCGTCGAACACGGGTACTACCAGTCGCCGCGCGAGGTCGACGTCGGCGACCTTGCCGACCACCTCGACGTGCCGCGGTCGACGCTCACCTACCGGCTCCGTCGGGCCGAGGAACACTTGGCCAAGCGGTACGTCGCTGGCGAGCAACTGACAGGCGGGGCGTCGCCACCGCTCTAACGGGGCAGGACATTTGGAATATTCCAACAAAGGCTTATCGAAATGACGCCCCTACCTCGAGGTGATGACCGACGAATCAAACGCGGCCGAGCGGGTGAGCGGGGGCGGTCGGCGACAGGAGCTGACTGCACGCCTCGTGGTCCCCGAGATGGACTGTCCCTCTTGCGCCCAGAAGGTCGATAAGAGCCTCCAGCGCGTCGACGGCGTCGTCGACGCCACGCTGCAGCCGACCACCGGCACAGCAAACGTCACATACGACCCCGACCGCACCAGCGAAGCCGACGTGGTCGAGGCGATCGAGGCCGCCGGCTACGAGGTCGTCGGGGGCTCGGACGCCGACGGCGACGACGAGGGAACTGAGGCAGCCGACGGCGTCGACATCGCGCCGCCGTCGGCGGTTTGGACGAGTCCTCGTGCGAAGAAGACGTGGATCGGTGCGGCGTTCGTTACCCTCGGACTCCTCTTCGAGTTTCTCCTCACTGCTCAGAACGTCGCGGTAGCGAGCGTCCTCGACTATCCACTTCACGTGGCGGACGTCCTGTTTCTCGGCGCTGTCGCCGTCAGCGGCATCCCCGTCGTCCGTAGCGGCTACTACTCCGCGAAGAATCGGAGCCTCGATATCGACCTGCTGATGGGGACGGCGATCATCGCCGCGACCGGCATCGGCTACTTCGTCGAGGCGGCGACGCTGGCCGTCCTCTTCAGCATCGCCGAACTGCTCGAGGACTACGCGATGGACAGAGCACGGAATTCCCTGCGCGAGCTGATGGAGCTGTCGCCCGACGAAGCCACCGTCAAGCGGGAGGCCGCAGCGACCGGCGGAAGCGAGGCCTCCGAACGAGCGAGCGGGGAGCGTGAGCGACCCGCGAGCCGCGACGGCGAGGAAGTGACGGTGCCCGCCGACGAGGTGGAAGTCGGCGAAGTCGTGGTCGTCCGGCCCGGCGACAAGATTCCGCTCGACGGGACGGTCGTCGAGGGCGAGAGCGCGGTCGATCAGTCGCCGATCACCGGCGAGAGCGTCCCTGTCGACAAGACCACCGGCGACGAGGTGTACGCCGGTGCGATCAACGAGGAGGGTTACCTCGAGGTCGAAGTCACGTCGACGGCGGGCGACTCGACGCTCTCGCGGATCATTGAGATGGTGCAGGGGGCACAGGCGAAGAAGACCGAGACCGAGCAGTTCGTCGACCGGTTCTCGGGGTACTACACGCCGGTCGTGGTCGTGCTGGCGATCCTGACCGCCCTCATCCCGCCGCTGGTCATCGCCGACCCCGTGTCGGTGGACGTAGCCGGGTACGGAGTCAGCTTCGCCGGTGACTGGCAGACGTGGTTTATCCGCGGGCTCACACTGTTGGTGATCGCCTGCCCGTGTGCGTTCGTCATCTCGACGCCGGTGTCCGTGGTGTCGGGCATTACCAGCGCCGCGAAGAACGGCGTCCTGATCAAAGGCGGCAACTACCTCGAGGCGATGGGCGAGGTCGACGCCGTCGCCATCGACAAGACGGGCACGCTCACGAAAGGCGAACTCGCCGTCACCGACGTCGTCCCGGTCGGCGACACTGACGAGGCGACGCTGCTCCGCCACGCCGCCGGACTGGAGCGGCGCAGCGAGCACCCCATCGCCGCGGCGATTCTCGCTCGTGCCGACGAGGCAAGCGTGGGCGATCTGCCCGAGCTGACGGGCTTCGAGAGCCTGACGGGCAAGGGCATCCGCGGGGAGATCGACGGCGAGACGTACTACGCGGGCAAGCCCGCTCTCTTCGAGGAGCTAGGTTTTGACCTCTCGCGGGCTCGCCGCGAGACAGACGGTGTCCCCGGGAGCGGAACGACCGGGGGCTCGTCAGGCCATCGGTCTGACGGTGGCGTCGTGGCGGAAGATACGGCCGAGTCCGATGACGGAGCGTTCGCCGGGGATGCTCTCGCCGCACTAGAGCGGGAGGGCAAGACGGTCGTCGTCGTCGGGACGGACTCGGAGTTGCTGGGAGCCATCGCCATCGCCGACGAGGTGCGTCCCGCCTCGAAGCGGACTGTCGAACGCCTGCACGAACTAGGTGTGGAGCGCGTCGTGATGCTGACCGGCGACAACGAGGGCACCGCCCGCGCCATTGCGGAGGAAGTCGGCGTTGACGAGTACCGCGCCGAACTCCTACCGGACGACAAGGTCGACGCGATTGAGGAGTTGCAGGTAGAGTACGGCGACGTGGCGATGGTCGGCGACGGTATCAACGACGCGCCCGCGCTCGCCACCGCCGAGGTCGGCATCGCAATGGGTGCGGCCGGTACCGACACCGCGCTTGAGACTGCGGATATCGCACTGATGGGCGACGACGTCGGGAAGCTGCCGTACCTGTACGAGCTGTCGCACACGGCCAACGGCGTCATCCGGCAGAACATCTGGGCGAGCCTCGGCGTGAAGGCCCTGCTCGCGCTTGGCGTGCCGCTGGGACTGGTAAGTGTCGCGATCGCGGTCGTCGTCGGCGACATGGGGATGAGTCTCGGCGTCACTGGGAACGCAATGCGGCTGTCGCGAATCGTCCCCGACCGGCTTGAGTGACCGCCGTCCCTTGCTCTCTGGCTTGTCGCGTTTTCTCACCACGATAGTATAGAGAGAGCAGATAGTAACGGATGCACTGCTTGTCGTTAGCCGTCGTGGATTCAGGCGAACGTGCGATTCTCGGACTCAGATTCGCCGGCTGTCGGCTGTAGATCAGCTTTCTGCAACCAATTATGGATCGTCAACCTCGCCCGTTCGACACCGAATATCTCTCAGACAGAAACAGTATTCAAAAGTGACAATCCGGACAGATGGATCTGGATACTCAACTGCATCAGCTCGCGTGGTATCGCCTCGCGTTCCACAAAATCTAATTGAAGCCGCTATTAGCGCCGTTGAAGCGGCTGGATTCTGGCATGGACACCTAGACTTCTGACCACCTCGCTTTTCAGCCGGTATCTGGCAGGATAGGGCGCCAAAACCTCGCGCTTCAGCGCGGGGATACAGCGCCCGAACGTAGTTTTAAGAGGCTTTACAGCGTACTGAATGCTGACCGAGGCGGTCTATCCGCCCTATCCCAATGAGACAATATCGGGATTCGCCCTTTCGTTGTGGAAGACACCCCTTCCATCAGACGAACAGGGTGCAGGAAGCAAAAGATAACCCTGAATCCTCGTCTCACGACGGTGGATAGGGGTAACGGTAGCGTGGCACTGCCAGCATTCCCTCCCGGAGTGTTAAACCGTAACTCTCCCAAACCAGCAAGCCTCTGCTTGTGGGAAGCCCCGCCGTGAACGGCGGGGAGGATGTCACATGCGAAGCCGCGGTTAACGCCAGCGATGCCACTCACCGACCGATAGGAGGACCTCTCCTTGTCGTAGTCGCACTGACCGAATTCTCAGTCCACTATGAGAGCGCTGATCCTGAACTCGCTGAACAGGCGTGGCAGCTGGCCGCTGATCACCTCGAGAAGACCTCAAAAGACCGCCCGGATGGGCACAAGGGGGATGGCCGCCGGGCGGATACAGGACATGGTTGGGGTGGGGTTGGATGCTGATTGGACTGTGTCGCGCAGGAGAACGCGACAGTGAATATGTTCGTCCTGACCTATATCAACGCCGCCCCGATTCCAAGTGAGTAAGAATCGTCCTACCGGCCCTTTGAAATCACACCCACTCGGCGTTCCGAGCGGTCCGATCGCGAATCTCTTGGACGGCCTCGCAGATCATCTGACCCTGCTCCAGCTGCAACGTGGTCTCACTTTGGCCGTCGGAGAGCGAGCCGCCCGATAACGTCGTGATCCATGGCTGGCCATCGGCAGTTTCTCGCCGGAATTCGTTGTCCGTCCCGAGTTCGAACTCGGTACATGATGGAACGAGCGCGCAAGTGCTCTGGGCCGGGTGCGGCCGGGAGATCGTACCCCGTTTCGTTCATTCTTCCGCACCCACTACTTGGGCGACGTGGGTGAACGTAACGAGGCCGATTCCACCGACGAAGTTCCCTGCGGTCGCGACGACGACCGTTTCGACAAGTGCTCCGTAACCGATCGGAGCGTCGAAGAGAAGTCCGAAGAAGACGTGGATCGCAGTGACGATCACGTGATCGAATGGCCCAAGGGCCAACAGGAACCCGACGATATAGGCAATCGTGATGCGGCTCCGGACGCTGTTGACTCCTTGTAGTAGAAACGACAGTAAGCTCACAAGGGCACCGCCGATGATAGCACTCGCGAACATCCCTCTCATCGGCCGATGGACGATCTCTTCCGCAGTCCGCGCCAGTGCGTGTGCCGAGCCAGATGGAAGAACGCCATCGACGGCAAAGACGGACGCGAAGAGGAACCCGCCAACGAGGTTGACGACGAGGGTGACGATCCACAGACGAAGGAGAGACCCAACCAGCCACGATCCTTCCTGGTCGACTGCCTTCGCAGCCGGATCGAAGAAGTTCTCGTTGAACAGCTCCGATCGACCGACGACTAGGAAGACGACACCAACGGCGAAGGTGAGGGCGCCCGCAATATGTGCGACATCACCGAAGCGCGGTTCGACCAGTCCGTCGACGACTCCAAGCGTGGCAATACCGAAGACAATGGTAAACCCCGCGATGAAGCTGGTCGCCGTGAGCTCAAGCAGTGATTGGTCGAGGCGCCGTTCCCCTTCCGTGATTGCCCGATCAAATATCTCCGCTGGGTCCGGAGCGATTGGCACGTCGGAGTCGATACGTACTAACGGGATAATACATATCCATGGATATTCAACGGACCTGATACCAGACAAGTCAGTACCTCTTCGGTGAACTGCCTAGACGGGTTACACTGCGTTTCGAATGGGTTTGCTTGTCGGCGTTGAATCGCCCTTTCCCACGATCACGTCCGGTCAGTCTGCTCTTGGCAGCGACACCGAAGGGAGAAGCCGAATATTGGATCGGTGGGGAGGCCTGGTTATCGGAGGGAATCGTCGTCGATAGCAAGGGTTTCTTCGTCGACGACATTGAACTCGGCAGCGACGAGATTACCCGCCGGATTCGTGTTCTCGGTTCTCGCTCGATTCTTTCTCATGCTTACGTTTCTCTTCTATCTCTTGCGTGACGACCAGAAGTTACGACGGTGGTTCTACGAGAGCATCGACCATGACGACGAGATCGTCCCGTACATCGAGTCGGTCGACGACGATCTCGAAACTGTCTTTCTCAGTAATCTCGCGGTTATTGCGGTCGCAGCCGTAACTGCCGCCGCAACGTACACCGGTCTCAACTACCTCACACCGAATGGGGCTATCGTTACGACGCCGGTGTTACTCTCACTACTTATCGGAATTGGGTCGCTGATACCGGCCGTCGGAATGAAAATCGTCTACGTCCCGTACGGCCTGATTCTGGTCGGGCTCGCAGTGACGACATCAACGCCGCTCTGGCATCCAATCGCCTTCTTCGTTCTCACGTTCGTCGTCGTCGACACGATTCCCGATTTCTTCGCGCGGTCGTACCTCTCCGCACGAAGCGGCGTTCATATGGGGTTAGTTCTCCTCGGGTACTTCCTCGGGACCCTTGCTTTCGGCTGGTACGGACTCTTCCTCGGCCCGATCGTCGTCGTCCTCGCGGTTCATTTTGCACACATGATCTTCCCCTCTCTCAGTAGTGATCTTCTCGGGGAGTAATCACGACCGACGAACGCGGCGAGCTACCCGCGAGTTTCAGTACTGGACACAGTCCGATGGCGAACCGGCCACAGATGCACCACAGTACGCCGTCTGCGTGGTCGTGGACGCGCTGCGAGGTGACGCCGTCGACGGGTCGATTACTCGTATTCGACAGTCGCGCGAACGGACGGATCGCGGTCGGCAGCAGTCGCGGTGTACGCGTTGTAGCCACCGAAACTCACGATCACGGTCCCCGCGACGACGTCGTTCCACAGTGCCGGTCCCTCGAGACCGAGAGCGAAGGGAGCGATGACGAGCCAGCAGCCGAGGATCGCAACGATTCCTGCTCCAGTAGCGCTCGGGGGCCGCCGACTACGAACGTTGGCGTAGTTGTAGCCGGCGACGACAGCGACCGCGGTGCCGACCAAGACATCGTTCCAGCGAGCGATTCCCGACGCGGCGAAGACGAAGGAGGCGGTGATTAGCCAGTAGCCGAGCAGGCAGTTGCCGCCGGCAGCGAGTCTCGTCGTCGCGTCCATTCGCCGTTCAGGCCGAGGCCATGTTCCGGCAGGTCTCCGCACAGTCCCGCAGCGCGTCCGCACAGACCTGACAGTGTTCGGCGTCATGGCGTTCACATTCCTCGGCGCACTCCTCGCAGGCACCGGCACAGGCTTCGGCGAGCTCCGTGCTGTAATTCGAGTTGCGGGCCATGAATCGCGCGTGCATCGTCGTTAAGTCGGCGACATCGCGACACAGCCGGAGACACTTGGCCATCTCCTCGCCCTCGCCGGCACACTCGTCGGCACACCACTCACACGCCTGGGCGGCTTCGAAGCAGTTGTCGATACATTCCTGCATCTCCTCGTTCTCGCTTACGTGATCGATCTGGGTCAGTGCCATTGCGATACGAGTGATCGACGACGACCGGCTTTGTTATCCGCAGGCCACGATGATCCGACCGAACGGTGAGGAGCAATACTCGCAGTGGGAGGTGGGGGATGGCCGATCGGTGAGGCGCGGTTCATGGATGATTACCGTGGCCTAGCGATGGGTTCGCCGGCGGATCACCGTCACCGCCGCCGGCCGATATCGGTCCGGATCGGGATGGTCTCGATCCAATCGCCGCGCCGATGAAATACCATGCCGCAGCTTAACGACACCCGAAACCGAACCCTCACGCGTGCCCCACTCCGTCGTCCACCTTCTCGGCGTCCCGTTCGCGATCATCGCCGGCACCGGTGCCGGGGTGTTCGCGCTCCTATCCTGGGGGATCTTCCGCGACTCCCCCTTCGGCACGGCGATCGCTCTCCTCTCGGCCGGGATGGTCGCGCTGACGATCTACCACACGATGTTGCTCGTCGTCGAGCCGGAGTCGCTGGTTCTCGATGTCCTCCGAAGCGCAGCAAACACGATCATCGCAATCTTTGTCGGCCTGCTGATACTCCGCCACCGACAGCTCCGCCACGGGAAATCCGGAGGTGAGGGGATATGGTCGGACTAGATCCCTTCATCGGCTACAACCTTGTGATCGGGACCGTTGTCGCCCTCGAGCTCTTGTATCTCCTCTCGCTCGAGGCATCAGTGACGGCCTACCGCCGGTTCGTGCTCGTGACCGTCGCCGGGCTAGTGCTGGCCGTGATCGGTGGACCGATCGTTGAGCTAGTCGCGCCACAGTTCGTCCACTGGGTCCACGGCGTGGCCGCGTTGCTGGTTGTCTTCGGTCTCTACGATCCTGTGGCGAACGACGTACGGACAACCGAGTGGGCGCGCGTGCTGTTGAGCGAGCCATCGGAAATCCGACGACCAGCTGAGTGGATGACCCCCATGGATGACGAGATCCTTGCCGCGCTCCATAGTACGGACCTCGTCCTGACGCCGGCGGTCGTCGCCTTCAACACTGGATTCAGCCGGAAAGAAGTGAATCGTCGCCTGATCGAACTGGCGGACCACGGGTTCGTCGAAAAGATCGAACGGGGAAAGTATCGGCTGACTCGACGCGGAGAGCAGTACCTCCGGGGGCAACTCCAGACGCCTCCATCGACGGACACCGATACCGGGATTTGGAGTTGAGTCGTCCGGCAAACCCAGCCTCCGGTTTCCTTCTCTCGATTATTTGGGTGTTGTATGGTAACGCCGAACAGGTGATATGATGCGTCCGGATCAGTATCCATAGACCCCATTCATTTGTGGCTGCTTCTACAACTAGTTCGGACGATGACTCCCCTCGAGATCAGTCTCCGAATACTGGCTGGTTTCATCTTGATCGGATTGAACGCGTATTTCGTCGCTATCGAATTCGGTTTGACTCGTGCCCGACAGTACTCCAAGTCCGAGTTCGACACGCCGTCGCTCGAGCTCGCATGGAAGATGACCGAAGACCTCGAGTTTTACCTGACGACGTGCCAGATCTGGATCTCCGGAACAAGCATTGCGTTAGGGATCGTCGCTGAACCCGGGCTCGCGGCGGTGTTCGAGCCGCTGTTCGAAAATACAGCGCTCGCATCGGTCGGTGCTGGATCACTCCTCGGATTCTTGCTGATCAATCTCGTTCATCTTACCCACGGCGAACAGACGCCGACGTATCTCGGCGTCGAACGCTCCAAACAGGTCTGCCAGTACGGCGCACGACCCCTATACTGGTTCGCGAAGGTGCTTGCGCCGGCGATTTGGTTCGGTGACTGGATTGCGAAAAAGACGCTCGGCCTCTTCGGAATCGAAATGACCGGCGCGTGGCAGGAGACTGAACAGGAAGTCATCGAGACTCGAGCGGACCTTCGGAACCAGCTTGGATCCGTTCTCGAAGAAGGAGAGCTTTCGGAAGAACGCCGCGAAGAGGTGATGAATGCGTTCAATATCGGTGAACAGTCGATCAGTGAAGTGATGGTCCCGACTGATGAAATCGTCGCTTTGTCTACTGAAGACGAGTCCGAAGTGAATCTTCAGAAGATGGAAGATCGACCGCAGACCCGATATCCGTTGATCGGCGATGATTTGACTGATTTTCAGGGTATTCTCTACACCCCGATCCTTCTCAGACATCGCGAGGAGTTAGCCAGCGGCGATCTCGACTTTGCTGCACTGGCAGCGCCGCCGATGACGCTCTCCCCTGACGCTGATGTCAGCGATGCCATTGATCAGTTCCAAGCAGAACGGCAAGAACTTGCTCTCGTAATCGAGGACGGGGAGGTTATCGGGCTGGTGACGGTAACTGACCTATTAGAGGCGATCATGGGTGACATTGAAGATCCGCTCGACCAGGAGTCAATCGAGACACCCAATCGGTGAGAGAACTCCATCGAATAGTTCTAGTCAGTGATGGATCAGAGTTCCTTGAGTGAGCGATACTATCAGGACGATGAATATAGTTCGGCCACTTGGACCACTGAAAATCTCGTCCCCACAGACCAAATTCCGAAATCCGATTACTAACCGGTATATTTGCCATTCTCCGCCGTATCGACAAATTTGTTCAGGGCAAATTTCCCGTTCAGGTCATGGAATTGGCAACTGTTCAGGGCAAAACCGCAGTACGGAGGCGATGTTCAGGGCAAATCCGCGCTCAAAACCAACTAGTATAGAACGGGTTGCACCCGTTGGATAGGGTAGCGAGCAGTCGACCGGATTATGGCGCTTTTATCAGAATGCGGATGGGTAGTATGCGACCAGATGGACGCGTAGTACGAGGCGGATCAGTGATGTCTGAACATCCGATCTCGGTACTCCCCGAGCAGTTACGTGAGCGCGACCAGTGGGTGTGTTGGCGAGAAAAATCTCGAGACGGGAGGCCGACCAAGATCCCGGTGACACCTGGGAGTGGTGAGTTCGCGTCTTCGACGGATCCAGAGACATGGGTGTCGGTCGAAACCGCGCTCGAGTCCGTGAGTTCTGGAAATCCCACGGAATCTGGCCTGAGATGACATTCCAGGACGAGGGGTTACATATCGAGTCGAGAGCCACCCTCAACTGATCTCGAGCAGGCCGCTTGCACCGAGTGTCGGGCGACTGTCTGGCGAATGTATCGCGGCCCCTACGTCACCGAATACCATACCGGCGCTGTCTTGTGGATACTGCAGCTACGACTACTACTATTCTTATATATTAGTAAATATAAATGTAACATAACTCAATTATAATTGTAATCGGGTCAGTGAGTGTGGTTCGACAGAAACTCCTGACACCGGTCATGATCGTAGCGCTCGTGGCAACTGGAATGACAGCCTCGGCGGGGGCGACCACGGCGCAAGCTGCAGACAGCCTCAGCGGGAAGGATTTTGAAGATGCACTCCACCTGTACTTGACCTTCGAGGAACGATTTAACACGGAGCAGCTCGAAACGTACGTCAAAGAGCTTGGAGTTGAGGACTACTATGCTGAACTCACAGAAGTTTGAAGACGATCAACGGCGGAACACGGAGCAACGGCGTGCAATGATCAAGCGCTGGGCCGAGTACATTCGAACACACGACGATAGTGAGTGGTCACGCCAGCAGAATCGCCTTATCGACTCCCAACTCCAGTCGGCGAACGAGATGGCTGCAGCTGGCGACACGGACCCTGTTCAGTTTGCGGCTGCTCGAGATCGAGTGCGCGACCGGTAATTGTCCACAGACACTCTTCCTAGGGACCCTGCGACAGAAATGACGTTTACCACTACCTCATCAGGATCAGACGACGATGAGGTACGCCAGCTCTATGAGCGGTATCAGGCGGCCGAGAGCGACGCCGAACGTCACGAAATCGTCCTCGAGATGGGGAAGCTTGACGGACGCCGCCACGCGGAGATCTACGCAGCGCTCGAAGACGAGTGAGGGCCTTCTTCCAGGCAACCGTATGCGAAGTCGTTCAGGACTGGCAACTAGCTGGTTTTCGATCTAGGGTTGTCGCTAGCTGGGTTCAGTCAGCCGCAAGATCCCAAGCATCGAGTTCGCCAGCGAGATACGGTTTTCCCTGACGAGTGATGTCGTAGATGCCGTTGCCGAGATGGACGAATAGGTCGTCGGATGGGGACGTAGAAATACAGCTCACGGTGGAAGGAATTTGACTTACTGTGACGCCGGAGAACGTCGACGTCCTAATTGACGAAGAGTCCTGCTCAACGAACGTGCAGTAGAATCGCGGCCGGTATCCGAGACCCTTCCTGAAAGCCCTCGGCCGCTCGACATCCCGTGACCCACACTGCGTGCCTCGTTCCTGCGGTGCTTACGGGGTCGGGGGCCAGCCGAGACAGCTTCACCCTTTCTGAGCCCACTAGGGTAGCGGGTGGGAAGCCGGTCGATGTGGCCGGTTGGATGGGTGTTTCTCTACGGCCCGTCCCACTCGCCGCTGCCGCCCACTGATCCAGAGTACGATCCGAGTCCCTAGCTACGGGAGAATCAAGACGATGGCCGAGAGCTCCGCACCTACATCCACAACGATTCGTACACGCTGCAATGGAACGAGCGATCCCGTCTGGAGATTCGCATCGGCATGGATCTCAAAGACAAGTACGAGTTCAGAACGTACGAACGACTTCGGTTGCCAGTTCGGGGCAAGCCGAAGTGGCGTGGAGACGGTGGTCGACTCGAAATCTCGTACGACTCGGTCGAAGAGAGCAGATCGGATGGCTCTGAGGCCGACGAGTTCATCGATCACTGTGAGACACCAGCGCCACCGACCCCACTCGAGGTAGATAGCCGAGCCCGTCGTTCCTCTCAATCGAACGTTCCAGTACATCCTGGTAGGGGTTTACCAGTGTCTAGCGCGTATTTCAGATGACGGATCCCGAGACGATTCATCATGAGCACAAATAAACCCCACCAGAATCTGGCCATTATCGGCCACGTCGATCACGGGAAGAGTACGCTTGTAGGACGTCTCCTCTACGAGACGGGGAGCATACCCGAGCACGTCATCGAACAGCACCGCGAGGAAGCAGAGGAGAAAGGCAAGGGTGGCTTCGAGTTCGCCTACGTCATGGACAACCTCACCGAGGAACGCGAACGCGGTGTCACCATTGACATCGCTCACCAGGAGTTCTCGACGGATACGTACGACTTCACCATCGTCGACACGCCCGGACACCGCGACTTCGTCAAGAACATGATCACTGGGGCCTCGCAGGCCGATCACGCCGTCCTCGTCGTCGCCGCTGACGACGGCGTCGCGCCCCAGACCCAGGAGCACGTCTTCTTGGCTCGGACCCTCGGGATCGACGAACTCATCGTGGGCATCAACAAGATGGATATCCCCGATTACGAGGAGTCGACCTACAACGAAGTTGTCGAGGAAGTCAAGCAGTTACTCAAGCAGGTCCAGTTCAATACCGACGACGCATCGTTCATTCCAGTTTCGGCCTTCGAGGGAGACAACGTTTCCGAGCACTCCGACAACACGCCCTGGTACGACGGTGAAATCCTGCTTGAGGCGCTAAACGATCTTCCCGAACCGAAGCCGCCAACGGACGCACCGCTGCGACTTCCGATCCAGGACGTCTACACGATTTCGGGTATCGGTACCGTCCCTGTCGGACGTATCGAGACCGGCCTCCTCAACACCGGCGACAACGTCTCCTTCCAGCCCAGCGATGTGGGCGGCGAGGTCAAGACGATCGAGATGCACCACGAAGAGGTGCCCAAGGCAGAACCCGGTGACAACGTCGGATTCAACGTCCGCGGCATCGGCAAGGACGACATCCGACGCGGTGACGTCTGTGGCCCCGCCGACGATCCGCCAAGCGTTGCTGAGACGTTCCAGGCTCAGATTGTCGTCATGCAACACCCTAGCGTAATCACCGCAGGTTACACGCCAGTCTTCCACGCTCACACGGCACAGGTCGCCTGTACGATCGAGTCGATCGACCAGAAGATCGACTCCTCGAGCGGCGAGGTCGCCGAGGAGAACCCCGACTTCATCCAGTCGGGCGACGCTGCTGTGGTCACCATCCGACCGCAAAAGCCCCTCAGCATCGAGCCGTCCAGCGAGATCCCAGAACTCGGGAGCTTCGCCATCCGCGACATGGGTCAGACCATCGCAGCCGGCAAGGTCCTCGAAGTCCACGAGCGGACCTGACAACCTGTTGGAACCCGACATAGTTCGTGACAGCGCCTGTCTCGTCTTGGACCGGCGCGATGGAGACGCGGTTCCAGAACTGGCTGCCGTCCCGTCGGTAGTTCCGCAATTCGACGGTGACCGGTTGCGCTTCATCGATCGCCGTTCGCATTGCCTCGACCGGCTCCGAATCGGTGGCCTCGCCCTGACGGAATCGACAGTTCCGGCCGACGATCTCTGCCTCGTCGTAGCCGGTGAGCCGCTCGAACTATTCGTTGACAGCTATCAGCGGATTGTCCTCCCGAGACGGATCGCTGATGGTGATTCCGATGGCAGCTTCTTCGAGGGCCCGATGTCGTAGTTCCAGCTCCCGTTGTCGCTCCCGACGGTCAGTGATTTGTCCTCTTCGGAGTTATCGATGGCAACGAGAGACATCTACACGACTGTGTTCGATGAAGACGTCCAGACGACTGTAACTGACTGCCCGGACTGTGGCGGCAGCGTTCGAACTACTGATCGTGAGACGATTTGCGAGGACTGTGGACTTATCCTCGAGGAGACCCAACTCGACCGAGGACCGGACTGGGGGAGACGTGACGAGCAAGGATCCAATAGACGAACCGGCGCACCGCTGACACCCACATGCCACGATCGCGGCCTCTCCACTGAGATCGGATACAAGCGAGACGCGAACGGAAACACCCTCTCAAGTAGGAAGCGCCGACACCTGAACCGACTGCGTCGCGAACAGTCCCGTGCTCGGTGGCAGTCAAAAGCCGAACGGAACCTCGCCTACGGTCTCAGTGAAATCCGGCGGGTCGTTGCGAGTCTCGGCCTCGCACAGAGTATCCGGAATCAGGCGTGTTCGCTGTTCCGAACGGCACAGTCCGAACAGCTCTGCCGTGGACGATCGCTCGAGGCGGTGGCCGCGGCCAGTGTCTACGCCACGTCTCGGTGTAACGGACTCGGACGATCACGGGCCGAAGTCACAGCCTGTGCACGCTGTGATCAACAGAGACTCACCTCCGCCTACAACGCGATGAACGTCGAACTCGAGCTACCGACACAGCCGATTGCAGCAACGGATCGGATTCCGAGGCTTGCGACAGAACTCGAGGTCTCAGATCATGTTCGTCGACGAGCGCTCGAGCTCGCACAGGCGGCACGTGAACACGGACTGACGGTCGGCTGCCGGCCGAGTGGCGTCGCAGCGGGCTGTCTCTATCTTGCTGCCCAGCGAGTCGGGCTGTGTCTCTCGCAACAGCGGATCGCCGATGTCGCAGACACATCACCGAACACGCTCCGCAGTCGACGAGACGAGTTACTCGAGATCGATACCTGTGCCTGATACGGCAAACCAGAGGGACGCTTGTAACCAGTAGTTGGTAGTACGGCTTCTTTATTCAGATATCTGGGTGAGAATGAATTGGGTGATTCGGTAACTACAGCTGCGGACTTAATGCGGTCCCTTCTGTCAGCTATCGGTTGTTTTGGTAGAACAGTACCGAACAGAGAACGCGTATGAAGCAGCTCAGTCAAACGAGTCGAAGCATTGGTGCTCCGGGGTTGAAAGAATAATACTCCAGCCCATAAGGTCCGACTCGAGATGCAGGTATTCTCGTCGGCTGATGCTCGGAAGCGTGGGGTCCTCGTTACCGTTCTCTTGTTGGCTGCGTTTGTTCTCCTCTACTTGTCGCTTCGACGATACGCACCGTTCATTTTCCATCCCAACGAACTCCAAACGTGGATAGATCAATTCGGCGTTCTCGCACCGGCTGCCTTCATGTTCGTCCAGATCGGTCAGGTGGTTGTTGCGCCGGTCCCAGGGCAGGTCGTTGCGCTCGTCGCCGGCTACCTTTTCGGTTCGGTGGCCGGCACGGCCTACAGCATCACCGGCGTTCTCATCGGGAGTGCAATCGCGTTCTTGCTCGCAGACCGATACGGTCGTACATTCGTCGAAGACATACTCCACAAGGACGTCGTAGCTCGCTTTGACGAGTTCGTTGATCGGGTCGGATTTCCGGGCCTCGTCGCGTTCGTCCTCATCCCTGGGCTTCCGGACGACGCTATTTGCTTTCTCGCCGGACTCACTAAGTGGAAGCTCCGAACGTTCATGGTCGCCATCACCGTCGGACGCCTCCCGGCGTACGTTCTCACCGTCTACGCTGGCGGCGAACTGGCAAGCGGTGAGTTCACCAAAGGGGTGGTAATCATCGGGACCGTGATCGTCGCCTCCGCTGTCGGTTACTACAAACGCGAAGCGATACGGGACTTGGTAGGCAGCCTACGGGAGCAAACTTCGTCCTGATTTTCGTGTACCTGAAAACGAGCTACCGCCCGACCACTCGATAAGGCTGCTGCTCAGCGTCTGTCCGTGTGAACTCGGCCACTGTATCTATCCCCGCGTTATGACTGAAGTGTGGTAGATTGCAACCCATAGTGCTACATCGTTCAACTATATTCAGCACGACCGCTAAAACCTATTACTGGTTAGAACTTTCAAGAATACCGATAAACTGTACCTCTCTTTCTTTAGCATATAGTATAGAATGACATCAGGTTAACAGTCATACAGAGGGCAGTCTTAGCGTCTACAAACTTCTGTCCATTCAAGGACCGGAATACAGGAATCAACACCTTCAGGGCCTACAACATAGTATTACCGCGGTACTCATCTAGGGACAGCGGTGAGTAACAATGACCAGAGTCCGGGAGCGGTTGGTCTTTCCGTCTGGCGATACTCAGGCACAAGCATGGATGAGTCGGGTAGCTCCCCAGAGACGTCGCTAGCCGGCATACGAAAAGTTTTCAACAGCGCAGGGGGTGCAGGAACTCCCCTTACCACAAAGGAAGTTGCGGATGAGCTTGACTGTGAGCAAAAGGCTGCATCCGAGAAGCTCACCACATTAGCCGCGAAGGGCACGCTGAAGCGCAAAGAAACCGGGGCTGGTAATTGTATCTGGTGGAAGCCGGCCGATGAGCAGCAGACGGCGGGCGAAATCGAGCGCGAGGAGGAGTACCAGGCTCTCGTTCAGGCGGTGAAGGACTATGCTATTTTCATGGTTGATCCAGATGGGTACATTCAAACCTGGAACAAGGGGGCCAAACGGATCAAAGGCTACCGAGAAGAGGAGATTCTCGGTGAACACCTCTCGGAGTTCTATCCGGACGACGCAGACACCGAACCGGATCACCTACTGAATCAAGCTGCGGTCGAGGGATCGATCGAAGACGAGGGGTGGCGTGTCCGAAAGGACGGAAAGAAGTTCTGGGCCCGCGTCACCATCACCGCTCTCTACGGCGAGAACGATGACCTCCGGGGATTTGTAAAGATCACGCGTGACCTGAGCGACCGCCACGAGAGGGAAGAGGCTCTCCGTCGTGAGCGGGATATTACCGAACAGTTCCGGCTGCTGGTCGAGAACGTCGAGGAGTATGCCATCTTCATGATGGACCCTGACGGGTATATCCAGAGCTGGAACACGGGCGCCGAGAAGGTCAAGGGCTATTCGGTGGAGGAAATCGTCGGCGAGCATTTCTCCACATTCTATCCTGAGGAAGCCGTCAAAGCTGGCACCCCCGAGGAAAACCTCGAAAAGGCCCAAGAGCGGGGCTACCTTAACGACGAAGGCTGGCGCGTCCGCAAAAGCGGCGAGCGGTTCTGGGCGAACGTGACGATCACGCCGATTCAGGACGACGGTGAGCTCCGCGGGTTTGCGAAAGTCACGCGGGACATGACCGAGCGCCACGAATACGAGGAGCAACTGCGCCAGGAGAAAGAGCGGTTCCAGCGCATGGTCGAAGAGGTCCAGGACTATGCGATCTTCATGCTCAATCCGGAAGGGTACATTCAGACCTGGAACGAAGGCGCCGAACGGATCAAAGGCTATCAAGAGGAGGACGTTCTCGGAGAACACCTCTCGCTGTTCTACCCAGAGGACGAGGGGAGTGCCTCCCCCAACGAACTCCTGGCGCAAGCTGCTGCCCAGGGCCGCATCGCCGACGAGGGGTGGCGCATTCGCAAGGACGGCTCCCGATTTTGGGCGAGTGTCGTTATTACCGCCCTCTACGACGACGATGGTGAGCTCCGTGGGTTCGCGAAAATCACACGCGACCTGACAGAACGAAAGCGCCGCGAAGACCGCCTTACTGCCCTCGACGAGATGGGGCGTCGCCTTCTCGAGACCGAGACCGCACGGGAGGTGAGTGAAACTGTCATCGACGCGGCGGAGGGTGATCTGGATCTCCCGATCACGACGATCGCTCTCTACGACGACGAGAGCGGAACGCTTCAACCACACGGTCAAACGACCCGCGCTGCACAGGTACAGTCCAACGTCCCATTCCTCAATCCCACGTCCGACTTCCCGTGGGAGGTCTTTGGAAACGACGAACCCCTCGTCATCGATGACCTCGCTGATCACCTCGATCGAGAGTCCGATGAGCATCCGGTGACCAGCGGCATCATCACTCCAGTCGGCAAACACGGCGTTTTCATCGCCGGCTTCGAGTCAGTTGATACTCCGAGCGACGAGGAGATTGATTTCGTGAAGATTGTCGCGGCGGATCTCGAAGCTGCCTTGAATCACGTCGAACGGCAACAACTCCTCCGGGAACGAGAAGCGACGCTCGAGGAACAGAACGAGACGCTCACCCGCGTCAACCGGATCAACAGCATCATCCGGACCATCGATCAGACACTCATCGACGCCTCGACACGTGAGGAGATCGAGCAGGCAGTCTGCACCGAGTTAGCGGCCTCGGGGCCGTACCGGGTCGCCTGGATCGGCCGTCGAGAGTCGGCCTCCGAGACGTTGACCTCCGTCGCCTGGGCCGGTGCCGACGCCACGTACGGAGACGAGTACGCCATCACCGCCGACGACGGCCCGACGGAGAACCATCCGGCCGGGCTTGCCGCTCAGTCGCACGAATCGCAGACGATACAGGATATTCGGTCAGATCCGCCGTTCGAACCGTGGCGTAAAGAGGCGCTCAAACGGGGCTATCGGTCCCTGATCAGCGTGCCGATTCTCTACGAGGAGTCGCTCTACGGCGTTCTCACGGTCCAGGCTGACCAACCCGAGACCTTCACTGGGATGGAAGCCCAGGTTATCGAGGAACTCGGAGAGACAGTCGCACACGCGATCAACGCCCTCGAGAGCAAGCAAGCGCTCGTGAGCGACGAGATTGTCGAGTTGGAATTCCAAATCAATGGTCGGGAGGTCCCGATTCTCCAGTTGGTCGACTATGCCGACTGCGCGTTCGAACTCGATAACGTTCTGTCGCATGAAGACAGGCCTACCAGCGCCTTCTTCACCACTCACGGTGCAGCGCCGGCGGTGATCGAAGAGTTCGTCAACCAGTCATTTGCAGTCTCGGACCTCCGACTCATCACCGAGGACGAAGACGAAGACGAATGCGTTTTCGAGGCGACGATAACTGAGGAGAGTTTCGTTGCGACGTTGCTCGACCACAGGGCAGTCCCCCAGACGGTTACAGCCGAAAAGGACAATGGGCGGGTAGTCGTCTCCCTTCCGACGCAGGTCGACGTCCGGGAGTTCCTCGAGATGCTTCAGTCGAAATACGGCGATTTGGACCTGACAGCCCGCCGAACCCGCGAGCGGACGGCACGGACACCCGACGAGTTCAAGGCCGCGTTCGAAGACAGAATTACCGATCGACAGCTCGAAGTCCTCCAGACGGCGTACTTTAGCGGCTTTTTCGATACCCCCCGGAAGAGTACCGGTGAGGAGATCGGTGACGCGCTGGGCGTATCACAGCCGACGGTCAATCACCATCTCCGTGCCTGTCAGCGCGAATTGTTCGCGATGCTCTACGACGAATCGTGATCCACTGCGCCCGGTCTAGATAGATAAGCGGCGGAGCGAGCGGTGGTTAAGTACCAACAATAAATCGCCTTCCCCGGCAGGGGCGTATAGCTATCTGTGTCAGATATCGCCCCCTCCGTGAGCGCAAATCCCTCCACCGAACAACTTAGCACGAAAGTCGTTCTTGCAGTAGCCGACGCCAAGAACGTTGATCCGCTCGATCTCCCGCCACTCTACTATGCGATTGATCCGGATGCCCTCGACCAACTCTTCCAGTCGCGATGTCGGACTAGAGCCTCTGGTACGGCCACGGTTCGGTTTACGTTCGCTGGTTGTGACGTTGTCGTTGCCAGTGGAAATCAGGTGACAGTAACGCTGACCGACTCGGACACCGAGCGCGATATTGAGGCGTGACTGCGTGGGTGTGACTACTCCAAAGCCGATGCCAGACCCAAACGAAAAGCCCAGCCAGCCAGTCGCAGATAGTGGCTTGGGCGAGGAATTCGAGCAGTGTGCCACCTGTGGGGCGACGCTTCCCAACGACGAGTGGTGTCCGATCGTTACCGAGACCGATGCTGAAGGGGAGCTGGTCATCCGATCGTTCTGTGATGAGGCGTGCAAGAACGCATGGACCAAACAGTCAGGTGACCCATGATTGAACTCGTGGGCATGGCCAAGTCTTTCAGTTTGCTACTCGTCGTGAGAAGTAATGAGTAGAGAGGACAGCGCAAGCGGTCCTCCTGATGACCCAGTGGCTGAACTTGAATACCGTCAAAGGACCTTACAAGAGGTCTCAGACATCATTTCCGGCACCGACCAGTCATTTAATGAGCAAATCGACGCACTTCTAGAGGTTGTTCGAGAGGCGATTGGAACGGACTATGCAACGTTCTCGTACGTCGAGGGAGACTCCTATGTTTTTGAAGCGGTAGACGTGCCGACCGATGTCAACCTTCATGCAGGGAAGATAGTTCCCCTTGATGAACTCCCGAATTGCAAGCACGTCGTTGAGACCGAACAGACACTTGTTTTGAGAGATGTTGAAGAGGAGGCTCCAGAGTTAGCGGACCCCACTTGGGGGATTGCCTGTTACATCGGGTCACCGGTGTTCGCTGGCAATGAAGTCTATGGGACGTTTTGCTTCTACGGGATGGAGTCACGGGCCGAGGAGTTCTCCGACTGGGACAAAACCCTCGTCGAACTTGTCAGTAACAGGGTAAACTCCCAACTCGCACAGAGAGAACGTGAGCAGACCTTGCGAGACGCCAAATTACAGATGGAGGCCGCAGTCGAGGCGGGTGCGGTGGGGACCTGGGAATGGCGCATTCCAGAAGACAGATTCATCGCCGGGCCCTCGTTCGCTGAGACGTTCGGAGTCGACCCGAAAGCAGCCAGTGAAGGCGTCTCGCTCAACCAGTTTGTCTCTTCTATCCACAAAGACGACCGCGACCGGGTCCAACGCCGAATCGATGAGGCCATCGAATCGGGTGAGGTGTATGAAGAGGAGTACCGAGTCTGGAACGAAAACGACGAACTTCGCTGGGTCCTCGCTCGTGGCCACGTCGAGTATGACGACGACGGAAACCCTCAGACCTTCCCAGGGGCGCTCATCGACATCACGGACCGAAAGCACGCCGAGCAACAGCTTGAATCCCTGAATAGCCGGTTGAAGAAGTCGAACAAACGCCTCGAACAGTTCGCCTATGCAGCTTCGCATGACCTGCAGGAACCCTTACGAATGGTTTCGAGCTACCTCCGGTTGCTTGAAAATCGGTACGGGGACACGTTGGATGAAGATGCCCACGAGTTTCTTGACTTCGCCGTCAACGGTGCTGACCGGATGCGCAACATGATTGACGAACTCCTCGCATATTCACGGGTTGAGTCTCACGGTTCTCGGTTTCGCCCCGTTAACTTGAACGACGTGTTAGCGGACGTACAGACAGACCTCCAGCGGCAAATAGCGGAGAAGACTGCCGAGATAACCGTTGAGAATCTCCCTCAGGTCGAAGGAGACGCCAATCAGTTCCGTCAACTGTTTCGGAACCTGTTGGAAAATTCGCTCGAATATAGCGGTGATGAGCCACCACGCATCCATGTCTCGGCCGACCAAGATGGGAATGGCGTGGTCATCGCCGTTCAGGACGAGGGAATCGGCATTGAACCCGACGCCCAAGAACGTATCTTCGAGGAGTTCGAGCGCCTGCACAGTCGAGAGGAACACACTGGCACAGGCATCGGACTGGCGCTCTGTCAACGAATCGTGGAGCGCCACGACGGCGAAATTTGGGTCGAATCTGAGCCTGGTGAGGGCTCTACTTTCTTCGTTTCCTTTCCAATCTCTCCTATATAGGGTATGTCCTCATTTGCTGCTTTGAAGAACAGCAACTTCCAAATAGCACGTAGTATCGTATTCTAGCTCTCCTAGGAGATTCACATTGGTTACCTTATATATTGTTGTTACGTCCATACGGTCGTGTTTAGTTTGTAGCATTCTGCCAGAGGCTGTGTTTAGTTAAGCGTGAAAAGTGAGGCGGCACGATTTTGTGCTGGTCTATGGCAAAAATCGACCGCCTCAATGGTTGTAGCGACTGGATTGATTTGAGTTTTGTGGAGAGAGAACGGACACCGCGCCGGCTGATGGAGCTTGGTATTCGACTCCACCTTGCTGGATTATCGCTTTCGAATACCGTTTGGGAACTCGAGAAGTTCGGTGTCGAGCGTTCGCGAAAGGCTGTTCACGATTGGGTGCAGAAAGCCGATCTACAGCCAACAACTGATGCGAATCCGAATCACGTTGCGCTCGACGAAACCGTGATTCGAATCGATGATCACCAGTATTGGCTGTATGCTGCAGTCGATCCTGAAACAAACAGAATTCTTCATATACGGCTATTTTCGACGACTACGACCGCATTGACTGAACGCTTTCTGCGAGAACTAATCGAGAAACACGATGTCGAAAACGCTGTGTTTCTCGTCGATGGCGCACAGCATCTCCAGACAGCACTCCGCCGACACAGACTCCGATTTCGATACGAAAAACAGGGAAATCGGAACGCTGTCGAACGTATCTTTCGAGAGATAAAACGACGCACCTCTTCATTCTCAAACTGTTTCAGTCATGCTAAACCATCAACCGCAGAATCGTGGCTCCAAGCCTTCGCTGTCTGGCAGAATGCTACAAACTAAACACGACC
>NZ_JBQVRP010000006.1:0-317174 GCF_052439245.1 Natrinema sp. LN54
CAGATCCCATCTGTACGGCGGACCGCAGGGGTGGAATCCTCATCTCGTGCGGATTTATTCCTAAGCCGTCCGGGGTACATAACCCCTTCGGACCGGAACCATCCGGGATGACGGGACGAGTTGAACGTCCCGTCGATCACATCTTCTTTCGCGTCTGTATCCAACTGCCCTCGTACATATAAGGGCATCGGATCAAGGCTCCGTCGGAAACCGCATCCGGCGGGGACTTCCGCGTACTCTATAGTACGAGTCCTGATTATATAAGGACATCGTACTGCAACGCCGTCGATTCGGCGTCGAGCGCGACAATCCGAGCACCCTCGAGAGAGGAGATCCGGTACGAACCGGGTCCTCGACGAGAGATGGATACAGTGCCTACCTCCGCGCCGGGTTGCGGCCGGAGGGAACGTGGCGGCGAGCGCCACGTCGTTCGCATTACTGTCGAAAGCCGGGTGAACACATAAGGCCGTCGTCTCGGATGGTCATTGGCCTACGTTGGGCATTCACGCGGGGACGAGGTTTCGTGGACGGTGATCCGGCGAGCGGTATCGTCAGAGTCGACTCGAGCGCCCCGCTCGAGTACGATTCCGGAGTTCTGACGATCCGTAGCCAGTCGTCAGCTGCAGCGGCGTCCTGGCAGGTGTCAGGAACGAATGAGGACAAGGAGTCAAGCGCGGCTGTGAACCGAACGACTGACGGTTCCGTCGACAGAGATCGGCACCGTTTCCTCGAGTCGTCCGCAGTCGACAGCAGACCGTCTCGTGCTCGATATGTCGCACTGATGAGTGCACGGCTGCCAGTCGCGGTAGATAATAGCGATAAAACCGGGCAACTGCGGCACTGACAGAGCGTGGCCGCGAGACCGCTGTCATCGTTACAAGGGCCAGCGGATCACGACTCCGTTCGAACAGCGCATACTCGAGGAACCCGGTCGCGGAGAACGGAGTCGAGCTCGAGCGGGCCGACGCTGACGCCGGACGAGTCGCGGGCGATGCCACACCGGTCGACGGGTAGAACAGCGTTCGCCGGACGACCTCTGGGGTAGTGGCGGGAGGCGCAGACGGCCGAAACTATCGTCGATCCGATTCGTTCTCTCTCGAGGCGGCCGTGTCCCGTCCCGAGAGGGTTCTGACCGCTCGATGACTCGCTTGCAGGAACTCGCGGAGGACCGGGGCGCCGTCGAGGAGCCAGACCAGCGCGGTGAAACCGGCGAGGCCGAGCTGGACCCACAGGTACGTCGAGAGATTTCCCGCGAGGATATCGCCGGCGTAGCGACCGAACAGCAGGAGAAACGCCTCGACAACGCCGGGACCTGGTGGTTGTCCCTCGACCGTTGCGATCGGCCAGAGCGCGAGGTCGACCAGGAGGTAACCCTGCCGGAACGCAGTGTCCGCGATGTCGGCGGGGAGATGCGACAGGAATCCCAGTCCGAAGGCGAGACCCGCTCGCGACCGTGCGCCCGCGTGGGCGATGGTTCCAACAAAGATGGCAAGCGGCACCGCGAAAAAGACCGAGTGGCCGATCCCGTAGCCGACATCGAAGACGCCGTACTCCCACGCGAGCGGTTTGTCGATCAGGTCGGGGAGGACGGCGGCGAAAACGACGGCGACGGCCTCGAGGCCGCCCGGCGAATCGCGGAAGACGGTGTGACAGCAAAGCGAGTAGGCGAGATAGCCGACGATCGCGTGTTCCCACGGCCACATACTCGGTGCGTTCGGTGTCGGACGAATAGTTATGGCTTGCTTGCACGGCGGACGGCGGAGTGGACGGTTCTCCCGGACCGTGCTCGCTATTTCGGTGGCCGGTAGCAGTCGATTACGCCGCGGTTGTTCGACGGTCGTCAGCCGTCTCGTCGCCGAGGGGGGTCAGTGACGATGTCGGTAGAGCGACGATCGACACGACTTATGTGCCGTAGCCGTACGACTACGCATGGACCGATCGGGATTCGTCAAACTCGCGGTCATCGCGTTCGCGCTCGTGATCGTGAGCTTCTTCGTGCGCGGTGTCAGCCGGATCGTCCTCGAGACGGAAACCGCGGAACTGCTGCAGGCACCCCTCGCCCTGATCGGCTTCGGACTGCTCGTTTACCTGTTCATCAGAGCGACCCTCGATGCGGTCGGAATCTGGACCGTCGAGGACTCCGACGCGTGAGCGGAAGGAAACCGTTTTTCGCCCGCCGGTCGAATTCCGGAGCATGACAATCGACGTGCAGACGATCGCCGACCTCGGGCCGGACGACCGCGCGGCCTTCTTCGAGCGCGACGCCGGCATCGAGGCGGTGAGGGGAGACGTTCGCGAGATCGTCGACCGCGTCCGCAAGGAGGGCGACGTCGCCGTCCGCGAGTTCACGAGCGAGTTCGACGACGTCGAGGTCGGGAACCTCGAGATCACCGACGAGTGCGAGCGGGCCTACGAGGAGATCGACGCCGAGATCAGGGACGCGATCGAGACGGCCGCGGCGAACGTCCGCGAGTTCCACGAGGCCCAACTCCCCGAGGACTGGCGGCGGGAGTTCGATACGGGACGGGAACTCGGCCGCCGCTTTCGGCCGCTCGAGCGGGTGGGCGTCTACGTCCCCGGCGGGTCGGCGGCGTATCCCTCGAGCGCGATCATGGGCGTCGTGCCGGCGGTCGTGGCCGGCGTCGACCACGTTTCGGTCGTCACGCCGCCGGCCGACGACCTGAATCCGGTGACGCTGGCGGCGATCCACGCCGCGGGCGCGGACGCGGTCTTCAGCGTCGGCGGCGCGCAGGCGATTTCGGGGCTGGCCTACGGCACCGAGACGATCACCCGCGTCCAGAAGATCGTCGGCCCCGGGAACAAGTGGGTGACCGCGGCCAAGGCCGAAGTCCGGGGTGACGTTGAGATCGACTTCCTCGCGGGGCCGAGCGAAGTGGTCGTCGTCGCCGACGAGAGCGCGGCTCCCGAACTCGTCGCCGCGGAACTCGTCGCGCAGGCGGAACACGACCCCAACGCATCGGTCGTGGCCGTCACCGACGACGAGGACACCGCGAACGCCGTGGCCGCGGCCGTCGACGAGCAAGCGAGCGCGCGCGAGCGCGAAGACGTGATTCGAGAGGCGCTCGCAAACGACGCGAGTGGCGTCCTCCGCGCCCGGTCGATGAGCGAAGCGATCCTCTTTACCGAGGAATACGCGCCGGAGCACCTCTCGATCATCGCCGACGACGACGAGTCGATCCTCGCGCGCATCGACAGCGCGGGCAGCGTCTTCCTCGGACCGAACACCCCCGTTGCAGCGGGCGATTACGCCAGCGGGACCAACCACGTCCTGCCGACCAACGGCGGCGCGCGCGTCGCCGGGGGCCTTTCGGTCGAGACGTTCCTCCGATCGACGACGGTCCAGCGCCTCTCGAGCGAGGGGCTCGCCGGACTGGGCGAGACGATCACGACGCTCGCGGACGCCGAAGGGCTCGAGGCCCACGCCGAGAGCGTCCGAACGCGACTCGAGGCCGGATCGGAAACTGAGAAATAACCAACGGAAACTGGATCTGTCGGCAGTTTCAGGTTACGGAGTCGCAAACTGGTTTTACGTAGCTGGAGGGTGGAGTAGGTGGTGAGATGGAACCGCGTGTCGACCCAACGGACGGGCGCGTCCTCGAACGCAACTACGACTACGCACAGCGGAACGTGCGGCTCCTCTCGATGTGGTACGAATGCGAGCTCGAGCGGATGCTCGAACTCCTCGCGAAACACGACATCGAGCTCTCGCGAAACGACGAGCGGCAGTTCGGGACATACTACCGCTCGCTCCGCCGCCGCTCGAGTTGCTACGGCGAGTGAGTCCGTGCGAGACGGTGCGTAACCGGATTCAGCTAGTCCGTTCGTGGGTGAATGGCGTCACAGTTAACATCGTCGCGCCGGAATGAGAGGGTATGAGCACGGACAGTATGGATGGCGGGGAGGCCGACACGCGTCCGAAGATCGAAGTGACCGAAGACGCGGCCGAGCAGGCGCTCTCCCTGCTCGAGGGCGAGAATCTCGACGTAACGGAGGCCGGCCTGCGGCTGTTCGTCCAGCAGGGCGGCTGCGCCGGTCTCTCCTACGGAATGCGGTTCGACGACGAGCCGGACGAGGACGACACCATCTACGAGCACCACGACCTGCGGGTGTTCGTCGATCCGGCGAGCCTGAAGTACATCGAGGGCAGCGTCCTCGATTACGAGGACGGCCTGCAGGCCGAAGGGTTCCACGTGGACAATCCGAACGTCGTCAGCGAGTGCGGCTGCGGCGAATCGTTCCGGACGTAACGCGTCGACGCTCGAGGGACTCGGCTGATTGTACGAGACTCACAACGGTCTCACCGTCGTCACCGTTTTCGCTGCTTCCTCTCATCGACCGACAGCCACGACTCACGAGCCGGATGTGCGAAAAAGTGAGTTTCGACGGCGAAGCGCCGACTTCCCGGCCTACTCCTCGAGTTCGAAGGCGACGGTGACCTCGGCTTGGTACTCCCGGTCGTCGGCGCTGGCGACTTCGACGCCCAGTTCGTCGACTTCGATCCACTGGACGTTCTGAAGGGTCGCTTCCGCGCGGTCGATGGCGTCGTCGGCCGCGGCGTCGAAGCTCTCGGGACTGGTGCCGATGAGCGTGATCTTCTTGAAGACCATGGCCTCGGTTCCTACACCCCGTAGCGACGTAAAACACGGCGTCCGTTCGGGCGGAAATCGCGGCGACTGTCGGCGACACGGCGATCAGTCGGACTGCATCTCGAGGCGGTCGCGGATCGCGCCGGAGACATCGGTGAGGTAGGCACCGCCCCACAGCGCGACGACGAGGCCGCCGATCGAGTTGAAGACGAAGTCGAGCATCGTGTCGCCGAGGCCGTACTGCGTGAGGACGGCCTTGATCCCCAACGCGTCGGCCGAGAGCGCGATGGCGAACTCGAGGATCTCCCAGAGGACGCCGAAGGCGATGACGAACAGGAGGATGAACACCGCGATGAACTTGCCCGGGAGGTGGACGCCCTCGGCGTGTTCGTCGAACGCGCGGACGGTGGCGTAGCCCACGCCGGCGACCAGCGACGCCGACAGCGCGTGGGTCATGTGATCCCACCACCAGACCTGACTGTAGAGCGTTCGGGTGGCACCCGGCAGGCCGACGGTTCCGAACGCGTGGAGGAAGACGGCGGTGGTGATCCAGAGCGTGAGCCGCGGGTCCATCGGAATCTCGTAGTCGCGCTCGAGCAGGGGCGGCAGCTGGGTCACGAGCAGCGCCACCGCGGTGTTGATCACGATCCCGCCGTTGCCGCGCTCGATACCGACGAACAGCATGCCGATCAGCCCGATTTCCATGAGGTAGGTGAGCTGGCGCTGGCGGTGCTGGGACGGGAGCCGGCTCGCGAGGTTACGCATCGTCTCCCTCCGCGGGCGGGTGGACATCGGCGGGAAGGCGGTGTTCGGGGCGGACGAACCGTCTGAAGTACAGTTCGAAGACCACGCCGGCGCCGAGACCGGCGAGAGCGGAGTAGACGAACTCCCACATCACCGCGTCGTGGTCGGCGGTAAACGGGATGCCGAGCGTCTGGGCGGCGCTCCACCGCAGCAGCGCCCACAGTCCCGCCGCGGCCGTCGTCGTGACGACGACGAAGACGACGGCGAAGCCGGGGGTCATCTCCACGGGCGTAAACGACTGCAGTTCGACGGCGAGGACGAGCGCGATGGCCGCGACCGAGAGGTACGCCGCGAAGTGACCGGTCAATCGGCTCGCGCCGAGGGCCATGCCGAGCACGGGGAGGGCGGCCAACAGCAGCACCTCCCACGGGAGCATCGCCAGCGACGACCGGAAGGCGATCGGCGGGAGCAACGCGAGGGCGACGAGCACCGCCGCGAACGTCGCCCACAGGACGCCGCCCGTCACGAGTTCGCCGACGCCGATAGCCGCGATCGCGACGACCAAGAGCCACGCGACCGCCGCGTTCGTTCGGCCGTCGGCGATCAGTGCCTCGAGTGAAGTCTGTGACACAGTGACTGCTATTGACCGTTCTCACTAAAGCGTATGTAGTCGGGAACTGAAACACCACTGACACCGACCGAAACGCGCCGCCGCTCACGCGGGAGCGACGAACAGGTAGACGACGGCGTACGCAGCGAGCGCGACGGTCACCGCGGTCACGGCGGTGAGCGCGACCTCGAGCGTCGAGTCGGTCGACGGTCGCGGGAGAGACTGGGGCCGCAACCCGGGGTAGGTCGGCGAGGGCGGACCCCGAACGACCCCACAGAGGAGGCCGACGCCGAGGATGGAGAAGACGAAATGATAGGAGACCTCGAGGGTCGGCGGCGTCACCGCGAGGGCGGCGACCCCGTAGGCCGCACCGACTGCGGCACGGCGGTCGACGAACGCGAGGAGCGACCGGTCGGTGAGCCGGCAGACCGCGACGAGTGCGAGCCAGATCGCGGCGAGTTCGATCGCAAACGCGCCGAGGAGGTGCAGCGTCGGGTCCGGATGGAGGACGACCCGTGCGGAGAGGAGCGTCGATTCGAACGGATAGACCCAATCGGGGGGCGAGCCGGTCGCGAGGTCGCCCCACGGGTGGGACCAGAGACCCCAGAGCGCCGCGAGCGCGACCGTACTCGCCGAGAGCCTCGTTCCGCGAGCGGCCCCGACGGCGACGAGTGCGCCGCTCGCTGCGAACAGGCCCATCACGAACGCGGCGACGGGACCGCCCTCGAGGAACGCGACCGCGACGAGGGCCACGAGGATTCCGAGCCCGACGCTGCGAGCGAGCCGAACGCGGCCCGAACCCGGACCGCGGACCGCGAACAGTCCGAACGCCGGCGCTGCGACCGCGCCGACGACCAGCGAGTGAGTGACCGACCGGTGGACGCCTCGACTCGCGTCCCAGAAGGCCGACGAGGCCGCGAGCGCACCGTCCGCGGCCTGCCACTCGAGGAGGCCGACGAAGGCGTAGGTCACGTCGATATCCGGAATCGTCGCGAACGCGCCCGCGACGACACCGACCAGAAGCGCCTGTCGGCGCTCCCAGCCTCGCCAGTCGGCGACCAATGCCGCGAGGGCGAACGCGAGCAGGGCGTGACCGATAAACACGACGTATCGGCTACGTGATGGGTGGTCTTATACTGATCGCCCACCGTGGGACGAACGCACACGGGAGGTCGATTCGGGCCGATACTTCGCCGCTGCCGGTAGCTCTTTGCGAGTGGCACTCGAGCACACGCCCATGGCTCAGGAAGCGCCGAACGAGGTGTCTCGCGCGCCGTCCGTTGGCGAACTCACACCGCCGGATCGCACCCTGATGGGGCCCGGACCGAGCGACGTAAACCCGCGCGTACTCCGAGCGATGAGCACGCCGCTCGTCGGGCATCTCGACCCCTCGTTTATCGAGATCATGGACGAGGTCCAGGAGCTGCTGCGCTACACGTTCCGTACGGACAACCAGTGGACGATCCCCGTTTCGGGGACCGGGTCGGCGGCCATGGAGGCCGCGATCGGCAACGTGGTCGAGCCCGGCGATACGATGCTCGTCCCGACGAACGGCTACTTCGGCGGCCGGATGGCCTCGATGGCCGAACGCGCGGGCGGCGAGGTCGTCGAGGTATCGGCGCCGTGGGGCGAGCCCCTCGAGCCCGACGATGTCGCAGACGCGCTGGCCGAACACGACCCCGACGTCTTCGGCTTCGTCCACGCGGAGACGAGCACGGGCGTCCTCCAGCCCGACGTGCCGGAACTCACCGCGGCGGCCCACGACCACGACGCGCTCGTCATCGCCGACACCGTCACCTCGCTGGGCGGCGTCGAACTCCGCGTCGACGAGTGGGACATCGACGTGGCCTACTCCGGCCCCCAGAAGTGTCTCTCCTGTCCGCCGGGCGCGAGCCCGCTGACCCTCTCGGACGAGGCGATGGAGAAGGTCCTCTCCCGCGAGGAGGACCCGCGCTCGTGGTATCTCGACCTCTCCCTGCTCGAGGGCTACTGGGGCGACGAACGGGCCTACCATCACACCGCGCCGATCACGAACGTCTACGCGATCCGGGAGGCGCTGCGGCTCGTCGCCGAGGAAGGGATCGAAGACCGCTGGGCGCGCCACGAGCGACTGGCCGGCGCGCTGAAAGCCGGCGTCGAAGCGATGGGGCTCGCGATGAACGCCCCCGACGAGTACTGGCTGCCGAGTCTGAACGCCGTCCGCGTCCCCGACGGCATCGACGACGGGGAAGTCTGTGACGCCCTGATCGAGCAGTACGACCTCGAGATCGCCGGCGGACTGGGCGATCTCGCCGGCGAGATCTTCCGGATCGGCTGTATGGGCCACTCCGCGCGCCCCGAGAACGTGATCTACGTGGTGACGGCGCTGGGCGACGTCCTCGAGTCGATGGGCGCGGACGTCGATCCGGGAGCCGGTGTGACTGCGACGCGACGCGCGCTCGAAAAATAATCCGCGACGGCTGGTTTCGAAGCCGTCCGTTCGACGCTATTCTACGCTGTTACTCGCGGTCCTGGTGGCGCTCGTTCGACCTGATAGTCCTCTCCGTCGACGACCATAATGGCCCACTCGTAGTTCGGGTTCGCCCGCTCGAGTCGCGCCTCGAGGTCGTCCGCGTCCTCGGGTTCGGCGACGAAGCAGTGGAACTGTCCCGACGCCGATGACGGGAGTTCCCCTGTCTCGAGGACGGTGTTGACGTGGACGACTTTCCATGCTCGTTCGGCGCGGAACTCGGGGCCGTTGCCTTCGACGGTGTAGCCCAACTCAGCGAAGATCGACCTGGCCTGCTCGACGAGTCGCATGTTAACAGGACCCATTCACTACACCCTATGTTGGCCTCCACCATAAATGTTAGTACGTGACAAGAATCACCGATTACGCCCCCTGGCCCGAACCTATCCCGGGGTTTCGATGCGTTAGTATCCGTACGAAACGGGTTTCCGGCCAGTAATCGTCACTTATCGTTCCGGGCAGTGAGCCCGCGGTGGCGCGGTCGAGATCCGACCGGCGTTACTCGTGGGCGGCGTCCCACTCGGTGGGCTTGCGGAAGTTACCACACCGGTTGCACTTGATCCGTCCCATCGAGTCCATCGCGTTATCGAGGCTCTCGCAGTTCGTACAGAACCAGCCGTAACGGCGCTCCGCGTCGGAGGATTCGAAGGCGACGAGAAACGGCCCCTTCGATCCCCTGTCGCCGTCCGTCTCCGAGATGTAGACGGTTTCGCCGTCGTCGGTCGACAAGGTTTGCATGCTGGCCGTTGGTACGCTCGCTCCCGGTAAATGACTGTCTGTCCGGGTCGGATTCGCCGCCACGAGCCACAAGCCGTGCCGAGATAGCGGTCCAATTCCGCCAGTGGTACTAGTCACCATATGAGATAGATTCGCAGTGTAGACTGTCCGTACTGAAAGGTTTACCCGCCCGGAAAACGTTCGAACGGCTAATGTCGTTGGTCGTGGTTCCCGTTCGGTACCCGTTGTCAAAGCACTCGCGGCGAACGCTCGAGCGGGCTATCGAGGTCGCTCGCGAGCGCGAGGCAGCGTTGACGATCCTGCACGTCGACCTCTACCAGAACGGGAAGAAAGTGACGCGTATCGACCTGAAAAACGCCGTCGAAAGCGCGTTCGGTCGACTCGAGCGGGCTCGCTACGTCGTCCGGACCGGCTTTCTCGTCGAGGAGAGCATCCTCGATGAAGTCGCCGCCGAGGCGGCCGACGCCGTCGTCATCGGCAGCAAACAGGCGAGTCGCCTGCGGCGGATCTTCCAGCGCTTTACCGATAACCCGGACATCGACCGCTATCTGCGGAGCCACCTCGACTGCGAGGTCATCACGGTCGAAAGCGCACGCGCGTAGCTTCTCACGCGTCGTCTCTGCGCGTTGTCTCGCGTTCGGTCTCTCCGTTACTCGTTTTTGCCGGCGTTACGGACGACGAACACCGGGATCGAGGCGTTGTCGACCACTCGCTCCGAGACGCTTCCCAACGAGGTCACTTTCTCTCGCGGACTCTTGCCCCGCGTCCCGATGACGATCAGGTCGATCCCCTGCTCGTCGGCGTACTCGAGGATCGTCTTCGAGGGCGTCCCCGTTCGAACCTCGCCGACGGTCTCGAGTCCCTCGGACGCCGCTCGCTCCTCGACGGTGGCGACGGCCTCCCGGCCCTCGTCCTCGAGCGAGCGCTCGAGGTCGGTACTGGTGTCCTCGTCGGCGGCGGCGGTGACGCGGCTGTCGACGACGTACAGCGCGTGGACCGTCGCGTCGTTGTTCGCGGCGATCGGCAGTCCGTGGGCGAGCGTCTCGGGAATCGTCTCGCTACCGTCCGTGGGAATGAGAATGTCGTCGTACATCTGTCGGCTGCCTTCGAATTGAACCGGCGATAGCATAAATTACCCCCACGATAGTGGGCGAGGGAGACCGCGAACCGGGAGTGCTCGAGGACCGTCGGTCGATCGACCCCGCGGCCGTCACCGCGCGGCCGTCACCGCGCGGCCGTCACCGATCGGCCGGATCGGCGGGGCTCTCGCTCGGCTCGGACCGCTCGCCCGGCTCGACGGGCGACCCCGCAGCCGGTCGCTCGAAGCCGGAGTCGTCGACGGACACCCGTGCGACGCCGCTCGAGTCGTCGAAGACGTGGTGGCGACGCGGGTAGGCGAACTCGACGTCGATGTCCGCGAAGCGCTCGCCGATGGCTTCCTGGACCGCGGATCGGACGACCACCTGTTTGTAGGGATGGTTCATCCAGAAGTAGACCTCGAGGAGGACCCCGTTATCGCCGTACTCGTCGATGACGCAGTTCGGTGCCGCGGCGTATCGCGCGCTGCCGATCCGGATGTCCGGACCGCCGGAGATGACGTTGTCGACGCCCCGTGCGGCCCGTTCGGCGGCCTGTCGAGCCGCGTCGAGATCGCTGTCGTAGGTGACTTCGAAGCCGACCGAAATCCGCGTGCGTTCGTCCTCCGCGGAGTAGTTGATAACGTCGCGCGCGTGGATCTCGGAGTTGGGGATGACGATAAAGGAGTTTTGCAGCGTGAAGATCTTGGTGTAGCGGATCGTGATGTCCTCGACGAACCCGCGGTGGCCGGCGTCGGTGACCTCGATCATGTCGCCGATCTCGTAGGGGCGATCCGCGAGCACGTAGAGGCCGTTGATCAGGCTGCCCACGAGCGGTGCGAGGACGATCGCGATCACGGCGGAGATGACGGTCACCGACAGGAGGATCTGGGTGCTACCGACCCCGATGATACCGGCGGCGACGGTCCCGGCCCAGATGATGACGGTGAGCCTGATGCCCCGCAAGACCGTCCGGGTGACACTCGGCCGCTCGATCCGGCGAGCGACCGTGCGGCCGGCGAGTCGGACGGCGAGTTTCGAGAGGTACCAGCCGGCGACGAGGACGACGATTGCGAGGACGATTTCGACCGCCTGTTGGGGGACCCACGTTGGAAGTTCGGTCGTGATGTCCTCGGCGATCGAGCGTCCGTCCGATTGGAGGACCCCGCGCATACCAACAGGCTCAGGCCCGGTGTGGTTAAGAGTTCTGACCGTCAGGCTCAGGCACCGATACGAAACAACCCGATTTCGAAAACGCGTGCTACTCGATGTATAATAAATCATTTAGCGGTCGGGGGCATATGGTGTCGTATGGCACCAGACGAACTCCGCTCGACCGTCGAACGCGTCGGCGATCGATTCAATCTCGGCGAGTACGAGATCGACGCCTACCTCACCGTGTTAGAGCAGGGCCAGCTCACGGCGAGCGAGATTGCGGACAGAACGGACATCCCCCAACCGCGGGTCTACGACACCGTCCGCAGTCTGAGCGACCGCGGACTGGTCGAACTGCGCGAGTCCCGGCCCATGAAGGTCGTCGCGATCGATCCCGGCGAGGCCTTCGACGACGTCCAGACCTCCTTCGAGCAGATGATCTCGGAACTCGAGGCCCGGTACACCGCGCCGGCCCGCGATACGGAGGCCGTCTCGCTGGTCAAATCGCGGTCGACGATCCTGCGCTACTTGGAGGAGGTCATCGACGCCGCGGAGTTCGAACTCTCGCTGTCGCTGACGCCGGATCTGCTGACCCGGTTCGAGGCGGAGTTGCGCGCGGCCGTCGAGGCCGGCGTGAGCGTCGACCTGATCGTGACGCCGGCGAGCGAGGCCCCCGAACCGTCGGAGTTCGAATACGGCGAGGTCGCGTCGACCGCCCGCGCCCGACGGGGGATCACGACGCCGGTCATCGCCGTCGCCGACGGCAACTACTCGATCTACGCGACCCAAGACGCGCTGCGCGACGACCAGGACCGATACGGCGTCATCTTCAACCGGTCGGCGCTCGGCTTTCTCATCTCCGGCTTCTTCGGTACCGTCCTCTGGACGACCGCCGAGCGATTGCTCGGCGAGGACGGCGCGGCCCGGACCTATCCCCGGAAGTACGCGTCCATCCGGCGGTGCGTGAAAGACCTCCTCGACGAGGGCGGCGAGTTCTACGCGACGATAGACGGTCGAGACGTCGAGGTCGGCGGCCAGCGGATCGTCCGCGGTCGCGTCCGTGACATCTCCTTCGAAGTGAGCGAAGAAGTCGCCAGCCTCACGGTCGAAACCGAGGCGGGCGAGGACGTCTCCGTCGGTGGCCGCGTCGCCGCCCTCGAGGACGTCGAGGCCCACGAGATCCGCATCGGCCGGAACGAACCGCCGGCGCTCGAGGAGCAGTGATCGTCACGTCGCGGTAGTTCGAGAGTCACGCGATCGATTGAAACGACCGTTCTGGTTCGATCCGCCGAATGGTAGTCCGTCGGCCGGCATATGCCGGCCGCGATCGACAATCGGTAATTAGTGGTTGATTCGTGAGTCTTACTGAACGAAGGTCGAGGGCGCGCCTGGCCGCGTTCGACAATGGCTGACCATAACCGAAACGATAGTCGGACACTCACATTTTATTACCATATTTATAGCTAACAATTAAGGTGGAGAACGTGGTCCGTTGCTTCGCATGAAACGCGATACCACCGGCCGACGCGACCGCTCCCGCCTCAGACGGCGGTCGTTCCTGAAAGCTGCATCGGCGTCGACGGCGGGGGCGGTCGCCGTCACCGGCTGTCTCGGTCGCGGTCGCCAGTCGGGAACGGTGGTGATGACCGCCGCCTCGGACATCGCGGGGATCATGCACAGCGACGGCGACGAGCCCTCGATTCAGCAGGCGCTCTGGGACGCCGGCCTCGACGAGGACATCAGCGTCGAGATTCAGACGGTCGTCAGCGACTCCGCACAGCGGATGCAAGACGCGCAGGCGACCCTCCAGGCGGGACGTGCCCCGCCCGACATTCATATGATGGACAGCGGGTGGACGATCCCGTTTATCCTGCGCGAGCAGACCCTCAACCTGAGCGAGGCGCTCCCGGACGATGTCGTCAGCAGCGTCGAGGACAACTACCTCGAGGCGATCCTCGAGACGGCTCAACATCCACAGACGGGCGACATTCACGCGATTCCGCTGTTCCCGGATTTCGGGCTCATGCTGTACCGGCAGGATCTCATCGAGGACGCCGGCCACGACACCAGCGACTGGGGGAGCGAGCCGCCGTCGTGGGAGACGTTCGCGACGGCCGTCGACGACGCGATGGGCCAGTCCGACGTCGACTACGGGTTCACGACGCAGGCGGCCGCGTACGAGGGGCTGGCCTGCTGTTCGTTCAACGAGGTGATGACGACGTGGGGCGGCGCGTACTTCGGCGGCACGGAGAACCTGTTTACCGCCGGAGACCGCCCGATCACCGTCGACGAGCAGTGGACCGTCGACTCGATCCGGATGATGCGCGCGTTCATCGACGGCGACGACCCGAACGGGCTCGATGGCTTCCCCGATATCTGCCCGTCGGCCGTCGTGCAGTGGACCGAACAGGAATCGCTCAATCCCTTCGCGGACGGCAACGCCGTCGCCAACCGCAACTGGCCGTTCGCGATCGCCGAGACCGGCGGCGAGGACGGATTCGGCGAGGATCTCGGCGTCATGACCCGCCCCACCGCGATTTCCCAAGACGAGGCCGAGTACGAGGGCGTCGGTGGCACCGCCGCGGCGCTCGGCGGGTGGAACCTCGCCGTGAGCCCGTTTACGGAGCGCCGCGAGGAGGCCCTGCAGGTCCTCGAGGCGTTCACCACCGAGGAAGTCCAACTCACGATCTTCGAGTTAGGCGGATTCCTGCCGCCGAACATCGACCTGATCACCGAGGCCGATCCCGACGAGATCGGCCCGTCCGCGCGGTACACGGAGCAGCTCCAAGCGGCCGGTGAGAACGCGATTCCGCGGCCGGTGACCGACCTCTGGCCCGAACAGTCGGCGCTGATCTATCAGGAGGTCAACGCGGCGTACCGCGGAGCGAAAGCACCCGACACCGCGATGAACGACCTCGCGGAGCGACTCGAGCGGAGCGAAGCGGAGGTATCCGAGAATGACGACTGATCCCGACACTGAGACCGAAACCGAGACCGCGCCGCCGCTGGCGACCGACGGCGGCGCGGTGACCGGCGAGACCGGAACGGGCCGGGAGCGCGACCGGGACCGGACCGGCAACGCCGTCGTCAACTGGATGGAAAACCTGAGCGAGGGGGCGTACGCCTACCTCCTGTTGCTCCCGGCGTTCGCGCTGCTCGCACTGATCGCGTTCTACCCGTTGCTCCGAACGTTCGTCATGTCGCTGCGCGCCGACGAGACGCGCGGAATGGAACCCCTCGGAGAGTTCGTCGGTATCGAAAACTACGTCGACATTCTCACCGGGAACGCCCGGCTGGCCCGGCAGTTCCTCGACGTTGGACTGTCGTCGTCGTTCCCCTTTATCGAACTCGGCGTTCCGTTCTTCCAGCAGGCGCTGTTCGTCACGCTCGCGTTCGCGGTCATCAGCGTCGTCCTCGAGACGGTGATCGGGTTCGGGCAGGCCTACGTGCTCGATCAGGACTTCCGGGGTCGGCGCTGGGTCCGCGTCGCGATCATCCTCCCGTGGGCCGTGCCGATCGTGATTCAGGGGATGATCTTCTTCCTGCTGTTCCAGCCGACGGTCGGGTTCGGCTCCGACCTCATGCAGAGCCTCGGCATCTTCAGCTCGACGCCGCTTGCCAACAGCCGGGACGCCTTCATCATCATCCTCGTGGCCGACATCTGGAAGTCCTCGGCGTTCATGGCCCTGCTGATCCTCGCCGGGCTCCAGAGCGTCGACCGGAGCCTGTACGACGTCGCTCGCGTTGCGGGGGCCTCGCCGTGGCAGCGGTTCAAACTGATCACGCTCCCGCTCGTGATGCCGGCCCTGCTGGTCGCTATGTTGTTCCGAACGATGGACGCGATGCGGGTCTTCGGGCTGATCGAGTCGACCGCGGGCTGTACGACCGTCCCGTCGCTGACCTGCCTCGTCGTCGAGGCGATGTTCGGCGGCACGCGGATCTACGCGACCGCCGCCGCCGTGGCGTTCGCGACGGCGCTCGTGATCGGGCTGATAATCGGCGGCTACGTGGTCCTGTTCCGCGACACCGACGGAGGAATGTACTGATGAGTGATCCCAGAGATTCCATCGATCCGACCGACGCTGGCGACACCGAGACCGAACCGTCCCGCGATCCGACGCTCCGTCGGCCCGACGGCGGCACGGCGATCCTCGAGGACGACCGCGACGCCGAACTCGACCGCGGGCCGTTCCAGCAGTGGGTCGCCGACTCCATCTCCCACCCCGAGCGGGTCTACCGGGCGCTGTTCTACGTCGCGGCGATCTTCTTCCTCTTTACGACGCTGTTCCCGTTCTACTGGCTGCTGATGGTCGCGCTGACGCCGGAAGGCCAGCTTCAGGACATCGTCTTCACGCCCAACGGCTTCAATCCGGGCGCGTTCGTCGAGGTCTTTCAGGTCATCCCCTTCCACGTCTACATGTTCAACAGCTTCGTGATCGCGCTGGCTTCGACGGTGGTCGTTCTCGTCGTCGCCAGCCTCGCGGGCTACGCCTTCGGCCGCCTCGAGTTCCCCGGCCGGACGCCGCTCATGTTACTCGTGCTGGTGATTTCCTTTTTCCCGCCGGCCGCGTTCTTCATCCCGCTGAACGACCTGTTTAACACCTCCTTCTTCTTCCTCGAGCCGATCACCGGCGACGGCACCCTCTACAACACGCCCTTCGCGCTCGTGACGCCGCTGTCGGCGATCTTCATGCCGCTGGCGATCTTCATTCTGACGACGTTTTACTCGCAGATCCCGGACGGGTTAGAGGACGCGGCTCGCGTCGAGGGGACGACCCGGCTGGGCGCGCTCTTCCGGGTCATCATCCCGCTGTCGGCACCCGGCGTCGCGACCGCGGGCGTGTTGACCTTCATCGCCGTCTACAACGAGTTCTTCTTCTCGTTCCTGATGACGGACGGCCAGCCCGAGAACTGGGCACCTATCCTCGACGGCATCCTCGCCTATCAGGGGCAGTACGAAGTGATGTACCACCTCATGGCCGCCGCGAGCATCCTCGGGGTCATCCCCGTCGCGATCCTCGTGGTCATCGCACAGGAAAAGATCGTCAGCGGACTGACTGCAGGCGCACTCAAAGAGTAACACAATGGCACGAGTACGACTCGAGAACGTCACGAAACGGTACGGAGAGGAAACGGCGGTCGACGACATCAGCCTCGAGGTCGAAGACGGCGAGTTCGTCACGCTGGTCGGCCCCTCGGGCTGTGGAAAATCCACGACGATGGAGGCCGTCGCGGGGTTGACCCAGCCCACCGAGGGCCGGGTGTACATCGGTGACGACGACGTGACGACCCTCGCACCCAAAGACCGGGGCGTCGCGATGGTCTTCCAGAACATCGCGCTGTTCCCGCACATGGACGTCTACGAGAACATCTCCTTTGGACTCCGCCTCCGGAAGTACGACGACGAGGAAGTCAGGCGCCGCGTCGAGCAGGCGGCCGACATCGTCCAACTCGAGGGGATGTTAGACCGGATGCCCGAGGAGATGTCCGGCGGCCAGCAACAGCGGGTCGGCATCGCTCGCGCCATCGTTCGCAACCCGGACGTGTTCCTGATGGACGAGCCGCTGGCGAACTTAGACGCGAAGCTGCGGGTCCACATGCGGACGGAGCTCCAGCGGCTCCACCGGGAGCTCGACGCGACGGTCATCTACGTCACCCACGATCAGGCCGAAGCGATGACGATGTCGAACCGGATCGCGGTGCTGAACGACGGCAAACTCCAGCAGATCGCGCCGCCTCTGGTCTGCTACAACGAGCCCGCGAACCTGTTCGTCGCGGGCTTTATCGGCTCTCCGTCGATGAACTTCGCCGAGGGCCAACTGGTCGAGGGCGGCCTCGAGACGAACAACTTCACCGTCGATCTCGATCCGGCGCGGATTCCGGGCGTCACGGTCGGCGACGACGTAACACTCGGGATTCGACCGGAGGACGTCCACCTGTCGCGGTTCGTCGAGACGGTCGGTTCGCCGACGGACCCGATCAGTGCTCGAACCGACGTGTTAGAGCCGATGGGCGACGAGGTCTTCGTCTACGTCTTGCTCTCCGAGGCCGCGACGGGGTCGATGGATCAAGATCCCGCCACGTCGCCGAATCAGTTGCTGATGAGCGTCACCCCCGACACGGACATCGAGGCGGACCAAGAGATCGACGTCGTCCTCGACCGGTCGAAGATCCATCTCTTCGATACCGCGACCGGCGACGCGCTGGTCCACGGCATCACCGACCTCTCGGAGCGAGAGCCCGGGACGACGCCGACGGAAGCCGACAGCTAAGCCGCCAGCGACTCGAGCGCGCTCGAGTCCCCTCCGAGTCCGTCCGTCGACCCTCGCATCGTTTGGCGACGGAGGGAAGTCGCTCGAGTCAAAGGATTCGATATAGCGGTCACGGGTGTATCAGTCCGAAACGAGACGGCCACGGCAGTTCCAGAATCACAGGGAGATGATAGGAGACCGATCCGACATCGAAACCGGCATCGTTGGCCTCGGCAATATCGGCCAGTACCACGCCGAGCGACTCGTCGACCTCGGCGTGACACTCGCCGGGGGGATGGACGTCGCCGCCGAGGCGCGAACACGCTTCGCCCGACGGTACGACGTCGACGTTTACGACGACCATCAGGAACTCTACGACACCGTCGACGCCGTCATCATCACGACGCCCAACAAGTATCACGAGGAGTACGCGGTCGACGCCTTCGAGCGGGACCTCCACGTCCTGCTCGAGAAACCGCTCGGTCACTCGATCGAGAGCGCCGAACGGATCGCCGAGGCGGCGAATGCGTCGGACGGCTACGCGATGGTGGGCTTTAACAATCGGTTCGCGAACACCGTCCGGATCGTGAAAAACCGAATCGAACGAGGCGACCTCGGCGACGTGTCCCACGTCGAGGCGAACTACGTCCGGCGGCGCGGCATCCCGGGTCGGGGCTCGTGGTTCACCCGGCGACAGATCGCCGGCGGCGGCGCGCTGATCGACCTCGGTGTCCACGCCATCGATCTCGCCCTCTACCTGCTCGGCTATCCCGAGGTCGAAGCGGTAAACGGCGTCACCCGCAGCGAGTTCGGGTCCCGCGAGGAGTACGCCTACCTCGACATGTGGGCCGACGACGCGGGCCCCGCCGGGTTCGACGTCGACGACTCCGCCAGCGCCTTCATCCGCTGTGCCGGGAACCGAACCATCTCCCTCGAGGTCGCGTGGGCGACCAACCGGCCGGCGACCCACGAGTTCGTCGCCCGCGGCACCGACTCGGCGGCCCGGTTCGACCTCCTCGAGGGGGATCTCACCTTCCACTCGGCGAGCAAGGTCGGTCCCGACCACCTCGAGGACACGTCGATCGAGACGCGACAGAACGACACCCACTCGGACGAACAACGGGAGTTCTTCGACCGGATCATCGGCGAGGAGGACCGCGGCAACAGCGTCGCGGAGGCGCTGACAGTCCAGCGGGTCATCGACGGGATCTACCGCTCGAGCGACGAGGGACACACCGCTTCGATCGACGAATGAGGGGTGGACGGATCGACGACTGCCGGACGCGTCTCGAGCGGGCAATAGCGTGCACGCCGTTTACGGCGGAGAGCCACCAACGGCCAATCATGGAGACGCCTCCCGAACTGCAAAACGTGGCCGGCGACGAGGACGACGTCACGATCAGCAATCGCGAGTACGAGGACGAGAGCATCATCGCCGTCGATTTCGGCCCCACCGGCGAGAAGCCGACGGTCGACATCGTCGACGAGACGGCGATCGTCACCGTCGGCGAGACACAGTTCGAATTTGACGTTCCGGCCGACGCGAGCGACGTCACCGTCAACGACGGGATCCTGACGATCTCGGGCTGACGATTCCGCGAGCCGGACACCCCGTCACTCGGTGCCCTCGAGTCCGAGAGGCCCCCGACCGGCGCTCGGTGAACCGCCGCCACCGAGCGCGTTCGCCCCACGTCTTTATTTTCCCGGCTGTGGACGCTGTTTCCATGGAGATCGGCGTCCACACCCCGCCGCTGGCCGACGAACCGCTCGAAAGCGCGCTGCCCTATCTCGACGGGCTCGGCGTCGGCGCGATCGAGCCCGGCGTCGGCGGTCACCCGGGACAGGACCACCTCGAGCGGGCCGCGTACCTCGACGACGAGAGCGAACAGGCGGAACTTCGCGACCTGCTCGAGGAGTACGACATGCGGATTAGCGCGCTCGCGATCCACAACAACCCGCTCCATCCCGACGAGGAGCGGGCCGAGGAAGCCGACACCGAACTCCGCGAGGCGATCCGACTGGCCAGCCAGCTCGAGGTCGGGACCGTCACCTGCTTCTCGGGGCTGCCGGCCGGCGGGCCGAACGACGAAGTCCCGAACTGGATCACGGCCCCGTGGCCGCCCGAGCACGCCGACGCGCTCGAGTACCAGTGGGAGCGGGCGATCGACTACTGGGGCGAGATCGCCGATGTCGCCGCCGAGCAGGAGGTCGACATCGCCATCGAGATGCACCCGAACATGCTGGTCTACGAGCCCCACGGGATGGCGAGACTGCGCGAGGAGACCGGCGAGCGGATCGGCGCGAACTTCGATCCCTCGCACCTCTACTGGCAGGGGATCACGATCACCGACGCGATCCGGTATCTGGGCGAGCGAGACGCGATCCACCACGTCCACGCCAAAGACACCAAGATCTACGACGCACAGGCCCGCGAGAAAGGAGTCTTGGATACGACCGCCTACGACGACGAGCCGAACCGCTCGTGGCTCTTCCGCTCCGTGGGATACGGTCACGACGAGACCCACTGGAAGGACATCGTCTCGACGCTCCGGATGGTCGGCTACGACGGCGCGTTGAGCATCGAACACGAGGACTCGCTGACCAGCTCCCGCGAGGGACTCGAGAAGGCGATCGATCTGCTCGAGCGGGCGGTCTTCGAGACCCAGCCCGGCGAGGCTTACTGGGCCGAGTGAGCCGACCGGCGGCTCCTCGAGCGGGCCAGTGACCCGGTCAGCGGAGGGGACGAACCTCGATATCGCTGCCGGGGCGGACGACGATCTCGTACCCCTCGTACTCGAGTCGGACGACCACGTCGCCGGCGGTTCCGGCGGTGGTGTGGAACAGTTCGTCGAGCGCCTCCGGGTTGATGACCGTAAACAGCGGGTCGTACGCCGGTGGCTCGACCTCGGTGACGCCGACGCCTTCCTCGGCGGCGATCGCCTCGATGATCGCCTGGGTCGGCGGCACCTCCCCATCGGGCGTCGACGTGTTGTCCGAAGTGGACATACTGGCGTCTATGACAGTCCAGCTGATAAGGGTAATGGCAAAAATACGTGGCTGATGATCAGCCGTAATATCTGCTGTGGCGGTTGATTACCGCGTCTGAATCGGCCGCTGATCGGTCCGTTCTCTCGATCGCTTACCCCGGTCTCGCTCCCGGGGGTCGAGTAGCCACGTCGCGGACCGACTGGTATCGCTCGATGAAAGTCATGATTAGAAGAGAGTAGTGAGTCCATGAGAGTTTTTTAATCTGCTATACGATGGCCATAACAATATCCGTTTCCGCCGATCCACCGGACGTGGAACCCGTTCCAATCCCGGTCGATCCGCCCGGTCCCTGCTGATCGGTCGCGGTCGCGCCGGGGAACGGCCACGACAGACAGCTATGAAACTCGCACTCATCGGCTTCGGTCAGGCAGGCGGGAAGGTAGTCGACGAGTTCCTGGCGTTCGACGACTCGATCGGCGGCGGCTTCATCGAATCGGCGATCGCGGTCAACTCGGCGACGACGGACCTCAAGGGACTCGAGAACGTATCGGACGAGAACCGCGTCCTCATCGGACAGGCGCGCGTGAAAGGCCACGGCGTCGGCGCGGACAACGAACTCGGCGCGGAAGTCGCCGAGGCGGACATCGACGAGATCCAGGGCGCGATCGACCGGGTCCCGGTCCACGAGATCGACGCGTTCCTCGTCGTCGCGGGTATGGGCGGCGGCACCGGGAGCGGCGGTGCACCCGTCCTCGCGAAACACCTCCAGCGGATCTACACCCAGCCGGTCTACGGGCTCGGCATCCTCCCCGGAACCGACGAGGGCGGGATCTACACGCTCAACGCCGCCCGATCGTTCCAAACGTTCGTCACCGAGGTCGACAACCTGCTCGTCTTCGACAACGACGTCTGGCGCAGCGCCGGCGAATCCGTCGAGGGCGGCTACGACCGCATCAACCGCGAAATCGTCGAGCGGTTCGGCCTCCTCTTCGCCGCCGGCGAGGTCGAACAGGGCGACCACGTCGCCGAGAGCGTCGTCGACTCGAGCGAGATCATCAACACCCTCTCGGGCGGCGGCGTCTCCACGATCGGCTACGCCAGCGAGGTCGTCGAGACGGACGACGGCCTGCTCTCCTCGCTGACCGGCGGCGACGAGTTCGACGAGGGCGCGGCGACGAACCGGATGACCAGCCTCGTCCGCAAGGCCACCCTCGGACGGCTCACGCTGCCGTGTGATGTCGGCAGCGCCGACCGCGGGCTGGTCGTCGCCACCGGTCCGCCGAGCCAGCTCAACCGCAAGGGCGTCGAGCGCGGCCGCCAGTGGCTCGAGGACGAGACCGGGAGCATGGAGATCCGCGGCGGCGATTACCCGATCCCCAACCGGGACGAAGTCGGCGCGATCGCCCTGCTGTCGGGTGTGACGGACGTGCCGCGGATCGACCAGCTCCAGCAGGTCGCGATCGAGGCCCAGGAGACGACCGAGGACGTCCGGGCCAGCGCCGAAGAGGACTTCGCGTCGCTGATGGACACCGGCGGCGAGCTCGACGCGCTGTTCTAGCGGTTCCGACTGACGGATTCTTTGCTCGATAGTCATCGAGACGGCACATCGTTCCATCGTCGCTACCGAACGGACTCCTCTATCGTCACTATCTGACAGAATCCGGACAGCGACTGCGAAACCGGGGCCCTCGAGTCAGTTCCGTGCATCGGACGGGCCGACGAGGTTGTCGACCGCCGAGCGGAATCCGGGACTCTCGCGGTACCACAGCCAGCAGCCGACGCCGGCGGTGAGCAGCGATCCTGTGATCAGTCCGATCGTCGACGCCAGAAACGCGGTCGACCCGTCGCCGGAGACCGCGAAGACGTTCGCCGGGTTGTCGTGAAGGAAGAAGAAATACGTCACGAACCAGGCGTTCGTGAGCATCGTCGAGACTAACACCGGCGCGCCGTAGGCGTAGTTTCGCGCCCAGATCAGCCCGATCGCGACCAGTGGGCCGACCAACCCGACGATGGCGATAAACGCCGGTTGCCCCTGCGTGAGCGGGGCCTCGACCGTCGACTGGGCGAGGCCGAACAGCCCGCAGAGCGCCAGATAGACGAGAAACGGCGTCGTGACGATGATTCGTTGATCCACGTCGTATCGTGGTGACCTGTTCGTCTTAACTGTTATTCCCAGATACTCGAGGGAATCGCGATCGCGTCGCGGCGGCGATCGGCCGAACCCGCGCTCGATCGGAGACGTGGCGTCCCGGACGGCAGAGAGGCGAGAACCGGTCGAACGAGCGGTCGACGACCGATTCGGGATGGGCCGAGACATCTCAGACAAACCAATCGCAGGCGGGCACCGAGATTATAGGGACCGATTACCACAGGATCGAACGATCGCCGCTCGTGTCAGTCACGATAACGAGACAATAACGAATTGTGATATCCGCAACTGAACGGCCATGAGGGGTCAGGAGAACGATACCACGACGCAGTCGACGATGCGGAAAGCACTGGCGGCGGTCTTGTCCCGGGGGACCGACCGAACGGTCATCGAGGAGTGCCGGCGGTGTGGCACGACCCTCGAGTCGACGGCGGAGTGTCCGTCCTGTGGCGGCGACGACATCGTCGAGTATCGGATTCGGTGAACGCATCGAGATCGGCAGCTGCCGACTGTCGGCTCACCGCGACTCGAGCGGAATCGCGCTCGTCTCGATCGAATCACGTCGCCCGTCGAGCACGTCGAACCGCTCGTCGCGGCGCGACTCGAGCCAGTAGAGGAGCCGCTCGGCCCACTCGAGCTTGCGCGCTTTCGGCGGGTCGACCGCGGGGTCCTCGAAGTCCCAGCCGACGAAGGTGAGCCGGGCGGCACCGAGGTGATCGGCGAGAAACGCGGCTCGATCGCCGTCGGTAAAGCCGCCGGCGTTGCGGACCGGACCGCGCGGTGCGGCCTGCGTCGTCGGCAACACGTACCCGTGGTCGCAGTCGGGGACCACGTCGCGAATCGCCTCGCGGTTGTCGCCGTGGGCGTGAACCGCGACCGGAACGCCCCGGTCGGTGAGCCGGATGACGGTCTCCGGGTTCTTATCGAGGTCGGTTACCATGCAGTCGGCGTCGATCCCGTGGCTCGCGAGGGTGTCGACCGCAGTCGACGCGGCGACGACGACGTCGGCCTCGCGAGCGCGCTCGAGGTCCCGGTCGGTCTCGAGGGACGGCCCGGCACCCGCGACGGCGACGGTCGTCTCGGGACCGATTCCCAGTTCGGCGGGATCGAACGAGTCCTCGAGCAGCGATGCGAGGCGGTCACGCACCTGCTCGTCGCCGGCTCGGTCGTAGCCGAAATCGCGGAGAATTGCCTCGTAGACCGGTTCCCACTCGTCGAACTTCATGGCGGATACCCGTACTCGTCGTTCGACCGGTTTGTGTGTTCGGTGTCGGCGGTGGTTCGCCACCCGCTGGATCCGTTCGGATCGGTCGGCGATGGGTCGCGTCGACCACGCCGGCACAGCGGATCGTCCAGTTCGGTATCTGTCAGTTCCTCGCGAGGGACCCAGTCGTCACTGGGCAACGTAGTACCACAATAATTCCGTGTTATGGGCCGGGGGTCGCCTCCAAAGTACCCCTACCCGGGAGGCCGCCCGGCGTCCACTCCCACCTTTCGAAGCATCCGGCATAAGCTTTCTCTTAACGCAGCAGCTTTGACAGCTTCGCTCCGATATCGCTAAGGCGGCCGCTTTCGTCTTCGAGACGTTCTGATACGTCGGAAATACTCGTCGTCGATCCCATGAGGAGGAGTCCAGCGTCAGACGCACGTTGGACATCCGCGCCGTGCTCCGCTGCGACCGCGATCAGCCGCTCGCTCGCATCGGGATCGAGGCCCTCGATCTCGAGCAGTTGGGTCCGCCAGTCGTCGGCGAACGCGGGATCGACACCGCGCTCTCTGAGCTGTGCCCGGAACTCGCGGGTCGAGTGAACGTCCAGTTGCGAGACCGCGACCCCGTCGGTAGCGACGCTCGCACGCTCGGAAAAGGCGTTCCCGATCAGCGCAGCGTCCCGGGTCTCGGCCACGTCGTGGGTCCGAATGACGTGTGCGCCGCGCTCGACGGCCATCGAGGTCGCCGCGAGACTGACCGGCAGCCGCTCGTCGGTCTCGCGGCCCGCGATCTCGCCGAGGAAGTTCTTCCGGTTGATCGAGACCAGCATCGGCCGCTCGAGCGCGCGGAACTCCCGCAGTCGGCGGAAGGTCTCGCGGTCGTCCTCGAGGGTCTGGGCCTCGCTCCAGCCGCCGAAGGCCGGATCGACGATCGTCTTGTCCGTCAGTCCGTTTTGCTTGAGCGCCTCGTAGACCTGCTCTACGTACCCTGCCTGCGACGCCCACTCCGGGGACTTCCGCTCTGCCCAGTCGGTCTCCTCGACGGCACCCGGCCGCTCGAGGTCCGGCGGGCTCGCCATCTTCGCGACTGCGACATCGTGGTCCTCACAGACGGTCGGCATCTCGGGGTCGGCGAAGCCGCAGATGTCGTTGACCATGTCGAACCCCTGCGAGAGCGCCTCGTCGGCCACCTCGGCGTAGCGCGTCTCGATCGAGAAGATGGCATCGCCGGAGACGCTCTCGATGGTTTCGAGCGCGACGTGGAGCCGCTCGAGTTCCTCCTCGGCCGAGAGCACGTCGAACCGCTTGTTCGCCGACTCGAGGCCGACGTCGACGATGTCGGCACCCTCGCCGATCAGGGACTCGTCGACGTACCGTGCCGCCTCGCCGGGGTCGTCGTAGACGCTCGGATCGTAGGGCGACTCCTCGCTGACGTTCAGGACGCCCATGATCCGGGGCGGGTGGTCGTCACCGATCCCCAGTCCGGCGGCGTCGACGCTGTTCATACCCCGAGTGAGGAAGCGAGACAAAAAGGCACCGCGGTTCCGGCGAACCGGTCTCGCCTCGCAGCGGGCTCACCCTCGCGACGGAGCGACGGTCACCGCGTCGACGCGGCTCGAGCGGCGTCCGATTCCGTTGCGAGGACGATCTCGTCGTTCCGGGACTGCACCGGGACGCCGGTCGCAATCCAGTGAGCCTCGTCGAGCGTCTCGGTCGCCTCGTCAGTCAGGGCCGGTCGCTCGAAGTAGCCGTCCATGAGCGCCGGGCCGGCGACCGCGAGTTCGTCGCCGTCGGCGCGCTCGAGGACTCGCGCTCGAACGTCTGAAAGCGGTGTTCCGATCGTCCCGGACTCGATATCGTCCGGCGTTCTACGGTGGGTGAGACCGGTCTCCGGAAGCCCGAAGAGCCGGTCGGCGTCGCCGGTATCGCCGGACTGTCCGCCGATGGCGGTTGGCGTCGACTCGACGACGGTGAGGTCGTACTCCTCGGTCGAGAGGTCGCTCGCCCGGAGGTCGCGGTACTGCTCTGGGGTGAGGAAGGTCCGATCGATATCGGCCGTCACGATCAGCGAGCGAATCGTCTCCGAATCCGGCTCCGCGATCGGGTGGTAACGTCCGCCGTCGGCGAGCGTCGCGTTCGCTCCGTACATGAATTCGATCGGGTTCGAAAGCGGGAGTCCGCTGCAGTGGGACTCACGGTCGCCATCAGCGCTGTCAGTAACCTCTCGGCGGAGCGACGCCCCGGCCGTCGCGGCGGCGGCCAGCGTCGCGTGCGTGTGGACGACGGCGAGCGGCTCCTTGTCGGCCCGGCCTCCGTACGCCGCGTCGTCCCGGTCGATGTACGCGATTGACCCGGGCGCGTCGTCCGGCCGACGCACCACGTCGATTCCGGTCCGCGAGTTCGAGCCGTTCATGCTCCCGTCCTCGAGCAGCGACGAGAGCGAGACGCCCATCCGGGTGTCGGTATCGACGGTGACGGCGACGCGTAGCGCCTCGCTACTGGTCAACAGCGACATGATCGGACTCGAGTCCGTGACGAGCGCCTTCGCCTCTGTCTCGCTCAGGACCCGTCTGACCGCCCTGTTCTCGTAGCACGCGGGGAGCGTCACGGGAACGCAGCCGGCTCTGAGCGTTCCGTAAACCGCGATGAGAAACGAGCGCGGATCGGACGTATGAACCGCAACCCTGTCCCCGGTCGTGATCTCTCTATCCTGAAGGCCGCCCGCGAACGAGTCCGTCGCGGACCAGAGTTGCGAAAACGTCATCGGCTCCTCGCACTCTACCGCCGTCTCCCCCGGCATCTCCATCGCTGCCGATTGTAGCTCTTTCACGAAGTTCGACATCAGTTTATAGTCTCACGTCGAGAGAGGTAGTTATAAAATTTCACTCTCTTCGAGATAGTCGAACGTTCGTATTATTGTGTCCAAATGTGCCGTTCGATCTGAGACGATTTTCGGAACGACCGGGCAGAAACACAACGGGTGGGAGTTGAAAGAAGCGAGAGAGAATCGAAACGAGCGGTCGGCAAGCGAGCCGATCGAACCGTTAGTCCCCGTCCTCGTCCTCGAGCACGGCCAGTCGCGAGTCCCGCAGGAGCACCTTCCTGACGATCGAGGGGTTCTCGAGCAGGCGGTGTTTCGCGTGTGCACCGCGGCCGCGACCGCGGCCCTCGCGTTCCGACTGGATCACGTTGAGGAAGTTCTGTTCCTGCAGAATTTCCTGTACTCGCCGTTCGGAAAGCACATCGAAGTCGAGTCGGCTGGCGACCTCCTTGTACTGGTTGTAGATGATCTTCGTCGGGAACTCCTTCTCCGAGCTGTTCTCGGTCAGCAGCGTCAGCGAGTAGAGGATCGCCTTGGCCTGCTGTGGCGAGCCCTCGATCAACTCGTTGAACCGGTCGGCCTCGGTCTTCTCCTTGGCGTCGCGGACGTGGTCCGCCGTGACCCGCGTATCGTTTCGCTTCTTCGCGATGCGCCCCGCGTTCCGGAGGATATCGATCGCCTTGCGCGCGTCGCCGTGTTCCTGGGCGGCCAGTGCGGCCGTGAGCGGAATCACATCGTCGGAGAGCACCCCGTCGTGGAAGGCGTCGCGGCGCTTCTCGAGAATTTCGACGAGCTGGTTCGCGTCGTACGGCGAGAAGACGAGTTCGTCCCGCGAGAGGCTCGATTTGACCCGCTCGGAGAGATGATCGGGGAAGTCGATCTTGTTCGAGATACCGATGATACCGATACTCGAGTCCGAAATGCGTCGGTTCTCGCCCGCACGGGAGAGTTTGCGGAGGACCTCGTCGTCCTCGAGCATGTCGATCTCGTCTAAGATGACGATGGTGACGTCGGTGCAGTGGTCGACGGCCTGCCAGAGGCGTTTGTAGTAGTCGCCGGTGCCCAGGCCGCGGTCGGGAACGGTGACCCCGCTCGCGTCGGGTTCGTTGACGATCTGGGCGATCGTCTTGACGATGGACGCCTCGGTGTTCTGCTCGCCGCAGTCGATGAAGGCGTACTTGACCGTGATATCGTCGTGGCCGGCCTCGGTGATCACTCGCTGTGTCACCGACCGCGAGATGAGTGATTTGCCGGTGCCGGTCTTGCCGAAGATGAACAGGTGGTTGGGCTCGCTCCCGAAGATCGCCGGATTCAGGGCGTCCGCAACCCGTTGCATCTGCTCGTCGCGACCGACGATCCGATCCGGGCCGGGCAGGTGCGTGATCTCGAGCAGGCGCTCGTCGGCGAAAACCGGATCGTCGTACCGAAAGAGCGGGTCTCGATCGTCGTTGGCGGACATTGCAGTACCCGCCTCCTTCCAACTGGATTGAAATAAAGATGTGGGGATCGATCGCGGGTGTAAACCACCCGTCTCAGCGACTCGAGTGGGGTACAGCGGCGGCATGACTCATATGCAGTTCCAGCGCCTCCCTCGCGCTTCTAACCGTGGATCCGGGCGCGATCGGAGACGGACACCCCCGTCGCGGATGTAATTATCGCGGTATGCGGTCGGTGATGGCCCTCATAGCCCCGATCCCGGGAGCAGCTTCCCGCGGTATGCGCGAGGACAGTTATCCGCGGGTTCAACGAGATGTCGACTCGAGAACGGAGCGAGCGAACGATCCGCCGGTCCCGCAGGGGACACCCACCCCCGTCGCGTTTGTAACGGCGAGAACGTGGGGATGGGGACGAGTTATCCGGAGATATCCGGCGATTGATGCCGATTTCAGGACGATTTTACAGCCGCGACAACGGTGTGTTCCGAAACAATACCGCCACACATTATTCGACTTACAAACGCGAGGGAGGTGTGTCCCTCTCTCATGTGTCGCGTAGCGATTACGACTCGGGCAATAGTCCGGATATACCGGTATAAGTTTGTTCTAACAGCGGGTACGTATTTTCCACCCTCCATACCTATCTCTCTGTAGACAATAACTTCTAGAATCTAGTTACTAGTGCTCACTAGTGAGAAAACAAGAACAACAAAACAAGTACAACAAGTATAGTAAGATAGACTCTAGCATGAACAGTCGATAGATCGGGAATCGAACGCGCTCCTTTTTGCGTTCCCGCTCGGTACTCCGGCTATGAACGCACATCGTCACACCGTCTCCGTCGGAGGGAACCGTCATCTCCGAAGGCGGAGTCGGAATCAAAGCCAAAGTCGAACCGGCATCGAACAATCGGACGCGGATTCGTCCCGCACGCCACAGACTGATGAGTGACGACACGTCGGATACCGGGCGTCCCGCGGATCGAACGCCGCCGGCTGTCGCCATCGTCGACGCCCAGTCGCCCGGTAACGTCGGAACGATCGCCCGCGCGATGAAGAACTTCGGCTTCGAGGACCTCCTGCTCGTCGATCCGCCGGAGCTCGATCCCGACGGCGAGGCCTACGGCTACGCGGGCCACGCTCGAGAGGATATTCTCCCGAACGCCACGGAGATCAGTTTCGACCACCTCGCCGAGAACTACCACACGATCGGCTGTACCGCGGTGACCAACGAGGACGACCACGGCCACGTTCGATTCCCCTACTCGACGCCCGCCGATCTGGCCGACCGGCTGCCGACCGTCGAGGCACCGACCGCGCTCGTCTTCGGCCGCGAACGGGTCGGACTGACGAACGAGGAACTCTCGCGAATCGACGAGATCTGCTCGATTCCCGCGAACGCCGAATACCCCGTCCTCAATCTCGGGCAGGCTGCGACGATCACGCTCTACGAACTCCGATCGCTCGCCCTCGGGGACGACGACACGCAGCTGCCCGACCTCGAGCGCGTCCGGGCCCCCGAGCCCACCGTCGATCGGCTCTACGACCAGTGGGCGGCACTCCTCGAGGAGATCAACCGCCCGGAGGAGAAGCGCGACAAGACGATGCGGATGCTCCGCCGGGTGTTCGGCCGGGCCGATCTGACCGAGCGCGAGGCGAACACGATGCTGGGGCTCCTCCGGCGGGCGACCGAACGCCCGGCCGAGGACTGACTGGGACCGAAACCTGTCAAACCGCTCAAGACAGCCGCTCTCGGCGGCCAGTACAGTAATACGGTCGCAGTAAGCACCACCACAGGATGACTGAATTTCGCCGACGGAAAGCGTTGAGTCTGCTGGGCGGTGGGATGGCACTCCTCGCCGGCTGTTCGGAGACGTCCGACGGGAACGGCAACGGAGCGACCGACGAGGACGACGGCTCGAACGAGACGATCGACGGCGACCTCCCGCCGTACGCCTCGATGCTGCCGACGAACGATCGCGCCGCCTACTTCTACGGCGCGATCGACGTCGGGACGATGAACACCCTGCTCGAGGACGAGGGTGCCGAAGCTGGCGAGGAGCCGACGGACCCGCTCGTCGGGAATCCGGTCGTCGTCGCGCTCCTCTGCTCGTTCGCGATTCAGCAACTCAGTTCCTCGACCGGCCGGGACGCCTACCTCGACAACAACGAAACGCCCGACGGCGAGGAGCAGTTCGTCTACGCCGACGGTGTGTACGCGTTCGTCGGCTCGTACGCCCGCGACGGCCTCGCGACCGACCTCGAGAGCGCGAGCTACTCCGTCGCGGCCGAGGCGGACGCGTATGCGGTCTACACCGACGACGAGAGCGACGAGGTCGTCGGGGTCGCGGACGACGTCTACGCGTACTCGTATCCGAACGGCAGCGACGCCGACTTCGATCCGGTCGCGGCCGTCGAGCGAACGGTCGCGACGGCCGCCGGCGACCAGGAGCCGAAACACGAGGCAGACGGGAAGTTCGAGCGGTTGCTCCGGGCCGGCGAGAACGGCGGGATCGCGTGCTGTCTGTACACCGACAGCGACGAATTCGCTTCGGAAACCCTCTCGAGCGACCAAGCGACCGACGAGGAGAGTCTCCAGTTCGAATTCGGAGCCGTCGAAGGTGCCTTCGGTATCCACCAGCAACTCGCGGTGACCGGCACCGATGCGGCCGCGACCGCGAGCGCCGTCGTCACCTACAGCAGCGAGGCCAGCGTCGACGAAGCGCGCCTCGAGTCGGCGCTCGGAACGGAGGCGAAAACCGTCGACTTCGTCACGACCGGATCGACGGTCGAAATCGACGCCGAGTACGGCGGGGAGTTCGCTCGAGAGTAGCCGCGGAAGAATCGTTGTGACCTGTCACAGGCCGGCACGTTCGCACACCGCCGCGTTCGTCTATCGCGATCGCGGTTCGGCGACCGACTGCTCGCGCTCCTGTTCCGACTGTTCTGACTGTGACTCGTACCGCCCGGTTTCGGTGACGGTCCCGGCCCACCCGCAGTCCCCGCAGGTGAACAGCCCCTGCCCGTCGATCAGGGACCCGCCGCAGTCGGGGCAGGTGCTCGAGGTCGCCGACTCGAGGTCCGCGTCCGTCTCGTCGACGGAGCCGAACGGCGTCGGGATCTCGCCGGTTCGAAGCGTCGCGATCGCCTCGTCGGTGGTGTGGGTCTCCTCGGTCGCCTCGTCGGAGTGGGGGAAGACGCCGACCAGTTCGTCGTCGGCGTAGAGTTCGAGACACACAAGCGGCGTCACGAGCATCTCCCGGGTCGTCCCGGTGACCTGCGAGGTCGTCGAGCGCTCCCGGAACGGCGGGCGAACCGTCACGCCTCGCTCGTCGGCCCACTGCAGGAACCGCTCGTAGTTCGCGAGGACTTCCTGATGGGGACTTTCCTCAGACAGCGCGACCTCCTTCGGCCAACTCCGGAGCAGCAGCTCGTCGATCGCCCCTTCGGATTCGCAGGCCTGCAGGGTCTCGATCTGCCGGTCGACCGGCTCGAGCAGTAGCGGCGCGCGCACGTGACAGACCGCCGTAAGCTCCGCCGAGTCGGTGTCTCTCGTTGCAGTCATCGGTCACGTGAGTCGGCAATGTGTATCCGCATAAATGTTTTCGACGACGCAGATCTGGGCTGTAGCAGGTCGGCGTGACTGTCCGGAACGATCGGGAATCGAACGACAGCAGTGATGCCGTCGGCTTCTGTCGGACGAGACCGGCCGGAGCCGTGATCACGACATCGCGCTCGAGTGTCCCTCGAGCACCGAGCGAAGCAGGGAGCGAAGCGCGGTGCGTTTGATGACGACGAACCCCGCGAGAATCGTCAGCAGGCCGACGAGAGTGAGCGAATCGACGAGGTAGCCCAAGGCGACCCAGCTCACGCCCATCGCCACCACCGGCTCGGCGTAGCTGACGAGGACGACCTGCGTCGCCCCGGTTTGCTCGAGCAGTTCGAAGTAGAGGAAGAACGCGAACGCGCCGGAGACGAGCGTCAGATAGCCAAAGGAGAGCAGCATCTCGCCGGTCAGTTCGACAGACGCGACCGACTCTCCGCGGAGGACCGACCAGCCCAGCAAGACGCCGGCGCCGATGAGCATCGCCCACGCCTGCAGCGTCTCGATCGGCAGCGCCGAGTCGAGCGGCCGAACGAGGACGCCTCCGAGGGCGAACGCGACCGCCGAACTGAACACCAGGACGGCACCGACGGCGATGTTGCTTTCGAGCCCGACCGAGGTGGGCTGGACGACGGCGATCACGCCGACCAGTCCGAGCACGAAGCCCGCGACGCCGGCGGGAGCCAGCCGCTCCTCCGGGAGCAAGACGCCGGCGAACGCCGCCGTCAGTATCGGGGCCGTGCTGACGATGGTCGCCGCAACCGCCCCCGAGACGTACAACTCGCCGAGATACAGGAGGCCGTGGTAGAGCGCGATGACGAACACGCCGGCGATGGCGACGGCCGCCCACTCCGCCCGTCCGACCGGCCGGAGCCGATCGCTCGCGACGGCCGCGTACCCGAAGACGATCGCGCCTGCGATCGCGTACCGAGCGCCGGCGAACAACAGCGGCGGGACGTACTCGAGGCCGATCTCGATCGCGACGAACGAACTTCCCCAACAGAGTGCCAGTATCGAAAAGAGCACCGCTTCGCGGTACCCGTCTGGCACTGAACGCAACATTGTCATACTCCGTTCGAAACTGATGGCTGTATTTAGACCCTTCTACGAGAGGCCGCGGTTTGCCGAATTGAAAATCACACATATGGATGTGTTTCGAATACCGCTCTATAGACACCATGAGTTTTGTAGAAATATCCAATTACATCGGTCGGCAAACATATGTGTGCCGCGGTCGTCCCCTCCGGTATGGACGACCGCGACGTGCGCCTGCTCAAGGCGATCGCCGAACGCGAGACGGGGAGTCCCGAACGGCTCCACGAGGCGACCGGTATCCCGATCTCGACGATCCACTACCGGCTCAACAACCTTCGCGAGGAGGGAATCATCGAGAACGACCGCTACGATATCGACCTCGAGGAACTCGGCCTCGGCGTCACCGTGCTGGTCGAGATCCACGCCGACTATCAGGGCTCCTACGAGGAGTTCGCGGACCGGCTGCTGACCGTCGAGGGCGTCACGAACGTCTACTTCACGATGGGCGAGACGGATTTCATCGTCATCGCGCGACTGAGCGATAGCGGGATGGTCGAGCGGCTGATCGCCGAGTTCGAGCAACTCGAGGGCGTCGAGCGAACGGACTCGACGTTCGTCATCTCGGCGGTCGAGGAACGCGACGCGCTCCAGAGCTACGAGTTGCCGACGCTGCTCGAGGAGCTGACCGACGAGTGAAAAACGGGACGTAGCTCGAGCACGACCGGCGTTACGCTCGCTTCTGAATTTCTTCGCGCAGGAGTTCGCTCACGAGGTCGCCGTCGGCCTTCCCGCGCAGCGCGCCCATGCACTCGCCCATGAGCCCCGAAAAGGCCTGCATGCCCTCTTCTTCGACCTGACTCTCGTTTCGGTCCACGACTTCGGCGATCGCCTCCCGGACCTCGTCCTCGTCGGCGCCGCCGAGTCCGGCGTCTTCGGCCGCCTCCTCGGCCGTCTGTTCCGGCTCCTCGGCGAGCACCGTGAGCAGATCCGGCACGCCCTCGTTGGGGAGGTCGCCGTCCTCGACCATGCGGAGGACGCCCTCGAGGTGGTCTCGAGTCAGATTCGCGACGGGCACGTCGTCCCGGCGCAGTTCGGTCAGCGTCGACTCGAGCGTCGAGGCCGCGAGCGTCGGGTCGATCCCGTCGGCGACGACGTCCTCGAACAGCGGCATGTACTCGCCGTAGGCGACCTGCTCGGCCAGCCCCTCGCCGAGGTCGTACTCGTCCTGATAGCGGTCGACCTTCTCGGTCAGCAGTTCGGGTTCGGGCACCTCGCTCGGGTCCGGTTCGACAGGCGGCACGTCCGTCTCAGGGTACATCCGCGCCGCGCCGGGCAGCGGCCGCAGGTACCGCGTCGTCCCGTCGTCGTTCGCGCCGCGGGTCTCCTCGGGAACGCCCTCGAGTGCGGTCTCGGCCCGCTCCGCGGCGGCCTCGATGGCCGACTCTGCGATCTCGGTGTCGGCAGCGACGATCGCGACGGCGTCCTCGGAACCTGCGCCGACCGCATCACGCAGGGCCGCGACCTCCTCCTCCGTGACCCCGTACGCAGGCAGTTCGTCGGTGTGGAAGATCCCGCCCGCGCCGTGGCGCTTCGCGTGGTCCGAGAGTTCGGTGCCGAGCCGGCGGTCGGGGGCGATCTCGCGGCCGACGATGCCGTCGAAGCCGTAGAGCGGGACCGCCATCACGGAACCACCCGAACTGAGCGCGCCGCCGATGACGCCGCTCTGGGTCTCCTCGAAGACCGCGGTCACGTCCTGCACGTCGCCGACCGACGCCTCGCGCTCCGCGAGTTCGTCCCGAATCTCGACGAGTTCGGCCTGCCGGGCGACCTCGTTGCGCACGATGTCGTCGATATCGTCCAGACTCTGGACGCCCTTGATCTCGACGCGAGCGCCCTCCTCGATCGAGACGTTGACGTCCTGTCGGATCGTCCCCAGTCCGCGCTTGACCTTCCCGGTCGAACGCAGGAGCATGCCGATCCGTTCGGCCGCCTCGAGGGCCTGCTCGGGGCTCGAGATGTCCGGGCTCGTGCCGATCTCGACCAGCGGGATCCCCAACCGATCGAGGCTGTAGCGCACGCCGTCGTCCGTCTCTTCGACGCGCTGGGCGCTCTCCTCCTCGAGCAACATGTCCTCGATGCCGACGGTGCCTTCGCTGGTCTCGATCTCGCCGTCGGTGGCGATCAGCGACGAGCGCTGGAAGCCAGTCGTGTTCGAGCCGTCGACGACGATCTTGCGCATGACGTGGGCCTGATCGACCGGGCTCATGTCCATCAGTTGGGCGACCTCGAGGGTCGTCTCGAGGGCCTCTTCATCGAGTTCGTGGGGCGGTTCGTCGTCCTCCTCGACGAGGCAGGTCGTGTCGTAGGCGAGGTACTCGAACTCGCGTTCGACCTTGCTCTCCTCGACGGCGGCATCGTCGAGTTCGCCCAGTTCGCTCCGGGTGGGGTGGAGGTAGCGCGTGAAGCTACGCGTCGACTCCTCGGGCTCGCGAAGCTCGGTCGGACACTGGCAGAACAGCTTCGTCGCCGTGTCGAGTTGCTGGTGGATCTCCAGCCCGGCGACGAGTCCGAGGGACTCGTAATCGTACTCGGTCATTGGCGGCCACTCGGTGGCGGAGGGGTAAAAAACCGTCCAGTCCGGCCGTCGCCGCGGATCGGTTTCGTTAGTCCTCGGCCGAGTCGGTCGAGGACGCCGACTGGGGCCACCGCGCGGCCGCTTCGGCGACCGCCTCGAGGACCGTCTCCGGCGTCGCCTCGAGCGCTCGTTCTCGGTTTCGGTCCCAGTTCCGGTCCCGCTCCCGGTCGGCGGTGTTTCGAATCGCGGACTCCGAACGCGACGAATCGGCGGCCGACCGATCCCCGACGACGACGAGCGGCGAGGTCCCGTCGAGTCGCTCGAGGATTCCCTCGCCGGCGGCACCGACGTCCGCAGCGACCGCCACGTCGGCCTCGCGACCCAGCCGTTCGGCTTCGGCTCGGTCCGCGGGGGAGAGGGCCGCGAACGGCTCGAGTTCGAGCGCGTCGATCCCGAGCGAGCGGGCCGTTTCGGCCGCCGAATCGCCGCTCGTGACCGGGCCGAGGGTCACCTCGATCCCCGCGGCCTCGAGGCGGGCGACGACCCCGGCAGCGGCCGAACCGGACCCGAGTACGTGTACTCGATCCGGAAGCGACGCCGCCTCGCGGCCGGTCGCGAACGCGGTCACCGTCTCGGTCCCCGTCACCGGATTCGGCGTCACGACCGCGTTCGCGTCGAACGAGTCCGCGAGCGCCCCGCTGGTGACTACGGCCGACGGGGGGCCGTCCCGAGCGACCGCGCCGTCGGCGAGCAACACGAGCCGATCGCAGTAGCGCGCCGCCAGATCCAGATCGTGGATCGCCGCGACCACGGTCCGGCCCTCCGCAACCAGTTCGCGGACCGACTCGAGGGTCTCGACCTGATGGTTGATATCGAGGCTCGCCGTCGGCTCGTCGAGCAGCATGACCGGCGTCGCCTGTGCGATCGCCCGCGCCAGCACCACCCGCTGGCGCTGGCCGCCGCTGACCTCGTCGATCGGCCGGTCCGCGAGGTCGGCCGTGCGGGTCCGCTCGAGGGCGCGCTCGACCGCGGCGCGGTCCTCGGGCGACGGCGAGGAAAACCGCGAGCGGTGGGGGTGTCGCCCCATCTCGACGACGTCCCGGACGGGGAACGAAAACGAGAGCGACGTGTCCTGGGGAACGACGGAGACGAGCCGGCTCGAGGTCCGCGAGGACGCGTCGTGAACGTCGACGCCGTCTATCGTGACCGTTCCCGAATCGGGCTCGAGCGCACCGCTGATGAGCCGGAGCAGCGTCGTCTTCCCGGCTCCGTTCGGCCCGACGAAGCCGACGAACTCGCCGGGCTCGATCTCGAGGGAGACATCCTCGAGTACTGAGAGATCGCCGAACGACAGCGAACAGCCGTCGACGCTGATCGTCGCCGAGTCGCGGCCGGTGATTCCGTCCCCGGATTCGAAGTTAGGGTCGCTCACAGCGAGTGCACCTCCCGGCGGGTGAGGAGAAACAGGAAGAACGGCGCACCGAGCGCCGCCGTGATGACTCCGACCGGGACGACGGCCGGCCCCGCCCGGGCGAGGGTGTCGGTCGCGACGAGGAAGGAGGCCCCCGCGAGCGCGCTGGTCGGCAGCAGGATTCGGTGGTCCGGGCCGACGATCAGCCGCATGATGTGCGGGACGACGAGGCCGACGAAGCCGATGACGCCCGCGACCGCGACGCCGGCGGCGGTGACGACGCTCGCGAGCGCGAGCAGGAGGAGTTTGGTCCGTTCGACCTCGATCCCGAGGTGGTGGGCGTCCTCCTCGCCGAGCAGGAGGACGTTCAGCTCCCGGCGGAACGCACAGAGGATCAGCACGCCGACCAGCGCGATCGGCAGGGCGAACTGCACGTCGCTCCACTGGCTGTTGTTGAGATGGCCCATCATCCAGAAGACGGCCTCCCTGAGCGAGTCGCCGCTGTGGACGAGCATGTAGGAGATCATCGCGCCGAGAAAGGCCTGGACCGCGACGCCGGCGAGCAACAGCGTCGCGACCGGCGTCCGCCCGCCGTCGGTCGCGATCCCGTAGACGAGAAACGCCGTCCCGAGCGCGCCGACGAACGCGGAGAGGTGGAGGCCGCCGAACGGAATCAGCGCCGGGAACGCGATCGCGGCCACTGCGCCCGCGGCGGCCCCCGACGACACGCCGATGATCGACGGATCGGCGAGCGGGTTCCGAAAGAACCCCTGCATCACCGTCCCCGCGGCGGCGAGTGCGAGCCCGACCGTCGCCGCGAGCGCGATGCGTGGCAGCCGGATGTCAGCGACGATGATCTGGCGGGTCGTCGGGACATCGAACGAGAAGACCGCGGCGTACTCGAGTCCCGGAACCGGAACGGAGACGCCGAGGAGGGGAAGCGAGGTGCTGCCGGCAGTCACGCCCACGGGGACGACGACCGCGTTCAGTACCGCCATCGCGACCGTTACGAGGTCGATCCTGACCGGGCCGAGCGCGGCGCTGGTGAGGGTAACGGCGACCAGCAGGACGAGGAGTCCGGCCGACCACGCCGCCGTGCGGGCCGGTCGGTACATACACGACAAGCACGCTTGCAGCAGCCAAATATTTGTTGAAGTGGGGTGGAGGGTGGGACGATGCGACGACAACTTACCGTCCTGTTGGCCGTATTGCTCGCCGTTTCCGCGTTCGCGCCCGCCGCAGCCGGGCAGTCGAACGACGGCGGCGAATCGACCGTCGACTGCGAGTTTCCCCTCGAGGTGACCGACGCCACGGGCGAGACGATCACGCTCGAGGAAGCGCCCGAGTCGGTGGTGGCGCTCCAGCCGAGCGACGCCCAGACGGTGTTCGAGATCGGAGCCGAGGACCGGCTCGTCGGGATGCCCGACAACCCGGCGACGAGCGATCTCGAACTCGGCGACCGAACGGCCGTCACCGACAATTACCAGCTCGTTCCCGAGCGGGTGGTCGATCTCGATCCCGATCTCGTCTTGGCCGCCAACGCGACCGAGACCCAGAACGTCGAGCAACTCCGCAACGCCGGCCTCACCGTCTATCAGTTCGACGACGCCGAATCGCTCGACGATGTCCGCGACAACGTCCTGACGACGGGCGAACTCACCGGCGAGTGCGACGGCGCCGAGGAGACTGTCGACTGGATGGACGAGCAACTCGAGATCGTCGAGACCGCACTCGAGGACGCGGAGCGACCGCTGGCCTACTACGCGATGGGTGACGGCTACACTGCCGGAACGGGGACGTTCATCCACGAAGCGATGACGACGGCGGGCGTCGAGAACGTCGCGGAGCGCGCCGGAATCGAGGATTACGGGACGATCAACGCCGAAACAGTGGTCGACGAGAACCCCGATTGGATCATCCATCCCGACGACAGGGAGGAGCCGCCGGTCCACCAGTCGGTGCAGGCGACGACGGCGTATCAGGACGGCAACGTCCTCGCCATCGACGCGAATCAGATCAGCCAGCCCGCGCCCGGGATCGTCGACGCGATCGTGAACATCGTCGAGACGGTCCACCCCGATGCCTACGAACAGGCGAGCGACGAACTCGAGGCGGGTGCCGAGAGCGACGACGGATCTGACGACGACGCGAGCGGCGAGAGCGCCATCCCCGGCTTCGGCGTCGCCGCCGCGCTGGTCGCGGTGCTGGCCGTCAGTGGAATCGTCGCGCGCCGCCGGTAACGAATCGGCGCTGTTGAAATCCTCGGCCGCGAACGGGACTGGGGATCTCTGGTAGGGGTGGTCACTACGGGTGTCATTTCTCAACTCTAAACGACCTGTACGGTGCTAATCAACGAGTGCAAGGAGTATGTATCCTGTCATCATCGTCACTCCCACAAAGAGCCCCATTACGAGGGTCTGACCCAGTTCGGATGATGCGAAGTGGACATTCAAAACTGAGCCGATTACCACACCGAGAGCGGCTAAAAACGGTGTCGCTACGAAGGGAACCCATTTGTTGTTCCATGCATCCCAGTTCGTTGTGAACACCTTGGATTTCAGTGAGTTTCCCATTTGATGTAATTCAGAGATATGCGATGATAGTTCTTCGGGTGCACAGTGTGCATACCGACCTACCGGCTGTTTCAGAAGGGTCGCATCGAACCGATCGGATTTCACCAGTTCCAACGACCGATACGGCTCCGGTTTCGCGCCTTCCGTTCGAACTCGCGGCGAACTCCGACGTATCGTTTTGAAAAGGGTTTACTCGCCGGCCCTCCCAGCAACGCGCATGGTCGAGAACGTCATCTGGCCCGCCTATCTCGATGCGGCCCTCTCGCGGGCCGAGGGACGGCGCGTGTCCGAGGATCTGGCGGTCGAGGAACCGACGGTCGACGAGATCGCGAAGGCCGTCCAGCAGATCGGGTACGACGCCACGATCGAGCGGGACAAGTCCTACTCCCGAGAACACTGGGCCGACCGGGGCCGGGTCGTCGTCCGCGGCGCCGACGACTCGACGAAGAACGACCTCGTGCAAGCCGTCGCGGCGTACGTCGTCGCGATGCGGGACTGATGCGCCGGGTCGGGTCCGTCGTCCGCACCGCACAGGGCCTCGCGGTCCTCCGGGCGGACGACACCGACGAGGACGACGCCGATACCGACGCGTTCCGCGACGAGATCGGCACGATGGTCCTTGACGACAACCTCGAGGATGTCGGCCGGGTCGTCGACGTCTTCGGCCCCGTTTCCAGACCGTATCTGGCGGTGACGCCGGACGACGGCGTCCACCTGCCGTCGCTGGTGGGGTCGACGCTGTACGCGCGGTAGCCGCGGGACCGCGGAACCGCGATGGCACGGTAACGGTAGCCCGGAGTCGCTCGCCCGGGCCGGCAATTTGTCGCTCGAGTTCCGACGAACCCGGAGTGGAAAAGCCAATAGGAGCGGGGTGCAAACGCCGCGCCATGAACGACCGAACCCGGATCCTCGCCGCCGTCGGCGTGACGGTCCTCCTGTTTCTCGGCGTCCAGCTCGGTGCGCTCGCGTTGCTCGAGCCCTTTACCGAGTCCGAGCGCCAGGCCGTCGAGAACCCCCAAGATCCGACCAACAGCATCCTCTACGTCGGCGTCATGCTCGTCGCGACCGGGCTCATGCTCGCCGCCTTCAAGTACGATCTGGACAACCTCATCAGGCTCTTGCTCGTCGGCGTCAGCGTGATGATCTCGTGGTACGTCTTCGCCGAACTCGTCCCGTCGCTGGTCGGGCCGTTCGTTTCGGACGGGGCAGCGGACGCCCTCGCGATCGCGGCCTCGCTGGCCGTCGGCGCGGCGCTGCTGTGGTACCCCGAGTGGTACGTCATCGACAGCGCCGGGGTCGTGATGGGCGCCGGTGCCGCCGCCCTCTTCGGGATCAGTTTCGGACTGCTCCCCGCACTGGTCTTGCTCTCGGTGCTCGCGATCTACGACGCCATCAGCGTCTACGGCACCGAACACATGCTCGACCTCGCCGACGGCGTCATGGACCTCAAGATTCCCGTCGTCCTCGTGATCCCGATGACCCTCTCGTACTCCTATCTCGCCGCCGGCAGCACCGACGATGTCCTCGAGGACGGCGGCGACGAGTCCGATGAAACCGAGACCGACGCAAACACCGCCGAGTCCGACGCGGACACCGCCGAACCCGACGCGGGCGCGCTCGAGCGCGACGCGCTGTTCATCGGCCTCGGCGATGCGGTCATTCCGACGATTCTCGTCGCCAGCGCGGCCGCCTTCCTCGATGTCGGCACGCTCACAGTTCCCGGAATCGCGCTCAACCTGCCGGCACTCGGCGCGCTGCTCGGAACGATCGCCGGGTTGCTCGTCCTGATGTGGATGGTCCTCAAGGGGCGAGCCCACGCCGGACTACCGCTGCTCAACGGCGGCGCGATCGGCGGCTACCTGCTCGGCGCGCTCGCGAGCGGGCTCTCGATCGCCACCGCGATCGGGCTGTAGGTCTACGAAATCGCGAGCGAAAACGGTATCCTCGACGCAGTCGGCTCAGTTGCTGGAACTGTCCCAGCCGTCGCTCTCGACGATATCGACCTCGAGGCCGTCGTAGCTCTGCAGGCCGCGGATCAGCGTGTCGATCCGCTCCTGTTCCGATGGGAGCACGTCCTCGACGGGGTAGATCGCGGCGACCACGATGTGGTCGTCCTCGTGCTCGCGCCGGAAGATATCGAGGACGACCTCGATATCGAACTCGCCCTGTAGCGTCGCGGTCCCCTCGTAGGACTCGAGGGAGAACCGGACACCCAGCGCCTCGAGCGCCCGGCCGCCGACGGCGCGGACGATCTCGAGACCCTCGTAGTGGTCCTGAATGCGGGCCGCGATCTCCCTGTCCGAGAAGTCGCTGATCGGGTTGAAGTCCTCGCCGCCGACGTTGATCTGCGGCGTCGTGCCCACGCCGAACGCGCCGGCCCGAACCGGTTCGTCGCCGAACCGTCCGGACGGCAGGTCGATCGACCGGTCGTACGTGCTGAGGTAGCTCGTCGCCTCGATCTCTTCGCCGCCGACCTGTCGCTCGTCGACGCGTTTGCGCGTCCCCCGATACTCGTAGCCGGTTTCTGACGCCGCGTCCTCGGAGACGCGCGCCGGTGCCGCGGTGAACGTCGTCGCGTCGTCGGCGACCCCGCTGAGGCAGCCAGCCGCCGTACCGACACTGCCGGCCGCGAGCGCGCCGAGGAACTGCCGTCGATCCATATCTCACTCCGACCAGCATCGAGGAAATAAGCGCCGCGGTGGTCTTCACTCCCTGATGACCGTTCAGCTGCGCGTCACTGATACCGACCCGATCGGACGCGACCGAAGTCATCGCCGATCGGGACCGGAAGGGAACAGCCGTTACTCGCCGGAGGGCAGTCGGTACGTCGACCCGTCGTCCGTATCCTGCACTTCGATTCCGAGCCCCTCGAGTTCGTCGCGCAGTTCGTCGGCGCGCTCGTAGTTGCCGGCCTCGCGTTCCCGCTCGCGAACCTCGAGCACGAGATCGACGACGTCGCCGGCGAGTTCCGCCGACCCCGTCGTCTCGCCCGCAAAGGAGAGCCCGAGCACGCCGCCCAGTTCCTCGAGCGTCTCGACGGCCCGCCGGAGCCCGCGGTAATCGTAGCCCCCGGAAGCATCGCCGTCGCCGCCTTCGTCCTCGGTTTCGAGATGGCGGTTGATCGCCGTCGCGACCGACAGCAGCGCGGACTGGGCCTCCCGCGTGTTGAAGTCGTCGTTCATCGCGGTCGTAAACGCCTCGCGCGCGCCGTCGATTTCGTCGCGGAACGACTCGTCCGTGACCTTCGAACTCGCATCGGGCGAGTCAAGCGCCTCGACGGCCGCCTCGTAGCCCCGCTCGAGTTGGTCCCAGCGCTCCTCGGCCTCGGCGATCGTCTCGTCGGAGTAGAGCTGTTTGCTGTTGTAGGAGCCGGCGGTCAGGAACGTTCGCATGACGTTTGCCCCCCAGCGGTCGATCGCCTCCTCGACCGTGACGAAGTTGCCCAGACTCGAGGACATCTTCTCCTCGTCCATCTGGAACAGTTCGCAGTGGAGCCAGTACTTTGCGAACTGCTGGTCGGTCGCGGCCTCGGACTGGGCGATCTCGTTTTCGTGGTGGGGGAAGACCAGATCCCGGCCGCCGACGTGGATGTCCAGCGTCTCGTCGAGGTGGGTCATGCTCATCGCAGAGCACTCGATGTGCCAGCCGGGGCGTCCCTCGCCCCACGGCGAGTCCCACGTCAGGCCCGCCGGCGGGTCGCCGCCGTGGTCGACGCCCTCGTGGCGGTGTTCCGCGACCGCATCGGCGTCGACGCCGCCGGCCTTCCAGAGGGCGAAGTCCGCCGGATTGCGCTTTTCGGTGCGCTCGTCGGGATCGCCCTGTGACTCGATCTCGTCGAGTTCCTGATTCGAGAGCTTGCCGTACTCGTCGAAGCTGGTGACGTCGAAGTAGACCGAGCCGTTGGACTCGTAGGCGTAGCCCTTCTCGATCAGGGTCTCGACGAGGTCGATGATCTCGGGGACGTGTTCGGATACCCGCGGGTAGACCTCCGCGCGCAGGAGGTTCAGCGAGCGCATGTCGTCGATCGTCCGCTGGATGTAGGTCTCGGCGACCGCGCTCTCGTCCTCGCCCAACTCGTCCTCGCCGACGCGGGCGACGATCTTCTCGTTGATGTCGGTGAAGTTCTCGACGTGACGCACGTCGTAGCCGAGGTGCTCGAGCCAGCGGTGCATAACGTCGACGTGGACCCACGACCGCGCGTGGCCCAGATGCGGCGGATCGGAGACCGTCAGGCCACAGTAGTAGAGGAGAACGTTCTCGGGGTCCCGTGGCTCGAACGGCTCTTTTGCGCCCGTCAACGTGTTCGTCACGTGCAGGGTCATTACGCTCACTTCCCCCGGGCGAAAGTTAAACGGTGTGATGACACCCGGACGAGCCGCTCGCGGCGCATTCTCGCGAGCCGAGCGAACGTTTGGACGCATTCGTCAGAATCCCTTTTGACGTACTGGTCGACGTGACGACCAGAAAGATGGAACACGACGTCGCCGTCTCCGGTGCCGTCCGCGCGGACGACGGTACCACCCCGACCAGAATCCAGTGGGAATCGATGCAGCGCCGACACCGGCTCGTCGCACACCTCGAGTCTCGAGCCGACCGCGCGACCGTCGACCGACTCGTCGATGCGCTGGCGAGCGACGACGAGGAACCGCTCGACCGCACGCCGCTCCGGGTTCGACTCGTCCACGTCGATTTGCCGCGGCTCGAGGACGCGGGGACGATCGCCCACGATGCAGACCGCGGCACCGTTCGGCTCGTCGACGAACCGGACTGGCATCGATCGGAGACGTGAACTGCCAGCCACTCGGTGATGCCGTCCTCGAGCACGGCATCGAGGAACTCCGCTGCCGCGAGTGGGAGTTCAGTGAAGTCTCCGATAGCAGCGAGGACTGAACTGGGACGTCGTCACGCCCTCTCAGCGTCGACTCGCTCGAGTGCGTCTTCGACCGTCCGAAGCGCGTTCGCACCCTCGAGTCGGTCGACGACGACCACCAGCGTTCCGTCGGCGACGCCCGCCGCGGTCGGGGAAATGTCCGCGATCGAAAGCCGCGCCATCACGTCGGCGAGCGCCGCGGTATCGACCTCGCCGGCGGCGACGATCGCGGTCCGATCGCCGTCGCAGGGACCGAAGGCCGTCCCGCCGACGCGGAGGAGCGGGTCGTCGGACTCGCCGCCCGCGCCGGCTCCGTCCGTGTCCGCGTCGTCCGTCTCGCCCTCGAGCGGCCCGATTCCGCTTTCCATTCGAACGCGAACCTCTCGCGACTCGGTCTCGTAGGCCGGTAACTCGTCGGCGTACCGCCGGAGCGCCGTCGCGATGGCGTCGGTCTCGCCGTCGACCGCGAGGGTGCGAGCGGCGGCGGTGTAGTTGACGACGCCGGCCCGCAGGGCGGTCCGGAGGAAGGGGCGGCGGTCGACCGCCCGTCGCGTCTCGGCTGCCAGTGACATAGCGGCGACGGCGTCGCGAGCGGGCATAAAGCCGCCGCCATCGCGGCCGCGGACGGACGTGATCGTCTCGGTTGCGGGTCGTACGGGACGTGTGAACGAGGTGTGATTCGGTTCGCCCGACAGTATTTATCGCTTCAGTTCTTTGTCTCACCCATGAGCCAGTCCGAGCCGGAGCAGTCGGCCGAGGACGCCGTCCGGGAAGACGTATCGCTGTTCCTCCGCCGGAACTTCCCCCAGATCGAGGCCCACGGCGGCGAGTCCGCGATCACCGAGGTCGACCTCGAGGAGGGGCGCATTTCGATCGCCCTGTCCGGGGCCTGTAGCGGCTGCGGCGTCAGTTCAATGACGACCCAGGCGATCCAGCAGCGGCTGCCCGCCGAGATCGATCCGATCGACTACGTCGACGTCAGCACCGGATTCGACGGGATGGCCGGCGGATCGTCGGGACGCGACGTGCCCGACGACGTGCCGTTCTGAACCGGGTCGCCACCGACCGCGACCGCGGCGCTTTTGCCGCGAGCGACCAACGCTCCCCTATGAAGCCAGCCGACGTCGAGGAGATCATCGAGTCGAACCTCGAGGACGCCGACGCCACGGTCACGCACGCACGCGACGAACATGACGAGGACCACCTCGCCGCGACGGTCGTCTCGCCAGTCTTCGAGGACCTGCCGCTGGTCCAGCAACACCAAGAGGTCTACGACGCCTTGGGCGATCACATGACCACCGATATCCACGCCCTCGAGCTGTCGACGTACACCCCCGAGGAGTACGACGACCTCGAGGCCGAATAGCCGCGTCCGGCCGGGTTCCGCGGGGAAGGAATCCCGACCCCGCGGACTCGTTTCACGCCGTGCAGCGACTTCACGGAGCGATTCGAACGCGAGGAATGAAATTCTGATCCGGCATGCATACTTTTCTGGACAGATATATCGTTCTCCGCCCGGTACGACGACGTAATGGCATCGTCCTCGAGAGAACCGAACGAATCGACCTCGAGTAGCGGTCTTGCGGTTGCAGATGCACAGTCCACCGGCGCGGAGACTTTCGACCGCGTTCTCGTCGCGACCGACGGCGACACCGACGACGCGGTCGGGGCGGTCGCCGTCGCGGAGGCCGCCCGCCACGACGGGCGCGTCGAGACGCTGTCGGTCGTCCCGATGAACGCGTCCGTCGACCGATGGGATATGGTGGTCGAACGCCGGGAAGACAGCGCCGAGGCGGCGCTGGATGCGGTCGGCGACGCGGCCGCCGAAACCGACGTGTCGGTCACGAAACGGCTCCGATACGGCGACCCCGTCGAGGAAATCGTCCGGTACGCGAGACACAATGACGTGGATCTCGTCGTTCTGGGCGAACCGAATCGGACCGGTCTCCGCCGATTTCTCTCGCCGACGAGCGTCACCGAGCGGGTCCGCAAATCGGTGTCGGTCCCCGTGCTCACGGTCCCCGCTGACGACTGACCGGCGCTCGAGACTCGCCGTCGGCGAGCCGATACCTGCGAGACTCGCGGCGTGTCCCCGGAACCGTAGCTTTATCCATCAGTCTTGACATGTATCGGATATGGAATCGCTGCATCCCCGCATCCGACTGCTCTGGATCGCCCGCGGCGCGCTCGCCGCGGCCGTTCTCGCCGTCGCCCTCGTCGTTCTCGACCAGTGGCTCCCCACCGTGCTTCCGGTCTCGATCTCCGTGCCGCCGGCGGCGATCGCCGCGGTCGTCGCAGTCGCGTTCGTTCTCGGCATCGTCTACGCCGTCCGGCTCTATCAGGTCTGGCAGTTCGAACTCCAGGACGACGCCCTCTACCTCGAGCGGGGCGTCGTTACCTTCGTCGAGACCGCGGTCCCGTTCGTGCGAGTCCAGCACGTCGACACCCAGTTCGGTCCCGTCGAGCGCGTGCTCGGCCTCTCGAGCGTCGTCGTCTACACGGCCGGGTCCCGAAACGCCGACGTTCGGATTCCGGGGCTGACGCCGGACCGCGCCCGGAGCCTGCAGAACACGCTCCGCGAACTGGCCGTCGAGAGCGAGGCCGAGGATGCCGTCTGATATGAATCGCTTACATCCGCTCAGCGCGGTGTCGATGGCGCTTCAGCGTGGGTTGACCGGGTTCTCGATTCCGGTCCTCCTCACGGGTCTCGGTTCCAGCGTGCTCGGCATCGACAGCGATGCGCTGTTAACGCTGGTCCCGATCGGCCTCGTCGCCGGTATCGGCTACGGCCTCGCGTACTACTATCGATTCACCTACGGGGTCACCGCGGACACCTTCGACGTGACGTCTGGCGTGCTCTCCCAGCGGTCCCGCGAGATCCCCTACGGTCGCATCCAGAACGTCGACGTCGCACAGGGCGTTCTCCAGCGGGTGCTCGGACTCGCCGTCGTCTCGATCGAGACCGCCGGCGGCGGCGAGACCGAGGCGACGCTCAGATTCGTCAGCGAGGCGGAAGCGAACCGACTGCAACGCGATATTCGGCGCCGAACCGCCGCCGTGAAACAGCGCCGGCGCGAGACGGATTCGGCCGAGGCCGAGACCGGCGCTGGCACTGGCACTGACACCGGTACCGATAGCGAGCCGTCTCCCGATGAGGCGGCTCGTGCCGACGACACGCCGGATTCAGCGTCCGAGTCCGGACGGACGCCGTCCGCGGACCGGACCCGCGAGGAGACCCAGCCCGCCCGTACCCGACGACAGCGGTTGTTCGCCCTCGAGCCGCGGGAACTCCTGTTGTACTCGCTCTCGTCGTTTCGGCCGGCCGCCGCTGCAGGGCTTCTCTTCATCTTTGCCTTCGCGAGCGGACCCATCCTCGACTTCCTCGTCGCCGTCGCCCGGCCGTTCGGCGGCCCGGCGGACCTCGATAGCGGCTCCGTCGGCAGTTACGGCATCCTGACGCTGATCTCGATGATCAACGGGATCGCGGTCACGTACGTCCTCAACGCCGGCTACACGTTCATCGCGTACTACGACTTCCAGTTGGGGCGGGCCGACGAGGACTTCGTCTACGAACGCGGCCTGTTCCAGCGCTACAGCGGGTCGATCCCCGCCGACAAGATTCAGGCGGTGACGATCACCGACAACCCCCTCCAGCGACTGCTCGGCTACGCCGGCCTCTGGGTCGAGACCGCCGGCTACGGCCCCGAGAGCAGCGGCGGCAGCCAGTCGGCCGTTCCCCTCGCCGAGACGGCCCGAATCCGCCGCTTCGCCGAGAACCTCACCGGCGTCGAGCCGCCGCAGTTCCGGCGGCCACCGACGCTCGCCCGCCGGCGCTATCTCGTCCGCTACTCCGTCGTCGCTGCCGTCATCGTCGCGATCGCGTTCGGACTTGCGCAGGTCTACACCCTCGAGCGCTGGTATCTCGCCGCGGTCGTCTTCGCGGCGGTGCCGCCCGCGGCGCACCTGAAGTACGTCCATCTGGGCTACTTCGTCGGCGAGGACCACCTCGTGATCCGGACCGGGTTCTGGAACCGGCGGACGACCGTGATCCCTTACTACCGGATCCAGACGGTCTCGACGCAGCGGTCGGTCTTCCAGCGGCGGCTCGGGCTGGCGTCGCTGGCCGTCGACACCGCCAGCTCGCGGACGTTCAGCTGGGGGACGCCGACGATCTACGATATCGACCTCGAGGACGCGCGTGCCGTCCACGAAACCAGCCGGGAGCATCTGCAGGTGGCCCTGCGCAAACGCGCTCGAGACGACGTCGGGCTATCGGTGGACTTCACCTGATCGGCGGAGTCAAGACGGTCTCGAGTCCGGTTCGAGGCCCGGCGAACTCTGGCTCCAAGAGACCACGTCGCTTTTGCCCCGACCGTTCCACTCGCTCCGTATGGATCCAGAAGGCATCGGTCGGCCGATCGAGGACCATCGCCGGGGAGGCATGATCGCCGATGCGCTTCGGTACCCAGTTAGTGATACGTTCGGACGGGCAGCGCTGCTCAGAAGTAGCGTCTGTGTCGTCGCGATCGCGATCGGGCTGCGGTACGCGGCGGCGTTCTCGCCGTCGATCGTCGCGCTCATCCCCGCGCTCGTCTCGTTTCTCGGCGTCGTCGTCCTCTTCGGGACGACGGCGTTCGTACTCGGAGGTGCCGAGCAGCGATCGCAGCCGTCCGTCCGGGCGGTCGTCCGGCCCGGTCTCGAGTCGCTCGCGCTGTCGATCGTGTTCCTCGTCCCGTCGATCGTCCTCCTGGCCCGGTCGCTGACCGTGACGCCGGCGGCGCTCGCACTCGAGAACGGCGCGGGACTGTTCTCGCTCGTCTCGTCGACCGCGTCGCTGTTCTTCTTCGTCGCGTGTGCGTACACGTACCCGGCCGCGGTCGCCGCGAACGCCTCGACCGGACGCCTGCGAACGGCCGTCGAGGCCGAGACGTTACTCCCCGTGTTGACCGCCCCGGCGTACTTCCTCCGATGGATCGCCGGCTTCTCGGCCGTCGTTCTCGCGGTGTGGCTCGCCGTCACGTCCGTTCGTCGCGGCGACGCACCGGGGTTGATCGCCGCCGCGGCCGCCGCTTACCTTCTCGTCGCGAGCGCCCGCATCGTCGGCGTTGGCTACGCTCGAGCGGCAGGCAGTGACCCGATGTCGTAGCCACGGGACGCAGCCGACCGAAACTCGCGACGGACGAAGAACAGTACTGCGAACCGTCCGACAACCGTGGGACCCGGTCCCGACCTCGCCGATCAGACGTTCGGCATTCGCGGCTCGTTGCTCTCGACGCGGCGGTTGTGGAGTGCCTCGTTGGTTTTCGCATCGAAGACGTGAATCGCGTCCTCGGGAATGTGAACGATCACGCGTTCGCCGGCGTCGATCCGGGTCATGCCGTCGACCGTCGCGATGAGCGTCTCGTTCTCGTCGTCATCGAGTGCGAGATAGACGATGTTCTCGTCGCCGGTCGGTTCGACCACGGTGACCGTCGCGGGGACGGTGTGGCCGTTCGCCCGCCGTTGGTCACCCTCGCTGCGTTCGATGTTGATGTCTTCCGGACGCACGCCGAGGACGAGTTCGTCTCGATCGCCGACCGCCGTCGCGATGTCGTTCGAGACGGTGTACTCGAGGTTCTCGTCGACGAGGACGGCCCCGTCGCCGTCCGCGTCGCGGCGCGCCACGTCGAAGAAGTTCATCGCCGGTTCGCCGATGAAGTCCGCGACGAACACGTTCGCGGGTTCGTGGTAGCACTCGAGCGGCGTGCCGACCTGCTGCAGTTCGCCGTCGTTGAGGATGGCGATCCGGTCGCCCATGGTCATCGCTTCCGTCTGATCGTGGGTGACGTAGACCGTCGTCGTCTCGAGTTGGTCCTGTAGTTGCTGGAGCTCGGTCCGCATCTGTGCGCGGAGCTTGGCGTCGAGGTTCGACAGCGGCTCGTCCATCAGGAACACGTCCGGCTCTCGGACGATCGCGCGACCGAGCGCGACCCGCTGTTGCTGGCCGCCCGAGAGCTCCTCGGGCTTCCGGTCCAGCAGGGGATCGATCCCCATCATTTCGGCGGTCTCTTCGACTCGCGCGGCGATTTCGTCGTCCGGGAGGTCGGTGGACTCCTCGAGTCCGAACGCCATGTTCTCCCGAACGGTCATGTGCGGGTACAGGGCGTAGGACTGAAACACCATCGCGATGTTCCGTTCTTTCGCCGGCAGGTCGTTGATCACCCGGTCGTCGAGACGAATATCGCCGTCCGAAATCGTCTCGAGGCCCGCGATCATCCGCAGCGTCGTCGACTTGCCACAGCCCGAGGGGCCGACGAGAACGAGGAACTCCCCGTCATCGATGTCGATCGATACGTCGTTGACGGCAACGATCTCGTTGCCGTCGTCTTCCGTGAATACTTTTCGTACGTCGTCGAGTTGAGTTTCTGCCATCGTCAAATCCTCCGATTCGGTACCGTCTGTTGTCGGTCGGTCATGTCTGTACCCCCTCCGCGAACTTGTCGGCGAACAGCACGTAGACGAGCAGGGTCGGGAGCGCCGTGATGAACGCGCCCGCCATTCGGAGCGGGTAGTCCGTTCCCTCCATCGACTGGCCGAGCCCGGACAGAATGAGTGTCGCGGACGCGGCCGGGTTGTTGGTGCTCCCGATGATCGTCAGCGAGAACAGGAACTCGTTCCAGATCTGGGTGAACTGGAAGATGAACACGACCGCGAACATCGGTATCGACAGCGGCAGGACGATCCGTCGGTAGACCCGCCAGACCGACGCGCCGTCGAGCCTCGCTGCCTCGATCATCTCCTCGGACATTGTCTTGTACTGCGACCGGAACAGCAGCGTCACGATCGGAATCCCGTAGGCCGTGTGCGTGATGATCAGTTCGAGGATCGTCGCGTAGTGTGGCTCGAGCAGCGGGAGGCCCCACAGGAACGAGAGCCGCGTACCCAGTTGCATGTACTGGCTCCAGAATTGGAAGAGCGGAACGATCACCGCCTGGTACGGGACGAAAATGCCCGCGATGAACAGCGCCAGCACGGCCATCTGACCGCGCCAGTCGACGAGCGTCAGCCCGTAGGCGGCCATGCTGCCGAGGATCGCACACAGGATCGTCGAGGGGATGGTGAACAGCATGCTGTTCACCATCCCGGGTGCGAGGAAATCGAACGCGACCTGCCACTTCTCGACCGTAATCCCGCTCGCAGAGAGGGGCGGAAGGAACGGGAAGGTCTCTTGGAGTGCGGTCGACGTTTTGATCGACGTCACGAGTCCGGATTCGATCGGGATCAGGTAGAACCCGACGAGACCGATCAGCGTCGCGTACAGTCCCACGCGGCTAATCGAAATCCCGCTGGTCGCGTGCTCCGTCGCCGTCGCCTCCTCGGTAGTAACTGTCTTTTCGCTCATAGGTTCCCTCGCTTGTATTGGTTGTACAGATACGGCGCGATGACCGCCAGCGACACCGCGAACAGCATGATCGCGATCGACGACCCGTACGCCCACTCGGATCGGCCGAACGACTCGCGGACCATTTTGGTCGCCAGGATGTCGGCCCCGCGGCGGGGTCGGTAGCCGTCGAAGGTCGCGTACAGGAAGTCGAAGGCCTTCAGCGCGAACAGCACGAGGACGACGGACGCGCTGACCGTCGCCGGCCGCAACTGCGGAACGATCACGCGCCAATACATCCGAACCGTGCTCGCACCGTCGACTCGTGCGGCCTCGTACTGGTCGTTCGGAATCGACCGGAGCGCGGCGAGGTAGATAATCATCGTGTACCCGCTGAACTGCCAGACGAGCGCGAAGATCACCGCCCCTAACACGAGGTTGGGACTCCCCAGCCAGTTGTAGGGTCCGAGACCGAAGAGCCCGATGAATTGGTTGATGATGCCGTTGTTCACGTTGTACATCCACCGCCAGAACTGCGCCGTGACGATGAACGAGAGGGCGAACGGGAGGAGGTAGATCGTCCGAAACGACCTGCCGAACCGAATCTCACGGTCGAGCAGCAGCGCTAACAGGAGACCGACGATCAGACAGACGATCGTAAATCCGATGAGTAGAACGAACGTGTTCCACGTCGCCGCCCACATCCCCGGATCGTCCAACATCGCCCAGTAGTTCTGGAGACTCAGATTGCCGTAGTCCGGATCTCCGAATCCCGAGTACTCCGTCAGCGAGAGCAGGAGGTTCCAGCCGATCGCGGCGTAGACGAAAAAGCCCATCAACAGGAACGGCGGCAGCCAGAACGGCGACGACTGCACGATATCGCTGTCGAGCCAGCGGCGGAGCGTCGAGCGCTCCTCGGCGGTCCCCCCGTCCGTCCTGACGCGTCGCTTACGCCGAACGCTACGCAGTAATTCGAAAAAACGTTTCATAGTCTTGAAACGAGTTAGATGGCGTCCATGAACCCGCTCGTCGCACCGTCGACGTCGTAGGGGTCCGCGAAGTTGTTGTTGAGGACCTCCTCGAGGTCGGCCTGCGTGCTCGTGTCAACGGCGAGGCCGTGTGCGAGCGTCGGCGGCTTCTCCGAGACGTTATTGAAGTCCTCGATCGTCTCCGTGAGGTAAGGGTTGAACTCGTCGGTAGCCGCGTCCGGTATCGTCGGGATCGACCCCTTGTACTGGTTGTACGCGACTTGCGCCGTTTCGGAGCCGACGAACTGTAACCAGGTCGCGGTGTCGTCGGGCGTCGGATTGTCGCTCGGGTAGATGAACGAGTCGATGTGGAGGGTGTAGTAATCCTCCGTACCGGGGTACCGGATCGCATCCCAATCTTCGCCGTACGTGAGATCCCTGTCATCCGCGATGTACGCGCCGGCGGCCCAGTTGCCCTGGTGGACGAACGCGACGTTGCCGCCCATGAGGTCCTGATTGACTTCGGTGAAGTCGACGGAGGCCGCGTCGTTGTTGATGTAGCCGAGGAGCTGCTCGAGCTTCTCGAAAGTGTCGCGGACGGCGCTCTCGTCGCCGTTGCCCTCGATGAAGTTCGTGTAGGCCTCGTAGCCGTGTTCGCCGAGCATCGTCTGCGCCCACGTCTGGAGGATACACCACGTCGCGAGCGAGAACCCGAACGGCGTCGCGTCGGTCTCCGATTCGACGGCGTCGAGCGCGTCGATGAAGGCGTCGGCGCTGTCGATCGACTCCGGATCGACGCCGGCGCTCTCGAGGACCTCGACGTTGTAGAAGAGGTCGTTCAGACGGTGGGAGCCGAGCGGGACCGCCGAGAAACCGCCGTTGTGCTGGCAGAGTTCGACCGCTTCCTCGACGTGGGTGTCCTTCAGACCGGCCTCGTCCCAGACCTCCGACTCGATGTCGCCGACGGCGTCACCGTACTGCTCCAAGTTCGCACCCGGCCAGCCGGCGAACGAACTCGGCGGGTCGCCGCCCTGGAGGCGGTTGGAGACCGTCTGGTCGAGCGTCGTGTTTCCACCGCCACCGATCGGGTTCTCGTTGTAGTCGATATCCGAGTGCTCGTCCTCGAACGCCGAGAAGAGCGCGTCGGCGGCTTCGGCGCCGTCGCCGCCGGTCCATCCGTGGAGGACCTCGAGCGTATCGCTGCCCCCACCGCCCGTACATCCTGCGAGTCCGGCGAGTCCAGCTGCACCTGCCCCTTTCAGCACCGTTCTCCGTGGTACCTTGTTAGCGTCAGTCACTGCGAATCACACATGATAGATTGTCTGGGTCCCACTTAATAGTTTCCAAAATTAATTATGTTCTGAGTGAATGGTTTAATTTGATAGGAGTTGGCCGGATGCCCACTGAGATCCCGACACGGTGCACGTCGGGACGGTTACGCGGGGTCCCGAATCGGGACACAGAACCAGACCGGTGGATTTTACGCACCCGACCGTCAACGCACCGCACATGAGCGAGGATTACAGAGTCGAACGCGACAGCCTCGGCGAAATGCAGGTTCCCGCGGACGCCTACTGGGGCGCACAGACCCAGCGCGCGATCCAGAACTTCCCCATTTCGGGAATCACGTTCAGCCGTCGGTTCGTCCGCGGGCTCGGCGTCGTCAAGAAGGCCGCCGCACAGGCCAACCGCGATCTCGGCCTGATCGACGACGACGTCGCCGAGGCGATCATCGAGGCCGCCGACGAGGTCATCGCCGGCGAACACGACGACCAGTTCCCGGTCGACATCTTCCAGACCGGCTCGGGGACGTCCTCGAACATGAACGCGAACGAGGTCATCGCCAACCGCGCCGCCGAACTCATGGGCAGCGAAATCGGCGACCGCGTCGTCCACCCCAACGACCACGTCAACTACGGCCAGTCGAGCAACGATGTCATCCCGACCGCGATGCACGTCGCCTCGCTCGAGGCCGTCGAAAAGGACGTCATCCCGGCACTCGACACCCTCCGCGAGGCCTTAGAGGAGAAAGAGGAGGAGTTCGACGACGTCATCAAGACCGGCCGCACCCACCTGCAGGACGCGACGCCGGTCACGCTGGGTCAGGAGTTCGGCGGGTATCGCACACAGGTCGAGAAGGGACTGGCCCGCGTCGACCAGGTCCGGGACCACCTCGGCGAACTGGCCCTCGGCGGCACCGCGACCGGGACCGGCCTCAATACCCACGAGGAGTTCCCCGGCCGCGCCGCGGAGTACATCACGAAGGAGACCGGCGTCCAGTTCCGCGAGGCCGACAACCACTTCGAAGCCCAGGCCGCCCACGACGCGATGAGCGAGGCCCACGGCGCGCTTCGGACCGTCGCCGGCTCGCTGAACAAGATCGCCAACGACCTCCGACTGCTCGCGTCCGGCCCGCGCAACGGACTCGGTGAGATCGAACAGCCCGAGAACCAGCCCGGCTCCTCTATCATGCCCGGCAAGATCAACCCCGTCGTCGCCGAGGCCGTCAATCAGGTCCACAAGCAGGTCGTCGGCAACGACGCCGCCGTTTCCGCCGGCGCCGCGGAGGGCCAGATCGACCTGAACCTCTACAAGCCCGTGCTCGCCCACAACTTCCTCGAGTCGGCAGAACTCATTTCGAACGCGAGCCAGGTCTTCGGAGAGCGGTTCGTCCGGAAACTCGAGGCCAACGAGGAGTACTGCGAGGAGCGCGTCGAACAGTCGATGGCGATGGCCACCTCGCTGAACGTCCACATCGGCTACGACAAGGCCAGCGAGGTCGCCAAGGCCGCCCTCAAGGAGGACAAGACCGTTCGCGAAGTCGTCCTCGAGAAGGGCTACCTCGACGAGGACGAGGCCGACGAGGTGCTCGATCCCCGGAAGATGGCCGAGCGCGGCATCCTCGGGCAGGACGACTGAACCGGGAGCCGTCTCCCGGTCACCGCTCGCCCGCTTTCATCGTCTCCTGTTCTCCGTACCGTTCATCGCTCACCGCATACCGCTCGATCGAGTCGACTGCTCGCGGACCGTCGTTCCTCGCCGTCTTTCTCACGATCACTCGAGGTTCTGATACAACGATGAGATGGTTGTTCCCATACGGCATGATCCGTGTGATCTGACAGCAAGCGGAATACTCGAGCACGAGTAAACTGCCGATTCTGTCGTTCTTTTTTCCCGGACCGGATCGACCAAATCGGCGCAGTGGAGCCGAATCAGGGCACAATTCGATGTAATAAAAGAACCCAAGCAGTTTTGGCGGAGGCTCGCGTCAGACGAAATATGCACACCTGTCGCAACTGCAACCAGTCGTTCCAGACCGAACTCGCCCTCGAGTTACATCGGGATACGTGTAAAAACGGACAACTCCTCTGTCAGGTATGCGGGGAGCGATTCCAGGAGGGCACTGCGACGGAAGACGGCTGGCACTACGAGTGTCCGAACGAGGACTGCGAGGGAGACGGACTACAGGAGGACCTCTATCGCGTTGGGGACGTCCGAACGGCGACGCAGTAACCCTCTCGAATCGCGACTCGCTTCTCTCGTATTCCATCCGTGAGCGATGGCTCGAGAGACTCGTCTGTGTCGTGGCGATCCGAACTTCCTCGGACGACGGCGTGTCCCCTCGCTGCGGGCGAGTCCGTCGATTACCCGCGGCCAGCGTGCCTTTCACGTCGTGAGAACCACCGCCGCTTTCCCACCCTTTAATCGGGTAGTGCCCGCACGATAGGTATGGAACGGCTCACTCCGCGAGTGCGAGTCGTCTGGATCGCCCTCGCGATCGTTCGAGCCGCGATTTTCGGTGGCCTCCTCGTGGGCGCGGCGATCGCCCTCACGCGGACCGATTTCTGGGACAGCGCGCCGTCGAACCTCGTGCCCGCCGCCGTCGCGATCGCCGTCGTCCTCGCCGTTCTGCGCGTGCTCGTGGCGTGGCGACGCTACGGCGTCTGGCGGTTCGAACTCCGAGACGACGACCTCTACATCGAACGCGGCGTCTTCACCCGAGTCAAGACCGTCGCCCCCTACGTCCGCGTCCAACACGTCGACTCCCGGCGGTCGCCGCTCGAGCGAACCACGGGTCTCGCGACCGTTGTGGTCTACACGGCCGGTTCACGGAGTTCGGACGTCGCAATCCCCGGGCTGACGCCGGCTCGCGCCGAGGAAGTACAGGAATCGCTCCGCCGACTCGCGATCGAGAGCGCGGGTGAGGACGCCGTATGAGGTCGCTCCATCCGGCGTCGGTCGCCGTCCGATCGCTCTCGCGGAGCCTCAACACCGGCTTCCTGTTCTTCGTCGTCGGCATTGTCGTCTCACCGGGCGGGAACGGGACCGATCTGCTGTCGGTCGGCGCGCTCGTCGCGATCGGCATCGTCACGGGGATCATCTACGAGTTCGCGTACTACCGACGGTTCCGGTACGAACTCTCCGACGACACGTTCGATGTCACCTCCGGGGTGTTCGCTCGCAGGGACCGTGAACTCCCCGTCGGACGGATCCAGAACGTCGATATCAGACAGAACGTGATCGGTCGCGTTCTCGGCATCGCCGCCGTCCACATCGAGACCGCGGGCGGTGGCCAGACCGAGGTCAGCCTGCAGTACGTCGCCGAGGACGAGGCCCACCGGCTCAGGCGACGACTCCGGCGCGGCGCGAGCGCCGAAACCGCCGACGCGACCGACTCGAGTCCCACCGAAACGGGAGCGCAGGCGACCGAGAGCGAACGGGAAATCGACGACGACGAGGAACTCCTATTCGAGATTCGGCCGCACGAACTCGCGATCCTGAGTATCTTCACCATCGATCCCGGGGCGAGTCTCCTGGGCGGGATCGCGCTCTCGTTCGCCAGCGGCTTCGATCCCGCGACGTTGCTCCCGACCGACCGCATCGCGGGGCTCCCGGGTCCGGAATCGGGATTGCTCACGCTCGCGTGGGGACTCGTCCTCTTCTTGCTCGCCGCGTGGGTCATCAGCGCGGCGCTTACCTTCACCCGGTATTACGGCTTCCGACTCACCCGCGTCGGCGACGAACTCTACTACGAACGCGGGCTCCTCCAGCGCTACAGCGGGACGATCCCGCTCGAGAAGGTTCAGACGCTCACCGTCTCGGAGTCGATCCCGTTCCGGTGGTTCGGCTACGCCGCGCTGAGCGTCGAGACGGCCGGCTACGCGCCCGGACAGTCCGACTCCCGCGGGACGGAGTCCGCGATTCCGCTCGCCGACGCCGATCGCGTGGCCGAACTCGCGCGGGCGATCGAACCGTTCGGCCCGATCGACCTCGAGTCCCCGCCGCGACGGGCGCGCGAGCGGTACGCGGTCCGGTATTCGCTCGTCGTCGCCGCTATCGTCGGCGGTGCGTACGTGCTGGCGCGGTATACGGCGGTCGTCCGGCAGTGGTACGTCCTCGCCGTGCTCGCCGTCCTCGTCCCGGTCGCTGCTCACCTGAAGTGGTCGAACCGAGGGTACCGAATCGGTGACCGATACTTCCTCACCCGCACGGGCTTCTGGCGACGGACGACCAAAGTCGTCCCCTACTACCGGGTACAGGCCGTCATCCATCAGGCGACGATCTTCCAGCGCCGACGCCGACTCGCCAGCGTGACGGCCGACACCGCAAGCTCCGCGTCGCTCCTCGGGCGGGCCGCCATCGCCTACGACGTGGACGAAAAGCGGGGACTCGAGATGCAGGCCATCATCGAGGAGCGGTTACAGGACCGTCTCCGGGCACGTCAGCGCGAGCGGACGGTCGGGCAGTGGTTCCGGGACGCGACCGAATCGGCGGACGAGGAGCCGTCGGCCGACGAGACCGACGACCGTTGAATCGTGGGTCGTTCGGTCAACTTCGCTACCAGCACTCCGCATTCACTCTGTATAGCGTCATAGGATATACGAGTTCAAACGCGGACAGTGCTAATCCCATTGAAGAAACTGACCGTGCTCACGGAGACGTGAATATAGCCCGTTCTATGTCCGATATCGACTCGAGAACCGTTCCAAAGGCAAGGAGCAGTCAGAGCGAGTCCCCACTGGCCGATCTATCGAAAAACGCCACAGCGCCGTTCTAAGCCGATCGAGGCGGTCGACAGTTACCCGGGCCGAACGAGAGTTTCTCAAGCGAGAGAGTCGTCGCAGACGCAGTGTGTAGTGTTCTGAAATCGACTCGAGGGCGGATCAACGAGTGATAGCAGTGTGGAACGAAGGTGTGGCCTACTCGAGTCGGAGACAGTCGCGTCTCGACTCGCGAGATGGAGGCGTGAAGACCGGGCCACGCAGTGACTCATGCGAGCGGTCGGACGGTTCAGATTGTAGTACATGAACGAATCGCCGGTCCAGAAAGGGAGACGACGACTCACGATCGGTCGCGGTGGAGCCGTTCGCAAGCGGGTGCGTTCGATCGGACGAACGCAGTGGCGGCCTCGACCGCGACTGATCGTAATCCGGATCGGGCCTCCTCGAACTGGCGGTCCGTTCCCTCGTGACTGCTACGGCGTGTGACTCGACTCTGGCTCGAGCGAGATTCGTTTCTCACAGCTCGGTTCAATGAGGGCCGTTCGATTAGTTGAGTTGCAGACCACTAGCTGGTTCGCGGAGTTCGCCGTGCAATGGACTCGAGACGATTCTTGCTACCGGCCGACTCGTTCGACGAGTCGACTCCGTTTCGAGACTGAATATACGACGAGTTTCGGACTCGAGTTGGGCTCTTCAGGTCGCTCGAGGAGCGGATCGACTACGTCGAGTGACAGTGACCGGTCACGCGTCGTAGCTGAATTCGGGGTGGCGTTTCGATGCTTCGACGCGACTGTCCTACTTATTATCCCGAACCATATCACCACGTGGCCAATATCTATATCTCACACTGTGGCACTTCTATAAGAGAATATCTTCGACTATAGGACTACATCTGCTACCAGAAGGGAACTATATGATAAGATAAACTCACTTAGCTCGAATAATGGGTAGATTGAAGATCACCGCGTCTGATGGATGGCGTATGAGCGATTCGGCGGACACCTCTCGGACCGCTGTCAAAACGTACGTCCCGGCCTACCAGAAATCGGAGTGGCAATCCCACGCCGACGAGCTCAACATGAGCCAGAGCGAGTTCGTTCGAACGATGGTGCAGGCGGGGCGAAAGGGGTTCGAATCCGGCTCAGCGGAACCCGATTCTACCGACCCAGACCCTGGGGGTAGCGGCCTCGAAACACAGGTCCTCAATTTACTCTCGTCTGACACGTATTCGTGGGAGGAACTCCTCGAGGCGGTCTCGGACGACATCGAGTCGCGATTAGACGAGACGCTCGAGGATCTCCAGTCGGCAAACCGGATTCGATACAGCGGTCGCCACGGCGGGTACACGACGATCGACGGTGGTGGCGATGGCGACTGAATCCGGGACCGACACCCCGGAGGACGTGACCGACCCCATCGAGTACTTCCTCGACGACCAGCGCTATCACGGCAAGAGCGACCGCACGCTCGAGGCCTACGAACGGGTGCTCCGGCAGTTCGAGGCCTTCGTCCGCGAGCGCTTCGACGCGGACGCGGTCGGTGCGGCCGAGCGACGGGAGTGTATGGCCTGGATTCACTCGCTGCGCGGCGAGTTCGAGTCGAGTACGATCGCGAGCTACGCGTCCTATCTCAACCGATTCTACGACTACATGACCCGCGTCGGCGTCTTCGATGCCAACCCGATGGCGCTCGTCATGGAGGAGATGTCCGAATCGATCGACACCAACCCGACGAGACGGGATCTCTCCGTCGGCGAAATGCGGTCGTTCCTCGGTTCGATCGACCATCCCCTCGAGCGGGCCGTCATCGTCACGCTCCTGAAGACGGGAATGCGCGTCGGAGAGCTGTGTAACCTCGATCTGCGGGATCTCCATCTCGAGTCCGTGCAGGCGGAACTCGACTGCGAGTGGTCTCCGCGCGTCGGGCTCGAACGCCGACCGTCGTCACTGTTCGTTTCGTCCGAGCCGGCCCGCGGAACGGCCGTCAACGGCGAGGAGAGGACGGCCTCGAACAAGCGAAAGCGGGATACGGTCGTCCCCGTCGACGCCGAACTCCAGCGGGCGCTGCTCGAGTGGCTGGCGATCCGTCCCGACGCGATCTCGCCGGCACGGCCGCTCTTTCTCGATACCAGAGACTCGTGGGGCGAGCGGATCGAGCCGTCTGATGTCCGCTATATCGTCGAAAAGCACGCTCGTGACTACGGCTGGTACCGGACCGGTGGCGGGACCCAAGAGAACGTCACCCCCCACTACTTCCGGCACTTCTTCACCACGCACCTGCGGGATCGGACCGGCGACCGGGGGATCGTTCAGTACCTCCGCGGCGACGTCGCCGGCGACGTGATCGATACCTATACCCACAACTGGGGCGACCGCGTTCGCGAGACCTACCTCGAGAACATCTACGCTATCACCGAGTAGGGGAATCAGTCCCGCTGGTTCTCACTGTCGGCGACCCGAGTCACGGTTGGGGCTGCAGACGGGCGATTTCGGCCGTTCGACGCACGTTGCTGTAGATATTTACTACAATTATCCGTAACCGACGCGCTCGAGACAGTACAGATAAATCTCATACCACTATATCAACTTCGCCCCCGAACGGTGAACGCGATCGGTCGTCGACACCGTCGAAGGAACCGCCCGCTGCATCGGTGTCGACATCGATAGCGAAGTGAGTCCCCGGAAGCGGAACGTTCTCCAGTCACGACCGTAGCAGGGGTGAGACCGTGGATTCTCAACCGACGACGGAGCAGTACGGCGAGGTGGACCGGCAGTACCGACTTCGGCTATCGCAGACTCTCTCTTCGGTCAGTTCGACGGAGCGACCGGCAGAAAGCGGCATTGACGATCCGCAGGAACGCTGGTTACGGCTCGACGGCGAGTTCCGTCTCGAGGTCGCCCCCGTTCAACAGGGAGCGAACGAGATCGACCGTCTCGGTGGTTTCGGCCGTGTTCTCGAGCAACACGGTCTCGCTCGGAAAGAGCTGTTCGCCGAGCAGGAGACCGTGATCGCGAGCGGTCGAGCCGGTGACGGTCAGATAGACGCCGAGCCCCGCGTCGGCGATGGCCGCCTCCTCCTCGCGGTCCTCGTCGGGGTAGCGAAAGTCGACGCCGTCGAGCGTCCGCGTGCCGAGTACTGCCTGCACGAGCCGTTCGTATCTGGGTTCGATGCAGAGCGGCCCCTCGTAGGCCTCGAGGAAGTCCCGGTCGAGCGTCCCCGACGACGGAGCGACCTCGGGCGAGGCTAACAGCGTGTGGTAGACCGTATCGCCGAGGCCGGTGACGACCTGCACGTCGGTATCGGAGGGATTGATCCGGGCGTTTACGTCGGCGATCCGGTTGAGCGGCTCCGGCCGGAGTTCGACGACTTCCTCGAGGACCAGATCGGCGCTGTCGAACCCGAGCGCGAACTCGTGGGTCCGAAGGGAACGGAACGGCTCCTCGCGGCCGACGAGTTGGATCGCCGCGTCGTCGGGTGCACCCTCGATATTCGTCAGCGGGATCGTGACGCTGTCGAAGACGATCCGGCGGGGCTTCCCGGCGCGGTCGTCCCGCAACAGCGTGTATTCGGGTTCGGTCGGATCGTCCACGGCGCTGTAGTCGGCGAGACGATGGTAGACGTCCTCCTCGTCGGGATCGATCGACCCCTTCGTGAGTGCCTTTTCGTGGCGGAGCGTCGACGTAATGTCGTCCGCGAGATCGGGGACATCGAGGCGATCCGCGAGCCGGTCGAGAACCGACTCGAGGGGTCGCCCCTTGCGTGGAACAGCGATCGGTATCGTCTCGCCCATCGATCGATTCTCCATCGGCGACGGATAAACGAGTTGTGTTTCCGGAAGAGTCGCGAGCCCTGGGGCCGAGATTCGCGAACCGAGTCAGTCCGAGAACATCGAGCCGAGCTGGTCGCGCCACTCCTGAATATCGGTCACGTCTTCTCGCACGGCCTCGAGTTCGTCTTCGACCGTCTCGAGCTCGTCTTCGACAGTCTCGACCTCTTCCTCGACGGATTCGACGTCTTCCCCGACGCGTTCGAGATCGTTCTCGACCGTGTCGACGGTGTCCTCGACGGCGTCGAGGTCGTCCGCAACCGTTTCGACGTCGTCGTCGACCGAGTCGATATCGTCGGCGAGTTCGCCGACATCCGATTCGAGTTCGTCGACGTCGTCGCCGACCGCACGCAGATCGGTCTCGAGGTCGCCGTTCCAGTCGGTGAGGTCGGCGACGTCGCCTTCGATATCGTCGACCGTGGTCTCGGTCCCCTCGAGTCGGTCGTCCATCGACGCGAGGTCGTCCTCGAGGGCGTCGATATCGGTCTGGAGCTCCTCGATGAGTTGCGCGCCGGTGCCGTTCTCCTCGAGGAACGTCTCGAGGGCATCCGTGTAGGCCGCGACCTCCTCGACGCGGCTCTGGAGGTGCTCGACTTTGGCGATGTCCGGACCCGAAGTCTCGAGGTCGAGTTCCGCCTGAATGGTCTCGAGATCGTCGTCGTCGACCGTTCCGTCGCGGATTTCGGTCGCGAGACGGGCGGCGATCGATCCGCCGAAATCGGGATCGGGATTCGGTGCCGCAGCGGCCGCCGCGTCCTCGTCGACCGAGGGTTCGGACTCGGTGTCGGCCGTCGCCTCGAGCGATTCGTCCGTCGTCGCATCCGTGTCGGCTTCGGTAGCCGCGGACTCGGCGTCGGTTTCGGCGTCGCCGTCGGCCGCGTCCGGTTCGTCGTCGAGGACGGCCTCCTCGTCGACGGCCTCGTCTTCCTCGAGCGCGGACTCGTCCGCTTCGTCTGCCGCCGCGTCGTCCGTGTCGTCGGGTGTGGTCTCGTCGGCCTCGTCGGAATCCGACTCGGTTTCGGCGACCGGTTCGGTCGACTCGGGGTCGTCCGTCGCGTCGGTCGATCCCTCGTCGTCCGGTTCCGCCGTAGCCGTCTCGAGGTCGTCGACGGCGTCCGGTTCCGCGGTCGATTCGTCGGCCGCGTCCTCATCGGCGGCAGCGGCCGCCTCCTCGAGATCGAGTTCGATTTCGGGCTCGTCGGCGGCGTCGGGTTCGTCGGCCGTCTCGTCCGAGGGCGTGTCGTCGGACTCGTCGGTTTCAGTCCCGAGATCGAGTTCGACGGACTCGTCGGCGTCGCCGTCGTCAGTGTCGTCCTCCGGTTCCGGAATCTCTTCCTCTTCGAATCCGAGATCGATATCCGGCGTGTCCGCCGCGTCGCCGTCGTCCGCATCCGTCTCGACATCGACCGGGTCCGGATCGACATCGCCGAGATCGAGGTCGAGGCCGTCCGATTCGTCCGCCGTCTCGTCGGTGGATTCCCCGTCGGTCCCCGCGGCCGTGGTACCGCTCGCGTCCGTCGCCGAATCGGCGTCGTCCTCGTCGTCCTCGAGCCCGGGGACGGTGTCCGATTCGCCGGAGATCATGTCCTTGACGGCCTGATTCCGGTCCTCGGAGACGATGTTACCGATGACCTCGTCGTCGACCTCGTCGGCGTCCGCCGCGCCGTCGTCGGTCGCGTTGCGTTCGACGATCGTCGGCTCGGAGAGGAACGCCGCGGCCCGGCTCTCGTCGTCGATCTGGATCCCGTAGACCGTCTCGAGTCGGTCGCCGGGCTCGAGCGTCGCGGTGAACTCGACGTGGTTGTCCTGAAACGCCGTCCAGTCGTCGCTGTGATAGTCCGGATGGAACCCCACCTTGTCCATCGGGAACGATTCGGGGATCTCCTCTGAAAGCTGAAACGTGACCGGCTCGTCGCGATCGGACTCGATCTGGAATCGGATCGCGGGGACGGGAAACTCGTCCGCTGCGAACGTCTTTCGGACGGCTATCCCGTCTGAACTGACCTCTATCACGTCGTCCGTGTCGGCGGTGCTACTCATATGGAACCAACGTTACCATACCATTACTATAAATTGTGCGGACGGACTCATATCTGTCTGTAGATAGGTTCTACAGATCGACGCGATCGCCGATCTCGCGGATCTCGAGTCGGCGCGGATACTCGAAGCTGTTCGCGTGGTGGTGAAGCGCCGTCGGATCGGCGGTGAGCCCCTTCCACATGTCCCAGTGGCTCGGCAGGAGTCGCTCGCACTCGAGGGCCGCGGCGCACTCGACGATCTGGTTCTCGTCGTTGTACCAGCGAGTCCGCTTCGGTTCACGGGTCTGTTTGTCGGGGATCTGCCCGACGGTTCCGAACGCGAGCGCTGCGAGATCGATCTCGAACTCGTCGCCGATCCGCTCGAACTCGTCGCACGGCTTCGTATCGCCGCCGTGGAAGAAGGTTCCGGCGTCGTGCTCGAGCACGTAGCTCACGGGGTGGGTCGCGTCGGAATCGTTCGCCGCCTCGACGTGGACCGTGAACTCGCCGACCTCGAGCGTCTCGCCCTCGGTGACTTCGGTCAGTTGGTCGTCAGTTACGTCCCACTCGTCGGTCCAGTTCTCGTCCTCGCGGGCGACCGCGAGGCTATCGTCGGGCGCGTAGAAGGTCGCGCCCGTGTTCGCGAGAATCGGTGCCTGACTCGGGCCGTGAACGTGGTCGGTGTGTTCGTGGGTCGCGAGCACGGCGTCGGCCGCCTCGACGTCGTCCGGATCGAACGGCACGGGAATCATGCGAATCGTCCGGGGCGGGCTCCCGAGTCCGACGTACGGATCGATGAAAATCGTCGTTCCCTCGCGGCCTTTGACGATAAAGCCGTTACAGCCGAGATACCAGACCGCGACCCCGTCCGGATCGGCGTCCTCGACGTCGCGAACGAGCCAGTCTCCCCAGTCGCTTTGGGTCATACTCGAGGGTGCGAGGACCGACTGGGTAAATGTTGTCGTCTCTGTTGACGGGTCGACGTGCCGATGCGTGTCGCGAAACGAGAGTCAGTCCGAGAGAAGAGCGACCGGCGCTGTGAGCGGACGTGTGGCCACGGTATTATAGCGGGAACTGCGAGCGGCGATCCGCGCTCTGGGCGTCGGGGCCGTCGAGCCGCGAGCCGAGCATCTGGCGCATGAGGACGACGAGCCCGTTGTGTGGTCCCTCGCCCAAAATCGCGGTCTCGGCGTACTCGCCGTCGCCCGGCAGCGGCTGCCCGAGCGTCCCCAGCATGACCGCATCGCGGTCAGCGAACACCAGTCGGCCGACCGACTCGCCCTCGGGCGGCAGGTTAAGCCAGTCGAGTTGGGGCTCCCAGAGGACGACCTCGGGCACGCGCTCGCGGACGAGATCGCGGACACGCGGGTCGCGCGAGCCGAGATAGACGTCGACGCCGCGATCGACCGCGTCCTCGATCCGGCGGAAACAGCCTTCCTCGAGCAGCCCCGTCGTCGTGAACATCAGGAAGAGTTCGTCCTCCGCTCGCTCGCAGAGGGACTGGCCGGTCGCGATGATCGTGTCCCGGCCGTCGAGCGTGCGGACATCCGTCCCGGCCGTGCTGTCCGCGACTGCGTCGGTGCCGGCATCGCCGGTCGTCGCCGGCGCGCCGTCAGCGGGCTGGATCCACTCGGCGCGGACGGCGGGGTGGCCCTCGTAGGAGACGCGGTCCGCGTCGTCATCGTAGCCGACGAGCGTGGCGTCGCTCAACAGCGGCAGGTGAACGTGGACGAGGGAGGCCAGTACCTCGTCGACGCGTTCCCCCGAGACCTCGCGCTCGGTCACGTCGTCTTCGCGCGCCGCGACATCGCGGGCGAGCGTCTCGGTCGCGATCGGGTGATACTGATCGCTGAGGACGGCGAGGACGGTCCGCCGGCGGCTATCGGCGAGCGCCTCGAAGACGGCGTCGAGTTCCTCAGCGTCGTCGGTCCGGTGACCCGAGACGGCCGCCTCGAATCCGGGCTCGTCGAACGCCCGGTGGTCGGCGGTCCGGATCAGGTCGCCGTCGGTCTCCTCGAGGAGGCCGGCGTCCGTCAAGCGGGGCACCAGTCGGTGGTGGAGGTCGACGAGCGCTCGCTGGTGGTCGTCGTCGGTGACCGACGCGAGCTGTTTATCCGATGTTACCGCCGCGAGCCGGAACGCAAGATCGTCTTTCTCGATCCCCTGCGGCGATCGTTCGTGGACGAGACGGAGGACGGTTCGGCGGCGGGCGTCGGCGAGGGCGGCGAAATAGTCGTCGCGGGCGGCGACCGCGGATCCGCTCGGATCTGAGTTACTCATCAACTACTGGTCGGGGACTAGCGTCCAAAAGAACTGCTCCAAACCACTTTGGAATCAGTGTAGTATTACCCTTCTTTAGAGCGATATTCAACTATATATACTAATTTTCCGATGATCGTAGTGTCCTATTTCGATCCGTCTGTCGAATATACAACCGAGTCCGAGACTTCTCGACCAGTGACGCTCATCGGTTCCGGAACGAATTCGATCGGTCGAAAACGAGGAAATCGGCGCGTGATCAACCAGCGGTTCCGCCACCTACCACGTCCCGTGGAACGTATCGAACGAGAGACTGTCGAGCGGCTCGTCGCCGACGGCGATCCGGTACTCGCCGGGCGTGAGCATCGGCTTGTGGAACTGCGGCCCGTCGTCGGTCGTGATCCGCGGGCAGCCGGTGTTGACGAACGCGTCCATATCGAAGTTTCGCAGGCGGTCCGGCGTCACTTCGTCCATCGTGATGAGGTAGGCGTTATCGTTGTCCTCGAGGATCTCTTGGGCCATTTCCCAGCGGCCCTGCCCGATCTTGGTACAGAAGATGACGCCCCACTTCTCGGCGTCCATCGCGCGGTGGATGGCACCGTAGCGCTGTTTCATGAACTTGTCCGTGTCCGCGACGGTGACGACGTTGTTGACCGGGTCCGCGATGACGACGTGCTTGTCGGGGTGTTCCATCGCCAGCCCGAGCGGATGGAACTTCCCGCCGCCGACGTAGAGCACCTGATCCGCGGGCACGTCCGCGCTCGCGTAGTTGCAGCCGAGCACCTGTCCCTCGTGGGTCAGTCGCTCGTCGCCGCGGCGGCTCTGGACCTCGTAGCCCCGCTCCTCTAAGAACGCCTTCATCTCGTCGTAGCGGTTCATGTGCTGGGCCGTGGTGACGAGCCCGACGCCCTCCGTCTCTTCCGGCGGCTCGAGGGTCTCGAGGGACTCTTCCATGATCGGCTCGACCTCGACGTTCGAGAACAGCGGCACGTAGATCACCTTGTCCGTGTCCTTCATCGGCGAGTGGCCGAAGTGAACGAACACGTCGGTGCGTTTCATCAGATAGGTATCGAGATCGCAGGCACCGTAGCAGGGCTGTCCCGAGAGCATGAACGTCACGTCGTCGTCGGCCAGCGCCCGGAGGTCGTCCGCGACGGCCGGTCCGCGGCGCTTTAACCCTTCGGGGAACTGCAGTCCGACTTTCGTCGCGTCCCGCTCCTCGATCGCGTCGACGATCGTCTCGAGTTCGTAATCCCACTCGCGATCGTGTTTCAACTGCATTCCGGTGTTCCGGAGGTCCCCCTCGGTGTATTCCGACTCCTGACTCATTGACCGTTCTAACGACCACGGACGTATATACTGCACGCTGTCTCGAGACGCCCGATTTCCCGTCGTCCTCGAAACGGCGGTCGTCTTCGAGCGAGCGTCGGCCGTGGCGTTCGCGGCGAGGCCGCGCAGTCGGCCAGCAGGTCTCGTCCCGAGCGCGTCGACGCAGTCGACGGACGGTCTCGAGGCGGGCCGCTTTCGCAATCGGAACCGGTCACGCCGGTCGCGACGATCGGTCCCCGGTTCGTTTCCCGTCCCAACAGTCATAGTACTGGAGTGTAAACGAGGTGCTAATGGCAGCGGAACAGGCCGCAGACGGCTATCTCTTCGACCTCTATCGTCGATACATCGGTGAACCGGAGGACCGGACCGACGTCTACGTCGGGTTCGGACTCTTTCTGGGCGGGATCGGACTGGCAATCATCGGGCTCTTGCTCTTTCTGTGGGGCAATACGTTCGAGGCGCGATCCGGGGGCTACTTCGCGTGGGTCGGTCCCGCGTACGCGCTCGCGATGATGGCACTACCCGTGACGATGCTCGGGATCGTCGTGCTCCTTCCCTCGGAACGGCGAATGCTGTACACGTCGATCGCCGGCGTCGCCGTCACGATCGGTGCGATCGTCGGCTTCCTCGTCGCCTATCCGGACAACTGGAACGGCTACGGCAACGACTACACCGTCGAAGTCATCGCGACCTACGCCGTCGGACTCGCCGGCATCACCGCCTCGACGGGCGCGGCGCTCATCGCTCACTACCTCGACATGGCCCAGCAGGCCGATGTCGTCGCGACCGAGGCGGACGACGCCGACGACGATCCCGAACTCACCGACGAGGAGATTCAACAGGACATCGACGACGCGATGGACGGCGTCGAACTCTCGTGGGGCGGCGTCGAGAAGACCGAGCACAAACGCCTGAACTTCTCGAGCGACGATCTCGACGACGTCAGCATCGACACCGACGCCGGGACCACGACGACCCGCTCGTCGGGGGTCGACGCACAGGTCAACGGTCTCAAGGGGCTGAAAGGCGGCGAAACGAAGGAGACGACCTCGCAATCGACGGTCGACGACCAGACGGCGAAGCTCAAAGAGCTGCGCGAACAGCAGCGCGCGGAAGAGTTGGCGACGGCCGACGACGACGGCGGTGCCGTCGACACCGTGACGAAACCGTTTTCGGGGCTGCTCGAACGGTTCCGTGACCTCGTAAAAAGGAATTAAAATACGGGGGGAGAAAGTAATAGCCGATTGTGCCGTAGTATCAGTTCCGAAAGTGGCGCACATAGATTTATAATCCGTCGGTGGCCTTGCCCACACATGGCCAAAGGCCTGGACGTTGGAACGATGAACATCCTGTCAGCACAACAGGATGGGAACGATACGGTTTTCGTGCAACAGCGTAACTCATTCGTCGAGATCGAGTACTCGGATATGGCCGAGCAGATGCTCTCGCGAAGCGAAGTGCTCCACATTCGGAAGGACGACAAGGTCTACGTCGTCGGCGACGACGCCCTGAACTTCGCGAACATCTTCAACAAGGAGACCCGCCGCCCGATGAAACACGGGATCCTCTCGAACGACGAGCAGAGCGCGATCCCGATGATGAAGCTCATCATCGAGCAGGTCGTCGGCGAGCCCGCCTATCCCGACGAGAAGCTCTACTTCTCGTCCCCGGCGGATCCGATCGACTCGGATCTCTCGACGCTGTACCACCAGAAGACGATCGAGTCGTTCCTCGACGACATGGGATACGACTCCGAACCGATCAACGAGGGGATGTCCGTCATCTACAGCGAACTCGCGGACAACAACTTCACCGGACTGGGGATCAGTTTCGGTGCCGGGATGACGAACGTCTGTCTCTCCTACTACGCGGTCCCCGTCATGAAGTTCTCCGTCGCCCGCGGTGGCGACTGGGTCGACGAGCAGGCCGCCCGCGCGACGGGTACGCCCGTCGACAAGGTCACCTCGATCAAGGAGGACGACTTCGAACTCGACTTCACGACCGACGTCGGCGGCGTCGAAGGCGCGCTCTCGATCTATTACGAGAACCTGCTGGACTACGTCATCGAGAACATCGTCAAAGAGGTCGACGAGGAAGACGTCGAAGAGGGTCTGGACGTGCCCGTCGTCGTCACCGGCGGCACCTCGAGCCCCAGCGGCTTCGAGGCGCTGTTCCGTGACCACCTCGAGGACGCGAACATTCCGTTCTCGATCAGCGGCGTAACCCACGCGAACGAACCGCTCTACAGCGTCGCACGCGGTGGCCTCGTCGCGGCCCGCTCCGACGAGGATGTCGACCACGACGCCGAGGACGACGAAGCGGAAGCGGCGGCCGCAAACGAGTAATCCGTCGGCGGTGCGGTTTGCGTTCTTTTGCCACTCACGTCTCGACGAGTGACGACTCGAGTCACGGATCGACTCGAATCGACCGCCGTGGCTCGAGCCGTCGCGGCCGGCTCACTCCTTGTAAAAACGGTTGAACGCGTCTCGCCAGGATTCCGGTTCCTCGCCGGCGGGCAGATGTTCGACGGGCACGTCGGCGTACCCACAGCGGGAACACGTCACCGTCGACACGTCACCGAGCGAGAGTTCTTCGATGGCTCCCCCACACCGTGGACACTCGTCCATACCTGTAACTTTCCCGGGGCATCCTTAACTCTATTCGAAACTGTCGCGAAACCAGGACGTTCCCGATCGGTGGATCGGCCGCCTCTCGCGGCGGCGCCATATCGGCTCGAGTGTATTACTACTGCGTATTCACCAACCTTTTTGTATGCAATCCATGTATGCACTGGCAATGAGTACGACGTCATCCCATGCCCGCGCGATCGACCGCTGTCAGCCCGCAGACGCCACCCCCGTCGCCCTCGAGGCCGACGCGCTCGAGTCGACGTCGCCGGAGTACCTCCGCGATTTCAAGGGCGAACTGACCGCGGAAGGGTTGGTCCCCGCCGAACTGACCGTCGAGGCCTGTTTCGACGAGGACTGCTCGCTGGCCACGCAGGAGGAAGTGGACCGCATCCGCGGCTACGTGCGCGCCGGTTCGTTCCTCGGTGTCGGGACGGTCACCGTCACCGTCGACGACATCGCCGACCCCGAGAAAGTCCGCCCCGCGCTGGCGGCCTGTGCCGAACGGGCCGACCGCGAGGGACTCGCGTTCGAACTCGAGGGACCGATCGCCGTCGACGCGTGAGATGGCCGGCCTCGCTCGGCGCACGCTCGCTCGCCGACTCGAGTCGGTCGCCGACTTCTCCGATCCCAGCGCCGGCTTGGAGCAGTATCTGACGCCGGCGGAACTCGCCGCACACCTCTGTCATCTAGCCGGATTGCAGGACGACCTCGAGCGACGGGTCGTCGACTTGGGCACCGGGACCGGGATGCTCGCGATCGCGGCGTCGCTCGCCGGTGCCGAGCGAGTCGCGGGGATCGACGTGGACCCGGACGCGCTCGGGTTGGCTCGCCGGAACGAACGGACGGCTGGGGATGATGGCGTCCGCGGACGCGCGATCGAGTGGCTCCGCGGGGATGTCACTCGGCACCCGTTTTCGACGACCGATGCGACCGTCCTCTCGAACCCGCCGTTCGGTGCCCAACGGGGGAATCGACACGCCGATCGGGAGTTCCTCGAGACGGCGCGCGAGATCGCGTCGGTCTCGTACACGATCCACAACGAGGGGAGCCAAGAGTTCGTCGAGTCCTTCGCCGACGACGCGGGCGGCGACGTGACCCACGCGTTCCGGGCCGAGTTTCCGATCGCGAAGCGATTCGAGTTCCACACCGAAGCCCGAGAAACGCTCGAGGCCGAGGTCTTCCGGATCGAGTGGGAGTAACGGGTCAGTTTCGGTCGGGACGGAGTGGAGGGCCGGAATTACCCCGAGTGCTGCCGACAACGCGTCTGACGCCGGTCCCCACGAGGAATCCGAGTACTGCGATCGGGAGGCCGATGACGAGTGCAGCGCCCGTTCCGTCGGCGATCGCCTCGGGTACCGAGACGATCTGGGTCACGTTTCCGACCGCGTATTCAGTGCCGTACCGCGCGAGTCCGACGCCGAACGGGACGCTGGCGACCAGCGCGAACGTCGGGACGAATCCGGCCTTGAGAGCGGCACTCAGCGCGGCGACGCCGACGAGCAGGCAGGCGGCACCGATGACCTCGTAATGGAGCGTGGCTCCGCGCCACGTTTCGACGGCCGCGTCGGCGACGCGATCGCTTCCGGCGGTCATCCCGACGCCTGCCGCGGTCGCGAGTGCGAATACGGCGGCGAGGATAACGGCGGCAAGGGAGACGGTCGGACGGCGGCCAACGAGTATCGTTCGAACTCTCGCGGCGAGCGGATGACGTGTCACTCGGCCTAATGACATAGACCTAACTAATCCGGAACGAAAGTAAAAAGTAACGGTGACCAACCGCGTTCTCACCGGACCTTAGCCGACCGCATCGTACGTCTCCTCGCTTGCAACCGCGACACGCGTTCCGTCGGCAGACGCGTAGACCGTCTCGTTGCGACGCTCGAAGGTGAGCCCGCCCGCAGTCGCCGTTTCGTTTTCCCCGGGAATCGGCGTCGTCGCGACGGCCGTTCCGCTCGAGTCGACCTCGAGGACGAACCCGCCGTCGGCGGAGTCGATCGTCACGTTCCGGCCGGCGATCGTCGCCTCCGCGCGGGACTCGTTGGACTCGTGTGCGAGCCGTCGATCCTCGCCGTCTTCCCACAGCCAGACCTGATAGACGGTCTCGTTGCCGACGGGCTCCCAGCCGGTGCGTTCGACGTGGACCGCCTCGCGCCAGCCGGGGCCGCCGACGGTGACCGTCTCCTCGCCGGTAAAGGAGAGCCGCTGGGCGCTGACCGCCTCGAGCCAGACGTTCCGTCGCTCGCTGGCGACGATCACCCCGCTCGACTCGAGGCCGTCGTCGCTCTCGAGGGCCTCGATGCCGATCCCGGAGACGAGCCCGTTCGGAACGCCCTCGACGTACTCGACGGTGTAGTCCTCGATCTGGACGGCGGCGTCCGAGGACGCGGTCGCGTCCTCGACGACGAGGAAACTGGCGGGGATCGCGACCCCGGCGAGCATCGCGAGGACGGCGACGACCGCGAGAAACGCGGCCCGTCTGCGTGTTAGGTCCGACAGCGCGCTCGAATCGGCGGCTTCGGTGGCTCGCGTTCGGGCCCCCGACGCGAGTTCGCGAACGCGCTCGAGTCGGGCGGTGACGGCTCCGTCGGCGGGACCGCCGGCGAGTTCGAACGACCGATCGATCGATGGTTGGACCCCGCCGTTCGACCGCGGATTCGCCCGCTCCGATCCGGCGAACAGCTCCTCGAGTCGCGCCGGGACGAGCGGCGTCTCGGAGGCGGTCATCGAGAGGGTGACCACCAGCGCGAGTATCGAGACGACGGCGACGCCGGGGCCCTGAAAGAGGATGTACGTGTTCTCGCCGCCGAACCAGTAGATCGCCCACAGTCGCTTCGAGAAGCCGAAGAGGAGGACGGCGAGCCAGAGTCGCAGCGGATTGGGACGGGTTCCACGGCGCTCGAGGAGCGCGATGCCGAGGACGAAGCCGATGAAAAGCCCGAGCGCGTGGCCCTGAATGGCGATGCCGGCCCACGAGGGTGCAGACGGCGGGCTCGGCTGTGCGGTGTAGACGTTGATCGGCTCCCGAAGCGCGTAATAGAGCCGCAAAAGCACGCTCTGGACGCCGAGCGTGCCGACGATCGTGACGATCGGATAGTGGACGACGGCGAAGCCGGCGAGCGCGAAGACGACGCCCGAGAAGCCGATCACGGGGCCGAGGGAGAAGAGACTGGTCGCCAGCCCGACGGCGACGACGGCCAGCGGAAAGAGCACGAACGCCCGCAGCCGCGGATTCGTCCGCCACGAGTCGGGCCGCTCCGGGTCCCGATCGTCCGGGTAGTGGCCCCACGCGAACTCGACGAGCGGTGCGACGACGACCGTCCCGGCCAGATTCCCGAGGAGATGGCTCAGCCCGGCGTGGGAGAACGCCGCCGTGGCCATCCCCAGCGGATAGAAGTACGACCAGCTGCGGTAGGGGATCGTCACCGGATCAGACACGTCCGTGATGCCGTCCTGGACGAAGAGATAGACACAGACCACGAACGCGATCACGATCAGCGACCCCCACGGGACCCCGTACACGAGCCGCGACTCGAGTACGTCACGCCAGCGTCGGGTCGGCCGGTGGACCCGTCTGACGACCGCGATCGACCCCACCAGCGCCGCGGCGACGACGACCGTCAGCAGGGCCGCAAGCGAGAGCATGTCCCGTGGTTCGAACGGCGGCGTATAGTGATTTGCCTTCGCGTGCGGTCCTCGAGCGGCGGCTTCGAAAGGTACAAGCAGCCGACGAACGGACTCCGTGACATGGAACTGCGGGTCACCGAGAGCACCGACGACGAACTCTCGATCGAAATCGCCGGCGAGGATCACACATTCATGAACGTGCTCAAGGGCGCGCTGCTCGAGCACGACGACGTGAGCGCAGCGACCTACGACGTCAACCCCGAACAGTCGGGCGGCCAGACCGAGCCCATCCTGACGATCAAGACCGAGGGCGGTGCCGATCCCCTCGAGTGTCTCGAGGAGGCCGCCGTCACCGTCCGCGAGAAGGCGAACTCCTTCCGGGACGCGTTCGAAGCGGCCGCGTAATTCGTCGATCGCAGGGCTCTCGAGTTCTCTCTGACTGTTCGATTCGGATCAGTTCTCGCGTCGAAGTGGTATCATCGTCGAACGGAGGGTAAAACGCACAGCCGTCGACTGGCGTGGTCAGCACGCCGCGTAGAAGGCATAGATATCCCCGTTCGGCGCGACGTGGACATCGACACCCTCGGCGTCGAAGCCGGTCCGAATGTCGTCGCCGTACCGCGAGAGCAACTCCGAAGCGATATCCTCGGCGAGTCCCGACTCGTCGGCGTAGTCGTCGACCGAGACATCCGTGACAACTGCCGGTGCTCCTTGTACCTCGGCCTCGCAACTGTGGTCGAACTCGTCGGCGCTCACTCCGTCCGGAGTTCTGTCCTCGAACTCGAGCACGACGAGCCTGCGGTTCTGGTACTCCGCGTAGGCTGCGAGCCCGTCGTCGTACGTTCGGCGTTCCGCCGACTCTCGTTCTTCCTCGAGCCGGTCGTGGACCGCTCGGTCCACGGCCTCGAGATCCATCCCGGAGGCCTCGGAGTGTTGCCCCGGCGCGTCGGGCGGCGACGGCGGGCCGATCCCCGGCAGGATCGTTGGTGAGACGATCCCCGTCGCGAACAGCGCGATGATCACGCCGATGATGACGAAGATCGGCAGGTAGGGCTTTGCGACCTCGAACCAGCTCGGGGTGTCCAGATCGCGTTCCAGCCCCTCGTAGGTCTGCTCGACCCGCTCGAGGTCGGGGTTGCCACAGCGAGAACAGGGCGGAGTGTTCCGGACGTGTTCCCGGCCGCAGTTGGTACAGGCCCAGACGTAGTCGGGCCCCGTTTCGACGGTCCCGGACGGGATCGGCTCCCGGTCGGCATCGGGAGCGCCGCCGCTCCTGGGCCCGGATTCGTGCTCCTCGTCGACGCGGACGACCGCCTTCTCGAACGAGTTATGGCCGCATTCGTCACAGGGCGGGTCGTTCTCCGCGTGCGGTTTGCCACACCGCGTACACCGCCAGTTCACTGATAGAAGAGCACGACCGCGGAGGCATAAGCGTATTGGACGGTCGAACGCGTCGGTCCACGCGTCGCCAGTCCGACTCGACAGTGCCGTTTCGGTCGGCAGTCCGCTCCCTCGGAGAGCGTTCGATCGAAACGCTCGGTTAGCACGTCGCGTAGAACACGTAGATCGAGCCGTCGACGACGTGGAGATCGATTCCCTCGCCGTCGTACCCGGATCCGGTAATGCCATCGCCCGAGCGCATGAGATCAACGACGCCGTCGGCGAGCGCCGCTTCGTCGTCGTAGTTCGCCGTCGATAGGGCGTACGGTAGCTGGCCCTCCTCGAGCGTGCCGTGACAGTCGATCCCGAAGTCCCTCAGCGATACCGCCTCGACCTTTGCGTCCTCGTACTCGATCGCTACGTACGCACGGTTGTGGTACTCTGCGTACGCTGCGAGGTCGTCGTCGTACGTCCGCGAGTCGGCGCGCTCGTCCTCGAGGCGATCGTGGATCAACTCCTCTGTCCGTTCGAGGTCGATCCCCGCCGCTTCGGTTCCGTCGCCGGGCGCATCGGGCGGGTCCGGCGTGAAAATACCGTTTATCATCGTCGGTGAAACGATCCCCGTCGCGAACAGCGCGCCGACTAGGACGACGACGGCGACCACTGGTAGGTACGGTTTGGCGACTCCCAGCCAGCCCGGCGCGTCGAGGTCCCGATCGACGTCGTCGTAGGTTTGTTCGGTCTTCTCGAGGTCGGGGCTGCCACAGCGCGAGCACGGTGGATTGTGCTTGACGTGGTCGCGGCCGCAGTCCGAACAGGTCCAGACGTAGCTCGTTCCGGTATCGATCGTGCCGGATGACGCAGACGACGACTCGGCGTGCCCCTCGCGGACGACGGCCTTCTCGAATGCGTTGTGGCCGCAGTCGTCACAGGGCGGATCGTCTTCCGCGTGTGGTTTCCCACACCACGTGCATCGCCACTCCATTACTGCCTGAAGGAAACCGGATACATATAAAAATAGTGAACTGTGTACGAAAGCGACGGATAGCGGTCGAATCGGCTGCTGTCGGCTCAGAGGCGAACGGGAACGTCGCGCTCGTCGAGGTACTCCTTCGTCTCCTCGATCGAGTACTCGTCGAAGTGGAAGATCGAGGCCGCGAGGCCGGCGTCAGCACCGGCGTCGGTAAATACGTCGTACATGTCCTCGGGGCCGCCACAGCCAGAGGAGGCGATGACCGGCGTGTCGACGGCGTCGCAGACGGCTTCCGTCAGGGGGAGGTCGTAGCCGTCTTTGGTGCCGTCCTTGTCGATCGAGTTGACGAAGAGTTCGCCCGCGCCGCGGGACTCGGCTTCGGCGGCCCACTCGAGGACGTCGATCCCGGTCCCCTCGCGGCCGCCCTTCTTCGTGCACTCGAACCAGCAGGACTCGCCGTCGATCTCGACGTAGTGTTCGCCCCCCTCGTCGAAGCGCCGTCTGGCGTCGACGCTGATGACGATACACTGGCTGCCGAAGGCGCGAGCCCCCTCGTTGATCAGTTCGGGCCGCTCGAGCGCGCCGGTGGTGATCGAGACCTTGTCAGCGCCGGCGCGCAGGGTTTCCTTGATGTCCTCGGTGGTGCGGATGCCGCCGCCGACCGTGAGGGGGATGAAGACCTCGTCGGCGACGCGCTCGACGACGTCGAGCATCGTCTCGCGGCCCTCCGCGGAGGCGGTGATGTCGAGGAAGACGAACTCGTCCGCGCCGGACTCGTTGTAGGCCTTGGCCATCTCGACCGGATCGCCGGTGTATTTCAGATCCTCGAAGTTGACGCCGGTGTAGACCGCCGGGTTCCCGTCCTCGTCGAGATCCACGTCGATACACGGGATGACTCGCTTGGTCAATACCATGTGGTAACTACCGCACAGTTCGCACTCGGGGTAGTAAAGGGGTCTGGATCGTGTTCGCGAGCCGAGACGACCCGACGTCGGCCCTCGAGTCGACGATCCGTGTAGGTGTTCTTAAGTGATCGAACCGAGAACGAGCACGTATGGCAGACGACACTGAAACCCCCGAGGGTGACGACACGGGAGCCGATGTCGGGCACGATCTCGACGCCGAGCGAACGACCGCACCGATGAGCGACTACTCGTCGCGGGCCGTCCTGACCGGATCGGTCGTCGCGCTGGTCGGCGCGGCGATCGCGTTCGGAATTCCGTTGCTCGCGGTCGGGATATAAGCTAGAAGACGTACTCGTCGTCGTGGCCCATCATGCCGTCGTCTTCGAAGCCGGTCCCGCCGGTTCCTGCTCCCTCCTCTTCGTCGGAGGGTCCACTGGTCTTGTAGGCCTTGATGCCCGTCGAAAGGAGGTCCTCGATCGCCTCCTCGCGGTTGACGAACTCGCCGCGTTCGACCATCTGGGCGATCTGCATCTCGAGGTGCTCCGGTATGGTGATCTCTACTTTCGGCATCTGATTCGGCTTTCGGCGAGGGGGTATTTAGGTTTGACGGGGGACTGACAGCGGCCGGAACGAAGCATGCACTCGTCGAACGGGTAGGCGGCTCGAGCGAGGCCGAAGCCGTCGCGGGAACCGTGTGCGGATGAGAAGTCGGCGACGCGGGTCGCTTAGCGGTTGCCCATCATCGAGTCGAACGCGTTCTTCAGCTTCGTCCCGGGCTGGGTCAGCGTGTCGAGTTGCTGGCGCATCTTGCGCTGGTTGAAGTAACTCGCGAACGCCAGGATAGTCGGCGGCCAGAGGCCGATGAACGCGCCGAGCTGGCGCTCCCCGCGCATGAAGAAGTAGTATAGCGAAAGGCCGACCGCTGCGGCCGACGCGATGAACGCAGGCCCCATCGCCTGTTCACCGACTTCTTCCGCTGCCTGTCCGGACATCTCTCGTTCCGTTATCTGTTGTCTGCTCGCCATGCACTGATTTCTCTCGGCGAGACTGTACTAAGGGATGGCGAGGGTTTCGCGAGAAACCCCCGAGTAGTGCCAACCAACGGACTGTTTCGATCAGTTTCGGACCCGTCCCTGTCGGGCCAATTCGGGGTTAGTCGAGGGCCGGCCGCGCGCTCATCGCAGCGGTTCGCATCGAGGGGCCGAATCGGCGTTCTTTTCGCCGGACCGACGCCGCGAGTGTCCGCGTCGAACGGCGACCGTCTGCGGAACCGGTCGAGAGTGGGGCCGATGCGTCACACCTACATCCGTCGGGACGTACCCACGGACATGGACGCGACGGACGTTACGGACCTCTATCAGGAGTTCGGCGACGAGCGACTGCCACCCGGACAGCGCGAGACGTCCGAGTTTCCCGTCCTCTCGAAGAGCGGGACGCCCGACTGGGACCCCGAGACGTGGGAGTTCACCGTCACCGGCGCGGTCGACGAGGAACTCTCCTTCTCGTGGGACGAGTTCCGGGACCTGCCGAGTGTCACCCAGCGACAGGACTTTCACTGCGTGACCGGCTGGAGCAAGTTCGACTGTACGTTTACCGGGGTACCGTTCCCCGAACTCGCCGAGCGGGCCGGCGTCCACGACGACGCGGTCCACGTCATGTTCTCCGCGTTGGACGATTACACGACGGACCTGCCTCTCGAGGACTGCATGCGCGAGGAAGTCCTGTTCACGTGGGAATTCGACGGCGAGTCGCTCCCGGACGACCACGGCGGCCCGCTCCGGGTAGTCACGCCCCACAGGTACGCCTACAAGGGCGCGAAGTGGGTCGACGGCGTCGAGTTTCTCACCGAGTCCCAGCGGGGCTACTGGGAGCGACGGGGGTACTCCCAGACCGCGGACCCGTGGCAGGAAGAGCGGTACAGTTAGTGCTCGGTGAATAGTTAGGCTGAAGGCGAGGCGGTCCTGACCTGTGGTCGATGGATCGATCGTCGGGCGATGGTCGACTGGCGGGTGGGACGGATCCGGCTGGGGAGGCTGACGGCCTCGTGAGCCGGAGCCGCGAACTCGAGGATGTCTCTTTCAGCGCGATACTCGACGGCAGCGCCGAGTCACGCGTCCAGTGGGCCACACCCGACGGTCTCGAACTCGTCGGTCGGGGCGTCGCCGCGCGGTTTACCGCGGCCGGCACCGACCGATTCGATCGGATTCGAACCCAAGCGAGGCGCGCGTTCGACGGGATCGCACACGACGGCCCCGAGGCGGCCCGGCCGCGGGCCGTCGGCGGCGTGTCGTTTCACGACGGCCACGAGCCGGACCCGCCGTGGACCGGATTCGACGCGGCCTCCTTTGTCGTCCCGCAAGTACTCGTCACTCGAACCGACGACGGCACGTGGTTGACGGCCGTCGGGGACCGGGCCGACGAGGCCGACGACCGCCTCGAGCGCTGGCACGAGCGCCTGCGGGATCTGCCGGCGATGCGACCGAGCGGCTCGACGCCCGGTGTCGCCGCGACGCGGCGGACGACTTCGCAGGCCGACTGGACGACACAGGTCGAGACCGCCCTCGAGCGGATCGCCGACGGAACGCTGACGAAAGTCGTCCTCGCACAGGCGCTTTCCGTCGAACTCGAGGGGCCGATCGACGTACCCGCGACGGTCGAGCGACTGCGCCGCCGGTACCCGAACTGTTATCGGTTTCTGGTCGGCCACGGGATCGGCGGCACGTTCTTCGGCGCGCCGCCCGAGCGGCTGGTTTCGAAACGCGGCGACCGCGTCGAGACGGAGGCACTCGCCGGCTCGGTCCCCCGCGGCGAGACGCCGGCCGAAGACGAGGAACACGTCGAACGGATGCGTGCCGACGCGAAGTTCCAGCACGAACACGGGCTCGTCGCGGACGCGATCAGCGACCAACTCGAGCCCCTCGCGCGCGAACTCACCGTCCGCGAGCAGACGGTCCGCCGGCTGGCGACGATCCAGCACCTCCGGACGCCGATCGAAGCGAGACTCGAGGGGGATCGACACGTCCTCGAACTCGTCGAGGCGTTACATCCCACCCCCGCAGTGGGCGGCGTTCCGCCGGACGCGGCCTGGGAGACGATTCGCGAGACGGAGCCCTTCGAGCGGGGCTGGTACGCCGCGCCCGTCGGCTGGTTCGACGCCGACGGTGACGGCGAATTCGCGGTCGCGCTCCGCTCGGGCGTCGCGGCCGACGGGACGGTGACCCTCTTCGCCGGCAACGGGATCGTCGCCGACAGCGATCCCGACGAAGAGTGGCTGGAGGTAGAACTGAAGTTCCGACCGATCCTCGATGAACTGCGATAACACCTGAGATGAGCGCACCGAACCGCGCGACCCTGTGGGGTCGTATCCTCGTCGACGAACTCGCGGCGGGCGGCCTCGAGGCCGTCTGTCTCGCGCCCGGGAGCCGGTCGACGCCGCTGACGGTCGCGTTCGCCGAGCACCCGGAGATCGACGTCTACTCGCACTTAGACGAGCGCTCGGCGGCCTACTTCGCGCTCGGTCGCGCCCGCCGGACCGGCGAGCCGACGGCGCTGGTCTGTACCTCGGGGACCGCGGCGGCGAACTTCCATCCCGCCGTGATGGAGGCCGATCAGGCCCGCGTCCCGCTGTTAGTTCTCACCGCCGACCGGCCGTCGGAGTTGCGCGACAGCGGCGCGAACCAGACCGTCGATCAGGTCAAACTCTACGGCGACGCGGTCCGGTGGGACGCCGAGCTACCCGATCCCGAACCCGACGAGCGGAAGGTGCGGAGTCTCCGGACGACCGCGGCTCGAGCGCTCTCGGAAACGACCGGGATTCCACCCGGTCCCGTCCACCTCAACTGTCCGTTTCGCAAGCCCCTCGAGCCGCTCGAGGTGTCCGGCGACGTGCCCGACTCGTTCGCCGAGACGGCGGCCGGGCGGGGACGCGACGGCCCGTTCGTCGAAACCACTGGTGGGACGCAGACGCTCGCAGCCGACGACCACCGACGGCTACTGGGTGCGCTCGAGGCCGCCGATCGGCCGCTGATCGTCGCGGGACCCGCCGATCCGACGGTGCTCGCCGACCTCGAGCCCGCGGCCGTGACCGACCTCGCGGATCGACTCGGCGCGCCGATCCTCGCGGACCCGCTTTCGGGGCTGCGGTTCGGCCCGCACGTCGAGCGCGAGGACGAAACCGAGAGCGACGAAAAGGACCGCTCGAACGGGGACGGAGAACCGCGTTCGATCTACGGCGGCTACGATACCTACGTCGAGGAGCTTCCCGCGCCGGACGCCGTTCTCCGATTCGGGGCCTCGCCGACATCGAAACCGCTCCGCCACTGGCTCCGCGACGCCGACGCCCGACAGTTCCTCGTCGATCCCGCGGGCGCGTGGCGCGAGGCGACGTTCACCGCGACGGATCTGCTCGCGGCGGAACCCGGCGCCGTCGTCGACGGACTGCTCGAGGCGCTCGGCGACGCAGACAGCGAGCCCGGAGCCGACCGGACCGACGCCGAGTGGCTGGCCCGATTCGACGCGGCCGAACGCCGACACTGGGTGGTTCGCGACGAGGCGCTGTCTCCCGATGCGCTCGAGTCGGAGCCCTTCGAGGGCGCGATCCTCGCGTCGGTGCTCTCGAACGCGCCGGACCCGGCGACCGTTTTCGTCTCGAACAGCATGCCGATCCGGGATACGGACCGATTCGCCCGGCCTCGAGCCGCCGATCTGACGGTGCTCGCAAACCGCGGCGCGAGCGGCATCGACGGAATCGCGAGCACGGCGCTCGGGGCCGGAAGCACGACCGACGAGCCGCTGGTGCTCGCGACCGGCGATCTGTCCCTCTATCACGACTCGAACGGTCTGCTCGCGGTCGATCGCTGCGACGTCGACGCCACGATCGTGTTGCTGGACAACGACGGCGGCGGCATCTTCCACAAACTCCCGATCGAGGCGTTCGACCCGCCGTTTACCGACCAGTTCAAGACGCCCCACGGCCTCGAGTTCGAGGATCTCGCCGACGTATACGACATCGAGTTCGAGCGCGTGACCCCCGCGAACTTCGCGGCCGCCTACCGCCGATCGCTCGAGGCGGCGGGGACCCAACTCATCGCCATTGAGTTCGATTCCGAAGCGAACCACCGGCGGCGCGACGCACTCGCGGAGCGCGTGCAAACCGCGGTCGCGAGCGACCTCGGGACGGCGGGCGACGGAGCGGACTGATCTCGAGTCGGAATTCTATTCACGGCGAGCGATGTTACGGCCGCAGTAGCGACCAGAGCGCGACGGCGTAGCCGAACGGAATCCACGCGAATCCGAGCGCGAGCAATCCGAACAGGGAGAGCGGATCGACGAACGACGACCACGCCATGCCGACCGGAAAGAGAACGCTCCAGCCGCCAAAGGCCGCGGCCGCGATTCGGGGCATCGTTAGCAGGTAGCCGACCAGCACGAGCGTACAGGCGGCGATGATCGCGTTGACCGGCAGCGAAAACAGCGGCGCGAGGCTCGCGGCGACGAACAGCGGATACAGCAACGCGACGGCACCGACTGACACCGCCGTCGTCCGATCGAGCGCCGGCCCCTCCCACTCGAGGTCGACCTCGCCGTCCCAGTCGTGGACCGAGTACTCCGCTTCTTCTGTGTCCTGCGTGTCTTCGGCCTCTCCCGGTGCTGTGGCAGTTGTCCCGCTCGAGGGGCTGGGATCGCCGCTCTCGAACGGCCAGTCCCCGGCCGCTCGTTGCTTCGCGCGTTGGCGGCGTCGCTCGGACCGTTGCCGAGCGTGATGGCTCTCCGTCGGATCGGTGCGGTCGGCCCCGGTCTGCGTGCTATCGGAGTCGGTTCGGACACGCTCGGCCCACTCGCTCGGCCCTCGAGCGTTCGCGTTCGTCCGCTTGCCACCGGTCTCAGACGATTCGCTCGTCGTTCCGGACGATTCCGCGGTTCCGGTCGATGACGTTTCCGCCCCCGCCGATGTTGTCTCCCCGCTGGATGATGTCTGCCGCGTCGTTCGGCGAGTTTCCGAATCCGACTGCGCTGATTCACCGCCCTCGTGGCTCGAGCCGTCGCTCTCGCGAGTGCCGTGGCCTCGGGCGAGTCCGACGTACGACTCGTGGCCGAGCCGATCGTAGCGGGCGCGTTCGGTTCCGTCGGTGAGCACCGACTTCGCGGTCGTCATCCGCTGGAACTGCTCGGCCGCGTCGGGGTCGTCGGAGTGATCCGGATGCGTCTCGAGGACGCGCTCCCGATAGGCCGACTCGATCTCGTCTCGAGTGGCCTCCGGATCGACCTCGAGGACGTCGTAGTACGTCTCGCCCATCTCGTACGGAACACTCGAACGTTCGCGTAAAAATCAATCGGGCTAGACGACTGGCGATCGCGGCCGATCGTTCCGTCCTCGTCTGTGGTGTGTTCGCAGTAGTCTGTGGCCCGTGGCGAACACATAAACCAAATAGCGCTGTACGAAATGCCGTCAGATCGTGACGCGAACCTATTTCACGGGCCGCGGACCAACGTCGACCCAATGGTTTCGGAACTGTTCGACCCCGAGCGCTGGGAGCCGGTCGCGGACCTGAACGACGAGTTCAGCGACATCACCTACCATCGCGCGGTCGACTCCGGCACAGTCCGGATCGCGTTCGATCGGCCCGACGTTCGCAACGCCTTCCGGCCGGGGACCGTCGACGAGCTGTACGACGCGCTCGACCACGCCAAGCGCCAGACCGACGTGGGCTGTATCCTGCTGACCGGGAACGGGCCGTCCTCGAAAGACGACGGCTGGGCCTTCTGTTCCGGCGGCGATCAGACAATCCGCGGTGAGGACGGCTACCAGTACGAGGGCGACGAAGAGCGAGCATCGGAACAGGGGCGGTTACACATTCTCGAGGTGCAGCGTCTGATTCGGCACATCCCGAAGGTCGTCGTCGCCGTGGTGCCGGGCTGGGCCGTCGGCGGCGGCCACTCGCTGCACGTCGTCTGCGATCTCACCATCGCGAGCGAGGACCACGCCAAGTTCCTCCAGACCGATCCCGACGTGGCGAGCTACGACGCCGGCTTCGGCTCGGCCTACCTCGCCAAACAGATCGGCCAGAAGAAGGCCCGCGAGGTGTTCTTCCTCGGGAAGACCTACTCGGCGGAGGAAGCCGCCGATATGGGCATGGTCAACGAGGCGGTCCCCCACGAGGAACTCGAGGAGGCCGCCCTCGAGTGGGGCGAGCGCATCAATGCCAAGAGCCCGACGGCGATGCGGATGCTCAAGTACGCGTTCAACATGACCGACGACGGGATGGTCGGCCAGCAGGTCTTCGCCGGCGAGGCGACCCGGCTGGGCTACATGACCGACGAAGCGGCGGAGGGACGGGACGCCTTCGTCGAGGGCCGCGAGCCCGACTTCGACGACTTCCCGTGGCACTACTGAGCCGCTGATCAATACTGACTCGAGTGACTCGACCATGAATCGTCGAACGGTCCTCCGACGGGCGGTCCCGATTTCGGCCGCGCTCACCGCCGGCTGTGCGGCTCCGCGTAGCGAGCCCGACGGTCGGAACGAGAGCGGCGACCGCGAAAACGGGGGCGATAGCAACGACGTCACGGGCACCGCGCCGATCCCGATGCTCGAGGACCCCCCGGAAGCGGTCTACCTCCCCGGCCACCGGAAGTCGATGCGAGCGCTCGAGCCGGTCGAAGCCGGCGACTACCTGCTGGCACCGATGCTTTCCTACCCGCATCCGTTCTGGGTCGTCACCGGAACCGACCGCCGACTGGTCGAACCCGAGTCCGGTCGCGGCGTCCACCTGATGATCGTCGTCTGGGACCGGGAGACGGAAACGGTCCTCCCGGGCACTGCCGAACCGACGGTAACCATCACGAAGGGTGACGAGCAAGTCACATCACGTCCGCTGTGGCCCATGCTCTCCCAAGAGATGGGGCTGCACTTCGGCGACAACGTCTCCCTGCCGGCCGACGGGACCTACACCGCCAGCGTCGAACTGCCGCCGCTGCCGACCCGTCGAACCGGCTCCCTCGACGGCCGATTCACCGACGGCGGGACCGCGGCGTTCGAGTTCACCTACGACGAGGCCTTTCGCGACGCGGTCGTCGACGGCATCGAACTGCTCGATCGGGAGCGATGGGGCGAACGGGGCGCGCTCGAGCCGATGACTGGTGGCAGCGACGGAGGGATGGACGAAATGGGAGCCGACATTCCGTACTCCGCGCTCCCGCCGGCCGACGACTATCCCGGAACGCGGCTGGTCGATCCGACCGCGGACGCCGACGCGTCCGCTGACGGGCTCCCCAGAAGCGGCGATGCGGCCTTCGTGGTCACGCTGCTCGAGTCCGGCTCACGGCTCGCCGACGGCGACGGTCGGTACCTGCTCGTCTCGCCGCGGACGCCGTACAACCGCGTGCCGCTGACCAATACCTCGCTGCGCGCCGTTATCGAGCGCGACGGTGAGCCGGTCGGCGACGGCCCGGTCGAACTCGTCCAGACCCTCGACGGCGAGTTGGGGCTGCACTACGGGCGCTCGCTCGCCGATATCAGGTCCGGCGACTCGGTTCGGATCGAGATCGAATCGCCCCCGCAGACGGCGCGCCATCAGGGGTACGAAACGGCGTTTTTCGAGATGGACGCACTCGAGCTATCCGTTCCCGACTAATCGTTCGCTCGCGGGTGGCGACTCGCAATGCCAACGTTGACACTCTCTCGAGTGGGACACTCGAGCCATGAGTTCGGCCGAGGTCGAGATATCACGGACGAAGGCGTGGCTGATGGCGGCCCGCCCCCAGACCTTGCCCGCGGCTGCGGCCCCGATCATCGTGGGGACGGGACTCGCAGCCACTGAGGGCGTGTTCGCGCCGCTGCCGGCGGTGATGGCGTTCGTCGGGTCGGCGCTGATACAGATCGGGACGAATTTCGCGAACGACTATTACGACGCGGTCAAGGGTGCCGACACCGAGGACCGCGAGGGCTTTACCCGCGTTACCCAGTCGGGGCTCATCTCTCCCGAACAGGTCAAGCTCGCGACCCTCGTGACGTTCGGGCTGGCGATCCTCACCGGGACGTATCTGGTCTACGTCGGGGGGCTCCCGATCCTCGTCGTCGGGCTCGTGAGCGTCTTCTGCGGGTGGGCCTACACCGGCGGCCCCTATCCGCTGGGCTATCACGGGCTGGGCGATCTCTTCGTGTTCGTCTTCTTCGGCCTCGTCGCGGTGACGGGAACGTACTACGTACAAGCCGCGGCCGTCCTCGCGGAGCCGCTGGCGACGACGATTCCGGCGGGAACTGTCACGCGCGAAGCGGTCGTCGCGAGCCTGCCCGTCGCCGGCATCTCGACGGCGATCCTCGTCGTGAACAACGTCCGCGATCTGGAGACCGACGCCGAGACCGGCAAACGGACCCTCGCGGTCCGACTGGGGTACCGGTGGAGCCGCCTCGAGTACGTTGCCATGCTCACGCTCGCCTACGTCGTCCCGGTCTGGTTCTGGCTCGGCTCGGAGTTCGGCCCGGGTGCACTGCTGCCGCTCGTCACGCTGCCCTACGCCGCGATGGTCGCGAAGACCGTCTGTACGCGAACCGACGGCGAGGCGCTCAACCCGGCCCTCGAGGGGACCGGCAAACTGCTCGCGATGTACGCGGTCACGTTCGCCGGGGGACTGGTGTTGCTATGACCCCCAACGACGACCTCGAGCTCGAGTACCGCCCCTTTTCGCTCGACCTCGCCGAGCCGTTCGAGACGGCGGGCGAAACGATCGACTCCCGGGACGGGTTTCTCGTTCGGCTGGTCGACGAGGGAAGTGACGCGTCCGACGCGGGTGGCGAACCCGCCGTCGGCTACGGCGAGGCGACGCCGCTGCCGGGCTGGACCGAATCCCGCGAGGACTGTGAGCAGGCCCTCGAGCGCGCACGGAAGGCGATTCGAACGGGCGGGCCGAGCGAGGCCCTCGAGACGGTCGACCGGCAGGTTGCGGCTCGGCATGCACTGTCGCTTGCCCTCGCGGATCTACAGGCCACCCGCGACTCGACGCCGCTCTATCGCTACCTCGGGCAGGGGCCGATGGTCGGCCGCGTTCCCGTCAACGCGACGATCGGCGACGGGTCACCGGCCGAGACCGCGAGCGAGGCCCGCGAGGCCGTCGACCGCGGATTCGACTGCTGCAAGCTGAAAGTCGGCCTCCGGAGCGTCGAGGAGGATATCGAGCGCGTCCGCCGGGTTCGCGACAGCGTCGGCGAGACCACGGAACTGCGGGCCGACGCGAACGAGGCGTGGACCTACGAGGAGGCCGAATCGGCCCTCGAGGCCTTCGGGGAACTGGGCGTCTCGATCCTCGAGCAGCCGCTGCCGGCGGGCGCGCTCGAGGGTCACGCCGACCTCCGGGCAGGGGACCACGGCGTCTCGATCGCGCTCGATGAGGGGCTGCTCGAGCACGGCGTCGATTCGATCTGCGAGGCCGACGCGGCGGACGTGGTCGTCCTGAAACCGATGGCGCTGGGCGGCATCGACGTTGCGCGCAAGGTCGCGGCGTGGCTGACGGAACTCGACGTCACGCCGCTGGTGACGACGACCATCGACGGAGTCGTCGCGCGGACCGGCGCGGTCCACCTCGCGGCGGCGATTCCCGACGTGCCAGCCTGCGGGCTCGCGACCGGCGAACTGCTCGCGACGGATCTGGGACGGGACCCCGTCTTGCTCGAGAAGGGGTCGGCGGTCGTCCCCCAAGCGAAGGGACTCGGCGTGCAGGGTGTCTGGAAGTCATGACGGGCGAGCCCGTCGACTGGCCGACGCGCGATCCGGTCGCCCACCGCGTGGCGGCGACGCCCCAGCGGACGGCTCTGATCGACATCGAGAGCGGAGCGGCGTGGAGTTTCCGCGAGTTCGATCGCCGCGTCGACCGCGCCGCCTCGGGGCTGGTCGCCGCGACCGCGGGAAGCGATCGCGGTCGGATCGGCGTTCTCATGGACACCAGACCCGCCTTCGCGACCCTGTTTTTCGCCGCGATGCGGATCGGGGCGACCGCGGTCCCGCTGAACGTCCGCGAGACGGCCGGCGAACTCGCCTCGAAGGTCGACCGGACCGACCTCGCCGCGATCGTCTGCGAGGGAGACACCGAGGAGACCGCACTCGAGATCGCGGCCGACCCCGCGGTCGCCGTGCGCTCGGTCGACGATCCGGCCGCCGATCGGACGGAGCCGCTGATTCCGTCGGAGAGGAACGATAGACTCGGCTCGGACTTCGACCTCGAGTCCGAACCCGTGTCCGATCCCGCGTCCGAGCCAGTGCCGGAATCGCGATCTGTCGATCCGGTCACCCTCGAGCGCGAGGACACCCAACTGATCATGTTTACGTCGGGGACTTCCGGCGAGCCGAAGGCCGTCAGGCTGACCGTCGGCAACCTCGTCGCGAGCGCGACCGCCTCGGCGTTCCGGCTGGGCGTCGATCCGAGCGACCGGTGGCTGTGCTGTCTCCCGATGTACCACATGGGCGGGCTGGCACCCGTCATCCGCTCGGTGCTGTACGGCACCACCGTCGTGATCCAGCGCGAGTTCGGGCCAGAAAGCACCGCACGCGCGCTCGCAGCGTACGACGCGACCGGCGTCTCGCTCGTCCCGACGATGTGCAAGCGGCTACTCGACGCCGGCTGGGAGCCGGCCGACGCGTTGCGGTTCGTCCTGCTCGGCGGCGCGCCAGCGTCGGACGACCTGCTCGAGCGCTGTCGCGACGCGGGCGTTCCGGTCTATCCGACCTACGGCATGACCGAGACCGCGTCCCAGATCGCGACGGCGACGCCCGCGGAGACCGGCACGAACGAGGGGACCGTCGGACAGCCGCTGCTCTGTACCGATGTCTCCGTCCTCGAGGACGGCGAACCGGTCGCGCCCGGAGAGCCGGGCGACCTCGTCGTCTCGGGGCCGACGGTGACGCCGGGCTACCTCGACGAGGAGGCGACGGCGGCGGCGTTCGGCGAGCGCGGACTCCACACCGGCGATATCGGCTACAGGGACGATGACGGCCGGCTGTGGATCCTCAACCGCCGCAGCGACCGCATCGTCACCGGCGGCGAGAACGTCGATCCCGGCGAAGTCGTTGCGGCTCTCAGATCGCACCCTCGCGTCGACGCGGCCGCGGTCGTCGGGCTGGCAGACGAGGAGTGGGGGGAACGGGTCGCGGCGCTCGTCGTCCCCGACCCGGAGACGAACGCGGGCGACGATGGCTCGCTCGAGCCCCGGTCCCTGCGCGCCCACTGCGACGAGCGCCTCGCCGGGTTCAAATGTCCGAAGACGATCGGCATCACCGACGCGCTTCCCCGGACGGCCTCGGGGACCGTCGACCGGGACGCGGTGCGGGAACGGCTGCTCGAGGACGGAGCGGACGTAACAAAATCGGCATAATTCCGACCGCTCTCGTCCTCTTTCTCCCCCGCAGACTGCCGCCGGACCCGGAGTTAAGGCGCTGGCACCCCTACCGCGAGTCGTGTGTACGCTCACGCTCGCTTGGCGGGTCTTCGACGACGCACCGGTCGCGGTCGCCGCGAACCGTGACGAGGCACTCGAGCGCGAGTCGAGGCCGCCCGCCGTCTACGACGACGATCCGGTTATCGTCGCGCCCCGCGACGCCGAGGCCGGCGGGACGTGGATCGGCTACAACGAGTTCGGCGTTGTCGTCGGCATCACGAACAAGTGGACCGACGCCGATCTCGCCGGCGAGCGCTCCCGCGGGCTGCTCGTCGCAGATGTCCTCGAAGCCAGATCTGCCGCTGACGCGAAGTCGATCGTCGAGGACGCTACTGGGGCCGACGAGTACGGCGGCTTCTACCTCGTCGTCGCCGACGCGGCCGAGGCGTTCTGCTACCAGTGGGACGGCGACCTCGCCCTGACCGAGTTCGATCCGGGAGTCCACGTCGTCGTCAACGTCGCCGTCGACGACGACGTCGACGCGCCCTCGATCCGCCCGGATGCGAGCCGCGAGCAGGCGGCCAACGCTCGAGCGGTTCGAGACGCGCTCGCCGCCGAACCGGGAGAGACGGCCGCGGACTGGCTCGAGCGCGCCGGCGGCGTCCTCGGCGATCACGAGTACGGCGTCTGCATCCACCGGAACGGCTTCGGCACCCGATCGTCGTCGCTGATCGCGCTCGGCCCCGACACGACGCGCTACGCCTACGCGCCGGGGCCGCCCTGTCGAACGAACTACGAGGACGTGGCCCTCCCCGATCTCGACGGTCTCGGTATCACGGCCAGTACCGACATCGACGGGCACCGCGCCGAGGACGCCGACGGTGGCGACGACCCGTCGCTCGAGGGGGAAGGGCACATTTAAGCGGCTCGCTCTCTCTGTTGTGGATATGGACGCACTCCTGCCAGTAGCGACGCGCACGGCGAGGTGGTCACCGTGAGCGTTTCCGCGGCCGAAGCCGAACTCACCGAGGACGAACGGGCCGGCCTCGAACTCGTTCGTGAGTCCGGCGGCATTCACCAGAGCGACTTCTGGAAGGAACTGGACGTCTCCTCGCGGAAGGGAAGCCGGATCGTCGAGTCCCTCGTCGAGAAGGAACTCGTCGATCGCGAGGATACCGTCTACGACGGGCACAACACCTACTACATCACGCCGACCGCCCGCGATCTGGATTTCACCCTCCTGATGGCCGGCGACATGCTCTCGCCCTTTATCGGCGAGGAAGAGGTCGATCCCAACAGCGACGCGTTCTCGCAGTGGATCATGAACCTCGCCTACGAGGAGTAACGAGAGTTCTCAGGACCGGTCCGGTCAATCGGTCCCCGAAACACGCCGTTTTCAGATAGCAAACCGCCGGAGCTACTCGTAGAGATCGAATCGCTCGATGAGAACGAACGGGTCGCGTTCGCGGTTGTAATGGGGAACGTCGCCGTCGAGGGCTTCGATGAGACGACGGTGGACTTCGCGCGCGGCCCGCCCTTCGTCGGGCTCTAAGTGGTGCTGGCCGCGCATATCGGTCCAGAACCCGCCGTCGAGCCAGAGCAGCGTCTCGTCGTTGGTCTGGTAGACGACCTCACCCTGTTCGGTCAGCCCGTCGATCGCGAGCTGGCGGCCGGAGAGCTGTGCGCGAGCGAGGACGGCGATGAGTTGGCGACGCGAGACGGGCGCGGACAGCGCGACGTCGTCGACGGTCTCGCCGAAATACGCCTCGACGAGGTCGCATGCCCGCGAGAATTCGTCGAACTCGACTTCGTGATCCTGTGTGAGGTTCATGACATTCGATCCGAATGATTCGTTCGGTACCACTACTATCACGAAATGGTATAAAAGTTTATCCGTTATGTGTGTGCGGCGGCACCGTCGACCGCACCCGGCCCGCCTCGAGGTCGGCGGCGGTTAGGCGAGCGCGCTCGCAGCCCGGATCAGCTGCTCTTCGCCGAAGGCGGGGCCGACGAGTTGGAGGCCGACGGGAAGGCCACCGGTCTCGCCCGCCGGAACCGAGATGGCCGGCAGATCCGCGAGGTTCACGGGGACGGTGTTCGCGTCGGCGAGGTACAACTGGAGCGGGTCGTCCAGACTCTCGCCGAGTTCGAACGGCGGCACCGGCATCGTCGGCGACGCGAGCACGTCGGCCTCCGAGAGCGCCTCGTCGAAGTCCTGTTTGACCCACGCGCGAGCGTCCTGTGCCTTCTTGTAGTACTTGTCGTGATAGCCCGCCGAGAGCGCGTACGTCCCCAGCAGGATCCGTCGCTTGACCTCGTCGCCGAAGCCCTCTTCGCGGGCCGTCGCGAAGGCCTCGTTCCAGTTGCCGTCGTAGCCGCCGGAGCGGCCGTATCGAACCCCGTCGAACCGCGCGAGGTTCGAGGACGCTTCGGACATCGCGATCACGTAGTAGGCCTCGACGGCGTGTTCGACCGATGGCAGGCTAACTTCGTGATACTCCGCGCCGCGGTCCTCCAACTCGCCGATGGCGTCCCAGAACGTCTCGACGACGCCCTCGTCGGCCCCCTCGAGTAGCTCCGTGGGAACGCCGATCTGGAGCCCGTCGACGTCGCCGGTGGCGGCGTCGGCGTAGCTCGCATCGTCGCCCTCGCTGCGAGTGGTCGCGTCCCGGTCGTCGCTGCCGGCGATCACGTCGAGCAGCGAGGCGGCGTCCGCGACGGTCTCGCCGAAGGGACCGATCTGCTCGAGACTGTTGCCGTAGGAGACGAGGCCGTACCGCGAGACGAGGCCGTACGTGGGCTTGATACCGACGACGCCACAGAAGGCGGCGGGACAGCGGACCGAGCCGCCGGTGTCGGAGCCGAGCGCGAGGTCGGCCTCGCCGGCGGCGACCGCGGCCGCGGAGCCGCCCGAGGAGCCGCCGGGGACGTGCCCCGGTGCGGCGGGGTTGTCCGTCTCGCCGAAGTACGACGTTTCGGTGGTCGTCCCCATCCCGAACTCGTCCATATTGGCCTTGCCGACGATGGTCGCGCCGGCGTCTTTCAGGCGGGAAACGACCGTCGCGTCGTAGGGCGGGACGTAGTCCTCGAGCATCCGCGAGCCGCAGGTCGTCCGGACGCCTTCGGTCGAGATGTTGTCCTTGACCGCGACCGTTTTGCCGGCGAGCGGGCCGTCCTCGCTGCCGTCGATCCGCTCCTCGGTGATGAAGATGTTCTCGGACATGGTTACGAGACGTTCGGCCCCTTGAAGTAGCCGTCCTCGGTTTCCGGCGCGTTCCGGAGCGCCTCCTCGCTGTCGAGCGAGGCCCGTTCCTCGTCCGGTCGCATCACGTTCGCGAGGTCGGCGTCGCGATCGACTTCCGGCACCTCGTCTAGCGTCTCGAAGTACTCGAGGATGTCCGCGAATTGCCCGGTGAACCGGTCGACCTCGTCGTCTGCGAGGTCGACGCGAGCCAGCTCCGCGACGTGGCGGACCTCCTCGGGACTGACGGCGTCGTCGCTCATACGTGTTCGCACCGGCCTCCGGAGAGTAAGGGTTTCGATACCGCCGGCTCGATCGCGGCCGTGTGCTCGTCCGTCGGCCCTCGCTTCGTTCCCGCCGCTGTACGAGCCACATCGCCGTTGGCTACGCGCGATCGTCGGCCACTCGGGGCGAGTCGAGGTGACGATCCGAGTCTCCTCACGAGTCGCTCGAGGCCAAGGACGAAGCGACGGGCCGACTCCGCCGTCAAACCGCACGCCGAGCCGCTGGCTCAATACCGTATTACCGATTTCTAACACGGTATTACCGGGACGATAGCTCGAGTGCAATCGGTATAATGACTGTATACTCAAGCCCGATGATGGCGATCGACCCAGTATGGACTGCGATAACTGCGACGCCGACGAGGTCGCGTACACGTTAACGACCTACGTCGAGCCGGACGGACAGGACGACGTCGAACTCCACTTCTGTTCGACCGACTGTCTCGACGTCTGGACCTAACGGCACGCAGGCACTGTTCGGATAACGCAGCCGACGAGTCACACGTTGAGGCCGGGCAGCAGCCGGCGTCGCCGTTCGGTGTCGCGTCCGGACCGCACTCGAGCGCTTCCGAGCCGTTCGGACCAGCAGGTATCAGACAGTTTCGACCGAGAAAAGGAGCCGACGCGGGCGGGCGATTCCCGCTCACGGATCACGGATCTTCGTCGTAGAGATCGCGAGTGGGCTCGCCGTCGACGTTGACGACGCCGAGGGCGCCGCGGCGGCCGGCACGAGTCAGCGCGTGGTCGACAATTTTGACCGGGCCGGGCACGGGGAACTCCATCTCGGCGGCGGTGGTCGTCCCCGGCGCGACGGGCGCGGTCTCGATGTTTTTCTCGGGGTCGGTCAGGAGGTCGCCGTCGCGGTAGTAGCGACTCCAGACGTTCCCGATGGGGTGAAGCGAGCTCAGCAGGTTCGGGCCGCCGTTGGCGAAGTAGACGCGTGCGGTTTCGCCGGTGTTGGCCTGCATAGGCTGGCCGCCGTCAGGAGCGAAGCCGTAGGCTTGGCCGTTGAAGACGACGTAGGTGGGTTGTTCGGCCAGCATCGCGTCGAAGTCGAAGCTGTGGTGGCCCTCCTCGCCGACCTCGCCGTCGGTGTAGATCTCGTGTTGACCGAGGTAGTACTCATTATCGACCTCGGGAAGCCCGTCTTCGGGCTCGACGAGGATCGAGCCGAACATCCCGCTGCTGATGTGCATGTCCATGTTCGGGATCGCACAGTGGTAGATGAACACGCCCGCGTAGTCGGCCGTGAAGCTGATTTCGGTCGGGTCGTCGCCCGGCCCGATCGTGGTCGCGTCGGCTCCCCCGCCGGGCCCGTAGACCGCGTGGAAGTCCATGTTGTGCCCGACCTTGTTCATGTCCTCGGGCACCTCGAACGTGAGGTTCACCCGATCGCCACGGCGGACCCGGATCATCGGCCCTGGAACCTGCCCCTCGAAGGTCATGTACTCGAAGGTGACTCTGGGCTCGATCTCGGCGGTCACCCGTTCGGTCTGGATCGTGATATCGTGTTCGCGGGGCTCGTCCCAGTCGACCGGGTCGGGGATGTCCGTCGGATCCCGCGCGATCCGGTCGACATCGATGTCTTTGGCCGCCGGCAGCCCCTCCTCACTCGCCGACGTGTCGCTTTCCGCACCGTTCCCCTCCGCGTCGCCACCGAGACAGCCGGCCACCGCGGCGGCGCCGGTCGCCCCGATCGCTTGCACCATCTGCCGTCGGTTGAGTCGGATTTGGGTCATTGTCCTCACTTCGGGATTCGGATGGACGTATGATCAACCGCCACGACGGTTCCCGTCGACTAGTAATCTAATTGGTAATTCCCTGCATATCACGGGCAGTTAAGTACGCCTCGAGTCGAGTCCCCGTCCGAGACGGTTTCCGGCCGGTCACCGGCGGCTCGCAACTCGTTGGTCGACCCCTCGAGGCCGGACGCTGACGATGGCACCCTCCCAATCGATATGGCGGTTCGCGGTGCAGGGAGCGACGATGCAATCGAACGAGCCATCGACGGTCCCGAGGGCGGACCTCGAGTCCGTCGTTCCGCCGACGATCGACGCGGAGTCGACGGTTCGGACAGCCAACGGAGTCGAGTTACACGCCGTCGTCGCCGGTGACGAAGCCGATCCGCTGGTCGTCTTGCTCCACGGCTTTCCCGAATTCTGGTACGGCTGGCGGGCCCAGATCGCGCCGCTCGTCGAGGCCGGCTACCGAGTGCTCGTGCCCGACCAGCGCGGGTACAATCTGAGCGAGAAGCCGAACGGAGTCCGGGCGTACCGAACCCGCGAACTGTCGGCGGACATCGCCGACCTGATCGCGACCGAGGGACGCGAGACCGCCCACGTCGTCGGCCACGACTGGGGCGGGATGGTCGCGTGGGACCTCGCGCGCAGATATCCCGAGGCCGTCGATCGACTCGCCGTCGTCAACGCACCCCATCAGACCGCCTATGGCCGGCAGCTCCGCTCGAACCCCGAGCAGCTGCGCCGGAGCTGGTACGCGATGGGATTTCAGCTCCCGCGGCTGCCCGAAATCGCCTGTCGATACGACGACTACCGCCTGCTCGAGCGGGCGCTTCGCTCCCCGGTCCCGGCGGGCACGTTCAGTGATGACGATCTGGACCGCTACCGCCGTGCCTGGGGCCGAGACGGAGCGCTCACGGGGATGCTCAACTGGTATCGAGCGGCCGCACGGCATCCGTCGAGTCCGCCGACGGAGCGGGTCGACGCGCCGACGCTCGTCGTCTGGGGCGAGGACGACGCGGCGCTCGTCCCCGAACTGGCGATCGACAGCACGGGGTTCTGTCGAGAGAGCCGCCTCGAGTTACTCCCGGAGACGAGCCATTGGGTGCCCCACGAAGCAGCCGAGAACGTGACGGCCCTGCTTCGCGAGCACCTCGCAGAGGGAGCGGAGATCAGTCCCGCCAGATGACCGTCACGACTTCGTCCTCGAGTTCGGCGGTCTCGTACGCGTAGTCACGATCCTCGAGTTTCGGGTAGAGAAACTGGGGGACGCGGTCGTTGCGCTGGATCAGGACCGTCTCGTCGGGCAGTTCGACGAGTCGCTCGAGGGTCTGCTGGAGCGGGTTCGGTGGGCCGAGCGACCGCACGTCGAGGGTCTCCTGCGGTCGATCGTTCGGGGCGTCGGTGCGGTCGACGACGGTGGTGGGTGAGGGCATACGTGCCGGTTCGATCGCCCGCTAGCTATCTTTCGTCCCGTACGTGTTCGGCCGCGATGTGGTTCTGTGGAAACCAACGGTCGAGACCGTTCTGTGAAAACCCACGGGGGCGATACCGTCGATTGTGACGCCCCGCTATGCCTCTACTTTCGGGAACGTGGCGACGAACTCGTCGGGGGCGACTCGTTCGACCTCGTAGCCGTCAGCGTCGAAGCTGTCGACCTCGGCCTCGAACTCGTAGAACAGCGGCTTGGGTTCGTGGTCGTTGACGATCGTCAGCGACTCGCCCGGCTCGAGGGCGTCGAACGCGTCGTGGATTTTCGGATGGCGGTTCACCGGCGGAACGTCCCTGACATCGAGTCGCGTCATGCGAGTCGTACTCGGGACGAGCGATGCATCGACGTTTGCGCGAATATGTTCGGGTAGCGATTCGGTCGGTTACGCGTGTTCGATGAGTACGTGCCAGACGCCGCCGTCGCGCTCCTCGCTCTCGTAAGCGAACCCGCGGTCCTCGAGCACCTCGTAGAGCGGCTCCGGCTCGAAGGGAGCGATCAGCCGCAGTCGTTGCTCCGCCTCGAGTTTCTCGAGTGCGGCCGTGATGTCGTCGAACGGCGGGCCGTCGATCTCTCTGACGTCCAGCGTTCGTTCGGTGGATTCGGTTGCCATCGGTTTCGCGTTCGAGTCGCGACCGGTTGGTCGTTCGTCCGAACGTGTTCGTCGCTATCGATCTTCCCGCTCGGCAGGAATTCGCCGAACATATTCGTAGCCACCGGCATATAGTTTCGAGCGGAACACGTTCGTATGGCTCAAGCCACACTCACTCTCACGTTGCCCGAGGAGGTCTGGATACAGCAGCTTTCGACGGACTACCCCGAGTCGACCTTCCGGGTCCTCGCGGCCGTCCCCGGCGCCGACTCCGGCTTCGCGCTCGTCCGGATCGCCGGTCCCGAAGTTCCCAAGGTGATCGAGGGAATGGAGGAGCATCCGCAGCTCACCGAACTCACGCTCGCCCAGTGGAGCGACAACGAGGCGACGGTCCACTTCGAGACGACCGCCCCGCTCCTGTTGTTCTCCTCTCGAGAGTCGGGGATGCCGATCGAGCTCCCGGTCGAGATTCAAGACGGCGAGGCGACGATCGACGTAACCGGTTCCCGGGAGCGGCTGGCCGAACTCGCCGAACAGCTCGAACACTTCGGCCTTCAATACCGGATCGAACACGTCCGCGAGCGGCTCCACGAGAGCCAGCTGCTCTCCGAACGCCAACTCGAGGTGATCGTCGCGGCCGTCGACGAGGGCTACTACGACACTCCGCGGGGCTCGTCGCTGACCGAACTGGCCGACCACCTCGACATCGCCAAGTCGACCTGCAGCGAGACGCTCCACCGGGCCGAGGAGGCGATCATCAAGCGGTTCGTCGAGGACCTGCCGAGCGTCGACAGCGAGGAGTCGCTCGAGGAGGAACTGGCGAGCACCTAAATGGGTCTCGACGGCGCGATGAGAGTCGAGTCCTCTCGGTGTCGCTGACCGATCGAACACGTGTCTCGTGATGGCTGGCCGACCGAGTGACAACTGGTCTCTTTTCCGCCAGCCGCAGTCCGAAAACTGATCGGATTCGGTGCTCCGTCACCCGGCTCGAGTCGGGTTCGCTGTCGACTGAATACTGCCCCGGTTTAAAATAGCGAATATGTTCGCCTCGATTCTCACGCGGTGGAAATCGACTCGATACTTCATCCGAGTACGGTTGTGAGACGGGGAACGAGGAGCAACAAATGAACGATTTGAAGTGCATGCTTTCGAGTACAACCAGCATGACACCAGCGTCATATTCAGAGGTGTTCTGATCTAATGAGTACGGACGATGAATCATTCCACCCGCTCGGCGAAGAGTGGGAGGACGAACTCGAGACGATGCTCGACGATACCGAGTACGACAGCGACCTCGGTATGGAGATGGCCCAGGACGCGATGCGGGTCACGAAGGGTGAACTCTCCGAGTCCGAATTCCACGAGCGCTATCACGAGGACGTGATGGAGGAGTTCGGCGAGGACGAACGCCCGACCAAGGAAGCCTACGAGGCGGCACAGGAGGAGGCGAAAGGAACCGCCTCCAACATGCTCGACGCCTTCGACGGTGACGGCGGCGAGACCCGCCGCGAGACGATGAAGAAGATGGGTGTCGGGGCGGCGGCCGTCGGAGTCGGCGCGTTCGGTGCCACTCACGACCCACCCGAACAGAGCCTCAGCGCCGCCGAGAGCGGCGAGGGCGGCCACTCGGAGACCACCGAACACAGCGACACCCAGTGGGGGATGACGATCGACCTCGAACGCTGTGACGGCTGTCTCTCCTGTATGACTGCCTGTACGTCGGAAAACAGCCTCGATCAGGGGGTCAACTGGATGTACGTCATGGCATTCGAGGACGAACTCACGTCTTCTTCGTCCCCGCAACCCGACGTAGTCGGTGGCCAATCCGACTTCAACATGCTCGTGCGACCGTGTCAGCACTGCACGGACGCACCCTGTGAGAAGGTCTGTCCGACGACGGCCCGTCACACTCGCGACAAGGACGGCCTCGTGCTGACCGACTACGACGTCTGTATCGGCTGTCGGTACTGTCAGGTCGCCTGTCCCTACGGCGTCAACTACTTCCAGTGGGACGAGCCCGACACGGACTACAGCGAACTCGACGAGAGCCACACGATGGGCGAGTACGAGCACGGCGAGCGCTGGGTCGACAGCCGTGCGCCCCGTGGCACGATGAGCAAGTGTACGATGTGTCCATCCCGACAGGACGGAAACCAGGGCGACGAAATGATCGGTACGTCCGCGTGTGAGGACGCCTGCCCGCCCAACGCGATCCAGTTCGGGAACGTCAAGGACGAAAAGAGCGATCCCTCCCAGCACCGCGAGCACCCGATCAAGAGCCGGGCCGTCATCGACGTCGAACGCGACGTGCCCTCGTCCGACACGCTCGACGAGAACCTCAGCGAGGACGACGACCTCGCGTCCGCGACCGAGGCCGTCGAGGACCTCACCACCGAACTCGTCAGCATCATGAAGGCGATCGAGATCGTCAGTCGGGACACCGAGACCGATCCGGGCGAGGAGGAAAACAATACGATCCTCCAGAAACAGGAGACGATCCTCGAGGTGCTCGAGACGCTCGAAAGCTACGTCGACCTCGAGAGCGAGGATGTCCTCGCCGAACTACAGCTCGGCTCGGGCGAATCCGACGACGCGATGGTCCGACTCCAGCAGTTCGCCGGCAACCCCAGCGCGAAGTTCAAGCTGCTCGAGGACGTCGGGACGCACCCGAACGTCACGTACCTCGGTCAGGAACCCGGTCCGGAAGCGCACCAGGTCGAAGGGCCGACCAAGTACGAGGACGTAGGAGACCTCGTCGACAAGCGACAGGACGTCCTCGACGAAGGGACCGTCGGCCGCGTTGACGGGGTGTCGTTATGAGCACGAAGACGCCGTCCGAGGAGGACATCCTCCGGCCGATCAACACGCTCACGACGAAGTACTTCATCATGTACGGCGCTGCGGCCCTCGGCCTCGTGGCCTTCCTCGTGGCCTGGGCCTACCAGCTCCAGCAAGGGCTGATCGTCACCGGCCTCGGCGACTGGGGCTCCGGTGGCGGTTCGACCTGGGGGCTGTACATCGGCGCGTTCATCTGGTGGGTCGGCGTCGCCCACGGCGGCATCATCCTCTCGGCCGCCGTCCGCCTGCTCGGCATGGATCGGTACCTGCCGATCGCCCGTATCGCGGAGATGACGACGATCGGCGGCCTCTCGGCCGCCGGCTTCTACATCCTGGTCCACATGGGCCGGCCGGACCGGATGGTCACGAGCGTCATCGGTCACTACCACATCACGGTCAACAACTCGCCGCTGGTATGGGACGTGACGGTCATTACGGCCTACTTCGTGCTGTCGGCGACCTACCTCGGCCTGACGCTGCGCTACGACGTCGCTCGACTGCGCGATCAGCTCCCGTCGTACGCCCCGAAGATCGGTAGCTTTCAGCTTCCGGACCTGTACGGGCTGATCTACGACACGCTGACGATCGGCTACACCAAGAAGGAAGACAAGATCATCGATCGGATGGTCTGGTGGCTCGCGGCCGCGGTCATCATCATGGCACCGCTCCTGCTCCACGGCGGCGTGATCCCGTGGCTGTTCTCGGTGCTCCCGGCGATGCCCGCGTGGACCGGCGCGATTCAGGGACCGATGTTCCTGAGCATCGCGCTGATGTCGGCGATCAGCGGCGTGATGATCATCTCCTACGCCTTCCGTCGCGCCTACGGATGGGACCACATCATCACCGACGACATCTTCCGCGGGCTGCTCCTGTGGCTCGGGTTCTTCTCCCTGCTGTTCCTCTGGTTCCAGCTCCAGACGATCCTCAACGGTTCGTTCCTCGGACCGCTCGACCAGGCACACGCGACCGAAGCGAAGATCTCCAACCCCATCTACCGCGTCGCGATGGGGATGGTGTTCGCCACGCTCGTGTACATCTTCGTGCAGGGAATCCGCCCGGCGCTGTTCAGCAAGAAGCGGGCGCTCATCGCCAGCGTTGCGGTCCTCACCGCGACGCTGACCGAGAAGGTCCTGTTCGTCGTCGAGGGGTTCATGGACCCGCACTTCAACATCTACGAAGCGGTTCCCGGGGAGTACTTCCCGAGCGCGATCGAGTGGCTGTCGCTCGTCGGCACGGCCGCCTTGGTCGCACTTTTATTCCTCAACCTCTCGAAGCTCGTTCCGGTGGTCGAACTCCACGCGGTCGAACACCTGCGCGGTGACCACGAGCACAGTGAGGAAGCAACCGAACCGGAGGTGGAAGCATGAGCCCAGCACTGACAACGATCCCGGCAGAACTCCTGTACCACGGCTACGACGGCACGGCCGGCTTCACCGGCTTCGCCAACGAGGGGACCTACATCATCTTCGCCGTCATCCTGGTCCCGGTCTACATCATGCTCGCGGCGTGGTTCCTCGGCGAACCCCGCGACACGAAGACCGGACTGACCGGCGTGAGCTACCTCGTCGGCCTCACGACGTCGATGTGGGTCGGTATGTTCGTTCTGACCGTCCTGATCGGCGTCGTGTTCTACGGCGGCCCGCCGGAACCGTTCAGCAGCGTCGGCCCGCCGTAACCGTCGCTCGAATCGCATCCGAACACCGGTTCCATTTTTTCACAGCGGACATCGCAGGCAGGCCCGTCAGTGCCATCGCTCGAGTCCCGAACCATCACACGTATCCCGTTCCGACCCCTCCGTTCGGCTAGCACAGAGTCACTATGAGTATCACAGAACACGAACTCGAAATCAAACTCGAGGCGGTCGAAGATCCGGACCTCGGCGAGGACATCATCTCGCTGGGACTGGTCAACGACCTCACGATCGACGACGAGACGGCCCGGATCTCGCTCGCGTTTAACGCGCCGTATGCCCCCTCCGAACTGGAACTGGGCAACCGGATCCGCGATGTCGTCGAAGAGGCGGGTCTCGAGGCCGACCTGCGAGCGCACGTCGGCGAGGACCACGGCTTCGACGAGGAGGTACTCCCGAAGGTTCGCAACGTCATCGCCGTCTCCTCCGGGAAGGGTGGCGTCGGCAAAACGACGGTCGCGGCCAACCTCGCGGCCGGACTCGAGAAACGCGGCGCGATGGTCGGCCTGCTCGACGCCGACATCCACGGGCCGAACGTGCCCCAGATCCTGCCGCCCGAGAGCGATCCGGGCGTGACGCCGAACGAGGAGATCGTGCCGCCCCGCTCGGACGGCGTCCGTCTCATCAGCATGGGGATGATGATGGAAGACGACGACGATCCCGCCATCCTCCGGGGTCCGATGGTCAACAAGTTCATGGTGAAGTTCCTCGAGGGCGTCGAGTGGGGTCGACTTGACTACCTCATCGTCGACCTGCCGCCGGGAACTGGCGACGCGACGCTGAACCTGCTCCAGTCGATGCCGGTGACCGGGTCGGTCGTCGTCACGACGCCACAGGAGATGGCGCTCGACGACACCCGAAAGGGAATCCAGATGTTCAACAAACACGACACGCCGGTGCTGGGCGTCGTCGAGAACATGAGCTCCTTCATCTGCCCGTCCTGTGGCGACCAGCACGGGCTGTTCGGAACCGGCGGCGCGGACACCATCGTCGACAAGTACGACGTCCCGTTGCTCGGCCGCATCCCGATCCACCCCGACTTCGGTGCCGACGGCAGCGAAGGGGCGCTCGTCAAGGACGACGACAGCGAGGTCCAAGGTCACCTCGAGGACGTCGTCGGCGAAGTCGCCGACCGGATCGGCGAGCAGAACCGCCGCAAAGTCTCGGAGAACGTCACGTACGAACCGCAGAACAAGCTGCCGACCGAGACCGAGGACTGAGTCGGCGCATCGCGGCGGTGCGGAGCAGCGAGCCGTTCTCTCTTCTACTGCGATCTCGACGGTTCGAGGCGGGCCGCGCCGGTCGCTCGCGTTCGCCCGTCTCTCCCCCGCCGTTTTAGTTCCGCCCGTCGAATCGGACGATATGCTCGACGCATACGCCGATTCGATCGCCGACCTCGAGCCGGGAGGCGGCGAGGTCGCGACCGCGGAACTGGTCGTCACCGACGATGTCCTCGTGAAGGCCTTCGCCCTCGGGCCGGGCGCGGAACTCGAGGCGCACGACCACGCCGAGAGCACGAACGTCTTCCACGTGCTCGAGGGAACGGTGACCGTGATACGGGGCGAGGAAAGCGAACAGGTCGACGCGCCCGGGGTCGTCCACCACGAGCGCGGCGTCGACCACGGCGCGAGAAACGAGACCGACGAGACGGTGGTCTTCACGGCGAGCCTCTGTCCGTTGCCGTCGTGAGGAACGGGCGGAAAATTACGTAGTCGGTTCGGTATCGCCGTCCTCGAGCAGCGACGCGACGTACTTCGTGACGTGGTCGTCCATCCGGCGCTTGTACCCCGCCTGCCGAGCGAGCCGGTCGAGTTCGCGGGCGACGAGGCTGCCGTACTGGACCGCCTTCTTATCCCGCGTCGCGACCTCGTCGGGGAGATACCGCGACGCGACCCGGCGGAAGCCGCGCTTCCGTTCGTTCTCGTCGGCCAGCAGGTCGTCGGGTAGTCGAAGCGCGGCCTCGACCACGGCGTCGTGGAGGAACGGCGCGACCGGCTCCAGCCCCGTCGCCTCGATCGTCAGCACGTCCCGCGGCAGCTGATCGGGCAGACTTCGGAGCTGTTCGCGGACGGCCCCGCGGACCGTCTCGGCGTCGACCCGGTGGTCGAGCCTGACGACCTTCTCGTAGCCGCCGAACAGTTCGTCGGCTCCCTGCCCGACGGCGAGGGCGTCGAAGCCGTCCGCGGCGACGCGTTCGCCGACCAAATACAGCGGAAGCGCGATCTGGACGTCCATCGCGTTCGTCCGGCCCGTCGCCCGTGCCACCTCGGGGACGGCGCGCTCGAGGTCGGCCGGCTCGAGGTCGACGACGGTCAGGTCGCGGCCCATCGCGTCGGCGGCCGTGCGCGCGGCCTCGACGTCGTGGCTGTCGGGAAAGCCGACGACGTACAAGGGGGCGTCCAGCAGTTCGGCGACCAGTGCGGAGTCGACGCCGCCGGAGAAGGCGACGGCGATCTCGCGGTCGTCGTCGCGGACGGCGTCGGTCGCCGTTCGGATCGCGTCCTCGAGCGCCTCGATCGCAGCGTCGCCCTCGAGCGGGTCGGGATCCGGCAGTGCCCAGCGCGATTCCGGGTCGGGCAGCGGGCCGTCGGCGGGCGCGGCCGCACCGGGCGGGAAGAGCGTCGGCTTCTCGAGTGCGGTCGGCTCGAAGGCCCATGCTGGGTCGCCGCCGGTCTCGGAAGCGCCGTCGACGAACAGCGGGACGCGGCCGAGCACGTCGCGAACGAGGCGGCCGTCGACCGCTCCCGCGAAGCCGGCCGATCCCGGGAACGGGTCGTCGTCCTCGAGCGCGGTACGAACCGTCGTCGGGTCGGCACCGCGGAGCGTCGGCTCGGTCATTGGAAGAGTTTCAAAACGTGGCTCAGTCGTCGCGTGACGCCGCCGGCGAACTGCTGGATGCTGATCCGCCACGGCGTTCGCTTTCCTTCGACGGTCGTTCGACCGTCCGCGATGGCCGCGAGGATCGCCTCGACGGAGCGCTCGTCGGCGTCGACGCGGGTGACCGCCTGCCCGACCATCTCGCTGATGTGGGCGTCGCTACCGGCGGTCATCGGCAGATCCCGCGACCGGGCGTAGCGTTCGGCCTGTCGGTTGGCTCGCCCGGTGAACAGCCGGGAGTTGTAGACCTCGATCGCGTCGCCCAGCGCGAGTTGCTCGCGGGAGATGCGGGCCATCACGCCGTGGCGCGACTCCTGAAACGGGTGGGGTACGACGGCCAGCCCGCCCTGCTCGTGGATCGCCTCGAGCGTCGATTCGAAGGAGAGCCCGGGCGGAACGGCTTCCTCGAGGCCCAACCCGAGCACGTGGCCCGCCTTGCTCGAGATCTCCATGCCCGGGATTCCGACCAGTCCGTAGTCGGCGGCACGCTCGGCGGCCTCGAGGCTCGCGTCGATTTCGTCGTGGTCCGTCACTGCGATCGCGTCGAGACCGACGGCTTCGGCCTGCTCCAGGATGAGCTCGACCGGGTCGCGGCCGTCGTAGGACAGCGACGAGTGCGTGTGAAGTTCGACCGACAGCACGAGCACACGTTTAGGCGGCCTGATCAAAAGCGACTCGGTCCGCGACTCGACGGTCGCGCGATCGTCCGAGAGTATCCACGAACGTGCATATAGAAACCCATTTACCGACCGACTTTCACCACCTAGATGAATGAGTCTTGCCGATTCGGACCGCGAACTCGTCGTTTCCGAGCTGGGGCGGGAACCGACTCGAGCGGAGGCGGCGCTGTTCGAGAACCTCTGGAGCGAGCACTGCGCGTACCGCTCCTCGCGACCGCTGCTGTCGGCCTTCGACAGCGAGGGCGAGCAGGTCGTCGTCGGGCCGGGCGACGACGCGGCGGTCGTCGCGTTGGACGACGAGACGTACATCACGCTGGGCATCGAGAGCCACAACCACCCCTCCTACGTCGACCCGTTCGACGGCGCGGCGACCGGCGTCGGCGGCATCGTCCGGGACACGCTCTCGATGGGTGCCTATCCCATCGCGCTCGCGGACTCGCTGTACTTCGGCGAGTTCGACGACGACCACTCGCAGTACCTCTTCGAGGGGGTCGTCGAGGGGATCAGCCACTACGGGAACTGTATCGGCGTGCCGACGGTCGCCGGCAGCGTCGATTTCCACCCCGATTACGAGGGCAATCCGCTTGTCAACGTCGCCTGTGTCGGCCTGACCGACGACGAGCGACTCGTTACCGCCGAAGCCCAAGAACCGGGGAACAAGCTCGTCCTCGTCGGCAACGGCACGGGTCGGGACGGACTCGGCGGCGCGAGCTTCGCCAGCGAGGACCTCGCGGAGGACGCCGAGACCGAGGACCGACCCGCGGTACAGGTCGGCGACCCCTACTCGGAGAAACTGCTCATCGAGGCCAACGAGGCGCTCGTCGACGAGACCCTGATCGAGTCCGCTCGCGACCTCGGTGCCGCCGGCCTCGGCGGTGCCTCGAGCGAACTGGTCGCCAAGGGCGGCCTCGGCGCCGACATCGAACTCGAGCGGGTCCACCAGCGCGAGCCGAACATGAACGCGCTGGAGATCCTGCTCGCCGAATCGCAGGAGCGGATGTGTTACGAGGTCGCACCCGAGAACGTCGACCGCGTGCGCGAGATCGCCGAGCGGTTCGATCTGGGCTGTTCGGTCATCGGTGAGGTCACCGACGGCAACTACACCTGCACGTTCGAGGGCGAGACGGTCGTCGACGTCGACGCCTACTTCCTCGGCGAGGGCGCGCCGATGAACGATCTCGCGTCCGAGGAACCGGCACAGCCGGAAACGGACCGCCCCGAGGTCGGCCTCGAGGCGGCCTTCGACGCCGTCGTCTCGAGTCCGAGCACCGCCTCGAAGCGGTGGGTCTACCGGCAGTACGACCACGAGGTCGGCGTGCGAACGAGCGTCGGGCCGGGCGACGACGCCGCCATCATTGCGGTCCGGGAGGCGAGCGCGGAGCCACGTCGAGGGAACTCGGAGAGTTCCCGACCATTGGAAGACGGAGTCTTCCAAGACTCCGCGGATGAATCGAGCGGCGATAGCCGCGAGATCGGGCAGGGGCTGGCGCTTTCCTCCGGGGCCGCGCCGAACTGGACCGACGCCGCACCCTACGAGGGAGCCCGCGCGATCGCGCTCGAGAACGCGACGAACATCGCGGCCAAGGGCGCGACGCCGCTGGCCGCGGTCGATTGTCTCAACGGCGGCAACCCCGAGAAACCAGACGTGTACGGCGGCTTCACGGGCATCGTCGATGGACTCGCGGAAATGTGCGAGACGCTGTCGACGCCGGTCGTCGGCGGCAACGTCTCGCTGTACAACGACTCCGTCGCGGGGCCGATCCCGCCGACGCCGACGCTGGCGATGGTCGGCGCCAAGGACGGCTACGACGCGCCGCCGCTGTCGGTCGAGTCCGCGGGCGACCTGCTTCTCGTCGGCGACCTCGGCCTCGAGGCCGACGATACTCGCCTCGGCGGCTCCGAGTACCTCGCGCAGTTCGGCGGCAGCGACCGCTTCCCCGAACTGCCCGACGACCCCGCGGGCCTGATCGAGGCGCTCGCCGCGGTCGCCGATGCGGACTCGACGCTCGCGGTCCACGACGTCAGCCACGGCGGACTCGCCGTCGCCCTCGCCGAAATGGTCACCGAGGACGCCGGCCTCGAGGTGTCGATCCCGAGCGAGGACCCCGCGGGCGCGCTGTTCGGCGAACAGCCGGGTCGCGCGCTGATCCAGACCGAGTCCGTCGAGGCAGTTCGCGAGGCGTTCGACGGCGTCGCGCCCGTCGTCGAACTCGGCGCTGCGACCGACGACGGGACGCTCGCAGTCGAGGTCGGCAACCGAACGATCGAGACCGACGCGGCCGCGATCCGCGAGCGACGCGCGACGATCGAACGCGAACTCGAGTGACGACCGCACCGGCGCGACCAATTGAGTCGGATCCGAGTTCCGTTCTCGAGAATCTGCCATGGAAAAGCGGTAATATCCGTCACCACTGCCACGTTCGCCGTCTATTGTCCGACATATTGATATACAATCGCCGCGAGTAGTCCAACGAACCAACAGTTTCGGAGGCTCCGATGACTACCGACACCCCATCCGTCCTGATCGTCGAAGACGAGCCCGATCTCGCGAACCTCTATGCCGCGTGGCTCGAGGAGGAGTGTACCGTCGAGAGGGCCGCCGACGGGGCCGACGCGCTGGCGGCGATCGACGACTCGATCGACGTCGTTCTCCTCGACCGGCGGATGCCGGGGCTCTCGGGGTCGACCGTCCTCGAGACGATTCGGGACCGAGGCCTCGAGTGCCGGGTCGCGATGGTGACGGCGGTCGAGCCCGACTTCGAGATCATCGAGATGGGGTTCGACGACTACCTGGTCAAACCCGTTTCGCAGGACGAACTGGTCGGCGTTATCGATCAACTGCTGCTCCGGACGACCTACGACGAGCAGCTCCGGGAGTTCTTCGCGCTCGCCTCGAAGAAGGCGCTACTGGACGATCAGAAGGACGAGCCCGAACGCCGCTCGAGTCAGGAGTACGCCGAACTCAGAGACCGGCTGGCAGTCCGCCGGGTCGAGGTCGACGACACGATGCAGGAGCTCTTGGCCCGGGACGGCTACCGCCAACTCTGTCGCGATATTGCGAGCGACTCCGTCGTCCGGGAGTGACGGCGTTGTACCTCCTCGAGTCCACAATCGTCTCGTGCGTTCAGTGCGGAGATGCGAGTAACGGAGCCACACATGACCCGATCGAATCGGACCGACGACGCCGTCAAGGACCTCGTCCGACAGCACTGGAACGACCGCGCCGCGACGTTCGACGACGCGAGCCAGCACGGTATCCACACTGACGAACAGCGCGAGCGGTGGCTGTCGGTTTTCCGCGAGTGGACCGGCGACGACCCCCTGCGAGTCCTCGACGTCGGCTGTGGGACCGGAGTCGTGTCGCTGCTGCTGGCGGAACTTGGCCACGACGTTACCGGCGTGGACTTCGCCCCGGAGATGCTCGAGCGTGCACGGACGAAAGCCGAACGGGTCGACCGCTCGGTCGCCTTCCACCGTGGGGACGCGGAGTCGCTCGCGGTTCCCGACGACGCCGTCGAACTGCTCACGGCCCGCCACCTCATCTGGACGCTTCCGAACCCCGGTGCGGCGATCGACGAGTGGCAGCGCGTCGTCGAACCGGGCGGCAGCATCCTCCTGATCGAGGGGTACTGGGACCACGACGAGCCGTGGGACGAGTACGAGGCAATCCACGACGAGTTGCCGATGTACGACGGCCGCCCGCCCGCCGACCTCCGCGAGTTCCTCGCGCGGAACGGCCTGACGGAGATCGAGCACGAACCGCTGTCGGACCCGGCGCTGTGGGGCCGAGAGCCCCACTACGAGTATTACGTCATGACCGGAACGGTCCCCCGCTAAGCAGTCCGCCTCGCTCTTCTCGTCCCGGCCGCCTACTCGAGGCGGCGCTCGAGGGTCGTCACGTCCCGGATCTCGACCCGGGTCCCGCCGTTCGCGCCGTTGGAGACGGTACACTCCCAGTCGTGGGCTTCGGCGATGGCCCGGACGAGAGCGAGGCCGAGCCCGTCGATCGCGGTGTCGTCGTCGTGGGTCGGATCGAGCACGCGGTCGTGTGCGTTCGGGGGGATTTCCGCGGCGTCGTCGAGGAGGAAAAAGCCGCGACTGCCGCCGTCCTCGAACCCGACGAGGCCGATCTGAATCGTCACGTTCACGTCGCCGTCGGCCCGCGCGACGGCGCTGTCGAAGGCCGTCTCGAGGAGGTGGACGAAGCGGTCGGGATCGGCCCGGAGCGCGGCCGAGCCGTCGACGATGACGCTGTCCGCGTCGAGGCGCGACTCGCTGACGGCGTCGGTGATCGCCGACTCGAGGCGGAGCCGACTGCGGGTGCCGACGGCCGAGGCGTTCCGGGCGAACTCCCGGACGTCGTCGACGAGCCCCTCGGCGCGGTCGAGCGTCGTTTCGACGGTGTCCTCGGCCAGCGGGAACTCCCACTCGTCGGCCGTGTCGTCCTCGAGCGCGTCGGCGACGGCCGTGAGTTGGTCTTTCAGATCGGTCGAGAGCACGTCTGCGACGGCCTCGAGGCGCTCGGTCTGGCGCTCGAGTTCGGCGGTTCGGTCCCGCAGGACCCGTTCCCGATCGGCCCGATCGAGGGCGGCCCGCGTGTTCTCGACGAGCGTCGAGATGAGGTCCACGTCGGTCTCGTCGAACTGATGCGGATCGAGCGCGCCGGTCATGAGAACGCCGTGGGTGCCGATCGGGGCGATGATCTCCGATCGCAGCGGCGTGTCCGGATTGTAGAGTTCCCCGACGGTCTCGAGGTCGTCGAACCGTTCGACCTCGCCGGCCTCGAAGACGTCCCAGACGAGGCCTTCGCCGGGGTTGAACCGCGGCAGGCCGCCGAACTCGTCGTGTGCGCCGGCGGTCCCGGCCACGGGCTCGAGATAGCCCTGTTCCTCCTCGAGCAGCCAGACGCCGCTGATGGGGAGATCGAGCAGGTCGCCGCCGGCGTGGACCGAGATCGCACAGATCTCTTCCGGATCGTCGGACTCGAGGAGCCAGCGGGTGATCTCGTGGAGCGACGTGACGACGCGATCGTACTCGTGTTGGTCGGTGATATCGCGAACGACGGCGGCGACGGTCGCGGTGTCGTCCTCGATCGGGACGAACCGGAACTCGCCCATCCGGTCGTTACCGTCAGGGCCGGTGTAGGGGAGTTCGAGTTGTCGCCGATCCGCGTTGCCGACGTCGACGTCGGTGATCGCCCGCCCGATATCGACGGCGTGCTGGTCGTCGATACCCGCCAGTTCGGTCAGGGTTTCGATGTGCTCGCCGTCCAGCGCCGACCGATCCGCGCCGAGGAGGGTTTCGGTCGCGCCGTTGATCGCGACGATTTCGCGGTTGCGATCGAGCGTGATGACGGCGTCGCGGATCGCCTCGACGACGGCGGCGTGCTGGGCCACCGTCGTCTCCTGTGCCCGCCGCTCGGTAACGTCGCGCATGTACACCGACAGCCCGGTCGTCGACGGGTAGGCCCGCGCTTCGAACCACGTCTCGAGGTGCGTGTGATAGATCTCGAAGGAGACCGGGACCTGTTCGTCCATCGCGCGGTGGAACCCGTCCGGGAACTGCGTCTCGACGGTCTGGGGGAACTCGTCCCACATGACCCGTCCGATCAGGTCCTCGCGGGAGCGCTTGAGCAGCGTTTCGGCCCGCTCGTTGAGATACGTGAACCGAAAGCCGGTATCGAGCGCGAAAAAGGCGTCCGTCACCCGGTCGACGATCGGCACGGATCGCATGGTCACGACTCGCCACCCCCATCGGACGACGGATTCGTCCCCCCTTCGTCTCCGTGGCAATCGCCTCTCGCGGCCGTTGACATCATCGACAGACAGTCAGCACATAGTTTGTGAAACCCCTATTTGAGTGTCGTGGCCGAGCGGTGGCATGACTCTCAGTCACATGGTTCGCCGCCCGGTCGCGAATCCCATCCGTCATCCCGAACCGAATGGACTCCCCGCGAACCGCCGACCTGCTCAGAACCGGTCTCCGAGAAAGACCGTCGTTTCGGGAAACAGCGCCGACATCGTCTCGAGCGACGACGCGTCCGTCGTCTCGAGTCGTCCCGTTCGCTCGAGAGCGGCCGCGGACTGGAACCCGACGACGAGCTGTGAGAGCGCGCCGATATCGAGGCGAACGTCGAACTCCGACTGTGGCTCCGAGCGATCGCGCAGCCGGCGACAGTCCGCGCGACCGTCCGAGACCGCAAGTCGGAACGTGCCGTCGTTCCACTCGGCGAGCGGGTCCTCGACGGCGATCGTCACGGTCGCGTCGCGGTCGGGGTAGGCGACTGCGGACAGCGTCTCCGCGACGTCGACGACGCGGACCATCGGCCCGTCCGCGACGGTCGTCTCGATCTGGTCCGGCTCTCGAGCGATCGCACGAAGCGGCACGTCGTCGGGCACGCGGAGGCGAACGCGCTGAACCTGTGACTCGTGATCGTAGCAAAAGGACAGCAGCGCCAGCACGGCGTCGTGATCGATGGCGGCGAGTTCGGAGACGACCATCGTCCGATCGCCGTCCGTCCCGTCCATCGTGTAGACGAGGTATCCCCGTACCTGCCCGTCGCGCTCGTACGCGTAGACGAAGGGGTCCCGCTCGGAGCCGGCGAAGACACGGTGTCGCCACCACTCCTCGTCGCGCTCGAGGGGGAGCGAGTACCGGTCGGCGTACGTCTCGTAGGCCGGTTCGAGCGCCTCGTACTCGTCGGCCTCGAGTCTGCGGAACGACCCCGCGTCCCGGTCGACGGCGTCGGCCGGGACGGAGAGCACGCTCGGGTCGCACTCGTGAGTGACGAGCCGAGTGCAGGTATCCCAGCCGTACTGCCGGTAGAACCGATACCGGAACGGCCACAGGACCGAGAACCGCACGTCGTGATCGCGGTACTCGGCGAGCGACCGGGCGAGCAACTGCCGGACGTAGCCGCGACGGCGGTACTCGGGCGGGGTCGCGACCGACGCCAGCCCGGCGGTTCGATGAACGTCGCCGCGGACGCGCGACTCGAGCCAGTAGTGCCGACAGACGCTGCGCGGCTTTGCGTCGTCAGCCGCCCCGTCCTCGTACACGCCGCGCCGGGAGCCGAGGGTGTCCCGCGGCGTTTCGTGGTCCGCGGGATCGTACGCCGGAACCCCCTCTTCGGGCCGGAACGCGTAGCTGCGATACTCGTGGAACACGTCCCGTTCGTCCGGAATGGGACGATAGTCGACCATACTACGGAGAGCGCGGGCGACCGAGAAAACTGTTGGCGAAAGCGACGGGAGACTTCGACGGTCGATTCGCGGAAACGCGGCGACGGGTCGTCGGAACGCGACCTCGAGACGCCGAACGGTCAGGAGAGCATTTACTGCCGGCGCGGTATCGACCACGTGCTCGGGCACGCACTCTCCGACGTGGAGGCTCCGCCCGAATAGACTACTTAAACAGATTGTATACTAAAAAGGGAGATAGAACCGTATCGGCCACCGCAGATAGCTATAGTGGTTGGGACTCCCGGCGGCTCCGAAACGGTGCTCGAATCGGACCAGCGTGACGCCAGTGGCTGGCGTCACGTGATTCCCGCACTGGGTGTCCTCCTTCTCATCGCTGCGGCCGGCAAATCGATCAGCGAACTGGCCGGTGACGGGCTGTTTCTGGAAGCAGTGCTCGATTTCGCTCTCATCAGTTTTCCGGGAATCGTGATGCTGTACATCGGACGCTGGTTACCCCATTCGGGCATCGAGCCCGAATTCTATCGCCGTATCGTACTGTGGATTCTCGGGAGCGTTGCGGTCATGGCCATCGTTCTCGGCCTACGGGTGCTACACCCCGGCGTCACCGTCCAGTTCACGTTCGGGACGCAAGCGGTCCTGTTATCGATCGGCTCCCTCGCGGGACTGGGGATCGGCGTCCACGAGGCGCGGGCGCTCACCAACGCCAAAACCCTCGCGGAGCAAAACGAGACGCTGCAACGGACCGAACGGCGCCTCGAGGAGGCGGTGGCAGAGTTAGAGGACTCGAACGAGCGACTGGAACAGTTCGCGTACGCCGCCTCGCACGACCTTCAGGAACCGCTCCGCATGGTGACGAGCTATCTGCAACTCATCGAGACGCGATACGCCGACGAACTCGACGCGGACGGGGAGGAGTTCATCGAGTTCGCCGTCGACGGGGCCGACCGGATGCACGCGATGATCGACGGATTACTCGAGTACTCCCGAGTCGAAACGGGGGGCGATCCGTTCGAACCGACGGATCTCGACGCCGTCCTCGACGACGTGCTCACCGATCTGCAGTTCAAGATCGACGACGCCGACGCCGAGATCACGCGGGAGTCACTCCCCACTGTCGACTGCGACGAGCGCCAGTTGCACCAGCTCTTCCAGAATCTGGTGAGCAACGCGATCGACTACAGCGGCGACGGCTCGCCGCGGGTCCACGTCTCGGCGGTCCGGGAGGGCGACGAGTGGACGATTTCAGTGCGCGACGACGGGACCGGTATCGACGCCGACGATACCGACCGCGTGTTCGAGATCTTTCAGCGCGGCCACTCGAGCGGCGAACAGGCCGGTTCGGGGATCGGGTTGGCGCTGTGCAAACGGATCGTCGAACGCCACGACGGGGCGATCTGGGTCGATTCGGAGCGGGATGTCGGCTCGACGTTTCGCTTTACCCTTCCGCCGGGTGCCGACCCGGTGGACGCTCCCGATGCCGCCGCACAGTGTGCGTAACCGATGCGCTACCCGGCCCACGCCGTTTCGCTACGTACAATCCTCCGAAAACTCGAGCGATCAGCAATGCGATCGCGCGCCGAGAACTCCGGCAGTCAGACGTGTTCTTCGACGAAGGCCTCGATCCGGTTCAGCGCCTGCCTGAGATCCTCGAGCCCGGTCGCGTAGGAGATCCGCAGGTGACCCTCGCCGCCGTCGCCGAAGACGTCGCCGGGGACGACCGCGACGCCCTGCTCGCGCAGGACTTCCTCGGCGAACTCCTCGGCGGTAAAGCCCTCGGGGACCTCGGGGAAGCAGTAGAACGCGCCCTTGGCCTCGAAGACGTCCAGCCCGATATCGCGGAATCGCGAGAGGACGAACTGCCGGCGACGGTCGTACTGGTCGACCATCTCTTGGACCTCGTTCGCACAGGAGTCCAAGGCCTCGAGGGCGGCGTGCTGGGCCGTCGTCGGCGCGGACAGCATCGTGTACTGGTGGATCTTGTTCATCGCGCCGATCGCGTCGGCGGGGCCGAGGGCGTAGCCAAGTCGGAGGCCGGTCATCGCGTGGGCCTTCGAGAAGCCGTTGAAGACGATGGTGCGCTCACGCATCCCCTCGAAGCTCGCGATCGAGGTGTGCTCGCCGTCGTACGTTAGCTCCGCGTAGATCTCGTCCGAGAGGACCGTCAGGTCGTGCTCGCGGGCGAAGTCGGCGATCGGCTCGAGGTCTTCGGCGGGCATGATCGCGCCCGTCGGGTTGTTGGGATAACAGAGGACCAGCATGTCCGCGTCGGCCGCGCCGGCCTCCTCGAGGCCCTCGACGGTGAGCCGGAAGTCGTCTTCCTCTTTCGTGGGGACCGGCAGCACCTCGCCGCCGGCGAAGACGACGCCGGGCTCGTAGGAGATGTACGACGGCTGGGCGATCGCGACCGTGTCGCCGGGGTCGACGAACGCTCGGAAGGCGAGATCGACCGCTTCGCTCGCGCCGGCGGTGACGATGATCTCCTCGTCGGGGCCGTAGCCCAACTCGAACCGGTCGGCGACGTAGTCCGCGATCGCCTCGCGGAGTTCGCGCTTGCCCCGGTTGGCCGTATAGGAGGTCTTGCCCTGCTCTAAGGACGTGATCGCCGCGTCGCGGGCCGCCCACGGCGTCGCGAAGTCGGGTTCGCCGACGCCGAGCGAGATGACCTCGTCGCGTTCCTCGGCGATCTCGAAGAAGCGGCGAATGCCCGAGGGCGGCACCGTTTGCACGCGGTCTGACAGTTCGAACGTCATGGTCAGGGTGAGAACGAGAGGCGGTCGTCGCCCTCGCCGTCGCCGAGTTCGATCCCGTTCTCCTTGTAGGAGGTCATCACGTAGTGGGTGACCGTCTGGGTGATCTCGGGGACCGGCGCGACCTTCTCGCTGATGAACTGCGAGACCTCGCGGATGGAGTCGCCCTCGACCTCCATATCGAAGTCGTAATCGCCGCTGATCAGCCGCAGGGCTTTGACCTGCGGGAACCGTGCGAGGCGCTCAGCGATGTCGTCGTAGCCCGTCTCGCGGTCGAGCGTGACGTTCAACTCGACCTCGGCTCGGACGCGTTCGTCTTCCAGTTTGTCCCAGTCGACGACCGCCTGGTACCCCCGGACGACGCCCGCTGCCTCGAGCTCCTCGATGGTCGCCTCGACCTCGGCTTCCTCGAGGTCGGTCATTCGCGCGATATCCGCCGCGGAGTAGCGCGCGTTCTCACGAAGCAACTCGAGCACCTCGCGTTCGCTCATATGCACCCTCATCGCAGGGTGGGCAAAAAGGCGTTGCTACTCGCCGTCGATTTCGGCGCTGGTCGGAACCTTGCTGGAGAACGGCTGCATAGGCGCTGAATAGACGCTTCCCGGAACCGCTGCCCTAATGCAGCGACGACTCACAGCGCGGACAGATCCGCGACTGCATCGGCACGCGTCGATTGCAATTGGGGCAGGTAATCTCTTCCTCGAGCTGGAACCAATGTGGACGACTCATCGTTGCCGGTCCGAGAGTTCCACGTCCGTCTTATAATACTCACTGCACGGGATGCTGACTGTAACGACGACGTGCTAGTCACGTCGTTTGATATCCGGCCGACGACTCGCTTTCGAACGCGAGCGCTCACTGAGCGCTACCGGTAGTTCTTGAACAGCAGCGCGCGCACGTCGTCTTTCGTCTGGACCTGCTCGGTCGAACCGTCCGGGAGTTCGACGGTGTACCGGTAGTCCGCCGAGTCCGACTCGTCCCACTTGTCGTCGTGGGTCTCGAGCAGGCTCATCATCTCGTCTAACATATCGTCGTCGTCGGCCGAGCCGTCACCGTCGCCGTCGCCGCTTTCGTCGCTGTCGTCTGCGGTCTCGTCGGCTTCGTCGGCCTCGGTTTCGTCGGCGGACCCATCGGTCGGTTCGGCTTCGCTCGAGCCGTCGTCCGTCCCGTCAGATTCGGAATCGGGGTCGTCGGCCTCCTCGTCGAGAACCTCGTCGGCCGCCGGAGCCTCGCCTTCGACGTAGGAGACCTCCTCGAGTTCGTGGGGATCGTCGTCGCCCTCGATCGCGGCCCCGACGGACGCGGCGACGTCGTCGGTCGCCGAGGAGTCGAACTCGCCGTCGACGTCGATCTCGATGTCCTCGTCGAGGTTATCGATCAGGAACTGGACGGCGTCGCGTTCGCGGACGAAGCCGTACTTGCCGACGACCGAGTCGGAGATTTCCTCGCGGAGGTGCTGGATGAACGCGTACTGTTCGTCGGTGACCTCGAGCGTCTTCATACCCAGTCGATGCGGCCGGGGGTACAAATATGTAAGTCGTCCCGGTCGTTGCCCGCGCTCGAGCGAGGCGACTGCCCGAACGTGATCATTAAGGACGAACGATTCGAAGTATCCGATATGGTTCTCCAAGAGTCCGAGTCGGAACTCGAGGCCGGCGACCCCGCGCCGGCGTTCGAACTCGAGGGCGTCGGCGGCGAGACGTACTCCCTCGAGAGCTTCGCCGACGACGAGGCGCTGCTGGTCGTGTTCACGTGCAATCACTGTCCGTACGCGCAGGCGAAGTTCGACCTGCTGAACGAACTGGCCGCGGAGTACGACGACGTGTCGGTCGTCGGGATCAACTCGAACGACGCCGAGGAGTACCCGGAGGACTCCGTCGAGAAAATGCGGGAGTTCGTCGCCGACGGGAAAATCCAGTACGACGCCTACCTCCGGGACGAGAGTCAGGCGGTCGCCCGCGAGTACGGCGCGGTCTGTACGCCGGACCCGTTCCTGTTCGAGAACACGGCGGCGCGGGCCGACGGCGCCGAGTTCCGACTGGCCTACCACGGCCGACTCGACGACGCCCCGAACCCCGACGACGAGCCGAGCCGGTTCGAGATCCGCGAAGCGATCGACGCCGTGCTGGCCGGCGAGGACGTCGACCTCGAGTGGCAGCCCTCTCGGGGTTGTTCGATCAAGTGGAAAGACGAGTAAGCCGTTTTCACCCGCCGTTTTAGCCCGGGCAACCCGGAAACTGCGTCGTTCGGCCCCAGACTTTAGTCGCCCGTCGGTGTGGAAGACAGCGGTATGAGTCAGGAACCGCGCGGTAACGCGCTCCGCGAGACGCTCGAGAACGACGAGGTCGCGCTGGGCGTCCTCGAGAACACGTACAGCCCGGCGGTCGTCGAACTCTACGCGGCCCTCGGCGCGGACTTCGTCTGGATCGACCTCGAGCACGGCGGGCCGAGCCCGCGGGACGCGGAGACGCTGGAAGCGCTCCTGCGGGCGGCCGACGGCACCGACACGGAGCTACTGGTACGCGTGCCCGACACCGATCCGTCGCTGGTCCGGAAGGTACTGGACGCGGGCGTTCGGAACGTGTTCCTCCCGCGGGTCGGCAGCAGCGAGGAACTCGAGGCCGCGGTGCGTGCCGGCCGGTTCGAGTACGACGGCGAGCCCGGCCGGCGCGGGATGGCGAACCCGCGCGCGAGCCGTTGGGGGCTGACCGACGACTACGCGACGAGCGAAGACGACTCGGTCGTCGTCGGCGTCACGATAGAGACCGCGTCGGCGCTCGACGACCTCGAGTCGATCCTCGAGGTCCCGGAACTCGGGTTCGTCTTCATCGGTCCGCTGGATCTCTCGGTCTCGCTCGGCCATCCCGGCGAATTCGATCATCCCGAGGTCGAGGAAGCCGTCGAGACGATTCGGTCGGCGGCCGTCGACGCGGGCGTACCGGTCGGCGGGCTCGGGTTCGGGATGGACGACGTCAACGAGAAAGCGCGGAACGGCTACCAACTGCTGAACATCGGGACGACGACCGGCGCGTTACAGTCCTCGGTCACCGGCTGGCTGGACGACTACGACGGCCGATAACCGACTCCTAACCCCCGTTGGCCGTCTCTCGGCGATCGTCCGGCCGACGAGACCGACTGGAAGCGATGGGGGGTTGCAACTGCTGGGGAGGGCCTCAAATACGCCGACTCGCTATCATCGACGCCGAATGTTTCGTGTCCTCTCGAGTCCCTTTCCGCTTCGATCGTTCCTGCGACCGGAGCCGATCCCGTGGTTTCAGGAGACCTACCTGTCGTCGTTCGAGGCGCAGGTGGTCGCGACCCTGCTGGTCGTCGCGTTGCTCCCCGTCGGGATCAGGGGTGCCTCGTACGTCCGCTCGATGGTCCGCCGTCGCAACGGCAGGCAACTCGCCGAAGCGAGCGCCGTCCTCGTGCTCGCGATCGTCGTGGTCCTCTCCGTCTACGCGTTCAGCGTGATCTGGCAGGTTACCTACGTGCTCAGGATCACCCTCGAGACGATGCTGATCGACCGGTGGCTCGCCGCCCAGCAACTGATCAGCGCCGGGGTGGTCGTCACCGCCTACCTCGCGATCAGGTTCGTCAATCGATCGATCGACAAGCTGGCCCAGACGAACGCGCTCACCAAACACCAGAGCGAGGTCGCCTATCACGTCACGGATATCGGGATCGTCGCCTTCGCCGGGACCGTCTTGCTCACCCTCTGGGGGATCGACCTGACCAATATCTTCATCGGCGCGGGCGCGATCACGGCGGTCGTCGCCCTGACGGCTCGCGAAACGCTGACGGCCATGCTCGCCGGATTCATCCTGCTGTTCTCGCGGCCGTTCGCCGTCGGCGACTGGATCGAGGTCGACGAGACGACCGGCATCGTCACCGACGTCACCATCTTCACGACCAAGATCCAGACGTTCGGCGACAAGCACGTCCTCGTCCCCAACGATCAGGTCACGAACAGTCCGCTGACGAACTACTCGAAGAACGACCAACTCCGGATCGACGTCGATGTCGGCGTCGACTACACCGACGACCTCGAGGACGCCAGATCGGCTATCGTCGACGCCGTCGGCGACCTCGAGGAGATCAAGAACGCGCCCAACCCGCAGGTGATCGCGAAGCGGTTCGACGAGTCGGCGGTGGTCCTCGAGTGTCGCGTCTGGATCGGCGATCCGACGATGCGGCGCAAGCTCGACGCCCAGACGGCGATGATCGAGGCGATCATGGACGCGTTCGACCGCGAGGGGATCACGATCCCCTACCCCCAACGGGTCCACGCCGCTCGCGACGAGCCCGGGTTTCGGGTGAGCGGCCCGAATCCCGAAGAGACGGGGATCAGAACGGTCAACGACTGAGCGGGCGGCTCCCGTCGCGATCGAGAGCGGTGGCTACCGCTGGACCGCGCGACGGTACTGGATCGGCCACTCCTTCGCGGCCGCCTCGGGATCGCGCTCGAGGTCGCCGGCCGCGCGCAGCCCGAAGTACGGATCGCGGAGGAACTCCCGACCGACGAGGACGAGGTCGGCCCGGCCGTTCCGGACCAGCGCGTCGGCCTGTTCGGGTTCAGTGACGCCGCCGACCGCGCCGACGGCGATATCGGCACCCTCGCGGACTCGCTCGGCCAGCGGCACCTGGAAGTTCGGCCCCGCCGGGGGAGCCTGTTCGGGGTGGAGCCCGCCCGAACTGACGTCGACCAGATCGACGCCCAGTTCGGCGAGGTCGTCGGCCAGTCGCACCGACTGCTCGATGTCCCACGAGTCGCGGTCGTCGAGCCAGTCCGTGCCGGAAATACGGACGAACACCGGCTTGCCGTCCGGCCAGACCTCGCGGACGGCCTCGACCACTTCGCGGACCAGCCGCGTCCGGTTCTCGAAGCTGCCGCCGTAGTCGTCCTCGCGGGTGTTGGTGACCGGCGAGAGGAACTCGTGGAGCAGGTAGCCGTGTGCCGCGTGGACTTCGGCGATCTCGAACCCGGCCTCAAGCGAGCGCTCGGCCGCGGCGCGGTAGGCGTCGATCACGCCCTGAATGTCCTCGGCGTCGGCCTTCCGCATCGCCGGCCGGTCGCCGTCGAACGGCGGATAGGCATCCGGCGACGGCGAGAGGACTTCCCAGCCCGACGCGCCGTCGGGATCGGTCTCGTCCGGCCCGATCGGGAGGTTGCCGTCCCACGGGCGCTTCTTGCTGGCCTTGTGGCCCGCGTGGGCGAGCTGGATTCCCGGCACCCCGCCCTGCTCGCGGACGAACTCGGTGATCGGCTCGAGCGCGGCCGCGTGCTCGTCGCTCCAGATGCCGAGGTCGTGGGGGGTGATCCGGCCGTCGGGGGAGACGGCGGTCGCTTCGGTCATGACGATGCCGGCCCCGCCGACGGCCCGGCTCCCGAGGTGGACGCGATGCCACTCGGTCGGCAGCCCGTCGGGGTCACAGGAGTACTGACACATCGGCGAGACGGCGATTCGGTTCGATGCCTCGATATCGCCCACCGACAGCGGAGAGAGTACGTCGGTCATCGACCGGCCGTTGTCACGGCGGCGGGAAAACGGCCGTGAACGGGGATGGCATTGCCGCCTACTGTGCCACTACGTCGCAGATCGCACCGCGGCGGTCCCACGACCACTTATCCCGATCGCGGGCAGAAAGTCGGTATGACCGCCTCGAGTCCGTTCGATGCAAGCCCGCCCGTTTCGGCCCTGTTCGAGACTGACTGCCCAGTCATCGGCATGGTTCACCTCCCGCCGTTGCCCGGCGCACCGGGGTTCGGCGACGGGGCCGAAGACGGCCGCGAAGCCGTCCGCACCCGCGCGCTCGAGGACGCCGCCCGACTCGAGGCGGGCGGGATCGACGGCATCATCCTCGAGAACTTCGGCGACGCCCCGTTCTATCCCGAGGACGTGCCGAAACACGTCGTCGCGGAGATGACCGCCCTCGCGACGGCGCTGACCGATGCCGTCGACGTACCGGTCGGGGTCAACGTGCTTCGCAACGACGCCGCCGCGGCGCTGTCGGTCGCCGCGGCCGCCGACGCCGACTTCGTCCGCGTCAACGTCCACGTCGGCAGCGCCGCGACCGATCAGGGGATCCTCGAGGGCCGCGCCCACGAGACGCTTCGGTTGCGCGAGCGACTCGAGGCCGACGTCGCGATCCTCGCTGACGTCCACGTCAAGCACGCGACGCCGATCGGCGAGACCGAGATCGGACGCGCGGCCCGCGAGACGGTCGAGCGCGGCGGGGCCGACGGCGTCATCGTCTCCGGCCCCGGAACCGGCGCGGAAACGCCGCTCGCAGATGTCGAGCGCGTCGCCGAGACGCTTGACGGTCCCGACGGCGACCGCGCGCCGGTGTTCGTCGGCAGCGGCGTGACGAGCGAAACGGTCGCCGACTGTCTCGAGGCGGGCGCGGACGGCGTCATCGTCGGTACTGCCCTCAAACGGGCCGGCGAGACGACGAATCCCGTCTCGCGGGAGCGCGTCGAGAGACTCGTGGCGGCCGCTGGAGCGACCGTCTCGAGCGACGACTGAATCCGGTCGCCGGCGAGTCAGAGGCCCAGCATCAGCGGCCCGATCAGTACGCCCATCAGGTGCACTCGACGGCATCGCAATCGGACCGGGACCAGTCCGATCACGGTCGCTGCGGCGAAGATCGCGACGCCGAGCGGGCCGGTAAACAGGTACGAGAGGACGAGCAGCAGGGCGAGAACGGCGGCCGAGATCTTCCAGTAGGTGAGCCGGCCGACCAACTCGAGATAGGCGTCCCCGACGACGATCACGAGCGCGAAGCCGAGCAGGCCCGCGAGGACCACGCCCGCGAGCAGGATCGGCAACTCGAGCGGCGCGGCCGTTTCCTCGAAGGCGACCAACACGCCGGTTCGGGGCTGACCGAGGGCGACCAGCGCGAACAGCGCGAAGATGGTGTTCGCCGTGTCGACGCCGCTGGTCGCGACGATGTAGCCGCGGTCGCTGGCCCCGTCCGGGACGACCGCCAGCACCGCGACGGCGGCGATGGCCGCCGAAATCCCCGGGATGTAGCCGACCACGGCACCCGCCAGCGCGCCGGCGACCGCCGTCGTCCCGACGAACCGCCGAGACGTCGTGACCCCCTCATCGTCCTGTGGCGGAATACCGCTCCCGCGAATCGCGTCGATCAGTACCGGCGCACCGAAGAGTCCGGCGAAGAGTGGCGCGAGGGTGCCGCCCGCCTCGAGCGGGGCGTCCGCCGAGAGGTCGAGCGTGAGCGCGCCGAGGCCGGTCGCGAGCGCGAACGAGGACAGCCCGCCGAACCGGCCGCGCCACGTTGGCTCCGAGGCGATCAAGGCGACCGCGACCATCGCGAGAACGAGCGACAGGTGCGCCCGAATCGTCGGATAGGCGGCCGTCACGGCTCGAGTCACGGGTAGGGCGAGCGGGACCGCCGCGAGCACGGCGAGGACGCTGCCGAGCGCGGAGAGTCGGATCGCTTCGGAGCCCCGGCCCTCGAGTACCAGCCGATGGCCCGGCAGCGCGGTGATCGCCATCTCGGCGTCGGGCACCCCGAGCGCCATCGCTGGGACCGCGTTCAGGAAGGTGTGGACGACGCCCGCGGCGAGCATCGCACAGCCGACGAACAGCGGCGGGCCGGGAACCGACGGCGCGACCCCCGCGAGCAGGAACGCGAAGTTGTTGGCGTGGAGCCCCGGAACGAGCCCGCTACAGCCGCCGAGCAGCGAACCGGCGAGCACCCACGCGAGGAGTTGCAGTGTCAGCGCCGGCTCGGTGACGACCTCGACTGAGGCGGGCATCGGCGGCTCTGGCCGCGCCCTCGTTTATAGGCTCTCGGATCGGCACTCGCCGCTCGAGCCAGCAGCCGGGCTGGTCCGAGACGGACGGCGTCGCCACTCGCCCTCGAGTCGAAAGAAAAATCGGTGTTGACAGCTCGTCGAAACCGGATCGACGCGACGTTATCCGAAGAGTTCGCCGAGGCCTTCGCCGTCTGCCTCGTCGTCGTCATCGTCGTCGTCCGTCGTGTCCGGCACGTCGCTGGTCTCTTCGGCTTCCTCGTCGGCTTCGTCGCCGCCTTCGTCAGCGGCGGCCTCGCCACCCGCGGCACCGCCTGCGGCGGCCCCGCCAGCGGGGACGGCTGCGGCCTCGGAGACTGCCTCGTCGATGTCGACGTCCTCGAGCGCGGCGACGAGCGCCTTGACTCGGGACTCTTCGACGTCGACGCCGGCGGCGTCGAGCACGTTCGTCAGGTTGTCTTCGTTGATCTCTTCGCCCGATTCGTTCAGGATGAGTGCAGCGTATACGTATTCCATTGTTGTGTCCTCGTGTAGTCGTTATCCGAACATTTCGCCGAGACCGGCCGCGCCGTCGCCGTCGTCTTCGTCGTCGTCATCGTCGGCGTCGGCGTCTTCGGTCTCAGCGTCGTCTTCGGTCTGGTCGTCGGCCGATTCGTCTTCGTCGTCGGCTGCCGCCGGTTCGGCGGCCGCCGCAACGTCCTGAAGTTCGTCAGGAAGCGCCTCCTCGTCGTCGATCTGGGCAGCGATCGCACGCAGCTGTGCGTCGGCCTTGCTGACGAGGTCGGGCATGAGGGCTTCGTCCTCGATCGCGGCCTGCAGGCCGAGGCTCTTGGCCTCGCCCGTGGCCTTCGCGACGAGCGTCGACGCGGTCGACTCGGTCGGGTAGCTCGCGTTGACCGAGAGGTTCCGAGCGCGAGCGGCGGCCGTCGCCACGTCGCTCCGGTAGGCCTCGATGTCGATGTCGAGATCCTCGGGATCGAAGAGGACACCGTCGGCGATGACGGCGCGAAGGTCGAGACCGACCTCCTTGGGCTCGATGCCGAGTTCGTTGAGGACGTTCGCCAGATCCACGGAGACTTCTTCGCCGGCCTCGAGGACCGTCGAGTCTTCCATGACCTGGATCGACCCTTCTTCGATGCGCGCGTTCGCACCGATTCCCTGGAGTTCACCGACGAACGGCCCCGGGTCGACACCGGTGTCCCCTTCGGGGATGACGATGTCGTTCGGGGCGACCTCGCCCTCGTTGATCGGGGCGGGGGTCTTCGATGCCTCGAGTTCCTTGTAGAGCGAGAACGGGTTCTCGTTGGTCGCGATAATCCCGACCTGTCCCCCGATGTGCTCGACGAGGTCGTCGAGTCCGGCTTCCTCGAGTGCGTGCGTCTGCAGGGTGTTGCGGCTGACGCGCAACACGGCGGTCCCGTACAGGTCGCGGCGCATGTCCTGGAGCTGTTTCGAGGGAATGCCGGCGATGCCGACGATGCCGACGCTCTCGTAGTCGTCGATGATCTGTGCGAGCTCGTCGACTTCCTCTCGCTTCCACTGGGGAAGGTTCTCGGTTTTGCGTTCAGCCTGTGCGCTCATATTAGGCTACCTCCACGGACGGGCCCATCGTCGTCTTGACGTAGACGGCGTCGATGTTCTGGGGCCCCTTCTCGAGGTCGGCGTGCAGTCGACGCAGAATAACGTCGATGTTGTCGCCGATGTTCTCGGCGTCCATGTCTTCGGCGCCGACGAGCGTGTGGAACGTTCGTCGGTCGCCGGAGCGAAGCTGCACGGTATTTTTGAGCCGGTTGACGGTTTCGACGACGTCGTCGTCGGGCGCGAGCGGGTCCGGCATCTTCCCTCGGGGACCGAGAATGGTACCGAGGTGCCGGGCGATGTCTTGCATCATCGCCTCTTCGGCGATGAAGAAGTCCGTCTCGTCGGCCATGTCCTTCGCGTCGTCGTCGTCCAGATCGGCCACGTCGTCCACCGAAAGGACCTCGTCCGCCGCCTCTTCGGCGCGGACTGCGGTCTCTCCTTCGGCGATGACGACGATCCGAGTCTCCTGGCCGGTTCCGGCCGGCAGGACGATCGACTCGTCAACGCGGTTCGACGGTTCGTTCAGGTCTAAGTCGCGCAGATTAATCGCGAGGTCTACCGTCTCGGTAAAGTTCCGGTCCGGCGAGTCCTCGAGTGCGCGGGCTACTGCTGTTTCAATATCCGAATCTGCCATCGTTCACCTCCGTAGTACGCAGGGTTTGCTCCTACGGGTCAGTGAAACAGGCGATGCCTGTCTCCCTTGGACCAAGTGCCATCCCGAACTTAAACCCGTCGAACTGCCAGTACACTCGTCGCACGGCAGTTCTCACCGTCTCGCTCGGCCAACGCGGTACTGCGGCAGTCGAGACCGGGATACCGAACTGCCGCGTTCCGTGATAGTCATCGATTAGAGACAGTCCCATCAATCGAAAGTTCTATAATGCAGGTTCATGTAACATAGGTCCATGGGGCCATTAGACTTATATACTATAATGGGGGCGGCGGCGTTCGACTCGGTCGCCACGCTGTCGTCCGGTGGTGGACTCGAGGCGTATCGCTCGCTCGAACCGTTCGTTCGGGCGGGGATTCAGTTCGCGGGGACCGTACTCGTCGCGATGATCGTGCTCGGATTGTGCCAGCGCGCTGGCACGCAGGCCGTGGCGAAAGCGCGCCGCAGTCCGATCATCTCGATCTGTATCGGGCTGCCGGGCCTGCTCGTCATCGGCGGGCTCGCGAGCACGGGCTATCTGATCGTCGACTCGAGTCTCGGAACGTTCTTCGGCATTCCGCTGGTGGTTCTCGGGGTGACGGTCCTGCCAGTGACGACGGCGATCGGCTTCGTCGCGATCGGCCGTACCGTCGCCTCGCGGTTCGGCGACGACCGGTTCAGTGTCGGCATCCTCGTCGGCGCACTCCTCAGCGGAATCGCCGGACTGTCGCTGCCGGTGACCGTCGCTCTCGCCGGTCTCGCCGGCGTGCTCGGCATCGGCGCAAGTCTCCGTGTCGTGTTCGGTGCGGCCGGGACGGCGCGTCCGGACGATCGGACCGTCCCGCCCGCAAACAAGATTTAGAGATCCGGTCGGCCGCGAATCTGCGGTCCGTTCTTGTTCCTTCGACTCCAGCACAGCGCCGCTTTCTCTGTCTCACCGACGCCGTCGAACGCCGGTACTCCGACTCGGTCCGTCGAGCGATCGAGAGACGACTCACTCGCGCGTGGACAACCCAATAGAGAGGGAAACCGGTGACGCGTCTCTTCTAAGACGGAAAATCGAAAGAACGGGTTCTCGCTCGCGTCTCGAGCGCGTCGATTACGCTTCCGCGCCGTCGAGGAGCACGTCGTCGTACTCGCCGTCGTCGACTCGCTGCTTGAACTCTCGAGCGTCGTTGCCTTCGATGGTGACGCCCATCGAGGCGCAGGTGCCGACGACTTCCTTCGCGGCGTTGATCGTGTCGTAAGCGAGCAGGTCGGGGTGTTTCTGCTCGGCGATCTTCTTGACCTGTTCGACGGAGATGTCCGCGACGAAATCCTTCTGGGGCTCGCCGCTGCCGGTCTCGAAGCCGGCCTCGTCTTTGACCAGTGCGGCCGTCGGCGGGACGCCGACGTCGATCTCGAAGGAGCCGTCGTCCTCGTAGTCGACGGTGACGGGGACTTCGGTCCCGTCGAAGGCTTCGGTCTGATCGTTGATATCCTGCACGACAGCTTGCACGTCGACGGGGGTCGGTCCGAGCTCGGGACCGAGCGGTGGGCCAGGGTTGGCCTGGCCACCCGGAACGAGCACTTCGATGGTTCCAGCCATACCCGTCACAACCCGTGCGCGAGTTTTAAGGGTTGCTAATTCGGGCAGTCATCGTCTGTGAGCGACTGACGTACGCTCCCCGCGACCGCGATTACTCGACGCTGTCCGCCCGCCAGTCCGCGAACGACTCGAGGACGTCGTCCTCGTCGAAGCGCTCGATACAGGGGACGTCGTAGGGGTGGAGTTCCTGGACGCGCGCGACGAGAGCGTCGTAGGCGTCGTCGGTCGTCTTCGCGAGCAACGCGATTTCGTCGTCGTGGTGGATCTCGCCCTCCCACCGGTAGGTCGAAGTCGTCGAGAGCTGATTGACGCAGGCGGCGAGTCGCTCTTCGACCAGCGTCTCGGCGAGTTCGTCGGCCGCGTCGGGCGGGGCCGTAATGTAGACGGTCGGCATGGTAGCCGCTACGCTTGAGGCGGGGAAAAGGACTGCTCTCGGCGGCGCCGACCTCGATCAGCTATCCGTCGCGTCGACCGGCGTGAAGGTGCCGGTGATGTCCCACTCGTGGATGCAGTGTGGGTTGCCGACCTGTTTCTCGCCGTCGTCGCGGGCGATTTGCCAGGCCTCGAGGTTTTCGTCCCACTGTTCGCCTCGACCGCACGCTTCGCATACTCTCGCGGTCGGTTTTCGTACCTGTGCGCTCATTACCCAACCGTGAGAACTCGACACATATAACGGTATTCGTGTGCGGCAAGTGCCGCCCCGCAGTTCGGGAGTCGAACCGGGTCTGAAAACCGGGTGATTCGTTCGCGCGTCGATACGTGGGGAGCGGCCGATCAGTAGACGGCCGCTTTGATCTCCTCGCGGAGTTCGTCGAACTGCTCGAGGTAGTCGCGGCGTTCGGCGCGCAGTTCCGCGAGCGCGTCGTCGTAATCGTCGACGTGGTCCGGGACGTAGTAGTCCTCGATGTCGAGCCCCGGGACGGAATCGGGGATCGTCAGCCCCATCTGATCGTCGTGACTCCACTCGATGGTGCCGCGGGCGGCCTCGGTGAGGATCGTCACGGACTCGGTGACGCCGATATCTTTCGATTTCTCGCCGAGGTAGCCCGTATTGATCACGTAACAGTCGGCGTCGAGGATGTCGATGAGTTCGTGGAAGATGTTCCCTTCCTCGCCCTCGGGGCCGATGATGAAGGGGTTCGTCCCGACGACGCGGATCGACTCGCCGGCCCGCGACGGGTCGCCCGCGCTGGTCTCGATCGACTCGCCCAGCATGAACGCGACGGCGGCCTGCTCCTCGTCGAGTTTGGCCACCGGCGGCATCAGCGGATTTCGAGTGATGAAGAAGACCTGATCCAGCCGGTCGAGATCGATCTCGTCGGCCGCGCTCTCGAGTTCGTCGCGCCGGATGATCGCCCGGGAGTTCGAGGTGTAGCGGTCCTCGTCGAAGTGGACGGTGCCGTCGTCGTCGACCGCGACGTTCTCGAGGATCGCCGACTCGGTGGTCGCGGCCTCGTAGAGTTCCGGCTGCTCGTCCTCGTCGAGGCCGATCGTCTTGATGAACAGTCCCTCGCCCTCGCTGCCGGCGACGGAGCCGTCCGAGAGGAGGCCGCAGACGTCGTCCTGCAACATCGCGGCGTCTTCGGGCTCCTCGAGCCAGCAGCCGTGAGAGGTCAGGGTCGATTTGCCGGTCGCGGAGAGGCCCATGAACACCTGTCCGACGGTCTGGAGTTCGCCGTCCGCGTCGCGGACGCGGACCCGTTTGCTGCCCGCGTGAAGCCCGAGGCCGCCCTGCTGTTTGATCCGGTACATGTACAGCCGGAGGAACGACTTCTTGGCTTCGCCGATGTAGTCCGTTCCGAGGACGGTCGTGACGCCGGTGTCGGGCCGGACGCGGATCGCGGTTTCGTCGTAGTCGGGCAGGTGGACGGTGTAGAGATCGGGGTCTCGTCCGTCGGTCGGCTCGAACAGGCTCGCCCACGCATAGGCGATTCGAGCGTGCTCGACGGGGACGAACAGGCGACAACAGAACGTCGCCTCCGAATGACGCCCCATCAGTCGATCGACACAGAGCATCTCGCGGTCGCCCGCGATGTCGAGCGCGTCGTCGACGAGTTCGTGATCGCGGTCGGTAAAGTCGTCGTCGACGGCGTTTTTCGTCAGGTCCGCGCTCCGCGAGCGGACCTCGCTGACGTACGACGCCGATCCGAACTCGGTCGTCGTCTCGGCGGGCTCGGCCAGTTCGCGCAGTTCCTCGAGCGACGGATTGTACCGAACGTTCGACGCTGTGGTCGGATCCGGAAGCTGTCGGACCAGCGGACGGGTCTCCGTCCCGGTTTCAGACATACAGGTGACCCACCACTGCCCTGATGTATAAACATGGAGGATTTTGATCGTCGTGTGTCACGACCTACCAGCGATGCAGTGAGATATGGCGTTTCATACGCTGTATAGGGTCCGAGTAACAGTTTCATTATTACTCAAAAACAGTCAAAGTTCAGAGGGGTATGGAATAGGTACTCGGGTGAGAAATAATTCTATCGGAGGGTGCCGGGAGCGGACCGACACCGGGTGCGGACCGATTTTCACATCTGGTACTGTGGGGCGAACTTCCAAGAGGGCGGTTCGAGTTGCCGAGGACATGGATTACGGTCTCGATATCGGACCGGAGGCGATCCGGGCCGTCACCGACGCGGGCGACGGCTCGACGATCGAATCGGTCCCGCCGGTCGCGATACCGGTCGACGACGCGGCGCTCTCGGGGGAGGGCCACACGATCGAGGAGGACGGAACGACGTACGGGGTCGGCTCGGACGCTCGAGCGGCCGCCGAGGAAGCGGCGGAAACGCCCCGATCGCTGTTCGAGAGCGGGGTACTCGCGACGGGGACGACACCGTCCGCGACGGCGGTCTTGGACGCGCTCATTGACGACATCCTGTCGGACGCGACGGACGGCCGACTCTGTTACACGACGCCGGGCCCGTTCGCCGACGGGTCGGCGTCGACCGACGCACACCGCGAGGCCGTCGAGTCGGCCCTCGCCGACCGCGGGGTCGATGCGACGCCGATCAGTAAAGGGTTCGCCGTCGTCTACGACCAACTCGCGGCCGACAACTACACCGGCCTCGGCATCTGTCTCGAGTCCCAGACGACGAGCGCCGCGCTCGCGTACTACGGCGTTCCGGCGATGGCCGTTTCGATCCCGAAGGGCCGCGAGTGGATCGTCGAGCGCGCGGCCGCTGAAACCGGTCACGCCCCGTCGCAGGTCGCCGGCGTGCTCGAGGAGTTCACGCTCGACCCGGACGCGGCCGCGGGCGGGATCGAGAGCGCGCTCGCGGCGGCCTACGACGACCTGCTCGCCGCGTTGATCGACGCGATCCGGGACGAGGCCGACGAAAGCGACGTCCAACAGGGGCTGTCCGTCCCGATCGCGATCGCCGGCGAGGGCGCGATCGAGGGCGTCGAGTACCTGATCGGCGGTCGGTTCGATGCAGCGGCGCTCCCGTTCTCCGTTCGGGGCGTGCGACTCGCGGACGACCCCGCGACGAGCGCTGCCACCGGCGCGCTCGCGGCGGCTCGAGACGATGTCGAGGCCGATGTGACGATCACCCGGTCAGCCGCAGGTTCCGAAAGCGACGACGCCGACGGCACCACCGAACCCTCGAGCGCAGACGAGGCGGCCCCGGCGGGCGGGGCGACCGAATTCGCGTTCGATGACGGATCGGCCGCCGACCGGGCGACCGAGCGCACCGACGACGCCATCGACCAGTTGTTCGACCGGCTCGCGAACCGCGACGCCGAGATCGAGTCCGTCCGCGAGGACCTCGAGGCCCTGTTCGACGACCTCGAGTACATCGAGGAACGAACGGCCGCGGCCGAAACGGTCGACGAACTCGACGAGCGCCTCGAGTCGTTCGCAGACGACCTGACCGATCTCGAGGCCGAGAGCGAAACCCACGCGAGCGACGACGCGGTCGACGACCTCGGTGACGATCTCGAGGATCTCGACGACGACCTCGAGGCGCTTTCGGAGTCGCTTACAGCGCTAACGGACGAGGTGGACGATCTCGACGCCGAACTCGAGGCCGTCGAGACCGCCGCGGCCGACGAGCGAGGGGCCCTCGACGAGCGGCTCACAGACGCGACGGCCGACCTCGAGACCGTCGCCGAGCGGACGGACGCGGTTGAAGACGGACTCGATGCCGTCCGGACGGACCTCGACGAGATTCGGACCGCTATCGCCGACCTCGAGGAGACCGCCGCGACCGAAGCGGCCCTCGAGGAGGTGAACGATCTCGTTTCCGAACTGACCGGCGATCTCGACGATCTCGAAGCGGACGTCGATCGCGCCGAAACGCGAATCGACGGTGTGTCCGGGCGACTCGAGGAACTGAGCACGCGGATCGACGGCGTGTCCGGGCGGCTCGAAGAGCAATCCGAGCGGATCGACGCGCGGTTCGACGCGGTCGAATCGACCGTCGATGAGGAGATCGCGGCCGTCGACGACGAACTGGAGACCGTCCGCGAGACGGTAGACGAACGCACCGCGGCCCTCGAGGCCGTTCGGGACGCGATCGACGATCTCGAGGAAACGGCGGCGGACGACGAGCGAGTCGATGCCGTCAGCGACGATCTGGCGGATCTCGAAACGTCTGTTTCGGACCTCGACGACGCGATCGACGGCGTCTCGGAAACGCTCACTGACCTCGAGTCGCGGACGGCCGCCGTGGAGACCGTCGACGGACTGGCGGCCGATCTCGAGGCCACTGACGAGGACATCGACGCCCTCGAGTCGGAGCTAGGGTCGCTCGAGGAAACGCTCGAGCAGCAACTCGACGAGACGGCCGCGGACCTCGAGAGTCGGATCGAGACCGTGACGGACGCGATCGACGACGATCTCGCGGGACTCGAGGCGACCGTCGAACGGCTCGAGGACGAAACGGTCGCAGGCGACGAACTCGACGAGGTGCGCGACTCGCTTGCCGACGCGACCGACGAGATCGATGCGGTGGCCGCGTCCGTGGACACCGTTGCGACGGACCTCGAGGCCATCGCGGACGAGGTGGACGACCTCGACGATGCGCTCGAGGCGGAAGTGAGCGAGATCCGGACGGCCCTCGACGACCGGGTGGGCGACGTTCGAGCGACGGTCTCCGAGGATGTCGACGAGGTCGAGGAGGCAGTCACCGAACGGGTCGACGAGGTCGAGGAAGGGGTCTCCGACCGGATCGATGACGTGGAGGCGACGCTCGACGAGCGCGTGACGACGGCCCGAACGACGCTCGAGGACGATATCGACACCCTCCAAGCCGACCTCGAGCGCGAGACCGAATCGCTCGCCGAGACGGTCTCGGAGACCGGCGACCGAGCCGCCGACAACGACCGACGGCTGGACGAACACGACGACCAGTTCGAGGCGGTTACGTCGACGATCGAGGCCGTCGAAACCGATATCGACGGCGTGAGCGACGACCTCGCGACGCTCGCGGATCGGGTCGACGAGGCCGCCGAAATCGCCGACACCGCCGCGAGCGACGAGGATCTCGCGGCGATCGAGGACGACATCTCGGGCCTCGCCGACCGCCTCGAGTCGCTTCGAACGGATCACGACGACCTCGCTGGGGCCGTCGACTCGCTCCCCGACGACTCGGCGGTCGAGACGCTCGATAGCGACGTCCGGACCCTCGACGGCGAGGTCCAGACGCTCCGTGGCGACGTACAGGCGGCCGATGACGATATCGACTCGATGGACGAGCGCGTGACGACGGTCGCCGAGCAGCTTTCGGGGCTCGAGCAGCAGATCGAGGCAGTCGAGAATCGAGTCGACGATGTCGAGAAAGAGACGGGCGAAGCCGAGGAACTCGAGGCGATCCGGGCAGACCTCGAGGCCGTTCGGGCGGACGCAACCGCCGAGCCGTCGCTTCCGCAGGCGGTCGTCGCGGGCGGTGGCGGCGCGGGTGTCGTGGCCGGAAGCGTCGCCGCGGTCGCGGGCGACGCGATGATCGGTGGCAGCGCGGCCCTCGTCGGCCTCGTGCTGCTCGGGGTCGCAGTGGTGCTCGCTCGCTGAGTCACTGCGGTCTGGTGCCACCTCGCCCCGGGGTGCTGGCGGAACGGCGCGACCGCTCGAGGGAGCGGCTACTGGTGTGGCCGATTCCGGGTGTCGTTAGTCGCGGACCAACTCGGCGTTTCGCATCTCGCCCCCACACTGCTGACAGGTGCTGAGGAGGGCGTCCCCGACGGATTCCCGCCGCCCGCACTGGACGCAGACGTATTCGCGTCGCTCCTCGAGTGCCATACGATACCATACGCTCGAGAGTGTGTTAACTCTTTGCATGGTTGTTCACAGGATTCCGTCGCAGCGGGGTGGCGTCGCGGCGAGGGGTACGGCTACGCGGTGGATCGCCGCCCAGCGGGATCACTCTCGTTCGGAAAGCAGGAGCACGCCGGCGAGGAGCGTGGCACCGACGATGGCCGACGCGAGCAGCCAGAACGCGGCCCTGAAGCCGGCGGTTTCCGAGAGCGCGCCGACGATCGCGGGCGCGATCGCGCCGGCACCCATTAACAGCGTTCGGACGACCCCCAGCCCGCCGCCGGCGACGTCGTCCGGGATGGCGGACATCAGGTACGCGCCCCTGACGGGTCGGAAGCCGTGCGAGCCGATCCCGACGGCGACGAGCAGTCCGCCGAGCAGGACCGGGTCGCTCGTCCCGGTCAGCGAAACGAACGCGACCAGCGCGACCGAGGCGAACCCGAGCGTCGCGACGATGATGGGCAGTCGCCCCACCCGGTCGCTGAGATTGCCGGTCACCAGCTGTACCAGACTCGCGAGGAAGAGGCTACTGTAGAGCAGGCTCGCGGTCGCCGTCGTGAGCCCCGCTTCCGCGGTGAGGTATCGCGGCGCGAACGCGACCAACCCGTTGTAGGTAAACGAGAACAGGATCGTCACCATGGCGAACGTCGAGAACCGCCAATCGCGGAAGAGTGACGCGTACTGTGCGATTCCGCCGCCGCGCCCGCTCGAGGTCGGTTCGACCCCGCTCGATTCGTCCGGGAGTCGGCTGGGAACCCGAACCCGGAACGCCGCCGCGAGCGCCACCCCGACCAGCCCGCCGCCCAGAAAGAGCAGCCGCCAGCCCGCAACGGGGCCGAGCGCCAGCGACGCGACGCCGACGACGACCGCGGGCGCGACGACGCCGCTGAGCGCGCCGAACGTGTCCAAGACGCCGAGCGCTCGCCCCGTCCGGGCGGGGTAGGCTCGAGAGAGCAGTCGGACGGCGACAGTCTTGTGCGCGCCGGTGCCGGCTCCGATCATGAGCATCGCGCCGACGAGGACGACAAAGGGCGAGTCGACGACCAGCGCGAGCGCGGCGGCGGCCGCGACGGCCGCGCCCGCCGTGATGACGGTCACCGAGCCGAGCCGGTCTGCGAGCACGCCGGAGGGAAACTGCATGGCCGCATAGACGAGCAGCAGTCCGGAGAACGCGGTTCCGAGCACCGCGTCGGAGACGCCGTAGCTCGCCTGAAACGAGTCGAACAGCGGCGGAAAGGCGTAGCGCAGAAATTTCGCGAGAAACCAGATCGCGGCGGTCAGGACGAGGGCGTCGTAGCGCGCGAGCCGTCCGGCCGTTCGTCGAACCGACATTCGTTCGGTCCGTGAGTCGCGACCGGACGACCGAGTATCCACCGATCCCGTCCCCGTCGGTCGGTGACGAACGTGGGTGAGATCGAGTCCGAGAGTCGACTTCCGCAGCGACGCGGCAACCGGCGGTAACACAACGCCGAAGGTCGGGCGGTCCGCAGAGATCGTATGGGATTTCACACGTATCCCGTCGACCGCGCCGACGCCCTCGAGGACCCGTCTCGCTACCGGTACTGTTCCCGCGAGGAACTGCTCGAGATGCTCGAGCCGGCGGCCGACGGCGTCGTGGCGGACCTCGGCTCGGGAACGGGGTTCTACGCGGACGACGTCGCCCCGTTCGTCGACACCCTGTACGCGGTGGACGTGCAGTCGGCGATGCACGACCGCTATCGGGAGAAAGGTGTCCCCGACGCCGTCGAGTTCGTCACGGCCGAGATGTCGTCGCTCCCGTTCGACGACGGACAGCTCGACGGTGCGTACTCGACGATGACTCACCACGAGTACGCGTCTCCGACGGCAGCGGACAACGCGGAGCCGGCTCCGGCCGCCGACACTGACGGCGCACTCGCCGAACTCGCGCGGGTCGTCCGGCCCGGCGGCCGACTGGTCACGGTCGACTGGTCCGCCGACGGCGAGTCGGCAGCCGGCCCGCCGCTCGAGGAGCGGTTCGACCTCGCGACGGCGACGGCCCGGCTCGAGGCGGTCGGCTTCGAGATTACGTTCGCCCGCGAGCGGCCGGAGACGTTCGCGATCGTCGCGACTCGGTGAACACTCCTACTGAAAGGGTGGTGCACGAATGTCCAGTGTTTAATCGAATTTAGTCACTTATTGTTGTATGAGTGGTTGGGTTTGACTCTCCGTAACGCTTTTTCGCGATGGTGGCCCAATGTGTGATATGGTGTACCAAGATCCGTACACGCCCGAGCAGTCGTACTACGAGTGTCTGGACTGTGGCCACAGAGAGCGAGCGGAGTCCCTCGAGTCCTGCCCCGACTGCGGCGGCCGAACGCGGAACATCGCGGTCCCTCGAGAATAGCGACGCCGTCGAGCGCTCGACCGCACGACCCGCCGATAGCTACCGATCAGTCGAAATCGGGCAGGTCCTCGGGCGGTTCGTACTGGGCCTCCCAGTCGACGTACTCCTCTTTGAGCGTGACCGATACGATCTGGCCGAACTCGGTGAGTTCGGCGTTGATCGAGGAGACCGTCCCCCACGTGTCGAGGTCGGGGTGGTACTCGCGAGTCTGCCAGTCCTCCGGAATGCCGGGCGCGTGATAGCCGACGCGGTCGGCGAAATCGTCCCAGAAAAAGTCGAAGGCGGCGAAGAGATCGAGGTCGCGCGCGATCCCATACTCGTTCTCCTCGAGGTCCGTGTCGTCTCGCCACTCGTCGAACGCTTCCGCCCACGCGCCCTCCTCGAGGAACACCTGTAACTCCTCGCGGCGGTAGTCGATCTCCTCGGCACCGTCGGCGCTGACGGTCGCGTCCTCGTACTCGTTCGGGTCGACGAACTCCAACTCCGGCGGCTCGGGGGGTTCGACCTCGAGTGTCATGGTCGGTCGTAGGTCGGGTTCCCGGATAAGAATTCCCACCTCGCGGGCAGTGCCGGGCAGCGCTGGTCAGTCGGCGCGTACCCGTACAATCTCGAAGGGGAGCCGAGCGTAGACGAGCGCGTTCCGGCGGAGTTTGTCGACGGTCGTGTACTCGTCGACTGCGTGTGCCGTCCCCGTTCCCGTCGCGAACTCGACGGTCGGCACCCCGTTGTCCCGGAAGACCTGCGCGTCGCCGCTTCCAGTCGCGAACCGCCGGTACACCGGCGTCGGGAGGGCGTCCTCGGCGACGGACGTCACCGCCCGGACGATCGCGGACTCGGGGGCCGTGTACGAGCCCGCCTTACTCGTGACGTCCGCGAGCGTCGCGCCCTCTCGCTCCGCGAGGCAGTCCCGGATCAGCGATACGATCGCCGCGGCGTCGACCGACGGCAACGCGCGAACGTCGAGCGTGGCCTCGGCGCTCGAGGGAACGGTATTGACCGCATCGCCGCCGCTGAACGTGCCGAGGTTGACCGTCGGAGAGCGAAACAGGGCCGTCGCGGTCTCCCGATCGAGGTGGGTCGCGTAGTACTCGATGCTCTCCTTGAGGATCGCCTCGTCGATGCCGTCGGTCGGCGCGTCGAACCGTCGCAGCCGCCGTCGACACGTCTCGACCAGTTCGTAGAGGGCGTCGATCGCGTTCTCGCCGAACATCGGCCGTGAGCCGTGGGCGGCGCGGCCCTCGTATCTGATCGTGGGCCAGACGTATCCCCGGTCGCCGACCGCGATCGAGTTGCTCTCGCGCCGGCCGGTCGCTTCGCCGATGACGCAGGCGTCGGGGGACAGTCGATCGCTTCGTAACCGCGCGCTGAGCCCGACCTCGCCGCCGACCTCCTCGTCGCTCACGAGGGCGAACTGGAGGGTGACCGGCGGTTCGGTGTCGGTCCGGGCGTACGCGCGGGCGACCTGCAGCATCGAGCCGATGGCCCCCTTCATATCCGTCGCTCCCCGGCCGTACAGTCGATCGCCCTCGATCTGGCCGAGCGGGTCGGACTCCCATTCGGCTTCGCGAAACGGGACCGTATCGAGATGGCCGTTGTACAGGAGCGTGAAGTCGCGTTCGCCCGGCAGCGTCGCGACGAGGTTCGGTTTCATCGGGTCGACGGCGAACCGCTCGCAGTCGAAGCCGAGCGACGCGAACTCGTCGTCGAGCCACTCGGCGAGCGCCCGCGTGTTCCCCGGTGGGTTACGGGTATCCGCGCCCACGAGCCGACGGGTCGTTTCGAGCAGTTCTCGAGGGTGCTCCTCGAGAGACGCACACACCCGACCGACGCGGTCTCGCTCGTCGTCCATGTCGGCTCGCTTCGACGGTCGGCGACTAAATCCTCGTCCCGGAGCCTGCAGTGGCACCGCAATCGGGGCGGAGTCGACCGCCGCTCGGTCACCGGCGGCGTCGGGTCGCCGCGCTCACTCCCACGAATAGCCGAACTCGTTCCCGTCGCTATCGATGTAGTCGCTCTCGAGTACGTCGCTGACGATCCGGCCGAGCGAGTCCAGTTCCTCCTCGATGTCCTCGATATCGTTGTCGTCGAGGTCGGCGGCCCCCTCCGCGTCCGTCGGAACCGGCGGCGACCGGTAGCCGACGTCCGACGCGGACTGGTTCCAGTAGAAATCGAACGACTCGAGCAAGCCGAGTTCGCGGACGGTCCGAAACTCGCCGTCGGTCAGGTAGGTGTCCGTGGCCCACTCCTCGAAGGCGTCCTCCCACGCGCCCGCTTCCAGCAGCCCGGCCAGTTCCTCGCGGCGGGCCTCGTCGCCCGTCCACTCCTCGGGCTCGTCGACGGCGTCGTAGTCGCTCGGGTTCTGCGGTCCGTGGAGCGTCGGCGGGTCTGGAATCTCGACGTCGAGTGACATACATTCTCATTCGGTCGGCAAGGGTATGGGGCTTTCCCGGCGAGAGACCGGTCCGAACTGCCTCGAGCCCTCGAGCGCCAGCGCCGACGGGGACCGAGCGGGGGCGGCGGCCCGACAGATGCGTTCGCCGGAACGTCGCGACGGGCAACCAAACACTCAATCGCCGGCCGGTCGTACCGGGAGACGATGACCGACTACGAGGCGGTGATCCTCGACGTCGACGGAACGATCGTCCGAGGCGAGGAGTTGCTCCCCGGCGCGACCGACGGATTGCGCGCGCTCGAGGCGGCGGGCTGTTCGCGGCTGCTGTTCTCGAACAACCCGACGCGGGGGGCCGACCACTACAGAGAGACGCTCGCGCCGCACGGAATCGACGTCGACCCGGGCACCGTCCTCACGTCCGCGACCGTCTCGGCGGAGTACCTCGCGGCGACCCATCCGGACGCGGCGGTCTACCTCGTCGGCGGGGAGCGACTCGAGGCGATCCTCGACGACGCGGCCGTCGACCTGACGACCGAGCCCGAGGCGGCCGAGGTCGTGCTCGGCTCGTTCGACAAGGGGTTCTCCTTCGGCACGCTCTGGGAGGCCCTGCGCGCCCTCGAGGGCGACGTGCCGTTCTACGGCACCGACCCGGATACGACGATCCCGGTCGACGAGGGCGAGATGCCGGGCTCGGGCGCGATCCTCGCCGCGATGGAGGCCGTCGCCGGCCGCGAGCCCGATGCGATCCTCGGCAAGCCGTCCTCGATCGCGGCCGCGGCGGCCATGAACCGACTGGACGTCGATCCCCGGGACACGCTGGTCGTCGGCGACCGGCTCGACACCGACATCGAACTCGGGAACCGCGCGGGCATGGAGACCGCCCTCGTACTCACCGGCGTCACCGACCGCGCGGATCTCGCGGCGGCCGACGCCGACGCCAGACCGGATCACGTCCTCGAGGCGTTGTCCGCGGTCGACGAACTCCTCTGATCCCGGATCGGTCCGCAGTACCGAACCAGTCCCAACGCGTGCGCTCGAGAGGTATATTTATCCGTCATAGTCACCATTGTCGACACATGAGAGAACGTCTTACCGCAGTGTTGCTCCGTGCCCGATACGCCGCGATCGGTGCCGCCGTCGGCGCGGCGATCGGCGGCCTGTTCAGCCGAAACGCAGCGAGTACCGGCGGTGCGATCGGCGGGCTCGTGGGGGCGACCGTCGCGGACACCCGCGGGACCCTCGACGCGCTGCTCGAGGACGTCAGAGAGCGGGATCCCCGGTCGCAGGACGCCGACGCGGAGTAAGGACCACCCGGTGGGAACCGCCGGGAGCGCCACCTTGATACGATTCGGCCGCCAGAGACGGATCGTGGAACGGTCGAACGGCTTCCGCGCTCTCGGCGGGAGGGAATTTCTCGTCGTCCTCGGGGGCCTCTACATCGCGTTCGCACTCGGCTACCCGCTCCTGCCGGGCATCGAGGCGACGCCGATCGGAACCGACCTCGTGATGGCCGTTCTGGTCGGCGGCCCCGGCCTCGTTCTCTGCTACGGCGGCTACCGGTTGCCGAGGTACGATATCCGACCCGAAGTCTACCCGGTCATCGTCAAATGGTGTGTCGGCGGTATCGGGGTGATGCTCTGTCTCCTCGGCCTCACGGCGCTGGCCGCCGGGCTCCGAGATCCGATCCAGAACGTCCTCATCCTCACCGCGATCGGGAGCGTCTCCGGATTTGCCGCCGGCACCCACGACGCGCGCGCCAAAACGCGGGAACTCGAGCTTCGGGAGACCGTCGAACAGCTCCGAACGGCGAACGAGCGCCTCGAGCACTTCGCCTACGCCGCCTCACACGACCTGCAGGAGCCGCTCCGGATGGTCTCGAGTTACCTCCAGTTGCTGGAGTCTCGATACCGCGACGATCTCGACGCGGACGCACGAGAGTTCATCGACTTCGCGGTCGGCGGCGCCGATCGCATGCGGGCGATGGTCGACGGCCTCCTCGAGTACTCGCGAGTCTCCACCCACGGCGTGCCTCTCGAGCCGACGGACACCGAAGCGGTCCTCGACGGCGTGCTCGATGATCTCCAGTTACGGATCGACGAGACCGACGCGACGATTACCGCCGACGAACTCCCGACGGTGACGGGGGACGCGGACCAGCTTGCGCAGGTGTTTCGCAATCTGCTCTCCAACGCCCTCGAATACAGCGGGGCGGAGCCTCCGCGGATCCACGTGGACGCCGAACGCACGGACGGCGAATGGCGGTTTTCAGTCGCCGACGAGGGGATCGGCATCGATCCCGAGTTCCACGAGCAGATCTTCGAGGTGTTCGAGACGCTTCCCACCGATACCGACGACCGGAACGCCAGTGCGGGCGGGATCGGGCTCGCCCTCTCCGAGCGGATCGTCGAACGCCACGGCGGGAAGATCTGGGTCGAGTCCGAACCCGGCGGCGGAGCCACGTTCTACTTCACGGTTCCGGCAGTCGATTCCCACCGACCCGCATCCATCGCTCGCTCTCAGGAACCTGTCTCCGATACCGCAGTCTAACGGTCGCTGGAGAGCGGATCTGAACGACCCGTCGCTCGAGCGGGCGTCGCCGTCAAACGGGTTAACCGTCTGAAGGCCCTTGCTACGCTATGTCCAGCGAAGAGTCCGCCGTCACGGCCCTCGAGCAGTTGGGACTGACCGAGTATGAGGCGCGATGCTTCGTCGCGCTCACCCGTCTCGCACAGGGAACGGCGAAAGACATCAGTCAGGTCTCCGAGGTCCCTCGGTCGAGGGTCTACGATACGGTCGACCGGCTCCATCGGCGCGGCCTCATCGATATCCAGCAGTCCGATCCGCGGGAGTTCCGTGCCGTTTCGAAGGCCGATGCACTCGAGAAACTGCGCCAAGACTACGGCTCGAGCATCGAGGCGGCGGACGAAGCCCTCGAGAAGGTCGAATCGACCGAGACCCAAGCGGACGAGGGGGTGTGGGCGATTTCGAACGCCGACCACGTGACCGACCAGTTGGTGACGCTCATCGACGGCGCGGACGACCGCATCCATTTCATCGTCGCCGACGAGACGATGCTCGAACGGGACGCTCTCGACCGATTGGCGGCAGCCAGTGACCGCGGCGTCACGGTCGCCGTGGAGGTGCCGCCGAACACGGTGAGAGATCGCGTCGAACGGGCCGTTCCGGATGCCCGCGTCACGGTAACGGAGAGCCTGCGAGAGTTACAGACGGTCGTCCAGAAGTGGCCCGGCCAGTTGGCCCTCGTGGACGAGCGAGCGGTCCTCGCGAGCGGCGTCGCGGAGAGCGACCTTCCGGGAGTCAAAGACGAGACCGCGATGTGGACTCACGGGCGCGACCACGGGTTCGCCGCGTGGATGCCGGAACTGCTCGAGGACAGAATCGCCGAAGACGGGCAGCCGAACGAGGGGTGAGACCGGCCGGTACGGCCGCGGTCGGGGTCTGTGTGCATCGCGACCGACGCTATTCGCTCGAGGCACGTCCCCTCAGTCGGCACGTCCCGCCTCGTCCGCGAGCGCCTCGTCCCGGAGCTGTTCGCCCTCCGCGGTGCTGACGGTTAATTCGGGAACCGTCGTCGGGACGTTGTCCTCGTCGATCGCGACGTAGACGAAGTACGACTCGGTGGTTCGCTCGCGCTCCCGGGTCCGGAGGTTCTCGCGCTCGGCGACCAGCCGGACCCGCACGCTCGAGGTGCCCGCGTCGTAGACGTAGGCGGTGATGTAGGCCGTGTCCCCGACGGGAATCGGCCGCTCGAAGTTCATCTGATTGACCCGCGCGGTGACACACATCTCGCCCGAAAACCGCATGGCACTCATCGCGCCGACTTCATCCATCCACTTCATCACGTTGCCGCCGTGGGCGACGTCGAGCATGTTCGCGTGGTTCGGCTGGACCATCTCCCGGTTCTCGATCACGGTCTCCATGAGGTCGGTCATCGGCGGACGTTTCCCGACGCCGACAATCAGTCTTGCTTTCAGCGCGCCGGGATCGGGTTCGGGACTCGAGGCCGGTCGAACCGCCATCGGGTCGCGGCGCACCCGATCACCAGTTCGTTCCGTGTCGTGTCCGATACTGGTAAAAGTCGCCGCCGAGTTGAAGCCAGTAATGAGCGATGCAGGCGAGGCCGACGTGCCGGAGCCGCCAGCCCCACCCGACCGCGAGCGCGGCTCCGTCGAGGTCCTCGGGACGGCACACGTCTCGCAAGCGAGTGTTGACGAAGTTCGCGAAACGATCGATCGCGAGGACCCCGATGTCGTCGCCGTCGAGTTGGACGAGGGCCGGTACCGCCAGATGCAGGGCGGGACGCCCGACGACATCGAAGCGGGCGACCTCCTCTCCGGGAACACGGTCTTCCAATTTCTGGCCTACTGGATGCTGTCGTACGTCCAGTCGCGGCTGGGCGACCAGTTCGATATCGAGCCCGGCGCGGACATGCGGGCGGCCATCGAGGCCGCCGAAGCGAACGGCAGCGGCGTCGCCCTGGTCGACCGCGACATTCAGGTGACGATCCAGCGGTTCTGGAGCCGGCTCTCGTTTACGGAGAAACTGAAGATGGTCGGCGGCCTCGCGCTCGGCGTCACCGATCCCCGAACGCTCGGGCTCACCTTCGGCGCCGTCGCCGGCGCGCTCTTCGGATTCCTCGTCGCCGCGTTCCTCGCCCCCTTGCTCGGGTTCGGTGACCTCCTGTTAGTCGGGCTGTCCGACCCCACGATACTGCAGTACGCCGGCGGCGCCGTGATCGGTGCGCTCGTCGGCGCGTTCGTCGGCCTCGTCTTCCTCCCCTCCCTTGAGTCCGCCGGGCGGTACACCGGCGGCTACCTCTCCGGATTCTCGGCCCGGGTCCTCGCCGGACTCGCCCTCGGTATCGGCGGCTGTCTCGCGCTCGTCGCGACCGGAACGTTCGTCGGCCCGTTTTCGGCCTCGACCGTCGAGAGCGCCGGTATCTATGCGGTCCGCGGGACGACCGGGACGCTGGCCGGTCTCGGCGTCGGCGTCGCCGTCGGTGCCGTCCTCGGGCTCTTCCTCGACACCGTCAGCGGCGACGTCGAAGACGTCGACGAACTCGATATGGAAGAACTGACCGACGGCGACGTCGTCAACGCCATGATGGAGGAGTTCCGCCGGTTCAGCCCCCGCGGCGCGAACGCCCTGATCGACGAACGCGACGCCTACATCGCACACAACCTCCACGAACTCCGCGAACAGGGCTACGACGTCCTCGCCGTCGTCGGTGCCGGCCACAAGGCCGGGATCGAACATCACCTGCTGAATCCCGACGAGATCCCCTCGCTCGAGTCGATTTCGGGGACCGCCTCGAGCCGCCGGTTCTCGCCGCTGAAGATCGCCGGCTATCTCGTCACGGTCGGCTTTCTCGCCTTCTTCTTCCTGCTGATCATGGCGGGCGTTCGGAACACGTTCCTGCTGAAGCTGTTCGGCGCGTGGTTCCTGTTCAACGGCGTCTTCGCGTTCACGCTGGCGCGACTGGCCGGCGCGCGCTGGTCCAGTGCCGGCGTCGGCGGCGCGGTCGCGTGGTTGACGAGCATCAACCCGCTGCTCGCGCCCGGTTGGTTCGCCGGCTACGTCGAACTCAGACACCGGCCGGTCAACGTCCGGGACATCCAGACGCTCAACGAGATCGTCGGCGACACCGAGCGCCCCGTCGGCGAGGCCCTCGACGCGATGTTCGACGTGCCGCTGTTCCGGCTCATCATGATCGTCGCGCTCACGAACATCGGGAGCATGATCGCGACGGGTCTGTTCCCGTTCGTGGTACTGCCGTGGCTCGCCCCCGAAATCGGAGGTGTCAACGCCCTGATGGGTGAACTGATCGCCGGGGCCGAAAACAGCCTCGAGTTACTCCGGGGGCTCCTCTGATGGGCTACCGCACGACGCGGCAACACGAACCCGAACCCGAACCGGAACTGCGGTTCAGCGATACGGAACTGCGCGACCTCGCGGTGGCGTGGATCGCACTGAGCGTCGCATTCGCGTTGATACGGTCGCCATTCCACAGAGGGCTGGCGAGTTTCGGGGCGTTCGTCCTCTCGGTTCTGGTGAGTTTCTTGACGGTGGGTGTCGGCTTCCTCCTCCACGAGATCGCACACAAGGTCGTCGCGATCGAACACGGCCAGATCGCCGAGTTCAGAGCTGATTATCAGATGCTCCTCCTGGCGCTCATGGGTGGACTGGTCGGCTTCCTCTTCGCCGCGCCCGGTGCCGTCTACCACCGCGGCCAGATTACGACGCGAGAGAACGGCTTGATCGCGATTGCCGGACCAGTGACGAATCTCCTGCTTACGGTGCTCTTTCTCCCGCTCCTGATATTCTCCGCAACTCCCGGGTTTTTCCCCCAAGTTCTCGCGATGGTCGGACAGATGGGTGTCGCGATCAACCTCTTCTTGGCCGCGTTCAACATGATCCCCTTCGGCCCGCTCGACGGGAAGTCCGTCCTCGAGTGGCACAAGGGCGTCTTCGCGCTGGTTTTCGTCCCCAGCGCGGCGCTCGCCGCCTTCGTGCTCTTCCGTGTCGGACTGTTCTGAGATGCCGACTCCGCCGGACCGGTGACCTTTTGCTCGCGCCGGGAGGTCGTTCGGGTATGACCGAGACGGACGACGAGCGAGGCGATTCGGAGGGACTCACCTACGCCGAGACCGGCGTCGACATCGAGGCCAGCGAGGACGCGACCGCGGCGCTGCTCGAGGCCTTCGGCAGCGACCTGCGAACCGAGTACGCCGGCCTGATCGACATCGGGGACCGGTATCTCGCGCTGGCGACCGACGGCGTCGGCACCAAGCTGTTGGTCGCCGAAGCCATCGAGGACTTCTCGACGATCGGCATCGACTGCATCGCGATGAACGTCAACGACCTCGTGGCCGCGGGCGTCGAGCCGGTCGCGTTCGTCGACTACCTCGCGATCGACGAGCCCGACGAGGACCTGACCAACCAGATCGGCGAGGGCCTCGCGGTGGGGCTCGAACAGGCCGATCTCACCATGCTCGGCGGCGAGACGGCGGTCATGCCCGAAGTCGTCAAAGGGTTCGATCTGGCGGGCACCTGTGCGGGACTCGCCGGCAAAGACGAGATTTTCGAGGGCGAGGCACAGGTCGGCGACGCGCTCGTCGGGTTCCCCTCGAACGGGATCCACTCGAACGGGTTGACGCTGGCCCGCGAAGCGGTCACGCGAGACCACGAGTACACGGACGCGTTCCCGCTCGATCCGGAGCGGTCGATCGGCGAGGAACTGCTGCGACCGACTCGGATCTACACGGACTTGCTCGAGCCGATGCGCGACCACGATGTCCGCGCGGCGGCCCACGTCACGGGCGGGGGATGGACGAACCTGCTGCGGATGGGCGACCGCGAGTACGTGATCGAGGACCCGCTCCCGGCCCAGCCGATCTTCGAGTTCGTCCAGCAGGAGGGGAGCGTGACCGACGAGGAGATGCACCGGACGTTCAACATGGGGACCGGATTCGTCGTCGCGCTGCCCGAGGAACAGGCCGAGAGTCTCGTGGCCGAAACCGACGGACAGGTCATCGGCCGCGTCGACGACGGCGACACCGTCGAGATTCGCGGGCTCTCGCTGTCCTGAGAGCGGGGGTCTCTATCGAGCGGCTCTCGAATTCGATCTCGAGCGGGAAACGCGAGAGCGCACGGTTCACAGCTGACGAACTCTTTTTCAGCAAGCTAGCAGTAGATATAAGGCACAACAGGTCAACGAGTATACTGGAAGCCGCGCTCCGGAACCAGGGGGCTGTCTCGAAATGCCCCGGGTGGTGTGACACCCGAGACGTGGCTTCCATCCGAGCGGATTGAAGCCATGTTTGCGTTGATTCTTCCGGGATATAAACGTCCCGCACGACGGCAGAATCGCCCGACACGACCAGCGACAGCGTTGCAGCGCCGATTACTCTCGCGGGGGAGACGGTATGCGTAGCGGTCCCGACGAGAGCGACGACGGCGACGGGATGTCACCGCTTCCCGACTGTCCGCGCTGTGGCAAGCCGGTCGGGTTCGTCACCGCGACCGGCCCCATGACGGCCTCGGCCAGTCCCTGCGGCTGTTCGGTGCCGCCCGGGCTGGGCCACCGAGACGACTGACTCGGGGCTCGGACTCGAGCCCCGACGATCGGCCGGTCGCTCGGCGATGGGGACGAAACCACCACACCACCCCGCCGACATCGGTCGTCGAGCGGCCGGCTCGGAACCGGGCCTCGGGTCACCGGTCCGACTCGCTTGCTTCGATTATTTCGAGCGTTCGGGCTCCCCGGTCGCTGCCCGAATCGTGTCGTACTCCTCGTCGCTGTAGGCGATGAGCCGCACGTCTTCGAGCGTGTCCGGCTCGTAGGTCGCGATCTCCTCGCCGATAATCTCCGCACCCGTCGCGAGGTCGAACCCGGCGACGCCACAGCCCAGCGCCGGGATCACGAGCGACCGACAGCCCAGTTCGTCGGCCCGCTCGAGGCTGTTGCGAGTCGCGTCCCGAATGCTGTCCGCGGTCGCTTCGCCGTCAGCACCAGAACCGGAGGTTCTGGTTAGCTCACGAGACTCCGTCGGAGTCTCGTGAACCCCGTAGTGAGGCATCGCCGCGGCGTGGATGACGTACTCGGCGTCGAGGTCGTAGGCGTCGGTGACCGCGACCGCGCCGAGGTCGATCGGGCCGTTTTCCATGGCGTCCTCGTTGATTCCCTCGCCCCCGCCGCGACGGAGCGCGCCGGCGACGCCGGACCCCATCCGGAGGCTCGTGCCGGCCGCGTTGACGAGCGCGTCGGCGGACTGTGCGGCGATGTCGCCCTGAACGACGTCGTACTCCATACTCGAGACTGCCGGATCGAGAGCAATGAAACTGATCGTCGATTTGGTCCTTCGAATCCCCCTCAGTCGGTGGCTCAGTCCGTCCGAACCCAGTCGTCCCGAACTGGTCGGGGGACGATGTCGGCGTTTGCGATCCCGTAGAACTTCTCGCGGCCGACCGGCGTCCGGAGCCGGAGGACGCAGGTGTAGTCGGTCACCTCGAACGCGGTCACCGTTCGGGTAGACCGTTGGTGAGCGAACCGAAAGAGCTGATTCGCCTCCGCGCCGGTGGTGACGCGATCGCCGAGCGGCCAGCTCAGCGACTCGACGTATTCCAGCTCGATGTCGAACAGAGAAGCGATCAGGTCCCGACCGTGTCGGCCCATTGTTCCCTGTGACCGGTTCTCGTGTGAGCTCATACACCGAACGTTTCGCTCCGTCCCGAAAAAAGATGCTATTTCGCGTGGCCATCTCTCGCACGGACAACTCGGATCACTCGAGCGAGAGCGTAGCAAAACACGCCGTCTCATCGCCTTTCCCAGTCGACTATCGTCGTCGGCGGCAATCACACCAGTGATAGTAGTCGCACGAACCGCCTCGCCTCGCGATCTTAGGCTAACCAAAACCTTTTTAGATTTAGGCTCGCCTAACTCAACGTGATGGACGTACCCGCGCGCAGGCAGGACCCGGAACTCACCGAGGATATCGAGGAGCCGGCGGCGGTCGTGACCAGTCACGAGACCCGCCCCGGAAAGATCGTCTTTACCGAACGAGATAACAACGACGGCTGGATCGCGACGGACCTGACCGTCGACCTCGAGCCCTGAACGCGCCGTTACTCGAGTCGATCGGTCCCGACCCAGTCCCGACTACGGACTTCTCGCCGTTCTTCTCAGCCGCAAAAAACTGATTCGACGGTCCGACGCTCGTCGACGCGATTCGTGTACGCCTCGGCTCAGTGGGTCGCTTCTTCGAGCACCAGCGTGTCGTCCTCGAGGTAGTGTTCGAAGTGGTGGCCGTCGTCCTCGAGCGTGACGAGGATCTCGCGCAGGATCTCGGCGGTCGCGGGATCGCCGAGGTTCTCTGCGAGTTCGATGCTGTCGCGCATCGACTCGATGATGTCGCCGTACATCTCGAGGTCGTTTTCGAACATCGTGCGGACGTCGTAGACGTCTTCGCCCTCGAACTCGACGGTGGCGCGTTCCTCCTGGTTCGACGGGCCGGAGACGGGGACGCCGCCGATCGCCTGTGCGCGCTCGGCGATGACGTCTGCCCCTTCCTCGACGTGTTCGTACGCTTCCTCGAGGAACTCGTGGAGCGGCAGGAACTCGGCGCCCTCGACCACCCAGTGGTGTTTCTTCAGCTGGTGGTAGAGGACATAGGAGTTGGCGAGCTCCGTGTTCAGCGCGTCGACGATCTGCTCGGCCTTGTCTTGCTCGAGGCGAAGCGCGTTCTCCTCGACACTGTCAGCCGACTGGCGGACTGTCTTTTGGGTGCTCATCCTACTCCTTCATACACGCGCGTATCACTTAAAGGTTGCCCATGCAGAAACATTTCTTTGGTATACCTAAAGAATCGTTTCGTTATTGGGCGTTACATTTGGATGTCAGTCTCAATGAACGTGTTGCCGAACGGCACCGTCAATATACTCTTTGTTTTTTCACCCCTGAGTAAACATTTTCAGTGCGGAGGTTCAAGGGACGGGTATGGCAACGAGAATCGCACAGCGGCGAGAGCGGATCTACGTCGACGGCGAGTGGCTCGAGACCGACGACGAACTGTCGGTTTCGGACCTCGCCGAGGGCGAGACCTTCGCGCGGGTGGCCGCCGCGGGCCCGACGGAGGCCCGAACTGCACTGGCTGCTGCCCACGAGATCAAACCGGAACTGCGCGAGACCACGGTCGTCGAACGCGCCGAGTGGTGTGAGACGATCGCCGACGGACTGCGCGAGCGCGAGGAGGAACTCGCTGAGGTCATCGTCCGGGAGGCGGGCAAACCGATCTCGTCGGCCCGCGGCGAAGTCGGACAGGCGGCCGAGCGCTTCGACCGCGCGGCCGAGGAAGCGCGTAACATCGTCAGCAAGGGCGAGTTCCGCGAGGGTTCGACGGCGGGCCACGAGGGCTGGCAGGCGATCGTCAAACACGAACCGATCGGTGTGGTCCTCTGTATCACGCCGTACAACTACCCGCTCGCGACGACGGCCCTGCAGGTCGCACCCGCGCTCGCGGCCGGCAACAGCGTCCTGCTCAAGCCCGCGAGCAAGACGCCCATCTCAGCGGCGATCCTCGCCGATGTCATCGCCGACGTCGACGGAATCCCGGACGGCGCGTTCAACTTCGTCCCCGGCGAGGCCAGCGAGATCGGCGACCTCATGGCCGGCGACGACCGCATCAACGCGATCGCGATGACCGGCTCCTCGGGCGCGGGCAAGCACGTCGCCCGCGAGAGCGGCATGGTCAATCTACACATGGAACTGGGCGGCAACGCGCCGGCGATCGTCTTCGACGACGCCGACCTCACCGATGTCGCGGGCAACTGCGCGAAGGGCTCGTTCAAGTACGCCGGCCAGCGCTGTTCGGCCATCTCGCGCGTGCTCGCCCACGAGTCCGTCCACGACGAACTCGTCGACCTGATCGACGGCCAGATGGACGCGTGGCAGGCCGGCGACCTCTTCGACGAGGACACCGCCTTCGGCCCGCTCATCAGCGAAGAACAGGCCGACTGGGTCGCCGAATTGGTCGACGACGCCGTCGAGAAGGGCGCGGAGATCGTCCGCGGTGGCGAGCGACGCGCGCCCGAGGGCGTTCCGGACGACCTCGCCGACCAGTTCTTCGAGCCGACGCTGCTCGCGAACGTCCCTCACGACGCCCGCATCGTCGACGAGGAGCAGTTCGGCCCCATCGCCGCCATCACGACCTTCGAGGACGAGGACGAAGCCCTCGAGATCGCCAACAGTTCGGATCTCGCGCTCGACGCCGCGGTCTTCACGAGCGACTACAAGCGCGCGATGCGGATGGCCGAGCGCGTCGACGCCGGCGCGGTCCGGATCAACGGCGCGCCGAGCCACGGTCTCGGCGACGTTCCGTTCGGCGGCAACAAGGACTCGGGCATCGGCCGCGAAGGGCTCGACGCCTCGATCCACGAGATGATGCGCGAGAAGAGCATCATCCTGTAGGTCGGCCGATCGATCGTCTCCCCGCTGCCCGTTCTCGTCTCTAAATCTCTCGATCCGATTCTTCAGAACGAGACGGTCTCGGTGAAGAGAACGTTCTTCGTGTCGCCGGCAACCGCAACGACGGTGATCGTCGCCGTCGTACCGGATTCGTACTCGAGCGTCTCGGTCTCGCCGACCTCGGTTAACTCGGCGCGGACCCCGCTCTCGTCGCGTACTTCGATCCGGTCAGCAGTGCCGCTCGACTGATACGTCACGGTGACGGTGTTCGACTGCCGATCACGGTCGAAGGTCACTCCCGCGTACGGCTCCGTCGGTTGGCTTCCGCGTTCGGCGAACATGTCCCGATATTCGTATTCCGCGGTCGGGATCGTTTTCGTTGCGACGCCGACGTTGCCGTCCGTTTCGATCGTCAGATTGCCGGACCGGTCCGCCATCGTGTCCTCGAACTCGGCCGTCCCACCGGCGTCAGCATAGACGGCGAGTCCCGAATACGTCGCCGTCTCGGCACCGAGCGTCCACGAGAAGGCGGCCCCGGCGCCGTCGTCACTCCCTTCGTATTCGCCCCACAGGAACGTACTATCGCCGACTCGTTCGGCCAACTGTGCGAAGTTTCCGTGTGCATCGATCCGTCGATGGATCCCTTCGACGCCCGCCGCGAGGATCGCATCGAGAGCCGCACCGTCGGACGGACTGACGACGACAGTGTCCTCGGAGACGGCGACCGAGACGCCGTCGCGCTCGAAGACTTCGAAATCGCCGGCCGCCGGCTCGCGGTCCGCGTCGATCGCACCGGGATCGAACGAGCCGGAAACGACGACGTTCCCGGCGACGCCCTTGGAACCGAACCGACAAACGGCGTCCACTGCTGGCTCGCCGTCCGCGACCTGCTCGACGAACTCGCTGCTCTCTCCGTCCGGCAGCGTCGGCACGGATTCGACCACGTCAGTCCGAAGCGCATCCTCGTACTGCCGAACTGCGGTGAGGTCCCGGTAGTGAAACAGGAGTTCGGAACTCCCCGACGCGGGCACCCAGCGCTCGAGCGGCGACAGGTCGCTCCCACCGCTCTCGTCCGTGTTCTCCGAACTGCCGTCATCGTCGTCCGACAGTCGACCGAGACAGCCCGCGCTGAACGCGACGAGACCCGTCCCCGCCGAGAGCAGTCCGCGGCGCGAAACCCGTTTCATACTGTTATAATCGGGATATAATCGATTTCGTATATAGTTTATCAGTCGACAGAACTACCCTCGTCGGCGGCTCACGACCGAACATGGCCCGCGAGGTGCTCGTCGCCGGCGAAACGCTCATCGATTGCATCCCTGAGCGACCGGGGCCGCTCGAGGACGTCGCCGGATTCGAGCGTCGCCCCGGCGGTGCGCCGGCGAACGTCGCCGTCACACTCGCCCGACTCGAGCGTCCGCCGCTGTTCTGGACCCGCGTCGGCGCCGATCCGTTCGGTCGATACCTCGAGCGGACGCTCGCCGACCGCGACCTGCCGACCCGGTTCGTCGAACGCGACGCGGACGCGAAGACCACGCTCGCGTTCGTCACGCACGACGAGACCGGCGACCGCGAGTTTACCTTCTACCGGAACGGGACCGCCGACACGCGCCTCGAGCCCGGCCGAATCGACGACGAGACGCTGGCCGACTGCGAGTGGGTCCACGCCGGCGGGGTGGCGCTGGCCAGCGGGTCGTCCCGCGCCGCGATGTTTGACCTGCTCGAGCGCGCCGCCGGCGCGGGGTGTACGGTCTCGTTCGATCCGAACCTGCGGCCGGAGCTGTGGGCGGACACCGAAACGTTCGCGAACGTGGTGGGCGACGCGCTCGCACACGTCGACGTCTGTCTCGCGACGGTCGAGGAACTCGCGGCGCTCGACTTTGCGGGCGAGTCGCCGACGGCGAGCGCACGCGCGGCGGTCGAGCGCGGGCCGGTTCATACCGCCTTCGTGACGCGGGGCGGCGACGGTGCGGTCGCGGTCGCGGGTGCGGATGCGCCGTGGCCCGCAGCCGCGGTCGACCACGCCGGATTCGCGGTCGATGCGGTCGATACGACGGGCGCCGGTGACGCCTTCGTCGCCGGGGCGATCGCCGCCCTGCGAGAGGGGCGGGACCTTCGGGAAACGGTGGCTTTCGCGAACGCGGTCGCGGCGACGACGACCACCGCTCCGGGTGCGATGACGGCGCTACCGACTCGAGATGAGGTCTCTCCGCTGCTCGAGCCGAAATAGGCCGTCGACGGCACGAGCGCCGTGTGGTTGCAAGCCGGAGCGCTATCCGGGTCTGTGACGGACAGCGAGTATGGGTCTCAACGTTCGCGGAGCGGCTCCTTTCGCGAAGTCGGTGGTGGCGGGGATTCAGGAGAAGAACGTGACGTTCATGGCGGCCAGCATCGCGTATCAGGCCTTTATCTCGCTGATTCCGCTGCTCGTGCTCGTCTTCTTTCTCGTCTCGTTTCTCGGCGGCGAAGGGCTCGCCCAACAGGTGTCGTCGGCGACCGAGGGCTTCCTCCCGGAGAGCGGCCAGATCATCCTCGAGGACGGGATCGAAGGCTCGACCGGGAGCGCGGGAACGTCGATCATCGGCCTCCTCGTCCTCCTGTGGGGGTCGCTGAAGATCTTTCGCGGGCTGGACACCGCGTTCTCGGAGATCTACGCGTCGACCGAAGAGAATTCGCTCGTCAGCCAGTTGGCCGACGGAGCCGTCGTCTTCGGGACGATCGGGGTCGCGCTCGCGGCGGCCGGAGCGACCAGCATCGTCTTCGCGTTCTTCCCCAACAGCCTCTTCGTCGGGCTGTTGAACCCGCTGTTGCTCGTCGTCGGGCTGACGATCGCCTTCCTGCCGATGTACTACCTCTTCCCCGACGTCGATGTCTCCGTCCGCGAGGTGTTGCCGGGCGTCCTCGTCGCCGCCGTCGGCTGGGCGGCGCTGCAGTCGCTCTTCCAGGTCTACGTCGCCGTCTCGAGCAGTTCCGACTCGGCGGGACCGATCGGTGCCATCCTCCTCCTGTTGACCTGGCTGTACTTCGGCGGGCTGATACTGCTCCTCGGGGCCGTCGTCAACGCCACCCACTCTGGACACATCGATATCGAACCCGATGCGACGGACGACGGAGCCGACGCGCTCGAGGGCATCCCCGAGGACGGGGAGCGGGGCTCGTTCGTCGACTCGGACCGGCGCGACCGCGAGCGACTCGAGGCCCGACTCGAGCGACTCCGGCGCGAGCGCGATCAGTTACAGAACGACCGCGAATCCCAGCGGACGCGTCGCTATCGGCTCGAGGATCGGGTCGACGACCTCGAGGTGCGGATCGAAACGCTCGAGGCGGAAAACCGGGCGCTCGAGGACGAAAACGAACAGCTTCGACGCGACCTCGCGGCCCGTCAAGGATCGTCGTGGCGGCGGCGATTGCGCGGCGCGCTGGCGCGGGTTCGGACGCTGAACGTCGCCGTCGTCGAGAACCACGAGGAGTAGCGCCGCCTCGCCGCGATGGTGGCGTTCCGAGTCGGGACACCTTAGTGAGTTCCCGTCCCACCGGGAACCGTGTCCCATCCAGTCCGGGCCGCCCGGCGTCGAATCCAGTCGGAACACGTGTCGGTCGTCGACGGGATCGACGCCTGTGCCGACGCGATCGCCGATCCGTGGGATACCTCGCGAACCACCGACGGCGACGCGGTCGCCGACGGACTCCACCGCGCCCTCGAGGAGGCCGGGATACTCCGGGCCCTCCCGGAAGTGCTCGCCGACGCCGTCGATGCGACGGGCCACGAACTGCAGGCCGATCCCGTCCCGGGGCCGCCGTACGTCGTCGTGACCAGTCGCGGACCCGTCCTCCGGGCGACGATCGGTCCCGGACGGCTCGTGATCCGGTTCGACGCGTTCGAAATCGTTCCTGACGCCGATCCCGGTCGCAAGCCCGCCTACCGCCGGCTCGACGGGATCCAAATCTCGGTCTCGCTCGAGTAGGGCGTCGACTGCCACGCGCCGATGCGTGCCGTCCATCCGGCGGCGACGGCCCCCGACGACCGCGATAATAACTCGGATCGCTATACCGCCTATTTTTGTTAATAGCCTCGGCCATCGAAGGCGAGAGTTAACAATAATTGGCTCAGAGATAATAACTCTTATACTCCGGTAGACTTAGTCTCGAGTATGAACCTGACACGACGCGCGCTGGTGAAAGCGGGTGCCGGCGCGGTCGCGACCGGCGCCGTCGCCGGCTGTCTCGAGGACTTCGACCCGGCGAATCAGGAACTCGACGCCGGCTACGCCGCCTTCTTCACCCTGTGGGACTGGGCCGAAACGGTGAGCGGCGACGCGATCGCGTTCGAGGACCCGGTCGGGGCCGGACAGGCCGGCCACGGCTGGTCGCCGAGCGGCGACCTCACTCGGGAGATCGTCGACGCCGGCGCCTTCGTCTACCTCGATACCCCCGAGTTCTCGTGGGCACAGGATATCGCGACCACGCTCGAGGCCGACTACGACACCGTGACCGTCATCGACGGGCTCGAGGGGTTGGACGACCAGTTGCTCGACTGGGGTCACGAGGTCGAGACGGGGAGCCACGACGACCACGGCCACGAGGAGGGAGACGGCCACGATCACGACGAAGACGGGAACGAGAGCGGCCACGACGGTCACGACCACGACGGTTCGTCGGTCGATCCCCACGTCTGGCTCGATCCCGTGATCGCACAGGACATCGTCGACACCATCGCATCGGGACTCGCCGACGCCGACCCGGACAACGCGGCGACCTACGAGGAAAACGCCGACGCGTACACGTCGGACCTCGAGTCCCTCGACCAGCAGTTTCAGGACGTAAGCGACGCGGCAGACCGGCACATCGCTGTCTTCGCCGGCCACGACTCGTTCACCTACCTGCAGGATCGATACGGGTTCGAATTGCACACGCCGGCCGGCGTCTCACCCCAAGAGCAGATCACCAGCGAGCAGATCGCCGAGACGATCGACCTCGTCGACGCGGAAGGGATCGACACGATCCTCTACGATCCCTTCATCGCGCCCGACGGCTCCTACCAGTTGGTCGAAAACATCCTCGAGGGGAGCACCGCCACCGAAACCATGCCGATCACTCACCTCTCGGGGACCCTCGCGACGTGGCGGGACGACGGCTGGGGCTACCGTGAGCAAATGGAAGAAATAAACCTCCCCGCGCTCAGAGAGGTACTAGACGCACAGTGACCGTCGTCGATCTCGAGAACGTAACGTTCGCCTACGGCGAGCAGCCGGCGGTACGGGACGTCTCGCTGACGGTCGACCAAGGGGATTTTCTGGGGCTGGTCGGGCCGAACGGCTCGGGGAAGACGACCCTCCTGCACCTCATGCTCGGCCTCCACCGGCCCGACAGCGGCTCGATCGAACTCTTCGGCGAGCCCGTCGATCAGTTCGACGACGGCGAACGGATCGGCTACGTCTCACAGCAGGCGACCAGCGGCGGCGGGTCGATGCCGGTCACCGTCTGCGAGGCCGTCACCATGGGTCGATTCGCCCACGCGGGCCACGGACGGCTGACCGACGACGATCGCGCGATCGTCGACGACGCCCTCGAGACGGTCGGCATCACCGAACTGGCCGACCGGCAGGTCAACCAGCTCTCGGGCGGCCAGCGCCAGCGAGCCTACATCGCACGCGCGCTGGCCTCCGAGGCCGATCTGCTGGCCCTCGACGAGCCCACCGTCGGCGTCGACGCCGAATCCCGTGACGCGTTCTACCAGTTGCTCGAGTCGCTCAACGAGCGGGGGATCACGATCATCCTCATCGAGCACGACATCGGCGTCGTCACGGACCGGGCGAACCGGATCGCCTGCATCAACACCGAACTCTACCACCACGGGGACACCGAATCGTTCGTCGAAAGCGACGCGCTGACCGAGGCCTACGGCGCGACGGGTCAGGTCGTCCACCACCACCACTGATGAGCCGGACCGGATCTCTCCCCCTCCGTCGACGGCTCGAGCGGATCGGGGTCGGGCTGACCGCCGTCCTCTCGGTCGCGATGATCGCCCTGCTCGCGATCGACGCGCTGCGGACGTATCCCGTGGTCGGCGGCGTATACGATCAGACGCGGATCGCGGGCCGAATCGCGGACTACTACCTCGGGACGAGCGTCTTCTCCCATCCGTTCATGTGGCGGTCGATCGCGACGGGGATCCTGATCGGCGTCGTCGCGCCGCTGGTCGGCACCTATCTCGTCCACCGGGAGATGGCCCTGATCGGCGAGACGCTCGCCCACACGGCCTTCGCCGGGGTCGCGGTCGGGCTCCTCGTGAGTTCGGTGACCGGCTGGAACGGCTCGCTGATGCTCGTCGCCCTAGTCGTCGGCATCCTCGGCGCGCTGGGCGTCCAGTGGCTCGCCGAGCGGACAGACACCTACGGCGACGTGCCGATCGCGATCATGCTGACCGGCAGCTTCGCCGTCGGGACGCTCATCATCAGCTACGGCGACGGGATGACCGGAATCAACATCCGGGACTACATTTTCGGCGATATCTCCGTGGTCACCCCGTCGGGCGCCCAGCTGATGGCCGTCATCAGCGTCGTCGTCGTCGCCGTCACCGTCGCGACCTACAAACAACTCCTGTTCATCACTTTCGACGAGCAGGCCGCCCGCGTCGCGCGGCTCAACGTCACGTGGTACAACACCCTGCTAATCGTGATGACGGCCGTGGTCGTCGTCGGCGCGATGCAGATCCTCGGCGTGATCCTCGTCGCCGCGATGCTCGTCGTTCCCGTCGCGGCCGCCACGCAGGTCGCCCACAGCTTCCGCGAGACGCTGTACCTCTCGATTCTCTTCGGACAGGTCTCGGTCATCGGGGGCTTCGTCTTCTCGATCTCGCAGGGGCTGCCGACCGGCGGCTCGATCGTCGTCGTCGCGATCGCCTGTTACCTGCTCGCGGTGCTGGCCTCGAGCCGGTCGACGGCCGCGATTTCGACGCACTGAGCGCCGTCAGGCGCGGTTTTCAGTACGAAACTCATCGACGAGGTGGAGGATCGCACCGATTCCGGAGCACCCGATACCGACGGGAACGAGCAGGAGACCGATACCGGATCCCGACGTCAGCAACGTGGGCGGCAGCCCGCCGACGACCTGTGCGATCAGCATCGGCACGACGAGCAAGAGGACGGAGCAGCTGCCGGCAGCGGCTCCTATCGAGAGCAACTGTCGTGTCCGTTCGGTCGGGTCCCGAAACCGCGCGAGGAGAAACAGGAGTCCCGCCTCCGCGAGCGTGAGCACGCCGATGATGAGACACAGCATCACGAAGAGGCCGGTGAGACCGGCCGCGAACCCGTCACCGGGCGGGTTTTCGGGAATCGTCGTGAAATACAGCGCCGCGGTCAGTAGACTGACCACGCCCAGCAATGCAGTAACGGCGGCGATCGTACGGGGGAGCGGGCGGTTCATGGGAACACCGCTCGATTGACATGACACCGTAATAACGGTATCGACAGCAGCGGCCGATCGTATCTCGAGCACGGTGTCCTCGGACGGCTGCGCTTCGCCCGTAGTCGGACCCCGCTGCCGTGGCGCGAATCGGACCGGTACATGAACGGTCTCGCGACTCCCCGCGGGCTGGAACACGCCACACGCTTAACACGCTACTCGGCCAACGCTCGAGCGATGGGACGGTTATCCGCACTCTTCGATCCCGAGACCGTCGCCGTGGTCGGCGCGACCGACCGCGAGGGCGCGGTCGGCCGCGCGATCCTCGAGAACCTGCGCGACGGGTTCGCCGGCGAGGTCGTGCCGATCAACCCCTCGCGCGAGGCGGTCCTCGGGCTCGAGTGTTACGAGGACGCGACGAGCGCGCCGCCGATCGATCTGGCGGTGGTCGTCGTCCCGCCAGATATCGTGATCGAATCGATGCGCAACCTCGCCGAGGCCGGTACCGAAAACGTCGTCGTCATCACGGCCGGGTTCGCCGAAACCGGCGGCGAGGGAGCACAGCGCGAGCGACAACTTCGCGAAATCGCCGCCGAGCACGACCTCAACGTCGTCGGTCCTAACAGTTTGGGGATCATGGCCACGGCCACGGGCATGAACGCCACGTTCGGCCCCGAAGACGCCCTCGAGGGCTCGATCTCCTTCATGAGTCAGTCGGGGGCGTTCATCACCGCCGTGCTCGACTGGGCCAACGAGCAGGGGATCGGCTTTCGGGACGTGGTCTCGCTGGGGAACAAGACGGTCCTCGACGAGACGGACTTCGTCCGCGAGTGGGGCGACGACCCCGAGACCGACGTCATCATCGGCTACTTGGAGGACGTCGACGACGGACGGGGGTTCATCGACGCCGCCCGCGAGGTGACCGACGACACCCCGATCGTGCTCGTCAAGTCCGGCCGCACCGACGCCGGCGCGCAGGCGGCCTCTTCCCACACCGGCGCGATCGCCGGCAGCGAGCGCGCCTACGAAGCGGGCCTCGAGCAGGCCGGAGTCCTCCGGGCCCGCTCGGTGCAGGAACTGTTCGACTACGCGCGGGCGCTCTCGGGGCTGCCCGAGCCCGAATCCGACGGCGTCGCCGTCGTCACCAACGCGGGCGGGCCCGGCGTGCTCACCACCGACGCCGTCGGCGATTCGACCCTCGAGATGGCCGACTTCACCGACGAGACGATCGACCGGCTCGGCGAGGCGATGCCCGACGAGGCCAACGTCTACAACCCGATCGACGCGATCGGCGACGCCGACGTGGAGCGCTTCGGTGAAGCCCTCGAAATCGCGCTCGCAGACCCGAACGTCGGCAGCGCGGTCGTCGTCGCCGCGCCGACCGCGGTGTTGTCCTACGACGACCTCGCCGAGACGGTCATCGAGAAACTCGAGGCCCACGACACGCCCGTCGTCACCTGCCTGATGGGCGGCGAGCGGGCCCGCAACGCCGAGGGGACGCTGCGCGAGTCGGGGGTTCCGAACTACTTCGACCCCTCGCGGGCGGTGTCGGGACTCGACGCGCTCGCTCGCTACCGAGACATCCGGGATCGGACGGTCGAGCGCCCCGAGACGTTCGACGTCGACCGCGAGCGGGCACGCGAGATCTTGGCGCGGACCGAGCGCCGGACGGACAACCGCCTCGGCGTCGAGTCGATGGACCTGCTCGAGGCCTACGGGATTCCGACGCCGGAGGGCGAGATCGTCGACGATCCCGACCGCGCCCGCGAGGTCGCCGAGTCGATCGCGGGCGACGTCGTCATGAAGATCGTCAGCCCAGATATTTCCCACAAGTCGGACATCGGCGGCGTCAAAGTCGGCGTGGCGGACGAGGACGTGTACGACGCCTACGAGGACGTCGTCGCTCGAGCGCGCAACTACCAGCCCGACGCGACGATCACCGGCGTTCAGATCCAGGAAATGCTCGACCTCGAGTCCTCGACCGAGACCATCGTCGGGATGAACCGCGACCCGCAGTTCGGCCCGCTCCTGTTGTTCGGGCTCGGCGGCATCTTCGTCGAGATCCTCGAGGACACGTCGGTTCGGGTCGCGCCGATCGACGAGGGCGAGGCCCGCGAGATGGTCGACGAGATCACGGCCGCGCCGCTGTTGCGCGGTGCCCGCGGCCGCGAACCCGCGGACATCGAGGGCGTCGTCGAGACGGTCCAGCGGCTCTCCCAACTGGTGACCGACTTCCCGTCGATCCTCGAACTCGATATCAACCCGCTCGTGGCGGGCCCCGATGGCGTACAGGCGATCGACCTGCGACTCACCGTCGACGCGGACGAACTCGACACGGAGGAACCATGACCGACACCGACCGAGACCCCGACTCCGGGGCCACCGACAGCGAGACCAGCACCGACACCACCGACAGCGAACCCGGCGCAGGCGCGACCGCCACCGGCGACACCGACACCCTGCTCGTCAGTTCGCTCGAGGAGAGCACCGGCAAGACGGCAATCACGCTCGCGCTCGCCCGCCTCGCGGCCGCCGAGGGCGAGCGCGTCGGCTACATGAAACCGAAGGGGACCCGCCTGCAGAGCAACGTCGGGAAGACCTTGGACGAGGACCCGCTGCTCGCCCGCGACCTGCTGGATCTCGAGGCAGAGATGCACGACTTAGAGCCCGTCGTCTACTCGCCGACGTTCGTCGAGCAGGCGATCCGCGGCCGCGAGGACCCCGACGAACTCCGCGAGCGCGTCGCGGAGGCGTTCGACACGCTCGCGGGCGACCGCGACCGGCTGTTCGTCGAGGGCGGCGGCCGGTACGACGTCGGCGGGATCGTCGACCTCACCGACGCCGACATCGCCGACCTACTCGACGCTCGCGTCCTGCTGGTCGCGCCCTACGAAATCCCCGCGGACGTCGACGACGTACTCGCCGCCGCGGCGGACTTCGGCGACCGGCTCGCCGGCGTCGTCTTCAACGACGTGCCCGACGCGGCCTACGACCAACTCGAGACCGACGTCGTTCCGTTCCTCGAGGGGCGAGGTATCCCGGTCCACGGCGTGCTCCCGAGCGAGCGAGAGCTATCGGGCGTGACGGTCGCCGAACTCGCGGACGAACTCGGCGCGTCGGTGCTCGTCGAGGAGGGCCGAGACGCCTACGTCGAGCGCTTTACCGTCGGCGCGATGGGGCCCGACAGCGCCCTGCGTCACTTCCGCCGGACGAAAGACGCCGCCGTCATCACCGGCGGCGACCGGGCCGAGATCCACACCGCCGCGCTCGAGGCCCCCGGCGTCCGCTGTCTCATCCTCACCGGCGGCCACCGGCCGTCGGGCGCGATCGTGGGACAGGCCAGCGAGAAGGGCGTCCCGATCCTCTCGGTCCAGACGGACACCCTCACGACGGTCGAGCGCGCCGAGGACGTCGTTCGCAGCGGCCGGACGCGAGACGCCGAGACCGTCGACCGGATGGAACGGCTGCTCTCGGATCACGCGGCCGTCGATTCGATTCTGGGGTAGGGACTGGGCCTCGAGACGGTCGATTTCTCGCATGGGCTTGGGTCCCGCCTCTTTCCTCGTCGCCGCCGCACGTTCGGTCCGGTGACTGTCGCGTCTGACCAAAAGTTAAGAGTCCGCCACGCATGAGCCCAGACATGGACGACATTCCCCAAGAAATCACGTCTCTCGTCGGCCGCGAGGTCTACTCGAACAACGGCGTCTTCGTCGGCGAAGTGGAGGATCTCCGGCTGAACGTCGACGGCGAAGCCGTCACCGGACTGGCGCTCGCGAACCTGAACAGCGAACTGTTCGCCGACGAAGCCCGGAGCGGACAGGGTATCATCGTTCCCTACCGCTGGGTCCGTGCCGTCGGGGACGTGATCCTGATCAACGACGTAGTCGAGCGCGTTCGCGACCCCGACGAGGAAGAAGACGAACTGCTGGCCTGAATCCGATATCGACTCGCGTTTTCGTTCGGTTCTCAGCTTCCGTTCGAGCCTTCGCTGCTGCTGCCCCCTTCGACCCCCATCGCGTCGAACAGGGTCCGCTTGACCGCTTCTTCGGTCAGGTCGAGCAGGGTGTCCCGCGTGTCCTCCGAGATTTCGATCCCGGTGAAGATGCCCAGCGGGATCTCCGCGCTGGCCTGCGTGGAGTGGCCGGCCGTCTCGCCGATCTCGCCGTAGGCGTCGGCGAGGACCTTGCCGATGTTGATGCGGATGTCCTTCGAGCGACCCGCGAGGAAGATCGTCTCGTCTGCGATGCCGAAGACCGCGGTGGTCGTGACTCCCTCGAGGTTCAGGAGGTGGCTGGCGGCCTGGGTCAGCGCCTCGCGGTCGCGGACGAAACCGGCGTTCGAGACGAGGTGGCTGCCCTGTACGTCGCGGTTCGTGATCGCCTCCGCGAGCACGTCCAGCGTCTCGGGGGACATCGACGGCGACTCCACCTGCTCTAAGGTGTCGTGGTTCGCGAAGGGGTAGAGATAGGCGGCCGCAGTGAGATCGGCGGGGGTGGTGTCGCGTTTGAAATCCAGCGTCTCCGCGCGGATACCGTAGAGTAAGGCCGTCGCGACCTCCTCGGAGACGTTCATGTCGAACTCCTGAATGTACTTCGTCATGATCGTCGACGTCGAGGACATGTTCGGCCGGATGTCGACGAACTCGGGTTCGAACTCCGACTCCGTCTCGTTGTGATCGATGACGATGTCGACCGGGAGCTCCATCTCGCTCGAGGTGGCGTGATCGACCAAGGCGACGGTGTCGTAGATCGAGCGGTCCTCGATCTCGTCCCACTGGACGAGGTCGATCCCGAGCAGGTTGACGAACGCGCGGTTCTCCTGATGACCGACATCGCCGAGGTAGATGATGTCGGATTCGATACCGAGATGGTCGGCGATCGCCTGTAAGGCCGCCGCGCTGGCGATCGAGTCCGGGTCCGGACTGTCCTGCGTGATGATCGCCAGCCGGGTCGAGGTCTCCTCGACTAACTCGGCGAGTTTGCCCGCGTTGTACTCGAGTTCGCCCGACTCGAGGGCTCGGAGCGCCGATTCGGCGATGACCGAGGACGGGTTGATGACGATGTCGGCCCCGAGTTCGGAGAGTTCGTCGCCGGAGACGGGATCGCTCGCACGGGCGACGATGAACTGCGTGTCGCCGTTGTTGCGGATATGCTCGACGGCGCGCTTGTTCGATTCGACGTCCGAGGCGAGGATGAGGACGACGTCGCGGTCGGCCACTAACTCGGCGATCTCGGACTCGCGAATGTCGGCCGTCTGGGCGTCGAGGTCCTGATCCCGGAGGGATTCGACGCGGCTCTCGTCTCGATCGATGATGGACACGTCCTTGCCCTGTTCGACGAGTTCCTCCGCGACCGCGTACCCCACGCTCCCACAGCCCAAGATAGCGTAGTCAGAAATCGACGAAATCGTAACCCCCGTGCTCATATGCCCGAGTGGTCGGACCGGTCGCACTTAACGGTCCCGAAGCGTCCTACGTCGTGAAACTCCGAACCGGACGACTCGAGGGCGGTGACGCCCCCCGTGGACCACTGCCACGGTGCCCGCCAAGGGAAACGTATTTGAACGACCGAGGGAAAGTCGGAGGTACAGGGCCGGTAGCTCAGTCCGGCAGAGCGTCTGACTCTTAATCAGACGGTCGCGTGTTCAAATCGCGCCCGGCCCGCTACTCTGCTGCGAACAAATTCGTGAGCCGTCAGTAACGGATCCGAAGCGATTTGAAGTAGACGAGTCGCAGCCCGCGAAACGAAGTGAAAAGGAACGTCTCGGCGTCGGAGTGATATGTTAGGTGTTCGATTGGCCACCGTCAACGACGAGCGACTCGCCGTTCACATAGCCAGCGAGGTCGTCTGAGGCAAGATAGAGCGCTGCACCCGCGACGTCCTCGGGCTGACCGAGCCGTTCCATCGGTGTGTTCTCCGCGCTTTCCTGCGTTGCGATCGGGACATCGTCTTTGGTCATCTCAGTCTCAATAACGCCCGGGTGAATTGCGTTCACTCGAATCCCCTCCGGCCCGAGTTCGTCTGCAAGCGAGTACGTGAGCAGGCGTATCGCCCCCTTCGTGGTGTGATAGACCGAGAACGTCGCCTGACCGATGATGCCGGCGACGCTAGACATGTTGATGATGGTGCCCCCGTCACCTTGCTCGAGCATTTTCTTTGCTGCGGCTTGCGCTCCGAAGAACACTCCTTTGACGTTGATGTCCATCATCTGGTCGTACTCGTCTTCTGTCACCTCCACGAAATCCTTCTGACGGAAGATCCCGGCATTGTTCATCATGATATCAATCCCACCGAACTCATCTGCCGCGTCTACTGCCTCAACGAGGCTATCGGTGTCCGTAACGTCGCAGTCCACGAACTTCGCATCAACACCATACTCGTCTGCAACGAGTTGGTGGGTTGGTTCTCCACCTTCTCGTGGGCTCTCTTGAATGTCCGCGACTACGATATCTGCCCCTTCTTCGGCATAAGCCTCCGCAATCGCACGACCGTTCCCGCTTGCGGCACCTGTTATTACTGCAACCTTTCCATCGAGAAGTTGTCCAGGCATGCAAGTATCTCTCCGATCGATGGATATAATACACTTCGGGACGCGGAGGAAGTGTTCTCCTACCCCAACGACTTTCCCGGCTGGTAAATAGCTAAAAAGGCATCGAGATCGAAGTAGATGATACTCGGATGGCTGAATTACCGCCGTTCAACGCCCTAACGTGAGAACGGAAGTCACCCCCGCATTCTGGCGGAAAGACCATTTCATCGTCTACCTGTTCGGTGACCGGATCGAGCAAATCACGACTTACCAGCAGTGACAGCAACGCCGCATACAACAGCATCCAACGAGATACGTCTTGCTCGTATCGAACTCGTCCAGTTCGTACTGTGTCTTCAACGTACGGAACAGCGATTCCACCCCTCATCGATAGCGATGGATCGTCGCTATATCTGCGGGGAGAAACTACTGGACCGGAAATGCTTTGTCCGGTTCGTCAAACCGTCTTGACATGAACGCAGACAGGATCGATCCGCAGGCGAAAGCGGCACTCGAGCGCCAGCAGCGGATCCCGATGCCACACAGCCGCTACGGACTGAAACTCCTCCGGCTCCTCAGCGGACCGCTGATGCGGCTTCGGAACCGAAACGGGCCGGCCGTCGGGCGGACCATCGATCGAACGATCCCCGGTCCCGCGGGCGATCTCGACGCTCGTCTCTATCTGCCCGACGCGAGCGGGCCGTTCCCCACGGTCGTCTTCTTCCACGGGGGCGGGTACGTGCTGGGGAGCATCGAGACGCACGACTGGCTCTGCCGGCACCTCACTCGAGAGAGCGGCTGTGCCGTTCTCTCCGTCGACTACCGACTCGCCCCCGAGCACCCCTTCCCCGCGGCGGTCGAGGACGCCTACGCCGCCGTCGAGCGGGTTGCCGCACACCCCGAGGCGGTCGCCGGGGACGGGCAGGTCGCAGTCGCGGGCGATTCCGCCGGCGGGGCGCTCGCGGCCGTCGCCGCGCTCATGGCCGCCGAGCGCGACGGCCCCGAGATCGAGTATCAGGCGCTTTGCTATCCGAGCGTCGGCATCGACGCGGACCAGCCCTCGGTCCGGGAGCACGCCGGCATCGTCCTCGGAGAGGACGATATGGAGTGGTTCCGGGAGTGCTACTACGAGAGCGAGATCCACGAGCGCAACCCCTACGCCGATCCGACGAACGCCGGTGACGTCTCCGGGGTCGCTCCGGCGACGGTCGTCACCGCCGGGTTCGATCCGCTCCGCGACGGCGGCAAGGCCTACGCCGAACAGCTCGTCCGCGACGGCGTCCCGACGCGCTACGAGAACTACGAGGACATGATTCACGGCTTCATGACGCTCCGCGACGTCGATCGCGCCCGCGAGGCGATCGCGGACGTAGCCGGGGATCTCGCCGACGCGCTCGAGCGCGACTGACCGCGCCATTACACGGTCGACTCGCGCTCGACCCGAACCGACGAGAAACGGCCCGCGACGAGCGACGCGACCGGCGCGCTACCGATCGTCCCGAACGCCGTCGGGGAACTCGTTGGCCGCGAGAGAGACGGAGCCGGAGTCGTCGATGATGCGCAGCGAGTAGCCGTCACCCGCGGAGGCGGCGCGGGTGTCCTCGATCGCGACGCCGTCCGCGCCGTTGACAACGATCGGCGTGTGCGTCGTCTCGAACTCGGAGTCCGCGACGGTGGCGTCGTCACCTCGGATCTCGAGCCCGCGGCGCTTGTCGGGTCCCCGCTGGTCGACGGACAGGCCGACGAACCGACACTCTGATCGCTCGCAGAAGATCGCGTGTCGAAGCGTCGTTCCGGCCGCGTCGCCGGTGATCCGGACATCCTCGAGGTCGACCCCCGTGGCGTCCGTGCCGAGGATCCGGACCGCGTTCCCGCTCCCGTCGATCTCGATGTCGACGTCTTCGATTGTCGCCGACCCCACTCCGGGATCGATCCGAATCCCGCTGTTCGGCCGGTCGCCGACGGCGATCCGTGAGTCCGCAATCGACGCGCGCTCGACGTCGTTCATGACTCTGATCGCGTCGCCGTTCGGTCGCGGCGCGTCGACGGTCACGCCCTCGAGTTCGAACCGTCCCCCGCGATCGAGTCGAATCGCGTGCTGGCCCCTCGAGTCGTGTGGGTTCTCGTCGACGGTGATCGTCGCGTCCCTGATCTCGCCCGCCGTTCCGCTGAGTCGAATCGAGGCGGTGCCACTGTTTCGGAACCGGCCGCCGTCGACGCCGACCCGCCCGGTCTCGCTCGAGACGTACAGTCCGTTGTCCGGGAAGCCGCCGAGCACGCAGCCGTCGAAGACGAGCGTTCCGCGGTGGTGGTGGTCGACGCTGATGCCGGTCGGCCCGCGCCACATGGTCCCCGCGTTCGGCGTCTCGTCGACGTGGCGGCCGCCGTCCGACGCACAGAAGCGTTCGACGCGACCGCTCCCGTCGGGGTCGGTGACGTTGAACAGGCCCGGCCCCCACGTGCCGCTGTCGTGGACGCCGTCGACGAAGACGTTCGCCACGACGAGGCCGTCTTCGACCTGTGCGCTGAGGACGCGGATACCCGTCTCCGACGCCGTCTGATCGACGCGGAATCCCTCGAAGCGGAGGTCCCGCCCGGGAGCGTCGCTGGTCCCCATTCGGAACAGGCGATACTGCGGCCCGTCGAACTCGCGGTAGGTCGCCGGCACCAGCGTCGCGTCCTCGCCGACGAACCCGACGTTCTCGAAGTCGGTCAGCCGGAGCTGTTCGTCCATGTAGTACCGCCCCTCGGGGAACTCGAGTAGCGTATCGTCGCCGACGTGCTCGCGCAACACGGGCGTGACGGACTCGCTGCCGCCGTCGTCCGCACCCGCCTCGACGACGTCGACGACGGTCTCGTACTCGTCTTCGCGGTCGTTCTCGCTGTCGGTCGCCGATACTACGCCACCGGCCGAGACCGCCGTCCCGAGTCCGATGAGACAGCCTTTGAGGTACGATCGCCGCCGATACCGCCGATTGAGCGACTCGTTCGAAGTCACATCCGAGCGTGGGCAGCGGACGACCTTTCGTATGCTCGGCGTAATTCCGTTCGAGATTGCACCGGTATCTGAACTGTCGTGAAATTCGTCGGAACCCGGCTGAAGTCGTCGCTAGAACGGTTTCGTCTGGAGGGAACTTTCCGATAATTGTCAGCTAGGCGCGAGCGACGATCACCGCTCTCGGCGCGGCAAACGGCCGGCCTATAAGCCGACTCGGCCCGTACGCTCGAGCGATCATGCCCGTCGACAGCGTCGACTACGAGACCCTGACGTTCGAGCGACTCGGCCACGCGAGCGTGCGCCTCGAGACCGACGACGGACTCGTCGTCTACGTCGATCCGTGGGGCGAGGTGCTCGCGGACGAACCGGGCGACGGCGACGTGGTGTTCGTCACCCACGACGATATGGATCACTACGATCCGGACGCGCTCGAGGCCGTCGCGGCGGCCGACGCCACCGTCGCGGCCTACGAGGGGGTCGACACCAGCGATCTCTCGTTCGAGGTCATCGACCTGCCCCTCGAGGGCGAGACGACCGTCGCGGGGATCGACGTGCGGACGGTGCCGGCCTACAACGATCCCGAGGGGGACCACCTCGACGAGGACGGAGAGCCGTTCCACGCCGAGGGCGAGGTGACCGGCCTCCTGCTCGCGCTCGAGGGGACGACCGTCTTCTTCCCGTCGGATACGGACTTCCTCCCACATCACGAGTCGATCAGCGCCGACGTCTTCGTCCCGCCGATCGGCGGCCACTTCACGATGGACCGCCGCGAGGCCGCGGCCTTCGCGCGCAGCGTCGATCCCGACCTCGTCTTGCCCGAACACTACGACACGTTCGACCCGATCGAGACCGACGCCGAGGCGTTCGCCGACGACCTCGCTGCCGACGGGATTCGCGTCGAACTGTTCTGAGACGACTGTTTTCGGCGGCTGTCGGTTCACCGGGATCGTCACCACCCTTCTGATCCAGAGATACCTCCCTGGATTTAAAGACCCCCAATTCGGCGGATTTCGGCGGTAGCGTCCCCAACGCGTGGGAACGTGCGGGTTCGGTTAAAGAATAGAGTGAAAACGTCGTCGTGTATGCTACCGAAACGCTCCGCCACACGAGGTGGTCGGTGATGAGTCTCTCGCGACGCGATTTCCTGGCGGCGGCCGGGACGGGGTCGGTCGGTGCCCTGCTCGGCTCCGCGTGGGGAGCGACGCAATCGGTCGACACGATCACGCAGGTCGACAACCCGCTCAAGTCCTATCCCAACCGGGACTGGGAGCAGGTCTACCACGACATCTACTCGTACGACAGGGTCGACTGGACGGTCTGTCACCCCAACTGTACGCAGTCGTGTGCGCTGAACTTCTACATGAAAAACGGGGTGCCGATCAGGGCCGAACAGATCTACCACGAGGAGGAGGGCAGCCCCGGTCCGGGAAGTCCCGGCGGGTACGAGGAGGCGGGCGTCAGCCGCCACTGGAACCCGCGGGGCTGCATGAAGGGGCTGACGCTCCACCGCCGCACGTTCGAGCCGAGTCGGATCAAGTACCCGATGGTCCGCAAGGGATGGAGTCCCGACGACCCCAACCCCGAGGGCCGCGGCGAGGACGAGTTCGAGCGCGTCTCGTGGGACGAGGCCATCGACCTGATCGCTGAGAAGATGGCGAGTCTCGAGGACGAGAAGCGGTTCCACATCTTCAACGCGATCAAGTCGGACGGGCTGATCACGCGCCACGGTGCCGGGCGACGGCTGGCCTCGATCTTCGGCGGCTGCGAGTGGACCGAATACGACTGGTACGCCGACCTGCCGCCGGGCCACGTCATCACGACGGGCTACCAGACCAGCGACGCCGACGCGTCGGCGTGGCGGGCCGCCGACTACACCATCATTCAGGGGAAGAACCTGATTCACAACAAGCTCGCGGACAACCACTTCCTCCAGGAGACCCGCGAGCGCGGCGGGAAGATGGTCGGCGTCTACCCGGACTACTCGCCGACGGTCCAGAAGTGCGACCGCTGGCTCCCCGTTCGGCCGGGCAGCGACCCCGCGTTCGCGCTGGGCGTCGCCCACGTCATCATCGACGAGGAACTGTACGACGCCGACTTCATGCGGAAGTTCACGACGCTGCCGCTCCTGATCCGGCAGGATACCGGGAAGTATCTCCGCGCACACGAGGTGTTCGCGGACCACGAACCGCCCGCCGAGGACAGCGAGCAGCGCCACGAGGAAAACGACTGGGGCGACTTCGTCGCCCTCGACGAGAACGGCGACCCCGTCCCCGTCACCCGCGAGGAGGTCGGCGACGAGACGCCCGTTACGCCCCAGCTCGAGGTCGATACCGACCTCGAGTTGACCGACGGCAAGTCGGTCGGCGTCCACACCGACTTCACCCGGCAGAAGGCGAACATCATGGCGAACTACGATCCGGAGACGGTCGAGGAGATCACGACGATCCCGGCCGACGCGCTCCGGACGACCGCCCGGGAGTTCGCCGACGCCGACAAGGGCCAGTGGTTCACCGGCGAGGGGATCAACCACTGGTTCCACTCGAACGACTCGCTTCAGCGGACGATCTTCTTCGTCCAGTCGATGCTCGGCAACATCGGCGAGCGGGGGGCCGGCTACTACAACTACTCCGGCCAGTACAAGATCGAGTTGCTGGACGGCTACCCGTCCTACGTCAACCCCGACGGGAACTCGGCCCACGGGATGTATCCCGGCTACGCGTTCGCCTTCTTCGGCGGCGAGCAACTCGACGCCCACGAGATCCGCGGGGACTTCGACCGCGAACTCGATCTGGTTCCGCAGGGCGACGCCGAGGAGCCGGTGATGCCGACCAACGCCGAGTCGTACACGATGTCGAAGCCGACGGTCCTGTGGACGATGAACTGCAACCTCCTGAACCAGACCAAACATCAGGAGCACGTCATCGAGAACTTCGTCAAACATCCGGATACGAGCAACGAGCTCTCGATCGTCTCGGACATGCACATGACCTACTCCGCGCGCCACGCGGACATCGTGCTCCCGGTCCCCTCCTGGCTCGAGTGTGACTACCCCGACATCACGGTCGGGCCGGAGAACCCGTTCATCCACATGGACCACGGGGTCATGGACTCGCTGTACGACACGAAACAGGACGGTGAGGCCGTCGCGCTCGTCGCCGAGAAGTTAGACGAGAAGATCCCGCCCGAAGAGCGCAACGTCGACTCCTACCGGGCGTACTTCGACAAGTTCCTCGACGACGACGAGGACGTCCGAGACTACATCCAGCAGACGCTGGACGCGGGGATGACGACCCGCGACATCGACGTCGAGGACATCGAGGACGGCCCCGAGCGACTCCAGCTGAAGACCTATCCGCGGATCCCCTTCTACTCCCAGATCAACGAGGACCGGCCGTTCTACACCAAGACCGGCCGCATGGAGTTCCACAAGGAGGAAGACCGCTTCCTCGAGCTCGGCAGAGCGGATCTGGACCACATCGAGAGCCCCGAGGGGACGCCCTACGGGGTGAACCAGAAGTGGGAGGACGCGAAAGACGAGGAGAACCCGCTATACCACGACGAGGAGTACCAGTTCTACTACAACACGCCCCACCCGAAGTACCGGACCCACTCCTCGTGGGGGATGACCGACTGGAACCTGATCTGGTCGGCGCGTGACTTCGGCTCGACCAACGCCGACCCAGAGGGGACCGAGCGGCTGGTCGACGACTTCTCGTTCCCGCAAGGGGAGGGCGAGACGGAGGAAACCCCGCCGTTGGGCGAAGCCTTCGTCGAGATGCACCCCGAAGACGCCGCGAACATCGACGTCGAGAACGGCGATTACGTCCGCATCAGCGGCAAGCGCGGGGACCTCGTCGTCCGTGTGATGGTCAGCGAGCGCCAGCGGCCGCGCTCGGCCGGCGACATGGGCCAACTGACCCTCTGGCACGGCTGGTGGCCCCAGCAGTTCCCGGACGACGAGGAGCAAGGAGACGGCGTCAAGGGGTACAACGTCACGACGAACATCTGGCTCGATCCGGCCCAGGAGACCGACGACCTCGTCCACAAGGCCGTCTTCGGCGATCCGAACATCTCCGAGCACGTCGAGGACGACATCGCGTGGAAGGGGGCCGAACTCGAGCACGGCTACGAGGAGACCGTCTGGGCACCGACCGGCACGAACCGGGACGACCTCGTGGAAGTCGAGAAGTACGAGGAGGCGGACTGGTGGCCGGGCGACGCACGGAAAGACGAGTTGGTGCAGGACTATATCGGCGGTTCGTTGCAGGGAGGTGACAGCTGATGCCGGAAACCTACAATCCACAACTCGGGCGCGAGCACAGCTACCCGTACGAACACCGCGAGGAGGAACGCGACTGGCACTGGGGGATGATCATCAACATCAACCGGTGTATCAACTGCAACACCTGTTCCTTCGCCTGCAAGTCCACGTGGACGAGCGGAGAGGGCGAGGAGTACATGTGGTGGATGAACGTCGAGACCGAGCCCTACGGCGGCTACCCGATGGGCTGGGACATGCGGCTGCTCGACGACCTCGGCAAGGACGAGACGATCTTCGAGGCCGCCGAAGAGGGCGAGGCCGCCAAGGGCTACGTCGCCCAGAAAGAGGAGTGGGAGTACCCCGCGCTGGGCGACGACCAGGTCCACGGCGAGTACCCCACCGGCGACGTCGTCGAGAGCGACCTCGAGGAAGACGAGTACCACGACATGTGGCAGTTCTACCTGCCGCGGCTCTGTAACCACTGCAAGAACCCCGCGTGTCTGGCGGCGTGTCCGCGGAAGGCGATCTACAAGCGCGAGGAGGACGGCATCGTCCTGCTCGATCAGGAGCGGTGTCGGGGGTACCGCAAGTGCGTGAAGTCCTGTCCGTACCACAAGCCGATGTACAACCCCGAGACGGGCGTCTCGGAGAAGCCGGTCGGCTGCTTCCCGCGCATCGAGGAGGGGAACGTCCCGCGGTGTGTCTCCTCGTGTATCGGGAAGACGCGCCTGCACGGTAACATCAACCGCGGGCCCGACGCCGGCCACCCCAACGGGAACACCGACGCGGCGGCCGGCCGGAGTCCGGTCAACTACCTCGCGAAGAGCGACGAGAAGATAGCGCTGCCGCTGTACCCGCAGTTCGGGACCCGGCCGCAGGTGTTCTACATGCCGCCGTACCACGTGCCGCCGGAGTTCCTCACGCAGATGTTCACGCCGAACACCGACGAGAAGCGCAACGACTGGCCCGGCAGCACCTTCGAGGAATCGATCAAGATCGTCCAGGACCGCGTCCGAAATCCGAGTCACCACGTCCTCGGTATCCTCCAGTTGTTCGGCGCGACCACCCGCCTCATCGAGACCTACACCGTCAAAGAACACCGCGTGAAGGGGTGGGACCGCAAGGGGAACAAGGTCGTCGACATGCCCTTCGAGGAAGAGATGGAGGTCCGCGAGGGCGAGATGTGGACCAATCAGCCCTAACAGACCGATGACACCGACCACTCACACAGCCGATTCCGACTACCACGCCGCGCGGGCCACGCTGTACTGTGCCGCCGCCGCGGCGCTTACCTACCCCGACGAGGGCACCGTTCGCGAACTGCTCGACCCCGAGGCCCGCGAGGGCATCGAACGCGCCGCCGAGCAGCTCACCGTCTCCGCGGAGGCAACCGCGCTGCTCGAGGCCCTCGAGGAAACCCCGGTCGAGGACCTGCAAGTGGCCTACAACCAGCTGTTCGGGCTCCCCAGCGACGACGGGACCTACGCCGTGATCCCCTACGAGGCCCATTACACGACCCGCGACGAGATCAGCAGCGAGCAGCGCCGGATTGCGACCGTCGTGGGGCTCATGGAGGAGTTCGGCCTCGAGCCGAGCGATGACTTCGCCGAGCGTCAGGACCACGTCGCCGCCGAACTCGAACTCGCGCAAGTACTCGCTGGCCAGCGGGCGGTCGCAATCGAGTCGGGCGAGACCGCGGCCGCCGAGCGCGTCGGGCGGGCCGAGGCGACGGTGCTCGCCGACCATCTGGTCGAGTTCGTGCCGGCGCTGGCCCACGACCTGCGGCGGGCGACCGAGGAAGACGCGTACGCGGCCGCGGCGGATCTCCTCGAGGAACTGGTCACCTACGACAACGGCCAGCATCCGGAGCCGACGGTGTCGGCGGAGGCGGCGAACGAGGGTGAGACCCCGTGAGTTCGCGATCCCTCGAGATCGGCTCGGTTTCGATCGACCGCAGCGCCGCGCGCTACGCGACGAAACTGGCCGTGATCGTGTTGTGTCTGGTGCTGATCGCCCAAATCGCGGTGGTGGCGATCTTCACGGGCGGTCCGCTGCCGTTCACCTCGGTCAACACGGTGCCCGCGGAGCCGGACGCCGCCGCGTGGGACGACGCATCGACGAAAACGGTGTCCCTGGACAAACAGCAGATGGCACGACCCCACGGCGGCGGGAGCGTCGACAACGTGACCGTCCAAGCGGTGACCAACGACACGCACGTCGCCTTCCGCATGGAGTGGGAGGATCCGACCGCGGACACGGAGATCAACGAGCCCGACGCCTACAGCGACGCCGCGGCGATCATGCTCCGCAGCGGCAGCGAGCCGCCGGTCGCCATGGGCGCGGCCGGCGAGCCGGTCAACATCTGGTACTGGCGCTCGAGCTGGCAACACTCCGACGCCGATCCGGGCGGTGACATGTACTCGTACCCGCACCCGGACAACGAGACGAAGCCGGGCGAGGCCGCGGGGAACCCGCTCTCGCAGTCGTCGTTCAACCGCTACGGGCAGAACTACTACGCCACCGGTTACGGCTCGCTGACCAACGCGGAGACCCAGCCGGTGGCGGCAAACGGCGAGCGGACCGAGGACGGCTGGGCGGTCGCGTTCCAGCGCGAACACGAGGCCAGCGGCGAGCACGACGCCTCCTTCGAGGAGGGCGAGCAGATGTATCTCACCTACGCCGTCTGGAACGGCAGCGCTGGCGAGGCGAACGGCGAGAAGTCGCTGTCGTACCAGTTCCTCACCCTGGACACCGACGACGGAACGCTCAGCGCGGCGGACTCGGACGACGACAGCGCCGACGCGGAGCGCAACGACGGCATCGTGGCCAGCGCGATGGCATCGGCGAGTTGGCTGGCCGGGGCCGCGACCAACTGGCCCGCAGCGATCGTCCTCGCGACGGTCGCCGCGTGGCTGGTCAGCTACTGGAGGGCGAAACCATGACCGAATACGCGAACCGAAGCGCCCGCGGCCGGGCGCCCGACGACGACGAAGCAACGCTCCGGAGCCGACTCGAGGCCGACCGGGAGCGCGACCGCCGGCGCGCCGCGCTCGGACTGATCGATCTGGCCGACGAGGGCGGGCTGGCACCGCCGACGATCGAACAACTCGCCGGACTGGCGGCCGACGACGGCTCCGAAGACGTGCGGCAGTTCGCCGTCGAGGCGCTCGGCCTCGCCGCGAGCAGCGCGGCCGAATCGGCTGCGAGAGACGCGGCCAGCGAGGCGATCCGATCGGCACTCGCCGACGACCGCGAGTGGGTCCGCGCCGAGGCCGTCGTCGCGCAGTCTCGAGCCGCGCCCGGGAACGAGACCCCGCTCCGGGCGGCACTCGAGGACGACAGCGGCTGGGTGCGGCGCAACGCCGTCATCGCCCTGTCGAAGACGGGCGCGGCCTCTCAAGACTTGCTGATCGACCGGATCAAGAACGATCCCCACTCCGGCGTTCGGGAGTACGCGGCCGACTACCTGCGGGAGTACGCCGACGACGTGGGCGAGAGCGTCCGCATCCTCGCGGCGGTGCTGGCCCGCGACCCGGAGGCGTTCGTCCGGGCGAAGGCCGCGACCAGCCTGGGCGAACTCGGCACCGAGCGCGCCGAGGCGGTCCTCGAGCGACACGGACTGAACGACCGCAGCGACGACGTGCGACGGTCGGCGAAGCGGGCGCTCGCGACGGCCCGCGGCGTCGATCCCGACCAACTCGACATCGAACTGGACGACGAGGCCGCGCCCGGCGGCGGTCCGGGCTCGCGGCGGGAGCGCGAACGCCAGGGTCCCGGTCCGGGGCGCGGCCCCGCGAACTCGATCGACGGACTGACGCAGGGACAGCGTGATCGACGATGACCTACGAACTCGACAGCACACCCACGGACGAATCGCAGCCGGCGGACGACCCGCCGGCGACCGGCGAATCGAACGCGGCCCACGACCGCGAGCACGACGGCTCGGACGAGGGCTGTACGACCGAGAGCAGCGCCGCGGGGACGGGGTCGGGCATAGAGGAGTCCCTCGGCGTCACGATCCCGGACGACCACGTCGGCGCGTTCGTCGCGCAGGCGTTCGAGGACGTCGAGCGCTCGACCGAGTGGACGGAGGCCGTCGAGGCCGTCGTCGCCGACGAGGCCCGCGACGCGTGGCGGTCGCTCTCCGCGCGGCAACAGGTCGTCGAACTGCTGACGATGGCCGACCGGTACGACGAGCGGGCGACCGACCTGCTCGAGGGGATCCCCCTCGATCGGGGCGGGCTCGACGACGACCTGCGCGAGCGGTTCGAGGAGGCGACGCGGCTGCGCCGGAACGCGGACGTCCTCCGGGACGGTATCGCCGCGGGCTACGCCGAGGGGCGGGTCGGCGACGACGAACTGGTCGCGGCCGTCGAGGACTTCGAGTTCGATACCGCGTCGATCGCCGAACGCGAGGACGCGCTCGACACCGTCGCGAACACGTACGATCTCGACTTCCGCCCCTACGGCGGGACGTTGATGACCGAGCGGGAACCCGACGAGGACGCCGAGGAATTCGAGGCTTGGTAACATGGCAAAACACGATATCGTCCCCGAGGAGGTACCGACCGACGACCTCGAAGACCGCGTTCGCGCCGGCCTGCGGTCCGTCGAGGACCCGGATCTCGGCGGGAGCGTCCTCGAGTCCGGACTGGTGACGGACGTGTCGGTCGACGATCGGACCATCAGAATCGCCGCCGATCTCACCGGCTTCGACGAGCCGACCGCGGAAGACATCACCGAGGCGCTCCGGCGAAACGCCCTCGCCACTCCCGGCGTCGAGCGCGCGACCGTCGAGGGCGAGACGCCCGCGGACGCCGCGGCCGAGGACATCGACGGCGCGGCGGGCGTCGACACCGTAATCGCGGTCGCCAGCGCCAAGGGCGGCGTCGGCAAGACGACGGTCTCGACGCAACTCGCTCGAGCGCTGGCGGCCGACCCCGACCGCGATGTCGGCCTCTTCGACGCCGACCTCTACGGGCCGAACGTGCCGGACCTGCTGGACCTCGAGGGGCCGGTCTCGGCCGACGCGGAGGGGAACGCCGAACCGATCGACGACGGGAATCTCACGGCGATGAGCGTCGGGCTCATCGCGAACGACGAGCCGCTGGCGTGGCGCGGCGCGATGGCCCACGAGGCCGTCAGCGAACTCTTCGAGGACACCGCGTGGGGCGATCTCGACGCGCTCGTCATCGACCTGCCGCCGGGGACCGGCGACATCGTCCTGACGGCGCTGCAGTCGCTCCCGATCGACGGCGCGGTACTGGTCAGTACGCCACACCCGACGAGCGTCGGCGACACTGCCCGGAGCGCCACGCTGTTCGAGGAAAACGGCGTCCCGCTGCTGGGGACGGTCGTCAACATGCGCGGCTTTACCTGCGAGTGCGGTCGCGAACACGATCTCTTCCCGGAGACCGACATCGAGGCCGAACTCGACCAGCCGGTGCTGTGCGAACTCCCCTTCGACGAGCGGGTTCGGGACTTCGGCGCGGACGTGCCGGCCGAGACCGCGGCGCTGGCCGACGCCGTGCTCGAGCGACTGGACGACGTCGGCGACCTCTCGGTGCCCGACCACGCGCTCGACCTGCGCGGGCTCCCGAAGTCGATCCGCCACGAGCAGGCGATCGAGGAGTTCCGCGCGACCGAGCCCGGCGAGGCGTTCTACCTGCTCAACGACCACGACCCGTCGCCGCTCGCGGGCGAACTCGTGACGGCCGTCGGGCTCGAGGGACCGCCCGGCGACGCGTTCGAGGAGTACGCGGTTCGTCGGCGGGCACCCGACGAGTGGGTGATGGTCGTCGAACGATAGCGTCGGATGTCGGTCGGCGCCCGTCTCGCGGGACCGCCCTCCGGCCCACCGGCGATCGTTCGAACGGATCTTGTCGCTGTGACGATGAGCGAAACACATGTCTCAGGACTCGAGGCTGCGGGTCGTCTGTCTGGCCGGCCCGAGCGACGCCGGGAAGACGACGCTCATCGAGGCCCTCGTCAGCCGCCTCGCCGCGGACAGTCGCGTCGCGACGGTCAAGTCGATCCACCACGACATCGAGATCGACACGCCGGGGACCGACACCCACCGCCACCGGACCGCCGGTGCCGAGACCGTCGTCGGCATCACGCCGACCCTCACCTTCGACATCACGACGCGCGGCAAGCGAAATCCACCCGCGTCCGCGGCCGACCCCCTCCTCGAGTCCGACGACCCCGAGATTCGCGCGCTCGCGAGCACCCTCGAGCGACTCGCGCGCCGCGGCTACGACCTCGTGCTCGTGGAGGGGTTCGCCGAGTCGCCGCTGCCGACGATCCTCGTCGGCGACCGAGAGCCCTCCGCGGTGGGTGGGCCCGTCGTCGGGCGCGGCGACGACCCGATCGACGAACTGGCCGCGACGATCCGCTCGCTCGAGGGACTCGCGATCGATGACCAGACGACCGGAGAGTCGGACGCAGGGGCGGAGTAACCGCCCGAGAACATCGCAATTCGGACGCCAGCGGCGAGCGGAGGCTTCGGCTTCGAGTAACCACATTCGGTTATCTTCCCACAATATAGGAACCGAAACCAGTTGTATTTATGCCGGAGATCGAACGGGACGTATGCACAGTCGCGACGGTCGCGACGACCGCGCCGGACCGACCCGCTGGAGTCGGCGGAACGCGCTCGTCGCGGCGGGCGGACTCACGGCGGGGCTGGTCGGCGCGGCGGGCTGTCTCGGTGGCACCGACGGCGTTCGCGTCCTCGCCGCGGGCAGTCTCGCGGTCGCCCTCGAGGACGGCGTCGGGCCGGCCTTCGAGTCCGAGTCGGGGCTGGGATACGAGGGCGAATACTACGGGACGAACGCCGTGTTGCGGCTGGTCGCGGACGGGACGAAGCATCCGGACGTCGTGATCGGAGCCGACGTCGACCTCCTGCGGGAGCGGCTCTATCCCGCGCAGGCCGACTGGGACGTCGAGTTCGCGGCCAACGAGGTCGTGATCGCCTACGCGCCGGAGACGGGGCCGGGCGCGCGACTCGCGGACGGCGAGCCGTGGTACGAGGTCTTCGCCGACGCCGAGGACGGCGCGATCGCGATCAGCGACCCGGACCTCGACCCCCTCGGCTACCGGGCGCTTCTCCTCTTCGAACTCGCCGAGCGCGAATACGGCCTCGAGGGCTTTCGCGACGCGATGGCCGACCGGGTCGCCCGCGTCGCCGACGAGCCGCAACTGCTCGCCGGACTCGAGAACGACACGCGAGCCTGCGCGGTCGCCTACGGCAACATGGCCGCCGAGCGCGACGTCGCCGTCCGGAAACTCGACGACGCCTACAACTTCGGCGACCCCGCGTCCGCGGACCGGTACGCGCGGGCGAGTTACACCACCGCGGACGGCCAGACGGTCGAGGGGTCGCCGGTCGTCTACAACGCGACGGTCCGCACCGACGCCGACGACCCGGACGCGGGCCGGGAGTTCGTCTCGTTCCTCCTCGAGAACGGCGACCTGCTCGCCGACCACGGACTGCGCGTCGACGACTCGCTGCCCCGATTCCACGGCGATCCGCCGGAGGGGATCGACCTGTGAGCCGCACGGATCGGGGCCCGAATCGGGACCGGAGCTCGAATCGGAATCGGGATCGGGACCGAACTCAGAGCCGCGACCGCCATCGCGACAGCGACCGCGAGCCAGCGGAGTCGACCGCGGGCGCGTCCCGGTTCGACGCGGACCTCGAGCGACTCTCAAGCGGACTCGCCGTGCCGGTGCTGCTCGGCGCGGTGTTGCTCGCGTATTTCGTCGTCCCCGTCGCGGTCTTTCTGTCCCGAATGCGGACGGTCGACGTTCTCGGCGGGCTCGCGGATCCGACGGTTCGGGACGCGATCCGGACCTCGCTGGTGACGGCACCGGTTTCGACGGCTATCGCGACACTCTTCGGCGTTCCGCTGGCCTACGTCCTCTCGCGGGGTTCGTTCCGCGGGAAGCGGCTGGTCGAAGCCGTCGTCTTGCTGCCGCTGGTCGTCCCCCCGATCGTAGGCGGCGTGATGCTGTTGACCGTCGTCGGACGGTACACGCCCGTCGGCGCGGCCGCCGCCGCGCTCGGCATGCCGCTGACCGACAGCCGCGCCGGCGTGGTCCTCGCACAGACGTTCGTCGCCGCGCCGTTTCTCGTCGTCACCGCCCGCGCGGGCTTCGACGGCGTCGATCCGCGGCTCGAGGAGGCTTCGCGGACGATGGGGTACGGACGGCTCCGAACGATCCGGCTGGTGTCGCTGCCGCTCGCGCGCAACGCCATCGCGGCCGGGATCGTCCTCACGTTCGTCCGGGCGCTCGGCGAGTTCGGCGCGACGATGATGGTCGCCTACACCCCGCGGACCATGCCCACCCAGATCCGCGTCTCGTTTATCGCCCGCGGGATCGACGCCATCGTCCCGATCGCGCTCGCGCTTCTCGCCGTCGCCGCGATCGTCGTCCTCGCCGTCCAATTGCTGGTCGGGACGCCCCGTCGACGCTAACCCGCCGCGTCCGCGACGCTGTCGCGGCTCCCGCAATCGAACCGATCAGAACGCGTGTAATTCGCTCAAACCGCTTCTAAGTGCTTTGGAAGTGGGGTTATGGACGTTGTCGCCATATCCATAGATGAGACTCATGACATCCATCGCAGACATCGAGATCCCGGCCGACGGAACCGGAACCGGCGAGCTGTTCGAGGCCGTTCCCTCTCTGGCGTGCGAAATGGAGCAGGTAATCGCCTCGAGCGGCCACGGACTCTGGCTGTCGGGACCGTCCCAGCCGGAGATCGAGGACGCGCTCGATGAGGCCGGTGCGATCGGGACGTATTCCCAGATCAGCAGCGACGAGGACCGCTGGCTCTACGACATCGAGTTCGAGCCCGACACCGTCGACCCCTTCGAGATCATCCTCGAGGAGGGGGGGACGGTCCTGAGCGCCTCGGCCTCGAACGGCACGTGGCTGCTCAGCGTCCGCGTGGTCGACCGCGAGAGCGTGAGTTCGCTGTACGACCGCCTCGATAACAACGACGTGACGCCGACCATCGTCCGGCTGTTCGATCTGGCCGAGGAGACCCACTCCCAGTGCGGCCTGACGACCCGCCAGTACGAGACGCTGGTCGCGGCGATCGATCACGGCTACTTCGAGATCCCCCGCGAGGTCTCGATGCAGGAGCTCTCCGAGGAACTCGGTATCTCCCATCAGGCGCTCTCCGAACGCCTGCGCCGGGCCTACCGCGCGCTCGTCACGTCCGAACTCAACGTGACCGAAGAGGACACCGCCGCGCCGCCGATCCCGACGAACTAACTCGCGACCGCACACCGACGGCCCGTCCACCGGCTAGACTCGATGCTTTTCGGCGACCACTCGACCGACAGTGAGTCGAATCGCCGGTCGGAAGCGGCCGCTCGAGCCAGCAAACGGATCCCGATGCCGTGTGGCTCGCGGACCGCCGACCGTTAAGAGCCGGGCCTCCGTTCCTTCCGGTATGCAGATCGACACCGACGACGGCGTGTTGCGGCTGCGGTTCGACCGACCCGACGCGCGCAACGCCCTCACGACCGAGACGGCCGGCGAACTGGCCGAGACGATCGAAGCCGCGACGCCCGACGAGTACGACGCGATCGTCATCACCGGCGAGGGAACGGCGTTCAGCGCCGGCGGCGACCTCGAGTCGCTGGCGGAAACCCCGGAGTCGTCGCAAGCGGCCTACGAGGAGGTCACCGAGACCTTCGGCCGCGTCGTCGAGGCGATGCTCGAGTGTCCGGTGCCGATCGTCGCGAAGGTAAACGGCGACGCCATCGGCGCGGGGCTCTCGATCGTCGCGCTCGCGGACCTCGCGTTCGCCGCCGACGACGCGACGTTTTCCTGTGCGTTCGTCAGGGTCGGGCTGATCCCCGACACCGGCGGGACCGTCATGCTGCCCCACATCGTCGGGCTGCGGGCCGCGAAACGGCTCGCCTTTACCGGCGAATTCTTCGACGCCGATCGCGCGGCCGACCTCGAGTTGGTCAACGAAGCGGTTCCGGCCGACGAACTCGACGATCGGGTCGCCGAAACCGTCGCGGGGCTCGCGAACGGGCCAACGGCCACGATCGGGATGATGAAACAGGCGATGCACGAGAACATGAGCCGCTCGTGGGACGAGGCGCTCGATTACGAGAACCTGCTGCAGGCACAGGCCCGCACGTCCGAGGCCCACGAGGAAGGCGTCGCCGCGTTCCTCGAGGATCGGGACCCGGACTTCGAGTAGCTGGACGGTAGCGCTCGGCGTATTAGTCACCCACCGGACACGTCCGCAAGCACCAGCAAGCACCACGGCCTTGCGGGGATATACCGTTAGTAAAAGTGCAATGTCCCCACAGTTTACCGACGACGACATCGGCAAGCACGTCGTCAACGCCGACGGTGAGGAGGTCGGGATGGTTGCCGACGTCCAGCAGGGTACAGCACACGTCGAACCGGATCCGGGCATTACGGACACGATCAAGGCGGCGCTCGGCTGGGGCGGCGGCGGTGAGGAGACCTATCCGCTCCAGGATCAGGCGGTCGGTCGCGTGACCGACGACGAAATCCACCTCGAGAGCGATCTCTCCGGGAGCGGAACCGGAGCGACCGGTGGCAGCGCGGGAACGGAGACCGGAACGACGGATACCGGCACCGAAACCGGGATGACCGACACCGGCACCGGCACCGAGACCGGGATGACAGACACAGGCACCGACACCGAAACCGGGATGACAGACACAGGCACCGACACCGAAACCGGGATGACAGACACAGGCACCGACACCGAAACCGGGATGTCCGACACCGGAACGACCGGAGCCGCCGGCACCGGCACGGACACCGATCGAGGAATCGATCGGGACGAGGACGATATCAGCGGCACCGACGACGAGGGCGTCATCCGCGACGATGACGACGACGAACTGCTCGGCGACGACGATGATAGCCTCATCGGCGACGACAGCAACGACAGACGCGGCACCAGCGACGATGACGGCCTGATCGGTGACGACAACGACGACGATCTCATCGGCGACGACAACGACGACAGACGCGGGACGAACGACGACGACAGCCTGATCGGCGACGATACCGATGATCGTCGCGGGACGAACGATGACGATGGGCTCATCGGTGACGACAACGACGACGACAGCCTCATCGGTGACGACAACGACGGTGATGACGACGATGGGCTGCTAAGCGACGATGACGACGATACCCGTACCGGCAGCAACACCCGGTAATACCGCTTCTCAGTCCCCCTCGAGTCGACTGCCGCGGCTGCGACCGGAATCCGTTTTTGTTTCGACGACACTGCACCCTCCCAACAACCCCTCGAGCGGCGGGTCAGCGCGGTGTTAGCCCGTTGAGACGGGGATCACTCCTGATTCGTGCGCTCCTCGTCGGTGCGGCCGCCGTCGTTCGACTGGGGCTGCTCGGACGTGATGTCCGTTTCTTCCATGGCGCGCCGTTCGGGCGGGCCCGTCTCGCCACGATTCCGGTCGCGATCGGTCGCCTCGGAGTCGCGGCGCTGGGTGCCCTGTGCGGGCGACTGCCCGCCGCGTTGCTGGGCGTCCCGCGTGGCCGGTCGGTTCCGTTCGCCACCCTCCTGCCGGTCGGTCTCGATCCGCTGTGAGTACTGATCGCGCAGCCGTCCCTGATCGGTCTGTCCCGGAGCGGACTGGGTTCGAGTCGTCGGCTGGTCGTACTCTCGGCCGCGTCGAGACTGGTCGCCAGTTTGAGACGGCCCGCTCTGCTGGCTCGAGCCCCGTGGCGTCCCGGACTGCGGCTGTGATCCCTGCGGCTGCGTCTGCCGTCCCTGCTGGTGGCCCTGCTCGAACTGGCCGGAGGGCGACGCTCGCTGGGAGTCGCGCTGTGACCGGGAACCACCGTGTTGGGACTGGCGGCCGCCCTGCTGGGACTGCTGTCCGAACTGCTGGGAGTCGTCCCCTCGAGAGTGAGCGGGCGCGGCGGTCATCGGCTGTTGCTCGTAGCCGGTCGCACCGGCGGATTCGCCGCCGTACTCGTCCGGCGAGACCCACTCCCCGGTTTGTTGGAACTCGCGGGGCTGCTGTGACTGCTGGGACCGGGATTGGCCGCTCGATCCCTGCTGGCCGCCCATCTGTGCGTGCGACTGCTGCGGTTGCGACTGTGTGTGCGGTTGCGTTCGCGGTCCCTGCCCGCTCATCTGTCGGCCGCTGCGTTGCTGACTCCCCATCTGTTGGCCGCCGGGCTGGTGGCTCCCCATCTGCTGGCCGCCCATCCCGCCGCTCTGACCGCGCTGGCTCATCCCCTGCTCGGTCGTCCGAGACTGACCGCTCATCTGCTCTCCCATCCCCTGCATTCGACTCCCCATCTGGTTCATCTGGGGCTGTGCGGCGGCCTGCATGCCCCGTTCCATCACCTGCTCCATCTCCGGCATGACGGCCTCCATCCCTTGGAGATAGCTCTCCATCATCGACTCGGTGAACTGCGGGCCCGGCGCGTTCTCGAGCATCGATTTCGTCATCTCGAGGCCCTGTTGCTGGGCGGTCTCTTGCCACTCGAGCGCGCTCAGCGTCATCCGGGCCATGTTGCGCTGGAGATCAATCAGTTGCTCCATGGCCTGCTGGCTCTGGTTCATCGTCGATTCCGCCATCCGCTCCGTGTCCGTCTCGGTGGACTGCTGGGTCTGTCGGTCTCTCATCTGTGTCACCTGAGGATCCGCGGCCGGCGTCGTCGATCCTCGGTCACGACAGAGAGCGACCGAGACGCAAATAAAGGTCGTCGTCAGTTGCAACCGATCGCTCGAGCCCAATCGCCCGTAACCGGCGGTCGCTGCCGGGGGCCGCGGCCCGGCGAGGCGACCGCGCTATCGCCGAGTAATCGGCGATAAGATCGCTGTACACCGACGTAATATCCGCTTAGGAACAGTTTCGCGGACTGAGAACCTTCGTCAGATCGGCGGGTCGCGTTCAGCCGTCCGCGCCGGAGTCCGGTTTGCCGTGTGTCACGCCGTCGCGTTCGTCGGCTCGCATCCGGCGCAGCGCCGCGCGCCCGTTGCTCGCCTCGTAGCCGAAGAAGACCCCGTTGGCGTACTCCTGGGCGACTTCGACCGCGTGAATTAGGTTGTCGACGTCGACGTTGACCGCGTACAACTCGATATCGAACGGCGTCTCGAGCGCGCTCTCGAATCCCTTCGCGATCGTCTCGAGCCAGTAGGTCGTGCCGTAGGCCGTGTCGTACAGCGGCACGACGAACTCGTCGACGTACTCCTCGATCGCCTCGAGGTCGATCCCGGCGCGCTCGTAGAGGTGGCCGGGGTAGGGATCGGGGTAGAGCGTCATGTAGACCGTTCCGGGGATGCGGTCGGCGGCTTCGGCGACGAACTCGGTGATGACGCCGGCCCGCCACTCCATGCGGTCGTCGTACTCGCTCCGTTCGAACTCGCGCTCGCAGACGCCACAGCGGCAGTACTCCGCGCGGGGGAAGCCGATGTCGTCGAGGCGCACGTCCTCGTTTGCGGCGACGCAGTCGTCGATGATCTCGAAGAGACCCTCCCGATAGTCCTCTCGGGAAGGGCAGATATAGGCCCAGTCGAAGTACGATCGCTCGCGGTCGGCCGGCCGGCCCATATCGTCGACGGGGAGCAGCGACGGGTCGGCGTCGGCGGCGGCGTTGTCGCCGAAACAGGAGACCATGTTCACCCCGTCTTCGATCGGTTCGGCGGACCGGCCGGTCACGTCTTTGACCTCGTAGAAGCCGCGGTCGAACTCCGGCCACCGTACTTCTTCGGCGTTACGAGTGACGACGCCGTACATAGCTCAGTGTACGCCGCCGTCCCCGTAAGCCGTTCGGAATCGAGCGCTACTCTTCGGTCGGTTCGAAGTCGACTTCGACGTCCGACGAGCCGCCGAAGGCGACCTTGTAGAGGACGGCGATGACGAACAGGGCGAGTACGACTTTGACGGTACGTGACATGTACGAGTGGAGAATGCGTCGGCAAACACTTAGCTATTCTGGATAGTCGTCCCGACGTGAAAATCCGACCTCGAGCGCCGCGCTCATCCGACTCAGGTATCGATCAACGACGCGATCTCCTCGCGGACGATCGTCTCGCAGTACGAGCAGCGAACGCCGTCCTCGAGCACCGAAAACCGCGAGGTCACGGGCTCGTCGCCGGTCGTGATACAGCCGGCGTTGGGACAGGAGAGCACGCCCTCGACGACGTCGGGCCGTTCGACGCGGTGTTTCTCGACGACGTCGTAGTTCCGGACGATGTTGATCGTCGCGTCGGGCGCGATCAGCGAGAGGACGTCGACCTCGTCCTGGCTGAGTTCGCGGCCCTCGACCTTGACGATGTCCTTGCGCGCGAACCGGTCGGAGGGGACGTTCATCCCGACCGAAACCTCTTCACCGTTGGTGCCGTCGATGCCCAGAATCGCGAGGACGTTCAGCGCCTGTCCACCGCGGACGTGATCGATGACGGTGCCGTCACGGATCTTGCTGACGCGCAGTTCGTGGTCGGCATTGCCGTCGTGGTGGTCGTGTTCGTCATTCATCGCCATCACCCCAGATTCCCTTGTCGTCGCTCAACAGGAGGTCGAGCAGCGCCATCCGGACCGGGACGCCGTTGTGCGCCTGTTCGAAGTAGGCCGCGTGATCGGTCTCGTCGATCTCGGGCGCGATCTCGTCGACGCGGGGCAGCGGGTGCATCACCGTCAGGTCGTCGCTCGCGGCCTCGAGCGTGTCGGCGTCGATCTGGTACTCGCCGGCGATCTTCTGGTACTCGTTCTCGTCGGGGAACCGCTCGCGCTGGATCCGGGTGACGTAGAGCACGTCGAGCGAGGGCAGGATCTCCTCGAGGGAGTCGTGTTCGCGGATTCCCGCGCCCTCCTGTTGCTGGTGGAGGTCGTAGACGACTTCCCGTGGCAGCTGCAGGCTCTCCGGGCTGATGAAGTGCTGGCGGGTGTCGAAGTTCGTCAGCGCGTAGGCCAGCGAGTGGACGGTCCGGCCGTACTTCAGGTCGCCCATGATGCCGATCGTCAGATCGTCCAGTCCGGCGTTTTCCCGGATCGTGTAGAGGTCGAGCATCGTCTGGGTCGGGTGATGTCCCGCCCCGTCGCCCGCGTTCAGCAGCGGTACGTCGACGAACTCGCTGGCCATCGTCGCCGCGCCCTGCTTGGGATGGCGCACGACGAGCGCGTCGGCGTAGCCCTCGATGACTCGGACGGTATCGGCGAGCGTTTCCCCCTTCTTCACGCTCGAGGAATCGACTGGCCCCATGTCGACGACATCGCCACCGAGGCGCTTCATGGCGGTTTCGAAGCTCATCTTCGTCCGCGTGCTCGGCTCGAAAAAGAGCAGGCCCAGCAGCGTCTCCGCGTGCCGGTCGGCGACGGTCGACGGATCGTCGTCGATCTCGGCCGCGTGGTCGAGGATGTTCTCGATGTTCCCCCGAGAGAGTTGTTTGCTCGTGATGAGGTGATCGTGGCGCATTCGTTCGTGTAGGCTGTGGCGTGCCCCTTGAATCTCTCCATTCGATGATGCCCCAGGGCAGACCGAAGCCGAACCGTGGATCGACGCCCGCAACGCCCCGTGGTATCAGTGTCCGTGAACGTAAGGCAAAGAGTTATACAGGCACTACAGCAATTGATCACAATTGTATGGTCGGTCGGCTAGAGACGGGGATCGACGTGCTCGATCGGAAACTCGACGGGGGGCTTCCGCCGGGGTGTATCGTCGCGTACACCGCGGAGCCGGCCAGTCAGTCCGAACTCCTCCTCTACGAACTCACGGCCGCACGCGGAACGCTCTACCTCTCGACGGAACGCTCCGACGACGCCGTCCGCCACGCCATCGAGACCTCTCCGTCCTCGGTCGGCAGCCCGACGGTCAGACACGTCACCAGCGACGACCCGCTCGAGGAGGCGACCCGGCTCATCGGCGCGCTCCCGGACGGTGCCAACCTCATCATCGACACGATGGACGTCCTCGAGCGGGCCGACACGGACGAGTACGTCACCTTCCTCAACGAACTCAAAACGAAGATGCTCGAGACCGGCAGCATCGCCGTCCTCCACTGTCTGAAAGCCGACGACGAACCCGAAAACCGGTCCCGGACCTACCACGCCGCCGACGCCGTCTTCGATCTTCGGACCGCGATCGCCGGCACCGAACTCGAGAACCACCTGACGATTCCGAAGTTCCGCGGCGGGAGCCAGCCGACCGACGCGATCAAACTCGAGCTCACGGAGGAAGTGGCGATCGACACGAGCCGCGACATCGCGTGAGTCGCGGCGTCACGGGTCGCTCGCCGCCGGTCACACCTCCTGTTCCGGCGTCGTAAACGGCGTGATGGCGGCGGTCCGTTCGGTGACCGTCGCCGTCCGCAGGATGTACGCAAAGAGCGTCGTGAGCGGCAAGACGCCGACCGCCACGGCGATCGGAAAGACGACCGCGCGGACCGGCCGCCCGAACGGCGGCCCCGTCGCCGCGGTCATCACGAACAGCGCGGCGATCGCAGTGCCGATTGCGGGGATCCCGGCGTAGAACAGGTACCGCGAGAGGCGGGAGAGTTCGACCTGCAGGTAGACGGATTTGAAGTACTGTCTGGCGATGTCCATCTCCCGCAATCGATTCAGCAGGTCGTCGATCGCCTCGTCCGTGTCCGCGGACAGCTCGTCGCCGTATGTGCGCCGGAACTCCTCGAGTCGCTGTATCTCGTGAGCGAAGTTCGTCTCGAGCATCGTCGAGAGCGTGTTGAAGATCCCGGCGTCGGACTCCTCGACGAGCCCGTCGATCCGGTCGAACTCGTTCGTGAGGTCCGTGACGATCTCGTCGACTTCGTCGCGGCCGTCCGCCGAGAGGTCGTCGATCGCCGTTCCGCCGAGTCGCTGGGCGTCCCGGCGCGCGCTCTCGACGACGAGGCGGAGAAACCCCGACGGCTCCGCCGGCGCGGTCCGGTTCGACACCGCTTCGACCTCCTCGCGGTAGTCGACGGTGTCCTCGATTTCGGACTCGAGTTCGCCCGGCGACTGCAACTCCTGTGAGAGCAACAGCTGATTGATCGAGACGACGACGGTAATCAGCGTGAAGTTGCCCGAGACCAAGCCGCTGAACGCGTAGAACAGCGGCTGGCCGTTCGCGATCGGAGCGACGCCGGCGGTCGAGAGGGCGACGTACGTGATCCCGAACGCGGCCGCGACGGCGGCGGCGATCACGAACCGGTCGCCGTCGAGGAGTAGCCACTGTTTGAGCCGAGCGGTCGCAGTGTCTGACACCGGCTTCGCCTCGTCCTCGCTCGTCGAGCCGACCATCGCGGACGCTCGGAGCGTACAGGTTCGCGGGCGAAAAAGTCGATCCGCGCAGGTTCCGGTCGCCGGCCGTGCCGTCGACCGCAGGTCGCGTTACTCCTCTGCGCCTTCGAGTTCGTCGACGATCTCGTCGGCATCGACGTCGGCGTCCTCGAGGGCTTCCTCGATGTCGCCGCCGCCCATACCGCCCATGCCGCCCATCATACCGCCCATGCCCATGCCGCCCATGCCGTCGATGACTTCCTGGACGATGACGCGGTCGACGCCGACCTTCTCGATGATGTCCTGGCCGATCTGCTGTTTGCCCATCATCCACTGCTGGTTCATGGTCATCTGAGGCGTGGCCTCGAGATAGAGCGTCTCCTTCTCGACGGTTTCGGTCTCGAACTCGGGCTCTGCGTCCTCGTCGTCCTCGTCGGGTTCGACGGGGACCTCTTCCTCGACTTCGTCCGTCTCGATCCAGAGCTCGGGCTCCATCCCGAGGTACATCTCGAAGAGGCCGGCGGCCTGCTGTTCGCGGTCGTCGACCTCCTCGGTGACGGTGTACTCGTACTCGACGTCCTCGCCGGCCAGCGGGTGGTTGAAGTCGACGCGGGCGCGGCCGCCGATGATCGTACTGATGTAGCCCTGCTCGCCCTCGATCGTGACGTTCGCGCCGGGGTAGCGGTCGTCCTCGTCGATCTTCTCGGCGCTGACGGTCTGGACGTCGTCCGGGTCGTACTCGCCGAAGGCGTCCTCGGCGGCGATCGTCACGGTGCCGGAGTCGCCGGGTTCGGAGCCGATGATGGACTCCTCGACGCCCTCGAAGATGTGGCCCTCACCGAGGACGATCGTTCGCGGCTTGAACTCCTGTCCCTGGTCGTCGACGCCCTCTTCCTCGGCGACTTCGGGGTCGGTCGTGTCGACCAGCTGTTCGTCTTCGGTGGTGTACGCCGTGTATTCGAGTTCGACGAAATCGCCCTCCTGAAGCCCCTCGGCTCCGTCGGCTGCGTCCTCGCTTACTTCTTCATCGACGTCATCGGCCTGCTCCTCGAGCTCGGCCTCTTGTTCCTCGGTCATACGTGGTACGTCCGGCCGTCTACATTTAAGTACCGCGTTTTCGAGCGAGAGCGACCGATACTTACGACCGCCGTCCGTCCACCCGCCCATGTACGAGGTCGAAGTGAAGGTCCCCGCCGATCTCGCGGTCGTCCGGGACCGTCTCGCGGCGCTCGAGGCGACGCCCGAGGGCGCGGTCGTGCAGGTCGACACCTACTACGACGCGCCCCATCGGGAGTTCGCCGAGACCGACGAGGCGCTGCGGATCCGCTCGGAGCGGCCCGAGGACGGCGACGCCGAGACCCGCGTCACCTACAAGGGGCCGCTCGTCGACGACGAGTCGAAGACCCGCGAGGAGGTCGAGACGAGCGTTGCGGACCGCGAGAAGACTGACGCGATCCTGACGAACCTCGGCTTCGAGGCCGCCGCGACGGTCCGAAAAGAGCGCGAGCGGTTCTCGCTCGCGGGCTACACCGTCACCCTCGATTCGGTCGACGACGTCGGCGAGTACGTCGAGGTCGAGACCGAGGTCGAGGACGAGTCGGACCTCGAGGCGGCTCGAGACGGAGCCTACGATGTCCTCGAGCGATTGGACCTCGATCCGGACGACCAGCTCAGGACCTCGTATCTCGGCCTGCTGCTCGAGTCTTGAGTCCAGTCCCGCGCGGCAGCCGTCGTGTCGAATAACCTGCAAGCATTTTATGGGGCGTATCTGTTTCCGCAAGTTATAGGACTCCGCTCCGTCAAGTCCCGGCAATGAGCGAGCGGAACATCCGAATCGAGTCTATCGATCGGCAAGCGGTCGAGGATCAGGAGGTCGAAATCGTCGAGCGAAAGGGGATCGGACACCCCGACTCCATCTGCGACGGGATCGCCGAGAGCGTCGCGGGAGCGCTCGCCCGCGAGTACTTGGACCGCGTCGGCGAGGTGCTGCACTTCAACACCGACGAGACGCAACTCGTCGCGGGCGAGGCCGCGCCCGCCTTCGGCGGCGGCGAGGTCATCGATCCCATCTATCTGCTGATCGTCGGCCGCGCGACCAAACACTACGAGGGCCAGACCATCCCCGCCGAGACCATCGCGCTGCGGGCCGCCCGCGAGTACCTCGAGGCGAACATTCCCCAGCTCACCGTCGGCGAGGACATCGTCGTCGATGTCAAACTCGGCGAGGGCAGCGGCGACCTCCAGGAGGTCTTCGGCGAGGACGAAGTCAGCGTCCCGATGGCCAACGACACCAGTTTCGGCGTCGGCCACGCGCCGCTGACCGAGACCGAACAGATCGTCCTCGAGGCCGAGCGCCGACTGAACGGCGAGTACGCCGAGGAAAACCCGGAACTCGGCCCGGACGTGAAGCTCATGGGCAAGCGCGAGGGCGACGAGATCGACGTCACCGTCGCGGCGGCGATGGTCGACGAGCACGTCGCCGATCTCGACGAGTACGTCGAAGCCGTCGAGTCCGTTCGCGAGTTCGTCGACGGCGTCGCGCGCGAGCACACCGACCGCGCGGTCGACGTGCACGTCAACACGGCCGACGACTACGACGAGGGCTCGATCTATCTCACGGTCACGGGCACCTCCGCCGAGCAGGGCGACGACGGCTCCGTCGGCCGGGGCAACCGTGCGAACGGGCTCATCACACCCAACCGCTCGATGTCGATGGAAGCGACGAGCGGCAAGAACCCGGTCAACCACATCGGGAAGATCTACAACCTGCTCTCGACGGAGATCGCCGAGGGCGTCGTGAGCGAGGTCGACGGTATCCGCGACCTGCGCGTGCGACTCCTCTCCCAGATCGGCCGGCCGATCGATCAGCCCCACGTCGCCGACGTGCAGGTCGTCACCGACGAGGGCGTCGCGGTCTCGGACGTCGAGGACGACGTCGAAGCGATCGTCGACCGCGAACTCGCGGACGTGACCGAGATCACGCGCAGCGTGATCGAGGGCGAACTGTCGACGTTCTGAACCGCTGTTTTTCTACGCACACGTCGCTTCCTCGAGACTCGAGACGGGTCCGGGTCCGATCCGGTACCGCGAGTCGATGGTCGAAACCGGCATAGCGAGTGTGCCGCCCGAATACTCAAGAACGCATCCGGTGTACCGGGTTACGAATCGAAACGAAGTGACCGCCAGTGGCAGACTCGAGTTCCGAATCGACCGCCCGTCCCGTCGTCTACGCCGTCGTCGCGAGTACCTTCTTCGTCGGCTTCGGCGGCGGCGTCGTCTTCCCGATCCTGCCGAACCTCGGCGAGGTGCTGGGGATCTCGGCGTTTCTGGTCGGCGTCATCCTCTCGGCGAACCGCTGGACCCGGCTGGTCGCGAACGGGCCGGCCGGCGTGTTGGTCGACCGAATTGGGACACGAAAACCGTTCGTCGCCGGGTTGGCGATCGAGGGGCTCGCGACCTTCGGCTACGTCGTCGCGATCGAGTCCGCGATGCCGGAGGTCTGGTTCATCGTCGCGCGGATCATGTGGGGGATCGGGAGTTCGCTCGTGTTCGCGACGGCGTACACGATCACCGCCGATGTCAGCGAGGCCACCACGCGGGGAACGAGCATGGGCATCGTGCGGGCCGGGATCACCTTCGGCTTCCCCGCCGGCATGGTACTGGGCGGGATCGTCAGCGAACTCCGGGGGAACGTGACCGCGTTCGTGCTCGCGGCCTCCTTTGCCGCCCTCGCGAGCGTCATCGCCTTCTTCATCGTCCCCGAGACCCACGTCGAGTCGGCCGACTCGTCGATCAAACCGTGGGACCTCGAGACGACGCTGCCCGCGCTCACCGTCGGACTGGTCAACTTCGGGCTCTACTTCGCGTACATCGGCGTGCTCTTCTCGACGCTCGTCCTGTACCTCGAGGTCGAGTCGCTGACCCTCTCGCTCGAGTTCGCGGGCTACGGCATCGACTACGGCGAACAGGGGACGTCCGGACTGCTGATGGCAGTGTCGGCCCTCTCCGGCGCGGTCTTTACCGTCTCCGGCGGGAAGATCAGCGACGCCGTCGGCGCGCGCATGCCCGTTCTCCTCGCCTTCCTCGCGACCAGCTGTGCCGGGTTCGTCGTCCTCACGGTCGCGCCCTCCTTCGGTGCCGTCGTCCTCGCCTGCGGGCTGATCGGCGCGGGACAGGGTGGCGTCGGCGGCCCGCTGACGGCTCTGCTCGCGGATCTCACGCCGGAGGATCGCATGGGCAGGGCGATGGGGACGAACAACATCTTCGGCGACGTGGGCGGCGGTCTCGGACCGCTGATATCCTTGCCGTTCGCCAACACGGTCGGGTTCGACGTGCTGTACGCCCTCAGCGCGGTCGTCCCGCTAGTGGCCGGCGTCGTTCTCGTCGCCGGCATCTACAGCTACACGGGGCGTCTGAGTCCGACGGTCGAGGAATCAGTCGTCTAATCGTCAGAGGGACGTTCCGCGGCGGCTCGAACCGATACCGTCCTCGTAACCCCCTTATAGCCGCGGCCGTCTATCACAGTTCATGCACCCGCCGGGAGCCGACACGGTCCTCATCCGTCACGGGGACCTCAACACCAAGAGCAACACCGTCAAGCGGTACATGGAGGGGCTCCTCGTCGAGAACCTCGAGGCCCTCCTCGCGGCGCGGTCGGTTCCCGGCGAGGTCGAGCGCCGGTGGAACCGGCCGCTGATCCACACGGACCCAGAGGCCGTCGAGGATGCGACCGCGGCCGCGGCGGACACCTTCGGCGTCGTCTCCGCCAGCCCCGCCCTGACCGTCAGCACCGAGAAGGCGCGGATCCTCGAGGTACTCGAGGAGACCGCCCGCGAGCACTACGACGGCGGGACGTTCGCGGTCGACGCCCGCCGCTCGGACAAGAGTCTGCCCTACGACAGCGAGGAGTTGGCCCGCGAGGCCGGGACCGCGATCTGGGAGACCGTCGAAGACGAGTTCGAGCCCGAAGTCGACCTCGACGATCCCGACCTGACCTTCGGCGTCGAAGTCCGCGAGGACATCGCCTTCGTCTACCTCGAGCAGGTCGAGGGCCCGGGCGGGCTCCCGCTCGGCTCCCAGGAGCCGGTCATCGCGCTGGTCAGCGGCGGCATCGACTCGCCGGTCGCGGCCTACGAGATGATGAAACGCGGCAGCCCGGTCGTCCCGGCCTACGTCGATCTCGGCGACTACGGCGGGATCGACCACGAGGCCCGCGCGATGGAGACGGTTCGACTCCTCTCGGAGTACGCGCCGAACTTCGACATGCAGGTCTACAGAATTCCGGGCGGCGAGACCATCGACCTCCTCGTCCGGGAGATGGAACAGGGCCGCATGCTCTCGCTGCGGCGCTTTTTCTACCGCGCCGCCGAATCGCTCGCCGACCGCGTCGACGCCAACGGCATCGTCACCGGCGAGGCCGCCGGCCAGAAGTCGAGCCAGACGATCCGGAACCTCGGCGTCACCAGCCGCGCGACCCGGCTCCCGATCCACCGCCCGCTGCTGACTCGAGACAAACAGTACATCGTCGCTCAGGCCCGCGAAATCGGTACTTACACCGACTCGACGATGGACGCCGGCTGCAACCGCGTCACCCCCGATCAGGTCGAAACCAACGCCCGGCTGAAACCGCTGCTCGAGGCCGAGCCGGACGACCTGCTCGAGCGCGCCGAAGCGGCCGCAAAGCGGGCGGAACTCGTCGAACCCTAACACTGTGACTCACCCGTGTCCCCGCTGCTCGTCGCTGACTCAGCTAGCCACCGCCGGGTGGGACTGAAAGGGGCTGGCTCTCTCGAGGAAGACGGGCGACGCGAGCACTGTCCGAACGCAGTGAGGACAGCGCACGGCGAGCCCCTCGACTCGAGAGAGACAGGGGCTTTCAATGCGGTCGCGATTCCGGAGAGAGCCGCGTTGTGGCTACCGTCCGATCTATCGGGAATCCCATCTAGAAGCCGAAACCGACATTACACCGTCGCTCCCACCACAATATAGTGACCCGCGTCTGTCTCATCGGCGAGGCCGGGACCAACCTCCAGTACGAACTGCTCTCCCGCGAGACGGCTCGCGAGGCGCTGGCGACGTACGACTTAGCGCGGCCGTTCGAGAACTCGCTCGCCGTCCGTACCGTCAGCGTCGGCGCTGCCGTCTCGCTGCTGAACGACCTCAACTGGTATCTGACTCGATTCGTCGACGAGGCGCTCGTACAGGAGCCCAGCATTAGCGACGACGAGTGGCTCTCGCGGCCGCTGGCCAAAGCGCTCCGAAACGGCGATATCGAACCCGCAGCGACGGCCGAATTCTGCAAGATCTACGGCCTCGAGCGAGTCGAGCCGGAATCCGCGTCGCCCGACGATGTCGGGGCCGCCGACTCGAGTCCGGACACTGGCTCCGGTCCGAACGCGGCTGCCGGGACCGAGAACGAGGTCGACGGTGGGACGGCTGGGACGGCAGCTTCCGGTGACGACTCGAGCGAGGCCGAGCGATCGGCCGTCACAGCGCCGACGTATCGCCTCGTCGAGCCGCTGTACGTCCGCCGAACCGACGGCGAGATGCCCGAGTACGATCTCCGAGACGTCGAGGACACCCTCGTCGTCCGGCTGACCGAGGCGGAATACGCGCCGTAACTCGCCGCTCAGCAACCGTTCGCGTTACTCGCCGTCCGAGTCGCTGTCCGCGGAACTGTCGGTTTCGTTCGCGCTCTCGTCGTCGGCCGTGCCGTCGCTCTCGCTCGTGCTTTCTGACACGCTCTCGCTGGCTACCGCGATCCCGTTGGCCTGTCCGTGTCGGTCCGTGATACTGACCGAGAGCTTCGACAGCGGCTCGGACTCGAAGGTCGCCCGAACGAGCCGGCCGACGGTCGTCTCCTGTGTGGCACAGGCCTCCGTCTCGTCGGACGTCTCCTGCACTGCCGCCCTGAGCGCGAGCGCGTCGTCGTTCTCCTCGCTCTCGTCGATCCCGATCGACTCGAGGACCATCTCGTGACACGGGGAGGGTGCGCCGGCCTCGAGTCGGGCTAGCACCGACACCTCGAAGTCGGTGTCCTCGATGAAGTCGGTCAGCGACTCGGGTGGGGAGTCTCGCACGTCGAGCCAGTCGTCGGCCGCGTCGCGGTCGCGGAGCAACTCGGCGCTCGGCGATGTCGTCCGGTCCGGGGACTGGAAGGGCTGAGTTTCGTAACTGGCCAGCGCGTCGGGGAGGTCGTTGGTTTCGCCGTCCTCGGGATCGCCGGTTCCGTCGTCGGGCGACCCTTCGTCCTCATCACCGGTGAGACAGCCGGCCGACAGCGCGATCAGCGACGCCGTTCCGCCTAATACCGCTCGTCTGGAGGGGCATGTCATCTGACATGAGTGTAGGGGGCAACGGGTAAAAGGGATTCGGATAGGTGAAAGAGCGCTTTTCGTTGCGGCGGGCCGACAGATCGTCAGCCCACTCGGCTCAGTCGAAAAGGCCGGTCGAGAGGTAGCGCTCGCCGCTGTCCCAGAAGACGGTGACGACGAGCGGGCAGTCGTCGGCCGCTCGTCCGCCGTCCGTTTCGGGAGAGGCCGGCTCCGTCCCCTCGTCGAACGCGGTCGGGACCTCCGGACACTCGAGGTCCGGTTCGGCGATCTCCCGGGCGATGCGCTGGGAGACGAGACTCGTCGCACCGCTCGACTGGCCCACGAGGACCCCCTCGTCGCGGGCGAGGCGACGGCACTCCGCTTCCGCGTCCTCGAGTTTCACGGTCTCGACGCGGTCGATGAGATCGAGATCGAGGTTGTCGCTGACGAAGCCGGGGCCCATCCCCTGGAACTCGTCCTTGCCGGACTCGCCGGTCGAGAGGACGGCGTTTCTGGCCGGTTCGACCGCGACGATCTCCATTTCGGGGAACTCCTCGCGGAGCCGCCGACCGATCCCCGAAATCGTGCCGCCGGTGCCGACGCCGGCGACGAAGGCGTCGATCTCGCGGCCGTCGACCTGCTCGAGGATTTCGGGGCCGGTCGTCTTGTAGTGGGCTTCGGGGTTCGCGGGGTTCTCGAACTGACCGAGTTGGATCGCGCCCTCGGCCTCGAACGCTTCGGCGCGGGCGCGGGCGTCTTCCATGTCGCCGTCGACTAACTCGAGGTCCGCGCCGTAGGCGGCCATGACCTGCCGACGCTCCTTCGATTTGTCCGAGGGCATGACGATCGTCAGGTCGTAACCGCGGGCGGCCGCGACGAGCGCGAGGCCGATGCCGGTGTTGCCGCTCGTGGGTTCGACGAGCCAGTCGCCGGGTTCGATCAGGCCGTCGCGTTCCGCGGCCCGAACCATCTCGCGGGCCGGCCGGTCCTTGGCCGAGCCGCCGGGGTTGAACGATTCGATCTTGGCAGCGATCGTTGCACCCTCCGGCGAGTCGACCTGGACGAGCGGCGACCCGATGGTGTCCAGGATGCTCCCTTTCATTGGCCAGCCATTGGTAGTCGAGACGTATACTGTTTGCTGTAACGAGTTACACGAAGTCGGCAGTGTCGTCTGCGGTCTCTTCGAAGCGAGACCGGGGACCGCAAACACCTCGAAAGTCCCACCCGGCGGTGGATGGTCGGCCGGCTACGAGAGAGCGGGTAGCCACTCGAGCGAAGGGGCCGTCGGAAACACCGCGGTTAAGCCCGCCGAGACGTAACCCGTGCGTATGAGTCTCGAGACCATGCGGCCGAACCCCACGTGGGACGCGGCGTCCTACGAGGAAGCGGTCGACACGCTCGCAGCGCACAACGACGAACTGGTGTACAAGGTCTGGGGCGGCGACTGGTGTAAGGACTGTCGCGCCCTGCTCCCCGATTTCGGCGCGGCGCTCGAGGCGGCCGAAGTCCCCGACGACCGGATCGAGGAGGTCGACATCGATCAGGACAAGCAGGGGCCGGGCGTCGAGGCGTACGACATCGAGTACATCCCGACGATCGTCGTCGAAAACGATGCGGGCGAAGAGCTCACCCGCTTCGTCGAGGAAGAAGCCGTGCCACCGGCGGTCTGGATCGCCGAGCAACTCGAGAGAGAACTGGCGTAACTCCCGTTTTCGGGATCGGATCGCGGTATCTATCCTTTCCACATTCGGCGGCCGTCCCGCCGCGGAGCGGATCGATTCAGCGACGGCTTAGAACGGACTCCCCGATTCCTCGGCTGAGGACCCGCTCGAGCCCTCGACTGCCGCGTTCTCGCCCAGCCACTCGAGCGCCTCGGTCACCTCGTGGGTCGGCGGCGAACACGTCCGATCGCGACAGACGTACAGCGTCGGCTCGCCGTCGCGGGCCTCGCGGCCGGCCCAGATCGGCGGGGCGTCGTCGAGCCCCAGCGTCTCGAGCCAGTCGTCGAGGCCCGCCTCGGTCGGCGGCCGCAGCGCGAACAGCCGGTCGGGCACGTACCGCGACGCGAACTGCTCGCGCCACTCGGTCGGGAGGGCGTCGGCGGCGACCGTCACCTCGAGCGCGCCGGCCGCGAGCCGGTCGGCCGCGAGACAGAGCGTCGCGTGCTCGAGCGCGTTCGACTCGAGTTTGTTCGCGTGGGTCTCGAGGACGGTCGCGGCGATGTCCTCGAAGTCTTCGGCAGCGAACTCGTCGAGGGCGAGCAGGGCTTCGACCGCCACGCCGGTCGCGGAGGGCGTCGACTGGTCGCCGAGTTCCTGCGGCCGGGTGACCAGCGACTCCCCGCTCTCGGGCGTGAAGTAGAGCGTGCCGCGGTCCGCGTCCCAGAACTCGGCCTCGATGACGCGGGCCAACTCGAGTGCGAACGCGAGGTGGTCGACCTCGCCGGTGGCCTGATAGCAGTCTAATGCGGCCCGCGCGAGGAAGGCGTAGTCCTCGAGATAGCCGTCGACCTTGACGTCTCCGTCTTTGTAGCGCCGCGAAAGCCGCTGTTCGTCCTCGTTCCAGAGCCGATCGCGGACGAACTCGAGGGCGTCGACGGCGGTTTCAGCGTAGTCGTCCTCGCCCAGTACGAGCGCCGCCTCGGCGTAGGTCGAGATCATCAGCCCGTTCCAGCCCGCCAGGACCTTCTCGTCGCGATCGGGCCGGGGCCGTTCCTCGCGGGCCTCGAACAGCGTCTGGCGGGCCGAGTCGAGCCGTTTCAGGATCTCGCTCTCCTCGAGGTCGAACTGACCGGCGAGTTCGGACACTTTGGCCACGCGGTTGGGCTGGTTCCGCCCCTCGAAGTTCCCCGACTCCGAGATGTCGTAGCGCGCACAGAAGAGCGCGGCGTCGGTCTCGTCGTCGAGCGCCTCGTGTACTTCCTCGGGCGTCCAGACGTAGAACGCCCCCTCCTCGCGCTCGCCGGTCTCGGGCGATTCGCTCTGGGCGTCGAGGGTACTGAAGAAGCCGCCCTCGTCGTGGGTCAGTTCGCGATCGACGAACTCGAGGGTCTCGGAGACGACGGTGGCATAGCGGTCTTCGCCCGTCAACTGATAGCCCGAGAGGAACGCCCGCGGGATCTCGGCGTTGTCGTACAGCATCTTCTCGAAGTGGGGCACCGTCCAGTCCCGATCGACGCAGTACCGATGGAACCCGCCGCCGACGTGGTCGTAGAGCCCGCCCGCGGCCATCGCGTCCAGCGTCTCCTCGAACACCTCGCGGTACTCCTCGCGCCCGGTGCGGTCGTACGCCCGGGCGAGCACCCTGAGACGCGAGGGCTGTGGGAACTTCTGGCCGGAGCCGAACCCGCCGTGCTGACGGTCGGCGCTCCGGAGAACGACGTCGGCGGCCGTCTCGAGCACGTCGCTCGAGGGCGGCTCCCCACCGGCCCCCGCGGCGTCTGGAGTCTCCTCGAGTTGATCCTTCGCCGCGTCGGTCCACTGCTCGGCGCGGTTCTCCATCTCGGCGCGGTCCTCCTCGCTCTCCCACGAGTCACTGATCCGCTCACAGAGGTCGAGGAATCCGGGCTGGCCCTGCTTGCCCTCCCGCGGGAAGTAGGTCCCGACGAAAAACGGCTTCCCTTCGGGGGTGAGCCACGCCGAGAGCGGCCAGCCGCCCCGGCCGGTCACGAGCTGGCAGACGGTCATGTAGATGCTGTCGACGTCCGGGCGCTCCTCGCGGTCGACCTTGATCGGGACGAAGTTCTCGTTGAGGACCTCGGCGACCGCCTCGTCCTCGAAGCTCTCGTCTTCCATCACGTGACACCAGTGACACGCCGAGTAGCCGATCGAGAGGAAGATGGGCACGTCGCGTTCCTTCGCGGCCGCTAAGGCCTCCTCGTCCCACGGCTGCCAGTTGACGGGGTTGTCCGCGTGCTGGCGCAGATACGGACTCTCCTCGTCCTCGAGCCGGTTGCGCCGGGTCGGGTCGGTCATGGACGGTCCTACGGCCGGCGCGGCTAAAAGACACAGGTGATCCGGAGCCGGCTGTTCGATCCGCGTTTCGCTCGAGTCCGCGAAACCGAGCCGCGACGAGGTGCCGGTGAAGTCTACCGGGTGGTAGTTTTCGCCGAACACGACGACCCGCCGCCCCCGTCCTGAGCGGTCACCCCCTCCGTTCCCCGGAATCAGTGACCGCAGTTGTCGGCACGGATCGTTCGGTTACCGCTCGCGGACGAACTCCGCGAACGCGAACCCGTCGCGTTCGTCTCGAGCCGTCTCCGTCCACGCCGCCCGATCCCAGTCGGGGAAGTAGGTATCGCCATCGGGCGCGTCGTGGATTTCCGTCAGGACCAGCCGATCGACCGCGGGGAGGAACTGCTCGTAGACGGTCGCGCCGCCGGCGACGAAGAGTCGGCCGACATCACCGTGGCGCTCTCGAGCGGCCGTCTCGGCCGCGTCGACGGCGTCCTCGAGATCGTGTGCCACCACGGCGTTGTCCGGCGTCTCGAGGTCGAGACTCGTCAGAACGATCGTCGTCCGACCGGGCAGCGGTTCGCCCAGCGTCTCGAGGATGCCCTCGTAGGTCACCCGGCCCATGATGACGGGGTGGTCCGTCGTCGTCTCCTTGAAGTGCTGCAGATCGGCGGGGACGTGCCACGGCATGTCGCCGTCGGCCCCGATGACGCCGTTGTCGGCGACGGCGGCGATGGCCACGAGTTCGCGGTCGGTCGCCGGAATCCGGCTTCGATCCTCGCTCATTCGGCCACCGAAAACTCGAGTCCGTCGTGTGACTCGTAGTCCCGAAGCTCGACGTCGTCGGAGGAGAGTTCGTCGATCGAAACGTCCGCCACCTCGAGGGTCGGGCGTTCGAGCGGGTCTCGGGAGAGTTGCTCGAGCAGGCCGGGGACGTGATCGAGGCGCTCGTCGCCCTCGGCTTCGTCGGGCGCTTCGGACTCGAGCCACTCCCGAATCTCGAGGTACTCCTCGCGGTCGTCCACGTCGGCGAGTTTCGATTGGAGCGTCTCGAGGTTGTCGGCGTACCAGTCGCCGCGGTCGCCGCGACCGCAGTAGACGTGCGTGTCGACGACGGTGTGGGCGAAGGTGCCCGGTTCGAAGCCGGTCTGCTGGGCGATCACTTTCGTCAGCAGCGCGTAGGCCGCGATGTTGAACGGAATGCCGAGTGCGGTATCCCCCGAGCGCTGGGTCAGATGGCAGTTCAGCCGGTCGCCCTGGACGTTGAAGACGAAGGAGTAGTGACAGGGCGGCAGCGTCGAGACGGCGGCGTTGGCGGGGTGCCACGCGTTGACCACGAGCCGTCGCGAGTTCGGCGAATCCGAGAGCGTGTCGATGACGTACTGCAGTTGATCGAAGGTTTTCCGGCCGTCTGCCTCCTCGGTGACCCACTGTTGGGTCTCGTCGGGCCAGGACTCGCCCTCGAGTCGGGCGTCCCCGTCCGGGACCGGGAACCGACGCCAGAAGCGGCCGTACGCGGTATCCAGTAGTCCTTCCTCGTCGGCCCACGCGTCCCAGATTTTGGTCTCTTCCCGAAGGTTCCGGATGTGCTCCTCGCCGGAGAGATACCAGCAGACCTCGTGGAGCATCGAGTTCCAGCGGTAGCCGTCCATCTCCTTGGTGGTGAGCAGTGGATACCCCTCCTGGAGGTCGACCTCGTAGTGCTCGCTGAACGACGAAATCGTGTCGACGCCGGTCCGGTTGGGCTTGTGGGTGCCCTCGGAGAGGACCGTGTCGACGAGATCGAGATACTGTTGCATTGTCGCCCCGTTTCGCATGCTCGTTCTTAGTCGTTGAGTTTTGAGACTAGTTCCTCCCGCGATCGGTCCTCCGACTTGCGAATCGCGTTCCGTAGCTCTTCGGCTTCCGTTTCGGAGAGGGTCCCTGCGAGCTCGAGCAGTGTTCCGTGGTTCATGTCCTTGCGTATGTCCGAACCGTGCTTAACTGTTGGACCAGTTTCGCGGGCAGTATCGGCTACTGTATACTATTCCGTGAATCCCGACATAACGAAATTCTACCCCACGGCTTGTCCCGCAAGCCGATGCGGATGGGACTGAAAAGAGCCATCATGGTGATTACGACCGTTTCGACGATGTTTCCGTGTGATCTGAACGCGACCGTCTTCCAGAGAATCGACGACTACGGTTGCATTCACTTCCACTCTGGGGACGTGCTGCGTTAGTCGGCGCTCGAGGCCCACCTCCGCGACGGAGAGTACGGCAGGGATCCGCGGCCGCCGCTGTTTCACAGCTAAAATAAGATCAATAGGTTAACATCTGTGCAGGAACGAGTACGGGATATGCCCGCCCTTGAAACCGCACTCCTCGAGCGGGTCGGTGCCCGAATTATCCGGATTCTCATAAGCGCTTTCGCCGGCTATCTCGCGATTCGCGTCGTCGACGGATTCTTCGCCCAGTTAGCTGCGGTCGTTGTCTTCGCCGTCGCGCTCACCGCACCGTGGGAACTCGTAAATCACCTCAGAGGAAGCGACTCGGACGACCGTGAGTGACATCGTCGAGTTCGAGAAAGACGAGTTACGGAGCAGTATCGACGGGTTCGCACTCGAAGCCCGCATCCGAGGAGCACGGTGAGATCGGCGGCGTCGCTGCCGTTCGATCCGACTATCAAAAGAACTATTATTTTCATCCAACACGACTGTACTATGTCTGCGTTCCGATCTGTGTCAATCGAGAGGGACCCCGACCGAATTTACAAGGCCCTCACAGCCGGAGCGGCGGTGTCTCTTTCGCTGGGTGTAACGGATAGTGCGTTCGGTGCCGTCGTGACCACTGCACTCTTGCTCACCGGATTCAGTATCCTCTGGTCAGTCGGAACGCAAATCGCTGACTGATCACCGACCACGAGTTCGTGAGCCATCGATATTTCCGATACGCCCCCACAATCGTGCATAGGTTCGCCTCGAGGAAAGAGCAACGCTTACAGGTTCGTGCGTTCCGCTATCGACCATGCGAGAGAACGTCCTATTGATCGGGGGTGGCGGCCGCGAGCACGCCATCGCCCGCGCGCTCGCGGACAGCGAGGCAGACCTCTACGCCTGTGCCGGCAACCGAAATCCCGGCATCGCCCGCATCGCGTCCGGGTTCGAGACGCTCGAGACGACCAACCCGACGGCGGTCGTCGAGTACGCCGAGGAAATCGACGCGACGATCGCCGTCATCGGCCCGGAAGCGCCCCTCGAGGCCGGCGTCGCGGACGAACTCGAGGCCGCGGGCGTCTACCCGTTCGGCCCGAAGGAAGCAGACGCCCGAATCGAGACGGACAAGGCCTTCCAGCGCCGGTTCATGGCGGAGAACGATATCCCGGGCTGTCCGGACTTCGAGACCTTCGACGACATGGAGGCCGCCTGTGACTTCATCGACGAGTACGACGGCGACCTCGCGATCAAGCCCGCCGGGCTGACCGGCGGCAAGGGCGTCAAGGTCATCGGCGATCAGGTCACCGCCGAGGAGGGCAAGGAGTACATCCGCGAGTCCGACTACGACCGGATCGTCCTCGAGGAACGGCTGATCGGCGAGGAGTTCACGATCCAGGCGTTCGTCGCCAACGGCGAGTTCCGGACTGCGCCTGCAGTGCAGGACCACAAGCGCGCCTACGAAGGCGACGAGGGGCCGAACACGGGCGGGATGGGCAGCTACTCCGACGCGACGAACGAGCTGCCGTTCATGACCGAATCCGACTACGACGAGGCCGTCGAGATCATCGAGGCGACCGTCGACGCCCTCGAGGACTACCGGGGTATCCTCTACGGCCAGTTCATGCTGACCGAGACCGGTCCCCGCGTCGTCGAGTTCAACGCCCGTTTCGGCGACCCCGAGGCGATGAACACGCTGCCGGTCCTCGAGACCGACTTCCTCGAGATCCTGACCGCCGCCCGCGACGGTAACGCGCCGCCGGCACTCGAGTTCGCCGAGCAGGCGACGGTCTGTAAGTACGCCGTGCCGGACGGCTACCCGACCGATCCGGAGTCGGGTGCGAAGGTCCAAGTCGATGAAGAGAGCGCGGGAGAGGCCCTCCTCTACTATGCCAGTGTAGACGAACGCGACGACGGGATCTACACGACCACCTCGCGGTCGTTCGCGCTGGTCGGCGTCGCCGACTCGATCGACGAGGCCGAGGAGATCGCCGAGGACGCGCTCGCGGTCGCCGGCGAGGAGGGACTGCGCGTACGCCACGACATCGGCACAGCCGACCTCATCCAGCGCCGGATCGACCACATGGCGGAACTCCGCGGCGAGTAACGGCCCGATCGACCGAGCCGCGTCGGAAACAATGCGTTCGAGCCCGCGATCGACGATTTCGATTTCTATGCAGAGTGTTCCGCCGCGACGTCTGCGATCGTCTCGAGCAGCAGTCGCGACCCGAGTTCGATCTCGCGCTCGGTGACGTCGAGCGGCGGCAGCAATCGCAGCGTCTTGTAGCCGCAGCCGAGGGTCAACAGGCCGCGGCGGAACGCGCCCTCGAGGACCGCGTCGCGACGCTCTTTGGTATCGAATTCGACGGCGAGCATGAGTCCGCGACCGCGGACCGCAACCGCGCCGGGCGCGTCGCCGTCCGCGATGGCGTCCTCGAGTCGCGCGCGGAAGTGCTCGCCGCGCTCGCGGACGTTCGCGAGCAGGTCGTCCTCGTGGATGGTATCGATGGTGAGCACGCCCTGCATGGCCGCGATGAGATCGCCCGCGCCCCACGTCGAGGAGAGACGGCTCTTCTCTTGCGGGAAGACATCAGAGCGCGAAATCGTCGCGCCCACGCGCAGACCCTTCCCGCTCGTGATGACGTCCGGCGTGAGATCGAGGTGGTCGACGGCCCACAGCTCGCCCGTCCGTCCGATCCCCGACTGGATCTCGTCGGCGATGATTCGGAGGCCGTACCGCTCGCGGAGCGCCTCGAGGTCGCGGGCGAAGTCGGGATGGGCGACCCGGTAGCCGCCCTCGCCCTGGATCGGCTCGAGGATGAGGTAGGCGACCTCGGCAGAATCGATGACGCCGCGCTCGGGGTGGAGGGCATCGGCGACGACGTTCCCGCCGGGCCCGTCGGTTCGCCAGCGGGTTTCGTAGGCCTCGTCGGTCGCGGGATAGGGGACGCTGACAACGCCCGGAATTTCCGGGTAGCCGCTGCGGTGGACGGCTTTCGAGCGGTTGAGCGAGAGCGCGCCGAGCGTTCGGCCGTGGAACGCGCCGTCGAAGGTAACGGCGCGGTGGCCGCCCGCGGCGTAGCAGATCTTGATGGCGTTCTCGACGGCCTCCGCGCCGGAGTTCGAGAGGAAGACCCGGTCCATGTCGTAGTGCTCTGTCATCGCGACCAGCCGGTCCATCAACTGTGTCGGGCCGGGGAACTCGGGGTCCTCGGGTCGGCCGCCGCCGCTGACGTAGAAGTCCTGCCCGGCGATCTTCAGCGGGTCGACGAGGTCGAACTCGCGGAGTTTCTCCCGGATCGTCGGATTGTTGTAACCGAGCGGCGCGGCCGCGACGTGGCTCGTGAAATCCAGCAAGACGTTGCCGTCGACGTCGGTACAGAACGGGCCGACCGCCTCACCGCCGGCGTCCCAGACGAACTCGTAGACGTACGTGCTCGGGGCGGCGAACCGGTGGTGGTAGTCGACCCACTCGCTCGCCCGTTCGCCGGGAATCGCGTCCACCTGCGGTTCGACCGTTGCTCGGTCCATACGATCCCTTCGGCCGCCGGCGGCTAAAACTACTCGACGCCCTAGATGACGATGAGAATCGACGCGATAGCCCCGCCCAACAGCAGAATCGTGCTGTAGGCAGCGACCCGGTTCCGGAAGCCGTCGTTCGTCGAGGTCGCCGCCAGCAGCGCCTTGACCACGATGCTCGAGACCGTCGCGAGCAGGATGGCGATCGTCGCCTCGGCCGGGCTCAACTGGCCGCCGCGGTAGAGGACGACCGCCGAGGTCGTCGCGCCGGCGCTCGAGACGAAGCCGCTGGCGACGGCCGTCGCGTAGAAGCCGAGGGTTCCGAACCACGTCTCGGCCAGCGAACCGAAGACGAGGACGGCGAGGAAGACGGCCCCGAACGCGAGGGCGTTCTTCAGCGAGAACGGGCTCTCGAGTTCCATCGGACCGGACTCGCTCCAGTCGGCGGTGAGCGCGGCGACGGCGAACGCCAGCAGGATGACGGCACCGAGCGGGACGACGGCCTCGATCAGGATGTCGCTCCCGCTGCCGGCCGTGAAGCCGACCGCGATCGCGAGGTTGCGGGCGGCCATAGCGGCGTTCGCGAGCAAGATCGCGGCGACGGCGTAGGAGGACGCTTCGGGCCGCTGGTTGACGTGATCGAGCATCGTCCCGACGACGGCCGTCGAGGAGGCCAGCCCGCCGAAGAAGCCGGTGATCGCGATGCCCCGGCCGCCGTAGGTCGAGACGATCGCGTAGTTCGCGATGCCGATGCCCGCCACGGCGACGACCATCAGCCAGATGACCTGGGGCTCGAGCGGGATGGTGATGCCCGCGATTTCTGGCTCGTAGGTCGCGGGGAGGATCGGGTAGATGACGAACGCGAGGATGGCGAACTCCGTGGTCGAGCGCATCTCCTCGCGGGAGAGTCCCCACGCGAACTCGTGGAGTTCCCGCTTCAAGATTAGGAGCAGCGACGAGAGGACGGCGACCGTGACTCCCTCGATGATGAACCCGACGGCGACCAGCGAGCCGACGCCGTAGGCGACGAGCATCGACACCGAGGTCGTCAGCGAGAGGCCGGTTTCCGCCGGATCGTCCTCGGTGAGCCCCTGGACGGCGAGCAGGACACCCTGAACGATGACGAGCAGTCCGCCCAGTAAGAGGAGGCTCTCTCCGACGCCACCCTCGTTGACGAGTACCGTAAAGACCGCACCGAGCAGGCTAATCAGGGAGAACGTCCGAATCCCGGCGGACTTCTGGGACCACTCGCGCTCGAGCCCGAGGAACATCCCCAGCGCGCTCGCGAGGGCGAGCCGGACGACCGTCTCCTCGAGGGGCGGATCGGTGAGTTGCAGCGCGACCTCGTTCACTGCTGATCATTTGCCGTGATTGCATATAAGCGACGTGCCGGGAGATCGGAGAGCGGTAGCGATCGCTGCAGGGGGCCAGTGACGTGACGGAATCGAGTCTCCGACGAGCGGGACGCGCTACAGATCGACGTACTGGGTCTCCCACTCGCGGCGCGCCTCGAGTTCGCGGCGGCCGCGGCGGGTGAGCGTATAGAAGTTCGTCCGCCGGTCGCGCCGGCCCTTTTCGACGAGCCCCTTGTCGACGAGGGTGTCGAGGTTGGGATAGAGCCGCCCGTGGTGGATCTCCTTCTCGTAGTAGTTCTCAAGTTCCTCTTTGATCGCCAGTCCGTGGGGCTCATCCTCGCCAGCGATGACGTAGAGTAGGTCACGCTGGAATCCTGTCAGGTCGTACATTGGGAAAGTACCACTCTCACTTACTGTCGAATTTTAATAAGGCTATCGGGTTGTTACGATCGAAAGAGGCCTATTACCAGCGAGGAGTCTCGTTTTCACTGCTCACGATTCATAACACCCGTGACGAATCCCCCGCCGAACCACACATAATGCGCAGTTCATGTTTACAGTTCAGTAGTTACGTTTCGGTACAATTATATTGAACGAGCACGATAGCCAGCGGCTCGAGATCGATCGAGACGATCCACAAGCGTCGCCACTGTGTCGTGTGAGTTCGAAACAGGAAAGCAGATCGCGTGACGGAAAAATGTCACGCGATCGCTTGCCGCCCTGAATTGGTCCCCGCTGACGCTTCGGCCCTCCAAGCGAAGCGTCACGTGGATGATTCCGCTGAGTGTACTTAAATGTAACGACACAGGACAGCCACGAGTCGTGTCGGGTCCGCTCTACGCGATCAGATGTGTTCTTCCTCGAGCACCCAGCCGATCGCGCGCTTGTAGTAGGTGAACATCTCCTCGACGCCGTCGTGGCGCATCTCGTCGCTCTCGAGATGCTCTTTGAGGAACTCGTACTGCTCGCGGATTTCGTCTTCGTCACGCATACCCGTCACTACCGACCGAGAGGGGAAAAAAGTCGTCACGCGGCGGTTCGATCGGCGAGCGAGACCGCAGACGGCTCGCTCGCGGCATTGCTCTCACCGTTTCACTCGAGAACGACCCGGTTTCCGCCGTGGAACGATCGCGAACGGTCGGTCTCACAACGGGACGATCCGCCGATCCGACCACGCGGATCTGACCCGCAGATCCGCCGCTCTGCTCGAGGACGCGAGTAGTCGTTCGACGGCAACTGGTCAGGATCTGCGATACCGAAAAAGGAGGCCGCACAACAGTCAATCTCGAGCGGATACGACCCACTACGGAACCACGACACGACGGGGCGACGGGTCGATTACTCGCTCTCGTTGTCGGCTTCGCTTTCGTTGCCGCTCTCAGTCTCGTTACCGCTCTCGGAGTCGGTCTCGTTCCCCGCGCCGTCGTCGCCGAACGTCAGCGTGACTTCCTCGTCGTCGCCGTCGATCTCGACATCGTCTTCGGTTTCCTCACCCTCGTTTTCGGCGGTGACGGTGTATTCTCCGTCCTCGAGTTCTTCGAACTCGACTTCGCCGTTCTCGTCCGTCTCGTCTTCCATCGGGAACTCCTGACCGGTACCGGTTCCGGTCGTGGTCTCGTTGTCCGACTCGTTCTCGGACTCGTTCATCCCCGATTCGTCGTCGGTCATCGACTCGTTATCCGACTCGTTTTCGGACTCGTTCATCCCCGCCTCGTCGTCGGTCATCGACTCGTTGTCGGACTCGTTCATCCCTGCCTCGCCGGTCGTCGACTCGTTGTCCGATTCGTTGTCGGACTCGTTCATTCCCGAGTCGCCGCCGAGCGAATCGGCTTGCTCGAGCGTGACGGTCGCGCCTTCGACCGACCCCTCGCTGTCTTCGACCGTGACGGTCAGGGTATACGTCTCGTCACCGGATTCCGTTTCGTCTTCGGTCTCGTTTCCGGACTCGTTGTCCGTTCCTTCCTCGTCTTCGGTCTCGTTATCGCCGCCGGGGCCGCTGTCGGCACAGCCGGCCAGCGCGAGCGCACTTGCTGTTCCTGCTGCGGTCACGAACGTCCGTCGGTTCAGTCGCTTACGGGACATATATCTGGGTAGGACGTTCCGTCTGGTTTCGATGTGGCCTGCACCTGCCGTCCGTTAATCACCTATTGAACGACGCCCAGAAACTGGTGATCGTCATCGCCTTCGCACCATCAACGAGACGGAAATAACACGGAAAGCGACACTCTCCGAGAGGTCGACGGTGTCACTGGCCGAACTGTTCGGCCGACGTTCATACCGTGTCCGGTGACTTACCCGGACTACTCGCCCCTCGAGCCCGCAGCCGAATCCCAAAGACAGGACACCGCGTCGCGGCGGGTCCGGTGAAACTTTCGGTGTCCCGACCGTACCCCCGCCCATGAAGATCCGGGGTGAGCGCGAGTGCAAGGCGTGTGGGACCCGTTGGTCGTACTACGAGACCGGCAGCGTCGGCTGTCCGGCCTGTGGCAGTCTGCGCAGCGTCGGCGTCGACGAACGCACCGAGCACACGGACCTGCAGGTCGCGTTCGATCTCACCCCCGTTCGGAACGCGATCGACGAGGCAGCGACCGACGACATCGCCGAGCGGGCCCGCGACCGCTGTCGCGAGTACGTCCGCCGCCGCGGATTCGTCAACGCCGGCACCCTCCGCGAACTCGACGACACCTACCTCGCGGCGACCGAACTGCTCCACGTCGCCGACATCGTCGCCCGCGAGATCCGACTTGAGGACCGCGAGGAACTGTACTTCCTCTCCTTGCTTCGGGACGCCGATCAGGGCGAGCGCCCGCCCGTCGAGGAAGTTCCCCAGACCTTGCGGGCAGCCCGCGGGCTCGCGTACGCGAATGCAGTCCGTGAGTACCGCCGCGATATCCGGACGTGGGCCGAGGACCGCGATCTGACCGCGAGCGAGCGGACCGCGCTCGAGACGCTCGGCGAGCACGTCAAGCGGATTCGGATGCTCGACGGCGACGTCGACCCGCGGACCGCCGAACGGCTCGTCGGAGCGACCCGCGATCTGGCCGACGGCCTGCGCGGCGACGAGGTCGCGTTCTCGCAGGCCCGAGAGCGACTGGATAGTCTCGAGTGAGGAGCGCCGGGGCGATAGCAGGTCGCGGACACGGTTCCGTCAGGTCACGGTCGACGCGACCGCAGCGATCCCCGCGATTGATCCGCGGAACGGTGACTCCGGTGGAGCGGACGAATCCGAGACCGCGTGGCAACTGATCGCTGATACGACACGATCGTTCCGAATCTTGTTACATTTATACGCGGACCGGCTATCGACCGAGCGAACGGAGCGGACCCCGTCCGGACTCGCTCCTCCCGAGCGTCGACCGTCGGGTCGACCCGACCGGTTGGCCGACCCCTCGCCCACTGAGATCGGAACCGACCGCGTCGGTCGGCGCGGCGTTCGGTCTCTCCGGAACGGAGCCGATCGGGCTGTTCGCTGCACCAGACTATGTCACACGGACCATCGGAAGAAGGAACGGAACCGCGCGACAGTCGTATCGGTAGTGACCAAGCGGCGGGCGACGGGCCGACACCCTACGTTCCCGCCGGACGAAGCGTCGCGGAGCTCACCGTCAAGGCGGTCCTGATCGGTCTCGCGCTCAACGTGGTGATGCTGACCGCGAACATGTACCTCGGGATGCGTTCGGGGATGACGATCAGCGCGTCCATCCCGGCCGCGGTCATCAGCATGGGCGTCTTCTACGGGCTTCGCCGGGTCGGAATCGGCGGCACGATCCTCGAGAACAACATCGTCCAGACGATGACCTCCGCCGGCGAGGCGCTGGCGGCCGGCGTCATCTTCACGATCGCCGGCGTCACGTTCCTCGACCAGCCCATCGACATCGCCGGGACCGCCGCGGTCGCGGTACTGGGCGGCCTGCTCGGAGTGCTGTTCATGATCCCGATGCGGCGCTATCTCATCGTCGACAAACACGAGGAACTCCCCTATCCTGAGGGGACGGCGTGTGCCGACGTACTCGAGGCCGGTTCGCGCGGCGACGAGGGCGTGAAGCTCATCTCCTTTGGCTTCCTCGTGAGTTTCCTCTACATGTGGCTGGCCAACGGTATGGCCGCGTTTCGGACGACGATTCAGACGGCGTTCTCGGCGGGAGAGACCGACGGGTTCGCCATCGGCGGCGACTTCACGCCCGCCCTGATCGGCGTCGGCTACATCATCGGTCCGCGAATCGCCGGCTACGTGTTCGGCGGCGGGCTGATCGCCTGGATGATGCTGATTCCGCTGCTCATTACGGGCGGATTCGTTCCCGAGTCGGCCGCCGACGCAGCGCTGATGGCACAGGCCGACGCGGTCTGGGACGAGTACATCCGCTACGTGGGTGCAGGGGCGATGATCGTCGGCGGCTTCTACGCGATCCTCTCGATGCGGGGGACGATCGCCGACGCGCTGGGAACCGCGGCCGCGGAGGTCCGTGGCTCCGGTGCGGCCGCGACCGGGGACCGCAAACGAACCCAGCGGGACCTCCCGATGAAGGTCGTCGTGGGTGGTGCGATCCTGATCGCACTCGCGCTGGTCGCGGTCCCGCAGGTCCAGGTCGGCCTGCTGGGCGGCTTCATCGCCGTGATCGCCGCGTTCCTCTTCGTTGCCGTCTCGGCGTACCTCGTCGGAGTCGTCGGCAGTTCCTCGAATCCCGTCTCCGGGATGGCCGTGGCGACGATCCTGATCGCAGCGCTGGCGTTGCGCTCGACTGGCGTGAGCGATCCCGTCGTCGTGCTGGTGACCGCGTCGGTGGTGGCGATCGCCGCGGCAGTCGCGGGCGACACCTCCCAGGACCTCAAGACCGGCTATCTCCTCGGTGCGACCCCCCGAAAGCAACAGCTCGCACAGATCATCGGAATCGCACTGTCGGCCCTCTTCGCTGGCTGGGTCCTGTACTTCTTCCATCAGGCCTACGGCATCGGCAGCGACACCATTCCGGCACCGCAGGCCGGGATGATGGCACTGATTTCCGAGGGCGTTCTCACGGGCACCGCACAGTGGGGAATGATCCTCATCGGAGCCGTCTTCGCGATCGTCCTGATCCTCATGGACGTTCCCGTCCTGCCCTTTGCGGTCGGGATTTATCTGCCGATCACGCTCGCAACGCCGATCTTCCTCGGCGGCCTGCTCCGGGCCGGAATCGACCGGTACATAGCGCGGAAAGACGACGAAGACGGATCGCTCGCCGAGCACACGACCTCGAGGGGCCGGATCGTCGCGGCCGGGTTGATCACCGGTGAGGCGATCATGGGTATCGTCATCGGCGCACTCTATATCACCGGCAGAGGTAACGCGGAAGGAGCGCCGTACCCGCTCGGACTCGCCGGCGAGACGCAGGCGATCCTCGGCGTCGCGGCGCTCGTCGCGCTCGTCGGCCTCTTTACCGTCAGTGTCCTACGAAATGCACCCGAGACGGCCGAAAAATGAGCACACACGGGCCGAACGCGGTTCCGCGCCGCGCCGTGGACGACTGGGAAGAGACCACCGTCGACGGTGACTCACGCGTCTCGATCACCCGTACGAAAACCCCGCGGAACCGGCTCGATCGGTTCCTGTTCGACCTCTTCGGAACGAGCCGAGAACGCGAACTCACGCTGGATCCGGTCGGAACGACCGTCTGGTGGCATTGCGACGGCGACCACACGGTCTCGGAGATCGCGTCGATCGTCGCCGACGCACATGATGCCGACCGCGTCGAACCGGTCGACGAGACGCTCGCACACTTCCTCATGCGACTCGAGGAACGCGACCTGATCCGGTTCGACGAGTAGTCGCCGGGACGGGTCCTCGGACGACACCTCTGTGTCTCCCGTTTGCGCTGCGCTCGTTCACGGTGTTCGCCACGGGTATCAGCGGTGATGGGTCCGCCGCTCTCGAACGATCGGGAATCGACCGTCAAACAGGTCAGGGAAGCTCAACGTCGATGTCTTCCTGCAGGCTCGCGGCTTTGACGGTATTGTAGAGTAACATCGCGCGCGTCATCGGTCCGACGCCGCCGGGGACGGGCGTGATCGCGCTGGCTTTCTCCTTTGCACTCTCGAACTCGACATCGCCGACGAGTTCGTACCCCTTCTCGGTGTCGGCGTCGACGCGGTTGACGCCCACGTCGATGACGACCGTGTCGTCCTCGAGCATCGAGCCGTCGACGAGTTCCGGGACGCCGGCGGCGGCGACGACGATGTCCGCGGTCCGGGTCTTCGCCGCGAGGTCGTCGGTCCGGGAGTGACAGACCGTCACGGTCGCGTTGCCGTCGTCGGCCTTCTGGATCAACAGGTTCGCGAGGGGTTTGCCGACGATGTCCGAACGGCCGACGATGGTCACGTCCTTGCCCTCGGTGTCGATATCGGCGGACTCGAGGAGCTTCTGGACGCCGTGGGGGGTACAGGGACGGAAGCGGGCGTCGCCGGCGACGAGTCGGCCGACGTTCTCGGGATGGAAGCCGTCGACGTCCTTCGCGGGGTCGACCCGGCGGATCACGTCGCGGTAGTCGACGTGGTCCGGGACCGGGGCCTGCACGATGTAGCCGTGGACGTCGTCGTTCTCGTTGAGATCGGCGATGGTGTCGAACAGCTCCTCGGGCGGGGCATCGCCGTCGACGTCGACGTGGTGGCTCTCGATGCCGACCTCCTCGCAGTCGCGCTGTTTCATGTTCACGTAGGTCTGGCTCGCGGGGTCGTCGCCCATGAGCACGGTCGCCAGCCCCGGCCGCGAACCCGCGTCGGCGAGTGTCTCGATCGCGTCGGTCAGATCGTCCCGAATCTCGCTCGCGACGGCGTTGCCGTCGATGATCTCGGTCATTACCTGAGTTGGCGGCCGCGAGGCTCATTAATCCCCGGATTCGTGCCCAGAACGGTCCCAAACTCGGGCCGAATATACACTTCCGTGTACAACCCGTCTCAGAACCGCGCGTCGAGGAACGCCCTGATCGCGTCGGTTACCGGCTCCGGGTTCTCCAGCGTCGAGGTGTGGCCGGCCTCGGGAATCAGTTCCATCTCGGCGTCGGGCAGTTCCTCGAGCATCGGCTCGGCCCGCGACGGCGGGAGCGTCGAATCCTCCTCGCCGTGGACGATGAGGGTCGGCACGTCGATTTCGGAAAGTCGATCGGTCACGTCCTCGCGGCCGAGCCACGAATTGAGTTCGTGGTAGACGGCTTTCCCGGGGTAGGTCGCCCAGCGGTCGACCCACGCCTCGACGAGTTCGCGGTTCTCCTCGAGTGTCGTCTCGCCGAACAGTTCGGCCGTCGACCCCGCCGCGATCTCGCGGGGCAGCGGCTCGAGTGCGTCCTCGTACGGCTCTACCAGTGCGCTGTACTCCGCGCGCTCCTCGTCGGGATGTGGGGTCGCGATCGAGTCGATCAGGACGAGCCCGTCGACGCGGTCCGGATACGCGAGCGCGAACCGGAGCGCCGTGAAGCCGCCCATCGACATGCCGGCGATGACGGCGCTGTCCTCGCCGAGGCCGTCGAGCAACGCCGCGCAGTCGTCGGTGAGGTCCCACAGGTCGTAGCCCGGCGCGTACCGGTCCGTCCGCGCCCGCAGGTCGTAGGCGATGGCCCGGTACTCGTCCTGCAAGGCCTCGAGTTGCGGCGCGAACATCGTCCGGTCCATCAGCGTCCCGTGTGCGAAGACGATCGGCTGTCCCTCGCCGAGGTCGGTCGTCAGCGCGTCGGTTCTGGATCGATACATCTCGGTGGCTGTCTTGTCGACCATGTGAATTGGTAACTACAATCCCTCTGAAAAGGATACGTTATGCGGAAGAACACGACACGCGCCCGTACGGCGGCGGACCGGCGACCGAGACGGTCGATCTACCGGCGCTCGAGGCACACGCGGAGCGCTACCGATTCATGCCCGGTTCGGCCACGTCCCACTCGGTCGTGTCACGCGCGTCGGTTACTATCGGCGCGTACTCGTCGGCCAAACCCTCGTACTCGGTCGTTCCGGCCGCGTCGATCAGCTCGCGGGCCTGTCGCTCGTGGACCGCTCGAGCGACCGCCAGCGCGTCCGGGTCCACGTCGACGCTCTCGGCCTCGAGTTCGGGTCCGAGTCGTGCCGTCCAGACATCGTCCTCGAGCAGGCAGACGGCCCGCTCGTCGGCCGACAGCGGCGGGACGCCGGCGACGTGGTCGCCCGTGCCGACGAGGTCGAAGCGCTCGATCGCCTCGAGAATCCCGATCACGTCGGTCGCCGGGGCGTCGCGGTCGGCCGCTGCGAGCGCCGCCTCGAACGCGTCGGCGTCGATCGGCGCGCTCATGGTCTCGGGCCGCGGCGTCGGATCGCCGCGGTCCTCGTGTGCGATGACCTCCTCCGCGACGGGGTCGCTGTCGTCCGCGACGCCCGGCAGCGGGTCGGCGCGGTAGGTCTCCCCGTTGTCGAACCGAACCGGGACGAGACCGATCGTCTCGCCGGTCGTGATGGCGTCGAACAGCAGCGGGTCATCGGTATCGTAGCTCTCGAGGTCGAGCCCGAGCCCTTCGGGCGGGTCGGCTCGGACCAGCGGATCGGGGACGGGGGCCACGATTTCGCCCCCTTCCTCGCGGAGTTGCCGCGGATACGGCGCGTCGGCGGTGGCCGCCTCTTCGATCCCGCTGCAGACGAGCATGGGAACGTCCTCGTAGTCGTCGACGTCCCAATCGATGTGGTCGCCGCTCGCGGCACCCATGTGGTCGGCGACCGGCGTCACCACGACCGCCAGCTCCGAGGCCGCCGTCTCGTCGGTCTCCCGGAGCGCGAGCAACCGATCGTCGTCCAGAACCGTTCCGGTCGGACGTGTAGACATTGGCCGCGGTACGGTCAGGCCGCGGAAAAGCCGCGTGCCGGCGAGTGACAGGCGCCGTTGCGAGCGGTCAGCGAGCGACTCGAGGACTGAGTCGAAGCGTACGTTCTTCCCCTCGGGGTTCGAGGGGCTACCTATGGCCTCGAGATCGACGACGCGCGAATCGGTGCGCTCGCTCTCACCGGTCGTCGGGGTCGGTCTCACCGTGGCGATCACGCTGGCCGCGGCGATCGCTCTCGGCGTACTCGCAATAATTATAGTCGGCTAAGAAGTATCGAATCGTAACCGGGCCAACCGCCGCTATCTTACTCGTACAGCGGGTTTTCGTCGCACAGCGTCGCGACTTCCTCGCGGACCTCCTCGATGACGGTCTCGTCCTCGGGAGCGTCGACGACGCGAGCGATCAGGTCGCCCACCTCGCGGCAGTCGTCCTCGTCGAAGCCGCGCGTGGTCAGCGCCGGCGTTCCGGCGCGGATACCACTGGGATTGAACGGCGAGCGCGTCTCGCCGGGGACCGTGTTCCCGTTGAGGACGATGCCGGCGTCCTCGAGTGCTTCCTCGGCGTCGCCGCCGGAGGTGTCGGGGTGGCTATCCCGCAGATCGACGAGCACGAGGTGGTTGTCGGTGCCGTCCGAGACCAGCGAGAAGCCGTTCTCGGAGAGGCTCTCGCCGAGGGCTTTCGCGTTCGCGACGGTCTGCTCGGCGTACTCCTCGAAGGCTGGCTCGAGGGCTTCCTTGAAGCCGACGGCCTTGCCGGCGACGTTGTGCATGAGCGGGCCGCCCTGTCCGCCGGGGAAGACGGCGGCGTCGATGTCGTCGGCGTACTCCTCGCTCGTCATGACGATGCCGCCCCGGCCCGAGCGGATGGTCTTGTGGGTCGAACCGGTGACGAAGTCGGCGATGCCGACGGGCGACGGGTGGACGCCCGCGGCGACGAGTCCGGTTATGTGGGCGATGTCCGCGAGGTGGAGCGCGTCGACGTCGTCGGCGGCGTCCTGAATGCGCTCCCACTCGATCTCGCGCGGGTACGCGGAGTAGCCCGAGACGATGATGTCCGGGTCGAACTCGGCGGCGTGGTCGGCGAGGTCGTCGTAGTCGATGTAGCCCGTCTCGGGGTCGACCTCGTACTGCTCGACCTCGTAGAGCTGGCCCGTGAAGTTCGCCGGGTGACCGTGGCTGAGGTGGCCGCCGTGGTTCAGGTCCAGCGACAGGATCTTGTCGCCGGGCTCGAGCATCGCGAAGTAGACCGACTGGTTGGCCTGCGTGCCCGAGTGGGGCTGGACGTTGACGTGCTCGGCACCGAACAGCTCTTTCGCCCGCTCGATCGCGAGTTCCTCGACCTCGTCGGCGTACTGACAGCCGCCGTAGTAGCGCTCGCCGGGATAGCCCTCGGCGTACTTGTTCGTCAGGGCGCTGCCCTGCGCGTCGATGACGGCCTCGCTGACGTGGTTCTCGCTGGCGATCATCTGTAACGTCTCTCGCTGGCGGTCTACCTCGCCCTCGAGGGCGTCGGCGACGGCGGGATCGACGTCCCGAACCTGATCGTGGTTCATAGTCGAAGTGGGGTCTGGCGGCTGCATAAGTGTACCCTTCCCCGGCAAGTCGAGCCACTATCGCCGATCAGCGCGGCGACCGAACCGGCCGGTCGCGGCCCGTGTTTGACACACCAGCACACCCCGATACAACTAACTTACCAGAGTGACATTCAGCCAACTGAATGATAGAGTGGGCGGTAGACGGCGACACCCTCCACGTCACCGATGCGGACACCGCCGAGCTACCGGTCGGCGGTGACGAACTCGTCGTCGAGGGCTCCGGTGTCGACATCCCGCGGCCGGTCGACGACACGGTCGTCCTGACGGCGAGCGAACTCCGGTTCCCGCACGCGGTCGTCTACGCGTTCTCCCGCGACCTCGAGGAGCAGTACGAACTCGACCCCAGCGGGGAGCCGCTTGCGCTGTCGCCCGGCGAGTACGTGATCGATATCGACACGGAGATCAAGTCCTATCTCAGCTTCGACGGGCGGGCGACGATCGAAAAGACCGACGACTACGAATCGATCGTCGTCTCCTTTCCGGACCGAACTCGGGTCACCCTCGGCGTCCGCTGTCGCCACGAGTTCCCCGCCGGGTCGATCACCGTCCCCGACTCTCCGTCGGCGATCGCCGAGGCCCTCACACACATGGCCGCCTCGCACAAAACGGACGGGCCGGACCGGTCCTACCCCACGCTCCGGGGCCACCCGTCGCTGATCGAGCACGGCGACGAACTCGAGATATCCGACTGTATCCGAGCCGATACCGCCGATCACGGGATCGAACTGGTCGTTCCGCCGGACTACGAGTCGCTGTTCGTGACCGCGCCGCTGGCGTACTACCTGCAGGCGACCGTGCGAACGACCGACGAGGTCCTCGGTAACCGAATCGGTTCGACGCGCGACCGGCCGCGACTTCGACTCCGCGATCATGCGGTCGAAGAGGAACTCTCGCCGATGCCCGACCTGGAACGCGACGTCGAGCGACTCCTCCGGAAGGTGTTCTTCCTCGACTGTCTCGTCCGGAACGCCGGCCCCTACGGGACGACCCTCTCGGAAGGCAGCCTGCTCGAGGCACTGGACCTCGACGCCGAGGCGCTCTACCACGCCACCCCGCAGGAGCGACTCGCGACCTATCTCGAGGTCTCCTACGCGGCGATCGAACACCGCCTCCCCGACTGGCACCTCTCGACGTACGTCGCGCCGACCTACGACAGCGTCGAAACGCTGCCGTTCCTGCTCGACCGCCTGAGCATGATCTACACGCCCCGAACCTCCGAACTCGAGGGGCGGGAGCTGGTCGAGCGCTCGCTCGAGGACTTCTATCGGGGCGCGGAGCCGGGAGCCAGCGGAGCGGACGAAGCCAGCGCAACGAGCAGAGCCAGCACCGGCCGGGTCGCCTCGGTCGACATCGTCAAACCCGACCTCCGGAGCGGCCGAACCCACGGCTGGCTCGCCGACGGCGTCCCGATCGACGTCTTCAAATCCGCCCCCGAGGCCTACCACAACCGCCTCGAGTTCCTCGAGCGGACGAGCGATTCGACCTCGATCTGTGTCGTCCTGAACGATCCGGAGATGGCCGGCGAACACGAGGATGTCGCCGAGATCTACCGCCAGCGCTCCGAGGAGCTGGCGATAGATGTCACCGTCGCGGAGTCGCTCGAAACGGCCGAACTCGCCCGGGTCTTCGAAGACGACCACGACTTCGTCCATTACATCGGCCACTGCGAGACCGACGGGCTGTGCTGTCCCGACGGGACGCTCGCGACCTCGAGTCTCGGCCGCTGTAACGTCGAGACCTTCTTCCTCAACGCCTGTGGCTCCTTCTACGAAGGGTTGGAACTGATCGAGAAAGGAAGCGTCGCCGGTGCCGTTACGGTCACCAAAGTGCTGAACGACCACGCGATCAAGGTCGGCTCGACGTTCGCCAAACTACTGGTCCACGGCTTCAGCATCGAACGCGCGATGGGGCTCGCACGCAGGCGAATCATGATGGGCAAAGACTACGCCGTCGTCGGGGACGGCACACACTCGCTCACGCAGGGCGAACACCAGCTCCCGACGACCGCGACGCTCGAGGAACTCGAGAGCGACGGCGACCGGCGCTACTCGCTGACCCTCGACTGTTACTCGACGCGGGCGACCGGTTCGTACTACTTCCCCCACACCGAGACCAACGAGTTCGCCTACCTCTGTGGCAACGAATCGAGTTTCACGCTGACGGAGTCGGAACTCGCGACCATGCTCGGGGAGACGGAGGCATCAGTGATCTACGACGGCGATATCTACTGGTCGGAGGAACTGAGTAAGCGGTTCGATCGCTAACTGTGGCTACGGCCCGCCGTACGTACTGACTCGCTTCGCTCGCATCGCGAACTGTCGGGGCAATCGACCGGTTCTCGCCCGGTTTCCTGTTCGGTCGACCAACTCGTGAACGATCCACCACAGCCGTTCGTGTTGGACAGCCATACAGTACCGTACTATACTCCTTGTATATAGTTATTGTTGATAGCTATACGACCGTCATCCGGCGGTTTGCGTGCGACCAACATCCGGAGATCCGTGCCGTCCGAGGCATATAAGTGATATCTGTATTTCATCGGCGAACTAACGGGTTATGGGACAAAAATTACCGGTACAGGCCCCAGAGGACAAGTTCTGGTGTGCAAATGGCCACCAAAATTAAGTGGAGTGCTCTCGATTACTTCTGTATAGGCATGACCTCGAATTTACTCAACCACCAGATTGACGATATTCTCGAGTCCGTTCTCGAGGATGCGAGCGGCGACATCTACATGGTCAACCCGTCTCGAGACGCCATCGAAGAGTTCGTTTCGGTCGCGACCGGGTTCGACGGCGAGCTGCCGTCGGTCCACATGCTCGCCGACGAACGGACGCTGAAAGACGTCATGGACGACTTCATCGTCGCCTCGAACGCAGCGGACCTCATCAGCGAGGGCGCACTCTCCCTGCGAACGCTCGAGGAGGCACCCGAAAACTCGCTGGTCGTCAGCGAGGACCGCGTCGTCGCCATCGTCCACGCCGGCGACCGCGTCGGCGGGCTCATCACGGACGACGAGAGCTTCGTCGCAGACACCTACGACACCTACGCCGACCGCTGGGCGGACGCCGCCGATTTCAACCTGCGCACGCCGCCGATCACGGACGTTCGCGAAACGCTCGCCGACGAGATCAGTCCCGCCGCCGAGGAGGATTTCACCGCCATCCTCAACTCCCTCGAGACCGCTCGCGGCGACGGCGACGGCCTCGACGAGGTCACGATCTCGCTGCTCGTGGCCGCCAAGAACGAGGCCCTGCTCTACGACATCAGCAAGTGGGGCGAGGACGTGGGAATCGCCTCGAAAGCCACCTTCAGCCGGACGAAGACCAAACTCGAGGACATGGGCCTGATCGACACCGAGAAGGTCCCGATCGATGTCGGCCGGCCACGCCTGCGCCTCAAGATCGGCGACGACCGGCTCAACGAGGCCGACAACGGCCAGCTCGCGACCGTCGCACAGTCGATCTTGAACTAGGACCAACGAAATTTTACGCTGCGGTCTGTTGCGCTGGCGGCTTCGCCGCACAGCGCAACGTCCCTCGGCAAAATCCTCAAAAGAGCGCGAAGCGCTCTTTTGGACATCGCGGAGCTTCGCTCCGCTCAGTTTCGATCAAAAGCACTCCTCCTTCCGTTCGTTCGTCCCTTCAGTCCTCACTCACATCGGTCGTCGGCCCGCTCGCTCAGCCTTCGGCTTCGCTCGCGGTCGGAATCTGGTAGCCGCCTGCCCTCCCCCGAGTCGCGCGCCCTCACAGTTGTTCGGGCGCGCTCCCGGCCATGTAATTCTGTACGCCCCTCAGTAGCGGATCGAGAGTCAGTTCCGGCGGGGCGTACGGTCGGCAGATACATATCCGCCGTGATCGTAGTGTCGGCTCAGTGTGACGATTGACACCCGGCAGCTCTATGTCGTCGGTCTCGTACTGGGACTGATCGGAAGTCTCCTGACTGTCGTCAGCCTTGTACTCGCTGGGTTCGTGACCACCGCGGTTATCGGGCTCGTAACGACGTTCGCCTTCGCGGTCAGTCTTGAAAACGTCTTCACGAGGGAGGATCTCGATCGGGAGCATTCGTTGAGTTACCGCGTCGTCAACTGTGGCGGTGCCGTCATCGTGGTCGCCCTCGGTCTCCTGATGCTCACAGTGGGGATGATGTCTTTCAGAACGTTCGTGTGACGCATATCTCGTCACCGGCCGACTGCGTCACTCTCGTCTGCTACGACTTAGCTACGGTTTGGAACTGCCGAACACTCCCTCAGCGATCGAATATCAGTATTCGATCGGTCGGTCGCCGCATGACGCAAACCCCAAGTCGCCGCCGCGAGACGACTCGAGTATGTACGAGGCCGTCCACGCCCGTCCCGACGGAGAGAGCACGGTCGCCAGGTTCGCGAAGACGGCGGCCGACTACGGGTTCGAGGGTGTGGTCGTCCGCAATCACGACGGCGCTCGAGCGGCGTACGATCCCAACGAAATTCGCGACGAGTACGGAATCGATGTCGTCGAGGGCGTCGAGATTCGGGCCGACGATCCACAGCAGGCGAGCGGGTCGGTTGGAAACTTCCGAACGTCTCACACGGTCGTCGGGATACACGGCGGGACGACGGCGCTGAACCGCTTCGCCGTCGAACAGGCGAAAGTGGACGTGCTCGCACATCCGATGACCGGCAACGGGGATTTCAATCACGTCTTGGCGAAAGCCGCCGTCGAGAACGGCGTTCGCATCGAGTTCAATTTCGGCGGGGTGCTCCGAGAGAGCGGTGGCCGCCGCGTCCGGATTCTACAGTCGCTGCGGAAACTGCGGGAGATCGTCGATCACTACGACGCGCCCTACGTCGTCAGCGCCGATCCGACTTCCCACCTCGAGTTGCGGTCGCCACGCGAACTCAAAGCCCTCGGCGAGGAGATCGGGTTCTCCCGCGAGTTCGTCGAAGACGGCCTCGCGGAGTGGGGGCGAGTGGCCGACCGCAACCGGCACGTCCAGTCCGAGTCGTTCATTGAGCCGGGGGTCGAACGTGGCAGGTATGAAGAAGAGTCTTGAGGAACACGCCGCCCGGTTCGACGAGAAAGCCGGCGAGTACGACGAGTCGAAGTCCGAGGAGTACCACGCCTGCGCGAACCTCGTGGTGGAACACGCCGCCCCCGAGAGCGACGATGTCGTCCTCGATCTCGCCACCGGAACCGGCGCGATCGCGCTCGCGCTGGCCCCCGACGCGGAGCGGGTCGTCGGCCGCGACATCAGCGAGGAGATGATGGCCGAAGCCGAGGAGAAGGCCGCCGACGAAGGCCTCGAGAACCTCGCGTTCGACCGCGGAACGTTCCGCGAACCTAACTACGACGGACAGGTCGACGTGGTCACCTCGAACTTCGCGCTGCACCACCTCTCGGACGACGAAAAGCGCGAGGCGATCGCGGTCATCGCCGACCTCGAGCCCCAGAAATTCGTGCTGGGAGACGTGATGTTCTTCGGCGAGCCCGACCCCGAGGAGCCGTTCTACTCCCCGGAGGTCGACGATCCGGCGACGGTCGGCGTGCTCGCGGACGCCTTTACCGACGCGGGCTTTTCGCTGACGGCGGTCGAGCGCGTCCACGATCAGGTGGGCGTACTGGTCGCCGAGCGGAGTCCGACCGCGGACGAGACGGCCGCCGAGTAACGCATGAAACACCTCCCCAAACACCTCCGACCGCGCTGGCGGTACCTCGCCGTGGAACTCGAGACGTGGCCCGACGAGCGGCTCGGCAGGCGGTCGTTCCAGCGCGAGCTGTGGTACGCGGGCCAGAACCTGCTGGGCGATCCGGGCAGTGCCGACGCCGATCTCAGCGTCGTCAGGTTCCGGTTTACCGACGGAACGGGGGAGGCGGTCGTCAAAGTCCGCCGCGGAGAGACCGAATCGGCTCGAGCGGCACTGGCCTGTATCGACGAGATAGACGGCGCTCCCGTCGGGATTCGGGTCAGCGGTATCAGTGGCACGATCCGGGCGGCTGAAGAAAACTATTTAGGACGGGACGGGCAAGATTCCGAAGAGAGAAACGTCGTGTTCGGGAACGAGGAGCGAGTCGCCGTCCTGCGGGACGACGTTGGGGACGTGCGACTCGATGAGGCGTTCGTGGGCGCGACAGACCTCGATTACCATTTAGTGTGATACTATGCAGGGACAACAACAACAGCAGGCGTACGACCGCGGCATCACGATCTTCTCGCCCGACGGCCGACTCTACCAGGTCGAGTACGCTCGCGAGGCGGTCAAGCGAGGCACGGCGAGTATCGGTGTCCGAACGAACGACGGCGTCGTCCTCGCCGTCGACAAACGAGTCCCCTCCCCGCTGCTCGAGGACTCGAGCGTCGAGAAGATTCACAAGGCCGACGACCACGTCGGCATCGCCAGCGCGGGCCACGTCGCCGACGCCCGCCAGCTGATCGACTTCGCCCGCCGCCAGACGCAGGTCAACCAGCTGCGCTACGGCGAGCCCATCGGCGTCGAGACGCTGACGAAGGAAGTCACCGACCACATCCAGCAGTACACGCAGGTCGGCGGTGCCCGACCGTTCGGCGTCGCGCTGATCGTCGGCGGCATCCAGAACGGCGAGCCGCGCCTGTTCGAGACCGATCCCTCGGGGACGCCCTACGAGTGGAAGGCGCTGGCCGTCGGCTCCGACCGCGGCGAACTCCAGACCTACCTCGAGGAGAACTACGACGACGAGGCCGACCTCGACGGCGGCATCCGACTCGCACTCGACGCGCTCGCGTCGGTCAACGACGGGTCCCTGCTCCCCAACGAAGTGGGGCTGGCGACCGTCGACGTCGAAACCGAGTCCTTCGAGCAGTTCGATCAGGACCGGATCGCCGACCACCTCGAGGAGAACGACGTCCTCGCCGACGGCGAGGACGAGCCCGAAGACGACGAACCCGCCGAGTAATCGAGACGCCGTTCGGTTTCCGACCGCCGTTTTCCGACTTCGTTGTGTGAGTCTCCCGTCTGCAAGCCCCGACCAGCGACCGGCTCGCCTGATCAAATCGGGAAACACTCTTTTCATTGGCGGCGGAACCGTCAGGTATGATTTCGCTTGACGAGGCAGTGACGGCGCGACTCGAGTCACACGGGGCGCGCTTCGAAGTGTTAGTCGATCCCGACGCGGCACTCGAGATCAAACGCGACGAGTTCGAGGGCGACCTCGAGGACGTAATCGCCGCCGAGGACGTCTTCGAGGACGCCTCCCGGGGCGACCGGCCCGCGGAGGCCGACCTCGAGAAGGTCTTCGATACCACGGAGCCGCTCGAGATCATTCCCGAGGTGATCAAGCAGGGAGAGATCCAGATCACGGCCGATCAGCGCCGCGAGATGCAAGAACAGAAGCGCAAGCAGTTGATCGACACGATCACGCGCAACGCGGTCAACCCGCAGATGGACAACGCGCCCCATCCGCCGGAACGGATCGAGAACGCCCTGGAGGAGGCCGGGTTCACCGTCGATCCGATGGAACCGGTCCAAGAGCAGGTCGACGACGCGCTCGACGCATTGCGGCCGATCATCCCGATCCGGTTCGAGGAGGTCACCGTCGCCGTCAACGTCCCCGCCGACCACGCGGGCAGCGCGCAGGCGAAGATCCGCCAGTTCGGCGATTTAGAGCGCGAGGAGTGGCAGAACGACGGCTCGTGGATCGGCGTCCTCACGTTCCCGGCCGGGCTCCAGAACGACTTCTACGACACGGTCAACGAACACACCAGCGGCGAGGCGGAGACGGAAATCGTCAAAGACAAAGACGACCTGCGAACGCGATAAGCCTCGAGTCGATCAGCGCACTCGAGACGCCAATTGCCGGCTATCCGCGATGAAATCCGATCAGGAAGCCGCTGGTAAAGCCCGCGCCGATCGACAGCGTCGAGACCATCGACTGGAGCCAGTGGATGTCCGCCGCGCCTTGTGCCCGCTCTTGGGTCTTCAAAATTCCGGCCGAGAGCCGGTTCCAGTCGACGATGACGATCCCCTGTGACTCGAGGTAGCGAAAGGCCATCAGTTGGACGCCGACGATAATCGCCAGCAACTTTGCGATCTTCTTCGTAGCGAACCCGATGAGACCGCCGACGACCGCGCCGCCCCCGAACTCGAGGCCGAGGGTCGTCGGATCGAGATCTATCATTACCCGGTCCCATTCGAGTCGGTTCCTATGACTGTTGTGGTCGAATGCACGGCCGGGTATATCGGCCACTCGCCGGTCGATCGGCGCCGCTCGAGCGTGCGAGCGGCCGAGCGAGCGAATCGCGAGAGGGAATCGGGCGCGGGATTCAAGACGGTTCGTCGCGTACGGACGAGCATGAGTCACGTCCGTCCAACGGAGGTGTGCGACCGGCATCGTTAGCGTCTCCGGGTTCACGCGGCGGTGTCCGCAACGCCGACACGGCCGGCGCGTGCGCGCGACGAATCGCAGGCTCGACGAGCGACGGCGCTCGAGCGAGCACGACCGACCACGCCCGGCAGCGAGACAGCTACCTGTATGAACACGATCATCGTCAAGCGCGTCGATTCCGGCACCGCCGATACGAGCGAGATTCGCGATCTGGCCCGCGCGGCGGGATACACCGTCGTCGGCGAGGTCACGCAGTCCAGACGGGCCGATCCGGCCCTCCAGATCGGCGAGGGGAAAGCCGAGGAACTGGCCGACCTCGCCGCGGCAACCGACGCCACGACCGTCATCTTTGACAACCGTCTCGGCCCCTACCAGACGTACAACCTCGGACAGCTCCTGCCGGAGGGCGTCGAGGTCATCGATCGATTCACGCTGATCCTCGAGATCTTCGGGCAGCGCGCCCAGACGCGCAAGGCCCAGCTCCAGGTCGAGTTGGCCGAACTCCGCTACGAACTCCCCCGAGCCGAGGCGAAGACGAGCCTCGCCAAACGGGAGGAACATCCCGGCTTCATGGGGCTGGGCGAGTACGACGAGAGCCGCGAGCGGGACATCAAAGACCAGATCAGCCGGATCAAAGACGAACTCGAGCGGATCGAGCAGACCGAACAGCACCGGCGGGAGCGCCGCCGGGATTCCGGCTTCGATCTGGTCGCGCTCGCCGGCTACACGAACGCCGGCAAATCGACGCTGCTGCGCCAGCTCGCGACCGACCTCGAGGTCGAGGAAAACGACGGACTCCATCAGGATCTGGATCCGACGGCCGAGTCACAGGACAAACTGTTCACGACGCTGGGGACGACGACCCGGCGCGCGGCGATCGACCGCCGGGACGTGCTGGTGACCGACACCGTCGGCTTTATCAGCGATCTCCCCCACTGGCTGGTCGAGTCGTTCAAGTCGACGCTCGACTCGGTCTACCGGGCGGATCTGGTCTTGCTGGTCGTCGACGTGAGCGAGCCCGTCGACGAGATCCACGAGAAGCTGGTCACCTCCCACGACACCCTCTACGAGCGCAACGAGGCCCCGATCGTGACCGTGCTGAACAAGATCGATCAGGTGAGCGACGAGGAACTCGCGGAGAAACGCGACGCGCTCTCGTCGCTCGCACCGAACCCCATCACCGTCAGCGCCAAAGAGGGACTCAACGTCGACGGCCTGCTCGAGCGGATCGATCAGGAACTGCCCGACTGGGAGGAAGAGCGGCTGCTGTTGCCGATGACCGACGACACGATGAGCGTGATCTCGTGGATTCACGACAACGCACACGTCGACGACGTCACCTACGGCGACGAGGACGTTACCGTCTCCTTCGAGGCCCGACCCGCGGTGATCTCGCAGGCGCGCTCCCGTGCGAGCGAGTTGCGGACGGCCGCGGCGGAATCGGCGTAACCAGCGGCCTTCCGCGCTGCGTCGCTGACCCGGTGCTGGCTCCTACTCTGTGTCCCATCGCGCTCGAGCTACGCGTCGATCGCTTCGACCGTGAATTCGTACTCGAGGCGGTCGGCGACCTCCCGAAGCGCCCCGGCGAACTCGGCGGTCGTTTCGCGATCGGGGAGGGACACTCGACTCGGCGGCTCGGTCGAGCCCCGACCGACGACGGTTCTGTACGCACGCCGCGTCCACGAATCCGTCGCGGGCGAGTCCCAGCGCAACAGCAGTTCCGACCGTTCCGGGACCAGAGAGACGGCGCGGAGCCGGTCCAGATCGAACGTCTGCCACCGGTCTCCGTCGGTACTTCGGCGAATCGATCGCGCGGTCACGGCGTACCGATACTCCGTCGTCTCCCACGTTCCCAGCCCGTCGAACGGGACCACGCCCGCCCCGGGGATCGACTCGAGCGAAGCGGTCACGTCGTCGAGGAAGCCGTCGACCGCGTTCGCGTTGAGTTCCCGAATGTGATCGTGGTGGGGAACCGACCGATACAGCCACGCGTCGTCGGTGACGACGGCGAATTCGGCGATTCCGAACACGCGAGCGAGCCACGCGTCCGTGTCCTCTCGGTCGACCGAGAGACACGCCCGCACGGCGTCGCGGTCGGCCGGGAGGGTCGCTCGGTACTCCGGTTCGCCGCTTGCCAGCACTCGGTCCGATTCCCGGACTCGGTGCAGGCGATCACAGGCCTTCGTCCGCGCCGGATCCGCCGCGTCGAGAAAGGAGCGATCGAGACAGCAGTGGACGGCATCGCCACTGTCCATTGCGATTTCGACGATCCGATTTTCGACGGCCAGCGGATCCGGTCGATCGCTCCCGGCCGCTGCCGACGGCGATCGAACGACGAGCCGATGGGTCGGATCGATGCGGTCGAACGGGGCAGCGAACGTCATCGTATCGCGTCTCGACCGCCACGACTGAGAGCGTTGCGACCGAGTCGAGTTCCCGTTCGGAGCGCACGGATCGGCGAAACCGAATCAGCGATCGCCGTCGCGACCCCCACTTATAAATCGTTGACTCGAGTCCGGTAAGTTATGGAACGTGTTGCAATCATCGGTGCCTCGATGACACAGTTCGGGCAACGCGAGGGGGAGTGGATCCAGGACCTCCTCGCGGAGGCCGGGATCGAGTGTCTCGAGGACGCTGATGTCGAGGCCGACGATGTCGAGCACCTGTACGTGTCGAACATGGCGAGCGGCGAGTTCGAGGGGCAGACGGGCGTTCCCAACGCCCTGGCACACGACCTCGACGCGATGCCGGCGTACACGCAACGGGTCGACCAGACGAGTTCCAGCGGCGGCGCGGGCATCTACGCCGCGTGGCAGTCGGTCGCCAGCGGGGCCAGCGACATGACCCTGCTCGTCGGCGGCGAGAAGATGACTCACAAGACGACCGGGGAGGCCACCGACGTGATCGCGTCGCTGACCCACCCCGCGGAGTACAAACACGGCGTCACGCTGCCGTCGTTCGCTGGATTGACGGCGCGACACTACTTGGAGCGGTTCGACGCACCCCGCGAGAGCCTCGGCAAGGTCGCGGTCAAGAACCACAAGAACGGCGTCGACAACCCCCACGCCCAGTTCCAGAAGGAAGTCGATCTCGAGACGGTCCTCGAGTCGCCGATCGTGGCCGATCCGCTGCGGCTGTACGACTTCTGTCCGATCACGGACGGCTCGGCGGCGCTCATGCTCTGTCCCGAGTCGGTGGCAGAGGAATACGCCGACGAGTACGCCGTCATCTCGGGCATCGACGGCGCGACGGACACCCACGTCGTCCACGAACGCGAGGACCCGACCGTGATGGGCGGCGTCGTCGAAAGTGGACGTGGGGCCTACGAGATGAGCAACACCAAACCCGAGGACATCGACGTGGCCGAACTCCACGACATGTTCACCATCCTCGAGTTCCTCCAGATGGAGGGGCTCGGCTTCGCCGAGCAGGGCGAGGCCTGGAAACTCGTCGAGGAGGGCTACACCGAGCGGGACGGCGAGTTACCGATCAACACCTCGGGCGGGCTCAAGTCGAAGGGCCATCCGCTCGGCGCCAGCGGCGTGGCACAGGGCGTCGAAATCTACGAACAACTCGTCGGCGAGGCCGGTCCCCGACAGGTCGACGCGGACGTGGGGCTGTGCTGTAACGTCGGCGGCTTCGGCAACTGCGTTATCACCACTATCATGGAGGCAGCACGATGACGATGGAAGCGACGCGCTACGACGACGGATCGATCACCTACCCCGGCCACCCGCGCGGGCCCGGCGGCGCGGAGCCGGTCGAAACGATCGACCTCAGCGAGTACACCGCCGAGGTCGTGACGTGGACGACGAGCACCGCGACGCCGCCGGGCGTCCGCGAACCCAACCACCTCGCGATCGTCGAGTTCGACGTGGAGGGCGAGTCGGTCCGCGCGATCGGGCAACTGACCACCGGCGACGTCGAGACCGGTGACGAAGTGCAGCCGGTCTACGCCGAGGAACTCCGCGAGCCCGGCGCTGGTATCAGAGAGCCCGACAGTCAGGACTGGGACGGCTACCGGTTCGAGCCGGTCTGACGGCAGGAACGAGGTCTCAGTATCGCGCCGATTCGATCGGCGCCGGCTCAGTTTTCGTCGTCGTCCTCTCCGGCCCCGTCAGCGCCGGCGTCGGTGTCGTCCGCAGCCGCGCCGTCGCCGTCGTCGTTCGTATCCGGTTCGTCGTTCCTCCCTGCGGCGCCGGGATCGGTCTCGCTCGAGCCGTCCTCCTCGTCGGCGTACTGATCCCGCAGCGTCTCGAGTTCGGCGTCGACGTCGACGGCGGAGTCGCGGCCGTCGGCGTCGTCCGCTGCCGTCTCGTCGTCGGTCAGCGGCCCGTCGTCGATATCGATCGTGACCCCGCCTTCGGGCTCGGTTCGATCGGTTCCGGTCTCGGCCGTTTGCGACTCCCGGTCGGCAGCGTCCCGGAGGCGGCTATCCACGTCGTCGCGGAGGTCGCGCGCCTCTTTGAGGAGGTCTCGAGCCGTCTCGTCGGCGGGCAACCCGCCGTCGGACGCGGCGCGCTGGAGTTCCGCCAGCACGGTATCGAGTTGGGAGAGCGTCGTCCGCCGGAGTTCGTTCGCGCGCTCGCTCGTCGCCTCGACGGCCTCGCCGGTTCGGTCGCGGGCCTCGCGTTCGGTCCGGACGACGCGCAGGCTCCGCTGGAACGCCTCGAGCGCGCGGACGCTGGTCTCGAGGACGGTCAGCGCGGCGGGCAGTGCTATCTCGTCGGTGAACCGCAGGAGTTCTCTCGGGGTCGGCGGGCGAAGGGGCGGCCGCCGTCGCGAGCGGGGCCCCTCGAGTTCGTCGCGGAGGTCGTCGATCGTCCGCGCGAGTTCGCGAACGGCGTCGACGAGTTCGTCGTCATCGTTGGCCATGCGCGAGCTACGGCCGCCGGTGTCAAAAACCGGACGATTAGACGGATCACTGAGACGACGATTTCCGATAGCGATCTCCTTTTCTAATCGAATGATGCCACAATTTTTATGATGGAATCGGTTGATCGATAGGACGAATGGAAGACGAGTGTGGGGACGCCGTGCCGGATCGGGCGACGTTCGCGCGGACTCTGAGCGCGCTCAAGCGAGAGGGGAGCAACATTCTGCTCGTCGGCGCAGCGCCGGCGGCACACGAGCGGGCCTGTCATCGGTTGCTCGGCGCGGCGAACCACGACTCCCGCTATCGGCTGATCGTCACGACCGACGGCGATCGCGTCGCGTGCGAGAACGCCGCCAGCGCTGCGACCGAACAGGTCCACACGATCGACTCGAGGGCTGTGCTCGAGACCGAGGCGGAATCGGCGGCCGAAAGCGGGGCGTCGTCGCTCGGCGCGCTCGGAATTCGAATCGTCGAGACCATCGACGAATTCGACGCCGCCGCCGGCGGGTTCGATCCGTCGGCGCTTCGCGTCTGCATCGGTTCGCTCGTTCCGCTGCTTCGGGAGTACGATGCCGAGACGGTGTTTCGCCTGCTACACGTGATGACGTCGCGGGTCGACCGTGCCCGCGGCATGGGACACTATCACGTCCCGCTCGCGTCGGACCACGACGCCGTCGCGCTCTTCGAACCGCTGTTCGATGCGGTCGTGACGGTGCGGTCCCGGCGCGGGACCGACGAACAGCGGTGGCGCCTCCGAGAAACGGAGACCACCACCGACTGGCTCGAGCTGTAGAGCGAGCCAGTCGCGGGCCGATATCAAATAATATATCGGACACGTATTCGATCGTGTATCTCCGTCGGCGAGAGCGGCCGCGAGTAGAACGGCGCGTTCGTCCGTCTCCGGCCGTCTCACTCCAGCATTATCCGTGTTACGGCATAAGGTCTATATATCGAACGACCTATCGGTTCAAAGAGTAGCATACATGGTCGAAGCTAGTACTGAGCTTCTCGGTGGAGCCGCCGTTACCGTTTTCCTCGCGCTCTTGTTCTTCGGCGTCGTCGTCCTCTGGGACGTGGCCCTCGCTCTGCGGAGCGTCGGCGACAAGATCGACAAACTCGAGGACAATATCGACGACGATCTGACGGATATCGCCCATAGCTTAGATGGAATGTCGAACGGGCCCGGCGGCGGTGGCGGGACGCAACTCCACCTGAGCGGCGGGACGATCAGTTCCGGTCCGGGCGCGAATCAGCCCCAGCAGGCACAGCAGGCCCAACAGGGGGGACAGCAACAGGCGATGGGGCCACAACAGGCCGATGCCCGTCGACAGGATGCGCCAAACGCCGGGCCACAGCCTGCGTCCCATCCCCAGTATCAACAGCGGTCGGAAGCGGGCCGGCGGGAACCCGAATCGGACGCGGAGCCGGCCGCGGCCGACCCGGCGGAAGCGGACGAGGATATCGACGAAACCGGTGACGAGAGCGCCCAGTCGGCCGACGGCGAGCACGACGAGCCGGAGGGCGAGTGGCCAGACGAAGAGCCGGCGGCCGAGGCGTCCGACGCCGAGGACGAACCGCTCGAGCACCCACACGCCGAACGCAATCGCGGCCGGTTCATCACCTCGCCCGATCGAACGGCGTGGTACGCCACGCCGCTGGACCGCGAGGCGATCGACGCGGCCCGCCCGACGATCGCCGGCGCGCTCCCGGACGGCTCGGAATCGGAACCCGACGACTCGGCGGTGATCGCCGCGGGTCCGGGCGACGAGAGCGAAGCGGCTGCGAGCGACGAGGACGACGCCGTGGCGACGCCGATGCCGGGCGCGGCGACGACGCCAACTGACGAGGATTCCGACGAGAGCGAGGACGCCGGTGACGGCGACGACGCGCCCGCAGACTCGGCTGCCGACGACCCGGTGGCCGACGCGGAAGCCGAGTCCGCAGTCGAATCCTCCGACGAAGTGGACGCCTCGGACGACGCTGACTCGCTCGAGGAAGCCGACGGAAGCGACGGCGAAGACGCCGACGGACCCGAGTCCGACGGAAGCGACGCCGAGGTCGAGAACGAGGACGAAACCGACGCCGACACCGGTCTCGAGGGAGACGAGTCGGCAGACACGACCGCCGACGAAATCCCGCAATCGCCCGAGGAGATCGACGTGCTGTCGTTCGACGACGGAACGGAGGACGAATCCGATTCCCGATCGGCCGCCCCCGCCGAGGACGGGGCCGATGGCGAGGACGAGAACGAGACCGGTGGTGAGGACGGCTCCGGTGACGAGGACGCGCACGCAGACGTTCCCGACCTCGTCGATGACTCGAGCGAAACTGAACTTGCGGCCGCCGAGTCCGACGCCCAGACGGCCGAGGACGAACCCGGACCCGATACCGTCGACGGCGAATCCGAGGCTGACGACGCCGAGGACCCGCCCGTGGACGCGCTCTCCGGGTTCGAGTTCGACGATGAGGAGTTCGAACCAGAGGAGGAAGACGTGACCGTCGAGGAGGCCGTCGATACGATGAACGAGGACGCGCCGGCACCGGAACTCTCGAGCCACCGGTTCGACGTCACGGCCGAGGAGACCGACGACGGAAGCGCGGTACTGACCTTCGAGTTCGACGCCGAGACGGTCGATATCACCGGGTCGACGGAACGGCTGCTCCAGTATCAGATGCGGAGCTTCGCTGATCAGGCGTCGACGCCGGACGGCGACGTGACTATCGGTCGGAACCGGATCGTCATCGAGATTCCCGACTCGGACGGGGCCGCGATTCAGCAGTGGGGCGAAGCCGCCGTCAGCATCATCGATCGAACGCTGTATCTCTCCGACAACAGCAACTGACGGCTGCCGTCCGCCGACACCGCTTGCGATCCAAGCGTTTTTACCCGCTCCGTGCCCCCCAACAGGTGTGCGAATCGAGAACAGTTTCATTCCCGTTCACGGGGTCGGAGAAGCCACCGAACGACGCCTGTGGGAGAACGGTATCACCCACTGGGACGAGTTCGACGGCAGCGTCGTCGGCGCGACGCTTTCCGACCGCATCGAGACGTTTATCGACGAGGGCCGGACCCACTTGGACCGGGGGGACGTGTCCGTCTTCGCGGAGGCGCTGCCGGCCGCGAGCCGCTGGCGGTGTTACGAGAACGTCCGCGACGACACGTGTTTCCTGGACATCGAGACGACCGGACTCGACGCCGCCTGTAACGACGTGACGACCGTGAGCCTCCACCGCGGCGGTGAGACGAAGACCTTCGTCAAAGGACGCGACCTCACGAGCGAGCGCCTCGAGCGAGAACTCGACGACGCGGCGCTGCTCGCCACGTTCAACGGCCAGCGGTTCGACGTTCCCTTCCTCGAGACGTGTTTCGATGTCGACGTCGACGTTCCCCACGTGGATCTGATGTACCCCTGTAAGAAGCTCGGCCTCGACGGCGGACTGAAGGCGATCGAACGCGATCTCGGCATCGACCGGGACATGCCGGACATCAGCGGTCGCGACGCCGTCCGCCTCTGGCACGAGTACGAAGCCGGCGACGAGAGTTCACTCGAGACGCTCATCGAGTACAACCGCGCGGACACCCGGAACATGGAGCCGCTGATGGAGATCGTCACGGACCGGCTCCACGAGAACGTGTTCGAAGCGGCGACGGCCGGCGACTGAGCGCGGTTTTTCTCGGCGAGACCGATAGCGTTCCACCATCTCTCCGGCGTCGATCCGCACGGAGATGACTCTCGCGACGAGATCACAACGGCCGTTTCACTCCGCGATAGCTGATTTGGCGACCACGGTACCGACGCGGGTTACTCGAGCGGAGAAACGTCGACGTCGCCGTCGCTCGTGACGACGACGTGATAGCCACAGAACGGGAATTCGACGCGGCCGGTCGGCCGATTTCGGCCGTTCTCGCGGGTCGCAAAGAGCGCGTCGAGCGCCTCCGGATTGATGACATCGTACAGAGCGTCGTATTCTGGGGGTTCGAGTTCCACGGGGTCGATTCCTTCCCGTTCGGCGACGGCAGCGATAACGTCGAAACTGATAGACTGCTCGGCTGAGGCTTCCGACCGATCGACTGAGAGTAGCATTGGCCGGACTCTTTCCTCGATCCGATATAAATCCTCTGGCCCTCCCCCGACGGTGGTGGCCACTTCTGGACGTGATCGGATATACATGATCATCGTCGTATTATTTTGGCACTAATTATACACTGATTCTATGTCAGTCACGATTTCTAAAACGGTTCAGGGGGCGATAGCTATCGTACAAGCACCGGTTGTAGCCGCCTGTCCGGGCAGTCGTGGCGGTTCGGATCGGCCATCAAACCGCGTCACATGTTCGGGGAGAGCTACTGGACGATCGGGAGCGTAGTCCGCGATACAATGAATCCCTTCTCGAGCGGGCGATCGGCGGACGCCGACGGCGAGGGTAGCTTCGACGAACCGGACGCGTTCGTCCCGGACCACCTGCCGGACCCGGGGCCGTTCCTCGAGGACCACGACGTGCTCGAGGGCGAGGCACACGTCGCTTTCCACGACATCGCGCGGGACCTGTTCGAAGAACGGGGCGTCTACGACGCGACGTTCGGCTACAATCTGGCGCGGCTCAACCTCGACCGGCGTCACCCCGAGGCGGGCTACCGATACGCGGTCGACGCCGACGACCCGACCGTGCTCCGGGCGGAGTTCAGCCCCACGACGGAATTCTGCCCGCAGGCGGACGCACTCGTCAAGGGCTCGTTCCGCGCGTGGAACGGGCTGAGCGACAGCCACGAGTACGACCTCGTGCGCGTTCGCGTCCGGCCGTCCCACCACCAGTCCGAGTCGCTCAACGAGACCCTCGAGTCCCTCGAATCGCAGTACCGCGAGTCCGGCGAGGTCCCGAGCGAGTCGGTCGGCGGCAGACCGGGGAGCGGAGCGCGGGGACGAGAGGAAGACGACACGACCGTCCAGTCGCCGTTCTGATCGGCGATGGCCACGGGGTCCGGAAACGCGACCGCCACCGTCACGCGCTGGTCGCGCGCGTTCGTCGCGGTCGGCATCGGCGATCGAACCGCGCGGTGGTCGGTCACGGCGTTACTGGGAGGGCTGGGCCTCGAGGTCAGCGGGTCGTTGGGATCCGTCTCGCCGCTCGTCGGGGCGGGCCGCTGGCTGTCCGTCCTCGGCGCGGCGCTGTACGCTGCCGTCCTGTGGACGATCGTTCTCGAGCGGGTGGGCTGACCGCGGTTCGGCCCAACTCGGGTTCGCGACGGGTCGGCTCGAGCAGCGTTCGAACGATCGTTACCGGACTTCGGGCCCGTTTCCGGCTTCCGATCTGCGACCGACGCCTTGCAAGTGACCGCCCGACGCTTACACCGCTCATTCTGGATGGTGGAGTACGCCGGTCGGGAACAGCATCGATGGCCGCGAGACGCGAACGCCGAACCGAGCGGGCGACGGGGAAGTCGAATCCGTCCGCGACCCTGTTTGGACACCGTCGGCCATCAGTGACGGTATCGATGCGGACCGATCGGTCGAACGCGCAGCGAACGACCCCCCATTTCGAACCATGCCAGTCGACGATTCAAACCCCGACGAACGAGACGACCAGCAGCAACGGGCGACCGACGGCGGATCGGACGAGCCCGACGCGATCGACGACCAATCAGACGACGAAGCGACGAGTGACGACGCGGAGCGGCGGGAGATGGCCGACGGCGGCGCCGACGAGTCGCAGTCCGCTTCGGAGTCGAGCCGAGCGGGCACGAGCGACGCCCACGAGGGCGAGACGGACGAGAACAGCAAGCAAGAGCAACTCGAGGAGGTCCGCGAGAACTCCGAGGGCGAAGAGCTGACGAGCGACCACGGCGTCAAGGTCAGCGACACGGACAACTCCCTGAAGGCCGGCGAGCGCGGGCCGACGATCATGGAGGACTTCCACTTCCGGGAGAAGATGACCCAGTTCGACCACGAGTCGATCCCGGAACGGGTCGTCCACGCTCGCGGCAGCGGCGCCCACGGCTACTTCCAGCCCTACGAGGACCCGGACCTCGGCGAGTACGACGACATCTCCGAGCTAACCAAGGCCGCGGTGCTGACCGATCCCGACCAGAAGACGCCCGTCTTCACCCGGTTCTCGACGGTCGTCGGCTCGAGGGGCTCCGCCGACACGGTTCGGGACGTCCGCGGGTTCGCGACCAAGTTCTACACCACGGAGGGCAACTGGGACCTCGTCGGGAACAACATCCCGGTCTTCTTCATCCAGGACGCGATGGAATTCCCCGACCTGGTCCACTCGATCAAGCCCGAACCCGACGACGGGATGCCACAGGCCTCGGCGGCCCACGATACCTTCTGGGATTTCGCCTCCCTCAAGCCGGAGATCACCCACATGATCATGTGGGTGCTATCGGGACGAGCCCTGCCTCGCGCCTACCGCATGATGCAGGGCTTCGGCGTCCACACCTTCCGACTGGTCAACGACGAGGGCGACGCGCGGTTCGTCAAGTTCCACTGGACGCCGGCGCTCGACACCAGCCAACTCGTCTGGGACGAGACCCAGAAGATCGCCGGCAAGAACCCCGACTTCAACCGGATGGACCTCTACGACGTCATCGAGGCGGGCCACGAACTCGAGTGGGAGCTGGGCGTCCAGATCTTCGACGAGGAGGAGGCCGCCGAGTTCGACTTCGACGTCCTCGACCCGACCAAGATCGTTCCCGAGAGCGAGGTGCCGGTGCGCCCGATCGGGAAGATGGTCCTCAACGAGACGCCGGACAACTTCTTCGCGGAGGTCGAACAGGTCGCGTTCCACCCGGGCAACGTCGTACCCGGAATCGACTTCTCGAACGATCCGCTCCTGCAGGGACGGCTCTTCTCCTACCAGGACACCCAGCTCAACCGCTTCGGCAGCGCCAACTGGGACGAGATCCCGATCAACCGCCCCGTCACCGAACGACACAACAACCAGCGGGCCGGCTTCATGCGCCAGGAGATCAACGAGGGCAAGGCCTCCTACAAGCCCAACTCGATCGGCGACGACGATCCCCGGGAGGTCCCCGAGGGTGAGGGCGGGTACGAACACCACGCCGAGAAGATCGACGGGAAGAAGATACGCAACCGGTCGGAGAGCTTCCAGACCCACTTCGATCAGGCCCGGCTGTTCTGGAACAGCATGACCGAACCCGAGAAGGAGAACATCATCGACGCTGCCCACTTCGAACTCGGGAAGGTCGATCGCATGGAGATCCGCGAGCGGATGGTCTACGACCTGTTCAACAACGTCGACCACGAGTTCGCCAAGCGGGTCGCGGAAGGCATCGGCGTCGAACCGCCCGAGGAGCCCGGCGACGAGATGCCGACGCACGACCGCGAGGACTCCCGCCTGAGCATCGAGGAACGCCGCGACGCCGACTCCATCGAGACCCGTAAGATCGCCGTCCTCGTCGACGACGGCTACGACGGTGAGGCCCTCGAGACGATCCGATCGACGCTGGAAGACGAGGGCGCCCGCGTGAAGGTCGTCTCGAAGATTCTCGGCGACAAGACGTCCGAGAACGGCGACACGGTCGAGGCCGACAAGAGCCACGTGACGACCGAATCAGTGCTGTTCGACGCCCTCTTCGTCCCCGGGGGCGAGGACAGCGTCGACGCGCTCCTCGAGCAGGGCGATGCCAAGCACTTCGTCGCGGAGACGTTCAAACACAAGAAACCGATCGCCGCCCTCGGCGAGGGGACCGACCTGCTCGAGACGGTCGAGCTACCGGACGTGGAGATCGCCGACGACGGCGAAACGGTCTCATCGGACGGCGTGGTGACGGGACAGGACGACGACCTCGAGGCGTTCGCCGAGGCGTTCGTCGACGCGATCGCCGAGCACCGTCACTGGGAGCGGAGTCCGAAGGAAGTCCCCGCATAGCCGTCGTTCGGCGAGTCCGACGTTTGACTCACTTGCGGGCTTCGGCCCGTTTCTCGAGCCAGCGGACCGCCGGCGTCGCGGTGATGCCGTGGACGATGATCGAGATGAGGACGACCGCCCCGACGGTGGCCCACAGGAGGTCCGCGTCGGGGAACGCGCCCTCGTTCAGTCCGTGTGCGAGGTAGTAGAACGAGCCGATCCCGCGCACGCCGAAGAAGGCGATCGTCGCCCGTTCGGCGGGGTCGCGGTCGAACCCGAGAAACCCGATCAGCCCCGCGAGCGGTCGCACGAGGAACACGATTGCGACCGCCGCCGCGATCGCCTCGAGCGTGAGCGGCTCGAGGAGGCCGCCGACGATCGCCCCGCCGAAAAAGAGCATGATCAGCGCCATCATCACCTGTTCGGCGAACTCGCTGACTTCGTGGAGCGACCGGTTGTAGTCGTGGGATCGCTCGTAGTGGCGGACCATCAGTGCGGCGACGAAGACCGCGATGAAGCCGTAGCCGCCGACGAGTTCGGTCGCACCGTAGACGAGCAGAGTGCCGGCGATCGCCTCGAGTCCCTGAACCGACTCCGCGACGGGGGTGTCGGGCTCCGTCGCGAAGACGGCACGAGCGGTCAGATAGCCGAGGACGACGCCGACGATCACGCCGACGACGATCCGGTAGCCGACGTCGACGAGGAGCCACTCGCCGAGCCAGTTGCCGGGCGCGATCCCGACGAGGGCGATCGCGATCGCCAGATTCGTAAACGGGAACGCGAGCCCGTCGTTCAGTCCCGCCTCGGAGGTGAGCGCGAACCGGACCTCGTCTTCCTTTCCGGCCGCGTCCTCGAGGGCTTCCTCTTCGCTGCCCATTCCCGGGCCGCCGACCTGGACCTCCGACGCCAGCACGGGATCCGTCGGGGCGATACACGCGCCGAGTAGGACCGCGGTCGGAATCACGAGCCCGGTCCACCAGCCGAGCAGCGCCGCGCCGGCGATCGACAGCGGCATCGTGATCGCGAGCAGCCGCCACGTCGACGCCCACGCGCGCAGTCCCGGCAGGCGGTCGATCTTCAGTCCGACGCCCATCAGGGCGATGATGACCCCGAGTTCCGCGAGGTGTTCCGTCGTCGTCCCCTGCTCGAGCGGGTCGGGCGCGGGGAGGCCGATCGGGAGTCCGAAGACGAGCATCCCGAAGGCGACGAAGAAGATCGGCAGCGAGATCGCTCGATCGGAGACGAATCGGGGGAGCACGGCGACGCCGAACAGTCCGATACCGAGCACGACCAGACCGACGTTGTACAGCTCGAGGGCCATCTGGGGCACTCCACCCTACGACAAATCGGCCCTTCATCCCGGTGCCGGCGTTTGCAGAACGAATCCATTTGCGCCGGGAGGGCGAGACTGTATGCATGACTCGGAACGCGGACGACGGACGCGAGCGGTCGACGCGGCGGCGGTTCCTACAGGCCGGGTCCGTCGCCGCAGCCGTCGGACTCGCCGGCTGCATCGAGGAAATGGGAACTGAGTTCCCCCAGAACACGGAGTGGCCGGTCTCGGAGTACGTCCCCGACCTCCCCGTCGAGGAGCGAAGCACGATCCTCGAGGACCGGATCCCGGAACTCGCGGCCGCCGATATCGCCGATCCCGAGGGCCTCGCGTCGACGCTCGAGGAGTACGAGATGACCGTCGAGTCGGTCGAACGCGACCGGGACGTGCTCACGCTCGAGTACGTCAACACGGATCGCTCCGACGAGGGGAACGTCCACGACGTCGCCCTGATCGCGGGCGGCTACGCGGCGCTGCTCGACGCCGGCTACGACGCCGTCGCGCTGGGGGCGACGATCCTCGACGACGCGCCCGCGTCGTACGGCTCGGCGACGGTCGAGACCACCCATGCGGCGGAGTACAACGCGGGCGAACTGACGGCCGCCGAGTACGGCGAACTGGTCGTCTCGACGATCGAATCCCAGCGGTACGAGCCGGAGGTCGACGTGTCGCCCGAGGAGTAGAATCGGCCGTTCTGTGCTGATCGGCCGCTCTCGGTCACTGATCGGGCGACACGTCCACATCGGGCTCGCCCCCTGTTGTAGCGCGGTCGTCACCCGACTCGAGCGCGCTCGCGAGAACGCCCGCGATCCCGTCGGGACCGTGGCGGTGGATCGTCAGCAGCATGTTCGCGACGAACAGGCCCACGCCGAGCGTCGCGAGGACGCTGCTCGCGGTGACTGCAGCGGCCGGGAACCCGACCAGCGGTGCCGCCGAGAGGCCGCCGAAACCGACGAGCGTGGTCCAGAAGTCCGCTCGCTCGAGGCGGTCGTCGTAGAGGTCGTCGATCATCGGGACCTGCTCGAAGCCGAGCCGGTCGCTGTAGCGCTCGATCCAGATGATGAAGGGGACGATGTGGTAGAGCGAGCCGATGACGACGAAGCCGAAGACCCCGAAGAGCAGGAGTCGCCGCGCGTCGGGGTGGCCGAACAGCGACACGTAGGCGGTCGGCTCGGCCCACCACGTCGGCGCGGCGAGGGCGATCCACGCGGTGAGCGCCGCCACGACGACCCAGTAGCGGGCGAGCATGGGCGACCGCTCGACCGTCGCACCGGCCAGCAGTCGGCCGATCACGATCACGAACGCGGCGAGTCCGACGAGGAACGCGACCGCGCCGACGCGAGCCAGCGCCTCGAGTGCGAGCCCGCGTCCCAGCACGAGCGCGACGATCCCGGCGGGGACACACAGCTGCTCGAGGGTCAGCAGGCGCTCGCTGTACCGGTCGGGTTCGGCTTGGGTAAACATCTTCGCGAGCTGGAAGAGCGCGCCGACGACCGTCGCGAGGAGGGCCCCGAACAGCGCCAGCGTCGCGTGGGAGAGGTGGACCTCGAACCGGGTGATAGAGAGCGAATCGAACACGGGCGTCGTGAAGTCGACCGCCAGCAGGGCGCCCAGCGGTGCGACGAGGCCGAACGACGCGAGCGCGACCGCGAAGTGTCGCTCCGTGAAATCGAACGGGCGCGCACGGGCGAGGGTTCGCCCGACGTTGTAGACGAACAGCCAGATTCCCGCGAGCAAGAGCGCGCCGCCGAGCGGCAGCCACTCGAGGGAACCCGCGAGCAGCGCCGCGGCGAAGGCGGCCAGTCCGACGGTGACGAGCCACAACTGGGCGACCGCCAGCCGTTTCGAGTGGATCGTCACGCCGGACCAGACCGGGACGAACTGCGTCATCGCGCCCATGATCGTCACGGCGATCCAGCCCACGAGCAACGCGTGGAGGTGCGCCAGACTCGAGCGTCCGGGAAGCGTTCCGACGGCTATCGCCGTTCCGCCGCCGACCCCGACGACGAGGAATCCCAGCGCGAGCACGAAGTGGCGTAGCGGGATCGCCATCGGGGGCTGCTGGTCGGTCCGCAACCCGCCCGGTATTCCGTTCATGTCTCGCGGTTCGGTCCGCACGGCCGTGCCGTTCGTCCCGAACACGTTCGGAACGGAGGGTTTGCCGGCTCGTCACGTACCGTCGTCCGAATCATGGACCCTAATCGAGCCGCGACCGCCGCCGAGGAGCGAGCGGGCGGAACCACCGCCGATAGACCGTCGGCCCCGGTCACCGACCGAGACGCCGCCACGACGACCGTCACCGTGCGCTGTACCGGCCACGTCCGCGACGCCGTCGGCGCGCACGAACTCGAGTTCACCTTCGAGGGCGACCGACTCCGGGACTTCCTCGAGTCGTTCTTCGACGAGTACGACCTCGAGGAGATGCTCATCGCCGAGACCGAGGCGGACGCGACCCACAGCGGGTGGGCACCGGTGCCCGACGACCTGCCCGGCACGTGGCGCAAGAACCCGGAGGGCGAACAGACGCGGCCGTACGCGCGGGTCTGCATCAACGGGCGGTTCAACGAACACCTCGGCGGATTCGAGGCGGAGTTGGTCGACGGCGACCGCGTCGCGCTGATCTATCCGTTCATGTTCTGTTGCTGAGGGCAACGACGGCGAGGGCAGTCGCCGAGGCCGGCGGTCGACCTCGGCGGACTCCCGAACACGTTCGTCTCAGCCCTTACGCCCGTTCGGGACCGAGTGACGACTATGACCGAAGACGTCTCCGGCGTCGAACCCGTGACGCGCAACGAACACGAGGCGTCGTGGTCGGCGAACCTCGAGGGGCCCGAACACGCCGCGGACCGGGACCTGATCGTCGAGGAGGCCAAAGACGCCGTCGACGCGACGACCGCCGGCTCCCACGTCAACCTCGTCACTCACGGCGACCACGGCCGCCCCGAGACGTACCTCTGGGACGAACTCGAGGCCGCGTTCGACGGGGTTCGACTCGAGTACGTCGACCGGTGTGGCTGTGGCGGACACGTCACCCGCGTCCACGTCGGCGACGAGTGATCGGCTCGGCGATCGCGGCGAAATCGGGGGACGGCCCGCATTTCCTTGCAATCGTCAGCCGGAGCGATATCTGATCCCGCTCGCTACAGTCGGTGATGAGCACCCGAGCGAACGCGACCGACGAACCCGTCACCTGCCGGATCTGTGGCACCGAAAACGAACACCTCTACACCTACTGCCGGCACTGTCTCGGGCAGCTTCCCGCGAGACCCGATTCCCGGCGCTGAGTTACTCGCAGTCGCTCGAGTGAAGAACAGTGCAAATTTTCTTGAAACCAAGCAGCGGGTGCGAGAGCGCTCAGTCCGCGGCACCGCCGGCGACCGGTCCCGAACCCTCGTCGCGTACCTCGTCGTCGCTGAGGTAACACTGCGGATCGGGGGCGAAGAGGTCGCCCGTCGTGGCGAGCGCCCGCAGCCGCGACGCGCCGCGACAGATCGACTGATACTGACAGTCCGCACACTTCCCTTTCAGGCGCTCCTCGCGGTTCCGAAGCGCCTCGAGCAGCGGGTTCGACTCATCGCTCCAGATCTCGCCGAACGGGCGGTCGCGGACGTTGCCCAGACTGTACCCCTGCCAGAACTGCGTCGGGTGGACGTTGCCCTGATAGTCCACGTCGGCGATCCGCTCGCCCGTCGGGTCGCCGCCGTTTCGCTCGAGGTGGTCGTAGACCGCTCGGGCCTTCGCCTCGCCGAAGTTCTCGCGGGCGTACTCCACGAGGAAGGCCGCGTCGGCGTAGTTGCCCACCAGCAGCGTCTCGATCTCCTCGCCGCGGTCGTGGTACTCGAGCGTGAGATCGGCCACCTGCTCGATCGCCTCGCGCTTCGCTCGGGGCGAGAGGTCGGCGTTGACGATCTCGGCCCCGCGGCCGCCGTAATCGAGGTGGTAGAAACAGAACCGGTCGAGGCCCTTGTCGACCAGCAACTCGACGACCCCCGTCAGGTCCGGCGCGTTCGCCTCGGTGATCGTGTACCGCAGCCCGGTCTTGAGCCCGGCCTCGAGACAGTTTTCGATACCGCGAACGGCGGCGTCAAACGCGCCGTCTTCGCCCCGGAACCGGTCGTTTCGCTCGGGGAGGCCGTCGACCGAGATGCCGGCGTACTGCAGCCCGGCGTCCCGGAGCGCCGCGGCTTTCTCGGGGGTGAGCAGAGTGCCGTTCGAGGAGAGGACGGGGCGGAGCCCGCGGTCCGCGGCGTAGGAGACGAGTTCGACCAGATCGTCGCGCACGAGCGGTTCGCCGCCCGAAAAGAGGATGACGGGTGCGCCGAAGTCCGCGAGCTGGTCGAGGAACGATTTCGCCTCGGCCGTCGTGAACTCGCCGGTCGCGGGGTCGGTCTCGGCTCCGGCGTAGCAGTGCGAGCAGTAGAGGTTACACCGGCGGGTCGCGTTCCAGACGACGACCGGTCGTCGCTGTTTCTCCTCGGTGATCTGGGGCTTGTCCGACTCGTCGGCCGCGTCGTAGCGCAGGCCGTCGCCCTCGGCGTCGAGATCGCAGAGCAGTTTGCTGATCGAGATCACAGGCTGTTCACCTCCGAGGCACCCGCAGTCTCCTTGTAGACGCGCGGTTCCTCGCTCTCGTCGTCCTTGTCGCCCCCGTCATCGTCGTCTCCACTGGCCTCGTCGGGCCGGTCCGCGGCGTCGTCCGCGAGGCCGCGCGTCGAGTACCGTTCGACTTCCTCGGCCGGACAGAGCCAGACGTCGGCGGCGTACCAGCCGAACAGCCGGGACGCGTGTTCGTGCGCTTCGGTCCCGCTGGCGGCGGCGACGCTGCCGACGTGGCGCATCGGGTCGCCCGCCTCCTCTCGGACGAAGACCTCCCACTGCCGAGTCGGGTTCCCTCGTTCGTCGCTCTCGACCGCCGACCGGCGTGCTTTCTCGACCATATCGAGACCTTCGGGACGAGACCGAAGGTCGTTGTGCGACCTCCCAGTGCGCGGGAACACCGGCCCGAACCGGCGAACATCTTCCCGTCTTCCCGAGCCGCGGGAACGAGAGGGGCGCTTTCGGTCGCCCGAGACCCAGCCCCCGGTATGCGCCCCGGCAATCTCGATACGTCCGAGCGACCGTTCGTCCTCATCTGGGAGCTCACGCAGGCCTGCGGGCTCGCCTGCGATCACTGCCGCGCCGACGCGAAACCCCAGCGCCACCCCGACGAACTCTCGACGGCCGAAGGGAAGGAACTGCTCGAGGGAGCCGCCGAGTTCGGCGACGGCCAACTGGTCGTGCTCTCGGGGGGCGACCCGCTCGTCCGCGACGACGTCGCGGAGCTGATCGCCCACGGCGACGACCTCGGACTGCGGATGACGATCACGCCGAGCGGAACCGGCTCGCTGACCGCCGATCGGATCCGAGAGATGGCCGACGCGGGGCTCAAACGGATGGCGGTGAGCCTCGACGGGGCCTCGCCGGAGACTCACGACGCCTTCCGCGGCGAGGACGGCAGCTTCGAGGAGACGATCCGCGCCGTTGAGGACGCCCGCGCGGCCGGCGTCCCCGTACAGGTAAACACCACCGTCTGCCGCCAGACGGTCTCCGAACTCCCCGAAATTCGCGACCTGCTGACCGAGATCGGAGCGGTCATGTGGAGCGTCTTCTTCCTCGTCCCGATCGGGCGCGGGCGGGTCCTCGAGCCGATCGAACCCGAGCGGGCCGACGCCGTGATGGAGTGGCTGGCCGAGGTCAGCGACGAGGAACCGTTCGGCGTCAAGACGACCGAGGCACCCCAGTATCGGCGGGTCGCGATGCAGCGCCAGCAAGGGCAAGCGAGCGACGAGGCGGAGGGGGATGGCAGCGACGGGACGCCGAATCCCGGTATCAAACGCCGAACCGGCATCGTCGCGGGCGACGGCTTCGCGTTCGTCAGCCACACGGGAGAGGTGTTCCCCTCCGGGTTCCTGCCGGAGTCGGCCGGCAACGTCCGCGACCGGCCGGTCACCGAACTCTATCGGGACTCCGACCTGTTCCGGTCGCTCCGGGACCGCGATCAGCTCTCGGGCAAGTGCGGTGCCTGTCCGTATCGCAACGTCTGTGGCGGCAGTCGCTCCCGGGCGTTCGCCCACACCGGTGACCCGCTGGCGAGCGATCCGCTCTGCCCGTTCGTCCCCGAGGAGTACGACGGGCCGTTACCGTGGGACGACGCCGACGGCGGGGATCGCAGCGTCTCGAGCGGGGACTGAATACCGTCTCGAGCTTTCTCGTCCGAACCCGCTGAGTGTCACGACTCGAGCGATCCTCGATCGGGACTGACGGCTCTCGCTCTCGGAGACGGCAATACGAGAAAACGACTCGAGCGGCGTCCGAGATCGCGTGGCCGATCGAACGGCCGGAACGTCCACGCGGGGGCGCAAGTCCCGCGATCGCACGGTCTCGAGCGCCGCCGACGATAGCGCGGTGGAGCCGCCGCATCGAGACGCCGGTTGTCCAGACCGGGCGTCGAGCGCACGCGCCGCCATGGCAGGGATGTATGGATGGTGGTCGCGCAGGCAACCGCTTCCGTCGACCGCTCGCAGGGCGGACCGGTGGCGCGTGCGGTTACGAAACGAGCGGGAACCGCCTTCGACGTTCTCCCGAAGACGTTCGCCGACGGTTGCGTCGATGTCGTCTCGCGGCGACCGTTACTCGAGGACGACCAGCGTGTCGCCCATGTCGACGCTCTGGTCCTCCTCGACGGCGATCTGAGTGACGGTGCCGCCCTTCGAGGCCACGATGTCGTTTTCCATCTTCATGGCCTCGAGGACGACCAGCACGTCGCCGGCCGCGACATCGTCACCCTCGTCGACTTTGACGTCGAGGATCGTCCCCTGCATCTCGGCGTCGACGGTCTCGCCCTCGCCCTCGAGTTCGGACCCGCCGCCGCTTTCCCCGCCCGCCGGCTCCGGTCGGCTGGCCTGTGCGCCGCCGGCGTCGACGTCGCCGGTCGGGATCGCGGGCGCGCCGCGTTCCTCGAGTTCGACCTCGAAGCGCTTGCCGTTGACCTCGACGGTGAACTCGCGTTCGACGGACTCCTCGTCGTCGCTCGCACCGCCGTCGCCGGTGTCGCCGCCCCACTGGTCTTGGGCCTCCTCGATGCGACTCTCGTCGAGTTCTTCGTCGAGGTACTTCGTCGTGTGTGTGCTCTGAACGAACTCCTCGTCGGTGAGCATCAGCCGGTGGAACGGGATGATCGTCGGGATGCCCGCGATCTCGTACTCCCGCAGCGCGCGCAGCGAGCGCTCGATACACTCGTCGCGGTCCTCGCCCCAGACCACGAGTTTGGCGATCATCGAGTCGTAGTCGGTGACGAGTTCGTCGCCCTGCCGCAGAGCGTCATCGAGTCGAACGCCGACGCCGCCCGGCGGGTCGTACGTCTCGAGGGTCCCGCCGGTCGCGGGCGCGAAGTCGTTAGCCGCGTTCTCGGCGTTGATCCGGAACTCCATCGCGTGGCCGTCGATGTCGACGTCATCCTGTGCGAAGTCGATCTCCTCGCCCGCGGCGACCTTGATCTGGCGCTTGACGATGTCAATCCCGGTGATCTCCTCGGTGACCGTGTGCTCGACCTGAATGCGGGTGTTGACCTCGAGGAAGTAGAAGTTCGCGTCGGGGCCGAGCGGGCCGTCGCGACCGGGTTCCTCCTCGACGAGGAACTCGACCGTGCCGGCGTTGGTGTAGTCGGCCGCGGCGACGCCGCGGCGGGCGGCCTCGCCGATCTTCTCGCGGAGTTCGTCCGTCAGCGCCGCCGATGGTCCTTCCTCGATGACCTTCTGGTGGCGTCGCTGGAGCGAGCAGTCGCGTTCGCCGAGGTGGCGCACGTTCCCGTGCTGGTCGGCGACGATCTGGACCTCGATATGGCGGGGCTTCTCGAGGTAGCGCTCGAGGTAGACCGAGTCGTTGTCGAAGTAGGCCTCGCCCTCGCGCTGGGCGCTCTCGAGTTGGTCCTCGACCTCGCTTTCGTCCCAGACGACCTTCATCCCGCGGCCGCCGCCGCCGCCCTCGGCCTTGATGGCGATCGGGTAGCCGTGTTTCTCGCCGAACTCTTTGACCTCTTCGGGGTCGGTGACGGGGTCGGTCGTCCCGGGGACGATCGGCACGTCGGCCTCGTTCATGATCGTACGAGCCTTGGTCTTCTCGCCGAGGGACTCCATCGCGTCGCTGGACGGGCCGATCCACGTGATCCCCTCGACCTCCTCGACCTTGCCCGCGAACTCGGCGTTCTCCGCGAGGAAGCCGTAGCCGGGGTGGATGGCGTCGGCGTCGGCCTTCCGCGCGGCCTCGATGACGGCCTCGTGATCGAGATAGGAGTCGGCCGCGCGGGCCGGCCCCACGTTGTACGCTTCGTCGGCGTAGCGCACGTGTCCCGAGTCCGAATCGGCCTCGGAGTAGACGGCGACGGTCCCGATGTTCAACTCTTCGCACGCCCGCATGACGCGGACGGCGATTTCCCCGCGGTTCGCCACGAGAACCTTCCTGAACATTCCTGTGGGAACAGTCGTCAGGGGCCCACCTTACTTTTTCGCAACGGGTTCGGCGAACCGACAGTCCTCGGCGACTGCCAAATGCGGCCGACAGCGGTCGCTTTCGGACAGATCGTCCCTAGTACGGGACGATGCGACGCCAGTTCGGGACCCGACGCGACTCGAGGCAGATTCCATCCGTGGCACTGAACCGCAAGTGACTTCATCACATAGTATGCATGGCCAACAGTTATTCGGCTCGAGTCCATGGCATAGACGATGTACGAACTGGCCCCCGGCCCGTTGCAGACGCAATCGGTGCTCGAGGACCCCCTGTTGCTCATCGGCGGAGCCGTGCTCGTCCTCGCGGTGATCACGGTCTGGCAGATGGTCGAAATCGTCGATGCCTACGACAGGGCGGCACTGACCGTCTTCGGGGAGTACCGCGAACTCCTCGAGCCGGGGTTGAACATCGTGCCGCCGTTCGTCTCCCGGATCTACACGTTCGACATGCGGACCCAGACGATCGACGTGCCGAGTCAGGAGGCGATCACGCGGGACAACTCGCCGGTGACCGCCGACGCCGTCGTCTACATCCGAGTCATGAACGCCAAACGGGCGTTCCTCGAGGTCGACGACTACCAGCGGGCGGTCTCGAATCTGGCCCAGACGACCCTGCGAGCCGTGATCGGCGACATGGAACTCGACGACACCCTCTCCCGCCGGGAGATGATCAACGAGCGCATCCGCCAGGAACTCGACGAACCCACCGACGAGTGGGGCATTCGCGTCGAGTCCGTCGAGGTCCGCGAGGTCACCCCCTCCCAAGGCGTCAAGGGAGCGATGGAGGAACAGACCTCCGCGGAGCGCCGCCGACGGGCGATGATCCTCGAGGCACAGGGCGAACGCCGCAGCGCCGTCGAGAAGGCCGAAGGTGACAAGCAGTCGAACATCATCCGCGCCCAGGGTGAAAAGCAGAGCCAGATCCTCGAGTCACAGGGCGATGCGATCTCGACCGTGCTGCGCGCCCGCTCGGCCGAATCGATGGGCGAACGTGCGGTCATCGACAAGGGGATGGAGACGCTGGGTGAGATCGGGCAAGGCGAGTCGACGACCTTCGTCATGCCCCAGGAACTCACCTCGTTGGTCGGCCGCTACGGCAAGCACCTCTCGGGCAGCGACGTGGAAGGCAACGGTGCCGACCTCGAGAGCCTCGAGTTCGACGAGGAGACCCGCGAGCTGATCGGGTTAGACGACATCGCCGACATCATCGGCGAAATCGACGAGCAAGCGGAGATGGACGTCGAGGCGATGGAACAGGAAGCGCAAGCGATCAAGGAGGGCGATGACATGGGTTCGGACGTGGGTCCGGACCCCGACGAGCCGATCACCATGTCCGACACCGACGACGAGCCCGAACTCGGCTCCGACTCGGAGTAACGTCGCCCGCCGCGAGCGGCTGGCGGCTCGCGGTCGACGGCCGATCGCAGTCACGGGCCGGAAAGATCGTCACGGCCACATCGCCGACGCTTCTCTCGAGAACTCGATCTCGCGAATCGAAAACAGCGTTGCCGGCGCTCAGAACCGGTCCGTCCGTCCCGCGGCCGACCACGGATTGGTCGGCGCGTCTCGAGGCACGCGGACGGTCCGGTGTTGCTGTGTCCGGACCTTGCCGGCGAACGCCCAGCGCTTGTCGTCCCACGTCTCCTCGCCGTCGGCCGCCGCTGCGGCGGCCGCAAGCGCCTGATCGTGGAGGTGTGCGCCGATAGCGGCCGCGATGGCCGCGGCCTCCTCGTCGTCCGCGTCGTCGGGCAACTCGAGGTCGACATCCGTCGGCAGCGCCGCCTCGAGACCGGTCGACCCGCCGTCGTCGCCGTTCGAACCGTCGGCACCGGCGCTCGCAGGTCGCTCGCCGTCGTCGGTCGTCGGCTGTTGCTGGGAGGTCATCTGACTACAGCGGGATGTTGCCGTGTTTCTTGTCCGGGTTCGACTCGCGTTTCGTCTCGAGCATCTCGAGGTCGTCGATCAGCCGCGGCCGGGTCTCGGTGGGGACGATCACGTCGTCGAGGAAGCCCTTGTCCGTCGCGGTGTAGGGGTTGGCGAACTCCTCGCGGTACTCCTCGATGAGTTCGTCCCGGAGTTCGTCGGGGTTCTCGGCCTCCTCAAGTTCCTCGCGGTAGAGGATGTTGACCGCGCCCTGCGGGCCCATGACGGCGATTTCGGCGGTCGGCCACGCGTAGTTGACGTCCGCGCCGAGGTTCTTCGAGGCCATCACGCAGTAGGCACCGCCGTACGCCTTCCGCGTGATGACGGTCAGTAACGGCACGCTCGCCTCGGCGTAGGCGTAGAGGAGTTTCGCGCCGTGGCGGATGATCCCGCGGTGTTCCTGATCGGTTCCGGGCATGTAGCCGGGGACGTCGACGAAGGTGACGATGGGGATGTTAAAGGAGTCACAGAAGCGGACGAACCGCGAGCCCTTCATCGAGGCGTCGACGGTCAGGGTGCCGGCGTTGACGCGGGGCTGGTTGGCGACGAGACCGACCGAGCGGCCGTCGAGGCGGCCGAAGCCGACGACGAGGTTCTGGGCGAAGTTGTCCGCGACTTCGAAGAACGAGCCCTCGTCGACGACGCTGTCGATGACGTTCGTCATGTCGTAGGGCTTTTGCGGACTCGGCGGGACGATGTCGGTCAGCGCGTCGTCGCGGCGGTCGGGATCGTCCCACGGCTCGACCCGGGGCGGGTCCTCGACGTTGTTCTGTGGCAGATAGGAGAGCAGTCGCTTGATATCGTCGAGGGCCTGTTCCTCGCTCTCGCAGGCGAACTGGGCGACGCCGGTCTTGTTGGCGTGGGTCATCGCGCCGCCGAGTTCCTCGTGGGTGACCTCCTCACCGGTGACGGTCTTGGTGACGCCGGGCCCGGTGATGTACATGTGGCTCGTGTCCGTGACCATGAAGATGAAGTCGGTGATCGCGGGGGAGTAGACGGAGCCGCCGGCACACGGCCCCATGATCCCCGAAATCTGTGGGATGACGCCGCTGGCCTCCTGATTCCGGCGGAAGATTTCGGTGTAGCCGGCAAGGCTCTTGACGCCCTCCTGAATGCGGGCCCCGGCGGAGTCGTTGAGCCCGATGACGGGCGCGCCGACCTCCATCGCCATGTCCATGACCTTACAGACCTTCTCGGCGAAGACCTCGCCGAGCGAGCCGCCGAAGACGGTGAAATCGTGGGCGAAGACGAACGTGGTCCGTCCGTTGACCTCGCCGTAGCCCGTGACGACGCCGTCGCCGGGAATCTGCTTCTCCTCCATCCCGAACTGGCTCGTCTGGTGGGTCCGGAGCTGGTCGAACTCCGTGAACGTCCCGTCGTCGAGGAAGTAATCGATCCGCTCGCGAGCGGTCATCTTCCCCTTGTCGTGTTGCTTCTCGATCCGCGCTTCGCCGCCGCCCTTCCGTGCCTCCTCACGGAGTTCCTCGAGTTCGTCGATGCGGTCTTCCATCGTCATGCCGGGAACACCCCTGCTCGATTCATACGCCGTTGTGCGAGGACCAACAGGAAAAGGATTCCGTAATACCTTCACGATTTATCACTCCTCGAGTCGACCGGTCGCGTCCGATCGAGGCATCGACCGACTATCATTTATACCGGTAACACGATCGGACCGGTTCGGGATTTTAGCCGTCTAGACAGCGAATTGTCGTCTTCAGTCGGTCTCTCTCATTCTGGAAACCAGGAACAATTATATAGTATCTCTTTCAAACCGACCCACATGGCACAACGCGAAACATGGGCAACGAGAGCAGGGTTCATCCTCGCCGCCGTCGGCAGCGCGGTGGGATTAGGTAACGTCTGGAGATTTCCGTATCAAGTCGGTGAATACGGCGGCGCGGCGTTTCTCGTCGTCTACCTCGCTTTGATCGCGGTCATCGGGTTCCCAGTGATCTTGGTCGAGTTCACTGTCGGCCGGTACACGGATCGGAATCCCGTCGGTGCGCTCAAGCAGATCGGAGAGGGTGCGTGGACGAAAATAGGCTGGGTCTTCGTCACGGCCGGCTTCGTTATCCTCTCGTACTACAGTGTCGTCGCTGGCTGGGTCCTGCAGTACACCGTCTACGGACTGCAGGGGAACTACGCCGCAGACGGTGCGGCACAGTTCGGAGCGACCACGGGGGGAATGCTGTCGATCCTCACACACGCGATTTTCATGGCGGCGGTCATCGGCGTCGTCGGATTCGGTATCCGTCGCGGGATCGAGTTCTCGGTTAAGCTGATGGTTCCCGCGATCATCGTCCTCTTGATCGGTCTGGCAGTCTACGCCGGCACGCTCCCGAGCGCCGGGGAAGCCTACGCGTACTACCTGTCACCGGAACTGAGCACGATTACCGCAAACTGGATGGATATCTTACCCGCGGCCGCCGCACAGGCGTTCTTCACGCTCTCGCTCGGGATGGGCGTGATGATCACCTACGCATCCTACCTCGGGGAGGATCGGAACCTCGCCAAAGACGCCGTCATCATCGTCGGATTGGATACGGCGATCGCGTTCACCGTCGGCCTCGTCGCGTTCCCGGTCCTCTTCTCCGGAGACCTCGCTGTCGCCGACATCGTCGCGATCGGCGACGGGCCCGGGTTCATCTTCATCGCGCTTTCGCAGGCGTTTAGCAACATTCCGTTCGGCAGCGTTCTCGGCGCGGTCTTCTTCGGGACCGTCTTCATCGCGGCGCTCTCGAGCGCGATCAGCATCATGGAGGTCGTCGTGTCCTACCTGATCGACGAACGCGGCGTCGATCGCGTCCCGGCGACGCTGCTCATCGGGACCGCGATCTTCCTCTTCGGCGTTCCCGTCGCGTACGACGGAAGTCTCTCGTGGCTTACGGTCTACGACGAACTCGCTAACAACATCCTGCTCATCCTCGGCGCACTGTTGTTGTCGATCTACATCGGCTGGGTCGGGACCGACATCGGCCTCGAGGAACTCGGCAAAGGTGTTCGAAACCTCGGCGGCTGGGGAACGGCCTGGATCTGGGCCCTTCGAGTTCCCGTCGTCGTTACGCTGGTCGTGATCCTCGGACTGAACGCGATCGGTGCGTACGAGGCGATCAGCGGTATTCTCGGCTGATCGGCGGTCCGTTTTCGCCGATCAGGCCTCGCCGTACACTGGCACAGCAGCGCCGCTGGTCACCGCGGCCCCGTCGCTACAGAGGAAGGCCACCACGTCCGCGATCTCGAGGGGATCGACCCACGAGTCGTGGTCCGCGTCGGGCATCATCTCCCGGTTCATCGGCGTGTCGATGACGCTCGGCATGACGCTGTTGGCCCGCACCGTCCCGCTGTTTTCCTCGGCGATCGTCTCCATCAGCAGCCGGATGCCGGCCTTCGTGATCCGGTAGGGGCCGTCCCCCTCGCCGCCCTCGAGCGAGGATCGAGCGCTGATGCTGACGATCGAGCCGTCCGTCTCCTGGAGGTGTGGCAGGGCGTGTTTCGAGGCGAGAAATGCGGTCTTCAGGTTGATGTCGACGAGCATCTCGAACGCCTCGAGGTCGGTCTCCTCGACGTGGTCGCCGCCGCGCCACGTCCCGGCGATGTTCAGGAGGTGATCGATCCGGCCGTGGTCGTCGACGACGGTCTCTATCAGGGCCGCGACGTCGTCCTCGTCGGTCAGGTCCGTCTCGTAGAACGCGAGGGCCGATTCGTCGTCGGGATCGCGCTCGAGCTGGCTGTCCGCCTCGGCCGGCGCGATCACGTCGACGGCACAGACGGTTGCCCCCGCCTCGAGAAATCGGTCGACTGCGGCGCTGCCGAGCGCGCCGCTCGCGCCGGTGATCACCGCGACGGTCCCGCTGAAGTCGACGTCGAACGCGGTCGTCACTGCCATACGAGACGTTCGCGGGCCGTTCGCATGAAAGGGCGGGGCCATCGGACGGCCGGTCGACCGCGTCGGCGTTACGAGGAGTCCGTCGGCAGCGCGGCTCGCCTGAACCAGAAGTCGGCGACCGCTTCGACCATCTCGGCGTACTCCTCCGAATCGGTCGGTTTCGTGAGATACGCGTTGGCCGCGAGTTCGTAGCTCTCGTGGATATCCTCGACGGTCGCCGATTGGGTCAACACGAGCACGGGGAGTCGCGCGAGCGTCGGCTCGTCCGTCAGCGCCTCGAGGAACTCGAGGCCGTCCATCCGCGGGAGGTCCAGATCCAACAAGACGAGGTCCGGAACCGACGGCGGCTCGTCGCCGCGGTCGGTCAGCCGCAGGAGCGCCTCGTCGCCGTCGGTGGCGACGTGGATCGAGATATCGAGATCTAACCCACCGAACGCATCGCGGATGAACTGCACGTCCTCGTCGTCATTTTCGACGAGGAGCACGTCGATCGGTTCGTCGTGTCGACTGCTCATACTGTTCCCATGACGAATACGTCAGTGACTGTTTCATCCACTCCAGTAATCATGCACTTCTAGTCAGAGTATTCGTTTAAGGCTACTTGCTAAGTGATTTGGAATCCCGCGGCGAATCGCACCAGCCGCCGTGGATGCAACTCGACGGACGACTAAAGCCGCCGGAGATCGATGAGGGCACTGAATGCGACTCATCGCACACCGGGGGTTCGCCGCGACAGCCCCCGAGAACACGATCGGTGCCGTCCGGGCTGCAGCCGAGCACGCCGACGCCGTCGAGTTCGACGTGCGGCGGTGTGGCTCCGGCGAACTCGTCGTCGTCCACGACGACACCATCGACCGCGTCACCGACGGCTCCGGGACCGTCGCGGACGCCACCGTGAGCGAACTCACCGCTCACTCCGTCCTCGAGTCCGACGAGTCGATCCCGACCCTCGACGCGATGCTCGCGGCCCTGCCGCCGACCGTCGAGGTCAACCTCGAACTGAAAGAGCCCGGTATCGCGGGCGACGTGCTCGCGGCGCTCGAGGACGCGGATATCGACAACCGGGTCGTGACGACCTCCTTTCTCGACGGCGAACTGCGGACGATCCGCGAGCGCGACCCGAGTCAGCCGATCGGCTTGCTCGCCAGTCGCCACCTCGAGACGCCGGTCACGACGGCGGTCGAACTCGACTGCGACGTCCTCGGCGCGAGCTGCTGGCGCTGTCTGGCGACCCGGATCGTGCCGCGTGCGAAAGCCGTGGGGCTCGAGGTCCACTCGTGGTCGATCGAACGGCGACCGATGGCGACGCTGCTCGAGCGGCGCGGCGTCGACTGCGTCTCGGCGGATCGGCCGATCCGCGTCTGACCGCTCGGTGCGGAGTGTCCGGCTATCCCACGACCGGCCTCGAGAGTCCGGTGATTCGCAGTCCACGTCGGACGGCGCAGTGGCCCGGTGGTCCCGTCGTCAGCCATCGGTTTCGCGCTAGCGCCCCGGCCGCTGGAATTCGATGGTCACGACGCCCTCCGCGAGTTCGTCCGTCGAGCGTATCGCTCCGGTTCGGTACGTCGCGTTTCGGTCCACATCGGCTTCGGCCGGCGGGAAGAACAGCACCCGTTCCCGGGTGTTCTCGTACCGAATAACGCGCGTCTCGTATCCGCTCCAGTAGAGGTCGGCGAGAAACGATTCGCCCTCCTGTACCGAAACGGACGGCTTGTACTCGAGGGGCCGAGAGACGACGCGAAACCGCGCGTCCGGATGCCAGTCGCTGCCGTACAGTCTGGCCCGGTCCTCGCGTTCGTTTCGAGCGCGTGTCCGTTGGGCACCCAGCAGTCCGAGGACGGAACTGCCGAGGAGCAACGCTGCCCGTCGCACGGCCGCTCGTCGCGAGACGGGGACCGCGCCCGAGTCGTCCGTATCTATCTCGCGCGCTCTCGAGGCCTCTCGAGTCAATTCATCGGGCGTACGCCGCGCTGGTACTTGAACGAGATCTGTGAAAATACAGGGCCGCGGTACCGCCCGTTTGAGAGTCGAGCGCTAGTCGCCGACGGTCGTCACGGACACCGTCCGCGTTCGCGGGCCGTCGCACTCGACGAGCAACACCGACTGCCACGTCCCGAGCGCCAACTCGCCGTCTGCGACCGGAATCGTCACGTCGGGACCGATCAGCGCCGCTCGCAGGTGCGAGTCCGCGTTCCCGTCCAATTCGTCGTGTGCGTGCCCCTCGTCGGGCACCAGATCTCGCAGGAACGACTCGAGGTCCCCCCGGAGCCGCGGTTCGTCCTCTTGGACGACGAGGCCGGCCGTCGTGTGCTCGACGAAGGCCGTACAGGTCCCGGATTCCAGATCGTCGGGGACGGCCGCGACGATGCGATCGGTCACGTCGACGGTCGTCAGTCGCGACTCGGTCTCGACGGGAAAGGCCATGTGCGAGTCCACAATCGCGAGAACGGAGTGCGTTCCGGTCGCCGCGGTCGGCGAGAACTGTGGACGGCGTCGTCGCCGTCCTCGCCGCAGCCGCTACGAGAGTTGCGTGACGGCCCACGCGGCGCGGTCGCGAACCGTCGGTGCCGGGTCCTCGCTCGCGAGATTCTCGAGGTGAGACACGGCCGCCTCGACGCGACCGTACCCGAGCGCGGTGCAGACGTTCGCCCGGACGAGCGGGTGATCGTCCGCGAGCAACTCGAGGAGCCGTCCGCGGACCGGTTCGATCGCGGGGTCGCTCTCGGCGGCGACGCGGGCGATCGCGTCCGCGGCGACGGCTCGCGTCTCCGGATCGTCGCGCGACAGCGCCGCGCCGAGTTCGTCACAGACCGGTTCGACGGCGGCGGGATCGCAGCGGGCCGCGTCGCCGAGACAGCCGATCGCGGCGTGGCGAAGGGCCGTCTCGTCGTGATCGACGAGCGCGGCAGCGTGGGCGACGAACTCGAGGGAGGGCAGCGTTCCGTCGGAACGCGCCAGCCGGCCGAGGGCCCGAAGCGCCTGGAGCCCGTACTCGTCCGGGCCAGACGCCAGCGCGTCGGTGAGGACCGGTACCGCGGGCTCGATCGCCGTCGGCTCCTCCCTCGAGACGTGCGCTATCGCCTGCAGCCCCTCTCGATCGTAGCCGCGTCGCTCCTCGAGTACGTCGGCGATCGCCGCGGCGTGATCGGCCACGACGTCCGGCCGCTCGGCAGCGACGGCGGCGATGCATCGAAGCAGTTCTCCCGTGGCCGGCTGCTCCGTGCGTTCGACGGCGACGCCGACGATGGCCGCGGTCGACGGCGCGACATCGGTGGGCGCTTCGGTCGCCAGATCGGCGAGACAGGCGGCCACCTCGTCGTGAAAATCGATTTCGGGCCGCTCGAGCAGCGCTCGGAGCTTCGGAACCGTCGGCGCGTACGCTGCGGTTTGCCCCCGTTCGTCGATTGCAGTTCGAATTCGTCGGACCGCGGTTCGTTGTGCAGTCGGTTCCTCGGCGTCGAGTCGCGTCAGGATCGCTGGCAGATCGACTCCGGTGGCCCCCCGGCCCCGGGGCTCGATGGCCTCGCCCCCGTCCCCAGTCATCGTGTCCTGCATTGGAGATGGGCTATAAAACCGTTCTGGCCGATCGAGTCCGTACAACCGGTTGTTCGAGCCGGATGTCGGCGAAACCGAACCTGTTCGAAATCGGAAGCGAGCGGCAGCCGAGTGACTCTACGCCAGCCACTCGTCGGGCTTGGTGTCGTAATCGACGTCGTCGGCCGCGAGGTGTTCGACCTCCTCCCACGGCACGTCCTCGGTCGTCATCGTCTCGCCGTTGTACCGGATCAGCTTGCCCTGCTCTTCGGGCTCGGGCTCGCGGTTGCGGCGCTTGGCGACCTCGATGTCGTGTTCGTCGACCTCCTTGACGATCGTCAGGAGGTTCACCGGCCGTCCCCACAGCTCGAAGATGCGCTTGAGCGTTTCCTTCGCCTGCCCCAGATCGAGCATGACGCCGTTGTACTGGTGGCCGAGCAGCAGTTCGTTGGCGTTGTTGTAGTTGCCGTCGTAGACCGCGATCGTCGGCTTCCCGAAGTTGGTGAACTGCAGGAGCAGTTTCTTCTTGACGTCCTCGGCCGCGTCGCTGGCGACGTGGAACTGCCCGGTCGCCTGGGAGTGTTCGTAGGTGAAGTAGTTGTTCTCCGTGATGAACTCCTGGGTCAGGAACTCGTCCAAGAAGGTCACGTCGTTGTGGCTCTCCCGGACGTCGAACATCCGATCCCAGCCGGCCGTGAAGTCGACGTTCTCGAGCGCTTCCTCGACCGACGAATAGCGGGCGTCGTCGAACAGGTAGCGGCCGATCCGCTCGAGTTCGTTCTGGTTGACCCGCGCGAGGAAGCCGCGGTTCTGGCGCTTGACCAGCGAGTAGTGCCGGCGGGCCAGCCCCTCATAGGTCAGCACCTTCCACGGGTATTTCGACACGTCGATCTCGCCCTCGCGGGCCCGCTCGAGGGCTTCGTGGTCGACCCACTCGTCCGGAACCTCCTCGAGCTGATCGAGCGTCTCCGGGGTGATCGTCTCGATCGCCGTCGGCGGCTCGAGGGTCTCGAGGACCGCCTCGAAATCGACGACGTCGGTGAGATTGCGCCACGAGACGCCCTCGACGCGCAGGAGGTGCTCGAGCACGTCCCGGCGGTTGGTCGTGTTCTCGACGTACTCCCAGAGTTCCATGCCGAGGCTGTAAGGGTTCAGCCCGCCGGAGGCGAGCACCTTCGCCATGTGGTCGGCGTAGTTCAGGAACTCGTCGTCGCCGGCGAAGACCTCGTCGGTCATCATCGTCGACTCCCAGTAAGCGGCCCACCCCTCGTTCATCACCTTCGTCATCTTCTGGGCGGCGAAGTAGTAGGCCTCGGCGCGCATCATATCGAGGATGTCGCGTTGCCATTCCGCCATCTCGACGCCCCGGTCCGCCTCGTCGTCGTACTGCTTGCCGTGCTCGCGGACGAACGCCAGCACGTCCTTCTGGGGCTGTTCGGGGAAGCTCCCCGTGATGTCCTCGTCCTCGAGTTTCTCGACCCACTCCTCGTTGAACACTTCGCCTTTGATCTCGTCGGAGAGCTCGAGTTCGTCTAGCTTTTCGGCGAGGTCCCCGTCGATCTCCTCGATCGCGGGCCCGTCGACGTCGAGCCGGCGGGTGAACACCTGATGCTGGTCGATGTTGTCCTCCAGCGAGAGGCAGTGGTCGATCCACTTCTCGACCTCGGCGCGGTCGATCTCGGGATCGGACATGTACTCGTCGATGGCCCGCGCGTGGCGCTCGAGCATGGCGGCCGCGTTGACCTGATCCTCGTCGGCGCGCCCGCTGGTGAACATGCCGAACCAGTCGTTGTTCGCGAAGAAGTCCGAGTGGGCCTCGACGTGGGTGATGACCGCCTTCTGGTCGGCCACCGTGTTCGACTCCTGGAGGAACGCGTGGGCCGGGTTGTCGTTGTTAACGATCTCGAAGGCCTTCCCGCCGCCGTACTGGCCCTGCTTTTGCTGCTTGTCGTACTGCATGCCCCACCGCCAGTGAGGGTACCGGCTCTGGAACCCGCCGTAGGCGATGAGTTCGTTCATCTCGTCGTAGTCGATGATCCAGTACTTCACCGGGTAGGGATCGAGGCCGAGATTCGTCGCGAGGTTCCGCGCCTCCTCGACCGGTTCCTCGAGGTCGCTGGCGATCGCCTGTTTGCGGAATCGGTCCGCGTTGGAATTTGACTTACTCATGGAAACCACCGGGGTTCGTGAGTTCGAAGCGAACGGCGTTCGCTTCGTTACTCATCTCGCTCACCTTCCGTGCTGAGGATGTCGTAGATCGCGTCGGTCACGTCGTCCTCGCCGTTGACGTACGCCACCGCGACGTCCTCGGCGTCGGTGCCGAAGTGGCGCTCGAGTTCCTCGGCGTGGGTGGCGTTGATCGCGTTGCCCGACGGCTGGGTCTCCACGTAGGCGTGGAGGTTCGCCGGGATCTGTTCCATCATCGGGATCACGCGCTCCTCGGTGTCGTTCGAGGAGTTCTCGGAGTCGCCCGCGGCGAAGACATAGCGGTTCCAGTCGCTCCACGGGTACTCCTCTAACAGTTCGTTCGCGAGCTCGTACGCGCTCGAGATCTTGGTCCCGCCGCCGCTGCGGATGCCGAAGAACTCGTCGCGTTCGACCTGCCACGCGTCGGCGTCGTGGGCGATGTAGACGAACTCGGCGTTGTCGTACTTGCCCTGGAGGTACCAGTCCAGCGGCGTGAAGGTCCGCTCGACGAGTTCGCGTTTCTTCTCGCGCATCGAGCCGGAGACGTCGCGGATGTTGACGACGACGACGTTCTTCTCTTTCTCCTCGATGATCTCGGGGTGACGGTAGCGCTCGTCTTCCCGTCGGAAGGGGACGTGTTTGACCCCCTCGCGGCGGATCTTCTGCTGGACGCTCTCGCGCTCGACGTTCTCCTCGACGTCCTCGATGGAGTCCCATTTCCCGCGTTCCTCGTCCGGAACGTCGTCGTAGGCCTCCTGAATCCAGGCCATCGACACCGGGAGGTTCTCGCCGCGGGCCCACTCGAAGACCTCGCGGGGCGAAATCCCCTCGACCTTGCAGAGTTCCCGCAGGAACTCCTCGTCGAAGTCCATCGCGAGCTTTCGCTTGAGCCCCTCCTTGAACATCCGCTCGAAGTCGAGCGTGCTGTTGGGACCGGTCCGGGTGAGGTCCGTGAACGGCCCCTCCTTTTCCTCGATGACCTTCTTGCCCTTCGGGTCGAGGTCGAGCCCGAGTTCCTCGTCGAGTTCCTCGGCGAACTCCTCGGGATCCATCTCGTAGTACTCGTGCTCGCCGCCCTCCTCGCCGGGTTCGCCGTCCTCGCCGTCGTCGTCGCCCGGCTGGGGCTGGGGTTGGCCGACCGGCTGGCCGGTATCGGGCGTGCCGTCCTCGCCCTGGCCGACCCCGCCCTGATCGCGCTGGTCGTACTCGAACTCCGGCAGCGAGACGATCTTGACCGGGATGTTGATCTCGCCCGGCCGGCTCTGTCCGAGGTCGCCGTACTGGATGAAGTCGGCCAGATCCTCGCGGCGCTGCTCGCCGACTTCGCGGAATCGCTCGAGGTCGTCTCTCAGTCCCATCTGTAGCTCACCTGTCCCATGACGTGTCGGCTGGTCAGTTCGGCCGACGCCTCCGAGTAGCCGAAGAGGTCGACCATCGTGTCGATCGTGTTCGCTTTCACGGCGGCCGTCTCGGTCCCGCTCGGCGGATCGCTCCACTGCCGCGGGTCGAAGTCCTCGAAGGTCCGCTCGACGTCGTCCCAGTCGTGGCTCTCGAGGACGGTCTTGATCACCGGGATCGCGGTCAGATCGACGTCCTCGACCGAGAAGTCCTCGTCGCGGTGTTCCCACGCGTGGCGGTTCAGCGACGTGATGACCTTCTCGCGCCGGAAGTTCCGGACGCTCTCGCGGGGCTGGTTGCCGTCGTACTCGGACTCGGAGAACCGACCCAGATGCTCGATCTCGAACAGCTTCATCGTCAGCGGGTCGGGTTCGACGCGCTCGCCGCGGTCGTTGTACAGCGGCTCCTCGGTCTCCCACGCGTAGACGTGTTCGACGTACTCGGCGACGGTCTCCTCGTCGACGCGTTTGTCGTGCATGATGGCCTCGATGACGTCGCTCTCCTGCTGGTCGTAGATGTAGTTCTTCACCGGGACGACGCGGTTCTCGAACTCCGAGCGCTCGCCCGTCGAGAAGACCGGGGCGTCGATCAGTCCCTCGACCATGGCGTTGAGGACATCTCGGGGCATGACGATGTCCTCAACCGACAGGTCGGCGTGGTGGCGGTCCCGATCGGTCTGGAGGAGTTCTGCGAGCCGATCCCGCGTGTACGTGACCGGGATCCCGTGATCGCCGTCGTCGCCGTCGTCGCCGAAGTCGAACTCGTCTTTCTCCCGGCGGCTATCGCCCTCCTGCAGGAAGCCCTGATCGTAGATGAGTGCTTTGTCGACGAGGTCCAGCCCGTTCGGGAGGTCCTCCTCGTCTAACCGCGTGACAACCGCGTACAGCGCCGCCGCCTCGATCGCGTGCGGGGCGAACTCCTGAACCCGCGTCTCGCCGTCGCGATCCTTGACCGTCACCCGGACCGGCGCGCGGATCCGATCGGCGAGTTCGTCGTAGCTCTCGGCCTCCCAGACGTTCGTTTCGTTCGTGAGTTCGCGCCGGATCAGTTCCGTCTCGAGGCTCAGGTTCGTCAGGTAGCCAAAGCGGTGCTTATCGAGCCGCCGTTTCAGCGCCTTCAACGGGTCCATGCCGTTCCGATCCGAGTGCTGGTTGAGCTGGGCCTCGAGGTCGGGGTTCGAGATGATCAGCAGTTGCGAGTCGACATCCATCCCGATCCCCTTGTCCAACTTCACGGACTGCTCGTCGGGGACGTTCAGCAGCTTCTGGAGCAGGTCGGCGTGTTGGGCCGCGTCCTCGACGATCGTGAGGACGCCGTTGCCCTGCGAGAGCACGCCGTCGTAGCTAAAGGCCTGCGGGTTCTTGCGCCCGCGCGAATCCAGTTCCTGCAGCATGCCGTGCATCCACGAGCCGACGAGCCGTTCCTTGGGCGGGCCGTCGTCCTCGGAGTGGAGGACGCCGACGCCCTGTCCCGTGTCGACGACGTAGTTCTTCACGCGGAGGTGGCTCTCGTCGGTGATCGCCGAGAACAGCTCGTCCTCGCCCTCGCGGCGGTAGCGCTCCTCGAGGAAGTCGTAGGCCTCGCGGGAGAACGGGTCGAGTTGGGCGTCGACCTGCACGGGGACGTGATCGTCGAGTTCCCCGTTGAGTTCCTCGAGCAACTCCTCGCGGACGTTCTCGGGGAACACCGACAGCGGGTGAGCCTGGACGGGGCTCTCGTACCAGTTCTGGTCGTCGGCGGCGCTCGCGGCGTCGCTACCGTAGCTCAGCCCGCGGTCGCTGCCCTCGGCGGTCGAGATGTTCCACTCGACCGTGTAGCGCCGGCCCTCGGGGGTCTTCGAGTACTCCCGAAGTCCGTTGACCAGACAGCGCTTGAGTTCGGACTTCCCGGTCGCGGTCGGGCCCTCGAACCAGATGATCTTCTCGTCTTTGGCCCGGCCCGCGGCGATCGACCGCAGGTCGTCGACGAACCCGTTCAGCACCTCGGTGTTGCCGAGAATCGCGTGCTCGCCGTCGTTGTGCGGATCGTCGAAGAAGCGGTAGCGCTCCTTCTCTTCGCCCTCCTCGACCACGGTTCGGGTGCCCGCGGCCTCGATCGCCTCGAGTAGATACTTCGACGCGTGGGAGGCGATCGACGGGTTCTCGAAGATCCGATCGACGTAGGAGGCGAGGGTCATCGGCTCCTCGTAGGTCTCCTCGAGGGCGCGGTCCGCCTCGGTGACGTAGTCGTGTCCGGTCATGCTAGTCTTCCATCTCGGCCTTGGCGACCTCCGCGCCGGCGAACTCGAGCACCTCCTTTGCTCCGCCCTCGGAGTAGCCCTGTTCGATCAGCGCGTCGATCCACGCCGAGCGCTCGTCGTCGTCGAATTCGTTGGCGCTGACCAGCGCGGAGAAGTTGATGTTGTGTTTCTTGTCCTCCCAGAGTTTGCGCTCTAAGGCACGGCGCAGGCGCTCGTTGTCCTGCGGGTTGAACGCCTCGCCCTCGCGGGCCCGGCGGCTGACCCAGTTCGAGACCTCCTGCCGGAAGTCCTCCTTGCGGTCCTCGGGGATGTCGAGTTTCTCCTCGACGGAGCGCAGGAACGTCTCGTCGGGTTCCTGCTCGCGGCCCGTCAACTCGTCTTCGATAGTGTCGTCGTCAATGTAGGCCATCACGTGGTCCATGTACTTCTCGCCCTGGCGCTGGATCTCGTCGATATCGTAGGCCAGCGCGTGGCGGACGTCCTCGATAGCCCGCTCCTTGTACTCCTCGCGGACGGTCTCGAGGTAGCGGTAGTACTTCTCGAAGTTCTCCTCGGGGATGGAGCCGTGGTGCTCGAGGTTCTCCTCGAAGAAGTTGAACACCGTCAGCGGCGAGAGGAACCCGCGCTGGCGGTGTTTCGAGTCCATGATGGCCTCGGCGATCTCGTCGCCGATGAACCGGGGCGAGACGCCGACCATGCCCTCGCCGATTTCGGCCTTCTGCTCGGCCTCCTCGCGGAGTTTCTTGATGTCGAGGTCGTCGCCCTCGTCGATCTCGCCGTTGTAGGCCTTGGCCTTCGAGAGCAGTCCGACGGTCTCGGTGTCGGGCTCCTCGATGCGGGTGAGGACGCCGAACAGGCCCGCCATCTCGAGGGTGTGGGGTTCGACGTTGATGTCCGGCACGTCGGCGTTGGAGAGCATCTTGTCGTAGATGCTGGCCTCGTCCTCGTAGGAGAGGACGTAGGGGAAGTCGATCCGCTTGGTGCGGTCGTTAAAGGCCTCCATCTTCTCGTCGCCCTTCTTGTCCTTGTACTCGGGCATGTTCGTCCGGCCGACGATCACCTGATCGATGTCGATTCGGGGGTTGTTCTTTGGCTTGATCGTCTGCTCTTGGGTCGCGTGCAGGAAGTCGTAGAGGAACTCCCGCTGGAGTTTCAGCAGTTCCTCGCCGGAGAAGATGCCGCGGTTCGCGTTACAGAAGGCCCCCGAGTAGTCGAACGCGCGCGGGTCGGACTCCCCGTAGATGGCGATCTTGGAGTAGTTGACGTCGCCGGTCAGCTCCGTCTCGTCCTGGTTCTTCTTGTCCTTGGGCTCGAAGGTCTCGAGTCCCTGTCGTTTGTTCTCGTCGGCGACGAAGCGGACGATCTCGATGTGGTTCTCGAGGACCTGCTGGAGGTCGTCGTCGTAGTACGCCAGCAGCCTGTCCATGTAGAACTCGCTTTCGGGGTCGAGCGCCTGCTCGTTTTGAATCGTGTACGGCGCATCGAGGTTCTCGTTCAAGTCGTCGATGACCCGCTGGCGCTGCTCTAAGGGGAGGAGCACGAGCGGGTCCTGATTCATCGGGGACCGGACGGTGTCGTCGGCCGGGTCCTGATCCTGAATCACGTCACAGAGGTTGGTCCAGCGGAAGGTGTACATCCGGCCGTCGTCCCGGAGCGTGTAGTCCTCGAAGTACTTGCGGACCTGCTTGTCGAAGTGGGACTTCCCGGAGCCGACCGGGCCGAGCAGGAGCTTGATCCGGCGCTCGGGACCCAGCCGCCGGGCTCCCGACTTGACCTTGTTGACGAACTCGTGGATCGACTGATGGATCACCTTCCCGTAGAAGGTGTTCTCGCCGTCGCCCAGCGGGTCCTCGCTCGCGAGTTGGTACTCGACCATCCCTTCGGTCTCGTCGTAGGTGGTGCCGTAGTAGTCGAACATGTCCGCGACGCGCTGGTGGGCGTTGCGGGCCACCTTCGGGTCCTCGTACACCTCCTCGAGGTACCAGTCGAAGGACTTGGTCTCCCGCAGGTCTGCGGGCATCGATTCCTTGTAGTCCGTACTGAGCTGCTCGAGTGTTTCGATGTCACCGGTCATGGTATCATGGGGTTCCCCCGTCTGCAGTGCGGTCGTCCGCGCGAGTGCGGACGGTGTGAGCGGACGTCGTTCGACCAGCCGCGTCTCGTGGCCGAACCGTCGGAATCCGTCGCCTCGCGTCACCCGACGTGAACGCGTCGTACTCGTCGACCTCCTCGAGCGGGCGCTCGGGGAGCGCGACCCTGTCGCGGGCGGCGTGGATGTGCCGTGTCATATGTCATCTCGTACCACTTGACGTTGCGCGATGCCTCGTCAGGGCTCGGGCAACGATGCGCCGGGGACGGGCGCGGAGTGGATCGGTCCGGCAAACGGATACCGATAGTATTTAATGAGTGAGTAATCCAGCTACTTAGCCTTAGCCCCAAAAGGTATTTGTCAGAACTTTATTGCAGGAAAATACTGCCAGAACTCTGTGCTGATGTTCGGTATCACACCCCACATTCGGGGGTCGGCGGCATAAGCTACCGGCCTGCAACGTCCACGTGAACTCGCGCGCGCTGGCTGAATGGTAACGCGACACTCGATTCGGGCCACGGGGGCACCAGCCGAGGCGACCGCGCCGGATCGGCTCGATCCACCGGGACCGACCGCGCCGAAGCCGCCCTCGCGACCGACAGCGGTGACGACGAGGATTTAGGGCGGGCGGTCCTACCGGTAGCCATGTCGGATTCGGATGCGGACGACGGGCTGGACCGCTCGAGGCTGCCGGACGGCTGGACCGTCTGGAGCCGCGGCGAGGACGGCCGGCTCGTGCTCGCGTATCGGCCGGACGTCTTCAACGCCGAGGACTTTCCCGCGCCGTGTCTGCCGACGCTGTATCTCACCCACGGCAAGCGGACCCGCCGCCCCGGCGTCAACCCCGCCGACACAGCCGACGCCGAGGACTGGTTCGTAACGCTCTACCTCGAGCCGGACGTGTCGCTGAACGAGACGCTGCGATTCCCGACTCGAGGCGAGGCCCTCGAGCGGACCGTCGAACTCGCGACGGCGTTCGACGCGGGTGAGGTCGACTACCGGGGGCTGTATCAGGTGCCTCGAGAGACGTACTTCGAACGACTCGATGACCTCACGGGCGACGGTAGCGACGACTGACTGCTCGATTTCGGGCCCGTGAGCGGTCCGTGCCGCGGTTCGGGACCGCGTACTCGGGACGTGAGCCTTAACCGCCAGTGGCGAGTAGCGGCTACTATGTCGACCGTTACGCTCATCGGCTCCCAGTTGGCCGAGCCGGGAACCGAGTTCGTCTACGAGGGCGAAGCCGACGCCTGCGCCGGCTGTCCCTACCGCAGTCAGTGTCTCAATCTCTCCACCGGCACGAAGTACCGCGTCACGTCCGTCCGCGAGAACGCCCAGACCCTCGAGTGCGCCATGCACGACGGCGGCGTTCGCGCCGTCGAGGTCGAACCCGCCCCGACGCGGGCGAACATCACCTCGAAGGGTGCCTTCGCCGGCAGCAAAACGAGCCTGCCGGGCCCCTGTCCGTACGTCGAGTGTCCGAGCCACGAGTACTGCGAACCCGACGGCGTCGAGTTCGACGAGGAGTACCGAATTTCGGAAATCGTCGGCGAGCCGCCACACGATGTCTGTCACCTCGACCGCTCGCTCGAGTTGGTCGAACTCGAGACCGAGAGCTAACGGATACCGGCAGCTCTCCACGCTCTATCTCTCCGACTCGAGCCGCTAGTCGGGCGATTTCGGTTTGCTGCAGTGAGAAAGGTCCGTGCGATCGGTAGCCGACAGTTTAGCGACGGTATCGCCCTCGTCAGTCCTCGAGCGCGCTGTCCTCGAGCCACGAGCCGGCCCAGCACTCGATCTCGTTGAAGACCGGCTCGAGGGACTCGCCCTTGTCGGTGAGGCTGTAGTAGGTCGCGACCGGCGCGTCCTCTTCGATACGGCGTCGGACGAACCCCATTTCGCCGAGGTCGTCGAGCACGCGCGAGAGGGTCCGCGCGTTCGCGCCGGTCGAGCGCTTGAGTTCGTTGAAGCGCTGCTCGCCGTCCAGCAGTTCGTGGAGCACCGCCAGCCGCCACTGGGAACCGATCTGCTCGAGCGAGGCGATGACCGGGCAGGCGTCGTCGAGTTGCTCGCGGGATTGCGTTTGCGGGGATGACATCGATGGGTTCTGCTAGCGACTACGTCGCGAACTGCTTTAGTAGTTCGGATCCGAACCGGGTAACATTGTGTTAGTAGATTGCCGGCGAACGCCTGTGATAGCAGCGACCGCGGATCGGTCGTCGGAGGCCGGACGATGACGGACGACGGGTCGACGGCCGGCGGCGAAACTGGCGCCCTCGAGATCGACGTCGACGAGCGCGAGGGCTCGCTCTACCGAATCCTCTCGAGTGTGGTCGTCCCACGGCCGATCGCGTGGGTGAGCACCAAAAGCGAGGACGGCGTCGACAACCTCGCGCCGTACAGTTTCTTCACCGTCGCGTCGGTCGAGCCGCCGGTCCTGCTGTTCGCGCCGGTCGACGATGCCGACGGGCTCAAGGACACGCCGCGGAACGCCCGCGACACCGGCGAGTTCGTCGTCAACCTCGTGACCGAGGACCTCGCCGAGGCGATGAACGAGACCAGCGCCACGCTGCCGGCCGGCGAGAGCGAGTTCGATCACGCCGGCCTCGAGCGGGCCGACTCGACCGCGGTCGACCCGCCGCGCGTCGCCGGCGCGAAGGTGGCCTTTGAGTGTACGCTCCGCGATCTGATCGCCGTCGGCGGCTCAACGCTCGTCCTCGGCGAGGTCCGCCACGTCCACCTCGCGGAGTCGGTGACGACCGACGGGAAGATAGACATCGACGAAATCGACGCCGTCGGCCGGCTCGCAGGGAGTCTGTACGCGCGGACGGATGATCGCTTCTCGCTCGAGCGGCCCCCATAGCTGATCTCGGGCCTGGGGCCGGGTCGATCCTTACTGTTCGCTGCCGCCCTCAAGCACCGTTTCCAGGTTCTCCAGCGCTCGCAGACAGACGGGGACGTACCCCGCGCCGTGTGGCGGCAGTTCGAAGGCGATCCGACAGCGATCCGCGCCGAGGTCGTCGACCCGGTGGCCGGCGGCGGGGAACCCGGTCACGCGCCACGTCCAGCGGCGGGCCGTACACGATGTGATCCGAAACGGCAGCCACGCGCCGGGGACGCGAATCCGGCCGGTCGTGTCGGCTCGAATCCGCCGGTCCGTCGCCTCGACGCCGGTTATCAGCGGCGACCACTCCGGCCACTGTGTCGTATCGACGAGGGCGTCCCACGCCTCGACCGCGGGGACGGACAGGACGTGCGAGACCTCGAGCCGACGCCCGTCCGGGGTCCGCGCGGTCCGGATTTGCGTCATCGGTCGGGGCTACGGGGTCCACGACAATGGGGGTTTCCGCGACGCGAGCAGCAGTCGCTCGAGCCGGACAGTCGCCGGCCGCTAGACTTTACTGGGGTGGCTCCCTCCGTCGGCCTATCCAATGGCCATACTCGAGGTACATGACCTCCGGAAGGAGTACGGTGGCTTCACCGCGGTCGAGGGCAGCTCCTTCGAGATCGAGCGCGGCGAGGTCTTCGGCGTGGTCGGTCCCAACGGCGCGGGCAAGACGACGACGCTGAAGATGCTGGCTGGGCTGATCGAGCCCACCGCCGGCACCGCCGTCGTCGCCGGCCACACGCCCGGCGAGCCAGCGATGCAGCGCCGCCTCGGTTTCCTTCCCGAGGAGTCCCCGCTGTACGAGGAGATGACCGCGATCGACTACCTCGAGTTCTTCGCCGACCTCTACGACGTGCCCGCAGACGTGGCCCGCGAGCGGATTCACGACTCGCTGGATCGACTGGATCTCGAGCACCGCGACCGGCGGATCGGCAACATGTCGAAGGGGATGCAGCGCAAGGTCGCGATCGCGCGGGCCCTGGTCAACGACCCCGACGTGCTGATCTTCGACGAGCCGGCGTCGGGGCTGGACCCGCTGACGACCAACTACATCATCGAGTTCACCCGCGAACTGAGCGAGGAGGGCAAGACGATCGTCTTCAGCGCGCACAACCTCTTTCACGTCGAGAGCATCTGCGACCGGATCGTCATCATGAACGACGGTCGGATCGTCGCCCGCGGCACGCTCGAGGCGATCCGAGACGCCCACGGCGGCACGGAATACCACGTCTACGCGACCGACGACGGCAGCGCCGGTCTCGACGCGACGGCGGGGCCGCTCGAGGTCACCCGCGAGAACGGACAGGTCCGCCACGTCGTCGGGGACATGGCCGCCGTCGACGCGGTCCGGGACGCCGTCGAAGCGGCCGGCGGCCGCGTGACCGACATCCAGACGGAGACGCCGAGCCTCGAGGAGATCTTCCTCGAGGTCGCGAGCGAGCCAGCGGAGGAGTCCGAGGCGTGAGCGACGGTCGCCTCCGCGGAATCGTCGCGCGATGTCGGCTGTTCGTCCGTCACCTCTGCGGTGTCGCCACACGCACGGCCCGAATCGCCCGCTGGGAAGTCTCCCGAAGCGTCGGCACCGTCGACCGGAAGACGGCGCTGGTCCTCCTCGTGATGGCGCTCGCGATCGGCACCGCCGGGTTCACGGCCGCCGGCGACGGGCTCGGTCTCGAGCGGGAGATCTACGTCGTCGGCGTCGACGAGGACAGCCGCTATCACGACGTCGCAGTCCACAGCGAGCAGTTCCGGCCAGTGTCGCTTTCGGAGATCGAGTCCGAGGGCGGCGGCGATGCGAACGGCGATACCGTCTCGATCCGCGGCGACGCGACCGTCGACGTCGTGGTGACTCGAGACGGGCGGATCGGCCACACCGGCGACAACGGCGAGGCCGCCTACGACGCCTTTCGCGACGCCGTCGGTGAGTACAACGCGAAGCTGATGGACGAGGAGGACGATCAGGCGGCCGCGTATCCGGTGCTCGTCTCGCTGGAGTACCAGCAACGCGACCTCGGCGGCTCGAGCGATTCCGGAACGACCGACGGGAGCGGGAGCAGCGGCGGTGGGACCGGGGACGGAACCAGCGGCGGAGACGGAGCCGGCGGGAGTGCGGACGGTAGCGGCGGGGACGGACCCGCGACCGACGGAGGGACGGGCGGTACCGACGGCGGCGGGGACGGCCCCCTGCAGGTTCCGAACGTCGGCGACGGATCGACGGCGTTGACGGCGCCGGGCACGCCCGGTTCGATCGCGCCGCCGTTTCCCTTCCAGTCGCTCGTGCTCGCGTTCCTGTTCGTCGTCCCGATGAACTTCGTCATTCAGGCCTACGGGAGCACGATCATGGACGAACGGGTCAAGCGGCGAGGCGAACTACTGTTGGTCTCGCCGGTCTCTCGCTACGAGATCGTCGCGGGGAAGACGCTGCCGTACCTGCTCGGGCTGATCGGCATCGTCGTCGCCATCGCGCTCGCGATCCGGGGCGGGCCGATCGCCGTCGCGGCGGCACTGCCCATCGCGTTGCTGTTCTTGGCGGCAACGTTCGCCGGCGCGATGCTCGCCCGCTCGTTCAAGGAACTGACCTTCGTCACGGTCACGATCAGCGTCGTGCTGACGACGTACACGTTCATTCCGGCGATCTTCACCGACGTCCACTCGATCGCGCTGATCTCGCCGCTGACGCTGGTCGTGACGGACCTCCAGGACGGGTCGATCCGACTGGGGGAGTACCTCTTCTCGACCGGCCCGTTCTACCTGTGTGCGGCCGTGCTCTTCCTGCTGGGGATCGGCGTCTACCGCGAGGAGGATATGTTCGCCCAGAAGCCGATCCCGACGAAGGTCGTCGACGCGATCGCGAGTCGCATCCGCGGCCGGCGGAGCGTCTTCGTCCTCTCGATTCTCTTCATCCCGTTCGTCTTCGCGGGCCAACTCCTCGCCGTCGCCTTGCTGTTCGCCCTGCCGGAGTCGTTCGCGGTGCCGGTCATCGTCGTCGTCGCCGCCGCGATCGAGGAAGTCGCGAAGAGCGTCCACGTCTACGCCGGCTTCGCCCGCTCGCGGTTCGACGCGACGCTCCGGACCGCCGCCGTGCTGGGCGTACTCTCCGGAGCCGGCTTTTTCGTCGGCGAGAAGCTGACTCACGTCGTCCAGTTCGTCGGCCTGCCCGACCTGTCGGTCGGCCTCGCCGCCTTCGGCCCGGCCGTCTCGAGCGACCCGCTGATACTCGCAGCGGTCTTTCTCGCGCCGCTCGCCTTGCACGTCGCGACCGCCGTCTGCTCGGCGCTCGGCGCGAGCCGCGGTCGAACGGGCTACGCGGTCGGCTTCCTCGCCGCGACGCTCGTTCACGCGGCCTACAATCTGGGGGTGATCCTCCTTGTCGCGTGATCGCGAGCGCGGTCGTGATCCCGAGCGGCAGTCGGACTCGAGCCCTCGTCGACGAGGCCCGAATCCGCCCGCTCGACCCGACGGCGGCACCGAGTCGGGCTCGACATGGGGTGCCCGCTGGGCGGTCGCTCGCCGAGAGCTTCGCTCGCTGCGCTCCGAGAAGACGATCGTGCTGGCGCTGGCGATTCAGCTGTTCATCGCGGCCTTTTCGTCGTTTCTGGTCGTCGGGCTCGTCTCGCTGTACGATCCGGGCTCGGTCGACGGCTACCAGACGGAGGTCGCCGTCACCGGCGACGACACCGAGACCCTCCTTTCGGTCGCGAACCAGCGCGACGGCGTCACCGCCCAGCGGTACGACGACCGCACGGCCGCCTACGAGGCGTTCGAAGCCGGCGCGGTGTCGGCCGTCCTCGACGCGAACCGGAACGACGAGGGCCGGCTTAGCGTCACCGTCACCGCCCCCGAAGAAGGGTTACAGACAACCCTGCTCGTCGTTCAGCTTCGAGACACCTTAGAGAACGTCGAGCGCGTCGAGCGCCAGCAAAACGCCGAGTCCGGGCGACTCGAGCAGTCGCCGGTTCCGGTCCCGTCTCAGATTCAGGCGAGCCCCTACGCCGGCTTCACCTACACCATCCTGCTGCCGCTGCTGTGTTTCCTGCCGGTGTTCATCAGCGGCTCGATCGTCGTCGATTCGCTGATCGAGGAGCGCCAGCGGGGGACCCTCGAGTTGCTCCGGGTCGCGCCGCTCTCGCTCGCGGACGTGATCGACGCGAAACTGTTGGCGATCGCGGTGCTGGCACCGCTGCAGGCGATCGCGTGGCTCTTCCTGCTGACGGCGAACGGTACGTCGATCGCGGGTCCCGCGGCCCTGGTCGTGTTAGTGGCCGCGCTCTCCCTGCTCGTCGTCGCCGTCGGAGTCGCGATCGCGCTGTGGGCACCGGACCGCCGACAGGCGCAGTTGCTCTACTCCGTTGCCACCGTCGGCGCGCTGGTCGTCGCGACGATCCTGCCCGAACACCCCGCGAACACCGTCGCGAAGTTCTCGATCGGGAATCCGACGGCGACGACGTGGGCGTTACTCGCCGGCTACTGCCTGCTCGCGGTCGGCGCGTTCGTCGCGCTCAGGCGGTGGATCGACCGTCTCGAGCCGGATTCGCTGTAGGCGCTCGAGGCGGATTCGACCCGCCCGGACTTCGGAACCGCTGCAATGGCAGATCCTAAACGCTTTGTCCGTCTACGAGTGCGTGTCTGCTAATGAGTAATCCAGATCAGGAGCGGACGGACCGCGATCCCCCCGACAGGGAGCGGCGGGGCCGAGAGGCGCCCGAACAGGAACAGGTCCGAGAGGCTGTCGAGCGCTCTCGGAGCGGCGCACCGGCGGTCGGTGCGGTCGTTCGCGATCGCTTCTCGGCCGACGAGGTCTTCCAGCGGATCGTCGCCGCGGCCGACGAGGAGGTCACCTCGGGGAGTCGCGAACTGTTCTTCAGCGGGATCGCCGCCGGCTTCGCGATCACGATTACGGTCCTGCTCTACGCCTCGCTGTACGGGTCGACCGACGGCCACGCGATACTGAGCGCGCTCCTCTATCCGCTCGGGTTCATCTACATCATCATCGGCGGCTACCAGCTCTACACCGAGAACACGCTGCCGCCGGTCGCGCTCTCCCTCGAGCGGATCGCCAGTATCCCCGCGTTGCTCCGCCACTGGACGATCGTGCTCGCCGGTAACTTCACCGGCAGCGCGATCGGTGCGGCAGTGCTCGCGTGGGGCGGTGTGCTGTCCCCCGAGGCGGCCGAAGCCGCGATGTACCTCGGAACCCACGGCGCGGAGACGGCGTGGTGGGACCTGTTCTTCAAGGCGGCGTTCGCCGGCCTGATCGTCGCCGGCGTCGTCTGGGTCGAGTACGCCGCCCGCGAGACGATCGCTCGGATCGTCATCGTCTACATGGCCTTCCTCGCGATCCCGATCGGGAACCTGTTCCACGTCGTCACCTCCTTTACGGAGATGGCCTACGTCGTCTTCCTCGGCGAACTCGGCCTCTTCGTCGGCCTCTCGCAGTTCGTCCTGCCGGTCCTGCTCGGGAACACGATCGGCGGGATCATGCTGGTGACCGTCGTCAACTACTTCCAGACGAGCGAGCGCCGCCTCGAGTCGGCCCGGTTCGAGGGCAACGAGCGCCAGCTCTCGATGCGGGAATGGCTGTTCGGAGGGTACGCCGGTCGGTCGTACGTTCCCCTGATCGACACCGCGGAGTCGTCGGTGACCGACAACGGCGAGACCTACCGCGTGCTCGTCCCGATCTCGAACCCCCGAACCGAGTCGCGGATCGTGGACCTGGCCTGTACGCTGGCAAACAACCACGAGAACGCGGTCGTCCACGCCGTCCACATCGTCCAAGTACCGGACCGGCGATCGATGCGGTACGGCTCCGGGCGTAACCAACGGATCGTCTCCGAGTCCGAAAACCAGATGGAGGAGATTCGCGAGACGGTCTCGTCGTACGATATCGGCTGTGAGACCTCGACGGTCGTCTCCCACCGCTCGTTCGAGGACGTCTTCGACACCGCGGAGCGCGAGCGAGCGGACCTCGTCGTGCTCGGCTGGGGCGACGATCGGCCGTGGGGCGCGGGCCGCTCCGAGGGCCGAATCAGCAATCTGACCAGCAACCTCCCCTGTGACTTCCTCGTCCTGAAGGATCGGGATCTGGACACCTCGAAAATCCTCCTCCCGACCGCGGGCGGTCCGGACTCGGACCTGAGCGCCGAAGTCGCGCGAACGCTCGAGCAGGCGGACGGCTCGTCAGTCTCGCTCCTGCACGTCGTCGACGACGCCGAGGAGCGCGCCGGCGGCCGGACGTTCCTCGCGAACTGGGCCGCCGAACACGACCTCGAGAACGCCGATCTCACGATCGACGACACCGGCGACATCGAGGGGGCGATCTGTCGGGAAGCGGCCGATCACTCGCTCGTGATCATCGGCGCGACGGAAGCGGGGCTGCTGTCGCGGCTCGTGAGCGACTCCCTCCACATGGACGTCGTCAACGAGGTCGACAGCTCGGTACTGCTGGCCGAGCGACCCAGCAAGCGGAACGTCCTCCGGAGACTGTTCGGACGGTAACCGGAATTTCGCCCGACCGCCGGCGACGCCGTCTCCTCGTCGCCCGTCGTCGCACGAACCGAAGCGTGACGAGCCCGTGATCGATTGCCGCCCCACGTACTGTTTTCCCGCAGTTTCGCGTAGAACCGGTATGGAGTACACGACCCTCGGTTCGACCGGGATGGAAGTCAGCCGGCTCTGTCTGGGCTGTATGAGCTTCGGCTCGAGCGACTGGCGCGAGTGGGTCTTAGAGGACGAGGAAAGTACGGCGATCATCGACCGCGCGATCGACCTCGGGATCAACTTCTTCGATACCGCGAACCTGTACTCGAAGGGCGAGTCCGAACGGATTCTGGGAGAGGCACTCGAGGGCCATCGCGAGGAATCGGTCGTCGCGACGAAGGGCTACTTCCGAATGCGCGAGGACGACCCGAACTCGGGCGGGCTCTCGCGCAAGGCGATCGAACAGGAACTCGCCGCGAGCCGCGAGCGACTGGGAATGGACACCATCGACCTCTACCAGATCCACCGCTGGGACGACGACACGCCAATTGAGACGACGCTGCGTGCGCTCGACGACGCCGTTCGACGGGGTTACGTCCGATACATCGGCGGCTCCTCGATGTGGGCCCACCAGTTCGCCGAGTCGCTGCACGCGAGCGACCGGCTCGGCCTCGAACGGTTCGTCACGATGCAGAACCACTACAACCTCGTCTACCGCGAGGAGGAACGGGAGATGCTGCCGCTCTGTGAGAAGGAAGACGTGGGCGTCCTCCCGTGGTCGCCGCTGGCTCGCGGGTATCTCACGCGTCCCCACGAGGAGATCGACGCCACGACCCGCGGCGAGACTGAAGAGCACATGTACGACCACCCCTACCGCGAGGGCGGCGGCCGCGAGATCAACGACCGCGTCGCCGAGATCGCCGCCGAGAAGGGCGCGACGATGGCCCAGATCTCGCTCGCGTGGTTGCTCCGCAAGGACTGGGTCGACGCGCCCATCGTCGGCACGACAAGCGTCGAACACTTAGAGCAGGCCGTCGAAGCCCTCGAGATCGAGTTATCGGAGTCGGACGTGGCGTACCTCGAGGAGCCCTACGAGCCGGTTCCGGTGTCGGGCCACAGCTGAGCGAACCGGTGCTCGCGACGGTGGGCCGCCACGTTCCTCACGGAAGCTCCTCGACGACCTCGAGCAGGTCGTCCTCGGTGTGCCACTCGTGGAGCCGGTCTGCCGACTCGAGCAGATCGAACACCCCGTCCTCCATCCAGCCGTAGGGGTGGTCCGCCTCGGCGTCGGGGTAGGTCCGCTTGAGCACGTGGGTCTTCTCGAAGTATTCCTCGGTGCCCGCGAGCAGCCCCTGTTCGACGAGGAAGCCGCTGGGTTCCCGCTCGGCGACGCCGACGACGTGGCTCACGAGGTCCGCGAGCAGGCAGAACTTCTGGATTCCGTTGTCCCACTCGCCGCGGACGTCGACCATCCGGAAGGCGTAGGCGTCCCGACGGCGGTTCAGCCGGTCGACGACGAGGTTCAGCCGGCGGATCGGCTCGCTGTCGTAGTTCCCGAGGACGAAGTACGACCGCTCGCTCTCGTAAATCGGCCGGAGTTCGCTCAACGCGTGGAGCACCTCCTCGTTGTCCGCGAGCGAGAGGTCCTCGGCCTCGAGTCGCTCCGTCGCGCTCGCGAGAACGTCCTCGGGAACCGGCGGATCGTCGCCTGTCATACCCCCTGATTCTCGTGAATTACTGATAGTGGTTTCCGTGTCGTTTCCGTTTCCGATACCGTCGAGAGGGAGAGGGGGTTTACCGCAGAGTAATTTACTGCAGGGTAAACTACTTGGTGCCGCGATCCGTATCCGGCCGTATGAGCACCGACGTGGGGACTCCCGAGGGGCAGACCGCCCGCGAACTCGTCCGCTTCGTGACCCAAGAAACGCGCTTTGCGCTGCTTTCCAATATCCTCCAGCATCCCGAGAGGCTGCCGTCGATGTACGAACTCGAGCAGCTGAATCCGAGCGTGAGCGACGCGACGGTCTACAAGCACGTCCAGAAACTGATCGACGCCGGAATGGTCGAGGCGGTCGCGCTGCCCGAGGACGAACGCCAGCAGGGCTATCCGTGGAAGTTCTACCGCCTGACCGACGAGGGCCGCGAGTTCCTCGCAAACCACAACCTGCTCGCGGCCGAGGAAACGCTGCGACGGATCTACGAGACGATTTCCGATAAGCCCGAGAAGATGATCCGATACGAGAACGCGCCCCGTCCCGACCTCGAGTGAGTCCCCCGGCGCGCACCGCTTTCACCGAGCGGTGACCGCCGACCGGTCATCGACCGCCGCGCCTCGAGATAGGTCCGGTTCAGTCCTGGCTCGAGTCGCCGTCGCTCGCCCCGATGGTGAGCACCGGCACGTCCGCGTGCCTGACGGTTCGTTCGGTCGTACTTCCGAGGAGATAGCGCTCGAGTCCGGTTCGACCGTGGGTCCCCATCGCGATCAATTCGATGTCGTTCTCGTCGGCATACTCGACGAGCCCGGTAGCCGGAAGCCCCTCTCGGACGGCGGTAACGGCGTCCACGTCGGCGTCTCGCGCTCGCGTTGCGACCGCTTCAGTCGCCGCTTCGCCCTCGGATTCGAACGCGTCGAGGAGGTCGCTCGGCGCGGCAACGTGCGGACTGGCTGCGAGGTTGCTGACATCGACGATGTTGAGCGCATGCACGCGTGCGTCCGCCCGCTTTGCGATCGCGAGCCCGTGCTCGACCGCGGCGGCCGCGGCGTCGCTCCCATCGGTGGGCAGGAGAATTTCGTCGTAGTTCCCGACTGACTCCTCGCGATCGGTCGCCCGCGCGGTCAGCACCGGAACGGGTGACTGGCGGACGACGCGTTCGGTGACGCTGCCCGCGACGTAGCGGTTCACTCCCGTTCGGCCATGGGTCCCCATCGCGATCAATTCGATCCCGTGCTCGTCGGCGTACTCGAGGATTTCCTCGGGTGGGTATCCTCTGCGGATCGCCGAGCGAATGTCGTCCCCCTCGGTCGCTATCGCTTCCATTCGCTCGATCGCCGCCGCGCCGTCTTCCTCGAGTCGGGCGACGAACTCCTCGTCGACGCCGCCGGCGTTGAAGAGCCCGCCCGCGGCGGCCACGTCGACGACGGTGAGGAGGTGAACCGGCGCGTCGAACCAGCGGGCGATGGCCAGCGCGTGTTCGGCGGCCCGGACCGCGTGCTCGCTGCCGTCCGTCGGGACGAGGATAGCGTTGTACATCGTCGACACCGTTTTTCCGTTGGGTCGCGCGCTCCTTAAGCCACCCCGCAATTCCTGCGTATCGGGACCGTGCCGCTTGGCGAGCAGCGAGGTGTCTCTGAATCAGTCGGCACACCGCCGTGACTACCAGCACTCGAGTGCAAGGGAGACGAGGAGCCCGCCGTGCCAGACGACGACCGCGGCCGCGTACCGCGGGTCGGTCGCCGGGACCGGCGGGTGGCGGACGACCGCCTCCCACAGGAACAGCGTCGCCAGCAGTGCGCCACCGAGGAGTCCGTATCGAGGAGTGATCCCGGTGTAGAGCCCGACAGCGGCACCGAGAAGCAGCGACGCGAGCATCCCGGCGAGCAGTCGATCGTAGTAATCCATCCCTATCCGAGGCTAGTATCTCTTGCAGGAAAAATCGGCAGTCGGTTCCAACGCGGTTGGAGTCGGGACGGGAATCTACGGTCCGTCAATTCGGACGTGACACGGCTCCTCGAGGCGCTCATCGAAACCCAACTCGCTGCGGCCAGTGCCCCCTCTCGAGAACTCGATCGCCGGTTGAGAGCGAGCTACTGCTCGTCCCCCGGAATTCCCCACCCCTCCTGTCGGTAGGCCATCTCCCAGAACCGGTACTCGAGTCGGGCGCTCGTGAGGAAGGCGTCTTCCATCGCCTCGTACTGGTCGGGGTGGCGCTCGCCGCAGCGATCGACGAAGGTCCGCATCCAGTCGACGACCTCACGGAACTCGTCGCTCGTGTACGTCTCGATGAAGGGCGTGTACCGGTGGTCTTCATCGGGTGCCAGTTCGGCCATGTGCTCGGCGATGTCGAGGTAGCCCTGTCCGCAGGGGTAGATCGCGGCCGCGATTTCCGGAAGCGTGCCCTCGTGGGCGGTTCGCAACAGGAAGTTCGTGTAGGCGACACAGGTCGGCGCCTTCCGGACCGACTCGAGGGCCGCCGGAGAGAGCCCGTAGTCAGCGGCGAACTCGCGGTGGAGGTCCATCTCCTCATCGAGTGTGGTGTGTGCGACCCCGAACAGGTGGGTCATCGTGTCCTCCTCGCGCGCCTTCGTTCCCGCGATCGCGAATACGCGCGCGTAGTCGAGCAGGTACCGGTAGTCCTGTCGCACCCACGTTCGAAACGCGTCGTCGGCGAGCGTGCCGTCCGCGAGTTCCGTCACGAAGGGATGGCTCTTCTGTGCGTCCCAGACGTCTGCGCCCGCCTCGAGGAGTCGATCACTGGTTGCCATGATCGGGAAGACGGACGCCACGCTAATATTAGTGGTTGATATGAGTGGGTTGTCGACGAGCGGCGATCGAGACTAGTTCGGAACCGAATCGGGTCGAACAGCGGCAAATCGCGGAGTCGCCTAGGACAGTCGTGCGGCGATGTCGGCTTCGGTGATGATGCCGACGGTTTCGCCGGCCTCGGTGATCATCACGGCCTTGTAGTGCTCGAGGAGGTTGCTGATCTCGTCTAACGTGGCGTCCTTCGAGACGGTCGGGAAGCTCTCGCTCATGTGCTCCTCGATGGGTTCGTCGCGGTCCTCGGAGTCGAGGTGGACGAGGTCGCTCTGGCTGATCGATCCCACGGGAATGCCGTCCTGAATGACGGCGAGTTGGGAGTAGGCTTCCTCCTCCATCTTCTGGGCGGCGTCGCTGACGGGGTCGCCGGGACCGACGCTGACGACGGCCTCGTTCATTAGGTCCTCGGCACGGATGACGTCGCTTTCGGCCTTCTCCAAGGCGTTGACGATCCGGCGGAGCGTCGAGAGACGCGGGTCCACGTCGCCGCCCTCGATCCGGGCGATCAGCGGCTGCGAGACGTCGGCCGTGTCCGCGAGCTCGCTCTGCGTGAGTCCGAGTTCGGTGCGGCGCTGTCGGAGATCCGCAGGCGTCGGGAGTTCCATACGAATGGATAACCACGGGTTATAGAAAGTACTTTGGGTTGGTTTCGGTTTCCACCGCGGATCGATGAATTGGCGGTCGCGGTGCGTTCGAGTGCCGCCGCTTCGTTCCCGCGGTGTTCGGTACTGAAACGAGTCGAAAACCGGACCGGCGACGCTGCAGCGTGGCCCTATTCGTCCTCTTCTTCGGTCTCTATGATATCGACGACCGACAGCGGCACGTCGCGCAGCGCCCCGCCGACTTCGCTCTTTGCGATTCGCGAGGCGTGTTCCTCGCCGTCGGCGTTGAAGACTTCCATCTCGAGTGCGAGTCCGACGAGCGCGGTATCGGCCGCGATAAAGGCGGAGTCGAACGGTTCGCCGCAGGCGGGACAGCCCGTCGCGCCGACCTCGACTTCGACGTAGTCCATGTCTTCGCTGTTGAGTCGCTTCCCGGCTTCGCTGACGGCGACTCCGATCGCGTCGTCGATCGCATCGACGTCACGAACGAGCCATGCCGCTTCCATCGCGACGAGATAGTTTCCCATACGGGGTGGTTGGTCCGAGGGGTTTCCTGCTTTGCGGTTCGTCCGCGCCGTCGCGCTCCCGGCCGCCGAGCGTGCGCACGTGAACGGGATAATTCTCATAAGTTACGAGACACCCCCGCATCGATTGCCACCGACATACCCGTACATCGACTCGAGTACACCTCCAGTTGCTCCCCCAACAACTACAGTTTAATCGCAAGCGGGCGTCGACCCAATTGAGTGTTAACTACCGTTATAAATACAGTTTTTCAAGAAGGCTTATATACACCCTCCGTCTGGGCATCGATGAACGCTGATGATATCCCGCGCGTACCACGCGACCCTGTTCGCACTGTACCAACTCTGTATCGTGGTCGGCATCGTCGCGATGCCGGTCGCAATGGCCGCCCGTCAGGCCGGTCTCACCCTCCCGATCCACCGGGTCCTCGCAAACGTCGAAGAAGCCTACGAAGACACGCAGCGATAAGGACGGCACTGATCGACGGCGATTGATCGCCGACTGATTTTCCCGCCCACCGACCGCCGACCCGCAGGACTCGAAGCCGCGGCCGGCTCGCCGCTCGAGCCGCGATCGGGGGCCGAGGGAAGCGGAAACCGCAGTGGTGACCGCCGGTGTTTTATACCGTCCCGGTCGTACGGTACGATCAATGCGTACGCCCACACACGACTCCGATTTCTCTCGGACGGTCGACCAGTTGGCCGACGATCCGAACCCCTACGAGCCGGAGGTCGGATCGATGCCCCAGAACGACCTCACGCAGGCCGATCTGGACAACGTCAACAAGACCGGGACGACGACGATCGGCATCTCCACCGCCGACGGCGTCATCATCGCGACGGACATGCGCGCCAGCCTCGGCGGCCGCTTCGTCTCGAACAAGAACGTCCAGAAGGTCGAGCAGATCCACCCGACCGCCGCGCTGACCCTCGTCGGATCGGTCGGCGGTGCCCAGTCGTTCATCTCGACGCTCCGCGCCGAGGTCAACCTCTACGAGGCCCGACGCGGCGAGGGGATGAGCATCGACGCGCTGGCGACGCTGGCCGGTAACTTCGCCCGCGGCGGCCCGTTCTTCGCCATCCACCCGATTCTGGGCGGCGTCGACGAGGAAGGGAGCCACGTCTACAGCATCGACCCCGCCGGCGGCGTCATGGAAGACGACTACACCGTCACCGGGAGCGGGATGCAACTCGCCTACGGGCACTTAGAACAGGCCTACGAACCGGACATGTCCAACGAGGAAGCGAAGACGGTCGCCGCCCGCGGCATCAAGTCCGCCGTCGAGCGCGACACCGGCTCGGGCAACGGCGTCTTCCTCGCGGAGATCACCGACGAGGGCGTCGACATCCACGGCCACCACGACTTCGACGAGGTTCTCTAACGCGGTCGAAACGGGCAGTTTCTCTGTTTTCTCCGCCGACCAGCGGTCAGTCCGTCGAGTCAGCGACGTTTCAAGTTCGACGGGTAGAGTACACGAGGACCGTGCGAGCGAAGCGCCCGCGAATAAACGACGGGAGAAAACTGCCGACTAGTCGAGTCGCGTCGTCTGCTCGAGTTGCGCCTCCGAGATCCGGGACTCCTCGAGCCGGGTGGCCCGTCCGGACTCGCTCGAGCGGTAGATCGCGTCGATGACCCGTTGGACGGTCAGAGCCTCTTCGACCGTGTTCGACTCCGGCGTCGCACCCACGGCGATCGCCTCGAGGAACTGCTCGTCTTGCTTCCCGTAGCCGGTCAGCGTCTCGTCGCCGGTCATATTGACGTCGGCGTAGTGGTCGCAGCCGGCCGTGCCGGCCTCGAGAATCCGCAGGTTCGTGTCGCCGATATCGAACTGGGCACCCGCCTGCGTGCCGCGGACTTTGAAGTCCATGCTCTCCTCGCGGTTGGTCGCCCACGCGGCCTCGAGGGAAATCGTCTGACCCTCTGCCGTGCGGATGAAGGCGCTGACGGAGTCGTCGACCTCGTAGGTCTCCGCTTCGGCGTCCCAGTTGTCGCCGAAACCGTCGGGATCGGCGTACTCCGCGTCGGTACCGAACGTCGTCCGGGCGACGCCGCTCACTTCGGTGATCTCGGGGAAGTCGAGCGCGTAGAGTGCGAGGTCAAGCGCGTGGACGCCGATATCGAGTAAGGCACCCCCGCCGGCGAGTTCGGGGTCGGTGAACCACGAGCCGGGGCCGGGGACGCCGCGCCGGCGGACGTAGTCGGCCTCGACGTGGGTCAGGTCGCCGAAGCGGCCGCGGGCGTGTTGTTCGTCGAACATGGCCATCGACGCGGCGTGGCGGTTGTGAAAGCCGACCATACAGATGCCGTCCGATCGGGCCGCCGCCTCGGCGATCCGTTCCGCGCTCTCTACGGTGTGTGCGAGCGGTTTCTCGACGAGGACGTCGAGTCCCTGCTCGAGGGCAGCGACGGCGATCGGTTCGTGGAACCGGTTGGGCGTGGTAACGATGACGGCGTCGACCGCGTCGTCGACGACGAGTTCGTCGTGGGTCTCGTAGGTTTGCGCGCCGAACTCCTCGGCGAAGCGGTCGCGTTGCTCCGGGACGAGGTCGACGCCCGCAACGACGTCAGCGCCGAGGTCGCGAACGCTTCGTGCGTGGAGGTTGCCCATGCCACCGAGGCCGACGATGCCGACACCGATCCCGTCGCCGATCATGTGTCGGCCCTCGGTTCCGTCCCAGCAGAGAGAGAGGTGCAGTGAGAAACCATTCGTTTCGATGTCAGTTGTGTCCGATCCCGTTCCATAGAGGATGGGAGTCGGCGATCGAAATAAGGGTTGTGACCGATTAATCTGTACAACCATTCCGTATTTCACGTATTACTATACAATTACGGCAGCACACTTCAGATGTATTGACTGGATCTAGTATTCCAATTCGACGTTTACGTCGCGCGGATCGACCGAGCGATACCGGCGATGTGACATCGACGCGTTGCCGCGATCGCTCGTCGGAATCACACGGGTAACAGCCGATAGTATAAGCATCCGTCGCGCGGACCGGTCCGCCATGGTCGCAGTCACGATCTGGAACGAGTTCCGCCACGAACGCGAGGACGACGCCGTCGCGGCCGTCTATCCCGACGGCATCCACGAGACCCTCGCCGAAATCCTCGTCGACGACCACGAAGTTCGGACCGCGACGCTCGACGAACCCGAGCACGGGCTCACCGACGACGTCCTCGAGTCGACGGACGTCCTGCTGTGGTGGGGCCACGAGGCCCACGACGAGGTCGCCGACGAAATCGCCGACCGCGTCCAGGAACGCGTCCTCGAGGGGATGGGCTTTCTCCCCCTGCACTCGAGTCACTACGCGAAGCCCTTCAAGCGGCTCATGGGAACCTCCTGTGACCTGCAGTACCGCGAGGACGGCGGCACCGAGCGGCTCTGGGTCGTCGATCCGGGGCATCCGATCGCCGACGGACTCGAGGAATCGATCGAACTCCCGAAAACCGAGATGTACGGCGAGCCGTTCGACGTTCCGGAACCCGACCGGCAGGTGTTCGCCAGCTGGTTCGAGGGCGGCGAGGTGTTCCGGTCGGGTATCTGTTATCGGCGCGGCAACGGCCGGATCTTCTACTTCCGCCCGGGCCACGAGACGTATCCGATCTACGAGAACGAGGCCGTTCGGCGGGTGCTACGCAACGCCGTCGACTGGGCCGCTCCGAGGGAGGGCTCGCCACGGACGTTCGGCGAGCGCGCGTGAGCGCGCTTACAGTTCCTGTCGGCCTTCGTCGGTGACGACGCTCTCGAGCAGTTCGACCGGCGTCGCGTCGTAGGCGGGGTTCTCGACGTCGAACCCGTCGGCGGGCTCGGGCATGACCTCGCTGCCCGGCCGGAACTCGTTTTCGAAGACGAACCCCTCGCTGACGATCTTCGAGGCCGAGCCGAGGACGGTGACCGGTACGTCGAGTCGGGCGGCCGTCGCCGCGATCGGGAACGTCCCGACGCGGTTGTACAGCGTGTCGTCGACGATACAGTCCATGCCGACGATGACCCGGTCACACTCATCGAGGTAGAGCCCGTGGGCGCTGTCGGTGATCAGCGTCGTCTCGACGCCCTCGAGGTCGGCGAGCGTCCGGGCGGTCTTGCGTCCGATGTACCGCGGCCGGGCCTCGGTGACGTAGATCTCGAACGTCTTGCCGGCCGCAGTCGCCTGCTCGAGTGCCTGGATTACCGTCGAAGAGTAGTCGTGGGTCAGGATCGTCGCGCCGTCCTCGAGGACCTCGACGGCGTTTTCGGCCGCCAGCCGCTTCCCGGACTCGATCCGCGAGACGACCTCGTCGATCTTCTCGCTGGTGAGCCGACGGGCCGCCTCGACGGTGTCGGGATCGGCGTCGGTCACGTCGTCGACGACCTCTCGCACCGCGTTCTGCAGCGAGGCGTGAGAGGGGTTCGCCCGCCGGAGCACGGAGCCGTTGCGCTCGAGGGCGCGGGTGTACTCCTCGACGGTCGCGAACTCCCGCTCGACTAACTCCTCGAGGGCCTGGGCCGCGTGGACCGCAACCACCGAGGAGCTGTGCGTCTGCATCTCCCGAATTTCCTCGGCCGTCTCGTCGATCATACTCTGATGGTTTCCGGTCAGCGCAAAAGGTGTTCCGGGTGCTCTCAGCGGTCCCGTCGCGCGGTCGCCGGCCTCCGCCGCCGTCGTTACGCGTCGCCGTCGAATTCGAATAGCCGCTGCAACTCGCTCTCGATTCGGTCGACGAGTTCCGCGAGGACGGCGTCGAACTGCTCGTGGTCGGCCACCGCACCGACTCGCTCGCTCGGGTTCTCGGGGAGTTCGACGCGGAACTCGCCGTCTCCGTCGTAAAACGGCTCGCTCTCGCTCAGCACCTGCCGGTCGATCGCTTTGAGAACCGTCGAGTCGTATCGGCCGTGGAGCTGCTGGTAGGCCGCCGAATAAGCCTCCTCGAGTTCCTCGAAGTAGTAGACGTACTTTTCCTCGAATTTCTCCGGGTCGAACTCGGTCATAGCCGTCCGTCGGAGCGCGGCCGGGTAAACGGTTCGGGACGCCGCCGTCTCCCCACAGTCTCGCCGCCGCCCGCACGCTTACGTTCTCGAGGTCCCTAGGATCGCCGATGACAGTCTCCGTCCGGTACACCTGTCCCCACTGCGGAGCCGTCGTGAGCCTCGAGCGCCCGCCGGATCTGGCGGACCGGTCGGTGACGACGGTCAGCCAGCCGGGCTGGGAGTACGCCGCCCCGGACGATCCAGACCGCGAGTCGGCCGACGGGATCGAGTTCATCTGCGGCGAGGACGGCGCCGTCACCGACCTCGAGGGCGAGCCGGTCGAGGGCTGTGGCCGGCCGTTCTACCTCAATTTCGTGCGCTACGAACAGGGGGTCGAACTCGATCCCGATCCGCCGACCTACGGCGGGCCGCGGTTCGATTTCAACGCGTAGGAACGGTGGTAACTGCGGCGGTTAGAGTACGAGCGAAGCACCCGCGAGCGACCAACGGGAGCGAGGGGCTTTTTTCGTCTCTTTGCGAACGAAGTGAGCAAAGGTCAGCGAGAGCTTCGCTCTCGCCAGACAGATTTGTTCGAGCGGTTCGACTGAGCGGAGTGAGGGAGGTCGTTCGAAACGGCTCCGCCGTTTCGTGATGCGAGAAACCCGAAGGGTTTCTCAGCAACCCGAAGAAAAAGGTGGGAACACAACCCTTTTCGACGCTGGCAAGTAGCTAGTGACATGGACGAAGACGCCGTTCGCGACCATCTCCGTGCGGTCGAGGATCCGGAACTCGGCGACGATATCGTTTCGCTCGGGCTCGTCAACGACATCACCGTCGACGGCGAACAGGTCGACATCGACCTCGCGCTGGGGGCTCCCTACTCGCCGACCGAGAGCGACATCGCCGCGGAGGTCCGCGAGGTCCTAACCGCGGAGGGCCTCGAGCCGGACCTGACCGCGAGCGTCCCCGATCGCGACGATCTGACCAGCGAGGAACAGGTGCTGCCGAACGTCAAGAACGTCATCGCCGTCGCCTCCGGGAAGGGCGGCGTCGGCAAGTCGACCGTCGCGGTCAACCTCGCCGCCGGGCTCTCGCAACTCGGGGCCCGCGTCGGGCTGTTCGACGCCGACGTCTACGGGCCGAACGTCCCGCGGATGGTCGACGCCGACGAGCCGCCGATGGCCACCGAGGACGAAACCCTCGTTCCGCCCGAGAAGTACGGCGTGAAGCTCATGAGTATGGCCTTCCTCACCGGCGAGGACGACCCCGTCATCTGGCGCGGCCCGATGGTCCACAAGGTCATCACCCAGTTGACCGAGGACGTCGAGTGGGGCCATCTGGACTACCTCGTCGTCGACCTCCCGCCGGGGACCGGCGACACCCAGCTGACGATGCTCCAGACGATGCCCGTCACCGGCGCGGTCATCGTCACGACGCCACAGGACGTCGCGCTCGACGACGCCCGCAAGGGCCTCGAGATGTTCGCCAAACACGATACCGTCGTGCTCGGCATCGCCGAGAACATGTCGACGTTCGCCTGCCCCGACTGCGGCGGCGAACACGACATCTTCGGCTCCGGCGGCGGCGAGGAGTTCGCCGACGAGCACGAACTGCCCTTCCTCGGCTCGATCCCGCTCGATCCGGCCGTCCGCGAGGGCGGCGACGGCGGCAAGCCGACGGTCCTCAAGGACGCGGACGGGACCAGCGACGCCCTGCGGACGATCACCGAGAACGTCGCCAACAACACCGGGATCGTCCACCGGCAAGGGATCTCCCAGACCCGGCGCAGCGAGGCCGCCTCGCCCGACCGATGAGCTCCGGCCGTGACGACGGCGGGGAGGACACCGCCGCCGACGACGGGTTCGACCCCGATCCCGAGCGCGTCGAGCGCCTCCGCGAGATCGCCGATGACGTTCGCGGCGACACCAGCGAGAGCAAACAACTCGCCAACATCCTGTACCGAACGAGCGACCTCTACGACGAGAACGAGGAGACCTCGCCCGAGGAGATCGTCCGCAACGTGAAGTTCATTCTCGAGGTCAACGAGCGCGGCGGTCTCGGCCGCTGAGCGCGCCGTCGAGGCACCCACCCTTGCGGACGGCGGACCGAGAACCAGCGGGAGCGCGTCGCTTTTGGGGCTGCCACGCGAGGAACGAGTGTGGACGCGAATCAACGGTCTCGAGCGAACCCCTACGGCATGGACGAGGAGTGTACGAACTGTCCGGCGCTCTGTGAGACGCGCACACAGGTCGTCCACGGCTACGGCGACGTCGGCGCTGACTTCCTGTTCGTCGGCGAGCGCCCGACGGCGCGGGCGGACGAGACCGGCATCCCCTTCGCCGGGGAGGGCGGCAGCGACGGCGACGGCGGGTTGCGACGGATGCTCGAGCGACTCGGCCTCTGTGACGTGACCGCGCCGGCCCAGGAACCCGAACTCGAGAACGTCTACCTGACGAACCTCACCCGCTGTCGGGACCCCGACCGGCGGCCGACCGACGAGGAGATCGGCAACTGCGAACCCTATCTCAGCGCCGAGATTCGGATGATCAACCCCGAGATCCTCGTTCCCGTCGGCGAGCGGGCGCTGACGGAACTCGGCGTCGAGTACACGACGACGCCGGTCGAGGACCTCGCGCTGCCCGACGATCACGCCGAACGGATCCGCGGCCGCGGGTTTGAACTCGTCCCCATGATCGAGCCGCGCGAGCAGACGGACGACCAGACCCAAGCGTGGCTCGAGGCCTTCGCGGAGCTGATGGCGACGGACTATCGGCAGACGAAGGGCCGGCGGGGACGATAGGTGACTGCGATATCTGCGACTGCAGGTGACTACCAGTAGGCGTTCTCGAGCCAGCGTTTCGATCGGGCACCGACGAGGGTCAACGCGCCGACGACGAGGACCACGACGGCGAGCACGCCGATCGTGGACGCGAAGTACTCGCCGGAGGTATTGGTCAGATAGCCGCTGCCGAATCCGTAGACGCCGAGGGCCGCGAGCGCGACGATCACGAGCGTCGCGAGCAGGCCGGCGATCGATCGTTCGTCCATATCGGCCCGGAGACGCTACTCCGTTATAATTCGTCGCCATTCCGTCGCTCGTTCGGCCGCTCGATCCGCGGAAGCGCCGCGTTCAAGGACCGCGCGCTCGAGTATCGAGTATGATCGTCGTCGTTCCGGTCGATCCGCCGCGAGACGGGCTCGTCCTCTCGTCGCTCGTCGACCAGACGCCGCTGACCGACGCCGAGGCGGTTTCGCTCTACGAGGCCGCCGTCGCCGATGTCCTGTGGGCCGTCGCAGGGAGCGGCGGCGACCTTCTGCTCAATTACCGCGACGCGGAGACCCTTCCGGAGGCACACGCCGACGGCGACCCCGAGGCCGAGGTTCGGGCGCTCGCCCTCGACGCGCTCGGCGGCGATGCAGAGGTCCGGTTCGAACGGCAGGTCGGCTCGAGCCGGTCGGCTCGCGTCGGCAACACCGTCACGCACCTGCTCGAGCAGGAAGGGGCCCAGAGCGTGGGTGTGCTCGAGCCCACGGTGCCGCTGGTCAACCGGACGGAGATCGACGGCGCGGCGATGTCGCTGCGCCGCCACGAGGTCGTCCTCGGGCCGGCCGACGAGGGGCGCGTCTATTTCGCCGGCTTTTCGGACCCGATCGATTTCGCCGATGCGTACGCCACGCCGGCGCTCTCGACGCTGAGCCGCCGCGCGAGCGAGAGCGGTCTCGGCGTCGGCTTCGCGCCCACGCTCCCGACCGTGGCGACCCCGGCCGGGCTCCGGGCGACCGTCGCCGGACTCGAGGCCCGGCGGGCCGCAGAGCGGCCGGGCGCGGAAGCGACGGTGGCGCTCGTGGACGAACTCGGGCTGACGGTCGGGGACGACGGCAGCCTCGAGCGCGAATAGACCGACAACCCTTTTTGAACGTGTGGCAAAGCGGGAGGTGAGGTGGGGTGGCAGAGCGGCCCAACGCGCCTGCCTTGAGAGCAGGTGGCTGTCAAGCCTCATGGGTTCAAATCCCATCCCCACCGTTTTCCGCGAGGTAATACGACGAGCGAAGCGAGGAGTCTCTCGAGCGGAAAACGAAACGGTGGGATTTGAATCAGGGAGTGAAACGAGCGCAGCGAGTGGAACGACCGTGGTTCAAATCCCATCCCCACTGCTTCCTTGCGATTATGGTGAAACCGATTACCAGATTATCAAAACTCGACTCGCTCTCACCTAGATAAGATTGACCCACGGTGATAAATATCCGCCACGATGGTCCAAGGCTAATCGAAGTAGGATTGAATTCTGAACCGTGATTACCCTAGTCCGTTACAGCATAGGGTGGGTTTCTTTCCGGAAGTGTCCGTAATAGCGTCTGTTGCATGCTATAGCTATGCTATTCCCCGCTATACGGCAAATAGTGGCTCTATAGGCCCACTATTCACCACTTTGCGACACTATATGCACCATGTGGTGCAAGAGTTAAGTAGGAGAGTTGCAAATATGCAACTGGCTTAGTGACGGTCCCGACTGAGTAAGTCGGAACCCCACTTACTACAACATCCTCAGTAGCTTCGCAACCAATACTGCAACTTCTAAGACCAACTTGATGCACTCAAGGCTACTTGGGATGGAATCGATATCATCGTCTTTCTTCTGCTGTTGATCCTCTTGAGGACTTTTCTTACACTTGCTCATAGCCACCGCTCTTGGTGTAGCCCTATTGAGAACCAATCGGCTTAGTGACGGTCCCAACTCGGACTACATCCTTGTTGATGGGAGTTACCTACTTAAAATCCCCCTTTGGGGTGGATGCGCACTGAAAAGGCGGCGAAACTTGAGACAAGAGAATTCTGTTGAATAATCCCATTATACCGAAATCCGCGCATACAGAGATGGGTCCCAAAGAAGGACTTGCTCGAGAGAGAAAACCGAAAACTGGCTCCGAATTACGCGAGCGGGAAGAGCGTCGAGAGCAGCAGGCTCGTGAGCAGTCCGGAGACGGAGATGATCGTCGTCAGGACGGTCCACGTTCGGAGCGTCTCGCCCTGCGTGAGTCCGCCGATCTCCTTGACCAACCAGAAGCCGGAGTCGTTGTACCACGAGAAGATGTTGGCACCAGCGCCGATCACCATCACGAGATAGGCGACGTGCACCTCGAGCTGGCCGGTGAGCGGGGCCATGATCCCGGCGGCGGTGAGCATCGCGGCCGTTGCTGAGCCCTGCGCGATGCGAACGATCGCGGCGATGAGCCACGCGGTGACCAGCAGGCCGATACCGATGCCCTGGAGGGCACCTGCGAGGTAGTCGCCGATCCCGGAGGCGGCGAGGAGCGCACCGAAGGCACCGCCGGCGGCGGTGATCGCCGCGATGTTCCCGCCGCTTTTCAGCGCCTCCGTGAGTTCGTCAGTCCACTCGCTCTGGGAAAGGTTGTTGTGCCGCATGAAGGTGTACGCCGCGGCGAGGGCGGCAATCGTGAGCGCCACGTTCTTGCCCCCGAGGAAGGCCGCGACCGGCTCGATGGCCTCGAGCGCGGGCACGACTTCCTGGAACCCCTCGACGACGGTCAGCGAAGCGATGAGGACGACGGCCAGCACGATCGGTGCCGACGACTCGAGCATACCCGGGAGGGAACTCGTCGGCTTGTCGGCGACGGTCTCGAGTTCCTCGGTCGTCGTCGACATCGTGTCGCGCAGCGGGATGTCGAGCCTGGCGTTGATCCACCGGCCGTAGACGAGGCCGGCGACGATCGCCGCCGGGATGGCGGTCGCGATTCCGATGGCGATCGTCATCCCCAGATCCGTCTCGAGTTCGGCCGCGACGGCCAGCGGCCCCGGCGTCGGAGGGACGAAGACGTGCGTGGTCGCCGCGCCGGCTCCGACGACGACGATGAACAGGGTGTAGTCCCGACCCACGCGGGCGCGCATCGAGCGTGCGAGGGGTGCCATGAGGTAGAAGACGCTGTCGAAGAAGACGGGGACGGCGAGGAAGGAACTGCTTCCCAGCAGGGAGATGTCCGAGTTGGACTCGCCGAGGACGTTCTGAAAGCTCCGGACGATCCGCTGGGCCGCCCCGCTCTCGAGCATCGATTTGCCGATGACTGCGGCCATCAGGATCGGGATACCGATCCCGGCCATGTTCTCTCCGAAGGCGGTCGCGACTTGAGAGCCGGCATCGGACGCGCCGAAGTCGGCGACGAAGACCGTGTTGACGACGCCGACGGTGAACCCGGCGATGATCAAGCCGATAAACGCCGGGAGGTCGAGCCAGACCAGCAACGCGACGACTGCGATAAGACCGATGACGAACGTAATTAACGGACTATGCGCGAAGTCCACCGCTTGCAGCGGTATAAACGCCATGCGTGAATCGTACCCATCCCACACCTATTATTAATCCTTACGATCATAGTAAATTATTGTTTTCCGTCTGTCAGGTCTGATAACTACTCGACGCCGGCGAGAGTCGCGGACACCGCTACCGAGAGACGGACGGCAAACGGTGAGCGGCTCCGATACCGATCTACCGACGCCGAAAACGAGATCGATCGGCCGGCGATTCAGCGTGATTCGACCGTTCAGCGGTACGACAGTTCGAGGTCGCGCGCCCGGTCGAGTAGGTCCTCGTCGTAGTACTCTTCGGTCTGGCCGGGGCGCATCTCGTCGATCGCGCGGACCTGTTCGACGGTGTTCTTGAAGTTCTTGAACGTCGCCTCGTCGACCATCTGGCCGTCGAGCGTGACTGCGCCGGTGCCCTCGCGCTTGGCCTCGTTGAACCGCTCGATCTTGCTCACGTCGCGCTCGAGTTCGTCGGGGGTGGGCATGTGGACGGTGTTGGCTTGGACCGTCTGCTTGGGGTACAGCGACCACGAGCCGTCGAGGCCGAGTTGCGCTTCGTGTTCGACCTGATCCGCGTACTCGTCGGCGTTGTAGTAGGTCAGGCCGGCGCGTTCCTTGAACAGATCATCGAAGGGACCGCCGATCGAGAGCAGGCCGCCGGCGCTGGCCTCGTTCGAGAGGGCCTCGAGCAGGCCGTCCCAGCGGGGCATGCCGTCGCCGAGGTCGCGGCCGCCGAGTTCGGCGGCGTAGTCGACCGGACCGAAGACGAGCGCGGTGAGTCGGGAGTCCTCGCCGAACTTGGAGATTTCGCGCAGGTCCGAACGGGCGCGGCCGGTTTCGATGATGATCGAGAGGCCGATCGAGCCGTCGTCGTAGCCGTGTTCGGCCTCGGCCTCGGCGACGACCTCGGCGGCGCGTTTCACGTCCGCGAGGCGGCCGACCTTGGGGACGACGACGCCGTCGATCTCGTCGCCGATTTCGCCGACGAGGCGGTCGATCTGGTCGCGCCCTTTCTCGCAGTACTCCTCGTCCTCGTAGCTCCACTCGACGCGGGGCCAGATCTCGCCGGGGAAGTCATACTGGGGCACCTTCTCGATGGTGTTCTCGAGTCCCTCGGCTTTCATGTCGGGGGCCGTCCCGTCTTCCATGTCGGGGACGAGCCAGTCGGGGGCCTGGAAGCCCTCCGCCTCGAGCGCGGAGGTCAGGTACTTCGCCGAGTCGTCTTTCGGAACGGCGGCCGGTGCGGTCTGGAACGTGCGGCAGAGTCGAATGTCCTCGCTCATGTGTCTGTGGTCGTGTCTGAATTTGCGGTTGGCTGCGGTCGTTCGTCTGGTCGTGCGTCTCAGTTCGGTCGCGTTCGGATCTCGGCGGTTCGCGTCCCCGAGTAGACCGGTTCGTCGTCCTGATTGAACGCGATGTGCTCGAAGGTGACGGTGCCGGCCTCGTCGCTCGAGGCCTCATCGTCGGCCTCGAGCACGCGCGTGAACGCGTAGACGGTGTCACCCACCGCCACGAACGTGTGGAACGATTCGTCGTCGAAGCCGACCTCGCGCCACGTCCGCTCGTCCGAGCGGGCGTGGCCCAGCGCCGTCGACCGGGTCACGTCGCCGTAGGTGACGATGTCGCCCGACGGCGAACCGGCCATGATGTCGACGTTGTGGTGCTGTTTGGCCGTGTTGAGCGTCGCCAGCGGCAGGGACGCGACGGTCACGTCGTCCTGCGTGCGGCCCCGTTCGTGGCGATAGGCGACGGCCGCGTTCTCGTCGCCGGCTCGCTCGAGGGCCTCGACGAAGTCCTCGTAGTAGCCGCCCTCGGGCGAGATGAACTCGTCGGGGAGTTCGGGCTCGTCGCCGTCTTCCTCGGCGGCCGTGGCACTGCCGCTCCCGTCCGTCGCCACGGGCTCGCGGCGCGGGATCATGTTCGTGCGCTCGTAGGAGCAGAGCACGTCGCCGGTTGCGGCGTCTTTGCCGCGGGTGCGCCACGAGACGATGCCGTACTCGGGCCGGGAACTCGAGGTCGCGCAGTTGACGACCTCGCTCTCGACGTGGAGTTCGGTGCCCGAGTAGACCGGCGTCCCGGGGAACCGCACGTCGGTCCGCCCGAGGAAGTAGCCCCCCTTCTCGCTCAGGTCCTCGACGGTGATGCCGAGGGTGGCGGCGGTGAGGTAGTCGGGATGGATCGGCGGCTCCTCGAACCCGCGTTCCGCCGCGGCGTCGCTCCGCCAGTAGGCGGGGTCGTGGTTGAGCGTCTGGCTCATCCACTGTTGGTTCCCCCACTCGGTGAGCGTGAGTCCGGGGTCGTGCTCGACGAGGTCGCCCTCCGCGAAGTCCTCGAAGCAGTTTCCCTTCTCCTTGGTCTCGGCCCGCTCGAGCGCCTGTGCGAACGTGTCTGGGTCCGTCCAGTCAATCGGTCGCGGTTCGCTTCGCTCTCCGCTCCCGTTGTCGGAATCCCGTTGTGATTCCCTAGTCATCTGCAGTCACCTCGTCAGTGTCCGTGTCGGGTGTTAACTGTTCCCGTTCCCGTCTGGCGATCGTCCGCCGCATCTCGTTCTCGACGATCATGTACCCCTCGTCGAAGCCCATCCCGGGCTTTGCGAGCACCTGCGCGGCGTCGGTCGCGAGCGCGACGTGGGCGCAGGCCCGCGCGGAGGTCTCCGTCTCGTTGCAGGTGCCGCCGAGGTAGGCTCGTGTTTCGGTCCCCTCACAGTAGCGGACGGCCTGCCCGCTGCGGTGGATACCCCCGAGGTCGGGCGTCTTGACCTGTACGAGGTCCGCCGCTTCGGCGTCGACGAACGCTTGCACGTCCTCGAAGGTGTTACACCACTCGTCGGCCACGATGTCGACGCCGACGCCGGCGTCTTTCAGCCCCTCGCGGAGTTCGACCATCGCGTCGATCTGATCCGCGCGATTCCCGGCGTCCATCGGCCCCTCGATCTGGATCGGGTACGGGGCCGCGGCCGCCTCGAGGTCGGCGAAGTAGTCGACCACTTCCTCGCGGTCGTAGGGGGCCGCGAAGATCTCGCCGATCATGCCGTAGACGTCGATGTGGAAGCGGGGCTCGTAGCCCTCCGGACCCAGTTCCTGCGAGCGCTCGACGAGCCACTCGACGTACTCGAGCAGGACCTCGCCGTTCTCGCCGATCTTCTCGACGCTGTTGATCAGCGCGTGGGGCAGGACCGGCACGCCCTTGACGAACATCTTTTCCGTGTTGTTGTACCGGTCGTCGCCGGACTGGCCGAAGACCGGCACCGGCTCCGTCGCGGGCTCGGTGCCGAGGGCGTCGGCCATCACGTCCGTCCGCGTCGTGTTCTCGGCCTCGGCCGCTGCGGCGAGCAGCGCCTGTGAGACGCCGTAGCGGATCGCCGTGTGCAGCCGGTCGCCGTTTACTTGCATGTTCTCGAGGGCCTCCGCGTTGTCGAGGAAGTCAGTGGCGTCCCGCCCCTCGAGTTCGTCGGCGACGGGGCCCTCGATGACGGGGGCGTACTCCGCGGCCTGAAAGAGCGGGTCGCGCCCGCCGGCACCGGAGTACTGGACCGCGGCGCAGTCGCCCCGCACCACGGTTCCGTCGGCGAGTTCGACGTCGACGATGATCGTCTCGCCGGCCTGTCGAATCTCGTCGAAGCCGTCGGTGACGGGCTCGCCCTCGTAGGTGAACCCGTCCTGCTGTGCGCCCCGCTTGATCGCGCGCTGGTCGTCGAAGAAGAACCCGGAATAACCGGGCGTGGCGTGTATTCCTGTGATTTCCATATCAGACGTCACCCTGTGGTCGGCCGATGAGTTTCCCGTCGCTGATCGCGTCGACGTCGTCCGCGACCATCCGGAACGACTGGTCGCGGCCCTCGGTGTCGGCGCGCTGGGACAGTCTGGCCTTGTGAATCTCCTTGATGTCGTCGTCCATCTCGAGGTCGGCCCACTCGAAGATGCGGACGCGACCGTCGTCGTCCCGCGCGGGCAAGACAGCGCCCGCCGCGCTGTCGCTGGGTGCGAACGGCACGTCGAGCGCGCCGGAGTCGAAGGCCTTGAGCGTCCCTTGGACGACGTCGCCGTCGCCGTGCTCGAAGATGGTGTCCATCAGACACCGGGTCTCGCGCTCGATGAGGTCCTGTTCCTCCTCGATGCCGTCGATGTCGATTTTCTGTTCTATCGCCATGTCGATGACCTGTCGCGTGGTGCGCAGGCCGGCCGAGTTGGCCTCCTTGGTCGGAACCCCCTGGAACTCCTGTGGGGACTTGGTGATGACCTTGTCCGGCCGGGCGATGGCAGCGGTCATGCCCCCGAGGCTGATGACGCCGTTGGCGCGGGCCTCGTCCGGCGGGAAGCCGCCCATCCACTCGTGGAAGACGGTCGTGACGACGACCTCGTCGGGGAGGTACTCGTTGCCGAGTTTCTTCAGGGCGTTCAGGGCGGCCACGTCTTGGACGACGTTGCCGACCTGCCCGTAGCCGAGCGTGATCGAGCGCACGCCCTGCGTCGCGGCGAGCTGGCCCTCGACGATCATGATTGCGATCGCGATCGACGGCGGGACCAGGGTTCCGGTGAGCGGGCCGAACGGCTCGCGGTTGATCCGAACGCCGCGTTCGGTGTAGGCCCCCGCCAGCCGGTCGACGAACTGCCACTTCTCGATCGTCTCCTCGAGTCCGTGCCGTTTCGTGTACGGGATGTTGTAGGAGATCGGGCCGCCCTCGAAGCTCTGGAAGCCGCCGGCGAAGGTGATCGCGGCGAGCAGCCGAGCGTCGGGCGTGCCGTGGCGGACCTCGATCGGCGCGTCGATCGCGTCGATCAGTTCGCGACAGCCGTCGACGCCGTGGTTCACCGCCGGGAAGCCGTTGAGCGTGTCATCGCCCGTCTCGAGGGCCTTGTCCAGCCCCTGCTGGGCCTTCTCGTACTCGTTGTCGCGCGTGTACGAGTCGATGGTCGTCGGCAGGAGGTCCGCCTGCCCCTCCTGATGGAGGTATCGCAGCAGTTCGATCTGGTCGTCGAGCCGGGGGACGCCGGCCCGCGGTTGGAGGAGGGGTTTGTCGGCCGACTCGAGGACGTCGGCGAATCGCTTGTGATCCGGCAGCGACTCGTGGTACTCGATGGCTTCCTCGAAGTCGACGTCTTCGCCCGTCGGCCAGTTCGACCGAATTTCCTCGTCGATACGCCGTAGCTCGTCGGACGGAATCCGTTCGTCTCGTATCATCTAGGAACTAATCGTGGCGCGTTCCGACTCCGTCGGTGTGATCTGGAGATCCTCGCGCAGCGCGGCGATCGCGTCTTCGGGATCGGTCTCGGAGTCGAAGACGCGGTCGAATCCGAGCTCCCGGAAGGTCTTCCGGGTCTGCTCGAAGTCGTCCTGTCCGACGGCGAGGTTGCCGCCGATGTAGCTGACCGCGTCGACGCCCCGCTCCTCGAGGACGCCGTGGAATCCCTGACAGTCCTGCTCGGCGTGGCCGTAGAGCGACGAGACCAGTACAGCCTGTGCGTCGTGAGCTACCGCCGCTTCGGCGAACTCCTCTTGGGAGGTCTGAACGCCGAGGTTCACGACATCGAAGCCGGCTGCACTGAAGGCTTGCTCTAAGATTGTGATGCCAACGACGTGGGCGTCGGAGCCGATCACGCCGAGGACGACCGTTTGGGACATCGTGTTCGGAACCATGAGGAACTCGGGTATAAACTTAATGATCTTCCATGATAATACTCCTTAAACATCCTAACAGCGTCCCTATGGCGATCGTTCACACCCAACGCGATAATCGGGAATAACTTCATGATCGATAGTAAAGTTTAGGTGCTGGTTTCGCAAGGTGGCTACACACATGGGAGCACTCTCGAACCTTCGCGTCGTGGATCTGACCCAGGTGCTCGCTGGGCCGTACTGTACGATGTTGCTCGCGGACCTCGGAGCGGACGTCGTCAAGATCGAGCGACCGGGCGGCGATATGATCCGATCGAACCCGCCGTTCGTCGACGATCCCGAGGAGGAAGCCTACGGGGGCTACTTCCAGAGCGTCAACCGCGGCAAGAAGAGCATCGAACTGGACTTCGGGGAGGAGCAAGACCGCGAGGACTTCCTCTCGCTCGTCGAGGAGGCCGACGTCGTCGTCGAGAACTACCGTTCGGGCACGATGGAGAAGTACGGGCTGGGCTACGAGACGCTCACGGAGTACAACGAGGACCTCATCTACTCCTCGATCCGGGGCTTCGGCGACCCGCGGACGGGCGAAACCGAGCGGCAGGGCCAGCCCTCCTTCGACCTCATCGCGCAGGCACTGGGCGGCGTCATGGAGACCACCGGCCAGCCCGACGGCCCGCCCACGAAGACCGGTCCCGGCGTCGGCGACCTCTTTACCGCGACGCTGAACTGCATCGGCATTCTGGCCGCCGTGAACCACCGTGAACAGACCGGCGAGGGCCAGTACGTCGACACCGCCATGTACGACTCGATGCTCAGTTTCACCGAGCGCGCCATCTACCAGCAGTCGTACACGGGCGAGGCCCCCACCCGCCGGGGCAACTCCCACCCGACGCTGTTCCCCTACGACGCCTTCGAAACCGCCGACGGCTACGCCGTCGTTGCCGCGTTCAACAACAACCACTGGGCCGAACTCTGCGACGTGATGGGCCGCGAGGACTTGGCCGAGGAGTACCCCACGACCCCCGAGCGGCTCGAGCACCGCGAGGCCCTCCGCGAGGAACTCGCCGCGTGGGCCATCGAGCAACCCACCGACGAACTCGTCGGCGCGCTCGAGGGACGGGTCCCAGCCGCCCCGGTCCAGACCACCGAGGAGATCTTCGACGATCCCCACGTCGCGGCTCGAGACATGCTCGTGCCGGTCGAACAGCCGGGTGCCGACAGGGACGTCGAGATCGCGGGCAACCCGATCAAGATGAGCGAGACGAACCCCGAACCGCGCGGTCGCGCGCCACTGTTGGACGAGCACCGCGAGGAAGTGCTCGGTGAGGACGTAGACGCCGCGGCCGACGACTGATTAGATATATACCTCACCTCATCACTGAAACGTAGATAGCGATACAAGACAGTCCCTCTTTCGGATGGTTCCTGACAAACTGAAATAGTCTTGGAGCTATTTTTGAACACCCGTTCCGACTCTGTTCGGATTTTCTGTGAATGAGTCGTCGTACTTTCGTTTTAAGTTGTGCATACACAGTCAGTGCGCAATATGACATAATATATAGGATATATTGTATTCGCAGAACGTTTTATCAATATGGAATAGCGATACACTGTAGATGCTCTCTCTGGATCCGATCGTCGACAATACCGATTCAACCCTCGAGGAGACGTACAAGAAGGTCGTTCCATTGAGCGAAGAGATTCGAATTTCGACGGGATACTTCTACCTCTCGGGTTTCGATCTGGTCTCGGAAGATCTTGAACAACTCGCCGATCCCGAAACGCTCGGTCGATCCCCGATGCGTATTCTGATGGGGAGAAAGACGGATCAACAGACCGCTTCAGAGCTTGAGGAAGGATTTTCGCTTCGAGATCAGTTCAAAGAGGAACTCAGAGAAGACATCGAGAGCCTGAATCGGGCTCAGATCAAACGGTTAGATCGACTTCGGGACTTCATTGCGAACGATCTCATCAACGTTCGAGTCCGCATCCCAGAATCGGGGTATTTCCATGCGAAGGGTGCGTGTTTCAGAGCGCCACCCGAATCCGAGGAAGCGAGAGAGCGAGCGGAGGACAAACGAGGGGTAGTGACGATTGTCGGATCCTCGAATTTTTCAGCGAGCGGGCAGCGAAGAAACGTCGAACTGAACATGACGAGTCAGGATCGACGGGAAGCGGAAGCGTTCGAGGAGTGGTACGACAACCAGTGGGCCAACGCTGAGGAATTCAGCGATGACATCCTCGAGATCATCGAATCAAGCGAGAAGTACCAGGAGTGGCGAGAAAAACAGGAAACCGAGTCGGAGACCGCACAGAATACCGGCGAACTCGGAACCTATCTCGAGCCCTTTGAACTCTATAAACTCCTCGCGTACGACGAACTCAACGGCAACGTTAGCACGCGTGATAGCCCGCTCTACTACTTCCAGCGACTCGGCTACGAGAGTGCGAAGGAGAAACTCTCAACGTACAACGGCTGTATCATCAGCGACAGCGTCGGTCTCGGTAAGTCGTTTATCGGTTCGGAACTACTCTACGATTACCGGCAGCGTGGCGACCGATGTCTGCTGATCGTTCCTGCAAACCTCACGGAACAGTGGATGGATTTGCTTCAGAACGTGACGGACGAGGACGGTAGCTCGTTCTTCGGTCTCGAGGTCGACGGTACCCATCTCGACGTAATGAGTATTACCAAATTCCAGAACCTCCCTTATGAAGAAGTCCAGACGCTTCGGGATACATTCGATATCGTTCTGGTCGACGAAGCTCATCGGTTCCGTAATTACGGGAAGTGGCGACCCAATCCGGATCACGACAACGACTACAAGGGGACGCGACGGCACGCCAATCTCCGTCAACTACGTGGAAAGACGATGATCATGCTGACGGCAACGCCAATCAACAATTCCGCAACCGATCTCAAGAACCTCATTAGCCTCTTCACGAGTGCCGAAGAATTACGAAACAAGGCGAGTCTCGACTTCGATTCGTTCGACGAATACATCGATCTCGCAGCAGAACGAAAACGGATCGCTGCGGAGAAAGAAGAAGTCGACGAGGCGCGCCAACAACAACTGACTGAGAATCTGCAGCATCAGTCCCTCGAAATCTCGAAAATACTGAACGAAGTGATGGTCCTCCGTACACGGAAACATGTCAAAGACAATATTCTGGACGAGGAGGACTTCGAGATGAGTTTCAAACCACCGCAGCTTTCGAAAGAGGAGTACTCGCTCCCAGCAGCCTATCAACCGATCTATCGAATGCTCCCCGACGTAATGGACGCGCTCCATCTGCCCCATATTACTGTCAAAAACCCGCAATCAGGGACTACGCTCAAAGCACTCTACAAACTCAATCTACTGAAGCGACTCGAATCGTCTACATACGCGTTCGTCCAGTCGCTCGAAACCCTCCATCAAAGCGAACGAAGACTGCTCGGACTGCTCGAGGAACTTCCCGAGGACGAGGACATCAGCGCACTTCGGACATTCAAAGAGGGTGATAACAGCGCAACGCTCGACGACTTCGTCGATGGAGAAGACGCAGCGGCGGAACTCGAGCAGACGCTCGAAGAGTTCGGCTTCGATACCGGTGTCGTTCGTGGCGACGAGGGAACCTCGGAAGACGAACTCGCCAATGCCACGGTCGGCGAAGTGAGAACGTACATCGAGGAGGACCTGACGCTCCTCGCGTACTTCCTCGCACAGTTCATCGGAGACGTTGCCCGGGACGCGGACATCGTGCGCGACCACGCCGTCGAAGCGAGGGGCTGGCTTCACGATCACGACGCCGGCGTACTCCCCGACGTTCCGGAGGACGACCTCAATCCAATCCTCTACCCGGATAGTGACCTGAGTTCCGTCGACAAAGCGACTCGAGAGTTCTACGAGAGCGTCTTCGGCCTTCAGGAGTTCCGCGATCCGAAGATCGATCGACTGGGAGAGATTTTGAACGGGTACGACAAGAAAGTCCTCGTCTTCACCCAGTATCGGGCGACAGCCGATTACGTCTACCGGACGTTACGGGACGATCCGAATTCGCCACTGACCGAACAGAACAGCGCAGTCATCAAAGGTGGAGACGAGAACAAACAGGCGATCATCAAGCGGTTCGCACCCGAGGCCGCCGGCTATCAGCAGACGCTCTCGGAGTCCGACGAGACCGAACTCCAGTACGTGATCGCAACCGATACGCTGAGCGAGGGCGTGAACCTGCAGGACGTCAACGTCGTCGTGAACTACGATCTACCGTGGAATCCGATGCGGATCGTCCAGCGAGTCGGCCGCGTCGACCGGATCGGGAGTACTGCGGAGAAGTACGTCCACAACTTCTATCCCGACGGCGATATCGAAGCGGCGATCAAACTCCTCGAGCGACTCCAAGCGAAGATCAATGACATCGCGTTGATCGTCGGTAAGGAGAACAACATTCTCGATCCCAATGAGGACCAGATCCTCGAGCAGGCGGGCGTCGAGACCGAGAAGACGATCGGCGAACTCGAGGTCGAAGAGATCGAGCAATCACTGAAGCGTTCGCGCGAAGTGAACGACATCAACGAACTCGACGACACGAGTAAGAACCCGCTGTTGCGCAACGCCGGGAGCGACGAACGGGCAGCGTACGAACGGTACCTACTGAAGAACGAGTTGAACGAGGAGTTCGATCTCGAGGTCGACGACTTCGAATTCGCGGAGGAGTACTTCGAAACCTCGCCCGACGAGCGGGACCTGCTCTATACGAACGCCGTCGATCACGAGAAGGGACCGCGACCGGGCGTGTTCGGACTCGCACACCTCTGGTTCGAGGGCGAAGCCGCTCCCTTGGGTCGGGTCCAGCGCGGGTTCTACTACAAGCCATTCGGTGGGGACGTGAACGAACGGTTCGTCGGGACGCTCAAACTCACGCCAGACGTCGACGGCGAACCGATCACCGACGCGGAGACCTCACGGATTCTCTCCGATCGCGAGCAGATCGAGGAACTCGTCGCGGACCGACTGGACGAGATTCGCGAGAGTCAGGTCGAAGGCGCGTACCTGCAGGGCGGCCAGCACTCGAAGGAACAGGAGACGATCATCAGCTTCTGCAAACAGTACGTCGAACCGAAACACGGTGACGATCCGGATCCGAGTGGGGAGTACGACTCACTCGAGGACTGGTCGCGAGACCTTCGCGATCAGTTGAGCGACGTTGGGCTCAAGAATACCGACGAAGACCGCGTTCTTCGGGACTGGTTCCGAGACAATTCGGAGTACGAGTCACTGCCGGACTGGCCCGCGGTCGAGTTCCTCGAGACGGTCGAGGAATTCCTCGAGGAGTACGTGGAGGGATCGACGGAGTATCAGGACACGCTCGTCGCCGAGAGCGAGGTTCGAGCGCGGTTGATGTGTTGGGGAGTCATCGGTCGCTGACGAAAGAACTCGTTCAAACTACTCTCGAGAATAGGACACTTCTCAGTCGGGAAGGTGGGCTAAATTCGTCCCAACCTCGTACGCACCCTTACTGAGTTCTGACCGCTCCTCAATTCGGCGGTCGATTTCACGGCGGAGTTCGTCGAGATCCATCGTTCCCTCTTCCATAGAACGATAGCACACAAAATACCTCGGCTGGTTCCGGGAGATGGTGGGTGAGGACTCCAAAACAACGCTCGATTCTCGTTACCGCAATTGCTCGAGGATCTGCAGGAACCGAAACGCAGGTTCACCATACGTCTTCGTCTCTTCGGCTGCGATGGCTCGAAGTTCGTCGACGCGTTCGGTGTAGGTCTCGTTGATGACGAGATCGATCGGTTCGGCATGCTCATGTTCGTCCTCGAAGTCAGCGGAGAGTTTCTCGAGTCCGTCGGTGAGATAGCCGTCCGAGAGATACGGTGCCCAGAGCTGGAAGATGTACTCGTCGGCGTCGTCGAACACCCGCGTCACGTAGTCGTAGTCCGACCGGAACTTAGCCTCGAGTTTCTCAAGGGAGTACTGGTAGCTGTCGTTGCCGTAGTCAGCCCACTTGTCGCCGTCCGGCGTCCCCGAGTACGCCGAGCCGTTGAGGTGGGTGATGACCTCGCAGGCGTAGACGGTCTGGGTGCCGTCGCTCGAGTCGATCGCGACGACGTCGATCTCCATCTGTTCGCCGGCTTCCTTGGATCTCGAGTTGTAGCTGACGACCTCGGCGTCGGTGATGAGCTTGTGGTACGCACCGACGATGAGTTCGCCTATTTGAGCGTCTGAGACCATCCGTAGTCACCCAGTTGAGGACGTATCGTCGACACGGTGGCTCTCGAAATCGATTCGATCGATCGTTTCGTCAACCTGGGCCAAGAGATTCTCTCGAGAGAAGTATCGAACGAGATTCAACTTCAAACACGCTCGGGCGGTTGCTCGCCGTTTGCGTGCCTCCTCGGAATCGGTTCGTTCTCGGAGTTGGTTCGATTCGATGGCGGAAACGGCATCGCTGATCGACGTTCTGGCGATATCGTCGTAGACGGTTCCCGTGTCGAGGTCTTTGAGCCAGAGCGTCCAGTGAAAGCCGTCCGTTCCGATACCGACGAGCACGCCCGGCGGTTGGTTTCGTGCGTATTTGCAGAAGGTATCGTTAGCCAAGTACGCGGCGATATTCTCTGTTGCTTTCCCGTGATCTTCCAGCGGCTCACGGTTGATCGCTTTCACTTCGACGACACACGTGAGTTGATCGTGGACGTTCCGCAGTTCGTAGTCCGGACGTTTTTGCTCGACTTTGGGGTATTGAGACGGCTGACGGCCGAATTGTGGATTACCGGTCGATACGTCGTCCCGATCGGGGTCGGCGTATCCGAGTGCGTCGAGGCACGGTTGAATGAGTTCGTGTTCCGTGAAGTCTTCCGGCGCCTGCTTGATCACACCACCATCGAGTTCCTTCTCCTCCAGTAACCTCCGAAGTTGTGCCCCCTCCTGCCTGTTTTCGAACTCCCTGACGAACGATCGCAGAGCCCCGACGAGCCGACCAGCACGATCGTCGTCTCGTGTGTGATCGAGGAGACTGCTCTGCGTCATGGATGGGGCCCCGTCTCTGCCAGTTCGTCGTACTTCTCGAGCACCATCTCGAAGTACGCCTCGTCCATCAGCCGGGGGTTCTCGACGCAGTGGAAGTCATCGAGCACGAACTTCGTGTCCTCGCGCTCGAGTCCGTAGGCGTGGAACGCGGCCGCGTCGATCTCGGCCTGCAACTCGCGGCGCTCGGCCTCGTCGGTCGCGGGGTCAATCCCACCGAGACGTTCGCGCATTTCGGCGAACTCCTCGCCGTAGCAGTTGAGGCGGGCGGCGCGGGAGGAGATGTAGTGGAACCAATCGTCGCCGTCCGTGAGGCGAGGAACTTGTGACTCCTCCAATTTGTATTGAACAATATGAACGTCGACTTTCCTTCGTAATAGGTAATCAAACGGAATGCTATTCAGCAGTCCAACAATAACAAACGTTTCTTCATCAGAGTATGCTCTATCGTAACAATTGTGTAAGGGAATCTCTGTCAGATCTTCTTCTGTTGGGTTCAATTCGTATGGGGGAAAGGTTTGAAGCGTGTTCACACACACAACATCCTCAGGGAGAACCGTTGCGACCATCGTGCGTTCATTTGTCGACTTCGTAATATCCCGGTAGACTACACGGTATTCGGTGTAGTCTGGTAAAACGTCATCAGGGCTGAGTGGCTTCTCCCGTTTTCGCTCAAGTAATTCATCTACAAACTTCTTCTGAGATTTCGATGTATCTCCACCATCACATTCATCGTAAATCGATTTTTTTAGATTCCCGCTATTGTAGGCCCGTTCTCTAACACGATATTTCGCGCTTTCTTCTGGTTGATCTTCGCCTACGCTCCATAGATATGGGTCAGCTATCTCAATACCTACGCTATCGTCATATTGGAATTGATGTATATTCTTTCCTTCATAAACTGGATACTCCCCTTTCTCCTTATTTTCTATAAATCTGTCTGAGGCACGTGTCCGATCTAATTCTCTACTAATATCCACATTCCATTTGCCATCCAGATCCTTACCTATCGGTTCCTTTTCGCCTATACTTTCAATGATCGATATTTGTTCTGAGCTAGTTACGTTGGGGAAGACTTTACCCTTTAGTGAGAAGTTCTCCAAGACCCCTCGTGGTATATTCAAAGAATGATTCGATAGATCTCGAAGAACCCCAACATCTGTTTGGTCAAAAATTCCTCTAAGGGTGTCTGTCTCGCCACTGTTTCGAAGAGTGATGACTGCGAATTTGTATCTTGTGTCGATGTCTTTGAAAATGCCTTTATTCTCAAAACCAACTAGATCTATTATAGAAAACTCATTTAGCATCTTAAGACGAATGTCCTTTGAAAAAGATCCACTAAAAATAACACCAGGGATTACTTGCGCCACATATCCATCGTTAGAAACCAGATCAAATACTCTTTCCAAGAAAAGTGCCGCGAGATTATTTTCATTTGGATCTTTTTTGCCGTCTACCTCTGGCTTCTGTAACTGATATACTGGACCATCTGTGAAGTACCTCATTTGCTTCTCGGTTTTTTCCTGATATTCTTCCCATTCTCGTTGGATTTCTGGGTCAGATAGGAGTTCCTCTTGTTTCTCATCCTTATCAGAAGGTAGCCTTATTCTGAATTTCTCATCATATTTAACAAAGAAATCGTCACGACTGGCTCGGAGTTGGTCCCAAGGTGGATTACCAACTACAATATCAAATCCACCATCACGATATACTGGAGCAAACTCAAGAATCCAATGGAAGGGATCAAACTCGTCAACTTCGTCAGCGCTTATTCCCGATAAACCTGCTTCACGAAACTGCTCAAACACCTTTTCATCCAACTTTTTACTGTGTGTGGCTATTTGTGATTCAGCGAAATTACGGGCATTCGTGGCTTCCTTCGCACTTCTTGCCTCTTGGTGCCGCTCAATTGCATCAATAACGTCTTTATATAATTCTTTGACCCCCGTGCCAGCACCTTCACCAAAGTTAGCCAAAGTTGCGTCTCTATTATCATTAGCAGATTCGACTAATTCAGTGAACCCGATCAGCGAATTCCCCTGCCGAATGTTGAAGTCGATGTTCGGCAGCGGCTCGACCTCGTGGGGCTCGTCCTCGATGTCGGCCACCATCGAGAGCCACAGCCGGAGCTTACAGATCTCGACCGCACCGTCGTCGATGTCTACCCCGTAGAGGTTGTTCAGGATGATCTGGCGCTTCGCGTACAGCGACTTGCTTCCCTGTCGATCCTGGATCGCCTCGAGTTCGTCACGTGTTCGACTGGCTAATTCCCAGCCCATGCCGTCGGCCTCGAGTTCCTCGAAGTACTCGAGACACTGCAGGTAGATGTCCAGCAATACGTCCTGAGCCGCGAGCAGGAACGCACCGCTACCGACGGCCGGATCGAGGACTCGAGCGTCCTGTAGGATGTCGAAGTACAGCGTCTCGACGTGTTCGGTCTGGACCTGTTCCGTCGGGGCCTGCTGAGTAATCGTCCCGCCGTCGGCGACGGCTTCGCCCGCCGTCGCACCGGCGTCGGGAGCCGAGAGACCGAACACGTCGTCGATCTCGTCGTAATCGGCATCGATCGCCTCGTTCAACTGATCGAGCAGGTAGGGATGGATCGAGCGCCGGGCCATGAACCCGGTGATTTCCTCCGGCGTGTAGTAAGCCCCCATCTCTTTCTGGTTGACCGTTTGCTCGAAGATATGGCCCAGGACGGCGGGCGAGAGATTCTTCGGATCGACGATGTCCAGCCGCTCGTCAACGTTCCAGTTCCAGTCCGAGAGAAAGTCTAGAATACGGCCGAACAGGTCGTTGGTCTCCTCGGTCGAATCGCCGAGTTTCGCGTCCGGAAACTTCTCCTCGACCGGATTCGTACTGAACAACCCGCCGTTCAGATACGGGAGGCTCCCGAACTCGGGATCCTGTTTGCCCTCCGCGAGCAGCTCGAAAAAGAGCGGATGATAGAACTCTTCGTAGACGTCCTCGCCGTCGGCGACGATTCGGTCATGATGTTGGTGGAGATAGTCCGGCTCACGATCGAGCAGCCGCTTTTCCTGGATGAAATAGAGGAAGATCATCCGATCGAGCGTCACCTGAACGTATCGCTGTTTCGCGTCCCCGCGGTCTTCGGGAACGTTGGCGACTTCTTGAACGAGATCGGTCCGTAAGGATTCGAACTGTTCGTAGAACTCGTCGACGATCTGCTGGGTGTCGTAGAGATCACCGTATATCGCCGTCGACGAACCGTACTCGATCTCGTTCAGTTTCTGAAGGATGGTATTCTTCTGTCCGCTCTCATTGGAGAACTGTGATTTGTTGAACGAGAGTTTCTGGTGTTTGATCTGTCCGTGTTGCTGTCCGAAGGTTCGAATTCGTGTGAGAAAGGTGAACTCCTCGAAATCGTTCGTTGCGACGAGGTTCGTATGCCGACGATCGACATCGTTCGGCTTGAAATCGGTCGCGGATTCACCGGGACCGGCCTCGACCAGCGTAATGAACTCGTCGTCAGCGAGTTGGAGGACCAGCGTGTTGTCCTCACTGAGGTCTGGTTTTGGTTCCAGATTCCGTTTCTTGAAGGTAGCTGCGATATCCTCGAGAGAATCCCAGCCCGCGATATCCGTCGTAGTGATTGGCTGGATAGTCATACGGTCATGGAAACATTAGGGTCATATGAAAGTACTGTCCCGCTGCGAGTAGATGGTGGTCTAGAGAATCGACGAACGCAGGATTTGGCAGCACACACAGGCAAAACTACGTCGTTTTCTTGCGACTGAGTTCACCACACCGTTTGCTGCGCGGTCGTTTCTCGAATACGAACAAAACCAGTTTGAATAGAAAATCGTATCGAGCCCCCGTTCACGGACCGACCGATCGACGGCCGATGTCGGCGAACGTGGTGGTGGTGTGGTGGTTGCGGTCGCCACCGCCGACCGGCCGGCTGTCCGCCGGGGCTCGAGTCCGAGCCCCGACCTACTCCTCCCGCTCGAGCAGTCCGGGCGGGACCGAGCAGCCACACGGACCCGCGGTGCCGGTGTGGGGTCCGGTGGCGGTCACGTGGGCGACGGGCTCGCCACAGCGGGGACAGTCGGGGAGCGACGACGAGTCGTCGGTACTCGAGCCAGCGTCACCGCTCGAATCGAGATTGCTACGCATCGCGATCAGGACTCGAGTCCAGTTGCAGCGTCGAGTAGAGTCGTGTCGGGCGATTCGACGGTCGTGCGGGACGTTTATATCCCGGTAGAATGTACGCAATCATGGCTTGCTAACCCTCTCGGGTTGGAAGCCGAGTCTCGGGTGCTGGTTCCACCCGGGACGTTTCAATCGCGTCCCCTGATTCTGGAGATCGGCTTCCGTTCTAACCGTTGACTCGTTGTGACTTATATCTACTGCAAACGGCGTGAAAGAGAGTCCGATCGGGCGCGACCTCGAGCGAGGCTCCCGGTCGCGAACGCGAGCGGAGCGCGATTTCGTCGTCCAGAGAGACGGGTGAAATGGAGGGAAACAGTTCGATACCGACGGCTGCAGACTGATCGTTGGCTACGCGCTACACAGCGGAAAGGACGATCACTGCACCACGACGCTCGAAATGGTTCCGGCCAGCCTCACAGCGCAACTGGCGCTTCAAGCTCAGGGTCAGCGTCAATGACGGCCGAAAGCTGGGGTTGCAACTGGTCGAACTGAGGGGTTGGTTCCACGAGTTGGCGTTCCTGATCGTAGTGAACGAGCGAGAGGCGTTCCAGCTTCGGGATATGCATGTGGTGCAGAGAGACGCGAATCTCCCGCGATTCCTCTTCGGAAATCTCGAGCAGAGGCGCATGATGGTTGTGTTTGACGATCGCCTTCGTGAGATCGTTCACCGTTAGCGACCGCTTCTCAGTTGCGAGAACTGCGAGGATGATACGGCGGTGTCGCTCTTGACACAGTTCAAGAACCGTATCGAACTCGGTGGAGGTCGTAACCATACATGGATAAAGCGTCTCCTTGCGGAAGAGGTGGAGGGCTGTATAGTACTACTTCGAGAGTGGCCCGGCCGGATACGCTGTCCCTGGTGAATTATTCGTCGCTCTCATCGGGATGGCTGATCGTCAACGTACTCGTCACGAGATTGCTGTATGCGGCGCGAAATCGGTTCGAGAGTGTCTGTTGAGCAACCCCCAGTTGGTCCGCCAGTTCCCGCATCGTCACTGCCCGTGGGGTCTCGTAGTAGCCCGCTTCGAGCGCAGCGACCAGCGTCTCCCGTTGCGTCGGCGTGAGGTCGTACTGGGCGCTCGCCATCGGCTGTTCCTGTTCTTGGGTTCGATTGAGTTCGATCGAAATATCGTTTGCATCACAGTAGTCTTGAAATTCGGAGAGGGAGTCGTGGTTATCGAACCGCATTCGCAGTTCCCAGTCTTCCGCTTTGCCGATTGCCTGCATGAGCGTCGCCCCCAGTTCCACATATGCATAGATGATGGTCTCGACGTTGTCCGTCCACTCGGCACGATACAATCGCGCGTCCTCTACCTCGTCGATAACAGTGATGTTTCTCACGGAATCATCGTTCTGAAACGCGACTTCAAACTCCTCGTGATCGCCACCACTCACCCAGAAATACGGCATCAGCCGATCTTCCATCGTCGCCACGACCTGCTCAATCTCGACAATCATCTGTGGCGCCTCTGTGAGTGCGTGGTTCAATGCGAGATCGTCCGACTTGACGGAAAACTCGGCAATAATGCTCATACCACCGATTGGTGGGCAAGCACAATAAGTCGCGGATTCTGGGAACCCTGCGCTCTCTGGATCGAGTGTCCAGTCCAGTACCTGTCGAACACACGTTTCGAGTCCAACGCAGAATAACGGACCCGTCTGACCGACTTCTGAGACGGCATGAGCCGACCGCTCGACGTGATCACGGGTGCTCGCCGTCCTCAGGCTCGCTGGGCGGGAGCCGGACGATCTCGAGCCAGAAGTCCTCGAACGAGCGGACGACGTCGATGAACGCCGCCGATTCGACCGGCTTCTGGACGTAGGCGTTCGCGCGGAGTTCGTACGACCGCGCGACGCGTTCGGCTTCGTTCGAGCCCGAGAGGACGATCACGGGGACCCCCTCGAGTTCGGGATCGGCAGTGAGGTCCTCGAGAAGCCGGTGGCCGTCCATCTCGGGGAGATCGATGTCCAGCAGGATCAGGTTCGGCTGGACGGCGTCGGAATACTCGCCCCGTCGATGCAGGAAATCGAGCGCCTCACCGCCGCTCGAGACGGCGTGGATGCGACTCGCGATTTTCTCGTTCTCGAGGGCCTCGAAGAAGATGCGGACGTGCTCGGGGTTCGGATCGATCAAGAGCGCCTCCACGGGGTGAGAGTCGGTCATCGGACGAGATACTCGGCCTATGCTAGGTGACGGGATGACGTGCATGCTTTCGAACCAAAGGCAATTCGGCTCCGATTCTCACGGTCGATTTCGACGATGAACCGCCAGACAGCCACCGAGAGCCGGGTTTTTCCCGATCGAGCACGCGGACTCGTTCGGTCGACAGTCAGCCGCGGCGATAGTGAATCCGAACTCCGGCGGACCGTCCACGCAGCGCCGCGCTATCGGCCGATGTCGGTTTCTGACTGCATCGACTGCTGCGTTCCGGGTTCGCCGACGGAGACGTCGCCATCGCTCCCGACGGTGATGTCGTAGCCGTTGTATTCGAACGACACCCGGACGGCCCCGGTGTCGGCGTCGCCGTCCGCCGACGAAACGAGCGCGTTTAACGCCTCGGGATCGACCGCGTCGTACAGCGGGGGCTGGAGCTCCATCGGTGCGACGCCTTCGCGGTCCGCGACCGCTTCGACGACGAGGGTGACGGGTGTGCTGGCACTCGTTGCACGGGTAGTGTCGTTGTGTTTCATTATGCCATTGCACCCGTCCTGAACGGATAAAGCCTCGGTCGACGTTCAACTAACACTGAATAGATCGGATGCAGTTTGATAATTTAGTAGCTATCGCTATAATATTCGGCTCATCTCGGTCAGTCTTACCACCGTCTCCGCTCCGAGCCCGCGCTGTCGAGTGGAGAGGTGACGGTCGGTTCGATCGGAACGGCTGACGGCGGGCAGGTCCGTTCGATCCGAAACCGATCGACTGCACCCGTCCTCGAAACGACGTCGGCGTCTGTCGCCGATTTCGTCTCCCGGCGACGACCACGTCGGCGGCTACCGAGGTCTCCCGGCGACGCGTCTCGGCTCGGGCGTTACCGACCGTCTCCTCTCCGAGTTCGAGTCAGGAAAACTCCTTTCCGAAGTGGTTGAACGGCTGAACGTACTCTTCGTCCATCACCTCCGACCGCACGATCTCGAGTCCGCACTCGCGGATCGAGTTCGCGATCTGGGACACGTCGTCCGTGTCCGACCCGACGACCGTCACGTGGTAGTTCTCCTCGCCGGCGAGCAATTTCCGCACCGTGACGACCCCGTGTTTGTCGAGGAGATCCTCGGCGACCGATTCGGACGGATCGCTCGCAGTGCAGGTAAAGAGGATCACGAGCTGATAGCCCGCTCTCTCGTAGTCGATATCGGGAACGTATCCCCGGATAACGCCGGCGTCCTCGAGTTTCTCCATCCGATTTCGCACCGTACCGGCGGAGACGCCCACCGCTTCCCCGATCTCTCTGGTCGTGTTGTCCCGGGCGTCTTTCTGCAGCATGTGGAGGATTCCCCGATCGACCTCGTCGAGTTCGGGCTCGGTTCCGCCCATACGTTCCGTTCCCCGGATTCGCGGATATACGTTGTGTCAGCATGCCAATGGCGAGTCCGGTATGCCGGAGCTCCGGAGGGATGTGTCCCACCCCCGTTGGAGAGGAGTGTGCGCTTCGAGACGGGTCCGGCGCGAGCGCGGTCCGATTGCCGGTGGAGCCAACCGTCCGTCACGTGAAGCGAGCCGAGATCGCCGTCGGTCGACCGAGTTGCCACTGCACACGCCCGGACGTGACCGTCGCCGACGAGGACGACAGCCGCGGAGAGTAATCCTTTTGCGGGTCCCCTGCACACGTCGGAGTATGAGCAGTAACTGGCCGGTCGATCCCGACGGCGAGGAGGGCAGCGAGGGGATGCGCAAGTACGATATGCGGATCATCGCGGACAAGGTCGACGAGGAGGAGGACTTCCCGATGGACCGCGACGAGTTCGTCGAGGAGTACGGCGACTACCCGATCCGGATCAATCACGAGACGGTCGTCGCGCTCAGCGATATCTTCGAGTACGTCGAACCCGCGGAGTTCGAGACGTTGGTCGACATGCACAAGGCCGTCGGCGCGGCGATGCGGGCCGGCGACTTCTGGACGTACCACCCGCAGGGCGAGAATCCGGAAAAGAAACACGCATAACGGGCCGTTCCCCGCATCACGAATCTGGATTACGTATCACTTATACGACGGCGTTCGAAAGAGTCGGTCACCGTGACTAACACGCAGGTGACGCTCGTTCAGATCGACAACTACGGGCCGTGGACCGTGACGCCGGAGCCGCGACGGGAGGCCGACCTCCAGACCATGCAGTCCCGGCTGTTCGCGGACATCTCTCAGTTTATCGGCAATCGCGGCGGCTACACGTTCTTCACTCGCTTCGACAACATGATCGCCGTCACGAACGGCTGCTCGCTCGAGGACCACGCGCTCCTCCAGGAATCGGTCGGCAACCGCTACCCCGTGACGCTCAGCCTCGGCGTCGCGACCGGCACGAGCCCGGTCCAGGCGCTCTCGGACGCGACCGAACGCCTGCAGGAGGCCGGCAGCGCACAGGACAAGAACCGCCGCGAGTGTCTCGAGGGACGGGTCATCGAGGACGACCACCGGACCGCCGACGACGTCCAGATCGCCCACTTCGACGTGATCAACGCGACCGGCAACTACACGGACGAACTCAACGCCTTCGACACCTTCATCGAAATCGAGCAGGGCTACGCGGAACTCATGCGCCACATGCGCCACGCCCACGAGAGCCTCTCCTTCTTCGTCGGCGGCGACAACGTCATCGTCGTCTGCCCCGACCTCGAGGAGCCCGATTACGAAGAGGCGATCGCCCACGTCGAGGCGGCAGTCGACGTCGAGATGCAGGTCGGCGTCGGCCGCGGCGAGAGCGCCCACGAGGCCGGCTTCGAGGCGAAACACGCCCTCGAGACCTGCCGGGCCGACGGGACCCGCGTCGAACTCGAGTGGGAGACGGCCTGAGTCGCGGATCTATTGGACTTCGCCGCCGATTTTCTTAAGTGTAGTGGAGGTAGCTTTTAGCCCGTCCGTGGGTTTCATTCACACATGGAATCGGAACTGTCCGTCAGAGACGTGTTGACGACCGATTACGTCGGCGTCAGCGAGTCCGACGCGATCCGCGACGTCGTTCGGCTCATGCGCGAAGAACGGACGAGTTGCGCGCTGGTCGTCCGCGGCGCGGAGCCGGTCGGCATCGTCACCGAGTGGGACGTGCTCGGACTCGTCGCCGACGCCCGCGATCCGGGCGAGACGACCGTCGGCGACACCATGACGACGCCGGTCATTACGGTCGGCCCCGACCGATCGCTCACCGACGTCGCGACCACGATGGCCCGCCAGAACATCCGCAACGTCGTCGTCGAAGACGAGGACGGCATCGTCGGACTGGTCACCCAGCGGGACGTCATCGCCGCCGCGGGCTCGTTCCAGGCGACGATGACCCCCGCCCGCTCGAGCGAGCCCCCGGTCGACCGCGAACCCGGGGCGACCGCGGCCGCCCGCGCTTCCGAGGAGGGTGACGCCCAACTGCGTCCCAACGGCGGCGACGAGTACACCACGCAGGGCGTCTGCGAGGCCTGCGGCTCGCTGGCTGACTCGCTGTGGGACGCCAACGGACAACTGGTCTGTGCGGACTGTCGAACGGTGTGACCGGTAGTCGGCCCCTACGACAGCGTAGTCCGTGCCAGCAGCCGCCACCCCGTATCTCTCCGATAGAAAGACCTTTCGGGTGGCGCGGTGAGGGGTCGATAATGATCGAGACCCTCGACGACCTGGACGTCGAAGGGACTACCGTCGGTGTCCGCGTCGACGTCAATAGTCCGATCGACGACGGCGGCAGGCTCGCGGACGACGCCCGGCTCCGCGCCCACGTCGACACCCTCTCGGAACTGCTCGACCGCGGCGGCCGCGTCGCCGTCCTCGCTCATCAGGGTCGGCCCGGCGGCGACGATTTCGTCTCGCTTCGGTCCCACGCCGATCGCCTCTCGGAACTGCTCGGCCAGCCCGTCGACTACGTCGATGCGACCTTCACCGAGGCCGCCCGCGAGGCCGTCAGGGGCCTCTCGAACGGCGACTGCGTCGTCCTCGAGAACACGCGCTTCTACAGCGAGGAGTACATGGAGTTCGACCCCGAGCGCGCCGCTCGGACCCACCTCGTCGAGGGCCTTGAGTCCGTCCTCGATGCCTACGTCAACGATGCCTTCGCCGCGGCCCACCGCTCGCAGCCCTCGCTCGTCGGCCTCCCGACCGTCCTCCCCGGCTACGCCGGCCGCGTGATGGAGTCCGAACTCGACGTGTTGGGCTCTATCGAGGAGACCGACGAGCCCCGCGTCTACGTCCTCGGCGGCGCGAAAGTCCCCGATTCGATCGACGTCGCGTGGTCGGTCTTGGAGAAGGGGCTGGCCGATCACGTCCTCACCGCGGGCGTCGTCGGCAACGTCTTTCTCATCGCCGACGGCGTCGACCTCGGCGACGCCAGCTCGGATTTCATCTACGATCAGGGCTACTGGGACGAGATCGACCGCGCCGCCGACCTCCTCGACGCCTACGGCGATCGAATCGCGCTCCCCCGTGACGTCGCCGTCGCCCGGAACGGCGAGCGCCACGAACTCGGCGTCAACGCCCTGCCGCCCGGCGACGAGGAGTCCGCCATGGACATCGGCGGGTCGACGCTCGACTACTACCGGCGGATCCTCGACGACGCCGAGACGGTCATCCTCAACGGCCCCGCCGGCGTCTTCGAGGACGACCGGTTCCAGACGGGGACCAAACAGCTCTACGGCGCCGCCACGGAGATCCCGACGAGCATCGTCGGCGGCGGCGACACAGCCTCCGCGCTGCGACGGCTCGGCATCGACGACTTCTCTCACATCAGCACCGGCGGCGGCGCGGCGCTCCGAATGCTCACCGCCGAATCGCTCCCCGCCGTGACCGCACTCGAGAATGCCCCCCACCAACCCGCAGCCGACGATTGAGCCCGCCGACCGGGACGATCTCGACGCCCTCGCGGACATGTGGGTCCGCCTCGCCCGCGACCAGCGACAGTACGACTCGGCCGTGCGCGCCGACGCCAACCGCGAGACCATGCGGGAAACGCTCGCGGCCTACCGGATCAACGACGGCCTGCTCGTCGCCCGCCTCGAGGGCCGACTCGTCGGCTTCGCTTCGGTCTCGCTCGAACGGGGCTCGCTCGACCTCGACACCACCCGCGGCCTCCTCTCGAACATCTACGTCGAACCCGCCGCCCGCGGTCAGGGTATCGGCTCCGCGCTGCTCGAGGCCGCCGAGGACGCGCTCGCACAGCGGGGCGCGGACAGGATGCTCCTCGAGGTGATGGCCGGCAACGGGGACGCCCGCCGATTTTACCGCCGCGAGGGGTACGACGAGTTCCGGGTGACGATGGGCCGATCGCTCGAGGACCGGGCGGAAAACGATACACACTCAAAGGAGGACGGCTAACCCACGGCCTGCGCCAGGGGAGCATGGGCGGTTCATGCACTCGACTTGTAATCGAGACTTCGTGGGTTCAAATCCCACCCCTGGCTTGAATCCTTCTGTTCAAAGCCCATACTAACTGGTACCGACAGCTTCTGGGGTTCCAAGAACACGGCTAATCCGAACCGAAGGTTCAAACCGCTTCTACAGCCGGGTCGAACGGAGGTGTCGCGGCTTGAGCTCTGAGAGCGACTACTTCGATCAGCTCCCGCCGTGTCCAGAGTGACATCGGATCCTCAGCGACCGACTCGATCACGACTCGACACGCCGTGTCGCCACTGTCGGATGGTCTTCGACGCCCACGAGGGATTCCCGCGATGAGCGAAGCGCTCTGGCAGGAACGTCTCAACGAGGTGGAGTCCGTCTCGAGCCCGAGGTAACTCCGGATCGGTACGATGTCGACGCTGTCGACGAGCTTGAAGCGCTGTCCAACGCCTCCCTTGGGGCGTATTCGATGCGCGCTTCGGCTTGATTGCGCTCGACAATCACCATGCAGCGGCGGAGAAGCTGGAGGTAGCCGCACGAGTGCTCTCCCGCGATCACCCGAAAAGAGCCGTAATTTCCTCGAGAAGCTCAAAGACCGCGTCGACCTGCTGTTTGAGGATGTTGTCGATCTCCAGACGACCGCGGAGAACCACCAGAAACGGACCGGCTAGCTCGTTAACGCGCTTGCGGAGGTCGACACCCGGACGAAGCGCAACAGCGAGCGGGTATAGTGTGCTCTCGCTGGTGGGGTGTAGTGTGCGATAAAAGAAAACCGCGGAAGTTAGGGCCGGCGTGAGCCGGGAGTTGTTACAGCTTAGTTCTGGCGGCGGAGTGCCAGCATGGCAGCGCCGAGCAGCGCGACGAGGGCAACGCCGACACCGAAGCCAGGCGTACCGTCGTCACCGTCATCGGAGCTACCGGAGTCGTCCGAGTCACCGGAGCTGTCCGAGTCGGAGTCACCGGAGCTGTCCGTACCAGAGTCGGATTCGTTACCGGAATCCGAGCCGCTGTCTTCGACAACGTGGAGGGTGCCGCTTTCGGTGGTGTCACCGTAGGTGACCTCCCAGTCGATGTCAGCGGTTGCGCTGGTATCGAAGTCGTAGCTCTCCTCGAAGGAGTCGCCGCTAGCGACTTCGAGTTCCTGCTCGTCGACGACTTCACCGTCGATGG
>NZ_JBQVRP010000007.1:0-162560 GCF_052439245.1 Natrinema sp. LN54
GAGCCCGTCGATAACGAGACCGACGAGGAACCCGTCGACAACGAAACCCCAGTCGATGAGGAGCCCGTCGATAACGAGACCGACGAGGAACCCGTCGACAACGAAACCCCAGTCGATGAGGAGCCCGTCGATAACGAAACCGACGAAGCTCCGGTCGATGAGGAACCCGTCGATAACGAAACCGACGAAGCTCCGGTCGATGAGGAACCCGTCGATAACGAAACTGACGAGGCTCCAGTCGACGAAGAGCCCGTCGATAACGAGACCGACGAGGAACCCGTCGACAACGAAACCCCAGTCGACGAGGAGCCCGTTGACGGAGAAGTGACGGCCGATTCGTTCGAGGTCGCTGATCTCGAGGCACCCGAGAGCGCCGCAGTCGGTGACACGCTCACCGTGATGGCGACGATCGAGAACCCGACCGACGAGGAGCGCACCGAGCGAACCCAGTTCCGTCTCGACGGTGACCTCGTCGCCGAGCAGAACGTGACGCTCGAGGGCGGCGAGAACGATACCGTCGAGTTCGAGGTCGAAACGAGCGACTTCGAGGCCGGCAGCTACGTCCACATGGTGCTGACCGACCAGTCCGGCGAAGTCGCGATGATCGAACTGACCGAGGAGACCGAGACCGGCGTCGACGACACCGAGTCGAACGACACCGGACTCGGAGACGATGAGAACGAAACGAACGAGACCGACGACGGTCTCGACGCCGACAACGAGACTGACGGCGTGACGACCGACGACTCCGCCGCGATCGGATTCGTCGTAGCCTAAGCGGAGAGACCCAACGGACAGCGCGTCTTTTCGCGCCGTTGCGGTGACGACGGCGACGGTACTCGATTTTTCAACGACGCTGCCACCGCCATTGGCCTCGAGAGGGCGGTCGGTGTCGACGGACTGGTATCACGGAACATCGACCGACCGGTTCGTCGAGAGAAACACGGAGTCTGCTGTGGTCGCTACCCGAGTAGCCGATAGAGGCTGCTCGCCGCGACCGCGAGGAACACGAGCACGCTCGAGAGCACGGGATCGATGCTCGAGGCGAGCGGCAGATCAAGTCCGGCCAACGCGATGACGGCGAGGCCGAGGATGCAGAGGCCGAGGTGGAGCCGTAAGACCTGCGAGTGATCGTCGGCGTGGCCGTCGACGTACTGGAGCACCTCGTCGAAGTGACGGCCGGACTGGATCGTCTTCGCGTCGGAGTCGTACTCGATCACGGCGTCTTCCTCGAGTTGGGGGAGATGCGTCTGCTGGAGCGAGACGTAGACGCTCTTGTAGAGGTTGTTCGGGACGGGCGTCGTCTCGGACTCGGTCGCGGCGATCTCGGTCGCCACGTCGGAGACGTCGATCTGTCCGCCCTCCTCCGCGAGCAACTGAACGATAGCCCGCCGTCTATCGTTGCCGAGGATGTGAAACACCTCACTCTCCGCGAGCGGTTCAGTCCTGTCCGTTTGAACTGACATCGATCAGAGAGAAGGGGGACGGGCTCTCGAGGGACAATCCACCACCAGTGACCATGTATCCCCACTTCACTCACCACTAACTTTAACTTTTGCAGGTTACGCCATCGTTCGATTCCGACCGCGAACGCGAGTGTTTCGCGAACGACGGTAGGAAGCGAATACGGGCGTCCATGCCGTCGGTTCAGTCGGTCGAATCTCTCCGACAGTCGATGGTGAGTGCCGGGATGAAGACGACGGGTGCCGGTCCGAAGAGAGCGGACCGAGCCGGCGTGCGGTCTCGAGCCGGTCTCTGTCTGCTTCAACGGAGCGGCGGCTCGGGTATCGAGCGTGACTGACAGTGGGAAATGAGAAACCGGAGGGCTCAGTCTCCGGGGAGATGACCGCCGGATTGCATCTCCCGATAGGTCGTACAGGACGGACAGCCGTGAACGATGTCGCCGTTATCTCCGAAGACGCGAGCGAACTGCTGTGTCACGTGCGTCCCGCAGTTTCGACACCGAGCACCGGCTGTCGACGATTCCATGGGCTTCCAATCGTGTTGTGTGGAGTTCATGGTTTGGGGGGTGTACTCGGACGCGTATCCCGAATTCGCCGTCGGCCGAAGCGGTCGTCCCGGCCGTGGCGGACTCGGTTCGGCGGCGGTACCGCCGATCTCCCGCGATACCCGTCCGGGCATCATCGTATCGAGGGGAGCAAACGCGAATAAAGGACGTTGACCGTTCACTCGAGGCGGTGGCGTGAGAACCGGGAAACACCCTCTTTCCGGCCGATATGCGCCGCGAGACGTTTTAAAACTGCAGAATACGGAATACGCGCTCGATCGACCTCAATCCGAATTCAGCCGTATTGGGCCGTGTTGGGCGGTCAAACGCTGAGTTGATCGGATCGAAAATGGACCGAAAGCTGTGGTTTCCGGATCGAAATACGATCTTACGTCGCGCAACGAAATTGCGCCGGACAATAAGGTACATCGTTATAAAATACCACTATCGCTTACCGATTTTTGTGCTGGAATGTAATGGTGGAACCCCCGACAGTGGTGGCCCAACTGCCGACTGTCTCGAATCGTCACCTCTCACGGAGAGCGAACGGATCCTGCCCGTCATCAACGGGTGACCACGACTATGTCAACGCAAGCGAGTAACACGCGATCGGAGTCGACTGCCAATCCATCGGCCCAGCTCGATGTCCTCGGGGACGACTGTGCCCGGACGATCCTCATGGCGACGAGCGACGGCCCGAAGACGGCAAAGGAACTGACCAAACGGACGGATAGTTCGTCGGCGACCGTCTACCGACGAATCAACAACCTCCTCGAGAGCGATCTCGTCGCGGAGTGCGTGCGGTTCGACGACGACGGGTCGCACACGACCGCCTACGAGGCGACCGTCGATGTCCTCCGCGTTCGGATCGACGCGGACGGGATCGATGTCGCAGTTTCGGATACCGAGGACTAATCGACCTCGAACGTCTCGAGCACTGACCACTCGGCGCTCTCTACGAATCCTACCGACACTGCCACGTGTTGGCCGACTCGAGCGCGGAGACGATTTCGCGCCCGAAACCGGAAACCGGTTGCGGAATAGTCAGTTTCGACCGAGTAATTCCGTTTAAATGGGACGAACGGGTCCTGTATGAGACGGATAACAAATATCTATTCAGTAGAACGGTCAGTGTGATTGAGCAATGCACGATCTGACCGGCTTCCAGCGTGATCTGTTGTACGTGATCGCTGGTGCTGACCGACCGTCGGGGCAGACCGTCAAGGACGAAGTCGAGAAGTACTATAGTTCGGAGATCAATCACGGGCGGCTGTATCCGAACCTGGACACCCTCGTCAATAAGGAACTGGTCGAGAAGGGGCAACTCGACAGGCGAACGAATTACTACGCGATCACAGACGCCGGTCGACAGCGGATCGAAGAGCGCCGGGAATGGGAGGCACAGTACGTCGACTTCTAGGGGCGAACGCCGATCGGGACGGAGACCGGACTCCCGATGAGTGTTCTCTATCGCGTTCTGAGCCGGTCAGCAGCCGGTTTGTATCGGTAACTCGGCCATAACAAAGAACCGAAACGTGGAGCGATGCCACGAGAATGGCATTCGTATGGTCAGTACGTAGATCGAACGCCGAACGGCGAACGCCGGTGTATCGTCGATGAGCCATCGGACGAGTACCTGGACGCGGTTCGAATTCGTTCGTCGTTACCCGTTCGACCTCGCGGCGGTCTCGATCGGCGCAGTGTTCGCATATCTCGTCGTGACGTCGTTCGCGAGCGAGAGCACCCTGCGGTTGGCCGTGACGTTTCCGCTCGCCCTCTTTCTCCCGGGCTATGCGCTCGTTTCGATCCTGTTCCCGGCCGGCGCACGAGACGCACGGGAGACGGCGTCGACGGCCGCCGAGAGCCGCCCGCGCGGAATCGACGCCACCGAACGCGCGGGACTCGCCTTCGTTCTATCGCTGGCGATCGCCCCGCTCGTCGTCTTGCTGTTGCCGCTCGTCGGATTGTCGTTGACCGCGACGTCGATCGCCGCCGCTCTCGTCGTCGTTACGGTCGTCACCGCGCAGGTCGGCGTCCTGCGACGGCTCCGAACGCCGGCCGGGGAGCGGTTTTCCGTCTCGCCCATCGCGAGTCTCGGGTCGCTCGGACGCGGCGATACGGCGCTCGCGACGGCCTCGTCGATACTGCTCGTATTGGCGGTCGGGACGGCGGTCAGTGCGCTGTTCGTGGCGTTTCTGCTCCCCGCGTCGGCGGGCGGGTTCACCGAACTCGCCCTCTATAGCGAAGACGAAGACGGGGAGATCGTCGCCGGCGAACTGCCCAGCGAGGTCGAGTCGGGCGAATCGATCCCGCTGACGATCGCGATCGAGAATCAGGAGGGGAGCGATCAGGAGTATACGGCCATCGTCCAGGAACAGCGCCTCGAGGACGGTGAGGTCGTCGACAGAGCGGAGTTACGGCGGATCGAGGCGAGCGTCTCGGACGGCGCGACCGGGACCGGGGAGCGGTCGGTGACGCCCACGGCGGAGTCGGGCGAAACGGTTCGGATCAGCGTATTGCTCTACGAGGGCGAGCCGCCGGCGTCGCCGACGAACGAGAACGCGGACGAGGAAACCCACTTCTGGGTAACGGTCACCGGCGAGTAACGCGCTGCCGACGGCTCGAGAAGCGATCGACGATCGAAGCGTCATCCGTCGGCGGGCGACGGTTGGGATTCGAGTTCGATTTTACTGGTCTCCGACGAGAGCGGCGACTGGATGGTTCTCGGTCGTTCGACGGAGAGGAGTACGGACGAGACGACGATCTCGTCAGCGAACGGCACAGAGACAATCAGTCACGGCCACCGTGGCTGGTGGCTGTCACAGCTGTCGCCGTCTCGAGCACCGACGTTGAGCAGTTTCGGAAGACGGGTGGACAGGAACAGCTGCGTGTGAGTGCGACGGGGACCGCAGTAACACGACCGGTGATTATCGACTCGCACGTCCGAACGGGAGGGCGAGTCCCGGACGACGCGAGACGTGCTGTGCGACCGAGAGAACGAGGACGGCGAGACAGAGCACCAGAGCGACGACCGGCGCGGCGGCCGTCGTCAGCGGGCCGATCGCGAGCGCCGAGAGCCCGAACGCGACGACGCCGATCGCGGTCACGGCGGCGTAGAGCCGGTGCCACTGTCGCCGGTCCTCGAGGTGACGATCGAGGTACGGCTCGAAGCGGTCCTCGCTCGGCAGGAGCTCGATCTCGTGTCCGTCCGGGTCCCAGTCGACGATCCCGTGGTCCTCGAGCATCGGCAGGTGGGTCTGGTACAGCGAGATGTAGACCCGCCGGCGCTGGGTCCGGGTCACGTCGTCGGGAGCGGTGTCGTTCTCCCAGGCGGCGACCTGCTCGACGAGCGGTGCGAGATCGCAGGAACCGCCCTGTCGTTTCAGGAACTGGACCGTGCGCCGCCTGCGCGCGTTGCTGAATACGTCGAACAGTTTGGCCTGTGTGAGTTCGCTGTCAGACATGTGTGTCCTCGTCGTCTCGGATCGGATCCCGTTCCCGTCTGACGGGTGTAGTCGGATTCCTCACAGTACCGGGTGCCAGCCTGTGACACTTTACTATCACTCGGCTACCCCTGCGAAAGGGAATTGTACCAGTTAGCGGCGATGACTGACTCCTACGCCGATGTTTCAGCGCTCGAGGCGGGTGCGAACGCACGATCGCGGCCACGCGCGGACGGCTCGCGGCGATCGCGGTCACACCCCCTCGGCGAGGCTGTAGTTCGCGGCTACGGGACGCTCAGGCCGGGGATAACAAAGCCTCGTTACCGGCTGTTTGAGCACGATTGCCCACGCGGGTATCGATTCACTATGAAACGAATACGCGACCGACCACGATGTCGATTAGCGGTCCGAACGGACGCGACGACGCGGTGTCGCGTTCGCTCGAGCGAGACCCGGAACGACCCCCGTGACGACGGCGGTGATTCGCGATGAGCGAGGCGATTCGCGACATCGTCCGCGGCGACGACTGTACGATCGAGGACGCGACGGTCGGCTACGGCGAGTTCGACGAGCCGACGCGGATCGGCGACGACGCGACGATCAGGGCCGGTTCGATCGTCTACGGCGACGTGACGATCGGCGACGGGTTCGCGACGGGACACGACGTCCTCGTCCGCGAGGGGACGACGATCGGCGACGACGTGCTCGTCGGCACCAAGACGGTCATCGACGGGCAGACGACGATCGGCTCGCACGTCAGCCTCCAGACGAACGTTTACGTCCCGACCCAGACGACGATCGGCGACAACGTCTTCGTCGGGCCGGGGGCCGTGCTGACGAACGACCAGTACCCCGTCCGGACCGACGACGGACTCGAGGGGCCGACGATCGAGAACGGCGCGTCGATCGGCGCGAACGCGACGCTGTTACCCGGCGTCACGATCGGCGAGAACGCGTTCGTCGCGGCCGGGGCCGTCGTCACGGAGGACGTGCCGGCCGACAGCATGGCCGTCGGGTCGCCGGCGACTATTCGGGACTTACCGGAGGAACTGGAGGGGGCGAACCAGCTCGCATGACCGACACCGAGACGAATCCCGAGACGGAGACGAGCATCGACGCCGGCACCGGTACCGGCGCGGGAGCGGACACGACCGAGGCCGAGATCGACCCCGAACAGGGCGCGACGCCGGTCCCGATCGCCGATCCCGAACTCAGCACCGACGCCGTACAGCGAGTCGAATCGATTCTCGAGGACGGCCGGCTCGCCGACGGCCCGGAAGTCAGGGCGTTCGAGGAGGAATTCGCGGCCTACTGCGGGACCGAGACGGGCGTCGCGACGGCCAACGGGACGACCGCGCTCCACGCCGCGCTCGAGGCCGTCGGGCTCGAGGAGGGAGAGGCGGTCATCACCTCGCCGTTTTCCTTCGTCGCGAGCGCGAACGCGATCCGGCTGGCGGGCGGGAAACCGGTCTTCGCCGATATCGACCCCGAGACGTACACGCTGGATCCGGCCGACGTCGAACGGGTACTCGACGAGCGGGACGACATCGTCGGCATCCTCCCGGTTCACCTCTACGGCCTGCCGGCCGATATGCCGGCGCTGTGTGACATCGCCGAAGCACACGACCTGTTCGTCATCGAGGACGCCTGTCAGGCCCACGGGGCGAAGATCGACGGCGGGCGAGTCGGCGAGTTCGGCGACGCCGCGTGTTTCTCGTTCTATCCGACGAAGAACATGACCACCGGCGAGGGCGGGATGATCGTCACCGACCGCGACGACGTCGCCGACCGCGCCGCGAGCTACGTCAACCACGGCCGGGACATGAGCGGTACCGGCGGCTACGATCACGTTGCTCTCGGTCACAACTACCGCATGACGAGCGTCGCGGCGGCGATCGGCCGCGTCCAACTCGAGCGGATCGCCGAATTCAACCGCGCGCGCCGCGAGAACGCCGCCTTCTACGACGAGCGGCTCGCCGACCTCCCGCTCGAGACGCCGACGGAGCCGACCGGCTCCCGGCACGTCTACCACCAGTACACCGTTCGAACCGACGACCGGGACGCCCTCGAGGAGACGCTCTCCGAGCGCGACGTCGGGACGGGCATCTACTACGAGACGCCGATCCACCGCCAGCCGGCCTACGAGACGGTCAGCACGGCGGCGGCGTCGCTCCCGGCGGCCGAACGGGCGGGTGACGAGGTACTCTCGCTGCCGGTCCATCCCGGCCTCTCCGAGCGCGACCGACGGACCGTCGTCGAAGCAGTTCGCGATCACTTCACTACCCAATGAGCACCACCAGACGGACGGACGAGACGACCGACGAACCGATCCGAGCCGGCGTCATCGGCGTCGGCTCGATGGGCGAAAACCACGCGCGCGTCTACGACGAACTGCCGGCGGTCGAACTCGCCGGCATCACCGACCGCGACGAGGAGATCGCCCGGCGGGTCGCCGCCGAGTACGGAACCGAACCGGTCGCCCTCGAGACGCTCCTCGAGCGCTGTGACGTCGTGACGGTCGCCGTCCCGACACACGCCCACTACGAGACGGTCTCGACCTGTCTCGAGGCGGGCGTCGACGTGCTCGTCGAGAAACCGATCGCGGAGACCGTCGAACAGGGCCAGCAACTCGCCGAACAGGCCCGCGAGGCCGGACTGGTCTTACAGGTCGGCCACATCGAGCGATTCAATCCGGCGGTCCAGACGGTCGCGGACCTGATCGACGATCTGGACGTGATCAGCGTCGAAGCCGAGCGACTCGGGCCGCCGATCGATCGGGCGGCACCGGGCAACGTCATCTTCGACCTGATGGTCCACGATGTCGACATCGTCGGTTCGATCCTCGACGACCGGCCCCACTCGGTCACCGCGATGGGGACCGAAAACGGCCAGTACGCCACCGCGACCATCGAGTACGACGACGTCGTTGCGACGGTAACGGCGAGCCGCGTCACCCAGAAGAAGGTGCGCAAACTCACCGTCACCGCCCGCGAGTGTCTCGTCGAGGTCGACTACCTCGAGCAGTCGGTGTTGATACACCGCGACTCCTACCCCGAGTACCTCACGGACGACGGGCAGTCCCGGTACCGCCACGAGAGCGTCGTCGAGCGGCCCCGGGTCGACACGGGCGAGCCGCTCCGGAACGAACTCGAGTCGTTCGTCGCGGCCGCTCGAGACGGCTCCGAACCGGCGGTCACCGCCGAGGACGGCATCCAGGCCCTCGAGACGGTCCAGTTGATCGATCGGCTCGCGATGGGGCCGGTAGACGAAACCGATGACGAGCCGCCACAGGAACCGGAGGTGGAGGCCTGATGGCGGAATCTCCGACCGATGGAGAGGGGCTCTACGGCTCGAGCCAGTCGCCGGGCCGACAGCGCGACCGGGTAACGAGCGGCGACGTTCCGGTCGCCGTCTACGGGCTCGGCAAGATGGGGCTCCCGCTCGCGGCGGTCTACGCCGAGACGACGGGGAACGTCACCGGCGTCGACGTCGATCCGACCGTCGTCGAGACGATCACCGACGGCGAGAGCCACGTCGTCGGCGAGCCCGGCCTCGACGACCTGGTCGCCGAACAGGTCGACACCGGTCGCCTTACGGCGACGACCGACGGGTCGGCGGCCGCAGACGCGGCGCGGATCCACGTCATCATCGTCCCGACGCTGCTGGACGACGAGAACGAGCCGAACCTCGCGACGGTCGAATCGGTCGCCGACGACATCGCGGCCGGCCTCGAGCCCGGCGATCTGGTGATCGCCGAGTCGACGCTCCCGCCGGGGACCTGTCGGGACGTCCTCCGGCCCCACCTCGCGAGCGAGAGCGGCCTCGAGCCCGACGAGTTCGGGCTCGCGTTCTGTCCGGAGCGCACGTCCTCGGGGACGGCGCTGCGGGACATCCGCGGCCAGTATCCCAAGGTCGTCGGCGGCGTCGACGACGAGAGCACGCGCGCGGCGGCGATCGTCTACGACGAACTCTCGGACAACGACGTTCACCCGGTCTCGGACGCGACGACCGCGGAGTCCGTCAAGGTGTTCGAGGGAATCTACCGCGACGTGAACATCGGGCTGGCAAACGAGTTGGGTCGGCTCGCGGACGAACTCGATATCTCCGTTCGCGAGGCGATCGACACGGCCAACGACCTGCCGATGTGCCAGCTCCACGACCCCGGACCGGGCGTCGGCGGCCACTGCATTCCGTACTACCCGCACTTCCTGCTCGGCCGAACCGACGAGCCGATGGCCGTGACCGAGACGGCGCGCCGGGTCAACGACGAGATGCCCGCGGTCGTCGTCGACCGCCTCGAGCGGGAACTCGCGGCGACCGGCACCGACCTCGCGGACGCCTCGGTCGTCGTCCTCGGGATAACGTATCGGCCGGGCGTCGAGGAGACCCGCGCGTCGCCCGCGCTGGGGATCATCGACGGTCTGCGCGAGCGAGGGGCCGACGTCGCGGGCGTCGACCCGCTCGTCGATCCGGCCGACTACGGCGCTCGAGCCGTGGGAATCGACGAAATCGCCGACGAGGGGTTTGACGCCGCCGTGGTCGTCACCCCGCACGCGGACTTCGACCGGATCGACTGGCCCGCCCTCGAGCCGATGGTGGTCCTCGACGGCCGGGACGCGGTCGACCTCTCGGCGACGGCCCACCGCGAGTACGACCTCGGCGGCTCGAGCGACGGCCGACCCCCGCGGGGGTCGCCCGCTCGCGAGGGCGGTGCCGGGTCGACGGAGACGAACGAGCGAGCGGCCGCCGCCGACGGCGAACCGGCGGCCCACCGCACGGACGGAGGGAACGATGTATAAGGGCAAACAGATCGGCGTCGTCGTGACGGCCTACGACGAAGCGGCCTTCGTCGGCCGCGTCATCGAAACCGTTCCGGACTTTGTCGACCGGATCTACGCAATCGACGACAGGTCGCCGGACGAGAGCTGGGACGTGATCCAGCGGGTCGCCGACCAACTCAACGAGGAGGCGGACGACGAGACCGCCGACTCGGAGCTCGCGGTGGCCGACGGCGGCGATGGTCGCCGCGTCGTCCCGATCCGCCACGAGGAGAACCACGGCTACGGCGCGGCGGTCAAGACCGGCTACCGGCGCGCCGCCGAGGACGGGATCGATGTCGTCGCGGTGATGAACGGCGACGGACAGATGGATCCCGCTATCCTCGACCGGATCATCGACCCGGTCGTCACGGGCGAGGCCGACTACGCGAAGGGCAACCGGCTGCTCAGTGCCGAGGACCGCGCGGACATGTCGACGTTCCGCTTCGTCGGGAACGCGATGCTCACCGGCCTCTCGAAGTTCGCCTCGGGCTACTGGTCGATCGGCGACCCCCAGAACGGCTACACGGCCATCTCGCGCGAGGCGATCGAGGAACTCGACCTCGAGTCGATCACCGACCAGTACGGTTTCCTCAATCACCTCCTGACCCACCTCAACGTAGCGGGCTGTCGGGTCGCTGACGTGCCCATGTCCGCGGTCTACGGCGACGAAGAGAGCAGCATCAAGTACGTGCCGTTCGTCCGGTTCGTCTCGCTGCTGTTGCTCCGGAGCTTCTGCTGGCGGCTGAAGACGCGGTACGTGGTCCGGTCGTTCAACCCGGCCGTCGTCTACTACGCCGCCGGGACCGCGGGGCTGGCCGGCGGCGCGGCGGGCGTTCTCGGCTCGGCCGCTCGAGCGATCGACGGAAACGACGGGTTCACGGCCGGCCTCGCCTCGTTCGTCGCCGGCCTGCTCGGGCTCGTCTCGCTCGGCACCGCGATCAGGCTCGACGCCGAGGCCAACGAGGACCTCGAGGTCCCGTGTGCCGACGCGACGGAACAGGAGCGACGCGACGGAGCCGACGGGGATCGCGACGAGCGAGCCCCGGCACGGAGCGAACCGCGGTAACGGGCTCTCTCGAGCGGGCGCGATAGTCGAACGAGAGTGCGTCGTTCGAGTTTCGGACGGTTGCGAGCGACGAGGAGAATTTCTGCCGATCGGTCGAACGACGAACGATCTCTCTACTGACGGACCGATCTCGTGTCGTCGATGTCGGTCACTCGATCGAGTACGTCACGATGTCCTCTCCCTCACAGGCGGGACACTGGGTCGTGCCGGCCGAGACGTTCGTCCCACAGTTTCGGCACTCGTGGACGACCGTGACCGAGGGCACGTTGTCGCCGCCCTCCGGGGCTGTGTCGGGTGATTCAGCGGCTGTCTCACCGCCGGAGAACAGCTCACTGAGGAGTGTAGAGAGACTCATAGAACGGGGGACTAGTCGGCTCTTTTCCGGAGATGACCAAAAGTGTTTCGTGACCGGCGAACCGACGGAATTAGCGATATCGCCGCGAGATCCCGCCGAGCACCGCTACATCGACCGCGATCGCGGTTGCAGCACTCGCTTCGTCGATCGCTCGAGGCGCTCGAGTTCGCCGCGGGACGTGGCCACGTCGACGAGCAGGTCGGTGAGGTTCACGAGGTCGCCGACGTACTCCCGCCGCTGTTCTTGCCACCGAGCGTTCGCCTCGTCGTCGGCGAGGATCTCGAGGGAGCGATCGCGGACCGCGTCGTACGAATCGAACTGCTCGGCCAGCCCGGCGCGCTCGAGTTCTCGGAACTCGCCGTACTCGTGGTCGTCGGTGCCCCGATAGCGGAAGGCGGGCGTGCCGAGCAGCGCGGCCTCGGTGGCCATCGTGCCGGTGTCGGCGACCAGCAGCGAGGCCTCGGCCATGGCGTCGTGGATCAGCGCGGGATGGAGGTCGTAGGACCGCGCGGGGAGGTCCCGAAGGTCCATCTCACCGCCCTCGTCGGAGACGAAGACCGTCGCGTCCTCGCTCAGGCGCTCGATCAGGTCCCGTCGCTGTTCGGGGCGGAACCCCTCGAGGTCCGCGTCGTGGAGGGCGTCGAGGGCGTTGAATCGGACGAGGACGTACGGCTCGTCGGGTTCGACGTCGAGGTACTCCCGGACGTCGCTGTCGGCCTCGAAGACCTCGGGGTGGAGATAGGCGCACTCCTTGAAGCCGTCGAAGGTGTAGTGGGCGTCGCCGAGATCGCGGCGGGTCACTTCCGGGGAGAGGATACAGTCGGCGAAGGGCCGCGAGACGGTGTGGTTGAAGTCGCCCGGTTCGTCGTCGAGGACGAGCACGACCGGCGTCCGAGAGAGCGTGCCGGCGTAGGCCGCGTAGGGGCCCCGACCGAAGATCACGTCGGGATCGAACCGGACCGCTTCGGTCCCGATGGTGAGGAACTGGCCGCCGACTTCGCGAGCGAACCCGAGCCTCGAGTAGCCCTCCGTTTCGTGGTCACCGTACACTCGGTAGGGCATGTCGAAATAGTCGAGTAGGTCGGTCGTACAGGCGTACTCCCGGGTCAGCACGAGCACGTCGTGTCCCGCACGCTCGAGGCGGTCGACGGCGTGTCGATACAGGTGGACGTGTGCTGGCGTATTCGCCAAGACGAGGATCCGCATCGAGGATAGCTACCCGTCGTCGACCCTTTGTAATACCATCGCTACGGGGGTTCGCGAGCGGAAGTCGCCGTATACGGTCCGCACGTCTAGGTGTACGTGAAGAAAACTCGAGCGGGCCCTGCGGATAACAAAACGCCGCGAGGCCGTCTCTTTCCCCACCGAGATGCACGTCCTCACGCTTACCGCAAACGCCGACGCTCCCTTCATGAATCAGCAGATGGCCGCGCTCGAGGATCGAGGCGTCTCCTTTACCACGGTGCCGGTGGCCGGGGAGGTCGACGCCGACACCGATCGGAGTCCGGCGGATTACATCCGGACGGTACCGGAAGTCATCAAGGAGGCCGGAAACGGCTACGACCTGATCCACGCCCACTACGGACTGACGGCACCGATGGCGCTCGCACAGCTCCGCAAGCCGGTCGTCCTCTCGCTGTGGGGGTCGGACGTCCACGGTCCCATCGCCCCCGTCAGCCGGGCCTCCGCGCCGTTCTGTGACGAGGTCGTCGTCATGTCCGAGGAGATGCGGGAGGTGCTCGGCCGCGACTGTACGGTGATCCCCGACGGGGTCGACTTGGAACTGTTCCGGCCGGAGCCACAGGAGCAAGCGAAGGCAACCGTGGGCTGGGACGACGACGAATCTGCATACAACGTGTTGTTCCCGTACTCGCCCGCACGCGGGGTGAAGAATTATTCGCGGGCCGAACGCGTCGTGAACGTCGTCGACAACCTCCTCGAGCGCCCGGTCCGGCTCCGGACCGTCTACGGTGTCGACCACGACGCCGTCGCGGACTACATGAACGCGGCCGACGCGCTCGTCCTGACCTCCGACAGCGAGGGGTCGCCCAACTCGGTCAAGGAGGCGCTCGCCTGCAACCTCCCCGTCGTCGCCGTCGACGTCGGCGACGTTCGGGAGCGACTGGCCGGCGTCGACCCCTCCCACGTCGCAACGAGCGACGAGGATCTCGTTCGCGGACTGATCGACGTCCTCGAGCGCGACGAGCGGTCGAACGGCCGCGAGGCCGCCAGCGAGGTCAGCATCGAGCGGACGGCCGACCGAATGCTCGCGGTCTACGAGCGGGTCGCCGGGACGGTGATCGAGACCGAGGCCAGCAGCGAGCGAAAGCGGGTTCAGGGCGCGGCCGGGCTCGAGTGAGCCTCGCGGTCACGACAGGTTACAACTTCTGCTGAGGACCGATTCCAGACAAATAGGGCTTCTCCCGCGTCGATTTCCGAAGCAAGGAGCGACGACTACCGCATTTCCGTCCGATACCACTCCATCGCTTCCGGAACGTGGTCCTCGATCGGCCGGTACTCGTAGCCCAGTTCCTCGCTCGCTTTCCGCGAACTGTAGAACAACCGCTGGGTCGCGAGATTGGCCATCTGCCGGTCGAAGGGGAACATCCGGCGGTCGGCGACGGCGTCGACGACCTCGGCGACGGGGCCGGCGGCCTGAATCGCGGTCGCCGGGACGCGGATCCGGGCGGGCGAGCCGCCGGCGGCGTTGGCGATCCGGGAGACGGCGCACTCGTAGGAGAGGTTCTCGCCGCCGAGGATGTAGTGTTCTCCGCTGGTGCCGTGCTCGTACGCGGCGAGAATGCCATCGATGACATCCGAGACGCCGACGATGCTCAGGCCGCCCGGGAGGTGGGCGGGCATCGTCCGGTCGACGCCCATCGAGAGCAGTTGGGCGGTGAACTCCTCGTCGCCGGGACCGAAGATCGAGGTCGGATGGACCGTGACGGCGTCCCCGTCCGTTTCGGCGTACCGATCGACGAGGTCCTCCGCCTCGGCCTTCGACGCCTGATAGGCGCCGATCGGCTCGGCCACGTCCGTCTCGTCGGCGAGCTCGGCGTCCGCCGGGGGACGGCGCGTGCCGGCGGTGCTGGTGAAGACGACGCGGCCCGTATCGCCGTCGCGACAGGCCTCGAGCACGCGCTCGGTTCCGTCGCGGTTGACTTCCCAGACGGTCTCGGGGCCGGCGCTCCAGAGGCCGATCCCCGCGAGGTGGAAGACGGCGTCGGCTCCGTCGACGAGATCGCGCAGGGTCTCGCCGTCGGAGAGATCGCCGACGTACCACTCGACGCCCTCGAGGTCGCCCCGGTCCGAGGTCGGGCGGCTGAGCCCGCGGACGGTCCAGCCCTCCGCGAGCAGGCGGTCACAGAGCCGCGAGCCGAGGAAGCCGGTGGCACCGGTGACCGCGGCCGTGCGCGAATCGGTCATCACGGTCATCGACCGCCCTCGAGTTGCGGCGGGACGGCGTCGCCGGACACCGCCGCGTAGACGCGGTAGGCGGTCGAGACGGCGGGGTGGGTCTCGTCCGGCGGCGGCAACTCGCCGTCGGAAACCCGTTCTCGGAGCCGGTCGAAGTCGACGTCGCCCTCGACGGAGACCGGTCCGTCGTCCCCGCGAGCCGTCTCGAGGGCCGCGTCGGTCTCGAGCGAGCGGCCGAGCAGTGCGGTCGCGGTCGCGTCGATATCGACGGGAGAACCGGCAAACAGGGTATCGCCCGCGGCGGGCGCGTCGCCGTAGACGGTCGTGGCGTCCAACACGGCGAGGGCGGGGTCGACGGTGCGGGTCGCCGCGACCGGCACCCGCGCGGGATCGGCGTCGCAGTCGACGGTTCCGGCGAGCGTTCGCATCGCGCCCGCGACCGGCCCGTCCTCGGACGGCCGCAGCGACGGGACGACGACCGCGGTGCTCTCGGCGAGCCGAGTCGGAACCGAGACCGCGGTCGGGCTCCCGTCGACTTCGCAGATGTCGTCCACGCGGCGGTCGTCGGCCAGATCGACGAGATCCGCATCGAAGCGCTCGAGCAGGCTCGCGTAGCCGAGGTACTCGGCGGTCCGATCGAAGGCGATCCGGTCGTCGCTCGCGCCGGCGACGGCGATTTCGGCGTCCGTCCGCCCCTCGAGGCGGGCGACGATCGCCCCGATCACGGCGGGGTCGGTGACCATGCCCGAGGAGGGGTGAAACGGGTAGTGGGCGTCCGGAACGAGCGTGATCCGGTCGGCGTCGGCCAGCGTCTCGAGGGCGGGCTCGAGGAGGTCCCGAACGGGCGACTCGAGGGCCGCCATCCGGGCGTCGACATCGGGAATCCAGCTGCCGCGGCGGTCGGCGGCGTCGACCGCGGTCGCGCGGACCGGCGTCGCGCTCATAGGGTCACCTCCGGCGTCTCGGGTTCGGCCGTCTCGTCGTCGCTCTCGGCGGCCAGCTCGTAGGCCGTTTCGGCGAGTTCGATCGTTCGCCGACCGTCGGCCCCGTCGACTGGCGGCCGCTCGCCCTCGCGGATCGCGCCACAGAAGTCCGCCAGCGCGTCGTAGTGGGCCTGCAGGTAGAATGTCGGCCCGAAGACGTCCGGCTCGTCGTTCGTGAACCGGCCGGCGACGTTCGACAGGGCGGACTTGGCCGCGCCCGCGTAGAAGTTCTCGGGCAGGTGCTCCTGGTTGCTGATCGTCCCCGTCACGCCCTCGAGGCGCAGCCGGGTGTTGACCTCCGGGAGCTGCTCCCACTGGTAGGTGCCACAGTGGAGCGTGATCGTCGTCCCCGTCTCCGGAGCCGCCATGAGCACGGTCGCGGCGTCTTCGGCCTCGGTCTCGAGCGTTCGTCCCATCGACGCGTCTTCGACCTCGAGGTCACCGAACAGCCACTCGAGGAGGTCGAAACAGTGAACGCCGAGTTCGACGAGGGAGCCGCCGCCGGCGGCGTCGGGGTCCATCGGCCACTCCGGCGGTGCCTCGTCGGCGGGCGGCTTCCCCAGCGGGTGGTCGTTGAGCCGCGTGATCGAGGCGTAGGGGACGTGGCCGACGCCGCCCTCGTCGTAGGCCTCCTTGACGCCAGCCATGTCGGGCTGGTAGCGCAACGTGTGATCGACGCCGACGGCGATGCCCGCCTCGCGGGCGGTCTCGAGCATCTCGTCGGCCTCCTCGGTCGAGCGAGCGAGCGGTTTCTCGACGAAGACGTCGACGCCGGCCTCGGCGGCCCGTTCGACGGCCTCGGCGTGGAGGAACGGCGGCAGTGCGACGACCGCCGCGTCCAGTTCCTCGGACTCGAGCAGCGTCGCGTAGTCGTCGTACGTTCGAGACACGCCGGCGCGTTCGGCTCGGTCGCGGTTCCCGGGAACGGCGTCGGCGGCCGCGACGACCTCGACGTCGGGCATCGCGACTGCGGACTTCAAGTGTACCAGACCGATGTTGCCGACGCCGAGTATCCCGAGGGACAGTGCACTCGAGTCGGTCCATCGATTCAGAAGCGGTGGTGCCATCTGCCCGAAAACGGGTCGGCTGCGGGCTTTGTTATCGTCGTCATACCCGTCCGCGACGGGGAGTAGCGCCTCCATTCGACCGCCGGTCGGCGATCGGCGGTCTGCGGTCAGCGGTCGGTGGTCAGTTCCAGCTCGCCGTCGCCTGCTCGTCAAACCCCGAGGGACTCACGATCCGATCGGCGACGTCGGCCAGCGTCTCGACGGTGAGATCGGTCGCGGACCGCTGGCGCTCGAGGTGGGAGAGGATCGCTCGCATCCGCTTGTCGTCTCGCTCGCGGGTCAGGTTGTTCGGGTGGAGCCACATGTGAAAGAGGCCGTCAGTGCGTGCGGCCTCGTCGATCCCGCGGCGAGCCAGCGCGACCATGGGGTCTTCCCAGATCGATTCCGCGACCGTTCGCGCCGGCCCCTCGAACCCGAAGAGGAACATCGACGCGGGGACGTTGACCAGGCCGTGCTCGTCGACGACCGGCTCGACCAGCATCGACTGATCCCGGATCGTCGAGTCGAAGACGCCCCGAACGCCGTCTCGAGTCGGCGATTTGCCGCGGTAGGCCGTGACGCCTTGCTCGGCCAGCACGTCGCGGTGGCCGATATCGTTGCGCGGATAAATGAACGAGTCGATCGACTGGTTCCAGTCGGCCGCGATCTCGCGGCTGCGCTCGAGTTCGGCGACGGCGAGATCGCGGTCCGTCTCCGGGCGGCCGAACAGGACGTGGGAAAAGGAGTGGCTGGCGAACTCGTGATCGACGTCGGACTCGAGCACGTCGTCGACGAGGTCGGGACCGAACCGAAGCTCCTCGCGATCCGCCCAGTCGGCTCGCTCGTGCTCGAACCACCCGTCGGGGGCCGGATGGTCGGCGTGGCTGCCGTCACAGGAGTCGAGCATGAGGTGGCCGACGACGGCCCACGTCGCGGGCACGTCGAACTCCTCGAGGAGTTCGACCATGACCGACCAGCCCCGCCGGCCGGCGTCGACGCGGTCGTTCGGCGGTTCGGCGAGGTCGTGAAATCCCCAGCCGAGTTCGGCGTCGAGGGAGATTACGACGCTGCCCACTGATCCCACCACGATTGAACGCGTTTCATATCCGGACGGTCGCGTTTGGATGGCTTTGTTATGGAGGTCTTGTCGAGACCGCGACCGGACACCACTGGGCGCGTGAGCCGTCCAGTGAGCGCCGGCAGACGGACGAGCGCCGACCGATGCGGTAACGTCACCGAACAGCGTTGCCTCGAGCGGAGCGGTCCCTGAAACCTCTCTATAACAAAGCGCTCATCGGGCGACTCACAGGACAGCAGGCGTCTTCGACGTCTCATACAATAATCATGAGCGGATCTACGACTCCCTCCGAGCGAGCGTTCGTGCTCGGACTCGACGGCGTGCCGTGGAGACTCATCGAGCGATGGAGCGACGAGGGGGAACTCCCCAACTTCGCCCGGATGCGCGAGGAAGGCGCGTCCGGAACGCTCGATAGCACTCGCCCACCGACGACGCCGCTCGCGTGGCCGTCGATCGCCACGGGGGTCTGGCCGGACAAACACGGGATATACGGCTTCCAGAACCTCTCGTCGGAGTATAGCCACGAGATGTATACGAGCCAGGATCTGGCACAGCCGGCCCTCTGGGACCAGCTCGGGCCGGCCCACGTCGGGAACGTCCCGATGACGTATCCGGCCCGCGAGATCGACGGCACCATGGTCACGGGGATGATGACGCCCTCGACGGACCGGGAGTTCGCGCATCCGCCCGACCTGCAAGACGAGATCGACTCCCGCATTCCGAACTACGAGATCAGCCTCGACTATCCCGAGTACGCCGACCGGCTGGACGACTTCGAGGTCGCCGTCGACGACATGCTCGCGAAGCGCCGCGAACTGATGCGGACCCAGATGGACCGCGCGGGCGACGACTGGCAACTGTTCTTCTTCGTGTACACCGCACCGGACCGGTTCCAGCACCTCATCTGGGACATGGACCGGTTGCTCGCCCACTACAAGAAACTCGACGAGGTCCTCGGCGAGGTCATGGACTACACGGACGACCACGACGCGGACCTCTACGTCGTCTCCGACCACGGTTTCGGTCCGATCGAGGACCTCGTCTACGTCAACCGCATCTTAGAACAGGAGGGATACCTGTTCCGGCGCGAGGACGACGGGACCCGCGGCGCGCTCGCGAGCCTCGGCATCTCCCGGGACGCGATCACGGGCGCGCTCAATCGGGTCGGAATCACCGAGGAGACGCTCGTCCAGTCGCTGCCCCGGCGGCTGGTCGACTCCGTCGCCGAACAGATCCCCGGCGATCACGCGCTCTACGACGTCGACTACGACCGGACCGTCGCGTTCGTCCACGACACCGGCAACTGCTACATCAACGACACCGAGCGCTTCGACAGCGGCGTCGTCTCGCCGAGCGAGGTGCCGCAGGTGAAAGCCGACATCCGAGCCGCCTTCGAGTCGGCGACCGACGACGACGGCGAGGCGCTGCTCGAGGTCCACGACGGTGACGAACTGTTCCCGACGGACGAGGACTCGCCGGATCTGGTGGTCGGCGGCCGCGGCGTCTACGAGTCCCGCAGCGGGATGGCAGACGAGGTACTCGGCGACACGGGGACCTACGACGCGAGCCACCGCAGCGAGGGGATCGTCCTCTGTCGCGGGCCGTCGATCGCTCCCGGCGCGGAACTCCGCGGGGCTCGAGTGGTCGACGTCGCCCCGACGCTGCTCCACGGGATCGGCGAACCGGTTCCAGAGAACTCCGACGGCCGGGTGCTGTTCGACGCCTTCGATGAGGCGGGCACGCCCGCGAAGACCAAAGTCGAGCGCACGACGCTGACGCGAATCGAGAGCGACGAGGAGGTCGACGAGGACTTCGACGACGTCGAGGATCGGCTGAAGGGCCTCGGCTACATGGAATAACGCGGCCGATCGGAGACCGTTCCGAGCACTGTTCTACAGCCCCGCTGTGGGGGTCTCGCGTCCGGATACTCAGTTAGCCGTGGGCCACACTGCGGACTACAGCTGTCCGCGCGGCAGCGTCACGGTGATCGCGTTTCCCGTCTCGGTGCGCTCGAACGCGATGTGCCCGTCCGAGAGATCGACGACCCAGTAGACGAGCCACAGTCCCAGTCCGGACGTGTGATAGACGTCGTCCATCTCCCAGTCGCCGGTCAGGACGCGAAACTCGACTTCCGGAATCGGCGGGCAACTGTCCCGAATCTCGATATCGACCGTCTCAGGCCGAGATCGAACGGTAACCGAGATGTCAGGCGACTTGTCTGGCGCGTGGTCGACGGCGTTCTCGAGCAGTTCCGTCACGGCCAGTTGGATCTCGTACAGTGCGTTCGCGGTCGCCGCGTCCGGGAGCGCCGTTCGGATCGTCGCGTCCGGATACCGCTCGCGTATCGGTTCGACCGCGTCGGCGACGACGGGGACGAGATCGATCGCGTCCGGGACCGACTGCGCCGTGAGCAGCTCGATGATTTCGCGTTGTTTGTCGGCGCTCTCGAGGAGGTCCGCCCCCTGCTGTCGAATGATCTCCGCGCGCCCGTGAGACGGCTCCTCGGCCTCGCGGGCGATACACTCGGCGTTGCCGAGGATGACCGACAGATCGTTCCGCAGGTTGTGCCGAAGGAGGTTGTCCATGACGGCCAACTGGCGCTCCCGCCGCCGCCGATCGGTAATGTCCCGAGAGAAGCCGACGATCCGGACGACCTCCCCGTCTTCGACGATCGGTTCGGAGCGCACCCAGACCCAGCGGCCGTAGTCGGTGGTCGGGTTGACGCGATACTCGACGTCGACCGACTCGCCGCTCGAGACGCGGCGCATCGCCTCGCGAACGCAGGGAACGTCGTCGGGGTGGACGACCTCGAGAAACTGCTGTGGGTCCGCCTCGAGGTTCGCGACGGACTGGCCGAAGACGTCTTCGTAGGCCGGGTTGACGAACAGGACCTCGGACCAGTCGCCGTCGAACATCCAGAGCACGTCGCCGACGGTGCCGGCGATCGTTCGGAGCCGGCTTTCGGCGTCCCGGCGGTCTCGCTCCGCGGCTATCTGATCGGTGATATCGCGCGAGCTAACGGCGTATCCCTCGAGGGCATCGTCTGGCAGGTCGGTAAAGCGACTCTCCAGCCACACCCACTCGCCGCTCCGGGTCGCGTGGCGATACCGAACCGTCGCCGACCGGTCGCCCGTCGCGCTGACTCGCTCGAACCGATCCGCGACCGTCTGCCTGTCGTCCGGATGGACGTACTCTCGGGACTGTTCGCCGACGAGTTGTGCCGGTTCGTAGCCGAGAAGGGACTCGCTCGCGTCGTTGACGTAGAGATACCGCCCCGACTCGTCGACCACGGCGAGTTTGTCCTGGGCGTGCTCGAGCAAGATCGAGGCTAGATTGCCGATATCCACGTCCATTGCCCTACTGTGCAGTGGGTTCTCACGGCGCAAAGAAAAACGTGGTGGGACGGATACGGAGCTGAACCGGCGGAAACAATCGTTCGGCCGGCCGATACACACCGATCAGAAGAGCGTCGCGGGCCGCGAAACGGCGATATCGGACGAGTTACCGATCGGGTCGGACGAGTCACCGATGAGACCGGACAGTCACCGATCCGATCGGACGCGTCGAAGTCCGGCCTTCGCCATGATCCATGCCGGATAGACGGTGTTGTAGACGGTACTGGGAGCATTCCTCGCACCCGCTCGAAGCAGTCGATGGGAGAGCGGCGGCTCCGACGCCGAGATCAGTTCGTCCAGTTCGGCGGTCTCGAGCCACTCGAAGAAGGTTCGTTCGGCCGGCGTCGCGGGCTCCGTCTCGCGGGCGCGATCGCGGATGTCCGCCCACATGTGTCGCTCGTCCTCGCCGAGCACCCAGTCGCCGCGCTCGAGGGACCGGCGGAGTTGGTGGTAGTCCGAGTCGGCGAACGGATAGCCGTGATCGGCCGGCTCGAGCCCGGAGAGGCGGAGTCCGACGGCGGTGCGGTAGCACTTTTCACACTCGCCGCAGTTGCCCGCCATCTGGTCGTTGCAGGTCTGGAGTTGGAGGGTGGGGTCCTCGGTGCGGACGTAGTCAGCGATGACGTCGAGCCGTTCCTGTCTGGTAAGTTCGTAGGCGTCGTGGTGACACTGCGTGCCGGCCCACCGGACGCGCTCGTCGATGTCGGGTCGGGACCCCCACTCGAGGTCGATCCCGTCCCAGTGGGTTGCGGCGACGTAGAGGTCCTCCATCCCGCGTGCGTAGGCCATCGGCGCACAGAGGCCGAGCAGCCCGAGCCCGTGGCCGACGGAGCTGTACCAACCGCCGTCGACGTGGCGCTTGTAGTGGGCCAACAGCATGGGATGGTCGAGAAAGGAGAGCATGTTCGATTCGACGAACGCGGTCTCGCAGTCGTGGTCGTCGGCGAAGCTCGAGACGCGCGATCGCAGGGCGTCCCACTTCTCGTCGTCCGCGGAATCGGGGGTGATCGTCCAGCCCCGGATACTGACCAGCGTCGGCGATTCCTCGCGGTGGCGGACGTACGAACACGTCGAGTCGACGCCGCCGGTAAAGAGCAGGCCGCTCTCGTCGCCGGCTTCGGGGTCGGCGTCGGTCGTCTCCTTGGCGTAGAGAGTTCCGCCCTCGAGGAAGTCGTGCATCTCGCACAGCGACTCCTTGACCTCCTCGAGCGCCCGGGCGAACGTCGCGTCGACCTCGTCGACGTAGACGTCCGCCCCGTTGGCCCACGCGACCGGGCAGATCTGTGCGAGGACCGGGATCGCGAGCACGCCCTCGGGGACGTCCTCGATCGACACGTCGTAGCTGGTCCGGAACGGTTCGTCGCTGAAGAACCGCTCGAGGTCGGCCGAGGAACGAACCGAACACTCGAGGGTCCCGTCGTCGGCGGTGATCCGATCGATGATAATCGATGACATAGGTGAAAGGCGTGTAGCTCTCGAGTGAGTGGATCACGAGCGGCTACAAAAACCACCAGAACCGTTGATCGGTCCGAAATCGAGAAAGCAATCCATAGACGACTGTTCGAAATCGATAGGTGCGACATACTCCGATTGGGCGGAGAGTGACGGCAGTTCGGTCCCGATTTCGGGGCAGATCGCTCCCGATTGCGGAACGAATCGCCCGCTCGAGTCTCGGAATTCGCGGAGACGAACCCGCTTTGTCGGTCGACTCCGTACTCGCGGGCCCGCTGCCGGCCAGTGATTTCGACGGTAGGAGACGTATAACAAACCACGTCAGCCCCGACCTCACGGGCAACGATGTATCTCGAGACTGGCCCCGACGAGCACGGTGAGAGGGTATGAGACGGTCGACGCTCAACGTGACGGTCGCGGTCGGGTTTCTGGCGGTCGCGATGGGGATTCTCGTATCGAGAGCGAACCCCGCGACGGCCTACGAGTCCTCGGTCTACGCGGGACCGCCGACGATCGTCTGGGCCGGGTTCGCGCTCGCGCTCGCCATCGCGGTCGGGACGACCCTCTCGTGTCGCGGTCGCCAGCAAGGGTTCGGAATCGCGCTCGGCGCGACGACGGTGACGGCCATCGTGAGCCTCCCCGTGATCCGGAACTACTACTTCGCCGGCATGGGCGACGCGCTCACGCATCTGGGCTGGACGCGGGACATCATCAACGGCGGGACCGCACCGCACGAGCTGTTTTATCCCGGGCTCCACGCCATCGCGACGGTGCTGTACTTCGTCGGCGGCGTCCCGATCGAACGCGGGCTCCAGATCGGTATCGTCGTCCTGTTCGTCCCGTTCGTCGTCTTCGTCCCGCTCGCCGTCCGCGGCATGGCCGGTAACGGACTGGCGGTCGGTCTCGCCGCGATCGTCTCCTGGATGGTGCTCCCGGTCAACAACATCGCGACGTTCATGGGCGTCCACACCAACTCGAACGCGCTGTTTCTCGTCCCGGCCGTGGTCTTCGCGGTCGTCGCCTACCTCCGACGGCGGTCGACGCTCGAGCGGCTCCCCTTGGGACTGTCGCCGTTCAGCGCGCTCGTGTATCTGACCGCCCTCGCGCTCCTGTTGGTCCACCCCCAGCAGATGTTCAATATCGTCGTCCTCGTCGGCGCGATCAGCGGCGTCCAGTATCTCGCCCGACGGCGGTTCGACGATCACCCGATGCTCGAGCATCCGACGACGTACGCGCACACGATCACCCTCGGAGGAATGTTCGGGCTCTGGGCGCTGGGCAACGAGCGGTTCAGGAGCGCCGCGACCGGGCTCGTCTCCGGCCTGTTGATGCAAGATATCGGTGCCGGAACCGAGGTCGACCAGCGGGGCGGATCGCTCACCGAGATCGGCGGCAGTCTCGCCGAACTGTTCGTGAAGCTCTTCCTCGACGCGGCGATCATCGGCCTCATCGTCGGCCTGTTCGTGTTGGCCGTCTGGCTCGGCCGGACGCGACTCGACGGCGAGACGAAATCGCTCGTCAACTACGTCGCGCTCGCGCTCGTCCCGCTCGGCGGGCTGTTCGCCGTCTACTTCGTCGGGACCCCGACGATGGCGTTCCGACAGGTCGGCTTCATCTACGTGCTCCTGACGATCCTCGCCGGGATCGCGCTGGCCCAGTTCGTGGGCGGGCTCTCGGGCGCGATCACCAGACCGGGAGCGAACGCGGTCACGGCGCTGGTACTCGGGGCCTGTCTCGTGCTCGGGCTGATGACGGTGTTCGCCTCGCCGCTGATCTACAACCCGGGCCAGCACGTGACCCCCGAAATGGCGAGCGGGTACGAAAGCGGGTTAGACCACGGGGCCGAGGACGTCCCCTACGCCGGCATGGGGTACGATCCCTACCGGTACGATCACGGGATCAACGGCATCTCCGGCGGCGGCGACAGGATCGGCGGCGCGTCGGCGGCCACCGGCTCCGTCAACGCCACCGTGTTCTCTCAGGGCAACTACAGCGGGGCCTACCCGACCGACGAGTACTACTTCACCGTCACGGAGTGGGACAGAACGAAAGAGATCGCCGTCTACGACGAACTCAACTACCGCAACGCCGCACTCGAGGGGCTCGATACCGAGCCGGGTGCGAACAAGGTCATCTCGAACGACGAGTTCGAGATGTACGCCGTCAGCAGCGAGCCGTAGGGTCCGATCGGTCGATGCCGCGCGACTCGCCGTCGGCCCCGTCGACACCGTCGCGGCTCGAGCCGGCGTGAGAATTCCCCAGCGCTCGACTCGCGTTCGGGTCCGACCGAGGAGGAACTGCGTACGGCTCCGCGGCCGATCGCCGATGCGTCGCTCCGCGTGTTCGAAACTCGAGCGAGCCGCAGCGTCGAACCCATCAGGGACCACACTGCACTCGAGGGGCACCGGCCGCCAGTTCGTGACGACTCGGACCGCGACGGGTGAGCGGATAGTTCTCGAATGGATCACGGTATCAGTTACCACTCGTTCCGATCGAGGCCTCGTCCATACTAGTCGTGGATCGATCAACGGGCGCAAACCAGGCGGTAATAGACGATTACGACTCGAGAAATACGATACTGCCCGATCGAAACGGCCCGTCGCGACCAGTCGGTCCAGTCGCTCCGTCACTGCCGAATACGGTGTCAGATTCGATTCTGCGCGCGATATTCCGATATTTCCTCGGAAAAGACGCTGTTACGGGACGAATCTCAGTCAGCAATTCGTTCGTATCTTCGTGACTAAATGTCGGTAGATTCTTCGGCATTCTACAACGTTAGAAATATAGTCTGTAAATTTAAGCCATAGCGCCAAGGAAAAGTTTATGAGTGTAAGTTGGTGTTACGGAATTGTATGGCGCAGAACCCCCGTACGTCCGAGACGGAACCTACTCCGACTGCAGGCCGTAATAGCGGATTAACCCGCCGTAACTACGTTCGCTCGCTGGCCGCGGTGGCGACCGCAGCAACCGCGATCGGCGGAGCCGGCGCCGCGGCCGCTGCCGAGGACGACTACGAGGTCATCGAAGCCCAGGGACAGACGATCACCATCGACGCCGGTGAGACCTGGGAGAACAAACTCATCGACATGACCACCGGTCAGGACATCATCGTCACCGCCCACAGCAGCGACTGGACGATTCGAAACGTCGGCTTCAAGGGCGAGAACACCTCCGGCACCGGGACCGCCACGTTCGGCATCTCCGATACGAGCGGCGGTACGTCCACCGTCGAGAACGTCTACCTCGGCGACGGCGCGAGCACGGGTAACACCAATCCGAACGGCCACGGGCAGACCGCCTTCTGGGTCGCTCCGGATCACAACGGCCACATCGATTTCGAGAACGTCAACATCCAGAACTTCTCGGACAACGCGATCTACGGCTCCGCCCCCGGCAACAAGGGCGGCGGCACGATCCACATCGACAGCAGCTTCGCCGCGAACTGTTACGTCTCCCACTTCCGACTCGGCACCGAGGGCAGCAAGGTCACCAACTCGAGCGTCTACGTCGACGGCAGCGAGGGCTACGTCGGCCGCGGTATCTGGGCGTGGGCCCCCGGCACGGTCGAGGTCGAAGGCTGCCAGATCGAGATGAACGGCCAGAACAACGCCATCGTCGCCGGTGCGAACGGCAACCCGACGGAGGTCACCGTCGCGGAAACCGACTACGACGAACAGGCCGGAATTTCCGAAGAGGCCGGCTCGAGCGTCCAGGTCGGCGACAGCGTCGGAACCGACCCCAGCGCGTTCATCCCCGACGGCGTGCCGACCAGCCCCGAAGAAGCGGCCTCGGGCTCCCAGAACTAACGCGATCGTCGCCGCGATCCCGCTGACGCACCCCTCCACCGAACCGCTGACGCCCTCCCCGCTGACGCAACCCTCTCCACCCCGCTGACGCACCCCTCCACTTCACGCAGTCCCCCGCTGACGCACCCTCCGCCGCGTGATGATGTGCACGCGGCTTCACCGCGCGCGATTGCTGACTCGTTTTCCGTACTGCTTCGCTTCGTTCGACCGGATTGCCGATCGCCACCGAGGAGGCAACGATTCCAGCCTCGAGTTCGTCGGCGGTCGCAGTATCGACTCGGATCGTACAGAGCAGAAACCGTGGCCCTGCAGCCGGTTGTAACTCTCGAGTCCGAGCACCGAGGCCGTCGCTCTACGCCTAGCTCGAGGTAGCCAAGACGGCGACCACCGGTTCGTTCGGCTGTCGTGACAGCCAAAAATCGCACCGACAGCCGGGCGAACTGCCGGCGGTGGCGCGATACAGAACGATCCACCAGTTCCTGTAACCCACTACTCGAGCCACAGTAAGAAACGATCAGTTTGGAAATCGGAGCCGAGCTGGGAGGTTGTGACGGTATCGACAGTCGGAGAGCATTGCCTATCGCCCGGCGAGTGAACGGGCCGAAACCGTTTATTCGAGTCAGGAATCGTGACGTATCAGGTTCTCACGGGCCGGGAATCGAGAGGAAGAGCCGAAATCGACCGAGCCGATCCGAAATCGTCACCGAAACCGCGACGGAATTACTGTTTACGTGCGTTGTACTGGACGTCGACCGTCGCGTCGCCGAGGATTTTGAAGTCCTCGATGTCGCCGTCGAACCAGTAGGCGTCGAGCCAGCCGGCGACGCCGCCGCGGACCGTCGTGTCCTCGACGATATCGTCGGCGTCGATCGTCGCGTCCCGGTACTGGGCCTTGATGACTTTGCCGGTCGCGCGGAACGAGTACGTACTCGGCTTGGAAGCGCCGGTGCCGTCGAAGACGATCGCGTGCGGGAGGAGCTCGGGGTCGCCGTACTCCTCGAGGTCGATCTCCTCGCCGTCGACCGTGATCGTTGCCTTGCCGCCGGTCATCGTGACGTCGGTCAGCGTCCCGGAGAAACGGAAGCGGAGACTGTCACTGGTGACGGTGCTCTGGACCGTCGAGCCCGAGATCGTGGTCGCTTCGTCCTCCGGATCGTCCTCGCCCGCGAACTCGATCTCACCGTCGACCGTGATCTCGAATCCGACGGGGACGCCGGGTCCCTGTACCTCGAGGACGTGGGGGAGGTCGTCGCCGAAGTCCGAGGGATTGACCCGCTCGCCGTTGACGGAGACCGTTCCGGGGCCGTCGACGGTCAATTCTTCGATCTCGCCGCTGAATTTGAAGGCGTCCTTCCAGTCGGCGACGCCGCCGTAGACGGTACCGCCCTCGATGGCGTCCTCGTCGTCGATCGACGCGCCGTCGTAGCTGCTCCGTTCGACCTCGCCGCTGACGGAGAATTCGTAGCGAGTCGAGTCCTCGTCGCTCCCGTTGATGAGGATGATGTTCTGCAGGACGTCGTCGATGTCGGCGGGGTCGATCTCGACGCCGTTGACGCGGACGGTCGCGTTACCGTCGACCGACAGGCGCTCGATCTGGCCGTCGAACCGGAACGCGTCGAGGTAGTCGGCGACGGTGCCGCTGGCGCGTTTGCCGTCGACCGACGCTGCTTGGTCGATCGTCGCGTTTTCGTCGGTGCTCGCCTCGACCGCGTCGCTGACGACGAACTCGTAGCTCGTGGTGTCCGACGTGCCGTTCCCGTCGAAGACGATCGTGTTCGCCAGCGACGATTCGTTCGTGTCCTGTTCCGGATCAGGGCTGGGCGACGGCTCGGACGAGCCACCGCTCGCGGCTTCTTCGGCCGAGGTCGGGACGCCGTCGGGAATCGAGAGATCGGGGTTAGAACCGAGCCCGCTTCCGCGGGAGAGTTGGACGTTCCCGCGCTGGCTGATCCCGTCGAACTGCGTGTTGTCGATGCTGATCCGCGTCGTTTCGCCGTTCCGGCCGAGGTGGATCGCGTTGGTGTAGGACCCGGAACTGAAGTGGCAGTTCGAGACCTCCATCCGTCCGGGGTTCCAGCCCCAGAAACAGCGGCCGTTGTACCGACCGTTACTGTCGTTGTACGCCACGGAGTTCGTACACTTCGAGCCGTTGGAGCTCAGCCGGTAGCTCGAGACGTAGTTGTTCGCCGCGTAGCAGTTATCGATGTGGACGGTGCCGCCGTTGCCGTTGTAGCCGGGGGCGGACGCGTAGATCCCGTTGTTGGGCCAGTCCTGAACGTTACAGTTTCGGATGTCGATGTGACCGCTGTGTTCCGGGGCGACCCAGATACCACACTGTCCGTGGGAACTGTAGCTGCTCGGCCGGAGACAGCCGTCTCCCATGTAGACGTTTTCGATCGTCGACGTGTTGCCGTCGACGTCGGCGACCGCGATCGCGTGCCTGTCGTGTCGGTGGGTCCCGACGAAGCCGACGTTCCGGATCGTCCAGTTCGTCGACTCTCGAGCGTAGAGCCCGAACCAGTTGCCGTTCGAGAAGTCGATGATCTTGTTCTCGAAGACCTCGCCGTCGTCGATGTTGTACCACTCGTTGGAGGCCTCGATGACCTCGTAGTCCTCGGCGGCGGCCGCGCTGCCGGTCGCCAGTCCGCCGCCGATCACGGATGCCGCACCCGTTAGCTTCAGGTACGAGCGACGGTCCAGTAATCTATTATTACCGCTCGTATCGCCGCTCTCGGGGCCGCTATCCGCAGATTCGCCGTCATTCAATACCGAATTGTCGCGTGCCATGCGTTCGGGTAACGATAGTATGCCACCATAAACTTTCCCCTTAATTCTGTATAAAATAAACAGACTATCAGAGATTCATTGCTATTTCTTGTTTAATATATTGTACTAGAGTACAATTGTTTTATATTGGAATCGATAGACGGCACCGGGGTAATACGCTATTACCGCCGTTTCGTCCGGCTATTCGGACCGTCAACACCGGCGATAAGTTACAAAGGACGGACAGAATGGAACGCAGACTGAACGCCGATCGCGGCAACCGACAGCGGTCCGGTCCGTTCGCACTGACGTTCTGGGAACGAGATACGTTCGGGGCTGGAACTCGCGGCTCTCGGAAGGCAAAGCGGCGGCCCAACGGAGCGCGGCGACCGCGGGTTCCGACGGACCGCCTCGAGCGGTGACCCGTTCGGGTGACGGTCTCGGGCGACTCGAGTGACGCGGCCGTCGACGCGGTGAACGCGGCGCGTCACCGCGATAGCCCGCAGTCGGTCAGATGTGGGCTTTGATCTCGTAGACGTCGACGAGCCCGCTGGCGACGGACAGCACCGCCCAGACCGCGACGCCGGCGGCGATGACGGCGAGCAGGGTCGCGATCCCGGTGACGAACGGCTGTAAGGCGACGACGGCGGCGGTCATCGCGACGGTCACGCCGCCGGCGGCGCCGATCGACTTCCCGAGTCGCCGCCAGTGAAGGTCGAGTTCGCGGTCGATGAGGTAGACGTTATACACCACCATGAGCCCGTAACAGAGCGCCGTCGACGTCGCCGCGCCGACGACGCCGATCGCCGGGATCAAGACGAGGTTCAAGCCGAAGTTCAGCCCGCCGGTGATCCCTTTCCCGATCGCGCGTTCGGTCGCCCGGCCGAGGTAATCGAGGCTATCGTTGGTGATCTTGTCGACCGCCTGAAAGAATACGAAGACGCTGAACACCTGTAAGACCGGCGCAGCGCCGGCGAACTCCTCGCCGAAGACGAACCGGATTCCGGGGTCCGCGAGGAGGACGATCCCGGCGACCGCCGGCAGGTACAACAGGAGGACGTACTCGAGGGACTGCTCGTAGACGCGGGCGGCCCGCTCGAGTTGTTCGGACGACTTGTGCTCGCCGAACGTCGGCGCGACGGTAAAGCCCAGCGAGTCCGCGGGCGCGATCACGAACGTCGAGACCTGCTTGGCGAGTTCGTAGAAGCCGACGGCGACCGGGGTCAGGAAGAAGCCGACCATCAGCGTGTCGACGCGTTTGTATAACGTGTTCGCACCCTGTGAGGCCGTCAGCGGCAGACTGTACCTGACGATGCGTTTCGGGAGGCCGGGCTCGCCGGCGTCGGTCGTCGGATACGACGCGAGGATTTGATAGAGGAAGTAGCTCCCGACGAGCACGGCCACCAGATAGCCGGCGATGAAGCCGGCCAGCGCGCCGTACGCGCCGAAGCCGGCGACCACGAAGAGGACGATGAAGCCGAGTCGCCCGACGCTCGAGACCGTACTGGTCGCCGCGGTCAAAGTGACTTTGCCGAAGCCCTGGAACGCGATCAGCAGGTAGCCGTGCGCGACCTTGACGACGATGTAGATGACACCGAGCGCCAGTAGCGGTACCAGCCCCGGCTCGCCGTAGGCGGCGGCGATCGCGTCCCGGAAGAGGAAGAACAGGACGCAGACGACCGCCACGGTGAGGACGTTGAACGCGATCGACGAGCGGACGATGTGGCGGATCTGGGACTCGTCGGTGTTTCGATACTCGGTGACGAACTTCGCCATCGACTTCGGGATTCCGAGGGTTCCGAACAGGGTCCCGATCGAAAAGACGGCGATGGCGAGGAAGATCAGTCCGTACTCGTCGGGCGAGAGGAAGACCCGCGTGAGCAACAGAGTGATCGCCCCTTGCGCGCCGAGTCGAAGCAGTTCGGCACCGAACGTGGCCTTGACTCCGCGGACGAGGCGCTGTGAGAGTGACATTGGAAACGAGGAACTGGGCGGCTATCGCCGGTCGCTACAGGTCGGCCGGAACGGACTCCTCGTCGTCGGACGTGGCGGGCTCCTCCGCCGGCGCGGCGTCGGCCGCTTCCGACGGGTCCGCCGCTTCCGCCGTACTCCCCTCGCGGCTCGGCTGGGCGGCGTCGCGGATGGTCTCCATGATGCGGATCGTCCACTTCGACTGCTCGAGGGGCACCGGGACCTCGGCGTCGCCCTCGATCGCGTCGACGAACTCGTCGAAGATCGCACAGTGGGAGTTCGTCTTGGTCTCCGACTCCCAGCTGTCGTCGAACCGCGAGGTCGCGACCGCTTTGACGTTCTCGAGCGTGCTGGAGGCCTGCGCGAGGGAGACGTCGAGACTCTTCTTCGAGCGGGCGATGACCGAGGAGGTGTAGTCCTCGTCGACCTCGTAGAGCGACTGGTTGATCTCGTCGACGATGAGCGACTTCTCGGAGCCCGTGATCACGTGGAGGCGCTGGGGCAGCGTCCCCGAGAGCATCGTCACGTTACAGAGCGCTCCCTCCTCGGAGACGTACTGTGCTTGGGCCTGATCGTATTCGAAGTCCTCCTCGTAGTCGTCTGAGAGGACGGTCTGTGCGGAGACGTCGTCGTCGCGTTCGGGCCAGCCGCCGATGCCCAGAATCGAGTAGATCGGGTGGGGAAGCCCCTCCTCGAACTCGCCGCCGGGGAGCTCGAACACCCACGACCCCCGGTTGACCTGGTCGGGCGGGGTGAGTCCCGCGTAGAGCGTATCCACGGACTTGACGTGGCCGAGTTCGCCGGCGTCGATCAGCTCGCGGGCCTTGCGGACCGCCGGATAGAACAGGTGGTTGTGGATGACCGTGACGGGCGTGTCGTGTTCGCGCGAGAGGGTCTGCAGCTGCTCGACCTCCTCGGCCGTGACGGTCGCGGGCTTCTCGATGATGACGCCGACCCCGGCCTCGATCGCCTGGCGAGCGATCTCGAAGTGGGTCTGGACCGGCGTACACACGTGGAGACAATCGAGTTCGTCGAGGAGTTCGGTGAAGTCCGTGACGGCCATCGTCCCGAACTCCCGGGCCCGTTCCCGAGCCAGTTCCTCGTCGAGATCACAGACCGCGACCAGTTCCATATCCGGGTTGTTCTGGGCGCCCGCGAGATGCGCTCGCGAGACCGTTCCTGCGCCGACGACTGCGGTTCGAACGACCATGACAGAGCGGACAGTACTCCGATCATTAGTTTTAGTCCGATTACTTCACGAGCGCCAACTATCCCTCGGCACGCCGGCCGAGTATGGACCTGTTACTGATACTGACGATCATCACTTTCGACAGCCCGACGCGATGAGACCCGGGATCGACCCGCCGACACCGGCATCCGACGGGACCTGCACTCCGCTCGAGCGAGTCGCGCTCGAGTCAGGCGATGTCTCTCGAGGATGTAGTTTCGAAGAGGCGGCTCCCGCGCCGGGAACAGCTGCTGGCACGCGACTGTTCCGGTACTGGATGACGGTCGTCGGGAGCCATGTGAACGTACGCAATCGGGTGGTAAAAACCCTTCTCAACGGTCCGACAACAACGGCCCGTGTGGGATCGATCGACGAACGGACAGCTACCGCAGGCTGCTGGCGCTGGTATGTGGATGCGGAACGACAGAAGTACTCCGACCGGTTGTCGTGGATTACGATTCGGACCGTCGCCGTGAACGGTGGATCACTCGATCCGAGAGAGTTTGCCGTCGACGTTGCGTTCTTGGGACCGGTTCCGGACGACGTGTGCGGTCGAGAGACAGAGGAAAGCGGCGACGACGACGCCCGCGAGGGCGGCAAGCGGCACAGCCGACAGCAGCGGCGCGCCGAGAACCGCTGCGCCGAGGAGGGCAGTACCGACCACGCTGAGCCCGGCGTACCATCGATCCCAGCGGTCCTGACGATGGGTGTCCGTATCGAGGTACATCATCAGCAGATCGGCGTTGTCCGCGAGCGAGATCAGCCCGCGATCCTGATCGTACTCGACGATCCCGGCGTCGTCCATCTTCGGCAGGTGGGTCTGGTAGAGGGCGACGTAGACCCGTTTGCGTTGGTCGGAGCTGAGCGCGTTGACCTCGGTATCGTTTTCCCACGCCGCGATCTGTTCGGCGAGTTCGCCGAGGGTCACCGTTTCGTCGGCTTCCAGCAAGTACGCGAGGACTTCCCGGCGACGGCGGTTCTTTAAGAGCTCGAAAATAACGTCCTTGGAGAGCCGTTCGTCCTCGTCGGCGTCGGCGACCGACGCGATCTCGTCCGGGAGCGACGTATCGATCGAGGACATTAGGCCGTCCCTCCGGCTGTATAGACTCCATTCGAGCTGCGGGTCCCCTGACGCCGAGGCTTCGTCGTCCCGAAGCGTCGGCTCGCCGGCGACCGCTGTACGTTCGAACGGCGGGTCGAAATCACGATTGACACACCAAGTTGAACACCAACAGAGATACTCTTAAGCACAGCCACGTTTCGCACCGTCTGCAAAGGAGGTACGGAACGACTTCGGGACGGTGCCGTCGCGACGCCTGACCGCCGCTGGGACGGGCGATTCCGGCCGCCGTCGAAGCCGATCGGTATCGACTGATTGCGGGCGTATATCGGCGGCGTACGGACGCCCCGTCGGCGGAGGAACCCGACGTTGGTGCGGCCCGGCGGACTGGTTCCAAACACGGCACTGGTACCGAACGTTCGAACCGACCAAGATAAAGTCGAACGACAGTTCACAGCCGAACGACGGATTTACTCCGTGAAGCACCGATTTACGGAATCAGCTCGACGCAACGATCGCTAGATTTCATGTGGCACGTACACATTGGCCACGGTGGGTCGAAACGGGCGATCGACGGCCGTTTCACCCGGTCACGACCGATGGGACACGGTCTCGATACGACCGTCGCACCTGTTTGCTCGAGGCAGCTGACGGTCGTATCGTTCATCTACCTCTCTTCGGTGGTATCGCCGGAAGACGATCGACGACTCCCGGTATATGAGTCGCCGTGATCGGTCCGCTGAATCGACACACTGACTGGCGACCGGCGCTCTCGTAAGTCGGTGTTTCCCGCGAAACCATGTGAACCCCTTACAGTGGCGGCATGACTTTCCTCCGGTACTGATGACGCGGTCTATCATCGATCAACACAGCACCGAATCACAGGCCGAGGAGGTTGAGACCGGTCTGTGTCCCGACTGCGAGACCGACACGATCGTTCACGATCCGGACCGCGGGGAACAGGTCTGTGCGGAGTGTGGCCTCGTCCTTACCGAAGATCCCATCGATTACGGGCCGGAATGGCGCGCGTTCAACGCACAGGAACACGACGAGCTGTCCCGCGTCGGCGCGCCGCTGACTCAGTCGATGCACGACCGGGGGTTGACGACGACCATCGACTGGCGAAACAAGGACGCGAACGGCCACTCGATGTCGGCCGATAAACACGGCCAACTCCATCGACTCCGGGTCTGGCAGGAACGAATCCGAACGAAAAACGCGGGCGAACGCAACCTCAAGTACGCCCTCTCGGAGATCGACCGCATGGTAAGCGCGTTAGGCGTCCCCAAGCCGGTCAAAGAGACTGCAAGCGTCATCTACCGGCAGGCGCTCGAGCAGGACCTCATCCGCGGCCGCTCGATCGAGGGCGTCGCGACCAGCGCGCTCTACACCGCGTGTCGTAAGGAGGACATTCCCCGGAGCCTCGAGGAAGTAACGTCCGTTTCACGCGTCGACCAGCGAGAGATCGGCCGGACCTACCGCTACATCGCGGACGAGTTGGACATCAACTTGGAGCCGACGAACCCCCGACAGTTCGTCCCGCGGTTTTGCTCGGAGTTAGACGTCGACAAGGGCGTCGAAACCAAGGCCATTGAGATCATCGATCGGACGACCGAGCAGGGGCTACACTCCGGCAAGTCGCCGACGGGGTTCGCCGCCGCGGCCATCTACGCCGCCGGCCTGCTCTGTGACGAGACCATCCCGCAACGCGCGGTCGCCGACACCGCACAGACGACCGTCGTTACGGTTCGGAACCGCTATCGCGAGCAACTCGAGGCGATCGATCAGCAGCCGGCTACATGATCGATCGCTCGTCCTCGGTCGTCTCTCCGGTGTAGAGTTCCTCGTCGGCCAGCGCGTGGAGGTTGGCGTAGGGGACGAACGCGATGAACTCGTCGTCACCGTCGTAGAGGTCGACGCCGTTCTCGGCCCGGTCGTACCGTTCGCATTCGATCTGTCCCTCGGGGAGGATCGCGCGGTACATACTGAAACCCCACACCGTCCAGTCAAATATAGCTATCCGGGCTCGAGAGAGCGACGGACACGTCGCGGGAGCGCGGTCGACGAACACCGCTGGCGAGCGAAATCGGTTTACCCGCACCGCCGCTACGACTCGCCAGTGACCGACGAACGTTCTTCGACGCCCACCGACGAACAGCGAAGCGAGCCCGCGGACCCGACCGACGCGGCGGCGACCGACACCGGCGAGGAGAACGAGACGGGCGACTCGAGCGACGACGGCGACGAGTTCACGATCGCCGACTTCCACGACGCCAGCCAGCGGGAGGGACGCCCAGTTCTCACCGCCGCGGCCGTCTCCCGCGCCCTCGAGATGCCCCACGAAGACGCCACCGCCCGGCTCGAGACCCTCGCCGAGCGGGGCGAGCTACAGCGCCACGCGGTCTCGACCGATCCGGTGGTCTGGTATCCGACCGAACTCGAGGACCTCACCGATCGCGAGCGGGTGGTCGTCTTCCCGAAGCGCCGGGAGATCGTCGTCGATCGACCGGATCAGTTCACGCGCGCGCAACTCTCGCAGTTCGCCCACCTCGCGGACGGGAACGGCGAGCAGGGCTATCGCTACGTCGTCCGGCCGGAGGACATCTGGGGGACGCCACACGACTCCTTCGAGGCCCTCGCGCGGACGATGCGGCAGGCGCTGGGTCAGCGCTCGGAGCGACTCGAGGACTGGGTCGAGAGCCAGTGGGACCGGGCCCACCAGTTCCGGCTGGTGACTCACGAGGACGGCTACACCGTCCTCGAAGGCCAGAGCGCGGAGATCATGGGCAACGTCGCCCGCCAGAAGTTGGACGAGGAACACGTCCACGCGCCGATCTCCGAGACCGAAGACTGGGTCCAGGAGGGCTCGGAAGCCGCGATCAAGCGCATCCTCTACGAGGCAGGGTATCCGGTTCAGGACCACCGCGAACTCGAGTCCGGCGAGGAACTGCCGATCGATCTCGAGGTGTCGCTGCGGGACTACCAGCGGACGTGGGTCGACCGCTTCGCCGAGGCCGGCGAGGGCGTCTTCGTCGGCCCGCCGGGCAGCGGGAAGACCGTCGCCGCGATGGGCGCGATGGCCCACGTCGAGGGCGAGACGCTCGTACTCGTACCGAGCCGCGACCTCGCCCAGCAGTGGGCCGATACGATCATCGAGTACACCTCGCTCGAGGCCCACCAGATCGGGCAGTACCACGGCGGCCGCAAGGAGGTCCGCCCGGTGACGATCGCGACCTACCAGATCGCGGGGATGGACCGCCACCGCTCGCTGTTCGACGACCGCGAGTGGGGGCTGGTGGTCTTCGACGAGTGCCAGCACGTCCCCTCGGACGTCTACCGGCGCAGTACGCACCTGCAGTCCAAACACCGGCTCGGACTGTCGGCCAGCCCGATTCGGGAGGACGACCGCCAGACCGAGATCTTCACCCTCGTCGGACCGCCGATCGGCACCGACTGGGAGGCGCTGTTCGACGCGGGCCACGTCGCCGAACCCGAACTCGAGATCCGCTACGTGCCGTGGGGCGACGACGAGCAGGCGAACGCCTACGGCTCCGCCGACGGGCGCGAGAAGTACCGGATCGCCGCGCGCAACCGGGGCAAGATCGACGAGGTCCGCTACCTGCTGTCGGCCCACCCCGACTCGAAAGCCATCGTCTTCGTCGACTATCTCGAACAGGGCCGGGAGCTCTCCGAGGCGCTCGAGGTCCCGTTCCTCAGCGGCGAGACGCCCCACCACGAGCGCCGGCGGCTGTTAGACGAGTTCCGCCGGAACGAGCGCGATCTGTTGCTCATCTCGCGGGTTGGCGACGAGGGGATCGATCTGCCGACGGCCGATCTGGCGATCGTCGCCTCCGGGCTCGGCGGGAGCCGCCGGCAGGGAACACAGCGGGCCGGGCGGACGATGCGACCCGCCGGCGGCGCGCTCGTCTACGTGCTCGCGACGCGGGGCACGCGCGAGGAGGACTTCGCCCGGAAACAGCTCCAGCATCTGGGCCGCAAGGGGATGACGGTCCGCGAGCAGACGGTCGAGCGCGACGAGGACTGAGCCGACTCGACTCGCGGGAGCCCCGCGGTCCGGCGGCTATCGAGGACGGAGCCGAGGCCAATATTCAAGGTCGCGGGTTCGAACTGTACGGATAGTATGAACGAACCGCGCGGACGCGAGGTGGTGGGCCAGTGAGCGACGAGGAATCCAAACAGCGACAGATACTCGTCGGCGAGACCGATAGCGGTGCCGACCTCAAGCTGCCCGTCGTCGAACTGCTCACCGGTCGCGGATTCGTGACGGGGAAATCGGGCTCCGGCAAATCGAACACCGCGTCGGTGATCGCCGAGGAACTGCTCGAGGCCGGCTACCCCCTTCTGATCGTCGACACGGACGGCGAGTACTACGGACTCAAAGAGGAGTACGAGATGCTCCACGCGGGAGCCGACGAGGAGTGTGACATCCAGATCGGGCCGGAACACGCCGAGCAGATGGCCACGATCGCCCTCGAGGAGAACGTGCCCGTCATCCTCGACGTCTCGGGCTACCTCGACGAGGACGTGGCAGACGAGTTACTTCGGGAGGTCGCCCGGCAGCTGTTCGTCAAGGAGAAGAAGATGAAGAAGCCGTTCCTGCTGGTCGTCGAGGAGGTCCACGAGTATATCCCGGAGGGCGGCGGCGTCGGCGAGACCGGCAACCTGCTGATCAAGATCAGCAAGCGCGGGCGCAAACACGGCCTCGGCATCGTGGGGATCAGCCAGCGCCCGGCCGACGTGAAGAAGGACTTCATCACGCAGGCGAACTGGCTCGTCTGGCACCGGCTGACCTGGGACAACGACACGAAGGTCGTCGGCCGGATCATCGACACCGAGTACAAGGAACTCGTCTCCGACCTCGACGACGGACAGGCGTTCGTCCAGACCGACTGGACCGAAGTCGACGTCCGGAAGATCCAGTTCCGCCGCAAGCGGACCTTCGACGCGGGCGCGACCCCCGGACTCGACGACTTCGAGCGCCCCGAACTCAAGTCCGTCTCCGACGCGCTGGTCGGCGATCTCCAGAACATCTCCGAGCGCAAGGAGCGCGAACAGGACCGGATCAACGAACTCGAGACCGAACTCGAGAAGAAGGAGAAACGCATCGAGACCCTCGAAGACGAACTCTCGTCGGCGCGGGACGTCTCGAGTGCGGCCAGACAGATGGCCGACGCGCTGAGCAACACGGACACCGTCCAGTCGCAACTCCCCGGCGAGGGCGGGGATCTGCGCCGGCTCCACGAGGAGATCGCCGATCTCGAGGCCGATCGGGACGAACTACAGGAAGAACTCGAGGCGCGCGACGAGCGGATCGAGGGTCTCGAAGACCGACTCGCGGGACAGTCGGCGGAAGTCGATCGGCTCCGATCGGAGAACGAGCAGTTACGCGCGGTCGTCCGTGACCTCGAGAGCGACGAAAGCGAATCGGCGAACGACGAGAACGCTGCAAACGACGACGATTCGGCATCGTCGATCGTCCAAGCCGGCGGTGACGACATCGAGTTCGGCTACACGCCCGCCGACGAGGAGCCCGATCGAGAGACGACAACGGACGACGAGCCGGGATTCGTCGTCGCGGACGAAGAGCGCGAACTGGCGGACCTCCTCGAGGTCCAGTGGATCAGCGATCGGGTCGCTCGCGCGTGCGAGGGATCGCAGTGTTCGGCCGAAACGGCCGAGGCGATTCTGGGGCTGTTCGCGACGGAGGGCCGGCTCCGGACGGAGACCGTCGCCGCTCGAGTCGACCGCTCGCGGGTCGCCGTCCAGAGTCTCGTCTCGGAGCTGCGCACGGAGGGGCTGCTCGAGCGATCGGCCGAACGGACGTACGCGCTGAGCGACGACGTCCGCGCGGAGCTGTCGGCGACGGCCGCCGATCAGTAGTGCGGACCTCGCGTTCGGTCGACCGGATGGAACTCGCGTTCGGTCGGCTGCCGCGGCAACAGAGACGACCTCACCGCCGTAATCGATCGCCGACCGCCTCGATCGCCGACGGCTCGATCCCCTGATGAACCGGCAGCGCGACGAGTTCGTCCGCGAGCCGGGTCGACGTTTCGTAGGTCTCGTCCTCGCGCACGGATTGGCGGAGTATCGGCCACGTGTGGGCACCGACGACGCCACAGTCCTCGAGTTCCGCGAGGAACGCTTCCGGATCGCTCGCCCGCACGGGGAACTCGTACGGACTGATTCCCTCCGGCAGCCGTTCGAAGAGCGGAGTCAGGTCGTCGCGACCGTCCACGATTTCCTGCCACGCCCGGAAGTTTTCCCGGCGGGCGGCCCGGATCGCGTCGGGATCGGCGGCGTCCGCGACGGCCGCCGAGAACCGCGACATGGGGACTTTCGCGGCCTCGTAGCGGCCGCTCGGATCGACCGACGACGAGTCGTCGGCGCCGTCGGAGAGAAAGGCGTCGACCGATCGGTGGAGCGACGGGCTGGTCTCGAGGACGCGTTCGGCGACCGAGGCGGCCACGAACCGGCAGTCGCTGGCCGCGATCCGGCCGGAACGGCCGGCCAGCGAGGAGGGGGAGAACTGCGATTTGACCTCGTCGTCGGTGCAGTAGAGCAACGCGCCGTCGGGGACCGGCAGCAGTTTCCGCAGGGTCGTGATGCCGAGGTCGCCGTGGGTGCCGAGCAGCGTTCCGTCGTGAACACTGAGCGGCGAGTGGGCGTTGTCGTCGACGTGATAACAGTCGTACTCGTCGGAAAGCGACGCGATTCGCTCGAGGCCGGGCTGTGGGAACCCGAAGTAGTTGACCGACATGACGGCGACGGTGTCGTCGTCGATCCGGGACTCGAGATCGGCGAAATCCGGTGCGAGTGTCTCCTCGACGGCGTAGAACCGGGACTCGAGCCCGAGGTCGTGGAACGGCTCGACGACGGCGGGCGAGAGGTAGGCGGGAACGAGGACGTTCTCACCGGAGTCGACGAGGCCCGCGAGCCCGTCCCGGAGCGCGACTTTCCCGGCACCGTAGTAGGTGTGCGTGCTGTCCGGTGCGTGCCGATCGACGAACGGATCGATCCCGGACCCCGATTGCGAGACTGCAACGTCGAATACGGAGGGGGTAGCGCTGATCATGCGTGAGATGGGTGTGAAGAGACGGTGGCAGTAGCGACGAGCATCGGCGTAATACGGTGACGAGCGGGGCCTTAGTGATACGGACGGTACAGCTCGCGATCGCGCGGAAATCCGCGCGTACACGAATCGCTCGATCCTGACAATCACGCGGGCTGAACTACTATTCCGACCGTAGAGCCGGCAGCGCGAGCTTACGGCTCTCGAGCCCGTTGCATAACAAAGCCGAACCGACCGGACAACGCTTCCATGGCAGGTTCGACCGACGACAAAGACCTTCGTCTGCTCGTCGTTGGGCTGGACGCCGGCTGTCGGCCGGTGCTCGAGCCGTTGTTCGAGTCGGGCGAACTTCCTACCCTCGAGGGGGTGTTCGAGCGCGGGACGGCGGGACCCCTCGAGTCCCAGATTCCGCCGTGGACGGCGAGCGCGTGGCCGTCGCTGTACACCGGCAAGAATCCGGGCAAACACGGCGTCTACGATTTCCTCTCGTTCGACGGCTACGACTGGAGCGTCGTCAATGGGACCCACGTCCGGGCGCGCCCGGTCTGGGAGCTCCTGAGCGATCACGGGCTCTCGAGCGTCGTCGTCAACGTTCCAGTGACCCATCCCGCGCGGGCGTTCGACGGCGCGTTGATTCCCGGGCTGACCGCCCCCGAGGACCCGGACTGCCATCCGGAGGGAATCCTCGAGGACGTCAAACTGGCCTGTGGCGGCGATTACTGGCTCTACCCCCGGAGCGGGCCGGCACCGGCCCGCTCGATCGAGGGGTACGAGCAGACGATCGAACTCCGGGGGAAGGCGTTCCGGTATCTCTGCCGCCGGATCGCGCCCGACTTCGGTTTTCTGCAGTTCCAGCAGACCGACTCCGTGTTCCACGAGCGACCCGGGGACAAGAAGGCGATCGAGGCGGTCTACCGCGAGGTCGACCGCCAGCTCGCCGAGACGCTCGAGCGGACCGACCCCGACAACGTCCTCGTGGTCAGCGACCACGGCATGGGGAAAGTCTCCGGCGACGCGTTCCGGATCAACGAGTTCCTCCGAGACGAGGGCTACGTGCACTCTCGGAGCGGCGGCGAGGGGATGCCGAACTGGTCGAAGTCCTGGGAGAACGACCTCCTCGAGGGGGCCGAGGCCGGCGACCACGAGTCGAGGCCGCTCGAGCGGGCGATGAACCTCGCCGCGACGGCCGGGCTCACGACCCAGCGCGTCGCGAGCGCGCTCGACCGCGTGGGCCTGAAAGAGGCGATCGGCACGCGGGTGCCCAACGACGTGATCCGGGCGGCGAGCGAACAGGTCGACTTCCCGGCGTCCCGGGCCTACGTCCGCTCGAAGAGCGAACTCGGCGTCCGCATCAACCTCGCCGGTCGCGAGCCGAACGGGCAGGTTCCCGAATCGGCATACGAGACCGTCCGCGAGGAGCTGATCGAGACGTTGTCGGCCGTGCGGACGCCCGACGGCGAGCCGATGTTCGACGCCGTCGAACCCCGCGAACGGTACTTCGAGGGGGACCACATCGACGACGCCCCCGATATCGTGACGGTGCCGGCGGGGTTCGACAACGAACTCGACGCCGACCTCGGCAAGACGCGGTTCGGCGAGCCGATGGAATCGTGGAATCACAAGCGAACCGGCGTCGTCGCGGCCGCCGGCCCGGCGTTCGACGCGTCCGCCGCTCTGGAGGACGCGTCGATCTTCGACGTCGCACCGACGATCTGTTCGCTGTTCGACGTGCCGGTCGACGCCGCGATGGACGGCGACCCGCTCCCGGTCGTCGACGGGAGCGCGGAGCGAGCGTACCCGGCCTACGACCGGGAGACGATCACGGCGACCGACGACGGGACCGTCGAAGACCGACTGTCCGACCTTGGTTATCTATGAGTATCGAGATACGCGTCCTTGATCCGCGAACCGATGCAGACGAGTGGAACCGCTACGTCGAACGATCCGACGGAACGAACCCGTTCTTCCGGGCCGAAGCGCTCCGGTTGCAGGCCGAGGACACCGAATCGACGCCGCACCTGCTCGCCGGCTTCAAGGGGCAGGAGCCGGTCGGCGTCTTCCCGGTCTTCGAGTACACCAAGGGGCCGGTCACCGGTGCCTTCTCGCCGCCCCCACACTCGTGGACGTCGTACCTCGGCCCGTCGCTGCTGAACGTCGACAAGCTGAAACAGCGCAAGGTCGACCGGCGGACCAAGCGGTTCATCGAGGGCTGTCTCGAGTGGGTCGACGACGAGATCTCGCCGCTGTACTGCAAGTTCGTCACGGCGGAGTTCGACGACATCCGGCCGTTCGTCTGGAGCGAGTACGACGTCGAACCCGAAAACACGTACGTCGTCGACCTCGAGGGCAGCGAGGACGACCTATTGAAGCGGTTCAGCAGCGACGCACGGAGCAACATCCGGAACGCTGACGAGGACAATTACACGATCGAGGAGGGCGACGCCGACGACGTCGAACGCATCGTCGAGAAGGTCAGGGAGCGCTACCAGAGCCAGGACGAACCGTTCCGGCTGAGTACCGACTTCGCTCGCTCGCTCTACGAAACGCTTCCCGACGGGGCAATCCGGCCCTACGTCTGTCGCGTCGACGGCGAATTCCTCGGGGGGATCTTGGTCGTCGAGTCCGAGCGGACGCGGTACCGGTGGCAAGGCGGCGTCAAACCCGACGCCGACGTCGATATCGCTATCAACGACCTCCTCGACTGGCACGTCATGCGCGACGGCCTGCACGGCTCGGTCGAGGAGTACGACCTCGTCGGGGCCGGCGTGCCGAGCATCAACCGGTACAAGGCGAAGTTCAACCCGCGACTCGAGACCTACTACGAGATCACGTCCGGTTCCTTCGGGGTCGACGTGCTGGTCGATCGGTATCAGAAACACCGATAGCACGGTCCCTGTCGGCGAACGCGTCGTCTTCTCCGCACCGCTCATCCGAGAGAGCGATCGCGTCCTCGAGAACCCGGTACTGTCGGGACGGAATCGCAGTAAAAACGAGCGAGCGTCCCGTCCCCAGTTCCCTCACTCGGAGCCGTCTCCGCTCCGCTCGAGGATGTCGCCGGGAACGCGACAGCCGCAGGGGCTGGCCTCGTGGGTCGTAGGGCCGTAGCTCACGACCAGCGCGATGGGCACGTCACAGCGCGGACAGCGGACCGGTTGCCGTCCCGTCTGTGAGGTGTTCGCAGCGATCGAGTCGCCGTCGAGCGTGAGTTCGTCGTCCGCGGACGACTCGGCGTCGTCGCTCATCCGTCCCTCCCACTGCGGGCGGAGACCGGCCCCCGGTGTGACCACTGGCGTCTGATTGATGTTCGAACGCGGTACTGTCGTCGTGCGAGACGTTTATGTCTCGGAGGAAGCAAGTGGAACATGGCTTCGAAACTGCACGGTTTGGAAGCCAGTCTCGGGTGTCCTATCACCCGGGGCATTTCAACGCATGCCCCCTCGCTCGTTGGAGCTGACTTCCAACTAAATGTCGGCTCGTTAGTGTCTTATAACTAATGGATTCTGCAGGTCGGAGTACGGCGGACCGCTCGAATGCGACGGGAAACTCACTCGGCGAGCCGATACTTCGACTGCCGGGCGTCCTCGAGACAGACCCGGCTGGTGACGAGGTCCTGATCCGCTAACTTGCCGAGCGCGTAGCGAACGGTCCGGGGACACAGTCGGGACTCGGCCGCGATCCCTTCCTGTGTCAGCGGGGCCTCGTACTCGAGGACCTTGTAGACCAGTTTCGCGCTGGGCGGGAGCTCGGCGAGCGTTCCGTCGCCGGTCCCGTCGTCGCCGCTACTCTCGCCGGACTCGGCGGCCTCGTCGATCTCGCGGTCTGGTTCGGTCGTACTCATAGGCGGTGTCCGATGGGGGCGGCCGGTTCGGGTTCGGATCGCGGCGCTCGAGTCGGCGATCGATCGACGCGTCTCGCGGTCGGCCGGAGCCGAGTCGCACTCTGGTCGGCGATCCGAGCCCGGGCGTCGGCGGCCTGCTGTACCGGTTTCATTCTCACTCGAGCGTACCGGTGTGACTCATATATACGGCACCGACAGTTCAGAAATACAGGGAGATACTAACGATCGGTCGATCGGCCTCGCAGTCGCGGCCATCGCCGCGAGCCGTCGCTGTCGAACGCCGCGTGCGATGGCGGAGCGGCGGCGATATCGAGGTCTGGCTCCGTTGCGGACAGCCAATCGGATTAACCCGTGCATAGTAAGGCGCTCGCCCCTGTCAGGGGGAGGTATGTTCGGAACCAGCGGTATCCGCGGACGGGTCGGAAGCGAGGTGACGGCGGCGTTGGCGCTGTCGGTCGGCCGCGCGGTCGCCTCGGAGGGACACGAGCGCGTCGTCGTCGGTCGCGACGTTCGCGAGAGCGGATCGATGTTCGTCGACGCGGTCGGCGCGGGACTGCGCGAGTGCGGCGCGGACGTGTTGACGGTCGACGTCGAGGCGACGCCGACGATCGCTCGCGCGATCGACCACCTCGAGGCCGACGCGGGCGTCGTCGTGACGGCCTCGCACAACCCGGCGACGGACAACGGAATCAAGCTCTGGAACCCGTCCGGGAAGGCGTTCGGACCCGACCAGCGCGAGGCGATCGAGCGGCGGATTCGCGAGGACGACTACGAACTGGCCGACTGGGACGGCGTCGGGGACCGCTCTCGTCGCGACGGCGTTCGGGACCACCACGCCGACGCGCTCCGGGGAGCGGTCGACCTCGAGCGCGAGCCCAGCGTCGTCGTCGACGTGGGCAACGGTGCCGGCGGGATCACGGCGGCGGTGCTCGACGATCTCGGCTGTCAGGTGCGGACCCTGAACGGACAGGAAGACGGCTCGTTTCCCGGACGGCCCAGCGAGCCGACCGAGGAGACCCTCGAGACGCTGTCGACGCTGGTCGCGGCGACAGACGCCGAACTGGGAGTCGCTCACGACGGCGACGCCGACCGGATGCTGGCGGTCGACGGGACCGGTGCCTTCGTGCCGAAAGACGCGTTACTCGCCCTGTTCGCCCGCGAGGCGGCGGGTGACGGGGACCGCGTCGCCGCGCCGGTCGATACCAGTCTCGCCGTCGACGACGCGCTGGCCGGCGTCGGCGCGTCGCTGACGCGCACACAGGTCGGGGACGTCTACGTCGCGGAGCGGACGACAGAACCCGATGTCGTCTTCGGCGGCGAGCCCAGCGGCGCGTGGATCTGGCCCGAGGAGACGCGCTGTCCGGACGGCCCGCTCGCGGCCTGTAAGCTGGTCGAACTGGTCGCCGAACGGGGATCGCTGTCCGACCTCGTCGCCGATATCGAGCAGTATCCGATCCGGCGAACGTCGATCGAAGTCGAGGACAAAACGAGAGTGATGGCCGACGTGGCCGACCGGGTTCGCGAGCGATACGACGAGATCGAGACCCTCGACGGCGTCAGAGTCGAGACCGAGAGCGGCTGGTTCCTGCTCCGTGCGAGCGGCACACAGCCGCTGATCCGCGTGACCGCGGAGGCGCGGTCGGCAGCCGACGCCGAGGAACTGTTCGAGACCGCACGGGCGCTCGTCACCGAGACGGTCGCGGTGGACGCCTGAAAGGGGGCGTGCTGTCCCACGAGAGCTACGAATCGACGGCGAGCGAAGACGTTCGACGGCGCTCGAGTCAGCGGGGGACGAAACTTATCTCGCTTCTTTCGGGATGAAATCGGAGGTCTTCATCTCACGGTACGTCGCACAGTCGGGACAGGCGTGGACGACGTCGCGGTTGTCGCCGAAAACGCGAGCGAACTGACGCGTCACCTGGTTGCCACAGTTGACACATCGAGGGGCGGTCGTTTGCTGGCCGGACGTCATGGGCGTCCACTTGGCGGATGAATCCGTCGACATCAACAACCCGTAGCGACAGAACGGTATTTACTATAGACCGCATAATTCGCCTCGAGACCGTTAGTCGAGTATTTCGACGGCGATCGACCGGTGTGAGAGACAGTTCCGATATCGAGAGTTTCGAGGGCTCTTTCGTGAGAAATGAGATATTTCGAGACGGTAATACAGTATTTCACCGGCGATGAATGGCATGTTGACTGGTAGATCGGGCGGTGTCGGTCGGGACCGGCGAGAGCGGTGACTCGAGCGCGACTCGGGTTTGAGCGCGACCGGGACCGAACGCGAAATCAGGACCGTCGTCGACGCGGAAAGTAGTCAGAAAACCGATTAGTTCTGGTCCGTAGCTGTAATAACTATATAATTATCCGCCGGATCGGGGTACGTGAGCGTGATGAAAGCCATCGTTCTCGCCGCAGGACAGGGTACACGGATCAGGCCGCTCTCCGCGTCCCGTCCGAAACCGATGCTCCCGGTCGCCGATCGGCCACTCGCCGCACAGACGGTCGATACCGCCGTCGACGCCGGTGCGGACGAAATCGTCCTCGTGGTCGGCTACGAGGGCCAGACGGTCAGAGACTACTTCGGCGCGGAGTACCGGGGCGTGCCGGTCTCCTACGCCGTCCAGACGGAACAGGCGGGGACGGCCCACGCCGTCAACGCCGCCCGCGAACACATCGACGGTCCCTTCGCAGTGCTGAACGGCGACAACCTGTACGACCCGGCGGCGATCGACCGCCTGTTCACGGAGTGTCCGGCGGTCTGTGCCGCCGAAGTCGCCGACCCGCGGAACTACGGCGTCCTCAGCACGACCGACGACACCGTCATCGACATCGTCGAAAAGCCCGAGGAACCGCCGACGAACCTCGCCAACGCCGGCGCGTACGCCTTCCCGGCGGACGCGAAATCGTGGCTCGAGGTCCCCGCGAGCGAGCGGGGCGAACGCGAGATCACGGACGTGCTCGCGCGGGTCGTCGAGCAGTACGCGGTCACGCCGGTGACCCTCGAGCGGTGGCTGGACGTGGGCCGGCCGTGGGAACTACTCGAGGCGAACGAGTGGAAACTCGCCGCCCTCGAGCGCCGGATCGACGGCGCGGTCAGCGACGCGGCCCACCTCGAGGGGCGGGTGGTCGTCGAGGAGGGCGCGACAGTTGAGCCCGGTGCCGTGATCGAGGGCCCGGTGTTGATCCGATCGGGTGCGACCGTCGGGCCGAACGCCTACGTCCGCGGCGCGACGCTGATCGGGAAAGACGTCTCGGTCGGCAACGGCGTCGAAGTGAAAAACAGCGTCCTCTCGCGGGGCACGTCGGTCAGCCACCTCTCGTACGTCGGGGACAGCGTCCTCGGGCGAGACGTCAACTTCGGCGCGGGGACGAACGTCGCGAATCTCCGTCACGACGATGCGGACGTCTCGGTCACCGTCAAAGGCGAGCGCGTCTCGACGGGTCGACGGAAGTTCGGCGTCGTCGCCGGCGACGGAGTCAAGACCGGCATCAATACGAGTCTCACACCCGGCCTGAAACTCGACACCGGCGCGACGACCGAGCCCGGCGAAACCGTCGAACGGGACCGGTAAGATCCGGTTCGAATCGGTCACCTCGAGTTCTCGACCGACTCCTGATAAAGTTGAGTTTTTGACATACCATAGCTATCAGGTGTTCCCTTTATATCGCATCGAACTCCTAGCCTAACTGGAGGGTATCGGTCGATACCCACGAGTCCGGTGGTGTCACCACCGGGACGTTCGATCGCCAGAGTGACCCTCCACGTTCGATTCCGACATCGTTCGAGTACGGGTCGTACACCGACGCCGTGCGGACCGGACTACGGGGGTGGTCTCGTCCTGCGGCCTCGATGACCCCTACTCGAGTCCGATTGTCGTTCTGCCGTGCCGCCGATACGAACTAATCCGGGAGCAGTCGGTCTCGGAGACGAAACGGAACTGTGACTCGAGTCCAGCGGATGGAACCGCGAAGATGCCGGCAACGAAAAGAGTCGAGCGGCGGAACCGGACTGTGGTACGGGTCTACTCGACAGTCACGCTCTTCGCGAGGTTCCGCGGCTTGTCGATCGGCCGGTCGAGGAGGTCGGCCGCGTAGTAGGAGACCAGCTGGAGCTGGACGTTCGCGAGCAGCCCAGCTAGATCCGGCTCGGTCTCGGGAATCGAGAGGTGCTCGTCGGCGGCCTCGACGGCCGGATGGCCGTCCGGACAGACCGCGATGACGGGTGCGCCGCGAGTCTGGGCCTCCTCGGCGTTTTTCAGCGTCTTCTCGTCCTCTTCGCCGGTGAAGATCGCGAACACGGGCGTCTCGGGCGTAACCAGCGCTAGCGGACCATGTTTGAGTTCGCCCGAGGCGAAGCCTTCGGCGTGCTCGTAGGTGATCTCCTTGAACTTCAGCGCCCCCTCGAGCGCCACGGGGTAGCCGAGGCCGCGGCCGATGAAGAAGTACGACTGACTGTCGCTGTAGCGCTCGGCGATCGACTCGGCGGTCGACTCCGCGAGCAGGTCGTCGATCCGTCCGGGCATCGACTCGAGTTCGGGGAGCAGCGACTCGAGGTCGGCCGGCGGCTCGTCCCGGAGGTCGCCGGCGATGCGCTGGCCGAGCAGCGTGAGCATGACGGCCTGCGAGGAGAACGTCTTCGTCGCGGCGACGCCGATCTCCGGGCCGGCGCGGATGAACAGCGCGTCATCGGCCTCGCGGGCGGCCGTCGAGCCGACGACGTTCGTCACCGTGAGCGTGCGAGCCCCCTCGGCCTCGGCTCGCCGGAGCGCGTTGAGCGTGTCGGCCGTCTCGCCGCTCTGGGTGACTGCGATCACCAGCGTGTCGTCGTCGACCGGCGGAGCCGAGACGCTGTACTCGTTTGCAAGCAGCGCGGTCGACTGCACGCCGGCCTGATTCAGCGTGAGCGAGCCGTACAGCGCGGCGTGGTAGGAGGTGCCACAGGCGACGAACTGGACGCTGTCGACGTCGTCGAAGGTGCCGGGTTCGAAATCGGACAGGGCGATCCGCTCGATCGCGGAATCGACCCGCCCCTCGATCGCCTGGGCCAGCGACGTCGGCTGTTCGTTGATCTCCTTGAGCATGAAGTGGTCGTACTCGCCTTTCCCCGCCTGCTCGGGATCCCACTCGACCGTCTCGGGCGTGCGCACGACGGAGTCGCCCTTGAGGTCGGTGAACTCGACGCCGTCCTCGTCGACGATGACGACGTCGCCGTCCTCGAGGTAGACCACGCTGTCGGTGTACTCGAGGAAGGCGGGCACGTCGCTCGCGAGGAAGTACTCGCCGTCTTCCATGCCGACGACGAGCGGGGAGCCCTGTCGGGCGGCGTAGAGGACGTGTTCGCCGGATACCATCGCGGTGACGGCGTAGCTGCCCTCGAGTTCGTCGATCGCCTGTCGGAACGCCGCCTCGCTGTCGTATCCCGCGTCGAGGTAGTACTGGACGAGGTGGGGGATGACCTCGGTGTCGGTGTCGCTCGTGAACTCGTAGCCGTTCGCCGCCAGCCGTTCCCGGAGCGCGGCGTAGTTCTCGATGATCCCGTTGTGGACGACAGCGACGTCCTCGCTCTCGTCCGTGTGCGGGTGGGCGTTCGCGTCGGTCGGCGGCCCGTGGGTCGACCAGCGCGTGTGGCCGATTCCGACTTCGCCCGAGAGCGGTTCGCCGATCGATTCCTTCAGTTCCTCGACCCGCCCGGACCGTTTCTGGACCTTGATACCGGAGCCATTCTGGACGGCGACACCGGCCGAGTCGTAGCCCCGATACTCGAGGTTCTCCAGTCCGGTCAGAAGCGGCTCGAGCGCGTTGCCGTCGCCGACGCGGCCGATAATTCCACACATCTGCTGATCACCGACCGTCGGGCCGTTCGAGACGGTCGTGTGGCCCGGACACGATAGCAGTTCCCGCGGACGACGCGTCGTCGGACCGACCGGTCTCCGGCGGAGAGAGGAGATCCAACGGGGCGGCCCGGTGATCCATCGCGATTGGTCGAGAGGGTGGACGGTACGCAACCATGAGAGCATTTCAAACCTCCCGAACCCATTACTATAGACGGACTACTGAATCCCGTAGTCCGCGTGTACTCCGCCACTGACTGGCAGTGACAGGAGTATCACATGCTGAGAGCTGACGTTATTTCTATCCATTATTTCCATTCGCAAATCTCTCAGCGCCCCGCTCGAGCCGAATTTCCGCCGTCTGACGCGGTCGTCCGAATCGTATGCCGACCGAACAGCCGACGGCCATTCGAGTACGAAGCGACGAACGGGCGGTATTTGCTGCCAACTAGCGGTAGGGAGCGGAAACAGGCGACATCGAACCGTCGCGCTGAACGGGGGCCGGTCGGAAGTTCGAAACGGGTTCGATCGAGCCTCGAGCGGGCGCTGAGCGGCCCTCGAGCAGAGCGGTCGCCCCGCGTGGCCCGCCGCGGAGCGAGCGGCGAGTACCGAGATGGAACAAACCGCCACACCTTTTGCAGTGGCACGGGAGTATCGAGTATGGGTTTTGGTAGCTACGACGAATCTGAACAACAAGAGCAGACGACCGACGACGAGGACGTAGAGGCCGTTAACGTCCACGAAAACGAACATCAGGGCGAAATGTCGTTCGAGTCCGACGTCTCGACGGACGAGCTGGTCGATCAGCTCGGTTCGATGAAAGACGACGAAGACGAAGAGTAAGCCGGTCCGGAACGGAGCGCGGCGTCGATGCGAGCCCGGCCGCACTCGCGCGACGCCGTCTCGAGACCTCGATTCCGGCTCCGATCGGCTCGGTCAGTGGTTTGATTTTCTCATTTCCGACTCGACGCGGAGCGATCGGGACGGCTCGTCTCGAGATCGAGAAACGGAATCTAACGGCGCGGGTCGGCGCTCAGGTGAGCGTCGCCGCACAGAGTTCGCCGATCGCCCGCCGGAGCCGCTGGGAGACCGCCGACTTCGAGACGTCGAGTCGGTCCGCGAGTTCGTCCTGGGAGATGCCGCGCGGAACGTCGAAGTACCCCTCCTCGTGGGCGGCGACGAGTAACTCCTGTTGTTTGTCGGTCAGGGCGACGACGCCGTCGTCCTCGTCGTCGGAGACGCGGAGGTGATCGACCGTGACCGAGATGTCTCGTTCGCGACAGTACTCGTTGAACGCGACGAGGCGCTCGCGGTCGGGGAACCGAAGCTGGACGAGCCAGCCGTCCCGAGCGCTCGAGAGTTCGAGAACTCGGCCGCCGACGGCGGCGGTTTCGGCGGTAAAGGTGCGCGCGCAGTCGGTGATTGCGACGCGGTACACTCGCCTGTCGGGGTAGCGGTCGACGAGGACCGGATCGGTGACGGTGGGGTCCGTCTCGAGCCCGGTTTCGAAGTCGTCGAAGTCGGAGCCGTAGGCGGTGACAAAGACGAGGGTTCGCCCCGGTTCGACGGCGGTCCAGTACTCGGGTTCGACGGTGACATCCGAGGCGTGTCGCAGCGTCGAGCGCAGGAACAGTTCCGGGTGATCGAGTCGGAGCTGAGCGACGATTCCGCCCTCGGCCTCCGATCGGATCTCGGACCGGTCGCCGGTGTCGGCGACGGTCTCGGTCGCGGCGTCGGTCACACCCTCGGTCTCGGCCACATCTTCGGCGTCGGCGATATCGATGCTCATCGGACCATCCGCCATCCGGAGAGATGACCGTCGTAATTGCTTCTTACCTCGAACGCACTCATTGAACGACGTATTACGAGCCGACTACATGGTCGTGGACGCTATACACGGAACCCACGCCGGATTCGACCGCTATATTGATTCATCCGTCAGATAGTCGTCCGTTTTCGCTGATACGGAAAGGGCGAATTATCGCGACGAAATAGCCGGTAAGAACTCTATACCGGTCGGTCGTCGCGGCTCACTCGCCGGCGCGTTCGTCGAACAGCAACGCGAACAGTTTCCGCTGGGCGATCCGGAGGTGCCGGCTGAACGTCGGCTGCGAGACGCCGAGCGACTCGGCGACCTCCTCGCCGGTGCGCTCGCGGGGCCACTCGAAGAAGCCGCCGTGATAGGCCGCCTCGAGCGTCCGACGCTGTCGCTCCGAGAGGTCCTCGGCCAGCCTCTCGAACGGCCGCGCGGAACGCGGCGGCCGGTCCCGCTCCCGGCGCGCGACCAGTTCCGTTCCGGGATGAACCGCCTCGAGCGCCCGGAGAAACGAGCGGACGCCGACCGGGTCCCCGAGGTCGATCACGAGTCTGGTCCGATCGTCGACCGGTGCGAGCGACCGGAGGACGCCGCCGTACTCCGCGACCGTCCGCGCGACGGACGGCTCGGCGGCCTCGGCGACTCCGATCTCGAGGACGGTGTCGCCGGGTCCGCGACCGGCGACCGAGACCGAGTCGACCGCCGGCAGCGAGCCGACGGTCTCGGGAACCGCGTCCGTATCCGCGTCGTCCTCGGCGTGGGCGACCGAGCAGAACACCGTCGAACCACCCGACGATCGGGGAATCACGGCCCGAACGTCGACCCGTCGGCCGAACCGGTGAGCGATCGCCGAGAGCGGTTCCGAGCCGTCGCGGAGGACGACCTCGAGTTCGGTGACGCGATCGGCGAGGAGCGCGCGTCTCGTCTCAATCGCGGCGATGACCTCGCCGGCGATCGCCGCGAGGTGTTCGCAGGCGCGGCGGGTGGTGTCGTCGAACGCCGACGACCGCTCCGCGTACGCGGTAAGCGTTCCGTAGCGGAGGTCGCCCGATTCGATCGGGACACTCAGTACGGCCCGAAAACCCCGCTCGAGCGGGCGGTGTCGCCAGTCCTCTCCGTCGAAATCCGCCGACCGGCTAAGAGTGTTGGTGGTGTCGGTGTCGGTATCGAGAGTCTCGAGGACGACTGAGTCGCGGACGCAAGCGGCGGTCCCGGTCGGCGAATCGGCGGTCCGATCCAGCGGGACCGTCATCGACTCGAGGAACTCGCCGTCGCGACCGGCCCACGTTTCGGGGACGATCCGCTCGCGGCCGTCGTCCGCGCGGCCGACCCACGCGAGTTCGATCCCGTCCGCTCGACCGGCCGCCTCGAGGGAGACGATCGCCTCACAGAGCCGCCGTTCGACTCCGTCGCGCGTCTCGGCGTCTAGCAGTGACTTCGATTCCTCCCACACGCGTTCCGTCCGCTCCGCGACGGCCTGCAGCCGATCCCGGTCGCGCCGGCACGTTCGGAGCGTCTCGGCGCGCTCGAGGCCATCGAGTGCCGTCCCGGCGGTGTCCGAGAGGATTTCGATCGACTCCGTATCGATCCCGTCGAACGCCATCGGCTCCGTACTCGTCGCGAGGACGAGCCCTCGGTTCGCGACCGGGACGGCGAGGACTCGCTCAGCGCGGAGACCGGTGCGGGAGAGCGCGTCGCCGAGTTCCGCGCGATCGTAGACGGTCGGCTCGCCGCTCTCGAGGAGCCCCGAAAGCGGCGTGTCGTCGGGCTCGATCGGCGGCGGCTCGATCGCTGGCCGGTCGCCGCCGGGAGGCTGCTCCGTCGCCGTCGTCTCCCTCGTCGCCACCGTCGCCGGTCGGAGCCGGTCGTCGTCGACGAGATACCAGACGGCCGCGTCGGCGTCGGCACACTCGCGGACGGCGTCGGTGACCGCCTCTCGAACGGCGGACGGTGTCTCGGCGCGGCGAAGCGTCGCGACGGTCCGCCGGATCGTCGACAGCGCGGCGGCGCGGGAGTCCCGCCTGTCGCGGACGACACAGAGCGTTCGGTCGGGATCCGGCAGCGGCGCGACGAACACGTCGACGGAGACGGTCGCGTCGGTCGCGAACTCGCCCGCGACGGGGTCCATCCACCTGACGACCGGCGAGCGGGCCCGCTCTCGGATCGTCGCCGCGAGGTCGTCGTCGAACACCGCCTCGAGGTCCCGGCCGACGAGCGAGTCCGTCCCGGCGAGGTCCAGCAGGGCCGGGTTCGCCAGTCGGACCGTCGAGTCCTCGAGGACGGCGATGCCCTCGTCCAGCGCGTCGACGACCGACTCGAGGAGCGCGAGGCGGTCCCGGTCCGTCGCGGCCGCGCCGGACGCGGCGTCGGGTACCACCTCTCGCGCGTGGACCGAGACGCCGTCGTCGCCGGGATGGACGGCGACGACGAGCCGGGCCTCGAGGGCGGGAGCGTCCGTCTCGAACTCGACCACCGAGTCCGTCGTTTCGGCCTCCCGGACCCGATCGGCGAGTGTCGTGCCGACCCCGTCGGGAAGCAGCTCCCAGACGACCGTTCCCGACGGGAGATCGCCGTCGAGCGATCGCTCCGCGAGGTCGGCGAGCAGCCGACCGGCCGCTCGATTGGCGAACCGGATCTCGCCCCGCGGTCCGAGGGTGAAAAACGCGTCTTCGAGCCGGTCGAGCCCCGCTCGAGCGTCCTCGCTGCCGGCCGCGTCGGTCGCCGCACCCGCGCCGGCCCGGGTGACGACGACCCCCTCGACGGCCGGGTCCTCGAGCCGGTTCGTACAGGTCAGGTCCGCGACGCGCCACGTGCCGTCGGCGTGGCCCAGTCGGACCGTGACCCGTTCGGTCGTCCCGACCGGGGCCGCGGCGACGGACGCGAGCGCCTCGCGAGCCGCCTCGCGATCGTCCGGGTGGACGAGCCGGGCGATCGTCGTTCGCTCGAGTTCGGTCGGCGTGTACCCCATCCGCGACTCGACCGCCGGGCTCGCGTACTCGATCTCCCCGTCGGCGTCACAGACCCAGACGACCGCCGCGGCGTGCTCGAGGATCGATCGGTGGCGGCGGTCCGATTTCTCGGCGGCCAGCCGATACCGTTCTCGCTCGGCGGCGTTTTCGACGCGCGCGGCGAGTACCGCCGCGGACGCGTCGCGGTCGACGACGTCGCTCGCCCCGGCCTCGAGCGCTCTGTCGGCGGCTTCCCCGTCCGTGACGGCGATGATCGGGCGGTCGCCGATTCGGGCCGCGAGCCGCTCGAGCGTCGCGTCGGCCGGCGTCGATCCGTCGCCGGTCGGCGCGAACGGGCAGACGACGCAGTGTACCTCCCGGTCGGCGAGTCGCTGGCGGGCTCCCTCGAGCGTTCGTTCCCTGAGCAGCGAGACGCCGTCGAATCGCGCTGCGAGCGCGGCCATCGCGTCGTCGGCCGGGTCGGAGTCGCCGGCGACCAGCACGCACAGCGCGTCGCCGACGACGGTCGCGGTGCTATCGCTCATCGGACGGACACCCCTGACGGGGAGACACGCGTGTGCGTGTGTCCGGCCAGTGGTTCCCGCACCGAGTCGGGTTCGGTCTGACCGCTCTGGGTCCGCGAGCCGACGGGGGCGCGAGCGAGACGAGCGGCCACGATAGCGGCCGCATCGGTCGCTCGCCGATTAAGTATCTGTTTCGTACTCGCGAGTAACACGGGAGTAGGAGTCCGCGTCACCGATTCGGTCACGCTATCGGCCCGACGATCGTCAGGGTCGTTCGCGAACGGTGAGGACCGGCACCGGCGCGTTCCGGACGATTTCCTCGGCGACGCTGCCCGAGATCAGGTGATCGAGCCCGGACCGGCCGGCCGTCCCGACGATGACCATATCGGTCGGGTTCGTCTCCGCGAAGTCGACGACCTGTTCCTGCGGGACGCCATGGCGGATGTCCGCGGTCACCTCGACGCCGTTTTGCGACGCCGCGTCTCTGGCGTGTTCGGCGGCCCGCTCGGCTTCGCTTTCCGGATCCGAGCGCAACTTATCCTCCTTGTTCGCGGCCTGTGGCCCGTCCTCGGAGACGGACAGGACGTGCAGGGTCGCGTCGAGTCCGCTCGCCAGTTCGATCGCGTGATCGGTCGCCCGTTCGGCGGCGTCGCTCCCGTCCGTCGCGAGCAGCAAATCCTGATACATCGCTTGCATACTCGTTCGGGAGACGGCGGGATAGGTTCCTGACCTGCCGTTGCCTGCCGGGCCCGCGACCCGATCCTCAAAAGACGACGTCCCAGACGTGCCCGCAGTTCCGACACTCGAACTGTCGCTTCAACCCGTCATCTGTCACCGATCGATCGACTTCCACTCCCGACTCCTCGAGGCAGTTCGGGCACCGATATCGGCTCACGAACCGGACCCTGTACGTGATCGGCGATAAAGCAATCACCCTCATAATTTGGATTAAGAAGCGAAAATGACAGGTTCAATACTGCCTCGTCGATATCGGTTACGGGATCAGGCAGCTTCGGACGAGTCGGACGGCTTCGGACGACGAATGTGGTCTCCGCACACCGCGATCAGGGGACGAGGACGACGATGGCGGGATACAGTTGCCTGACGACATCGAGGACATTGATGACATCGAGGACGACGATGGCGAGATACAGTTGTCCGATGCCGGCGACGATCATGACCGCGCCCGCGATACGCTTGAGCGTGCCAGTATAGGCCGCGAGTCGGCCGGCACTGGCAACGAGCCCCATCCCCGTCGCGACGGTCAGCGAAACCATGAGCACGACGAAACTCCCGACGTACGTTCCGAGGAGGATCGCCGCCGAGGTCGTCGGGAGCGAGAGCGCGCGGGTGACCACGCCGAAGAAAACCGGTGCGACACAGCCCGCCGCCGCCAGCGCGTAGCCGACGCCGAAGATCGCGAACCCGAGCACGCTCGAGCGTCGCTTCGGAAGCGCGATCGACGGCGACGGCGCACGGCCGAAGACGACCAGAAGCCCGAACGCGATCAGGACGATCCCGGCGACGAGTTCGAACCAGGTGACGGCCGACAGCGTCTCGTGGCCGACCCAGAACGTCGCTCCGAGCAGGACGCCGAAGGTAACGAGCACGCCGAGACCGGCGACCAGCCCGCGACTTAGCGCACCGCCCAGCGACGCCCGATCGCCGTCGGTCTGGCTGACGTAAAAGCCGACGTACCCCGGGAGGAGCGGGTAAGAACACGGCGAGAAAAAGGTCGCAATCCCGGATATCAATCCGAACGAGATCGACGTCACGAGCGCCGAATCGATCATGCTATTCGTCCCCGTCGGCAGCGTCGCCGTCCTCGAGGGCCCGTTCGATCCCGGCGACGAGTTCGTCCGCGGTCTTGACGCCGGTCTCGGCCCACCGAACGCGCCCCGAGGCGTCGATCGATACGGCGGAAGGGTAGGGCGTCCCCCAGTAGAGGGAGGTGAGTTCCGCGGTCGGATCGAGACCGATCGTCCAGTTGCCGTCGTGGTCGTCCCACCACGCGGCGAGTTCGCTCTCGCTGATCGATTCGCTCGTCACGGACAGAAAGCGGACCTCGTCACCGACCCGTTGGTGTGCCTCGACGAGCGCGTCCATCTGTTTCTTACAGGGCGCACACCACGTCGCGAAGAAGTCGACGAAGGTCGGCCGATCCGACGCCGGAACACGAACGGTACCGGCCTCGCTCCCGGGCGCGTCGACCGTCTCGATCTCGAGGGGGTCGCGGCGCTTCCCGACGATGCCGGACGACCCGTCGGAGTCCTCCTCCCCGGTACTGGAGTCACTGGGGGACGGGATACCGAACGCGGCGACGGCACCGCCGCTGACGAGCACGCCCGCGCTGCCGATGCCGGCGAGGAGATCGCGTCGCCGCATCCTATTCGGTCACCCCCACGACCGTTCGCGCGTCCTCGACCATCACCTGCGTGTTGACAGTTTCGCGCTGGTTGGATGCTCTCGGGTAGGCACGCTCGACGATGCCGCGATCGTTGACGAGTTGGACGAGGGCAGAATGCGTGAACGTGTACTCGCCGCCGGAATCGGACGACTCGTTCGCCGATTCGTTCGTCGATTCGTTCGCCGACCCCTCCGACTGCTCGTCGTCTCGCTCGAGCGGGAGTCCGAACGTCTCGTTGAGGAGGGTTTTGGCCGTCTCGTTGTCCGCCGGTCGGAGGAAGTGCCAGTGGTCTGCATCGACGTCGATCCCCATCTGCGTCCCGTACGACCGGAGGGGGTCGGCGGTGTCCCGGTCGGGATCGAACGTCACCGCGAGCAACCCGAGCTCGTCCGCGTAGTCGCTGTCCATGGCGTCTTCCTGTATTCGATGGAAGTGCTGGAGGAGTTGCTGGCACATGCCGTCCGGGCAAGACGAATAGAAGTACGTGATCACGAACGGGCGCTCGCCGACGAAGTCCTCGAGCGAGACGGTCTCCTCCGCGAGCGGGTCCTGGAGGGAGAACGACGGGAACTCCTCGCCGTGAATCGGATACGAGGGATCGCCTCGTCGCACGTCCGGATTCCCGAGGACGGTATCAGTGTCGTCCGTATCGCCCGTGTTCTCGCCGTCCCCGCCGAGTGCCTCGCCGAGGCAGCCGGCAACGCTAGTCAACCCTGCGATTCCGGCCGTGCCGAGGTATGTCCGCCGGTCCATGTATAGATCGTAGGAACGCCGAATCAAAGGTTCATTGGTTCGGTTCACGAAGGGGCGCGGGTTCATCGAGACGTTCCACCGGATCGACCGAACCGTTCGGCGGACGGTGAGGCGACCGCGGGCCTCGCCGCCCGTTCGAGCGGCGAACCAACAGGCGTTTTGTCACCGGTGCCCAACGACCGCTAATGAATCGTCGGGGTTTCCTCCGTGGCGCGGCCGGGATCGGAGCCGTCGGAGCCGCCGGGCTCGCGGGCTGTCTCGAGCGGCTCGGATTCGAAGAAGAGTCCGCGTGGGCGAACCCGCCGCTCGTGGAGAATCGCCCCGACGCGGTCTATCTCCCCTCCTCGCGCGAGGAGATGCGGAGCTACGGAACGGCGGCCGACGGCGACTACGCGGTCGCGCTCTCGTATACCTTCCCACACCGGTTCTGGCTCGTCAACGGCGACGAGACGGAACTCGTCGAGGTCAGCACCGACGATAGCCTCCACCTCATGACCACCGTCTGGGACCGCGAGACGCGCACCGTCCTTCCGGTGGACATGCAACTCGAGATCCGGCAGGACGGCTCCCCGATCGACGACGGCATCTCCTCGCCGTGGCCCATGATCTCCCAGCGGATGGGGTTTCACTACGGTGACAACGTCCGGCTCCCCGGCGAGGGCGAATACACGGTCCGCGTTCGAGCCGGTCCGGTCGGGGGCGACCTCGAGCGAACCGGCGGGTTCGAGGGCCGACTGGAATCGCAGGGATCGCTCGAGGTCGACTTCGAGTACACCCGGTCGGACATCAACGACCTCTCGTTCCAGACGATCGACGAGAATCGGTGGGGCGACGAGGGCGCGCTGTCGCTGATGGACCACGGTGACGGCGGCGATCACGAGTCCGGACACGGCGACGGCGACATCGGCCCGCCGCCGATGGGGCAGGCCCCAGCGCTCGAGGACCTCCCCGGCGAGTCGCTGGGCACCGAACGCAGCGGCGACGCGGCGTTCGCCGCGCTCGTGACCGACGCCGATCGGTTCGCCGACGGCGGATCGTATCTGGCAGTGTCTCCCAGAACGCCGTACAACGACGTTCTCCTCCCGCTCACGTCGCTGTCCGCGACCGTCGAACGCGACGGCACTGTCGTCGGCGAGGGATCGCTCGCGCAGGCGCTCGACGACGAGCTCGGATACCACTACGGGCTCGCAGTCGACGAACTCGCGACCGGGGACCGCGTGACGGTCACCGTCGACGCGCCGCCGCAGGTCTCTCGCCACGACGGCTACGAGACGGCGTTCTTCGAGTTCGAAGACATCACGTACACCGTCTAGTCATGTCGCGGCGGCTCGAGCAGCGGGCGGTCTGCCGTCGGGGCTCGGAACGAGGAATACATAGCACGAGCGGCGGTCGATTTCGGCACGGAAATCACGGCTTTCGGACGGCAACAGTCTTCAGGCGGGTTCAAACGAACGGCGAGCGACCGATGGGGGACTCGCTTCTCGACCCTGCCGATCCGGCGCGTAAATCCGCCTATATAGCGATCGAACGATCGGAAGGGACTGCCAGCGTTCTCGTACGGCTTCGATAACTATCGGGGACCGTGGACTATGCTCGAGTGATGTCTCGCACAGATCATGCAGATATGCATATCGGCTGTCCGGAGTGTGACGCAACGGTCGACGCGTCCGTTCCCCCCGGTCCGGGGATCCACGCGGAGAGCGACTCGAACCGACTGCTGGGGAAGGAAACCCGGTGCCGGAACTGCGGTCACGAACTCGAACTCTACTACTACTGAACCCGGCCCGGACTACTGAGTCCGGCCCGGGACGACCGGAATCGGCTCGCGGTCTCACCGGACCGCCCAACGCGCGAGAGTCGAATATCGTCGCCCGCCGAGCGGCGACATCTCCGAACGTTGAGCGACGGCTACTCTCCGAACCCTGAGCACGGTTCCCGCCGGTGATGCCCATCGTTTTCTCGAGAGAGATCGCGACTCGAGCGTAAGAGGCGGCCACACCGTGTTTCCGGTGAAATGTATCGGGTCAGCGAGACGGCGGTGGGTCACGAGAGTGTGACACACCGTGTTTCCGGTGAACAGAACCGCGATTGGGTTCCGAGACTGTCGCCGTAATCGATGGGAGAGAGATCGGTTCGCGGACACCGTATTTCCGGTGTATTCGAGCGCATCCGGGGGCCGGGTCGACCTCGAGCGATCGGAAACGCAGTGATCGTCGGACTCGAGTTCTGCGGGTCAGTGTAGAGAATCGCTCGTGGGCGTGGAAACGTGTCCCGGAACAGCTGCCATACTGTCCCGGACGGATCCGTGCTGAACGAGTCGTGTCCGAACGCATCTGTGCCGAACGGAACTCCAGTAAGCGGACACACCGGGTTTCCGGTGAATCAGTGCCTCGTCGGCCGGTGGACCTGTCTCGAGTGACCCGACCGAACGGCAATAGTTCGAAGATTGCGCTCACACCGTATTTCCGGTGAAATGGTACAGACGGGCGGTCGATACTGCAGACCGAAAGCCAGTTCAGAAATCCACGGACGAATCGTAGCGCGCGGTTGGGCGTGGAACTGGTCGAGGAACCGGAAGCGTGATTCAGCAGTCACACACCGAGTTTCCGGTGAAACCCGTCGACGGGTGAACCCCTCTGCGAATCGCGTCTCGATATCGGACGACCGATGTGGTCGACTCCGCTACGGCCACCCCTTCTTCGGACACTTCTCTATCCGTCTATAGAAATATATAAATATATGTTATGAGTAAAGTCCACTAAGTGAATCGAGATACTTTTTGACGAGATGTCGAGAAGAGGAGCGCACTTGTTCTGATGGGCCAATTCGGCTCCGATGACCGCTCTCCGCTCTCGCCGGCACGGGCGATATCGTACTGCACATCGGGTTTCCGATGACGGAACCCCCGTTTCAACTGCACCCCTCACCCGTCGTTTCCCCGTTTCACCGGAAACACGGTGTGTGTCCACGCCCGCTCGTTCACCGACATCGTTCGACGAGTGCGAACCGCTCGAGGTTACCGAACTAAAACGAAATGGTCGAAAACACACCGCTTGACGCCATCTGCGGCGCTTTCCCGTCCGCGCTCGAGCCCGCGCTGCCAAACGGAAACACTATTTCACCGGAAATCCGGTGTTCGACCATGTCGAGTTCCGGCGACGACCTGTTCACGCGCGACGACCCGATCTTCGAGAACAAGGAACTGCTCGAGATCAACCACCTCCCCGCGGAGGGGCGAATCGTCGGCCGGGACGACGAGATTTCGGAACTCGCGAACGCGGTCAATCCCGCGATCTTCGGCCAGAGCCCGAGTAACCTTCTGATCTACGGCAAGACGGGTACGGGAAAGTCCCTCTGTGCGAAGTACATCTCGGAACGGGCCGTCCGCGTCGCAGGCGACGAGGACGTCACCTCGGCGTTCGCCTACGTCGACTGCGCACAGGACAACACGGAGACCCAAGCCGTCCAGACGATCGCCCACGCGCTGAACGAACCGGCACGCACCGACGTGCGAATTCCCGATAAGGGGCTCAGCACCTCGACGTACTACAAGCGTCTCTGGAAAGTACTCGACTCCCAGTACGACGTCGTCCTCGTGATTCTCGACGAGGTCGACAAGCTCGACGACGACGACATCCTCATGCAACTCTCGCGTGCGGGCGAGGCCGGCAAGCTCGAGTCGTGCAAGATCGGGGTGATCGGCATCAGTAACAAGATCAAGTACAAGGATCGGTTGGACGAGCGGGTCAAGTCCAGCCTCTGTGAGCGCGAGTTCGTCTTCCCGCCCTACGACGCGAACCAGCTCAGAGACATCATGCAGGCCCGCAGCGACGCGTTCAAGGACGGCGTCCTCGAGCCGTCGGTGATCCCCCGGGCCGCGGCGCTGGCCGCCCGCGAGCACGGCGATGCGCGGAAGGCGATCGACATCCTCCGTTACGCCGGGGAGATCGCCCAGTCGAAGGGCAGCGAAACGGTCCGAGAGGAGTTCGTGGTGCAGGCCCGCGAACGGGCCGAGACCGATCGATTCCGGGAACTCATCCGCGGCTCGACCCCGCACTCGCGGTACGTCCTGCAGGCGCTTGCAGTCCTCTCGCTCAACGCGACCGAGGAAGACGGGTTCCGGACGACGAAGATCTACGATGTCTACGAGGAGATCTGTCGGCAGGAGCGCTCCGATCCGCTCTCGCTCCGGCGGGTCCGCGACCTGCTGAAAGAACACGCGTTCCTCGACATCTTGGAGCAGGCCCGCCGGAGCGGCGGCAGCGCCGAGGGCAGTTACACCGAACACCAGTTACTCGAGGATCCGGAGGTCGTACGGACGGTCCTCGTCGAGACCGACGAGTCGTAGGGCCGCGTACCGCCGGTTCATTTCGCCGCAATTAGCATATATCAGTGGGCAACGCGCCGACATTTCACCGGAAACCCGGTGTCCCCGTTCGACACCGCCTCGAGCCGGCAGCGTGTCACTCCCTACGCAACAGTGGCTCACCACTCAACGGCGGCTTCCCACTCAGCAGTGGCTCACCACTCAGCGGCGGTACCCGGCTCAACAGCCGGTTTCCCAGCCGCGCGGCGTGTCGTTCAGTCGCTCGGCACCGTCCTCGGTCACCGCAACGAGGTCCTCGATCCGGACGCCGAACTGACCCTCGAGGTAGACGCCCGGCTCGACGCTGAAGACCATGCCGGGCTCGAGTTCGCGATCGTTGCCCGCGACGATATAGGGCGGTTCGTGGACTTCGAGTCCGACCCCGTGGCCGGTTCGGTGGACGAAGGCGTCGCCGTAGCCGGCGTCCTCGATGACCGCTCTGGCCGCGCGGTCGACCGACCCGGCCGTAACGCCCGGCTCGATCGCGTCGATCGCGGCCTGTTGAGCCTCTTTGACGGTGTCGTGGACCCGCTCGTACTCGGCGGGCGGCTCGCCGACGACGATCGTCCGCGTCTGGTCGCCGGGATACCGGCCCGTTCCGGCCTCGAGATCGGCGTCGACGAACGCGCCGAAGTCAAGGACGATCGGCTCACCGGCCTCGATCTCCCGCGAGCCGCCGTGGTGGTGGGGTCGGGCACCGTTCGGCCCGGCGGCGACGATGGTCTCGAAGGCCGGCTCCTCGCCGCCCGCTGCGACGAGCAGTCGGTCGATCTCGCTCGCCAGTTCCGATTCGGTCATGCCGACGAGGTCGTCCCCACGCGTGCGGATCTCGAGCGAGATGCGGTCCGCGAGTTCGCCGGCCCGCCGGAGCGCCGCGAGTTCGACGTCGTCCTTGCGGATTCGTAGCGGCTCGAGGACGGAACTCGCGAGACCGAACTCGGCGTCGGGCAGTAGCTCCCGGAGATCCTGCGTGAACGTCGCCCACAGCCGGTCGTCGACGAGGACGGTCGCCGGCTCCGTCCCGCCGAGCGAATAGCCCGTCAGTACGTTCTCGGCAGTCTCGAGCGGGTCGTCCGCGTCGGTCCAGCAGCGCAGTCGAAGGTCCGCAATCGGAAGCTCGGACAGCTGGTCCTCGTACATCGCCGGCGCGACCAGCGCGGGATCACCGGTGTCGGGAACGAACAGCAACAGGTGCCGTTCGGACGGCGATTCCTCGAAGCCGGTCAGATAGGTCAGGTTCGGACTCGGAAAGCAGACGACCAGATCGGCGTCGGCGCGCTCGAGTCGACGCTGACAGGCCGCGATCCGGCGATCGAACGGGGATTGCATGGGAAAGGATTCGCTCGAGCGGAAAATCAACGTTTGGTTGGGACGGGGCTTGCGCGATGATCTGTACGGAGTGATCTATCGCTCCCCGCTCGGTCTCGCTGCGGTGACTCTCACGCGGGGCGAACAGTCGGGATACCGCGATTGCTAGCGGGAACGTATTAACCCCCCAGCGATCGCAGGCCGCGAGGCAACCCGTGGGGACGCTGTGGTATTTCAGCGAATGCGAGTTACCGAGCGGTTGTCGTCGACGACTGTACGCAAACGACAGCGACGGGCCGACGGCCGCGGCCGAACGGACGACGAATCCGGCTCGAGCGGCCCGACCTGTCCCGGTTCGTTGATCGTGGTTTCGAACCGGCAACCGTATCGTCACGAGTACGAAGACGACGCTCCGGCGGCGGACGCCGATTCCGCGAGCGGCGACGGCTCCCCGCCAACGGGGACCGACGGCGGCGCTCGTTCGACGACCGACACGCGATCGATCACGGTCGACGAACCGACCGGCGGCCTGACGGCCGGCCTCGATCCCGTGGTCCAACGGACGAACGGGACGTGGATCGCGTGGGGCGACGGCGACGCCGACTTCGACGTGACGGACGAGCGGAACTGCGTCGCCGTCCCGCCGGACGAGGAAGCCTACACGCTGCACCGCCTCGATCTCTCCGAGGAGGCGGTCGACTCCTACTACTACGGCTTCAGCAATCGGGTCCTCTGGCCGCTCTGTCACGGGTTTCCCGACCTAATCGAGGACCGATCGAACGACTTCGAGTGGTATCGGACGGTCAACGAGCGGTTCGCCGAGGCGGTCGCCGACCACGCGACCGACGACTCCGTCATCTGGCTGCAGGACTACCACCTCGCGCTCGCGCCGCGGATGATCCGGGAGTCGGTCCCCGCCGGCGCGACCGTCGCCCAGTTCTGGCACATCCCGTGGCCGTCGCCGTCGACGTTTCGGCACTGCCCGGCCGGCGGTCACATCCTCGAGGGGCTGCTCGGCAACGACCTGCTCGGCTTCCACGTCGAGCGGTATGCCGATCAGTTCCTGGACTGCGTCGACCGGTTCCTGCCGGGAGCGACCGTCGATTACGCTCGTCGAACGGTCCGATACGAGGGGACGACGACGCGGGTCGTCGCGACCCCGATGGGCGTCGACGCCGAATCGTACGACCGGGGAGCGCGGTCGACCGACCCTGATCGACTCTCCGCGCTGTTCGAAGAGTACGGGATTCCGAAAGGAACGATGCTCGGACTGGGGTTGGACCGCCTCGACTACAGCAAGGGGATTCCCGAGCGGCTGGCGGCCCTCGAGCGGTTCTTCGAGCGGAATCCGGACTGGCGCGGCGAGTTTACGTTCGTCCAGAAGGCGACGCCGTCGCGCACGGAGATCGACACCTACGAGGAGTACGGCGAACTCGTTCGCAGCGAGGTCCAGCGGATCAACCGCCGCTTCGAGACCGACGACTGGCAGCCGATCGTCTACACCGAGGACGTCCTGCCCGAGGAAGACCTCTATGCGCTCTACCGGCGCGCGGACGTGATGGTCGTGAGCCCGTTGATCGACGGCATGAATCTGGTCGCACAGGAGTACATCGCCGCCAGCGTCGACGGCGACGGCGCGTTGCTGCTGAGCGATCGGACCGGCGCACACGATCGGCTGGGCTCGCACGCCCTGACGATCGATCCGACCGACACTGACGGGGTGGCGTCCCAACTCGAGCACGCGCTCTCGATGCCGCCGTACGAGCGCCGACGGCGGATGAACACGCTTCGCCAGCGCGTCTTCAACGGCGACATCGAATCGTGGATGGACACGCAGTTCGACTGGATCAGACGCGTCCACGGCGACCGGCGGCCCGGCGACGCGAGCGCGGAAACCGGCTCTGGCTCCGGCTCGGACTCGGGCTCCGACTCGAAAGAACCGACGCCGCCAGCGTAGCCGATGGCCCGAACCGAGTCACAGCCGCGGCCGCTCGAGGAGCGGAAGCCGCGACTCCGGGACCGGCTCGAGGACGCCGCCGGACTGCTCGTCTGTCTGGACTTCGACGGGACGCTCGCGCCGATCGTCGAGGATCCGGACGCCGCGGCACCGACCGAGCGAAACCGGGACGCGGTGGCTGCCCTCGCGGAAACCCCGGCGATAACGACGGCGGTCGTCAGCGGCCGCGCGCTGGCGGACGTCCGCGAGCGCGTCGACGGCCCGGCGATCTACGCCGGCAACCACGGGCTCGAACTCGCCCGTAACGGCTCCGTCGCCGTCCACCCGATCGCGCGCAAACGCGCCACCCGGATCGACCGTCTCTGCTCGATCCTCGAGACCGCGCTCTCGTCGGTCCCGAACTGCCGGATCGAAAACAAGCGCCTGACGGGAACGGTTCACTTCCGGTCCGTGCCGCCGGCCGCCGAACCGATCGCCCGGCGGATTACGCGCGAGGTGGTCGACCGGTTCGGCGGCGACGCCGTCGAGGTTTCGGCCGGGAAACGGATCCTCGAGATCGGGCCGGACTTCCCGTGGGGGAAGGGGAACGCGGTCGAGTTGATCGCGGCCGACGAACCGCCGGCGACGACCGTCGTCTACGTCGGGGACGATGTCACCGACGAGTCGGCGTTCCGGGCCGTCGAACCGGACGGAATCGGGGTCCGCGTCGGTGGCGACGATCCCTCGAGTGCCTCCTGTCGAGTCGAGTCACCCGCGGAGGTCGCGTCGCTTCTCTCGTGGCTCGGCTCGACCGGTGCCGAACTGGTCGACGGTCCCGGCCCGACCGCGACCGTCGATTGACGCCGACGGTCGGGACGGTGGCGTCGTCCCGGCTTCGCTCGACCGATTCATTGTCCGTGCCGTCGGCTCGCTCCTGTGTGGTGTCCGACGAAGGAGGACGACTGTAGGGTGGGGTGGGAGCCGAGTACGGGCAGGTGGTGACCGAGCCCGATACCGGGGAGCAGCGGTTCGTGAACCGGGCTCGGTTCGACTGCGACGGTGGGGATCCGTCTGGGGGTCGCTCGACCCACCCGATCGGGCATACGTTATGTCCCCATTTAATATTGTGGGTGGCCATTACCATCGAAAACAGCACGTCTCGAGCCGAAAGTATTAGTTACCACTGGAAATATAGACCGGTACGAGAGTGAACGAGAGTGAAACTCCGCCAACCAACTGATTTCCTGATCCTCGAGGCGCTCGAGGACAAGGGACGAAACGTCGCAACGAATCTGGCTGCACACACGGGAAAGAGCCGGAAGAACATCAACACCAGACTGCCGGTGCTCGAGGACTACGGGCTCGTCAACAAGATCGGACCCGCCGAGCGGTCCGGGCTCTACGAGATCAGCTCCGCGGGGAAAGCGGCGCTGGTGTACCGAGATCAGTACGACGAGGTCGACGACTTCGAGGCGCTCATCGAAGGGCCAAACGCCGGAACGGACCAGGAGGGCGAGCCACAGGCCAGTTTCGCCCGCGGTGAGGACGACGACGACGAAACCGAGGAGTAACGGGACGAGCGACTCGACGTCGTCTCGATTCCGTCGCCGGCCGGTCGTCACCGCGTCCCGTTTCGTCGCTCCGGGAGCGATCGGTCGGCTCGCCGAGCGGTGCCGTTCGAGAAAAGCCCGCCCTCGTAGGCCGCGAGTTCGCGGCGGGCACACGACGAAAAGGCGAGGCTGAGTTTCCGTTTTCGGTCGTCCGTGCTCGGAATCGCCGTCCCACAGTGCGGGCGGTCCGTATCGTACGACGGATCCCACGCGTAGCTGCTGAGCATCGGCGTCGCGATCACCGCCCCATCGCGGCGGAACGCGACGCCGTGTTCGTGTTCCAGTCCGAGCGCGTGTCCGATCTCGTGGACGAGCACCTGAATCGACCGCGTCGGCGTCGCGTACGGAACGATCGAGCGCGCGTCGTCGTCGACCAGTTCGTCGAACGACTCGAGGGCGGCGATGTGTCTGGCCCCGCCGACCGAGGCGATGTGGGGGATTCCGTATCCGGTCGGTGCCCGTTCCATCTCCCCGTCGGTCACCAGCAGGTTGACGTCCGACACCGGTTCGAGGTCGCGGCGGCCGAGCGTGCCCGCGGCGACGGCCCTCGGCCACTCGCCGCGGATGGTGAGTCGCGCGGCATCCTCAGTCGAAACCGAGACGGAGCCGCCGATAGAGACGTCGAGTGTCCAGTGCTCGAGGGCGAACGCCTCCCCGAGATACTCGAGGATGCGATCGGCGATCCCGTCGTAGGTCGCGGCCCGTTCCGAGAACCAGATCCGGACCGCGAGCGTCTCGTCCGGGCCGCGCGTCGCGTACGCTAACGTGCCGAGCGAGGCCATCGACCCGACCGTTCCGAGGAACACGCGACGCTTCACGGGCGACATCGGTCGGACGACGCCCAGTGTTCGCGGGTGAACGACGACACGTATTACCTCTCGGTCGGTGCCGTCTCGCCCTCGTCGGTAGCCGTTCGACTCGACCCCGTCGCAGGCGATCTGTCTCGAGGATCGACGACTCGAGCGCGGCCGTCGGCGACGCGGATTTCGACCCCGGTCGGCAACTCGGCGGGCTCGATTGGCGCGAGCGAGAGCAACGCCTCGGCTTCGGTTTCGACCAGCCACCGGTCCGGCGCTCGCTGTCGCATGCAGAGCGCCCACGCGCCGGTCCGCAGCCGCCGCCTGACCTGCCAGTCGGTGTAGTACCGGTTATTCGACCCCTCGAAGAGGGCCCTGAACGGTACTGCTACCACGGCGACCCCACCCGCGATCTGTGGCCGAACTGCGTCCCCCGAACGGTCGTCATTCTAGCCGATCGATCGGTCGTCTCCCGCATCGCTACTGGGGTTCATATGGTCGATCTTTAAGAAAACATGAGAGTCACTCCAGACGGAACTCCTCCCGAAATCGCCCTGTGAGTCCTACGACCTCCGGAGTCCGCGGACTCGCTCGGCGCAGTCGCCGCCGACGGAACGTACCTCGAGGCCGGCTAGCTGTGTCCGCCGCTCTCGAAGAACTCGCCGAGAATCGCCTTGAGCCCCTTCCGCAGGTGCTGGTGCATCGTCGGCGGCGAGATGTCCATCGCCTCGGCGATCTCCTCGCCGGTGCTCTCGCGCGGCCAGTCGAAGAAGCCGCCGTAGTACGCGAGTCGCAGCGTCGTGAGCTGGCGGTCGGTGAGCCGATCGAGGATCCGGTTTCTGCGCTGGGCCGCCGTCCGAACCGGTCGATCGACCTCCCGCCGAGCGACGAGTTCAGTGGTCTCGTAGACGAGCGTCAGCGCCTCCGCGATCTCTCGGACATCGGCGTCCTGGGAGACCTCGACCAGACAGGTCCCGACGCCGTTCTCGACCGTGACATCCCGGATCGTCGCGCCGTGATTCGTGAGCGTCCGGACCCCCGACTTCGCCAGCCGCATCTCGATCGTACAGCCCTCCTCGCCGTCGTGAATGAGTCGACACTCCTCGACGGACTCGTGCTCGCTCGCCGCCCCGAGGACCGTCTCGCCGTCGAGCCCGTCGATCGTGACGTACTGAAAGGTCCGCCCGTTCGCCGTGGTGCCCGCCCACTCGAGCGAGCAGGTACAGCCGTACTCCTCGGAGAGATCGAACGCGAACGTGTCGCCGCCGTCGATCCGAAACTCGAGTTCGACGACGGTGTCGGCAAAGAGCAGTTGGCGGTTCTTGACGGCCATGATAGTGAACCCGATCGTCTCGCCGAGCAGCCTGAACCCGGCCCGCTCGCGTTCGCTGAACGCGTCGTCTCGACTCGCGAGGACGGTGAGAACGCCGTAGGTCGCGTCCTCGTGGGTGATCGGGACGGCGATTGCGGATCGGACATCGTCCGCGCGGGCGGCTTCCTGTAGCGGCTCCGGGACCGCCTCGTCCTCGAGAATCCGGTTCGTCGTCCGGATCTCGCCGGTCTGGATCGCCCGCATGGCCGGACGCTCGTGGTCGCCGTCGAGGTCGCGGACGCGGTCGAGGTAGGTCTCGGCCTCGCCGGCTCCGGTCCGGAAGGATAGTCGGCCGTCGCCGGTCCGCTCGGCGATCCACGACCCGCAGTACAGCTCCGAGTCGACGAGCTGTTCGCAGACCTCGTCTTCGATGGCGTCGCGGGCCGGCGCCTCGACTAGCGTCTCGATCACCTGCCGGACGACCGCGTTGATCCGGTTGAGCGTCTCGAGTTGGTCCTGTCGCGAGCGGAGTTGTTGTTCGCGCCGGACCCGTTCGGTGATGTCTCGTGCCAGCCAGACGACGGCCCGTCGGCCCTGAATTCGCTGGTCGATCGGGACGACGCGGGCCTCGAACCGACGGCGGCCGTCGGTCGTCTTCGCGTCGTACTCGACCGATTGGACGTCGTCGGTCCTGATCGCCCGATCGAGACAGTCCTGCAGTTTCGCGGCGACCTGATCGGGAAACGCGTCCTCGAGTTGCGTTCCGGGAAGCTCGTCGACGGCCGTCGAGTACAGGTCGGCCGAGTCGGGTCGGACCTTCGCCTCGAGATACGTGCCGTCCTCGCCGATGACGAAGGCCTCGTCGGGCAGTTCGTTGGCGAGAATGCGGTGGTATCGGCCGTCGTCGCCGTCCGACGGCGGCTGGGGTTGTGACCGAACCGTCGAGACGATCCGATCGATCGGGTCCTCGTCGCGTTCGGTCGGGACGTACTCCGTCGCGTCCGCCCTGAGCGCGACGGTAGCGAGCCGTTCGCTGCCCTCCCGTGGCGCGACGATCGTCGAGAGGTCCGGTCGCACAGCGTGGACGCGCTGGAGGACCGTCTGTATCTCGCCGGGACAGTCGAGTTCGAGGACGACGGCACGCGGCGGGGCCGATGTCGTCGCGCCGTCAGCCGACGACGCGTCCGCCGACGTGGCCTCGCCGCCGTCGGACACCTCCGCCTCGCTCCCCTCGGAGGTCGCATCGTCGGCATCGCCGTTCGCGTTCGACGGCACCGATCCGAGGACGCTCTCGAGGTCGCCGGATGCGGGGACCGTTCGAACGTCGTGCTCGATCGCCTTCTCGAGGCGCGGCCGGAGATAGCTCTCTCCGACTCGAGTGTCCGTTACGACGACGATCGATTCCGATCGGTGTGTCCCGTTCATCCGTTACCCCCTGTTTGCTCGGCTTCGGTCGTTTCCGTCCGTCACCGCGCTCCGTTCTATCAACGCGGATTCGGAATAAAAGCCTGCTGGTCGTTCCTCACCCGTCGACGGGACGCCGTCGGGAACCGCCGTCCGAGAGCCGCCGGCTCACAACTCGCCTCGTTCCCGGAGCTGTGCTAGCAGGTCGTCGACGAGCGACTCGACGTCTTCGTACGGAAAGTCACCGCCGGAGGTCTTGGTGTTCAGTTCCATCGCAGTCATCGAGAAGTCACCGGATTCGAACGTCGTCCCGGGACCGTTCGGCAGCGCCGGGACGAGATCCATCGGCCCCGAGACCGGATAGTCGGCGTCCTCGAAGGCGTCGATCATCTGCTCGCGGAGTTCGGCTTCGTCTGCCATTACGTACCGCGATTCGGGGCCCGAAATAATAAAGCTGCAGGTGGGCGCGAACGGAGCAGAGCCGCCGGTTGTGACTCGGCGGCCGGTTGATCAGAGCCGGCGCATGAACTCGGGGAGAATCCCCCGCTCGCTCGAGTCGGCGGCCGCGGCCGGTTCGCCGGCGGGACGGTCGGTCCCGCCGTCGTTGCGAGCCTCGGCGAACGGGTCGGGATCCGAGCCGTCAGCACTCGCAGCGGCCGCTGTCCCGGTGTCGCTTTCAGTCGGCGTCGCGGCGTCGGTTTCCGTGGTTGCGGCGTCGGTCCCCGTGGTTGCGGTATCGGTCCCCGTCGTCGCGTGCTCGCCCGTTCCCGACCCTGCGTCCGTTTCGGCGGTGGCTTCGACGGCGGACTCGAACGCCGCCTCCGATTCGGGGCCGAAGTAGTAGGGATCGCTCGGGGACAGATACTCCCGGAGCCGGATGTTTCCGTAGCCGGCCAGCGCGAGCGCGGGGACGAATAGCGGTTCGATCCCGAACAGCGTCGGTCCTGCCGTCAGAATCACGAGGAAGACCGAGAGCGGCGAGTAGACGAGAAACGCGACGAGCCGAAACGCGTTCCCGACGTAGGCGTCGAGGACGTAGGCGTACACGCCGTACGCGCCGACGAGCAGGCCGATATCGGCGTAGAGACCGACCAGTAGTCCGACATCACCGGCGACGAAGCCGTGGATCTGGACCGCGATCGCGCCCGTCAACACCGTCGTTCGATTGACGTAGGTCTCGTCGAGCGCCATCCCGAACACCAGCACCGCGAGCTGGATCAGCGGCGCTGCGATCCACCACGGGAGGGAACTGAGGAGAACGCCGGGATACACGTCGATTACACCAACTCACTCGAGTGAACCCGGTCCGAGCCCTTTAACGTTCGTTCCGTTTCGAGACTCGATACGGACCCGTCGAATCGATCGCAACTGCGCACTCGCTGTGCCGCGATCGGACACATCGGAATACAGACACATATTTTGAACAGTAGAAACAATAATTAGTCAGCAGCGAGCAGTGTCGGGACATGGCGAAAGATACCGTCAGGTACCCCGACGACGTGGTCGAAGAGATCGACGCACTCGTCGAAGACGGTATGTTCGAGAGCAAGTCCGAGTTCTATCGCTTCTCCGCGGAGTACGTGCTCACCCTGATCGATTCCGACCACGAGGTGAAGACCTTCAACTTCGACGAGATCAAGACGGAACTCGATATCAGCGAGGAAGACCACGCCAAAGCGCTCGGGGCCGACGGTGGCACGTTCTTCCTCGACGCCGTGATCAACGTCCGAAAACACGGTCTGCGCGGCAACTACGAGGCCGCCGAACGGTTCATCGATACCCACTACGACGAGACCGATCAGGAGTGTATCATCCTCGAGGAACTGCTCGGCACCTACCGCGGCGACTCGGCGTAATCAGTCGGACACCGCCGGAGATGCTCTATCGGCTGCAGATCGACTCACTCCGCTTCTCCATCTCTTGCTCCGAACGGCTCGCCGAGCGCATCCAGGTCGACGTGCTCGCGAACGAGCCGTGCCGCCCGGTCGGACGGCGTCGATCCGGTTTCGTCTCCCGCCATCGACGAGGCCGACGACTCCTCGGCTGTCGGCCGGTCGACGCCCGCCCTCTTCGCAACGGCGTCGAGAAACGCCGTCCGCACCGATTCGTTGTCGAACAAACCGTGCAGATACGTTCCGAGTACCCACCCGGCGGCCGCACTCGAGTCGCCGAGCGGCCGGTTCACATCCTCGAGCGCCCGCGTCCGACCGGCGTGGATCTCGTACCCCGACGCGGAGCCGTCGGCCCCCGAAAGCAGCGGCGAGGCGGTGCCGTCGACGGGAACCGTCGTCCGCTCGAGGCGCTTGTCGCCCTCGAAGCGGGTCTCGACCGGCAGCAATCCCAATCCGTCGACGACGTCGTCCTCGCCCGTTCCCTCAAGCGCGGCGTTGGTGATCCGCTCGCCGAGCATCTGGTAGCCGCCGCAGACGCCGACGACCGGGCCGTCGAAGGCTGCGAGCGCGTCGGCGAACCCGGCTTCGTGAAGTGCCAGTAGGTCGTCGACGGTGTTCTTCGTGCCCGGCACCACGACGGCGTCGGCGTCGACGCCCGCGAGCGGGTCGCCCCGCCGGTCGCCATCGACCGGCACGTAGACTACCGAGACGCCGGGTTCGGCCGCCAGCGCCTCGAGGTCGGTCGCGTTCGAGATTCGGGGGAGTCGGGGGACGGCGATCCGGATGCGGCGGTCGTCCGGGACGCCGTCGTCGTCGCCGACGATGCCTCGTTCCTCGCTGCCCGGGAGGCCGACGCTGTCTTCCTCCGGCAGTCCGGGGTCGTCGTAGGGTAACACGCCCAGAATCGGGACGCCGGTCTCCGTTTCGATCTCCTCGATACCGGGCTCGAGCAGCGACGGATCCCCGCGGAACTTCGTGATGAGCGCGCCGACGATACGGTCGCGGATCGCGTCGGGGACGAGTTCGATGGTCCCGTAGAGGCTGGCGAAGGCCCCGCCGCGTTCGATGTCGACCAACAGGAGGATGTCGGCGTCGGCGAAGTGGGCGGTCTCGACGTTCGCGAGATCTCGATCGTGGAGGTTGATCTCGCCGATGCTGCCCGCACCCTCGGCGACGACCACGTCGTTGTCGGCCGCCAGCCTGCGGTAGGACGCCTCGGCGGCCTCGCGCGCTCGCTCCCAGTACTCCTCGTAGTAGGTGCCGGCGGGGACGTGATCGTGGGCCTCGCCCTGCAGCACCAGTTGGCTCTCGCCGTCGCCCCGGGGCTTGAGGAGCACGGGATTGCAGTCGGTGGTCGGCGTGGTTCGGGCCGCTCGAGCCTGTACGAACTGGGAGACGCCTATTTCTCCCCATCGCGCGTCGGCGCTCGCTCCGGTCCCGTCGTCGGCTCCCTCGCCGCCCTCCGGGCGGACGACGACGCGGGCGTTGTTGCTCATGTTCTGGCCTTTGAACGGGGCGACGGCGACGCCGCGGTCGGCGAGCAGCCGACAGAGACCGGCGGCGACCGTCGACTTGCCGACGTGGCTCGCGGTTCCGGCGACGAGAAGGGTTCTGGTCATCCGCGTTGGGACGTATTCGTACGGCCGGTAGTATCGTCCTATCGGTTCGATCCGCCGTCCTCAGCCGCTGCGATACCGCGCGTCCCAGCGCGGCCCGGCGCGACTCGAGAGGACGATCCCGACGACCCCCAGCCCGATCCCGGCGACGCCGAGACCGGCGGCGAGTTCGAGCGACGGCGGGACGACGACGAAGCCGGCGACCAGCGTCGGCACGAGCGCGACGGCGACGCCGAGGGTGAACGTCGCGAAGCGGACGGCGTCGAAGAGGAACTCGTTGGGATCGAAGCCGGCGATGTAGACGGTCAGACCGTAGTAGTACAGCGCGTAGCCGGCCAGCAACACCGCTCCGACGACGGCGTCGGGCAGCGTGGCCTCGAACCAGAGCACGGCCGCCAGATAGGGCACGGCGACCGTCGGCGCGCCGACCAGGACGAACGCGATCCGCTTCGCGCGGAAGACGTCCTCGATCGAGACCGGGTAGGTGAGGTAGGCCTCGAGCGAGTCGAACTGGGTCAACCAGTTGTACGTGGTAAAGGCCGAGAGGCCGAGGACGCCGCCGAAGAAGATTCCGGGCGCGGGCGCGATGCCGGTGATCGAGTCGACGACGCCGACGAGCGCGGCCACGAGTGCAAGCAGGATACTGGCCGAGACGAACGGTTTCCAGACGCCGCCCGACGAGCGCGCCAGATCGAGCAGCGACTTCGTGACGAGCGCTGCGTTGTCGATGGGGAGGGCCTCGCTGAGCCCGGCGAACCGGTCGGTCGCGGTCCGCGAGGGGCGGCCGTAGGTCGGATCGTACAGCAGGAGCGACCCCGCGGCGACGACGAGGGCGACGGCGGCCAGTCCGCCGGCGGTGACCGGGGAGCCGTCGATCGGAACGAGAACGGATCGGAGGGTGCCGAGCCCGCCGATCACCCAGATCCCGACGACGGCGACCGCGATCGCCAGTCCGATCGCCCACGGTGGCGCGCCGCGGGTGCGGACGGCGATCAGCGCGACGGTCGTCGCCATCCCGACCGCGAAGACGAGACACAGCGAGAGCCAGAACAGTCCGACCGAAAGCGGCGTCGTCGCCGAGAGGCCGTCGACGGCCACGCTCCCCAGCGCCATCGGCAACACGAACGCGACGCCGTAAAACAGCGCGTCCTTCAGGAGGAACGCGCCCAGTAGCCGCCGGCGCGAGAGCGGCAGCGTCGTCGACGACGAGAGCAGCAGCGACAGCCGGCCGAACACGTTCTCGAGCATGTCCGAGCCGGCAAAACCCGCGGTGCCGCTGTAGAGCCCGAACCCGAAGGCGAGGACGTGCAGGCCGCCAACGACGGTCTCCGTCGCGGTGCCGGTCTCGACGAGCGCCACGGTCCCACTCACGGCCAGCAGTGCGATGACGAACGGGAACAGCGCGAACCGCCAACCGCCGAACAACTGGGTGTGGAGTCGCCACTCCTCCCGGAAGAGCACCGCGAGCAGTCGTCGCATCGAGAGGCCGGCTCCCGTCCCCGTCCCGACCTGCTCGGGAGTCGTGGCCTCCGTCATACGTCTACGTGCTCGAGCGTCGGGGTATCTCGCGCGTCCTCGCCTTCGACGCGGTCGAGGAACACCTCGAGCAGCGACTCGTCGCCGTCGTCGTCCGCGAGCGAGCGCTCGGTCACGAGTTGCCCGTCGGCGACGATGCCGACGCGGGTACAGATCTCCTCGGCGACGTCGATGTTGTGCGTCGAGACGAAGACGGCGTTGTCGCCGGCCGCGTAGGAGACGAGGAACCGTTTGACCTGTTCCTGGACGAGCGGGTCGAGGTTCGCCAGCGGCTCGTCGATGAAGACCACGTCGGGCTCGTGGACGAACGCCTGCGCGATCATCACCTTCTGTTGCTGGCCTCGAGAGAGGTCGGTGTGCAGCGTGTCGAGTTTACTCTCGAATCCGAGGCGGTCGGCCCACGCGGCGGTCTGCTCGGCGACCCGCTCCGGTTCGAGGTCGCGCACTTCGCCGACGAACTCGAGGTACTCGCGGGGCGTGAGAAAGCTCGGCGGCGACCCCTGTTCCGGCAGGATACCGACGTTCCGACGCGTCTCGATCGGCTCCGCGACCGGGTCCGTCTCGAGGACTGAGACGTCGCCCGCATCCGGTTGAATCTGGCCGGTCAGCACTCGGATCGTGGTCGTCTTGCCGGCACCGTTCGGGCCGAGAAAGCCGTACAGTTCCCCTCGCTCGACGGCGAATTCCATTCCGTCGACGGCGGTGACGGAACCGTAGGACTTCCGCAGCCCGTCTACGTGAATCGCACCCATTGAACAGCGATTCGTTCTCAGGATTTGATCATAACTGTGGTGGTAGGCGAATAGTAACAGGTCGGCGTCGCCGCCGGCCGTCGCGGGTTGCTGCAGTGACGTGATCAGAACTCGGTCCCGCGTCGCGCCCGCTGGCCGTCGTCGATCGGGTGTTTCACCTTTCTAACATTCGTGATCAGGTCGGCATGATCCTCGAGGTATGTCGGCTCGGCGTGGCTGCCACAGACGACGAGTTCGAGGTCGTCGGGTTTCCGTTCAATGAGATCGAGGACGTCGTCTTCACTGACCAGATCGCGGTCAGCGGCGTAGAGCACTTCGTCCAGAATCAGCATGTGCATCCCCGCCTCCGGCGGCGCGTCGAGGTCGATCGGCGCGTCGAGGTCGGCGTCGCTCGCCGCCTCGAGCAACTCGCGGGCGCGCTCGAGGCCCGCTTGGGCCTCGGCCTCGTGGTCTGCCTCGTCGCTGCCGTCTGCCATCCCGTGCCAGCCGTAGTGGCCGAGGTTCTCGTAGCTGATCCCCGGCAGCGCGGCCATCGCGTTGTACTCGCCGCGGACGGCGTCGACGCTCGAAGCCCCCCCTTTCATGAACTGGAGCATGTGGACCCGGTAGCCGTGGCCCGCGGCCCGCATCCCCATGCCGAGGGCGGCCGTCGTCTTTCCCTTCCCGTCTCCCCACCAGACCTGGACGAGGCCGAACTCCTCGGGGGCGGCGGGTTCGATTCCCTCGGCCTCGGGCGTTCGGCCCTGCCCCGGCGTGTTCTCGACCGCGGATTCGGGCGTTCGATCGTCGCTCATACCGAGTCCGTCGGCCCCGTCGCACATGTAGTTGCTCCATCCGATTCCCTCCGTGTCGGGTCGCGGCCATCCAGTGACACCCCCAACCAAACGTGTCTTTAGGCCTCGCTCCTAACGTGGCTGCACCCAATGTCCCTCGAGTTCTCCTCGTCCGACGGCTCCCCGGAGTTCGAGCGCGTGATCGCCGCACTCGACGACGGTGCCTGCCGGGAGATCATCGCGGTGCTCGAGGACCCGATGACCGTCGACGACATCGCCGAGGCAGCGGATCGCCCGCTCTCGACGACCTACCGAAAACTCGACTGCCTGACGGAGGCCGGACTGGTCGAGGAAGCCGCCGGCGTCCGCGAGGGCCGCCATCAGAAGGCCCGGTACGTCGCCAATCTCGAGCGGGTTTCGATCGACCTCGACGACGCAAACGAGTTGCGTGCCGAGATCGACCACTCGACGGAACACGACTTCTGGTCGGAACTCAGTCGCGAGTTCTGAGGGGATTCTATCACCCGCTCGGCTCGAGCGCCGACGCTGACGCTATTTTCCGACGATGTCGGCGTCGGTCGGTCCCTGCCCGTCGAACTGCCGGACGAACTCGTCGAGCCGGGCCGGATCCGACGCGCCCGGCAGCCGCTCGTCGGCGGTGACGCAGTCGGCGTCGACGCCGAGCCGATCACAGACGAGATCCGCCGTCGCCTCGGCCATCCGGCGGTAGGTCGTCAGCTTGCCGCCGACAATGCTACAGCAGTTCTCGAGGTCCTCGTCGCCGTGATCGAGCAGGTGAAAACCGCGCGAGATCCCGCGACCGCCGCGAGCGGCCTCGTCGGGTTCGTACAGCGGGCGGACGCCCCACCACGTCCGGACGCGGTCGGCGTCGGCGACCGGCGGGAGCATCGCCGCACATTCAGTGACCGTCTCCTCGATCTCCCAGTCAGCCCGTTCGTAGTCGTCGGGATCGCCGACTGGAACGCTCGTCGTCCCGAGGACGGCTTCGCCGCCGTGTGGTACGATGATGTCGCCGTCGTCGGGCTCGCGACACCGGTTGCACACCGGCTCGAGGCCGTCGTACTCGACCGAGACCATGACGCCGCGGGTCGGGCGCATCTCGACGGACACGCCCGCCATCTCGGCGATCTGTCCCGCGTACGGGCCGGTCGCGTTCACGACGTAGCTCGGCCGCACCGTCTCGTCGGCATCGCCGCCGAGTGCGACCGCCGTAATCCGGCCGTCTTCACGCCGTATCGACTCGACCGGTGCGTGGGGGCGAACGTCCGCCCCGTGTGCTCGAGCGTCGGCCGCGTTGGCGGCGACCAACCGCGACGGGAGGACCACGCCGTCGGGGACCCACATCGCGCGTTCGACATCGTCGGAGAGGTCCGGAACCGCCTCGCGGACGGTGTCTCCGTCGACGACTTCGGTCGGAATCCCAACGTCCTCGCAGGCGTCGCGTTTCGCGTCGAAATAGGCCGGATCGTCCTCGGCGAGTTGTACGAAGAGCCCCTCGGTCTCCCGAACGCACGCGCCCCCGATCCGGCGCAGGATCCGGTTCTCCGCGAGGCACTCTCGAGCCTCCGGGCCGTCGGCCTCGGCGTAGCGCGCGCCGCTGTGGAGCAACCCGTGCGAGCGACCCGAGGTTCCCGACGCAAGCCCGTTCCGATCGACGAGCGTGACGTCGACGCCCCTGAGCGCGAGGTCTCTGGCGATTCCCGCCCCGGTAGCGCCGCCGCCGATCACGAGAACGCCCGTTTCACTGTCCATACTCGAGCGAGGGCGTCCAGACTGACGTACCTTTCACTACTCGGGCCGAACTCCGAAGAAACGTCTCGGATGTCGGCGGGATCGAATCGTCTCGTTTCGTCTCGAGCTGTCCGCGCTCGACGACGGGATTACGGACTGTAGTCGGGCGACTGGGCTTCGATCGTATCGGCGACGTTATCGAGTTGCTCGCCGATCGTGGCGACCAGATCGTCCAGTGTCGCGACGCCGGCCAGTTCGCCGTCGTCGTCGACGATCGGGAACCGGCGGACGTTGTTGTCGCGAATCGCCTCCGAGATGGTGACCGGGTCGTCGTCCTCGTGGACCGTCACCGGCCGTTCGGTCATCACGTCCGCGACCGATACCGACCCGACATCGTCGTGGTCGTGGATCGCGAGCGCGGCGTCGCGGTCGGTGATCATCCCGATCGGTTCGTCGTTCTCGGTGACGATGACCGAGCCGACGTTTTCCGCCTCGAGCCGCTGGGTGATCTCCTCGAGCTGGCTGTCGGGACTGGTCGTGACGACGTCTTGGGGGCCGAGTTTGCCGACGGACATGGTTCGACTCGACTGACGCCCGGCTCGGTATTCAGTGGTGAGCTTTCAAGCGAAACCGTCGCGCCGGGACGAGCGGCGTTCCGACTCGAGTGTGAACCGATCGCTCGTCACCGGTACCCCAGTACTCGGAGCTTTTCGGTCACTTCTTCTTCGTCCATCCGAGCGGACTCGATCGGCGCCTCTTCGACGGTCCGCCTCCGATCGTCGCTGTCGACGATGTGCCACGGGACCCGTCGCAACTCGTCGGCCGCCAGGTACTCGAAGTGGCCGTATTTTCTGTCCGTGAACGGCAGGAGCCGTTCACCCAGCAGCTCGCCGTGGTCGGCGGAGATAACGGATTTTCCGGGGAGCTCTCGGGTCAACTGCTCGGCGTACGGAAGGACGAGTTCGAGGGTTTCGGCGTACGCTCGACGGAGGTCAACGATGTCGATATCGAACGCGTCGTCCTCGACGACGCGGTACAGTTGCACGTTCAACGCGCCGAACCGATTCCCGCGACCGCCGCGTGAAAGCGACGAGAGATCACCCTCGGACGCGATCTGCTGGTAGATCTCCAGCCCGGTCTCGCCGATGAGCGGAACGTGTGGCTGGAGGAAGTGGACGATCAGCCGCTTTCGCGGATGCCGCTCGTGGGCTTCGATCGCCTTCTCGACGACGGTTTCCGGACGGATGACGTAACTGTCCTCCAGTATCTCGGGGTTCGTGATCGCGTCCGCGTCGACGGCTTCGGCCTCCGTGACCGGTTCGGGCGGCACCGTGTAAATCGCGTGAAACACGTCGTCGCCGATGTCGGCCGTGAACGCGTTCCCGCTGACGTAGACGGTATCGTGATGGGTCTCTCCCGAGAAGTTCGCGTCGATCCACCCCGGGCTGCTCGAGCCGGCGGACAGCCGGGACTCGAGGGTGCCGTCGATCCGATTGCGGGCCGCGAAGGCGTCGTATCGACAGGCGTCGAGTATCAGCAGGTCGTCCCAGTCTTCCGCCATTACGTCGACGCCGTCCCCGTGGCGGAGCTCGTAGGCGGTCCGATGGGCCGACCAGAGGTACTTGCAAAGCTCCGTCCAGACGAGGTCGGGGTTGCGGAGGCCTTTCCGGACGCTCCCCAGCGAATACTTTGTGAGCGGCATTCCCACGTTAGGATGTCTCGGCAAATCCGATATAGTGCAGGGGTGGACCCGCAAGCACTGAGAGAACCGCCGCCGTCTCTCGAAGAAGAGTGGGAAACTCCGTTCCGCGTTTTCGGGATCACGCCACTGGGTATCCGTCTCCGCTGACGGTCTCCCTAGTGTTCCGCGGCGACGTTCTCGGCGAACTTCTCGCGGACCTTCTCGACTTTCGGGGCCGCGTGCATCGTACAGTAGGCGTCGTTGGGATTCTTCTCGAAGTAGTCCTGATGCTTCTCCTCGGCGCGGTAGAACGTCTCGAGCGGCTCTAACTCGGTCACCACGTCGTCATCGTACTCGGAGTCGAGCGCGTCGATGTAGGCCTCGGCCTGGGTCCGTTGGTCGTCGTCGTGATACAGGACGATGGAGCGATACTGGGTTCCGACGTCCGGTCCCTGTCGATTGAGTTGCGTCGGGTCGTGGGTCGCGAAGAACACCTCGAGCAGTTCGTCATAGCTGATTGCGTCGGGATCGTATTCGACCTGTACGACCTCCGCGTGCCCGGTGTTCCCGGAACAGACCTCGCGGTAGGAGGGGTCGTCGGCGTGTCCGCCGGCATAGCCGGATGTGACCGAGTCGACGCCCTCGAGTTCCTTCATCGCCGCTTCGGTACACCAGAAACACCCGCCGCCGAACGTGGCTCGTTCCATGGTCAGTCGTAGGGCGCGACCGAGGAAAGATGTGACGGGTGGCCGTCGGGCGGCGCGACGACACTGGTCGCGGTCGCCGCCGTGCGAACTGATTTGACGGAGGCTAGCAAACGCCGGACTATGTCGTGGGACACAGTTCGACTCGAGTGGGACGACGACGTGGCGACGCTGACCGTGGACCGACCCGACGCGCTCAACGCCTTGAACGTCGCGACGCTCGAGGCGATGGGTGAAGCCCTCGAGGAAGCGGCCGCCGAAGACGCGCGGGCGCTCGTCCTGACGGGGGCCGGCGACGCGTTCATCGCCGGCGCGGACATCACCTACATGCAGGACCTCTCCGCGGAGGCGGCACAGGAGTGGGGCGAACTCGGCCACGACGTGGCCGACGCGCTCAAGGCGTTTCCCGCGCCGACGATCGCGGCGGTCAACGGCTACGCGTTCGGCGGCGGCTGCGAGATGGCGCTGGCCTGTGACCTGCGGGTCGCCGGCGAGTCGGCGCTGATCGGCAACACCGAGATCGATCTCGGAATCATCCCCGGCTGGGGAGCCACCCAGCGGCTGCCGCGGCTGGTCGGCGACGCGACCGCGCGCCGGATGATCTTCCTCGGCGAGCGACTCGACGCCGACTCGGCCGCCGAGGCGGGCCTGTTCGGCGAGGTCGTGGCGGACGACGAACTCGAGACGGTCGCCGGCGAGTTGGCCGAGCGGATCGCTTCGAAACCGGCCTTCGCGATGCGGACCGCCAAGCAGGCGCTCAATCGGGGCTACGAGGGCTCGCAGGAAAGCGGCCTCGCGTACGAGAAACGCGCCTTCGCGAGCCTCTTCGGCACGCACGACCAGCGTGAGGGGATGGCGGCGTTCGTCGAGGATCGGGAGCCGGAGTTCGAGTAACTTATAGTAGCCACTGAAACGATGCACACACTGATCGCAACGTCGTCTGGCGATCAGGAACGCATTGACTTTCAGTGGCTACTACCGGTCGTCGACGCGCCACGTGAGCACGACCCCGTCATCGAGCCGGTCGACCGCCTCGAGGTCGAGCGCCGGGAACTCGGCGACGAACCCCTCGCCGTCGGCCAGCGTCGGCGCGTCGCGGCCGCCGATGATCGTCGGGCCGACGAACACCCGGAGTTCGTCGACCAGTCCGGCCTCGAACAGCGAGAAGATGAGTTCGCCGCCGCCTTCGACCATGATCTGCTCGAGGCCGGCCTCCTGCAGCGCCGCGAACGCGCGCAGGAGGTCGACCCGGTCGTCGCCGGCCGTAATCAACTCGGCGCCGTCGGCGAGGTCCATCCGGCGATCGACGGGTGCGGCCTCGCTCAGACAGACGTAGGTCGCCGCCGCGTCGTCGAGGACCGCCGCGTCGGTCGGCGTGCGCCCGCTCGAGTCGACGACGACCCGCGCGGGGTTCGCCGGCCGGCCGTCCTCGCGGCGCTTGGCCCGCAGCTCGTCGTCTTTGACGGTCAGGTGCGGATCGTCCGCGAGGACGGTGCCGACGCCGACCGCGACGGCGTCGCTCTCGGCGCGCAGCCGGTCGACGCGCGCGAAGTCGTCCGCGCCGCTGATCGCGATCTGCTCGCGCCGGCGCGAGGAGAGCTTGCCGTCTGCGCTCACGGCGGCGTTGACGATGACGTACATATCCGTGCTGTGGCGGGGATCGTACAGAAATCCCCCGGTCTCGACACTGCGGTTCGACGCGGCGTACGCCACGAATTCGCCGTCTCGTGACCGCTATGCGGTGCTATATAGCGTACAATACGGAACATATAAACGACTTATCCGGTTTCGCCTGAGGGTTCGAACGCATAACACGTGACGACCGCCAACTCCGCGTTCGACGACACGGTATCGTTCGACCACCGGCACATCGACCTCGAGAACCGAGACGACGTCTACGTCGTCGGCGACGTCCACGGCTGTCTGGACGAACTCGAGGCGCTGCTGGGAACGCTCGACCTCGGCGCGAACGACCTCGCCGTGTTCGTCGGTGATCTGGTCCGAAAGGGGCCGGAGAGCAAAGCCGTTCTCGACCGCGTCAGGCGGTCACCGCGGCTGGTCTCTGTCCGCGGCAACAACGAGCGAAAGCTGCTCGAGGGCGACGCCTCGCTGCCGGCGCTCGACGCGGTCGATTACCAGTACATCGAGTCGCTTCCGACGGCGATTTCGTGGGACGGCGGGCTCGTCGTTCACGGCGGGGTCGATCCGAGCCGACCGCTGTCGGGACACTCGGGCGACGACGTGCTGACGATGCGGTCGCCGGACGGCGACGGCTACGACGGCCCGTTCTGGTTCGAGACCTACGAGGGGCCGCCGCGGGTCTTTTTCGGCCACACGGTCCTCGAAGAGCCGATCGAGCGGGAGTGGGCGGTCGGACTCGATACGGGCTGTGTCTACGGCGGCGACCTCACGGCCTACGACGTCCGCCGCGACGAGTTGCGCAGCGTCTCCGGGACGGGGCACGTGGAGCGGCCGTCCGAGAAATTCGTCGCGGCAGATGGCTGACCGCGACGGGGGGATTTCGGGATGAACGAACGAGATTCGGAAGCGAACGACGAGGCAGTATCGACTACGGAGGAACAGGCAACCGACGAGGCGGCGAGCGGACGCACGGAGTTCGCGTTCCGGTCGTTATTCGACGGCGGAGACGCGGAAGACGACACGGAGACCGATGCCCGCTCGCCCGCTCGAGACGGGTGGGGAGAGGACAGCGAATCGGCCGCCGAAGCCGACGGGGTCGAACTGGACCCCGATTCGATGCCGGATGGCGAGGCAACGACCGATGCCATTCCGGGGACGGATGAACTCGGGGAATCCGAGGAAATCGACGAATCCGACGAGTCCACCGACACCGTCGAGACCGAGTGTACCGATGCGACCGACGGAGTCCACTGGGAAGCGGACCCGGATCGGAACGAGTTACCGGTCGTCAGGTCAGACGACGCGGAGACATCCCGGGCGGATGTCGACCTCTCGGACCCGTCGTACTACCTGAACCGCGAGCTCAGCGAACTCGCCTTTCAGCGCCGCGTCCTCCACGAGGTGCTGGACGCGGACAACCCGCTGTTAGAGCGCGTGAAGTTCCTCGCGATCGTCACGACGAACTTAGACGAGTTCTTCCGCAAGCGCGTCGGCGGACTGAAACAACAGATCGCGGCCGGCGTCACCGAGGAGACGCCGGACGGCCGTACGCCCCGCGAGCAGTGGGAAGCGGCCCTCGAGGAGGCCCGGCTGCTGTTCGAACGGCAGGCCGCGTGTTACCGCGAGGAGATCCAGCCGGCGCTGGCCGACGCGGGGATCCACATCGTCGACTACGACGACCTCACGGTCGTCGAGCGCCAGCAACTGCGCGAGTACTTCGAGAGTTCCGTCCTGCCGACCCTGACCCCGCTGACGTTCGATCCGGCCCACCCGTTCCCGTTCATCTCGAACCAGAGCCTCTCGCTCGCGGTGCTGACGCGGGAACGACCCGGTGCGGAACTGACCTTCTCCCGCGTGAAGATCCCGCGCAACCAGCTCCGGTTCGTCCAGTTCGGCGACGACACCCGGTACGTCCTCTTGGAGGACATCGTCCGAGCGAACCTCGATCTGCTCTTCCCGGACGTCGAAGTCGTCGACACCGCCCTCTTCCGGGTGACGCGCAACGCCGAGGTCAGACGCGACGAGGAGGTCGCCGAGGACCTGATCGAGATGATCGAGGAAGTCATCGAGGAACGGCGCTTTGCAACCGCCGTCCGGCTCGAGATCGAGCCCGACGCGCCCGAGCGGATCCGCGAGATCCTCACGCGCGAGTTGGACCTCGACGACCGGGAGGTGTTCGACCTCGAGGGCCCGCTCGACTATCGGGACTTCGCCGACCTGACCGATCTCGATCGGCCCGCGTTGAAACTCCCCGAGTGGTCGCCACAGCCCCACCCGCGGCTGGGGCGCTGTGAAGACGCGACGAACGTGTTCGACGCGATCGGCGACGACGACGTGCTCGTCCACCACCCGTATCACTCCTTCGAGGCGACCGTCCAGCGGTTCCTCGAGGCGGCGGCCAACGATCCCGACGTGCTCGCGATCAAGGCGGCGATCTATCGGACCGCGAGCGATTCACAGATCATCGAGAGCCTGATCGAGGCCGCTCGCAACGGCAAGCAGGTCGCCGTCATGGTCGAACTCAAGGCCCGCTTCGACGAGGAGAACAACCTCGAGTGGGCGAAGAAACTCGAGGAGGAAGGGATCCACGTCGCCTACGGGACGATCGGCTACAAGACCCACACGAAGACCTCGCTGGTCGTCCGCGAGGAAGCCGACGGGGTGCGGCTCTACTCGCATATCGGAACCGGCAACTACCACTCCGAGACCGCGAAGAGCTACGAGGATTTAGGACTGCTGACGGCCGACCGCGATATCGGACAGGACCTCGTCAAGCTCTTTAACTACTTCACCGGTCACTCGATGCACCGGGACTACCGGGAACTGCTCATCGCCCCGGGGAACATGCGCGATCGCTTCGTCGACCTCGTCCGCGCCGAAGCCGAGCGCGCACGCAACGGCGAAGACGCGCGCATCGTCGCCAAGATGAACCGCTTGGAGGACCCGGAAATGGTCCGGGAACTCTACGAGGCGTCGATGGCCGGCGTCGACATCGATCTCATCGTCCGGGACATCTGCCGGCTCCGGCCCGGGATCGAGGGCGTCAGCGACACGATCGACGTCTACAGCGTCGTCGGTCGCTTCCTCGAGCACTCGCGGATCTTTTACTTCCGAGCGGGGGGCGACGACCGATACTACATCGGCTCGGCCGACTGGATGACCCGCAACCTCGACAATCGGGTCGAAGCGATCACGCCGATCGACGATCCGCGACTTCAACGGCGGCTCAACGAGGTTCTCGAGACGCTGCTCTCGGACGATCAGAACCGGTGGGTGATGCGATCGGATGGGAGCTACGAGCGGTGCCAGCCCGCGGGAGACGGTTCGACGACGAACGTCCACGAGACGTTCATGCGGTCCGCACTCGACGACGTGCGGACCAGCGCTCGAAAGTAGCGACTCGAGCCGCGAGGTCGGTCTCGACGGCAGTATCCGGTGCGTAGTGCTTTCTCGCGTATCGTTTCTCAGCACGTAGTCGACGGATACGTGCACTCGATCGCCCCTGCTCGTCCCGCTCGATACCTCGGTAAACACCGGACTCCCGGCAGTCAGCGGCACTGATACGGAGCCCCTATGACCCGTATGGATCTCTCAATATAACAATTAGCAGTGGCTTTGTACGTATCACCGGTCCCTTTCCATACGCGACTGCCCCCGACCATGACCGGATCCACCAACGATTACGACGATCAGTCATCCCGAAAGCGACTGGCCGCGGCCACGCAGTACTCCGACGAAACGATCGACCTCGAGTCGATCGTCGTCCGATACGAGAACCGACCCGATCGGTGTACGATCACGCCGCGTGAGTGTCCCGAGGCGGAGCGGATGACGACGTGGCTGTCGGCGAACACCAGCGTCGTCGTCGACCTCGCTGACGTTCGGTAATCCGGCCCAGTGCCATCTCGGATCGAGTCCGAGGATCGGTCGTCGGTTCGCCGTTCTCGAGTGCAACGGTTCGGACTTGACTGGTTCGATAGTCGATCTCCGTCTGTACGGCCCCTCTATATATCTCTATATATGTCAACCGTTATCGATTGAGGTGTACTGACCAATGGGTACCGAAAATGCCGATATAAGGCCACTCTCCGAGGATAAATCGATAATCCATATGGCTCTATAGACTAGTGGATTTATATTGTTGCAGTCGGAACCCGTTCGTATGGAGACGCGAAAGGTTCAGGTGACGGGAGGGTCGACCTTCACCGTCTCGTTGCCGAAGACCTGGGCGACGGACAACGATGTCAGCAGCGGAACCACAGTCGAATTCTACCCCGAAGGGGACGAACTCCTCCTGACGCCCGAACGGGAGACGCGCCGCGAGGAAGGGACCATCGACGTCTCGGGACTCGAGGGCGAAGAACTGATGCGAGCCGTGATGACGATGTACGTCAGCGGGTTCGACGTAATCTCGCTCGAGGCGGGCCGGATCACGACCGAGCAACGCAGCGCGATCCGCGATGCGACCCAGCGACTGGTCGGCGTCGAAGTCTTAGAGGAGACGGGCGACAGCGTGGTCATTCAGGACCTGCTCGACTCCTCGGAACTCTCGATCGTCAACGCCGTCACGCGCATGCGCCTGATCGCTCAATCGATGCTCGAAGACGCGGTGACCGCACTGATCGAGAACGACGACGACATCGCGTACGACGTGATCGATCGCGACGACGACGTCGACCGGCTCTGGCTGGTCGTCTCGCGGATCTTCCGCGCGACGCTGCGCTCGCCTCGCGCGGTCGAGGAACTCGGCGTCTCTCGCGAGGACTGCTTCGACTTCCACTCGAGTGCTCGCCAACTCGAGCGGATCGCCGACCACGCCGTCAAGATCAGCGACATCGCGCTCAAGCTCGACGACCTCCCCGCCGACGTAGCCGACGCGATCCACGGCCTTCACGCCGAAGCCGCGACCGTCTTCGAGCAGTCGATGGACGCGCTATTCGCCGAGGAAGCCGACGAAGCGAATCGGCTCGGCCACGACGCCCTCGCGGCCGTCGTCGACATCGACGAACACACGCGTCAGATCGACGACATGCTTCGCGATCTCGAGCCCGCACAGGCCCAGTCGCTGGGGCTGATCGTCGACTCGCTGTCCAGAAGTGCCGACTACGGCGGCAACATCGCCGAGACGGCGTTACAGAAGGCCGCACCGCGGCCCTGAGTCGCGCTCGGAAATCACGCGGACCCGCGGACTCGTTTTCCGTCGTATCAGTCCCCGAAGGTATCCGTGGTGGCTTTACCCACCGCCGAGCCGAGAGACGACAGTATGGAGTATACGCGTCTCGGCGCAACGGGGCTGGAAGTCTCCCGGCTCTGTCTCGGCTGCATGAACTTCGGAACCGACCAGCCGTGGATGGTCCACGATCGCGAGCAGGCCCGCGCGGTGATCGACCGCGCCCTCGAGCTCGGAATCAACGTCTTCGACACGGCGAACGTCTACTCACAGGGCGAGAGCGAGGAGATCGTGGGCGCGGCCCTCGCCGATTCCGACCGCGATCGATCGGAACTCGTCGTCGCGACGAAGGTGTACGGCCGGATGCACGAGGGACCGAACGGGGAGGGTCTCTCCCGCAAACACGTCCTCGAGCAGGCCGACGCGAGCCTCGAGCGGCTGGGAACCGACTACATCGACCTCTACCAGATCCACCGCTGGGACGACGAGACGCCGATCGAGGAGACGCTCTCGGCGCTCGATTCCCTCGTCGACGCGGGCGACGTGCGCTACGTCGGCGCGAGCACGATGCCGGCGTGGAAGTTCATGAAGGCGCTCTCTGCGGCCGACGTCGACAATCACGAGCGCTTCGTCTCGATGCAGTGTGAGTACAACCTCGTCGATCGCCACGAGGAGGCGAACGTCTTGCCGCTGTGTGCCGAGCAGGATATCGGCGTCCTCCCGTGGTCGCCGCTGGCCGGCGGCTTTCTGACGGGCAAATACGAACGAGACGAAGACCCCGATTCGGGTCGGGCCGCGACGGACGAGTTCATGCGGAAACGCTTCACCGACGAGAACTGGGCGGTCCTCGAGCACGTCCGCGACATCGCCGATGCCCACGACGCGACGCCGGCACAGGTCGCGATCGCGTGGTTGCTCCGCAAGGATACCGTCGACGCACCCATCGTCGGCCCGCGGACGATCGACCACCTCGAGGACGCCGTCGGCGCGCTCGAGATCGAACTCAGCGACCGGGAGATCGAGCGGGTCGAAGCACCGATCACACCGGTCTGGAACCCCGACATCGGGGACGTCTGATCGACCCCAGAGAGAGCTGACGGCTGAAAGACGAGCCGCTACCGGACGACACGCTTACGAGTTACGGCGAATCGAAAATGGGATCGACGTTACTCGAGGAGAACGGCGTTGACCTGACCGGTCTGTCCGGGACGGGAGGTAACGCGAGCCTGCCCCTCGCTCGTCTCGATGACGGCGCCCTTCGTGATGATGTTCCGGCGGATGTAGTTCGGGTTGGCGTCGTTCTCGACGACGTCTTCGATCTCCGCGGAGACCGTCTCGCCGCCCTTGTTGACGCTCGCGACGTCCGTCGAGAGCGCTCGCGTCTTCGTGACGTTCCCGCGAGCGTCGACGGTTCGGAATCGCTGGTCGCCGACTTCCGTCTCGGTCGGGAGTCGACCGAGTTCGTCCTTGCGGCGCTTCCGAACGTTCTTCAGTCGACCACCGGTTCGCTTGCGCGTAGAGCGTCCCTGATCTTGCATACCCGGTAAAAATCCGGGCGTATACTTGAATGCACTGCTACGACCTTTTGCTCTGCGGGCGCGGCTTCGCCGCGCCCTCGGCAAAACGTCGATGAAAAGCACTCCTCCCTCTGTTCCGGGCCGCTTCGCGGCCCTCCACATCGGTCGTCGGCCCGCTCGCTCAGCCTTCGGCTTCGCTCGCGGTGATTAACGGTGGACCGCACTCATTCGTCCGGCACCAGACAGTAGGCGTGGCCGCGCTCCTCGAGTTCCGTTTCCTCCTCGTCGTCGTAATAGTTCGAGAAGACGCCCCGTTCGGCGTAGTAGATGCGGCCGTCTCGCGGGATCGCACCGCTGGTCACGTGGCCGCGGTTCTCGACCCGCCAGCGCCGCTCGCCGGTCTCTCTATCGAGGGCGTACAGGTGGGTGTCGTAGGTGCCGACGAGAATCGTGTCCGCGGTCGCGGTTATCGACCCGATGACGCGACCGCCGACGTTCGTCGCCCACAGTTCGTCGCCGGTGTCGGTATCGAGGGCGTACACGCGCCGGTCGTCGCTTCCGACGTAGACGACTCCGTCCTCGGGATCGATCGCCGGATTCGACATGACGATGTCGCCGGTCTGGAACGACCACTCCTCGCTGCCGTCCTCGAGATCGAGGCGGTAGAAACGGCCGTCCCACGAGCCGACGAAGGCCGCGCCGTCGTAGACCGGGATTGTCCCCTTGATCTGCGCGCCGAGGTTGAACCGGCCGCCCGCCATTGGATCGCCGTCGGGGCCGCCCTCGCCGCCGGCCTGAAACGACCACGCGAACTCGAGGGAGGGGAACTCCCAGCAGTAGACGACGCCGTCGTTCGAGCCGGTGACGAGCCGGCCGGCCCGGCAGTCGATCGCTGGTGAGGGATGGGGCATCCCCCAGATGCGGTCGTCGCTCCACGTGGGGGTCCCGGTCGCGGCGTCGATCTCCCAGAGCGTGCCGCTGGCGGGATCGCTGTGCTCGGTGAGCAGGTACAGGTTGCCGTCGATGTAGGCGGGACTCGAGCCGATCGCGATCGCGTTGCCGAACTCGCGGGCCGACGTTCGCCAGATCACGTCACCGGAGGCGATATCGATGGCGTAGCAGTCGCCGTCGTAGCCGCCGATGTAGGCGGTGCCGTCGACGATCGCCGGTGTCCCGTGAAAGCCGAGGCTTCTGGACGCGCCGGTATCGATTCGCCACCGGCGGTCTCCGGTCGGCGTGACGGCGTCGATTCGGCCAGTGTCGCTCGCGACGAGGATGGTCTCGCCGTCCGGTGTCGGTCGGGGGGTCGACTTGGCCGCGGTGTGACCGATCCCGTTGGTCGGGAACGACCAGTCGACGCGAACGGCAGACGGGACGGTCTCCTCGGGGTAGTAGCCGTACCGGCGCAGGCCGCGTCGAAACATCGAGATGTCGTCGTCTGCCGGAAGCGGGACGTAGCCGTCCGCTCCGGCGGCCGAAACGACCGACGAACAGTCCGGTGGCGAACGGTACCGTCGTCCGGTACAACCGGCGAGCCCGATCGTCCCGGCGGTCCCCGCGGTACAGAGGAGTCGCCGCCTCGAGAGCCGCGTGTCGCCGGCGTCACGGCTGTGTCGCTCCGCGACGGCCGTTGCCGAGGATCGATCGGCGTTGGCGTCTCGGCGGCCGGGACTCGAGTCGGCGTCCCGTTGGTCGGCGGCGTCCTCGCTCACGCGTTACTCCTGTTGGGCGTCGACGACCGCCACGCCCGCCAGATTCACGATGTCCTTGACCTCGTCGCCCCGCTGGAGGACGTGGACCGGCTTGTCCATCCCGACCAGCATCGGGCCGATGGCGTCGGCCCCGCCGAGTCGCTGGAGCAGCTTGTAGCCGATGTTGCCCGACTCGAGGTTGGGGAAGACCAGCACGTTCGCGGGCTCGTCGAGTTCGGAGAAGCCGTAGGTGCCCTCGAGGATGTCCTCGACGACGGCGGTGTCGGCCTGCATCTCGCCGTCGACCGTGAAGTCGACTTCGGGGTCGTCCTGTAACATCGCGGCCGCCTTGCGCGGCTTTCGGGTTCCCTCGTTGTCGACGCTGCCGAAGTTGGAGTACGAGAGCAGGGCCGCTCGCGGCTCGATGTTGAACCGTCGCGCCAGCTTGCCGGTCTGCTTGGTGACCTCGGCGAGGACCTCCTCGTCGGGGTCCTGATTGACCGTCGCGTCGGCGATGAAAATCACGCGGTTCTTGAACGTGAGCATGTAGACGCCGGCGGCGTAGTCGACGTCGTCGTCGGTGCCGACGACCTGCAGCGGCGGTCGCAGCGCCGAGGGGTAGTGATGGGAGAGGCCGGTCAGCAAGGCGTCGGCGTCGCCCTGTTCGACCATCACGCTCCCGAAGTAGTTCGTATCGCGTTCGATGAGTTCGCCGGCCTCGCTGCGCGTGATGCCCTTGCGGGCGCGGAGTTCGTGGAGCCGGTCGGCGTACTCCTCGTAGTCGCCGACGGACGGATCGGCGACCTGTGGCTCGAAGTCCAGCCCGAGGTTCGCGGCCGTCCCCTTGATCTCGTCTTCGTCGCCGATCAGGACCGGCAGGGCGATCCCCTGCTCCTGGATCTGGTAGGCCGCCCGGATCATCTTCTCGTTTTCGCCCTCCGCGAGCGCGACCGTCTTGGGGTCGCTCTTGGCCTTGTTGAGGACGACGCGCATCATCTCGCGGGACTTCCCGAGGCGGGCCTCGAGTCGTTCCTCGTACTCCTCGAGGTCGATTTCGGTGCGAGCGGCACCGGACTCCATCGCGGCTTCGGCGATCGAGGGCGCGACGCGGAAGAGCACGCGGGGATCGACGGGCTTCGGGATGATGTAGTCGGGGCCGTACTGAATCGGCTCGTCGCCGTAGGCCTTGACGACCGCGTCGGGCACGTCCTGTCGGGCGAGTTCGGCCAGCGCCTCGGCGCAGGCGACCTTCATCTCCTCGTTGATCTCGGTCGCGCGCACGTCGAGCGCCCCGCGGAAGATGAAGGGGAACCCGAGGACGTTGTTGACCTGATTCGGGTAGTCCGAGCGGCCGGTGGCCATGATGACGGTGTCGTCGCGGGCCGCCTTGGCCTCCTCGTAGCCGATCTCGGGGTCGGGGTTGGCCATCGCGAAGACGATCGGATCCTCGGCCATGGACTGGATCATCTCCTGGGAGACGATGCCGCCGATCGAGAGGCCGACGAAGACGTCCGCGCCTTCCATCGCGTCCGCCAGCCCGCCCTCGGGCAGATCGCGGGCGAACTGCTGTTTGTACTCGTTGATATCGCCCTCCGCCGCGCGCTCCTCGGTGATGATCCCCGAGGAGTCACACATCGTGATGTTTTCCTTCTGTACGCCCAGCGACTCGTAGAAGCGAGCCGACGCGATCGCGCTCGCGCCGGCACCGGAGAAGACGACCTCGAGTTCCTCGAGGCTCTTCCCGGCGATGTCGGCGGCGTTGAGCAGCGCCGCACCCGAGATGATCGCGGTGCCGTGCTGGTCGTCGTGGAAGACGGGAATGTCGATCTCCTCGCGCAGGCGCTCCTCGATGGTGAAACAGCCCGGCGCCTTGATGTCCTCCAAGTTGACGCCGCCGAAGGTCGGCTCCATCATCTTGATGGCCTCGACGATCTTGTCGGGGTCGGCCTCGTCGAGTTCAACGTCGAAGACGTCGATGTCGGCGAAGCGCTTGAACAGCACGCCTTTGCCTTCCATGACGGGCTTGGAGGCCTGTGCGCCGATGTCGCCGAGTCCGAGCACGGCCGAACCGTTCGAGACGACGCCGACGAGGTTGCCCTTCGCCGTGTAGCTGTAGGCATCGGTCTCGTCCTCGTCGATCTCGAGACACGGCGCGGCGACGCCGGGCGAGTACGCGAGCGAGAGGTCCCGCTGCGTGTTCGTCGGTTTCGTGGTCGAAATCTCGATCTTTCCGGGTGGATCGGTCCGGTGGTACTCCAGTGCGTCCTCGTCTAGTCCCATACCGGGTGACACTGCAGGGGACTACTAAAAACAATGCGAAGGGGAGTTTCGACAGTCGTCGAACCTCCGCGGTCGGAACGGGCTCCAAGACGCCCCCGCGAGAAAATACGGCGTTTCGACCGTTTTATACGCACCGCGGCAGTGAAGTGGGGTATGGACGTCGCGCTTGGTGGGACCTTCGACCCCGTTCATGACGGCCACCGGCGGCTGTTCGAACGGGCGTTCGAACTCGGGGACGTGACCGTCGGGTTGACCAGCGACGAACTCGCGCCGAAGACACGAGACGTCGACCGACGCGTCCGCTCCTACGACGAACGGAGCGCCGACCTCGAGACCGAACTCGAGTCGATCGCGGCCGATTACGACCGCGAATTCGAGGTCCGCATGCTCGAGTCGCCGACGGGAATCGCGACCGAACCCCAGTACGACTACCTCGTCGTCTCCCCCGAGACCCGCGAGGGCGGCGAGCGGATCAACGAGATCCGACGCGAGCGCGGCCACGACCCGCTCGAGGTCGTCGTCGTCCCGCACGTGCTCGCCGACGACGGCGACATCATCTCGAGCACCCGGATCGTCAACGGCGAGATCGACGAACACGGAAATATCGTCACCGACGACTGACGCGGCCGCCGACCGATACGAGTCAAGCCTACCGATCGACGTGGGCTGGTCAGTTGGCGCGGCGAAGAGCGCGATACTGCTCGAACGACGCTTCTGATGGCAATTTCCGATAGAAACACCCCGGTACGTTCGTTCTCGTATCGTATACTTATGCGAACCCAGTCCGCCACTGTGCGGGTAACAGTCCCTGTACGAGCGTCTTACCACCGCGGCGGCTCGAGTCCGGCCGACTCGAGGAGGTCCTTCCAGCGCGATTGGATCGAGAGCCGAGAGACGTCTGCGGCCTCGGCGACCGCCCCCTGCGTGCGGCCGTCACCGGCGACGAGCGAGCCGGCATAGAGGCTGGCGGCCAACACCGCTCGTTTCGAGCGATCGGCCGCAGGAACGTCGGCGAGGAAGAGATCGACCGCACACGACCGCGCTTGCGATGAGAGCTCCAGTCGGTCGGCGACGGCCTCGAGTTCCTCGAGCCACGGTTCGTACTCGACGCGATCCCGGGCGCTGTGCATACGAACGGCTACCGGAGCGGCCGGCATAAACGTACGGACCGCGGCCTCGGCGACACCGGTCACCCGGCGCGAGGCCGCGGCGTCCACCAATGGTCCACTACGGACGGCAACGTTCAGATACGAATACCTCGGAAATACGGCCGTTCTCGGTCGATTTCACTAGGAGACGACTACTAAACCAGCCGTCAGCCGAAGGTGAGACCAGCACCCGTCGCGGCGGCGGTCCGACCTCTATGAAAGAGCCAACCTGCAAACTCGTCTGTACCGGCTGCGGGCTCGAGATGCCCTACCGGGAGCGGTCGCTGGCCGAACAGGCCGCGGAGCTACACCAGCTTCGGGACCCGGAACACGTGACGTTTATCGTCCCGCCGGATTGGTCACCGGAGGAGCCGGTCAAACACAGCTAACTCGGACCGACAGGTACTTACTCGATTCGCGAAAATCGGGATACGAGCGCGGGTAGCCAAGCTAGGCCAACGGCGCAGCGCTTAGGACGCTGTCCCGTAGGGGTCCGCCGGTTCGAATCCGGTCCCGCGCATTGCTGTCGCGAGCAAACTCGCGAGCGACAGCGATGGCCGACCGGTTCGAACCCTGCAAGGAACACGCAGCGACCATCGGGAGCGAGCATTTCTTGCTTCGGTTCGAATCCGGTCCCGCGCACTGAACGAGTTTTCGAGTGAAGGAGCAGGAGCGGATTCGCGGCCCAGAGGACAAGCGAAGCGATGTCCTCGAGGTTCGAATCCGGTCCCGCGCGTTTTCACAGCGAAACTCTCGAGAACCGTAAAACTCGACGATCGGTTCGAATTCTGGTAATCACAGCACGAGCGGCACCAAGAACCCCATTCTTCACCCGATGCGAATCCGGTCCCGATATGACCGCATCCTCGAGCGACCGCAAAAATAGACAGACAAGGTACAGAGCCGGGAACGAGTTCACGGGCGACTCGGGCCACGCGCTGTGATCGATCCAGCCGATAGGTGCCGATCGCTAATTACGCCCGTCCGAATCGGAGAATATCGGCAGACACGCGTCAGACACTCCATAACGCTTATTCACGCAGGCCCGGGTTGTATCATCAATGGCCGGGTTAGACGACGTGTTCGGGGAGCTCTTTGCGAGTGTCGATGCAGTTGTGCTCTTTTCGCCCAGCGGCTCGTACTACGAACGGTTCGCAGATGTCGAGGACCTCGACGTGGTCGTCGTCGGCACCGAAAACGCCGTCGGCGCGGAGACGTTCGTCGAACTCCCCCTCGAGTTCGAGGAGATCACCGACCGGATTCGGTTCGGTCTCGAGGGCGCACTCGAGCAGGGCGTGATCGAGGACGGCGACGACCTCGCCTGTGCGACGAGCGTTTTCAGCGACAGTATCGATACGGTCTCTCGGGTCCGGGCGGATGCGGAGACCCAGACGGGGATCTACGACCTGTTCGTCAAATCCCGCGCGGACCCGGAAGTGGTCAAGGCGGTCCTCGAGCTGGCGATCGAACTGGGACAGAAGGGCCAGAAGGGGAAGCCGGTCGGCGCGCTGTTCGTCGTCGGTGACGCGGGGAAGGTGATGAACAAGTCCCGCCCGCTCTCGTACAACCCCTTCGAGAAGTCCCACGTCCACGTCGGCGATCCGATCGTCAACGTCATGCTGAAGGAGTTCTCGCGGCTCGACGGCGCCTTTATCATCTCCGATGCGGGGAAGATCGTCTCGGCCTATCGCTACCTCGAGCCGTCGGCGGAGGGGGTCGACATGCCGAAGGGACTCGGCGCGCGACACATGGCCGGCGGTGCGATCACCCGGGATACGAACGCCATTTCGATCGTGCTCTCCGAGAGCGACGGGCTCGTCCGGGCGTTCAAGGCCGGTGAACTTATTTTGGAGGTCGATCCGGAGGCGTACTGATATGGTAGCGTGGCAGCCGCTGTTCAACGAGCCGGCCGTGATAGCGGCGGCGGTACTGGCGCTCGGGTTCGTCGTCGGCTACCTCGTCGGGCGGCTCAACGAGGAACTGCTCTCGGCCTCGGGAGTGCCCGAGGCCGTCGAGGGGACGCCGTTCGAGCGGACGGCTCAGTCGATCGGCACCTCGACCGTCGAGATCGTCGCGCGCCTGAGTTCGTGGTTCATCTACGGGATCGCGGTCCTGACCGCGATCCACATCGCGCAGTTGCTCGATACGGACGCCTTCTGGCTTCGTGTCACGGAGTTCATCCCGCAGCTGTTCATCGCCGTTCTCGTGCTCATTCTGGGATTCATCGTCGCGGACAAGTCGGAGCTGATCGTCAGCGAGTACCTGCGCGGCGTCAAGCTCCCCGAGGTGTCGGTCATCCCGAAACTGGTGAAGTACTCGGTGCTGTACGTGACCTTCATCATCGCGCTCGGGCAGGTCGGCGTCCACGTGCTGGCCCTGCTGATCCTGCTGACGGTCTACGCGGTCGGCATCGTCATCGTCGGTACCGTCGCGTTCAAGGACTTCCTCGTCTCGAGTGCAGCGGGGATCTATCTGTTGCTCAACCAGCCCTACGGGATCGGCGACGAGATCCGGATCGGCGATCAGACGGGCATCGTCCAGGAGGTCGACCTGTTCGTCACCAAGATCGAGGACGATTCCGAGGAGTACATCGTCCCGAACCGGAAGGTCTTCGAGAACGGGATCGTCCGGATGCGGGACTGACCGGACGCGTCAATTGGCGGGACGCATTGATTCTGTAGATTCCTCGAGCGGGAAGACAGCTATCGCTACTCGAGCGAGAGGCCGGCGTGCCAGCGGTCGACGCCGGCCTCGCGTTTGACTGCGTCCATTTTCGCCAAGAGTTGCGTTGCGAGCGACGCCGTCTCGGCGGCGCGAGATTCGCCTTCGGTCCTGAACTCGCCGGTTTCGCGGTTGGCGTAGACGGTACAGACCGCACCCGCACGGAGTCCGTACAGGTTCGCGATCGTCAGGACGGCGCTGGCCTCCATCTCGATGTTCGTGACGTTCGCTTCTTTGAGTTCGTCGAGCAGGTCGTCCGCGCCGGCGGCTTCGAAGCCGTCGAAGCCGGGCCGGCCCTGCCCGGCGTAGAACGAGTCCGCGCTCATCGTGATACCGGTGTGGTAGTCGTAGCCGAGCCGTTCGGCGGCGGCGACCAGCGCGGAGACGACCTCGTGATCGGCGGCGGCCGGGTAGTCCGGCCGGACGTACTCGTCGCTGGTTCCCTCTTGGCGGACCGCACCCGTCGTGATCACCAGATCGCCGACAGCCATCTCGGGCTGGATCGCCCCGCAGGAGCCGACCCGAACGAAGGTGTCGACGCCGACTCGAGCCAGTTCCTCGACGGCGATCGCGGCGGAGGGACTGCCGATGCCGGTCGACGTGACCGAGATCGGCGTTTCCTCGTACGTGCCCGTCGCCGTCCGGTACTCGCGGTGGTGAGCCCGGATCTCGTGGTCGTCCCAGAAGGCGACGATCTTCTCGAGGCGTTCGGGATTGCCGGGGAGGAGCACGGTGTCGGCTACGTCCTCGGGACCGACCTCGAGGTGGTACTGGACATCGGCGTTCGGGTCTTCGCTGTCGCGAGCCATTGAGTACCGGCGGTTCGATCCGACGGTGTATATAAATGCGGGGCACACGTGGCTCCTGATATGGAACGCGGGACGCTCGCGGACACCTACGTCGCGGCGATCCAGCACGGTCTCGCCGAGTTGCCGGCGGACGCGACGCGCGTCGGCGTCGTCCGCCAGCCGACATCGTGGTTTCACTCGGCCGTCGACGAGAACCGGCCCGAACTCGGCCCGCCGGCCGACCTGCTCGAGGAGATGCGCGACGCCGCAGAGGAGATGAAGATGCAGGGGCTCTGCGAGGAGGGCGCACACAACGCCGCGTGGGATCGGGTCGGGTTCGAGGACGCGTACCGGGAGTATCTCGAGGACTCGAGCGAGGCGCGGGACGCGATCGCGACGCTTGCCGATCGGCTGGCCGCCGGCGAATCGCTGGCACTGGTCTGTTTCGAGAACACCGAGAAAAAGCGGTGTCACCGGACGATTCTCAGGGAGTTCCTCGAGGAGACGACATCGTAGCGTGGGCGCGGTCGTGGGGCCCCGCGGAATACGAATACGGTCCGGAACCGCCGCCCCGTTACGGAAGTGCGAGGAGAAAGCCCCGCCCTTTAGGGCGGGGATGAATCCGACAGTCGATGACACAAACCACCGACGATAGCATGGCCTGCTATTCCAACAGATATTTAAGATATTTCACATAATTGCAAATGTAATGGTCACGGTGACTGTCACCGCGAAGTTCCACAACCCATCCCTCTCACGGCGGAAAGAGTGGCAACACGCCTCTTGCCTCTATCGTGATACCAAACAGTTCTGTATCGGCGGATGGGAGAACGGCGACTTCGGGAAATCCGTGACCACGGCCAGCATCGACAACGAACTCTATTCAGCTATTCAGAACCAAGCCATTCGAGAGGCGAAATCCGACCACAACAAGGACGGGGAGGTTCGCTACCGAGAGAGTCAACCGCTCGCCGTCAACAACCAGAACTGGGAACTCGACACAACCGAGAACGGTACAGTTGTCGTCGGCTTCCCGTGCGTCTTCCAGTGGTGGTACACCCCGATAGAGGTGTACGACGACATTGCCGACCCCGTAGACCGACTGGTCAAAGGAGACGTCGACAAGTCTCGTCTACAGGTCTACCGTCGCGGAGACGACTGGTATTGTACGTTCAACATCGAGTACGACGCCGACACGTCGGGTGAGACACCCATCGGCGTCGATATTGGCGAACGACACATCCTCGCTGTGACGGCCTACGGCGAAGACGAGTCGATGCTGGTGTCGGGTGGTGAGGCGAAGTACGTTCGACGCAAATATCGTTCCCTACGCGAGTCGCTTTCGGAAGCGGGTGCGCTTCGCGCACGCAACCGTGTGGGTGACAAAGAACAGCGTCGAATCAAGGACTTGAACCACAAACTCTCCCGTCGCCTCATCACGTTCGCGGAACAGTTCGAGAATCCCGTCATTCGGCTGGAAGACCTCGAAGGTATCCGTGAGAACAGTTCGTGGTCGGGTGTCCATTCGTGGCATTTCCACCAACTCCAACAGTTCATTACGTACAAAGCCGAACGTGCTGGTATACGTGTCGAAACGGTTGATGCGTACCATACCAGCCAGCGGTGTTCGGAGTGCGGTTCGATGGGAACCCGTGATGGCGACCACTTTTCCTGTTCAGAGTGCAACCGTGGACGCCACGCCGACCTGAACGCTTCGGAGAACATCGCACAGCGGGAGGGTGAACCATGCACGGCCTAACACTTCGGGTGAGGCGAACCGTGCTACCTCGTTGGTTGAATAGCCAGCCGTCATTGACGCCCGTTGTATGCGGGGAGGAAGGCCCTATTGACAGGGCTACACGCGCTGAAAAGCACACCGATGGTCACAACTCGGTGGCGACCTTCAACGTTCCACGCGAAAGCGTACTTGAGAACCAAGGAAACGCGCAACCTGAATATCCCCGTCGGGGAATCCTCGCCCTTTAGGGCGGGGAGGATGTCAATCGAGCGTTTCCTGTGTGATCGTGTTCGGCAACAGTTCCCCGAGCGTGTACTCGCTGGGATCCTCGTCCTCACCCTCGTCGCAGATGACGACGAGGTCGTCGTCGCAGAACTCGGCGAGGGTCTGGCGACACATCCCGCAGGGCGTGACGGCGTCCCGGCGGCCGGAGCTGACCGCGAGCCGCGAAAACTCGCGGTGGCCGTTCTTGACCGCCTCCGCGACCGCGACCTCCTCGGCGTGGAGGCTGTTGCTGAAGTTCGCGTTCTCGAGGTTACAGCCGACGAAGACCTCGCCGTCGTCGGTCTCGAGGGCGGCGCCGACCGGGTACTCGGAATAGGGGACGTGAGCCCGTTCCTGAACGTCGCGAGCGGCGTCGATGAGGTCGTGTGCAGTCACGACGGGTGATAGCTCGAGCGGGTGTAAGAAGGCATCGACCGGTGGGTTTCGACGGGCGCTGTGGCCGGCGACGGTCAGTCCTCGCCGGACTCGTAGTGGTCGCCGGCGGCGTCCGGCAGTCGGGTGCGTCCGACGAGCACGAGGACGACGATGACCGCCATGTGCGGGATCGTCCGAATGAGTTCCGTCGGAACGGAGTAGCCCGCCGTCTGAAGCATGTCCTGCATCGAATTGAGCCCCGCGAAGAGGAACGACCCGATGAGGGCACCGATCGGGTGGTAGTTCGCGAGCAGGTAGGTCGCGATCGCGATGAACCCGCGGCCGTTGATCGCGGTGTCGCCGGCACCGGTGAACGTGCCGAGCGTCCCGAGGGCGAAGCCCGCGCCGCCGAGTCCGGCGAAGACGCCCGAGAGGAGTACCGCGGCGTAGCGGACCCTGTGGACGTCGATACCGGCCGTATCCAGCGCTTTCGGGTTCTCGCCGCTCGCGACCACCCACCGCCCGAAGTTCGTCCGGGAGAGGAGATACCAGCCCGCGACAGCACCGACGAGCATGATGTACACCTGCGGTTCGGTGTCGAACAGCAGGTAGCCGACGAGCGGAATCTCCGACAGCACCGGGAGGGTCACCTTCCCGAACCGAGTGATACTCGCGGTGTTCGGGCTCTCGAAGAGGATCTGCGAGGCGAACGGTGCCAGCCCGAGCGAGATGAGCCAGACCGCCAGCCCGGCGATGATCTGGTCCGCCTCGAACTCGAGACAGACGATCGCGAAGACGAGTGCGAAGAGGACGCTGACGAGGACGCCGGCCAGCAGTCCCCACCACAGATTCGTCAGGCCGAACGTCGTGCCCGCGTCGCCGAGCCAGTCGACGACGATGATCGAGGAGAACGCCGAGACGATCAGCAGGCCCTCGATGCCGATGTTGATGACGCCGCTCTTCTCGGCGAAGATACCGCCGATCGCCGCGAGGGCGATCGGAACGGCGAGTTGGAGCGTCGACGTCTGCCAGCTCGCCGGCGTCAGCCAGAGACCGAGCAGTAAGACGGCGACGGCACCGAAAGCCGTCGCGAGCGGCCGCCGAGCGAGGAGTTCGCGTGTTCGGTCCAGCGGGTTACGCATCGCCGTCACCCCCATCGTCGGCCGCCGAGTCACCGCCGTCGGGCCGGACCGGCTCCGTCGTTCCGAAATCGACGTATCGTCGGCCGATCAGCCGGAAGAATTCCGGCATCGCGACGAAGAGGATGATGAGCCCGGTCAGGACGCCGACCAGTTCCTTGGGAACGCTCGTGGCGGTCCCGATCGATTGCGAGCCGCTCTCGAAGATGCCGAACAGAAACGCCGCCGCGCCGACGCCGATCGGGCTGTTGCCGGCCAGCACCGAGACGGCGATGCCGTCGAAGCCGAGCGACGGCACGTTCTCGAGCCACTGGCCGTGGACCATCAGTACCCAGAAGGCACCGCCGATCCCGCCGAGCGCACCCGAGAGGGTCATGCTGGCGACGGTCATCCGCTTCTCGTCGACGCCGCCGTAGGCGGCCGCACCCGGCTGCTCACCGCTCGTCCAGAGCTCGTAGCCGAACGATGTCCGAGTGAACAGCCACGCGATGCCGATCATGAGCGCGACGGCGAACGCGAGTGCGAGCAGCGAGAAGTTCACCTCGTCGAACCCGATCACGGGAACGTTCGGTATCTCGGCGTACTGGGGAATCGGTCTCGTCTCCGGATTACTACTATCGGGGTCCTGAAACTGCCAGGAGAGCAGCGTCGACGTGATGCCGGCAGCGATAATGTTGAGCATGATCGTCGTAATGACCTCGTTGGCGTCGGCGTAGGCCTTGAGCGCGCCCGGAATCGCGCCGTAGAGCCCGCCACCGAGCGCGCCCGCGAGGACGCCGAGCGGGATGAGGACGACGGTCCCGACGAATCCGCCGGGAACGACCGACGCCGCGTAGACGACAGTCACGGCCGTCGCGAGGCCACCGACGACCAACTGTCCCTGCGTCCCGATATTGAGCAACCCGGCGCGGAACGCGACTGCGACCGACAGCCCCGCGAAGATCAGCAGCGTCGTCTGCTGGAGCGTCATTGCGAGGCGGTAGTTGGTCAGCGACCAGCCACTCTCGAGCGGGTGGCCCAGCGCCCCGAAGAACAGCTCGTAGTAGACCTGCATCGGGTTGTAACAGAACGTCGTCCCGCCCAGCTGGAGGCCGGTCCGACAGGAGGCGAACGCTCCGGAGACGAAGACGAGGATACCGCCGATGAGGACGGCGGCCAATAGCGCCGCGACGCTGATGACGATCCGGTCGAGGACCGACAGTCGAGCGAGCCGCTCGAGGACCGACTCGAATCGGTCCCTCACTGTGACTCACCCGCCTCGGAACTGTCGTGGGTCTCCTCGTCCGGCCGTTGGCCGGCCATGCGGAGCCCGAGGTCCTCTTCGGTGACGTCGTCGGGGTCGGTGACGTCGATGAACTCGCCCTCGTAGATGACCGCCAACCGGTCCGACAGCGACCGGACCTCGTCGAGATTCGAAGAGACGAGGAGGACCGCGACCCCCTCCCGGCGAAGCTCGAGCAGGCGGTCGTGGATGAACTCGGTCGACCCGATGTCGACGCCGCGGGTCGGATGGGTCGCGACGACGAGCGAGGGGTCGCGTTCGAACTCGCGGCCGACGATGAACTTCTGCTGGTTGCCCCCGGAGAACGAATGCGCCTCCGCGTCGGCGTCCGGCGGTCGGACGTCGTAGGTCTCGATGATGTCTTCGGTGTGGTCGCGGACGCCGTCCCAGTCGATGCGGCCGCCGGCGGCGAACTGCGGCGATCGCTGGCTCCCGAGGAGGCCGTTTTCGACGAGGTCGAACGGCATCACGAGCCCGCGTTCCTGACGATCCTCCGGGATGTAGGCCATCCCGTTCTCGATTCGCTGGCGGCGGGACCACGCCGTGATGTCCGTCCCCTCGTAGGTGATCGTCCCCTCGTCGGGGGTCCTGAGGCCAGTAATCGCTTCGACCAGTTCGGCCTGTCCGTTGCCGTCGACGCCGGCGATACCGAGGATCTCGCCCGCGTGCACGTCGAGGTCGATCCCGGAGACCGCCTCGACGCCGCGGGCGTCCTCGACGGTAACGTCTCGCGTCGAGAGGACGGCGTCGCCCGTCTCGACCGGCTCCGATTCAGCCTCGAGGATGACTTCACGGCCCACCATGCGCTCGGCCAGGTCTTCCCGATTCGTCCGCCCGGGGTCGACCGTTCCGACGGACTTCCCGTCCCGGAGGACGGTGATCGCGTCGGCGGCGTGGGTCGCCTCCTCGAGTTTGTGCGTGATGAAGATGATCGTCTTCCCCTGGGCGGTAAGTTCCTCGAGGACGTCGTAGAGGGCTTCGACCTCTTGGGGTGTGAGAACGGCGGTCGGCTCGTCGAGAATGAGGACGTCCGCACCGCGAAACAGCGCCTTGAGGATCTCGACGCGTTGCTGGACGCCGACGCTTACGTCTTCGACGGCGGCGTCCGGATCGACCTCGAAGCCGTATCGGTCACAGAGGTCGCGAATCTCGCGGCGGATGCGGTCGCGATCGATCGCCATTCCGAACCACTTCGTGGGTTCGTTCCCCAAGGCGATGTTCTCGGCGATCGTCATGGGATCGACCAGCATGAAGTGCTGGTGGATCATCCCGATGCCGGCGTCGATGGCGTCCCGGGGTGAGTCGAACGTCTGCTCCTCGCCGTCGACGACGACCCGTCCCTCCTCGGGCTCGTAGAGTCCGTAGAGGACGTTCATCAGCGTCGTCTTGCCGGCCCCGTTCTCGCCGAGCAGGGCGTGGACGGTTCCCCGTTCGACGCGGAGATCAACGTCGTCGTTCGCCACGACACCTGGGAATCGCTTGGTGATGCCGTCGAGGTGGACGGCGAGATCGCTCCCCGTCTCCGAGAGACCGGCAGCCCCCCGCCCCACCGATTCGGTCGATTCCGTCCCGTCAGTCGTTTCCACTTCCGACTCGGTCATACGGTTACAGGTCGCTTGGGACGTCGATCTCGCCGTCGATGATTGCTTGCCGGGACTCCTCGAGTTGGTCTTTGATCTCCTGTGGGATCTCGTCGCCGAGTTGGTCACCGTAGACGGCGCCGACGCCGTCCTCCTCGAGGCCGAGGGTTTCGGACTCGCCGCCCTCGAAGTTGCCGTCGACGACGGATTGGATGGCGTTGTAGACGGCGTTGTCGACGCGCTTGACCATGCTCGCGAGGATAACGTCGGCGAATTTATCGTTGGAGAGCGACTGGTCGTCGTCGACGCCGAGCGCGAACCGCCCCTCGTCTTGGGCCGCCTGGAAGACGCCGATACCGGTTCGGCCGGCCGCGTGGAAGATGATATCCGCGTCGTTGTTCTGGTACATCGATCGGGCGGTCGACTGTCCCTGGCCCGTATCGTTGAAGTCGCCGACGTACGAGGTGACGACCTCGGCGTCGTCGTTCGCGTACTCGACGCCGGCTCGGAAGCCGGCCTCGAACGACTGGATCAGCGGCGTTTCGGTGCCGCCGACGAAGCCGACGGTGCTGGCGTCGGGGTTCGTCTCGCCGGTACCGGCGGCGAACTCGCGATCGGTTAGCAGGCCGGCCAAGTGACCGACTTGGAACGAGCCCTCGGGCTCGCCGAAGGTGTAGCTCCGAACGTTGTCTTCCTCGACGACCTCGTCGACGATGATGAAGTTCTGGTCCGGATAGTCGGGGGCGTTCTCCGCGAGTGCACCTGCCTGAGCGTAGCCGATACAGTTGATCAGATCGTAGTCGCCGGACTCGGCGAAGTCCCGCTGTGCGCTCTCGAACTGGCCTTCGTTGTCCGGCTCCGTTTCCTGGAACGAGAGGTCGAAGTCCTCGCGCGCCTCCTTGACTCCCTGCTGTGCCATGTCGTTGAACGAGTCGTCGCCGGTGCCGCCGGTCGCGTACACCATCCCGACCTGATACTCCGTGTCGCCGCCGTCGCCGAACCCACCGACGCAGCCGGCGATACCGGCGAGTCCGACTGCACTCGCACCTTCGAGAAACCGCCGTCGATTCTGTGCCATGTGCCGGGATAGCGCAGGGACGTGGTATATACCCGTCGAAACTTCGGAATCTGACTGGTCGGGTGTCAACTATTCGTCTGCTATTCGGTCCATCGTTGTGATCTGTCGTCGATAACTGATGGGTCCGGCTTACGCGGTTTCGGTGACTGCCGTCTCGATGACCGCCCGCGCCTCCGCGACGAGTTCGTCGACGGAATCGCTCTCGGCGTAGAGGCGCACGTAGGGTTCGGTGCCGCTGGGGCGGACGAGCAGCCACGAGGCGTCCGCGAACTCGAGGCGGACGCCGTAGTCCGTGTCGACGGTCGCGTCCGGGAACGCCTCGGGGAGGTCGTCCTCGAGGGCGGCCATGACGTCGGATTTGGCCGGGTCCGGGCACTCGACGCTGACCTTTCGGTAGGGGCGTTCGGTGACCGGCTCCCGGAGCGAGTCGGTGTCGCCGGCGTCGGCGACGAGCGCGGCCACGACCGCGGCGCTCGCGACGCCGTCGATCCAGCCGCCGAAGGCGGTGTGGATGTGTTTCCACGGCTCGGCGGCGAAGACGATCTCGGTGTCGTCGGACCCGCGGGAGCGCTCCCGGGCGATCCCCTCGTGAAGCGACCCCAGTCGGACGCGTTCGACCCGGCCGCCGGCCGCGCGGACCCGCTCGTCGATGCGTGCGGAGGCGTTGGGTGTGGTGACGACGACGGGGTCGGCCGCGTCGCTGTCCGCCGCGTAGCGGGCCGCGACGACGGCGAGGACGGTATCTTCGTGGATCACCTCACCGTCGGGGCCGAGGACGACGAGCCGGTCGGCGTCGCCGTCGTGTGCCAGCCCGAGGTCGAAATTGCCGCTCGCGGCGTTACCGCTCGCCTCGTCCGAGGCGCGTGGGGCCTCGCTGTCCCCAGCGAGGAACTCGGTGAACTCCGAGAGCGTCTCCGGGGTCGGTTTGCTCTCCCGGCCGGGGAAGTGGCCGTCGACGGACGCGTTGATCGCGACGACATCGGCCCCGAGGCGCTCGAGGACCTGCGGCGTCGCGAGCGCGCCGACGCCGTTCCCGCAGTCGACGGCGACCCGAAGCCCCGCGAGGGGGTTGTCCGGGCTCTCGTCGCCGTCTCGAGACCGAGCGCCGAATTGCTCGCGAACGTAGGTTTCGACGGCCGAGCGGTAGCGATCGAGGACCGCGAGCCGCTCGGACTCGCCCCACTCGTCCCAGCGGGCGAGCCGGGAGTCGTCGCTCGCGACGCGGTCGTCGATGATCCGTTCGGCGTCGCTGTCGTACTCGACGCCGTCGACGAAGAGTTTGATGCCGTTGTCCTCGGGCGGGTTGTGGCTCGCGGTGAGCATCACGCCGCGACGCCCCTGCGAGGCGAAGGCGAGTGCGGGCGTGGGCACCTGTCCGACGCGGCGGACGTCCGCACCGGCGCTCTCGAGGCCGGCTTCCATCGCCGCCGCGAGCGCCGGCCCCGTTACCCGGCCGTCGCGGCCGACGACGAACGTTTCTCCGGGCTCGCCGGCGGCTCGACCGACCGAAAGCGCCAGCGACGGCGATACCTCATCGACCGGACCGCGGATTCCCGCGGTTCCAAAGAGAGTCATGTGCGCCCGTTCCGCGAGCAGCTACTTAGCAACGTTGCAACGGCTTGATCGACGGCAACGGGCCTCGAGCCGTCGAAACCGGCTATTCGGCCGGCAGGTCGTCGATCAGGACGACGGCCTCGCCGTCGATCACGGTCGCGTCGTCGTCCTCGTCGCGGACGACCGTCTCGAGCCGGTACTGGTCGTTGCCGAGGTCCTCGACGATCTCGACGCGGGCCGAGACCCGATCGTCGATGCCGACGGGGCCGCTGAACTCGAGGTCCTGCGAGAGGTAGATGGTGAGGCCGGGGAGCCGAGCGAGGGCGGCGCTGATGAGCCCGGAGACGAGCGTGCCGTGGACGATGCGTTCGCCGAAGCGGGTGTCGGCCGCGAAGTCCTCGTCGAGGTGGAGTCGGTTCGTGTCGCCGCTGACGGCGGCGAACGCCCGAACGTCCTCGTCGGTCAACGCCTTCTCGAAGGTGACGGTGTCGCCGACGCTGATGTGGTCGGGGTCGTCGACGGTCCGGTCGAACTGCCAGTCGAGATCGGCGTAGTCGACCGACGGGACCGACGGGGCGACCCTGTTCGTCTCCGGCTCGTCCTCGCCGTCGGTGGACGGGACCATCGCGGAAACGGCCGCACGGTTCGCCGCTGTCGCAGTTCGAAGAAACCCTCGCGTCATCGCCGACCACGCGTTCGTCATGGCCGTCAGGTTGTCTTCGCCGCGGTTCTGGTATGGCATCTACGGGCGGCTAAGAGTGGGGTATATATTACTTCTTTGGCTGTCACAACGCGGTTTTACCGCTCTGAAATACCGGTAAAATCCGGTTGGAACGCCGCTCTCTGGCACAGGTAGCCCGAAATCGTGACTCCCTCGAGTCATCCCTAGCCAGTCGTGACGGTCACCAGAACCGTCAATCGGTGCGCCGATCCGGTCTATACCATTCTCTGCCATCTAATGGTATCTAGTGGAAAGGCTTATCATGTCTGCGATCCAATGATCTATCGATGACGGACGACTCCGACCGATCGCCCTGGTTCCCGCCCGCGATGTTTACCGAGCAGATGCAGGAAGCGGGCGAACAGGTCGCGGAATCCCAGCAGGAGATGATGAAACAGTTGTTGCAGGCCACGTCGGCGAACCCGCTCGAGAACACGTCGGCCTTCGGGCCGATGAACATGGGTACGGCGACGTTCAAGGCCCGCGTCCAGAGCGGCGGTCGGATCAGCATTCCCGGCCCCGAACGGGAGGCCCTCGACATCGAAGAGGGCGATATCGTCCAGACGATCGTCGTCCCCGTCAAACGCGACCGAGAGGAGTAATCACAACCATGACCCAGAACCCATTCACCGCAGTCTTCGACGCACAGCGCACCGCACTCGAACAGAGCCAGTCCCTGACCCACGACGCCCTCGAGGCCCAGCAGACCTCGATCAGCGCCTTCGCCGACGCGATCGAGACCTCGAGTTCGCTCGCCGAGTCCAACGCCGAGCTGACCAAGGGCGCGATCCACGCCTACTTCGACGCCCTCGAGGCCTCGCTGCCCGAGGAGGCCGCCGACTTCGGCGAACTCCGCGAACTCGTCGACGAGAGCTTCGAGTCGGCCACCGAGGCCCAGACCCAGTCGATCGACGCCTCCCTCGAAGCGCTCGAGGAGTCCGAAGTCGCCTACGAGGAGTTCGCGGCGAGCTACTCCGAGGTCGTCGACACCTCCTTCGACGCAGCACTCGAGGCCCACGAGCAGGTCGAGGAGAACGTCGGTGCCGTCGCCGAAAACGTCGAAGAGGCCGCCGACGAGTTCGACGTCTCGGCGTAACCCGGGGAACCGCTTTTCACAGTACGTAATCAATTTTCACCCATGTCCGACTCACAACCCCCCGTGCAGGACTGGAACGCGTTCGCCGAACAGTGGAACGAGCAATTCCTCGAGGCGCTCGAGGACAACATGGAGGCGCAGGCGGAGTTCGTCGAGAGTTGGTCAGAGACGGTCGGCGAGGTCAGCGAGGACAACGAACTCTCCGACGGCGTCGAGGGCTACGCGAAGGCCTACGAGACGTGGATGACCGCCTCCCAGCAGATGGTCGACCGGATGAACGACCAACTGGAGGGCGAGGACGTCGACATCGAGGAGTTCCGCGACATCTGGCTCAACACGGCAAACGACGCGTTCAAGGACGTCATGTCGACGACCGCCTTCGCCAAGATGACCGGCGAGACGGTCGGCGACGTGCTCGAACTCCAGCAGGAGGCCGACGAGGCGGCCCAGGAGACGCTCCGGACGCTCGGGTTCGCGACCGAGGAGGACGTGGTCGAGATCGGCGACCGCCTCGTCGAACTCGAGCGCCGCCAGCACGCCGTCGAGGAGAAACTCGACCGCGTCCTCGAGCACCTCGAAACCGAGCAATGAACAACCCCTTCGCAACCGCGCTGAACATGCAACGGCAGGCCTGGGAGGCGACCGCCGATCTGGCCGAGAAGACGCAGGTCGCCCCCGAGCGCACCGAAACCGTCGAGAACATCGAGGTCGGGCAGACGCCGAGCGAGGTCGTCTACGAGGAGAACAAGCTCCGGCTCCTCCACTACGAGCCGATGACCGAGGAGCAACACGATATCCCTATCCTCGTCGTCTACGCGCTGATCAACAAGCCGTACATCCTCGATCTCCAGCCCGACCGCTCGGTCGTCCAGACGCTGCTCGAGGCCGGCTTCGACGTCTACCTGATCGACTGGGGCGAGCCGTCCAAACTCGACCGCTCGCTCTCGCTCGACGACTACGTCAACCGGTACGTCGACAACTGCGTCGACGTGGTCCGCGAGCGCTCCGGGCAGGATTCGATCAACATCCTCGGCTACTGCATGGGCGGGACGAAGTCGGCCATGTACGCCTCGCTGTACCCCGAGAAGGTCGAGAACCTCGCGCTGATGGCCTCGGGGCTGTGCTTTGCCGGCGACGGCGGCGTCCTCGAGCTCTGGGGTGCCGAGGACTACTACGACCCCGAAGCTGTCACCGAGACCTTCGACAACGTCCCCGCCGGGTTCTTAGACGTCGGCTTCGCGCTGATGGACCCGATCGCGAACAACGTGACGAAGTACGTCCGGTTCTACGACAACATGGAAGACGAGGACTTCGTCGAGAACTTCGCGCGCATGGAGCGCTGGCTCGACGAGGGGATCGATATGGCCGGCGAGGCCTACGAGGAGTTCATCCGCGACATCTACCAGGACAACAAGCTCTACGAGAACGAGCTTCGGCTGGGCGGGGAACACGTCGACATCACGACTATCGACATGCCCGTCCTCCAGATCGTCGCCGAGTACGACCACCTCATTCCTCCGGAGGCCTCCAAACCGTTCAACGACGCGATCGCATCCGAGGATACCGAGGTCCTCGAGTTCCCGACGGGCCACATCGGGATGTCCGTCTCCTCGCGGAGCCACGAGGAACTCTGGCCGCAGGTCTGTGACTGGTTCGAGGAGCGGTCGAACGGAACCGAAGTCGAATCAGAGCCCTCGACGCCCGAGCCCACGGACGCGGACGCCGCCCTCGCCGAGGACGTCGAAGGCGACGAATCCGGTGCCGAAGATCTCGCGGACGGCGGAGCGAGCGTCGAGACCGGGTCGGATGCCGAGACGGATCTCGACGCGGAGACGAGCGACCGTCACGGCGAGGATCGTTCCGCGGACGAAATCGTCGAACGCGGCGAAGATGACGTGCAGGCGGAACCCGCGGAACCCGGCGAGATGACCGTCGACGAGGACGTCGTCGAGGAAGTCGCGGGCGAGGAAGCCGCGTCCGAAATCGAGGCCGAAACCGACGATCTCACCGATCTGACTGGCGTCGGCGGGGCGTACGCCGACGATCTCACGGCGGCCGGGATCGAGACGTTCGACCAACTCGCCGCGGCCGACGTGGCCGAACTCGCCGCCGAAACCGGCATCTCGCCGAGCCGGCTCGAGGACTGGATCGAACAGGCTCGAGAGCTGTAGCGCGGTCTCCTTCCCGTCGGGGGCCGCCAGTCGGGTTGTTCTCTTCCATAGTCGGGTGGCAACTAACGAGTTGTTATTTATCACCGGTCGTCGAATGTGTGACTCATGTCCATGGATGGTCGCACCTGCGTAATCACGGGGTCGGCGAAGGGGATCGGTCGCGGAATCGCCGAGTACCTCGGCGAAGAGGGGGCGAACGTGGTGATCAACTATCGGACCTCCGAGGGAGACGCCTACGAGGCCGTCGACGCCATCGAGTCGGCGGGCGGCTCCGCCGTCGCGGCCCAAGCCGACGTGTCCACCCGCGAAGCGGTCGAACACATGCGCGAGGTCTGCCACGAGGCCTTCGGCCAGTGCGACGTGCTGGTGAACAACGCCGGCATCACCGCCGACAAGCAGTTCACCGAGATGTCCCGCGAGGAGTGGGATCGCGTGATGGACGTCAACCTCGGCGGCATGTTCAACTGCACGCAACTGTTCTACGACGACATCTGGAACGCCGACGAGGGCCGGCTGATCAACATCTCGAGCGTCGTCGGGAAACAGGGCAACTTCGGACAGGCAAACTACGCGGCCGCCAAAAGCGGGATGTTCGGCTTCACGCGGACGATCGCGCTCGAACTCGCTAAGGGCGGCTCGACTGCCAACTGCGTCGCACCCGGGTTCACCCGGACGGACATGCTCGAGAGCGTCCCCGACGCGGTGCTCGAGCGGATCGTTTCGGGCATCCCGCTCGAGCGGTTAGCGGAGGTCGAGGACGTCGCCGCGGTGGTTCGGTTCCTCGCGAGCGAGGATTCGTCGTACGTGACCGGCGAAGTGATCGACGTCAACGGCGGGATGGACCTGTAGTCGGTTCCGGTTCTCAGTTCTCTCGATCGGGGCCTTCGTTGCCAGCAGTCTCCGCCGGTTCGTTCGCAGGCTCGTCCGACTCGTTCTTCCCGGTTCTCCGGTGGGACTCGGGGGGCTCTGGCGGCTCAAATGCCGCCGCGAGCAGTGAGACTGGTCGGCTTTCACGGAGTTCCCCGAGCGACCGCGTCGATCGGAGCGCGACCGCCGAGAGCGCCGCGGCGACGAGGTGGCCGGCGAACAGCGCGATCGAGAGCGCGCCCAACAGGGTGAGCGCGAGCAACGAAACTGGTACGCAGGCGAGACCGACCGCGCCGGCGGTTCGAATCGGCTGTGCCCGAACCGCCCCGGCGGCTCGCGACACTGCGGGTTCGGTCCGCGAATTCGCGTAGCCGTCCGCGAGCCGGTCGCCCGCCGACTCGAGGACTCGAATGATCGGGCCGACCGTGTAGGTTTCCCGAAGGTCGATCACGATCACGTCCGGGTCGGGCTCTGCCGTGAGCCACCGATAGCAGTACGAGGCACGGACCCACTGGGAGATCGTCTCGCCGAGGCGGCGCAGGCCGCTGGCCTCGACCGCGGCGGCGGCCCGCTCGGGGAGCGACTCGAGGAATCGAACGACCCGCGACCGCTCGAGTGCGCGATCCAGCATGATCAGTCGGTCTCGTCGATCGGTTCCGACGGCCCGCGGCGGAGCAGGTCGCCGCTGACATCGTAGCGCTCCATCCGGAGGGTGAGTCGAGAGCCGGTCTCGAGCGACCGGCCGCCGAACGTCTGCGTACCGGCTCGGTTGAACGTCACGAGATCCGCCTCGAGATCGACGACGACTGCCGACGAATTGTCCAGTTCGGTCGTCGTAACGTCGGTGACGGTCGCGACGGTTCGCCCGGCGAACCGGTACTCGTCGCCCACCTCGATCGCGTCGGCCGTCGTCGCAGACACGTTCGACTCGAGTCGAACGGTCGTCCGTGCGGTTCGCAGCGTCGTGCCTTCCTCCTCGAGTCGCTGGACGGTTCCCTCGAGTTCGTAATCAGCGGTGTCGATCGCCACGTCCGAACCGATTCGAACCGAATCGTTGTCGAACTGGAACGCGGTTTCGTCGGCGTCGGCCGGCGGATACTCACCGTCGATTTCGGCGCGGACGACCACGTGTCCGTCGTCACCGCCGTTCGTCGGGGAGACGTACACGTCGGTGAGCGTGAGGTTGTGACCCTCGGTAGCGACGGCCACCTGATCGCCCTCCGCAACGGTCTCCGCGACGTAATCTGGCTGGGTACCGAGGTCGATCGTGGCGTAGCGCGTCGCCTGCTGGCTCGTATTGTTGTCGTCTCCCGTCTGGGGACCGCCGATTCCGTTGCCGTCGTTGAGGGCACCGACGACGGCGATGCCTGCGACCAGAACGGCGACGAGGAGACAGACGGCGAGCGCGTCGATGACGTTGACGACGCCGAAGAGGTTTCCCTCGTCGTCGATCAGCGGCATGAAGTCCTCCGGATGTTCATGCGGGAGAAAGCCGGTTGCGGGACCATAGGCATTGTTATGTCGATGCTCTCGACGAGAGCGGTCGCCGGGCAGCCTACTGCGGTCGAATTGCGAACCTGTCGAGTGCGAACGCGATCGCCGCAACCGAGACGGCGACCGTGAGGACCGCCGGATCCGAGGACACGTAGAGGCTCGGCGTCGGATGGCGCGCCCACGTGAACGGGTACAACCACGCGCCGGCGGCCCCGTCGGCGTAGGCCTTGACCCCGTCGATCACATAGTGGGAGAGCACGCCCGCAAGAAGGGCCGCAAACACCCGTCGATGCCGGTCGGCGACGACCATCGCGCCGATGCCCGCGAGGACGATACCGCCGCCGAACGTCGACAGCGCATCGAAGTCGAACGGGGTCCCGAGAATACCCTCGAGCGTTCCGTTCGCGACGAGCAGGGTGATCCGATTGAGGTCCGGCAAGATTGCACCGACCATTACGACGGCGATCCAGCGGTCCGGGATCGGGCGATACCAGCTCGCGACCGTACAGCCCGCGTACGCGAGCAGGACGTGTGAAAGGAGATCAGCCACGGCGGTGCCCCTCCGTGTGGTCGGCGTCGGGTTTCGAGTCGGTGGCTCTCGGTTCGAACGCGAGTTCCCGAACATCGATCCGCCAGTGACGGAGGAAGTACCCCGCCGCGAGTAGCAGGCCGACGACCGACGCCCCGAGTTTGAACGCGGCCGCCGATGAATCCCGGTTCACGACCACCGTTCGATCCGCGTGCATCGTCGACGCCGACTCGAGGACGCCGTACACCTGTACGACACCGCCAGGTTCCACTCGCTGTTCGACGCCGGTGACCGCGAGTTCGGCGGCGACTTCATCGCTGTCGTCCGTGACGCGGATGGTGATCGTTTCGGCGTCGGCATCGACGGCTCGAACCTCGCCGAACAGGAGCACGCGGTCGCCGACGAACGCGTCGGCTCCCCGGTCCTGAATCTGATCGCCGGTCGGGTGGGGCCAGTTCTCGTCGTACGCCGCGCCGTAGTGGACACAGAGCCCACCGAGGGCGACGAGCAGTGTGGCGACGACGGCGAGCCTGATCGCGGGACGCATTCGGTGCCCGCGACGATGGACGGCGCGTCCTTGATCGTATCGATGCTCGAGCGACTCGGTTCTCGACTCAGGACCGGCGCTCGAGTCCGGCGAGCGCGAGTGCGGTCCCAGCTCCGACAGTGTTGCTCGCGATATCGGCCATCGATGCGACGCGGGTGGGGCGGAACAGCTGTCCGGCCTCCATCAGCGCGCCGTAGGTGATCGTGACGCAGAATAGCAGGAGAATCGTGTGGGTGACGGACATCTTGCGATCGGGAACGGCATACTCGAGGCTCAGCGCCAGCGCCGCGTACGCGAGCCCGTGGCGCAGGTCGAACCAGCCGAGTTCGGGGATGGCGACGACCGCTGCCCGCGTGCTATCGGCGGGCGGGGTCAGTGACGCCTCGAGGGGCACCGTGATCGGCGGCGGCGATGTAACGACTGACCAGTAACAGATGAGCCCGGCAACGAGGACGGCCGGGACCCATCGAACGGGCGGCCCCCGAAACGAGAGACGAGCGGGCATCGCCAGCGCGTTGTCCGTCGGCCGGTATAGTAAGGCGGCGGCTGCTACTCGTCAGGAGCGGATTACCTGTCGAGACGTTCGTGGCTGATCGCCTCGCTCCCCTTGAACACGATCACGACCGCAACCGGATCACGGTCCCGCTCGCTCGCCTCGTCGAGGTCCACTGTCGTGGCATCGCCCTTCGAAACCGTTTCGTAGTCGTCCCAGCCCTGCGGTTCGTGCATCGTCGGTTCGACGACGACCCCGAGGTCATCGGCGGCAATCTCATCACCGCCCGCGTGTTCGATGGTCACGCTCCCATCGTCGGCGTCGTATTCGACATCGAACTCGGTATCCGGGACGACGACGTGCTCGGTGACCGCCCGCGGCTCATCGGGAACGGTCCACTCGACCGTGATCTCGGTACCGGCCTGGTACTCCCCGAGTTCGATCTCTTCACCGTCGGTCAGCGTCTCGTACTCGTCGGCCGGCTGTACGTCGGCCGGTTCGTCGTCGACGAGGAACCGGAAGGCATCGGCGTCGCGGTTCGTCTCCTCACGGTAGACGGCGACGAGGCCTTGGTCGCGTTCTTCGATTCTAAACGCCAACCGTGGCTCCGGCGTGAAGTGGAACAGCGACCGGTGGGAGACGTAGCCGTCCCCCTCCTGGACCAGCATAACCGAGATCCGATCATCGATCGCTACGTCTTCGATCACCACGCTATCGCCCTCCGTGAGAGTGTCGTACTGCTGGGCGAACAGGGGCTCCCCGTCACCCGATTGGGGACCGTCACCAGCGTGGTCGACCGACAGCGCCGACGGGTCGGCAGGCTGTGTGCTCGTATAGACGAGTTCGATCGTCTCCGTCTCGGGCTCGTAAACCGCGTCGAGCGCGTCCCGGCCAACGGTGATACGACCGAGACCGTATTCGGTGTCGTCGGGCCCTTCCCAGACGAGTTCGACCGATTCGAACGGGGCACCAGCAACGCGTACGTCATCACCGGGTGAGATCGTCTCGTACTCGTCGGCCGGCTGTGTCGCCGCCGGTTCGTCGTTGATCCGCAGTTCGAGGGCATCGGCGGCGATCTCGTCGCCCTCTCGGTACTCGCCGACGACCGTTCCCTCGGCGTCGTCGTACGTGAAATCGACGCGACCGTCCGGACGAAGGACATGCTCCTCGATGACGACGGGATCGTCCGGATCGGGCTCGAGCCACTCGACGGTCACGGTGGTTCCGTGTGAGACCTCGCCGAGCTCGAGTTCGCTGTTCGCCGACAGGGTATCGGTTACGTCCGCGAACTGCGTTTCGGCGGGCTCGTCGCCGATCAGCACGCGGAATTCGTCCGCATCGTGTTCCCGATCACCCAGGTACCGTGCGATGAGGGTCCCCTCGCGGCGATCGAGGTAGATACGCGGCGGTCGAACGCGAATCTGTGCCAGCGACCGCTGTCCACGGTTCGGATTGGCCGGTGCCGTCGGCTCGAGCGAGACTCGGTCACCGAGTGTCACGTCTTCGACCGTGATGGTTTCGCCCTGTCCGAGCGATCCCGACACGCTCTCGAGATCCCCGAGCGTCGTTCGTTCGGTCCTCGTCGGTCCGTTGTTTCGGTCCTGGCCGCCGTCGCGCTGCCGGTGAACGATCTCGAGACGGCCCGGATCCGCATCGAGTTCGCCGACGTATGTGATCTCTACCGCGTCCGCCTCGGGATCGTGGCTCGCCTCGAACGATTCCGAACCGACGAGCGTCGTGGCGTAATAGTAGTAGACGTCCTCGCCCTCGTCGAACCAGCGGAGCCCGACATTTGCGACCGGCCCTGTCTCGAGTTCGACGGAATCTCCCTCGGTAAACGTGTCGTACTCATCGGCGAGCTGTCGATCCGCGAGTTCGCCGTCGATCCATACCTCGAGGTCCGCAGCGTCGATCGCTTCGCCGTCGACGTGTTCGAACGTCACCCGTCCCTCGTCGGCGCTCGACTTCGCCCGAACGCGGGCGTCGGGCGCTGCGTCACGGTCGCGTTCGGGCGGCAGGTCGATGACCGCCTCGACGTGGGCGAACGTCCCGTCCCGCTCGATCGTTGTCTCGACGAACTCGCCCTGCTCGATGCGCTCGAGTTGCTCGAGGATCCAGTCGTCGTCGACGTCAGCATCCGACGCGAGTTCCAAGACGTACTCGGACTCGACCGTCCCGGTCCCCGACCGCTCCGCCGGCGACTCTTCGAAGCCTGCGCCGAACGATTCGACGCTGTCGTCGAACTCGAGATAGTCGATCGCCTCGAGGTCAGGGAAGAACACGACGAACGCCGCGGACTCGAGCCGCTCGAAGACGGATTCGGTCGCGTCGGGACTGACGAGGACCGTTTCAGTCTCTCCGGTGGCGGCATCGACCGCCGTTCCGGCAATCTCCGTCGGATCCGTTTCGGTCGCCGAGACGGCGATCAGTCGGTCATCTGCAGCGGCGAAGGCCTCGTCATCACTCACCTCGGCGATTCGCCAGTCACCTTGTTCCTCAGTGTCGGTGGCATCCGTGCTCGGGCGGTCAAACGAACCAGTCGCGGCACTGAGCCGGAGATCACCGTTCTCCGTGTCGACCGAAACGACGTCCGATACCGCTTCCGGCTCTATCTCGCCGTCGACCTCCGCTACCTCCTCCAGGATCTGGCGCGTCTGATAGTCGACGGTCTCCGCGTCTCTTCCATCCACGTGGGAGTACTGCAGTCGGAGGTAGTTCGCGTCGAGGGCCGCATCCGCGGGGAGCAGTTCGAGGACGGTCTCGAGGTCGCCGTCGGTCGGCGATGTCATTTGGCCGTCGTCAGTTTGGTTCGTCGCCGCGCCGGCAGAACCGGAGAGGGCAACGGTCGCGACGATACCGCTTCCGACGATGACTTCGCGTCTTCGCATAGCTGGACCTTTCGAACGAATCACAGTTAAATGGATTGGATATTGAAATGTGTATTTCGGTGGATTGTTTGGAACGTATACAAAATCCGTACTCGTCACGGGATCGGCTCGAGCCGTCACAGGTCTCCTCGGGAGGGTGGCAGACAATCGAGGTCTGAGCCACCGCTTGAGATCGCGGAGGTAATTAGAGAGGATGTGCGGTTATGACGAGCGGACGAGCGGATCGTACCACTCGCGGTTCTCGCGGTACCAGTCGATGAACTTCGAGACGCCCTCACGGATGTCGACAGTGGGCTCGTAGCCGAGTACGTCGTTGGCTTTCGAGATGTCGGCGTGCGTGTGTTCGGCGTCGCCCTCGCGGGCCTCGTCGAACTCGAGCTCGAGGCTGGGATCGATCGCGTCGCGGATGACTTCTGCGAGCGTGAGAATGTCGATATTGTCAGTCGAGCCGACGTTGAGGATCTCGCCGTCGGCGCTGTCGTCCGTGAGAAGTTGTTCGTTGACCCGGACGATGTCCTCGAGGAGGTTCATCGTTCCGTTCACGTTGTACTCGTTGACCTTCTTCGGCTGCTCGACGCTCGTCCGAACGCCCGCTTGAGCCGCCTGGTGGTAGACGATATCCGCGTCCGCGATCAGACCGTCGATCAACTCCGCGTCGGTGATCGTCCCCTCCACGAGATCATAGTACGGTTCGAAGTCATCGAGCACGGTCACGTCGTGGCCGCGCCCTGTGATGGCCTCCGCGATGTGACCGCCGATGAAGACCGACTGCCCGTGATGAGAACGTCTATTATGGTGGACGAAATCGCAGCCAGTACAAAATCGATGCGTCTCCGCGCTGACTGCTCGAACGGCTTTGTCTCGAATCGGCCACAATCACTATATAGAGGTATGTCAGCACACTAGCCGTTTCAAAGAGTATATGAGCATGCAGTTCCCTCACTGTATTCGATGCTTACCGGCTGGCGGTATCGGTTCGCGAGCGCGACCGGCACGGCGTGTCTCGTCGTCGCCGCAGTCCTCGCGGCTAATCACCCGTCCTCTCAATCCGCGTTCACGACGGTCGTCCCCCTGTTTGATCGGTTAGATCCAACCGTCTTGAGCGGCTCGTCACTCCGATGGGCGCTGACACTGAGCGTCATCGCTATTGCGGGAGTCGTCTGGCCCCTCTACAAGCCACGGCCACGGCGCATTCTCGATACGGTCTTTCTCGTCCAGAAGCGCGTCATCGTCGGTGGATTTGCACTGGCGACGCTCGGATACTTCAAGTGGTCCCACCGGTTGCCGCGGGCGACGCTCGTGATGAGCATCGGGTTGCTCGTCGTCGCACTCCCCGCCTGGTTCCTCCTGATCCGTGCCCGACCGACCGGTACCGACGGCCGTACGTTGCTCGTCGGCGACGATCCCGAACAGATCAAACGCGTCGCATCCACCGTCGATACGCTGGTTCTCGGTTACCTCTGTCCCACGATTGCCGGGTCTCGAGCCGAATCCGCATCCCCGTCCGACACGACAGGCGAGGCGGTCGCCGACGGCGGCATCGAACTTCGCCACGACGGGCTCGCCGATCTCGAGTCCGGATTCGATCGATCGGGACTGTCCGGATCGTTGTCTCGACTCGGCGGTCTCTCCCGACTCGAGGACGTCCTCGTCGAGTACGACGTCGACACCGTCGTACTGGCGTTCCGGCAGGCCGACCGCGCAGAGTTCTTCGGCGCGCTCGATGCCTGTCACGAACACGGTGTCGACGCGAAAGTCCACCGGGAGTACGCCGACAGCGTGCTGGTCTCGGAGGGTGACGTTGGTGAATTGGTCGACGTGGATCTCGAGCCGTGGGATCCGTTGGATCACTTGTTCAAGCGGCTGTTCGATATCGTCTTCGCGACGGCCGGTTTGCTGGCGTTCGCCCCGTTGATGCTGGTGATCGCCGCCGCGATCAAACTCGATAGTCCCGGTCCGGTATTCTACAATCAGCATCGAACCGCGGGCTTCGGCGACACGTTTCCCGTCTACAAGTTCCGCTCGATGCGGCCCGAGGGGGCCGACGCGACGCCTACTGACGACGCGGAGAACGATCGGATTACGCGCGTCGGGCGCGTGCTCCGGAAGACGCACCTCGACGAACTGCCCCAGCTCTGGTCGATCTTCGTCGGCGACATGAGCGTCGTCGGCCCGCGCGCCGCCTGGACCGAGGAGGAAGTGCTGCTCGAGAAAGACACGCCGTCGTGGCGCAAACGCTGGTTCGTCAAACCCGGACTGACCGGACTGGCCCAGATTCACGATGCCAACAGTACCGATCCGAACACGAAGTTGCGGTACGACCTTGAGTACATTCGCAGGCAATCATTCTGGTTTGATCTGAAGATCGTGATCCGCCAGATATGGACGGTGGTTGTCGATATCAGGAAAATCGTTCGCCGATAATCGGAAACGGAAGACCTACGTGAAACCACGTTTCGTCTCCCGTTGCGGCGGTGATCAGAATTGCTCGTGCTTATGTACCTGCCGACGAACCCTGTAGCAAGTTCGACTCTCTACTATCAGTATGTTCGATGAAGACAAGGGAATCTCCCGTACAGAGAAAATTGAGGCGTTGGCTGCCGTCGCAAAGTACAATCCGACCTTCACCGGCGGTATTATCGCGCTCAGCATCGTCGCCGCGTTACTCGAAGCCGTCGGGCTGAGTTTCATCCTCCCGATTATAGAACTCGTTCAACTCGACGGCGATCCGACCGCGGACGCCAACGGGCTGTTGTTGGCGTTCGTAACAGTGTATCAGACCCTGGGGATTCCGTTCACGTTGGGATTCGTCGTCGCAGGCGTCACGGTCGTGATGACGGTTCGGTATACGACATCGTTCGTAGTCGGATGGCTCCGTGCTGCAGTCCAAACCTACTATATCCGAGACATTCAGAAGCGCGCGTTCGGTAACGCGCTCGATGCACGGATCGAGTACTTCGACAGGGAAGGATCGGATGATATCCTCAACGCGATTATTACGCAGACGAACTACGCGGGTCGCGTCATTCAGCGATGTATAAAGCTCGTTGAACAGTCCTTTCTGGCACTGGTGTACCTCGCGATCGCACTCATAATCTCACCCACGCTCACGCTTTTCGCCCTCGTCGTCCTCGGTGGCATCACCTACCTGCTGCGTAGCGTGATCAAGCCCGGATACGAGTTGGGCGACGAAGTCGCGGACGCAAACGAGGAGCGACAGGAAGCGGTTCAGGCCGGAACGCAGGGGATACGAGACACTCGAGTCTTCGGGCTATCCGAGGAGCTGTACGGCGATTTCGTCGACGCCGTCGAGAAGTTCACCAGATCGCAGATCACCCTCCGGCGAAACGAAGCGGCGCTGAACAACTTCTACAACCTCACCGTCGCGGTCTCGGTGTTCGTGTTGATCTACGTGGCGATCAGTTTCGCGAGTCTGTCGTTCAGCAGTCTCGGGGTGTTCCTCTTCGCGATGTTTCAGCTCGGGCCGAAAGCAAGTATGGTCAACCAGCTCCTGTATCAGATCGAGAACGACCTCCCGCATCTCATCCGGACGCAGGAATTCATTCGAGAGTTAGAGCAGTTCGAGGAGCCGACCGAGACGAGCCGTTCGACGCCGAGTACGGTCGAGCGGGTCGAGTTTGACGACATCCGGTTCTCGTACGACGAGGACACCGAGATCCTCCGTGGTATCGATTTCGAGGTGGAGAAAGGCGAGTTCGTCGCGTTCGTCGGCCAGTCCGGGGCCGGGAAGTCGACGATCGTCTCGCTGCTCGCCCGGATGTACGAGCCCGATTCCGGCTCGGTCGAAGCGAACGGCGTTCCGATTCACGAAATGGACATCACCGAGTGGCGAGAGCGGCTCGCCGTCGTGAGACAAGACCCCTATATCTTCGGCGATACGCTCGAGTACAACCTCACGATCGGGAACCGAAACGCGTCCAGAGACGAACTCGATCGCGTCTGCGAAATCGCCAAGGTCGACGAGTTCTTCGACGAACTGCCGAAGGGATACGACACGCTACTCGGCGACGACGGCGTCCGTCTCTCGGGCGGCCAGAAGCAACGGGTCGCACTGGCGAGAGCGCTGTTGAAAGACGCCGATCTCCTCGTGCTGGACGAGGCGACGAGCGACCTCGACTCGAATCTCGAGCAGGACGTCCAGCGTGCGATCGAAGCGCTTGACCGCGATTACGCGACGATCGCTATCGCACACCGTCTCTCCACGGTGCAGAACGCGGATCGGATTTACACGGTTGAAAACGGTCGAATTATCGAGGCCGGGGGACATCGCGAATTGATCCAGAACGACGGTAAATACGCCGAGTTACATTCTATCCAATAAATATACACAGCATATGTTATTTCAAAATCGCTATCTCGTATAGGAATAGGAGTCTTGTTGAATTTCTCCGTTGATAGGCACGCTGGATACAGAGTGTATGCCCCTCACAACCAATAGCGACAAGTATCTATTTCTTCGTTGATTTGATTGTAAGTGTTGAACACTGTATCTCAAAACCTACCATTCTCCTTTCCAGAAATCTGCACGAAACTGCTCAGACTTCTCTTTAAATCGCCTATCGCCTGTCATTTGGTATAGCTGCTCGAGTTGAACTACGTGGCGATGGTGATAGCCCTCATCTTTTATGTCATGCTTGAGGCAGTAATAACTCACATCACCTGGATTCCGGAACTGATCGATGTATATTAAGATCGTTGCGAGTGCTTTTTGAATCGTCTCTTTCACGTCGTCTCGCCCACTTATTAACCAGTATTCATATAATCCATAAATGGCGAAGATTTTCCCATTCAGCGTCTGTGCTGGGGGTTCCGTCGGATACTCTTCGATCCAATAATAGCCCTTCTTATCAATAGTCGTTACCCAGGGTGAATCTGTAGACGGAGATTGGGCCTGGGCCAGACTCTGAAACGTTTTCTCAGCAAGTTCAGCGAACCGCTGAGCGCCAGTTAGATGGCGAAGACGGGAAAATGTGCCGAGGATTTCGCCCTGGGCCATCCCTGAATACCAGGGATCGGATAGATGTTCGTTTTCATTACCGTGAATATTAAAATCAAATGTATAGGGGAAGAACAGTGACCCGCCGATTTCTGTTGCAGTTTCAACAAAGGCATCAGTTAACCGGTGTATAGTGTCATCGAATACTGAAGTAACACTGTCTTGAATACTATGGGCGACGCGATTTAGTTGCCGGGCTGTTAGAAGTGGGTGGATATCACCCGGTTCTCCCTTATACATCCGGAGATCGGGGAGGTCACTAACCTCATTCTGGCTGTACTGACGATCGGGTGTTAGTGGCCAATCTTCGTATGGGAGCACAATAGGGCTAATATCTGTCTGTTCAACCGTTGTCTCAGCTAGTGAGGGGGATGTCCCCGGTGCAGCACAACCTGATGTCAGAGTTAACCCACAGAGGGAGATATATTGTCTTCGGCTTGGTTTGCCCATACAATATGAAATCATGGACTGCGATACTATATAATCCCCTGCCAAGAAACTCCTATTGGAATCCTCATCCGATCAGAGTATTCCGTCGGGCGTGAAATAATGGGCTGTCCCGCTAGACTCCTTGTAGAGCCACCGGGAATTAGTTGCGTCCCACACCCATTCTTGGCTGGCAAGATCTGGCGCCTCCGGATTGATATGTTTCTCAGGCCAGTCATTGGATTACCTCGCCAGTCCCACGCGTTGGACGCGTCAAGGACAAGCCGAATCCGCCAGCGCAATGATGATAAAGTCGAACAGTATCATCACTCCGAGTTTGTAGGCGGAAGTGTCAGGGGACAGCAATATTGTCCCAGAATGTAGGGAGACCATCTGCTGAATCATTGGTAATTACATCCCCAGTGGAAGTAAAAGTAGTACTTCGGTTTGTCTCACTGTATTTGACAACAAACGAGTTTTTCTTGACAAATTGGGTTAGGGTGTCACCACTCCTGTCCTCAACCTTCATACGCTTCAAAAGGTCTGTTTGCGTCCCACTCCCAACATCCCCTTCTCTAGTGTAACGGTTCCAATGGTTGTGTGCAGGATGGGCAGTGATAGCCCCTATACGCCCATCAGAATCGCTATACAAGTAGATATTGGCTTTCCCTTTTTCGTTAACTATACTATCATCCTGATTTTGAGGATGATTCCGTGGGCATTCGAGTGGCCGCGGATATGGAGCGGAGCTTCCATTGGTTTGTCGGGAAGAGGACCATCCACTTTGAGCAGTGCTTCAACTGGACTGACGGTTTTGGTGATTGGACTTCGATGGGTTAATTATCCATCCTTACACTGTAAGACACTATGCAGCAACCGCACAAACAGTTCCCTAAAGTATGCAACAAGATCCCTGACGATAATATAACGAATAAAATTTACCAGAAGAAGTACCGGGTCCAAAAACCAGATGGTGGTGAAAAGCTTCTTGAAACGCGTGAAGAGGCGCAGTTTCATCTGGAACTCTGGTATACCTAATCCGTCTTTCATCTTTTTCTGCGTCTTTTTGACCGTAACCTCCTTTGATCGGTGTGCTCTCTTCACGTGACGTCACTGATTGAGTTGGCGCGTTACTCTCACAGTTCCTTGAGTTCCTGTTCGCTAGCCTGCTGGCCGATCTGGAGTTCCTTGGTAACCCCGCCGAACGACCATTCGAGTTACGGGAACTTCAACGTCCCGAAAAACAGGACGGTGAAGAGCAGGATGAGTGCGCGTTCTGGTGGTCCAAGCATGACTATCTGTTTGCGTTCTGGTAGACTTCAAAACACTGTCAGTTCTTTTCGAAATACCAGGCGGTGTACTTCCAGTTTGAGAATTTTTCAATTCGACGAACCAATAATTGCCGGAACATGGTCGGACGAACACTGCTGGAATCAGCCACTTCAAACGATGCCCTGAAGTGCTTAACCACCTATAAGTGATACCAGCGCCACTCAGCGGATTAGTGAACGGACCCAATCATGAATGTCTTTCATGGTCCAATAGAAATATCGGGCCAAGTTGATAATTATTCGAAAGCAATTAGAAAAGTCGGGCAGAACGCAACGACAGCCGTTTTTGAACCTCACAAATACGGATATAGTCACGATGAATTAATATACCCGGACGGGTTTCAGGGCCAGTGGCGAAGCCGATGCCGCCGCATCTTCTACACCGGTAGCGCGTTAAACCGTTTCGATGTCTTCAATTACTGGTTCGGCAGAACAATATTAGGAGGTATCGACTTACGTGCCGCTTCTGCAATGCGGAAAACGGTCGTAATGACGTTCTGTGGAAGTGAGATTAGACCGATACGGAGCGCGTCAGAAAAGAGCCCCTTCATCGATGCGGACAATTGGCCACGATCACCGGTTGACACTGACTATTTACACTGGTTGAACAGGCATATAGATGCTGCTATTATTCAGTATCACGAACTCAAGCCAATGCGGACGAATATTTTGACCGCGTCGAACTCGTACCTCGGGCCGTCGATTGTGACGAAATCCGTGCAAACCCGAATCCGAGTAATGGGGATCGGATACGGGTTGCTCACGCCCCAAGCGACAAAGAAATAAAGGGAACAAAACAGATCGAAGAAGCCGTGTCACAGCTCCAAAATGACGGATACGATATCGAATTACAAGTCGTCGAAGGCAATCACGATACCGTCATTGAGCAGCTACAGACGGCCGATATCGTTGTAGATCAGTTACGGCTAGGAACCTTCGGTGTCGTAGCACTCGAAGCGATGGCTGCCGGGACTCCAGTTATCTGCTATATTCGAGACGATTTGAGAGAACGGTATCCCGGTTCGCTTCCGATCGTTAATGCGACGCCCGAGTCGATCGAATCTGTCCTCAGAAGACTCGTATCGGATTCCGAGCGACGACTTGAGTTGAGTGCTGACGGGAGAGATTACGTTGAGGAATATCACAGCCTTCCAGTAGTCGGAGAAAGGCTCGTTGAATTGTACAGTTCTCTCGGCGCGAACTAGCGACCGAACCCCCTCGTGGTCTGTCATGACTTTCAGAACCGTGTATAGACCGAACTAGACCTACGAGAGGAATTCCATATGCATTAGTCCAAAAATATTGATATTTGGGGAGCTACCAAGGTACATAATTCACATGTATCCGAGATCTTCCAACTGTTGACGGGTATTTTGGCTGATATCTGCCGTATCGGGCGTTGATACTGACTTCACATCACGGTTCGTGAGTTCCTCTTCCAATCGTGTTTCCGGCTCATCCAATGGTGAACGGCCGGTTTCCTCGAATCCGTCGACTGTTTGCCAACCATAGTACCCGCCCGCAGCGATTCCATACAGGGGCGTATCGTGGCGATCAATCTCGTCACGTGCGAACCCATCGGCCTCGAGTGCGTCGATTCGAGAGGGACGAAGTCCGTGTGACTCGGTGAGCCACACGGCCTCAGTGAGGTCGCTGTAGAGATCTCGTCCGCGCGATTCGACGCCCTCGACATCGGTGAGAGAGAGGATCGTCCGGTGGGCATCCAGTAAGCTGAGGCAGTCCTCGCGGTACTCTACCTCGGATTCACCGTTCCAGACGGTGAAGACGACGTTCGTAAGCTCCGGATAAACGCCGTGCCAGTGGCCTCGAGCATCGTGTTCACCGAAGAGTTCGCCGTGATCGGAGACGGTGATGATGTAGTCGAAGTCACGCCGTAATTCCTCGAAGATACGTTCGTACATGCCCGAGAGATAGCGGACACAGTCGTCGTACGCTTCCCGGAGAATACGACAATCGGTATCGCCGCCGAGGAGCGTTGTGGAGGTATCCTCGAAGTCGGTCGAACTGACGGTCCGGTAATCAGCAGGTGGGTCGTAGGGAAGATGCGCTTCCATGAGGTTCATGAAGAGGAACTCGTCCTCGCCGAACGACGTGCTCGAGACGTAGTCGAGCGCTTCCGGTGCACCGTCGTGATCTGCGTTCTTTATGTGCCACGCGACATCGAGCGAGGGAAGCGTGGGACTACCGGAACGCACGCACTTCCAGACGGCGCGGAGGTGGCGTTCGACGCGCGAGACATCGCTGAGTTGGTCGAGTTCTTCCGACCAGTTGAAGACGCCGGGAGCGGCGGCACGTGCACGCCAGCCGAGTTCGTATTCGTCGAAGCCGCGATCCCACTCGTTCCACGGAGACAGGAGGACGTTCGCCGAGAATCCGCGAGTCGTATAGCCGTGATCGCGGAGCCGTTCGGCCAGCACCGACGTGTCGCAGTCGAGTGACTCGCTCTTCGCGTGAACACCGACCTCGCTTGCGTAATAGCCGGTGAACAAGCCGGCGTGTGCGGGTATCGTGTAGTGGCCCGGGGAAAACGCGTGTGGATATCTAACTCCAGGAAGCCAATCGAAATACTCTTCGAAGGCGTCTCGCCGGAGCGTATCGAGGACGACGAGAGCGACGTTGGTCATATTCGTATCGGTTACACCAATACAGTACTATCTCTCTTTCGGCCGCTCACGCCGTATGTCAGAAAATGACTCGAGGGGCTAATACGATCTCCGAGACTGGTCCAACAGGGCATCTCATCGTCACTCATTTCGCAAACCATCCCGTGACGGGCTATCGGTGTACACAGTGTGGTAACTAACGGCGAAGCCGAGGAGAATCCAAACGATGTGGCGTCCCCATAGCGCGTTACTCGATCCGACACCGGCGAGTGTAAACGAGAGTATCGACAGGAACAACGCCAACGCCACCTCGTCGCTCTCATCGAGATAGCGATTAAGTAGAATGTCGGCGTTCCTGCCGAACATGAGAACTGCGAAACCGATTCCGACGATCCCGAACTCACCGAGAAACTGCAGTGACCAGTTGTGGGGTGACAACGTCCCGTTCGTCTCGCTCGGTAACTGCTCTAGCGCGAGATGAAAATTCGACGCGCCGACTCCGAACGGCCACTTTATGAACATATCGTCGGCATAGGTCAGTAGCTGCCATCGGATCCAGAGACTCGAATCAGCTGAAAAGGGATTTTCGATCAGCTGCGGGAGAAATAAAAACGCGGTCATTGATGTTACGAGGGTAAGTGTCCCTATCCTCTGAATTCCAGGAACACGACGAATGCGTGAACCGACTCCGAGAAAGAGGGAGTAGACGAGCAGAACACCGACGACCGTGACCAATGCCGATCGGGAGTTATTATAAGATAAAATATATACTCCCAAGGCAAGTGTACAGACACCAATCCAACTGATTGCTCGGCCGTTTCTGTTTAATATCTTATAGACGACTACGGGAGAAACCATTGCTAAAAACGTCCCGAAATCGTTCCGATTATACCAGATTGATGACACACCTTTGACCCCAGCGAAATTTTCAGTCGCGAGTCGACTAACAGATAAATGAGATCCAGTTGCCAACTCCCAGATGGCGATCGCTAGTACGGTCAATGCGGCGACTGGAATTGACCAGAGGGCGAACTCAAACTCTTCTCTGGTCCTCAGTAAGAGAACGATTACTGCGAATCCGACGACGTGTTGGCCGAAACTAACGAGTGCGGAAATTGTCACAGAAAGAGATTGTGACCACACTACCATCGCTATCGAATATGTGAACAGTACTATCGGCGCGAAAAACAGGGCAGACATTTTAAGTGTCGGGTTTCGGGAGAGGTATAGCAACGAAACGGCGAATACGAGAACGTAGAGCCAGAAATGGAAAAACTGGTATCCCCCAACGATCCACGTGGGTAGGACAGAGTCGAAGATTCCGAGAAAGACCACGGTGCAAACGAAGATCGCTCGTAGAGGATTACTTTGATCGCCGATAAAATCCCTTCCGAGCATTAGCTGACCACTGATTTGAACTGGGTCGTCTTTAGTGAAACGGTCACGCCGGACGAGAAATGATCTGATTGTTACTAGGTACATGATCGGATCCACAAAACTCGAGATCGGATAACGTTATTTCTATGTCATATCTACAGGGATTCCCAAAGTGGACTCATTGCATTCACACGTCGTTTCGTTGAGCGACGCGACAATCGATGCACACATATATAGAGGCGAAAGACGGGAACACGCTGACATGGAACAGCCTCGAGTTCTTCTAATTAGCTATAACTATCCTCCTGGCGGCGGTATCGGTTCGGTTCGGGTCGCGAAATTCGCGAAGTATCTCTCGGACGAATGGGACGTACACGTCGTTACTGCACCGACGAATACTGGTCCGCAAGCGGATGCAGAAGTCGACAGCGGAGAAAACGCGACAGTCCATTACGCGTCCGAAATCTGGCCGACAGCCCCTAAAGAGTTCGAGAAGTCACGATGGGTCCCACCGTTGTGTTGGGAAATAACTCGACTCCACCGAAAGTACGAGTTCGATGCAATTTGGCAGACTGCCGGTCCGTTTCTCCCGCTCACGACCGCTCTGTTCGTCAAGCCACTGCTACAAATACCGTACGTTATCGATCTGCGCGATGCATGGACGCTCCATCCCTATAAACCGGACCGCACGGTCTTCGGCAGGATACACGACGGCGTCTCCGCTGTCGCGGAACCGGCAGTGTTTCGCGTTGCAACAGCGATCACGACCGCGACGGACGGAATAACGAACGAATATAAGAGTCGCTATCCGTCGCTGTCGGCGAAGTTTCGGACGATAGAAAACGGATACGACCCGAGCGATTTCCCCGTTCACGACGTCGAGAAGCCCGACGAGTTCACGATCGTTTACGTCGGAAAGTTCGATCACTTCAGGGATACTACACCCTTCCTTCGGTCGGTGGCTGAACTGTCGACTGAAACGGACGTTACGTTCGTTCACGTCGGCCGGGAAGAAGCACAGGTGAGTTCGGCTGTAAGTCAACTCGGACTGTCTGACCGGTTCCAGTGTACTGGTTTCGTTAGCCGATCGGAAGTCGCACGGCAAATCCAGCGAGCCGATTTAGGGCTGGCCGTTTCGGGCGGGTCGCGTCAAGAGATGACAACCAAAATATTCGACTACATTGCCTGTGAAACACCAATTCTCGCGTGCGGCCCGAAAGACGGGTCCATGGCGAACGTGGTAGAGCAGTTCGAGCACGGATACATCGCCGAAAACCGAACCGATGAGATCACCCCCATTCTCACTGATGTGCTGACCTCGTCTCCCGAATCTCTCGGCAGCGGTCCGTATTCCGAATATACCAGAGAAAGGATGTCGGAGAAACTCATGGATTTGCTCAGCGAATTCATATAGGGACCACGAACCCTCGGAGACAGTGAGTCCCAATCGACCGGATGTCTGAGGCGTGAGGGATTCGAATTCACAATTCGATACCCGACTCAAGATATTCGGAAATCCGACAGTAGAATACGGAGAGCGACAGGTTTTATATCGACGTGATAATATGCTCCTCCGCAGTATGAATATCGTCTTTGTTTCCCATTTATTCCCGACGCCAGAGAATTCGATGAAAGGCGTTTTCGTCTTGCGACAGGCACGAGCGCTCTCCGAGCGCGGTCATCAAGTGACAGTTATCTCTCCGATACCATATGTGCCGCGAACGGTTTCTCGATTGTTGGGACGTCCGACATCGGCTGATATCCCGCGGAGAGACACGTACGATGATATCTCCGTCTACTATCCCCGATACTGGTCTCTTCCCGGTGCGAAAACCCTGCCGATCATCACATATTCGTTTCGGCGGTCGCTACACGAGTATCGTGAACTGTTCGAAGCAGCTGATATTATCAACGCTCACGTCGCTCTTCCGGACGGATTCGCATCGATTTCCCTCGCCCGACAGTTCGAGATACCCTTAGTGACGACGATCCACGGAGCAGACATATATAAATCCGCGAAGAACCCGATTTGTCAGAGACAGATCCAAACGACCTTCGATGAATCCGACGATATTATCATGAATAGTAATATGCTGCTGGACGAAGCTAAGCAGCACTTCTCTAATCTTGATTGTGTCCACGTCGTATACAACGGAACCACAGTAAAGGAAATCGATTCGGTCGAACCTCAGGACCTATCGGATACCTTTTCAGATGGAAGAATGATCGTAACAACGGTGGGGACGTTAATCGAACGAAAGGGCCATAAAACGGTTATAGAGGCTCTGAGAAAAATTCCGGAAACGGACCGACCCTACTATCTCGTTATCGGCGATGGGCCGCTTCGAGATGAATTAAGATCGTACGTCCGTGACATCAATCTCGAAGATTATGTCCAGTTCACTGGCTATATTCCCGATCATGATTCCGTGTTCGCGAAATTGAAATCCACGGATGTAATGGCTATGCCAAGTATTGATGAGGCATTTGGTGTTGCATACCTAGAAGGAATGGCCTGTGGACTTCCTGTCATCGCATGTGAGGGCGAAGGACCATCAGATTTTATCACGGATCGAGAAACCGGTTTTCTCGTACCGCCACACGATTCCGATAAACTCTCCGACGTGCTCCGAGAGTTGCACCGTAATCCCGAACTGCGACAGCGCGTCGGAAACCGAGGGCAACGCACGGCCTTCAATGCATTCAGTTGGGAGCGGAACGCAAAGTCCGTAGAAGGGATCTTCAAGAACGCGGTAGAAAGTCGATAATTATGGATGGATTACACCTAACAACAGCTCATAAACCAACTGATACGCGAATATTCGACAAGGAGGCAACGAGCCTCGCGAGCAGGGGTTTCGATATTGGGATCATGGCGCACGAAACGCCCGGTGAAAACCGAAACGGTGTTAGATTTCACGATCTCCAGACTGCAACAAATCGAGTAGAACGCTGGCGGAGCCTCACGCAAGTCGCACGGCAGGCAAAGCAGTTAGATTCGTCGATCTATCATTTCCACGATCCGGAACTGATTCCAATCGGACTGTATCTCGCTACAACTACCGATAGTGCCGTCATTTACGACGTTCACGAGGACTATGGCCACGTCGTTACGACGAGAAACTGGATCCCTGGAGCTATTGCACTCCCACTTTCGTATAGTATTCCACGACTCGAGCAGCTAGCCGCCGCTCGATTCGATGCAATCGTTGCAGTCTCCGAATGGATCGGTGAACCGTTTACCCGAGCGAACGATAACGTGACGACTATTCACAACTTTCCAAAGACCGACTTTCTTCCCTCGGACTCAACGGAGGTAGAGCGTACCGCTGATCACGTCCTTTGTTACGTCGGCGGATTGGAGGAACTGCGAGGCATCTATCGAATGCTCGAACTCTTGGATCTGTTGATCGACCGCGGTCTCAACGTCGAACTGTGGGCACTCGGTCCGTGGACGTCTGACCAACGTTCGGTAGAGCGGTTTATTCGTCAACGAAACCTCGAGCAACACGTTCGATTCCCGGGTTATCTGGAGTACGATGAAATGTTTCGATACCTCCACTCTGCCGATGTCGGGCTTGCGCTGCTGGATACCGAACACTATCAGAATGGTATCCCGACGAAGTTATTCGAGTATCTGTATGCCGGCTTGCCGATCGTCACGACGCCGGTCGATGCGGTCGCCAAGTTCATGCCGGAGCAATACTGCCACGTCGTTCCGCAGGGAGACACTGCCGTCACTGCAGACGCCGTCGAAGAGGCACTGGCTACCGAATACGACACGGAAACGATGCAGTCGCTCGTCGAATCGGAGTACAGTTGGGAGGCGGAAGCCGAATCACTCGCCGCGCTCTATGACGAACTGATTTAAGAACTCTCGTCTGAAAGCACTCGAGAGATTTCCGCGGCCGCCGTTCCGTCACCGTACGGTTCGGCGTCCGAAGCCGATACCGGCGGGTTCTCGAGGGCGTCTCGAATGGCGTCGGCGTCCGCTCCGACAAGCACGTTCCCTCCCGAATCGACGGTTTCGGGCCACTCGGTCTCTTCTCGAAGGGTGATACAGGGCACGTCGAGGAAGAACGCTTCCTTCTGTATCCCGCCCGAGTCGGTTACGATACTCTCGGCGTTAGCCTGGAGAGTGATGAAATCCAAATAGCCGACGGGATCGATGAGCGTGAGTTCTCGTTTAGCGAACGTCAGTAATTCGATCTCAGCGAGTTGCTTTCGCGTCCGCGGATGCGCCGGGAAGATCACGTCGCGGGGATCGGCAGCGAGACAGGAAACGATCGTCTCGAGGCGATCCGGATCGTCCGTGTTACGGGGTCTATGGACGGTTGCAAGCAGATAGTCCGTCCCCTCGATCCCGAGGTCCCGGAGAATCGACGACTGGCGTGCGGCCTCCTCGCGTGCCCAGAGCAGGGTATCGTACATGACGTCGCCGACGAAGTGAACGCCGTCGGTAATTCCTTCGGAGGCGAGGTATTCGACCGCTCGCTCGCTCGGGGCGAACAGGAAATCCGAGACGTGATCGGTCAGTACACGGTTCACTTCTTCCGGCATCTCTCGGTTGAAGCTTCGGAGGCCCGCTTCGACATGGGCCAGCTCGACGTCCATCTTCGAGGCGACGATACCGGCCGCAAGCGTCGAGTTCGTATCGCCATAACAGAGCACCACGTCCGGTTCGGTTCCGTCGACGAGCCTCTCTAGCTCGATTATCATTTCACCGGTTTGCTGTCCGTGCGTCCCTGAGCCGACGCCCAGATTGTACTCGGGTTCGGGAATACCGAGTTCGTCGAAGAAGACATCGGACATTTCCTCGTCGTAGTGCTGGCCCGTGTGGACTAACACTTCGTCGTGGTCCGTCCGAAGTTCGCGGGAGACGGCGAACGCCTTGATGAATTGTGGACGGGCCCCGATGACAGAGAGAACTCTCATAGCGATATTGGGGCACAGGAGAACGGTTCGCTTATACCATTCGGTATCTCACAGACGCGTCGGAGTTTCGAAACCGATCGGTTGCGGGTCCAGGTCGCCCGCTCACTCTCGCCCGGTGCCGATGGTGTAGACGCGATGAGGCGTGTCGTCGAGATTGAGCGACTGTCGGCCGTCGATAACGATGAGGGGATCGAATCGATTCCACTCGATTCGGTCGAATTCGGTTTGCGGAGTCACCATCACGGCGGCGTCGGGATCACAGTCGTAGATCTCTCCGAGTGGGGTGGGTGTCCCCGCGAACGTCTCGAAGTCGCTGAGTACGGGGTCGACGATGCGAACGTCCATTCCGAGTTGGTCAAGCTTCTCGGCGATCGGCCGAGCGGGCGTCGCGCGGGTCTCTTCGACGCCGGGCCGATACGTGAGCCCCAGTACCAGCACCGTCGCTCCGGCGAGGTCCCGTCCCTCCGCGACGAACTCCTCGCGGAGCTTCGAGACGGTAAACGCCGGCATGCTGTCGTTGACCCGCCGGGCGGTTTTCAGGATCGGCGCCTCCGTTTCGAACTGCTGTATCAGGAAGTACGGATAGTAGGGAATGCAGTGGCCACCCACCCCAGGGCCGGGCGTGTGAAGGTCTACGTACGGAGCGGTGTTCGCGACTTCGATGGCCTCGTTCACGTCGACGCTCATCTCGTCGGTGAACGTCGCGAGCTCGTTTACCAGCGCGATGTTCACGTCGCGGTACAGTCCTTCGAACACTTTCACCGCTTCGGCGACCGTGATATCCGAGACGGGGATCACTCCGCTACTGTTTATTTCCTCGTAGATCAACTCGGCGGCGGCAGTGCTCTCCTCGTCGGCTCCGCCGACCACCTTCGGATACGACCCGCGAATGTCCCGGAGTGCGCGTCCACTGGCAGTACGTTCGGGGCAAAATGCCAGCCCGAAGTCGCCGAGCGAAAGTCCGCTTTCGGCCTTGAGTATCTCTAACACGACCTCGCGGCAGGTCTGAGGCGGAACCGTCGATTCGACTATTACGATGTCACCCTCCTCCACGTTAGACCCGATATCTTCGCTCACGGCACGGAGCGCGGACATGTCGGGTCGGTTGTCATCGTCGATGAGCGTCGGAACGATGATGACGTGGACGGCCGCCGCGGACGCGGCCGCCGCCGGGTCTTCGACCGCACGTAGCGCGTCGTCCGCGACGAGGTCGGAAACGAGTTCGTCGAGTCCTGGCTCACCAGCGACGGGGCTTTTCCCGTCGTTGATCGAAGCGACAACGTCGGGGTCTATGTCCGCACCGATCACGTTCCCGGTCACGTCGGCGTACACCGCTGCAAGGGGGAGTCCCATTTTACCGAGCCCGTAGACAGCAACGGGAACGCGACCGGTGGTCAGTGCCTCGCGGCGCGCTTCCGCGGACGAATCGTCGCCGTAAATCGATCGAGGTCGGTCGTCCGTTTTCATTGAGTTCGCTCCTCGTTTTCGTCCCCATCGGCCAAGCGTTCGATCGTGGTAACGTATTCGAGCGCCCGCAGTCCGTCTTCACCAGTCACGTGCGGTCGGTTACCGGTTCGAACCGACTCGAGGAACGACGAAAGCTCGCTCTTGAGCGGTTCGGCGTTGTCGACCATCGGACGTTCGACGATGCTCTCGTGGCGATAGCGGACATCGCCGTTTTCCTCGATATACTCCGGAAGTGAGTGGCGGTAGATCTCGACCGACTGGTCGATGTAGTCGACGACCACCTGACACGAATGTGCCGTGATCGTGAGCTCGCGGACCTTCCGCTGGGTCACGCGACTCGCGGTCAGACTGGCGACCGTTCCGTCTTCGAATTCGAAGTTCGCCGTCGTGTATGCTTCGTCGCTGTCGAACGTGGCGACCGACGCGACCGGTTCGTCGACGATCCAGAACAGAATATCGATGTCGTGAATCATGAGATCCTTCACGACGCTGTCGTTCATATGGCGCTCGAGCGGTGGCCCCAGTCGTCGTGCGTTCACGCTAATGATATCGAGATCGGAGACGATATCTCGGAGCGCGATGATGGCGGGATTGAACCGCTCGATATGACCGACCTGGATGACCACCTCGTTTCGATCGGCCATCGCCAGCAGCTCTTTGCCCTGATCATGGTGCTCTACGAACGGCTTTTCGATGAGGAGATGGACGCCTTGTTCGATGCACTGTTTCGCTATCTCGGAATGGTACTGTGTCGGAACAGCGATTGACACGACGTCGACTCGGTCGAGCAGTTCGTCAAGTTCCCGCGGTTGGGTCCCATTCTTTTCGGCGACACGACTCGCCTGTTCGTAATCTACGTCGTACACGCCGACGAGTTCGACATCCGGTAATTCGTTGTAAACGCGAGCGTGATGGCGGCCCATATTCCCGACGCCGATGACACCGGCATCGATCTGGGCTGTTTCTTCGATCATTGACGGTCCTCGTATTCCGAGACGGTTCTGGTGATCGTTTCGATGTCCGTCGTCGAAAGTGCCGGGTGGACGGGAAGCGAAAGAACGTCTCCGGCAGCCCGTTCGGCAGCCGGTGCGTCGCACTCGATACCCTCGTAGGCCGGTTGCTCATGAATCGGCGTCGGATAGTAGATGCTCGTACCGACGCCGTTTTCCTCTAGATAAGAGGCGAGTTCGTCTCGCTCATCCGTTCGAATCGTGTACTGGTGGTAGACGTGGGTGCGATCGTCAGGTTCGGTCGGCGTATTGACCGGCGTGTCGCTGAGTCCGCGGTCGAGGAGTGCTGCGTTGGCCCGTCTGGTTTCGATGTACTTGGGGAGTCGGTCCAACTGCGCCCGCCCGATGGCAGCCGCGATCGACGTCATCCGAAAGTTGTGTCCGAGACGAATGTGTTCATACCCGCCTTTCGCGGACCGACCGTGATTGACGTAGCTCGCCGCGTTCCGAGCCACGTCATCACGATCGGTTGTCACCATACCGCCCTCGCCCGTAGTCATGTTTTTCGTCGGGTAAAACGAGAAACAGGCAGCGTCTCCGAACGAGCCGACTCGCTGACCGCGATATTCCGCACCGTGTGCCTGTGCGGCGTCTTCGATCAGTGGAATACCGTGATCGTCCGCGATGTCCCGAAGCGGTGCCACGTCCGCCGGAAGTCCGTAGAGATGGACCGCCAAGATAGCGTCCGCATCGTGCTCACGGACGGTTCGTTCGACCGCAGCCGGGTCCAGGTTGAACGTGTCGGTATCGATGTCGGCGAACACCGGCTCAGCGCCCGCCAAGCGACAGGCGTTCGCACTCGCGACGAACGAGAACGGCGAGGTAACGACGCGGTCGCCCTCACCGATGTCGAGCGCTTCGAACGCGGTGTGGAGCGCAGTGGTTCCGTTGCTCGTCGCGACGCCGTGGTCGACGCCGCAGAAGTTCGCGAAGTCCGTCTCGAATTCCCGAACTTCAGGCCCGTCCGCGAGCATTCCACTGTCGAGAACTTGCTGTACTCTCTCCTTTTCTTCTGCACCAATCTGCGGGTTCGCAATCGGTATCATACTGTAATATATTTCGAGCTGCTATTCCGAATCGGAAACGGGGAGATTCTCGTAGGATGTCGTGGTGAGATAGACCTTTTTTCCTCCGACTTTCGTATATGCGGGTTCGAACGGGGGGAAGTCGAGCGCTCGAATCTTGTCGTACACTGCCACTGATTCGTCGCCGGTCAGTTCCTCCAGCGGAATCTCTTTTTCCCCGTCGAGGCTAGTCTTGTTGTAGAAGTAGGTCTTCCCGTCAAACTCCGACTGGGGCACCCGCATGTCATGCACGTCCCCGGACACGATGTTCGGCAACTGCTCTTCGAACAACTCGACCGACGCCCGTTCAGTCTTCTTGTAGAGGGACTTCGAGGTATCTTCGTCAGTAATCTCGACGAAGTTGCGCGCGACTATGTCCCCCTCGTCCACCTCCTCGGACATGAAATGGAGCGTCGTTCCGTACTTCCAGTAGTCGTCCTGACGTGCGTTCATTATCGCGTGGCTAAACGTATTGCTCCCCCGATACCTCGGGAGTTCGGCCTGATGGAGATTGAGTCCGCCGTGTGTCGGATGCTCGAGTAACTCGCTGTCGAGGATCTTGTAGTAGAGAACACTGATGATGTAGTCGAGATCGTAGTTAAAGATGTCCGCGTCATCGACGACGGGATATCCGTACTCCGCTGCGGCCGCACGCAGCGACCCCTCCCACCACCCGTCGTGATCTTCGGGGTACGTTACAACGGCCTCTACGTCGATATCCGGCTCCGTATGGAGTAGCTCGAGACAGGCCCGACTAAGCGGACGACTTCCGAAAAGCGCCACTGAAGGCATACCTTAACCGCTCAGTAAGGCTCTCTATTAAAATCGTCGGTTCGATAAACCATTTATTATTCCCGGACGGCCGCTTCGAGGTTGCGGCGGTAGTCGGCTGCGATACTGTCCCATAGGAGATGATTTCGAACGTATTCTCGTCCGTTCGCCCCGAAGCGATCGCGGCGGTCGGCATCCTCGTAGAGTGTTTTCACTGCATCGACGAGTCCGTCGGGGTTTTCCGGCTCGAAAACGACCCCGACATCGCCGCTCTCGACGAGACGCTCGGCCTCACCACGAACCCCGAGCGCGATCGGGGTCCCGGTGGCCATCGCTTCGCACATTTTAGAGGGAATCGCAGTTCGGAACACGTCCCTGTCTTTGAGGTGGACTAACGAAACGTCGGACGCGTCGAGAAAATCGGGAACGTCCGCCTTCGGGCGACGGCCGACGAACAACACGTTATCGAGGTCGCGCTCGCTCGCCGCTCGTTCGAGCAGTTCGGCTTTCGCGCCGGTTCCGACGAACAGGAACAGCACGTCGTCGTAGTCGGAGTTCGACTGGAGTCGCTCGGCGGCGTCGACCACGACGGACAGTCCGTGTGCGCGCCCGATCGTTCCGACGTACGAAACCACGAACCTGTCCTCGAGCGTCCCCTTCAGTTCCGAACCGATACGCTGTCGGTCTTCGGATCGCTCGTAGAACGTCGGGTCCACGCCGTTCGGGTGAACCCAGACATCTCGTTCGGAAACGCCCGCGGAAACGAGGGTGGGAACGAACCCTTCGGAAACGACGACGAGTCGATCGGCACGTCGATAGAGGAACGTAACGAGCCGATCGAGAAACGCGATCAGCAGTCCATTATCGAAATCGCTCGCCGCCGTAATACTCTCGGGCCAGAGGTCGCGGACCTCGAACACGAACTTCGCGCGACGGAGACGCGCGACGATCCAGCCGGTAACGCCGGTGAACGGCTGCGGTGACGTGGCGATTACGATATCCGGTCGGGCGACCCGAAGTCCGACGAGAGTTCCGATGAGCATGAACCAGAGAAACTTCAGACCGCGCAAGACGAAACCGTCGTTCGAAGCGGGAAGCGTCTTCGTCATATAGACGACGACGCCGTCCCGCTCCTCGCGGTGGAGCCACTCGTTTTCGTACCCGTCATACACGTCGCCCTCCGGATAGTCGGGAGCAGACGTCAGTACCGTTACGTCGTGGTCGGCTTCCGCCCACCGCTTCGTTAATGCGTCCAAGCGAGTCGGTGCCGCCCCTGTTTCCGGCGGAAAGTACTGGGAAACGTACAGTATCGAGAGTGACTCGCCCGAATCGACCATGCGTTGTACTTCGAGAACAGTACTAATTGCCTTTTGATTCGGCCTGACCATAGGGAGCGGTCTCCTTGAGAGCGGTATCGGGCGCAGTAGGCCGTCCATTCTAATGCTGGTTCAGATGGGCAACCGAGGTATGAGTCATTCAGGCAAGAAGAATGAGGACGCGTGTGACGAATGCGGAATCCGGACGACCGGCCCCTTAGGTGATGTGCAGGTACCAAGCGGAACGACGAACTGTTACCACTGTGGAGCGCGGTTGTCCTCCATCTGAGGATCCCCTGTCGTACATCTATTGAACGACGACGCTACTGACGATCGCAAACTCGCCGGACCGAACAGACGAGCTAAAACATCCGGTTGATAACCCACATGAGGGAAGCGGGCCTGTCCGAAGAGGATGCGAAAGTAGTCATGTGCCAGGTCGACGGGCACGGGCTATACATGACCGCTGAACTCTGCGAAGAATCAAACGAACTCATCGAAGCAGCGGCCGTGAACCACGGTCTGATAGTGGTGTCCCGTCATCTGATCTTGGGGCTACAGCTGGTAACAGTGAGTGATATATCCGTTACCCGTTACCTACAAGTACGACCGAACGCCCGTTCAGCACGTCGTCCTCAGTAACGGTCGCCATCCGGTCGCCGACCGTGTACTTGCCGGCGTACGGCACCGTTACCGAAGCTTGCCCGTCCTCACCCACAGGCACGGTTCGTTCGTACGCGACCGACTCACCGGACACGGACACGTCGGTTTCGACGGTCACGTTCGTCCCTGGCTCACCGGAAACCTCGAGCGTCGCGCCGGGAACCACGGCGAACGCAGCGGCATCGTCGCTGACGAAAATCGCTTGATAGTGCGCGAGCCCGTCTTCGTCGTCACCGCCCGCTCCTCGTTCCTCGAGTAACTGCGCTTGCGCGCTCTCGGCCGGCATCTCCCCGTCGACATCGGTCACGACGACGTAGCCGACCCGACCGTCGAATCGGTCGTACCAGTTATCCGGATCGGTGGCGGACTGGAACTCCCCGTAATTGCTCTGGGCGTATCCGTACCCCTGCGATTCGCCGTTCACCAGATAGTTGTACATCCGGTTGTCGCCCCACTCGCTGAGCACGAAGTTTTCGGGATAGGTCCGGTTCGCCGCCTCGGCGTGGTCGTCGATCGCACTGGCCGCTTCGACCTGTGCCTCGCCGTGGGTCACGTCCGCCGTCAACCCGGGCACGTAGATCAGACTCAGCCCGAACACGAGCAGCCCGATGCCGAGGACGTAGCCGACCTTTCGGCCGTCGGGAAGCGAAATCGATGGCTCGAGCGCCCGCCCGCTATCGGCAGCGACACCGTCACGGTCTCGAGCGGTCCTCGAAGACGCCGAATCTGAATCACGGAACGGAACCGGCGTCCTAGCCAACTCAACGACCGCGAGCAACTGGACGATCCCCAGTCCGGTCAGTACGGCCAGCGGAATCGCCAACTGCCCAGCAAAGCGAACCTGAACCCCCGCCAGCACGAGCAGATACCCGGTGTAGGTCCCGACGAGCAACCAACCGGGTTCGTACCGGCGGGCGACGATCCACGCGACCCAGCCGAGCACGACGAGCGCGAGGTAAAACCCCATCCCGAGCTGGTACATTGGCCCGAAGAAGACGGCGTACTCCGTCGAGAACAGCGAGGCCGTCTCGGTCGCTCCCTCGCGGAAGAACAGGTCATCGACGCGGGCCATCGCTTCCGCCCAATCCTCGGGCTGAAGCCGCCGAAACACGTAGAGGCCGCCGCCCGCGACGAGCCCCTCGAGCGCGAGCAACCCGCCGAGATGACCCTCGAGCCGTCGCCACAGTTCGCCGAGCGCGACCACGGCGATCGCGCCGCCGAGGACCAGCGCCGGCGTGGTCGCGACGAACTCCGCGTGCCAGCCCCAGCGGTGGTGCAGGGCGAGCGAGAGCGCACTCCCGACGGCGAGCCCGACGAGCAGCGGCAGGTTCGCACGCGCCGGCGACACGCCCGCTCGAGCGTCCATCGCGACGCGGAGCGCGACGTAGCCCGCGAGCGGGACCAACAGCAGCGGCGAGCCGCCCCACGCGTGGATCCCGGCCGCGACCGAGAGTCCGAACGCGGCGGCGACGACCCACGTCATGGGGTCCTGAAGGTGGTCCCGAACGGCCACCCGGCCGTCGCGACCGCGCTCGAGTCGCCGTTGCAGATCGACGGCGAGCCACGTCAGCGTCAGGAGCGTGACGCCGAGCCAGAAGTACTGGTGGAGTTGGTGATCGATGAATCCGAGTCCCGTGTAGACCGCGTTGATCGGCGTCACGGCGAAGGCGAGCACGGAGGCGATCCCGACTCGAACGTCTCGAGTCAACAAAACAGTGAGCTTGTAAATCACGAATCCAAGCGCGACGGAGGCGACGATCGGCAGCCACGCCGCGACCGTCTCGGCCGCGCCGTGTCCGCCGCCGAGTAGTTCGGCGAGAAACCAGTTCGTCGCGTGGGCGAACGGCCGTGTCCCGAAGACGGCACCTGACGGATCCGTGAGAACACCGAAGTCCGTGGGTCCCGAGGATCGTCCAAGCAACTCCTCCATCCAGTACCGGAAGTAGTAGGGATCGTTCGCGGGCGAGACGACGTAGCCCTGCTGAAAGACCGACCCATACGCCGTCATCCGCGCACCGGCGACGGCGATCAGCGCCCCGACTAACGCGATCGCCGCTCGAGGATCACTGGTCCAGAACCGTTCGAGATCGAAATCGCGGTCGGCAGGTACTGAACGCGAGTCCGTTTGGTCCTCCTCACCTGCGATCACCGCGTCGACGGCCTCGGGGTCCGCAACCCGATACGCACCGTCGACCTTCTCGACGATGCCGCTCGAAACGAGTTCCCCGAACGTTCCCGAGTCCAGATCGATATCGTCGAACGTCCAGGTGTCGTGTTCGGTGTCGACAGCGAGGACGGCCTCGAGCGCCCGCTCGCCGTCCTCGCGGTCTTCGAGAAAGGCCGCCGTCGCGTCGGCGAGTCGGCTCGAGTCGCCGTCAGTAGGCATTGTGACTCAGGTGAGTGTACGGGGCTATCACGTTTTCGTTCCCGAGAGCCGTCGACCGCCGATTCGCGTTACCACACCTGTGCGCCGGGCGTGTGGCAGTCGTCGCAGACGACCGCCGCGTTTCCGTGGTACCGATCACGAACGAGCGTCCCGTCCTCGCAATACGAGCACGCGTCCCCCTCGAGCGCATCGAGGACGGACCGGCCAGTAGCGGCGTCGTCCGTTAGTTGCATCTATTCGACACCAAGTCAGGATTCTGTTATAACTTTTCTGGACGGAGGAATGCGATCCCGCCGAGACGGTTCCCGGATCGGTCGTCGACTGATCGTCTCACACGACGACGGAGACGACGCCCCCGCCGACGATCGCGAGGCCACCGAGACCGAAACAGACGAGCCAGAACGGCACGCGATCGACGACTCGCATGAGCGCGTCGATGGTGAGATAGCCGACGATCGCACTCAGCCCGAGCGCGACCGCCGCTGGGACGGGATCGATGCCGGGGAGGCCGCCGGCACCCGCAACCGTGAGCGCGGCCGCACCGAGGCTCGCGGGAATTGACAGCAGGAACGAGAGGCGAAAGGCCGCCGGCGGATCGTAGCTGCGGAACAGCAACGCACTGGTCGTCACGCCCGACCGCGAGATACCGGGGAGGATCGCAACGCCTTGAACAGCGCCGACCAAGATCGAGTCCGGCAGCGTCGGCGCGTTACGGATACCCATCGACACCGACTCCGAAGCGAGTTGGAGGACTCCCGTGAGAATCAGGAGGACACCGATGAGCGCGATGAAGACGCCGCCGGTGAGCTGGCCGGCGAGGTCGACCGCGTAGACGTACAACGGAACCCCGACGAGTCCGGTCATCAGCGTGGCGACGACGACGTACGACGGGATGGCGTTCTCGCCGCGGTATGCATCGCCGGGCCGCCAACCGGGCACCGCGCGGACGGCCGTCGCGATGTCGTCGCGGTAGTAGGTCGCCGCCGAGAGCGTCGTCCCGACCTGCAGGAACAGCGCCAACTGCACTGCGACCGCGGGGTCGGTCCCCGCGAGCGTCAGAAACAGCGAGAGGTTGCCCTGGCTCGAGACGGGGAGCCACTCGACGATCCCTTGGACGATCCCGGCGAGGATCGCGACGATCAGGTCGACACGACTCACTGGTATCCCTGCGCCATCGCTATCACTTAAATGACCGCGATTCGGATCGGCGGCCGAATCGCTCGACTCCGTCCAGCGGGGTCATTCGACCGTCACGCTCTTGGCCAGATTCCGCGGCTTGTCGATCGACCGGCCGAGCAGGTTCGCGACCCAGTAGGCCACCAGCTGTAACTGGACGTTCGCCAGCACCGACGCGCCGAGGTCGTCGACGGCGGGGATCTCGAGGACGTGATCGGCGTACCGGGTCACGTCGGACTCGCCGTCGGTGATCGCCACGACGGGCGCGTCGCGGGCTTCGACCTCTTTGACGTTCCCGATCGTCTTTCGGGCCGTCTCGCCGTCGCCGGTGACAATCGCGAACACCGGCGTGTTCTCGGTCACGAGCGCGAGTGGGCCGTGTTTGAGTTCGCCGGCCGCGAACCCCTCCGCGTGCCGGTAGGTGATCTCTTTCATCTTCAGCGCGCCCTCGAGCGCGACCGGGTAGTGGTAGCCCCGCCCGACGGAGAAGTACGCGTCCGCGTCGACGAACGCCTCGGCGACCGCCTTGGCCTCGGTCGTCTCGAGGACGGTCTGGACCTGCCCGGGAACGTCCCGGAGCGCCTCGAGTTCGGCGCGCGTCGGATTGTCGCCGAGTTCGAACGCCAGCATCGCGAGCGCGAGTTGCTGGCTCGCGAACGTCTTCGTCGCGGCGACGCCGATCTCGGGGCCGGCCCGGATATAGAGGGCGTGATCGCACTCCCGCGCGGCCGAACTCGCGACGGTGTTCGTCACCGCGAGCGTCGTCGCCCCGGCCCGGGCGGCCTCGCGCAGGGCGCGCAACGTGTCGGCTGTTTCCCCGCTCTGGGTGACGCCGACGACGAGCGTGTCGCCGTCGACGGGAACGCGATCGCTCGCGTACTCGCTGGCGAGGAACGCCTGCGCGCTCACGCCGCCGGCCCGAAGCCGCTCCGCGCCGAACATCGCCGCGTGATAGGAGGTGCCGCAGGCGACGAACTGGACCGGCCCGTCGTGGTCGATTTCCGCCAGTTCCTCGAGATTGACCGTCCCCTCGAGTTCGTCGATCCGGCCGCGGAGACACTGTCGCAGCGAGGACGGCTGCTCGTGGATCTCCTTGAGCATGTAGTGGTCGTAGCCGCTCTTCTCCGCGTCTTCGGGATCCCACGCGACCGTTTCGATCGGTCGGTCGACGGTCTCCCCCGTCTCGTCGGTGACGACCGCGCCGTCGGCGGTCAACCGGACGAAGTCGCCGTCCTCGAGGTAACAGACGCGGTCGGTGCGGTCGACGAACGCGGGGACGTCGCTCGCGAGATACGTGCCGGTCTCGCCGAGGCCGACGACGAGCGGGGAGTCCTGCCGGGCCGCGTACACCGTCTCCGATCCCTCGAAAACCGCGGCGATCGCGTAGCTGCCCTCGAGTTGGTCGATCGCCAGCCGGAACGCCGCTTCGGCGTCCGCGCCGCGGTCGAGGTAGCGTCCGATCAGGTGGGGCACCACTTCGGTGTCGGTCTCGCTCCGGAACGCGACGCCGGCGTCGGCGAGGTCGTCGCGCAGCCGCTGGTAGTTCTCGATGATCCCGTTGTGGACGACGGCGACGCGCCCCGCCTCGTCGCTGTGGGGGTGCGCGTTGGCGTCCGTCGGCGCGCCGTGGGTGCTCCAGCGCGTGTGGCCGATCCCGACCGACTCGCCCGCGAGGTCGCCTCGCGGAACTGCCCCCTCGAGGGCCGAGAGTTCGCCGGCGGCCTTGTGGACCGCCATCGACGGAGTCGGCACGGCCAGTCCCGCGGAGTCGTAGCCGCGGTACTCGAGCGTCGAGAGGCCATCGAGGACCACGTCCACGGCGTCGTCCCCGCCGGCGGCTCCGACGTAGCCGACGATTCCGCACATCGTTACTGCACCTCGGTTCCGTCGTCGACCGTCCCGCGAACGGTCGTTCCGGCGTTGATGACGGCGTCGGAGCCGACGATCGTTCCCGGCGCGTAGGTCGCGCCGCCATCGTCGCGAACGCGGTCCGCCAGCAGCGCGCCCAGTCGCTCGCCCTCGTGGACGCGGTCGCCGACGCGGACGTCGCCGGGGCCGCCGACGACGGTCGACCCGGTGCCGACCCGGACGTTACGGCCGGTGACACAGTCGACGAGCGCCGCCCCCGACCCGACGCGCGTGTCGGCGTCGACGACGCTGCGTTCGACGACGGCGTTCGCGTCGACCGTCACGTTCTCGCCGAGCGCGACGTTGGGTCCGACGACGGCGCCGGGCCCGACGACGCAGTCCGCCGAAATCGCGACCGGTTCGACGATCGTCGCCGAGCCGTGGACCCGCGCGGTCGGCGACACCGTGCTCTCGATGCCGTCCGCGCTCTCGAAGAGGGTCTCCGCGACCTCGAGTAAGTCCCACGGGTACGTCGCGTCGATCCAGATCCCGTCGGACGTGACGCCGCGGACGGTCTCCTCGGCGTCGACAGCGTTCGCGATACCGTCGACGAGCGAGTACTCGTTCAGGTGTGGCTCCGGCCCGTGGAGATAGTCGAAGAGTTCCGGATCGAACGCGTAGACGCCCGCGTTGAGCTGATAGGAGCGGTCGTCGCGGGGGTGCTCGACGATGGTCTCGACGGTGCCGTCGTCCTCGCAGATCACGCCGCCGTACTCGCCGACGTCCGCGTGCCGAATGAGGCCGAGCGTCGCGATCGCGTCGTCCTCGCTCTCGTGGGCGTCGCGGACGTCCTCGACGATCTGTCCGGCGACGAGTTGGTCGCCGTTGAGGACGAGTCGCGGCTCCGAAACAGCGGATTCGGCCGCCAGCAGCGCGTGGCCGCTTCCGAGTTGCTTGTCCTGGACGACGTACTCGAGGGACGCGTCCCGGTACGTCGACCCGAAGTGCGACTGGACGTGGGTGTGGCCGTAGCCGACGACGACGGTGATCTCCGTGATCCCGGCGTCGACGAGCGCATCGAAAACGTGCTCGAGAATGGGTTTGGTCGCCGCGGGAAGCATCGGCTTCGGTCGATGCTTCGTCAGCGGCCGCAGACGGGATCCCTCGCCCGCCGCGAGAACCACCGCAGAACGGATACTCATGTCGACAGTGACAGTAATACACTACTATTAGTTTTGTGGCTCGGTTTTCCTCCCGTTACCGGCTCTCGAGCGTCTCTCGTCGGTCGACAAGACGTGACGGCTCACTGTGAGCAAACAGCGCTTACCCGGCTCGAGTTCCCGCCTGCGCTGTGCTCTCCGGGGACTAACTCGGCAAGTTCGAAATCGCTGTCCGCGTCTCCGTGACGAGATCCTCGAGCAGCGCACCGGCCGGTCGCACCTCGTCGGTAAGGCCGACGCTCTGGCCGGCGAACAGCGCCATCTCACCGATCTCGCCATCGACGGCCGGCGTCGCGAGCGCCTCGTCGTAGCGTTCGATCGGCTCGCCGCGACCGTCACCGTCGTCGGTCCGCGCGACAACGTCGGTCTCGCCGGGCCGTTCCCCGGCGGGCGGCCGACCCTCGCGGTCCCAGCGCTCGAGCGTCTCGTTTCGCAACACGCGGTGTGGTGTTCCGGGCCAGCCCTTGTCGAAGAGGGTCGTGTACTCGGTTGCGGTCTCGTCGCTCTCGCGGAGTCGCCGCTGGTACTCGTCGTGGACGGCCGCCTCCTCGGTCGCGACGAACCGGGTACCGAGCCACGCGCCGTCGGCGCCGAGAGCCAGCACGGCTGCGATCCCGCGGCCGTCGGCGATCCCGCCGGCTGCGACGATCGGGACCTCGCCGCCTACCGTATCCGCGACGCGGGGGACGAGCGCCGTCGTCGCCACCTCGCTCTGGACGTGGCCGCCCGCCTCGAGGCCCTGCGTGACGATCGCGTCGACGCCGGCGTCGACGGCCGCGCGGGCCCCCTCGGCGCTGCCGACGGTCTGAGCGACGACCGCGTCCGCGTCGTGAATCCGATCGGCGTAGGGGGCGGCCTCGCCGAACGAGAGGGTGACGACATCGACGCCCGCCTCGAGAATTGTCTCGAGGTGCTCGTCGGTGTCGACGACCGTCGTCGCGTCGTCGAGGACGAGGTTGACCGCGAACGGCTCGTCGGTCCGCTCGCGCGTGTCGCGGATCACCCGGCGAGTCTCCTCGAGATCGCGCCACGTGACCGCGAGGTGGCCGAGCCCGCCGGCGTTCGAGACGGCGGCCGCGAGGTCGGGCGTCGTCGCGCTTCCGATCGGGGCCTGCACGATCGGGTACTCGATCCCGAGGGTCTCACAGAGCGGCGTCCGGAGCGCCGTCTCGCTGCTCATGCCTGCCGTTTTTCCTTATCGAGCACGCGGACGTTCTCGATGCCCGTCTCGGGGTATTGGCCGTCGTCGTCTTTCTCGACCGCTTTGACCATGTCCCAGACGACGTTCAGCCCGGTCGTCACGCCCTCGAGGGCCTCCATCTCGCAGCCCGTCTTGCCAGTCGTCTCGACGCCGACCCGCACCTCGATCCGGTCCTCGGCGAGCGAGAACTCGGTGTCGACGTTCGTGATCGGGATCTGGTGGCACATTGGGATCGTCTCCCACGTGTGCTTGACGGCCTGAATCGCGCCGATGCGAGCGGTCGCGAGCACGTCGCCTTTCCCGACCTCGTCCTCGCGAATCGCCTCGACGGTGGCGGGCCGGAGGCGAATCTCCCCGGCCGCGACCGCGCGGCGCTCGCTGTCGGGTTTGTCGCCGACATCGACCATCTGCACGTCGCCGGAATCGGTGGTGTGCGTGAGGTCGTCGGCCGCGCGTTCGCCCTCGCTCGCGTCGACCGCATCGGTGTCCGGCTCGTCGCGCGCGTCGTCGTTCTCACTCATCGGAACCACCCCACAGGGCCGCCGGAATCTCGTCCACCAGATCCGACGCGAGGAGCCCGTTCGTCTCGGTCTCGGCGAGTCGCTCGCCGGCGAGTCCGTTGACGTACGCGCCCGCTGCTGCCGCATCGAGGGGATCGGCGTGCTCGAGCAGTGCCGCGACGATGCCGGCGAGCGTGTCGCCGGTGCCGCCGACCTTCATGCCGGGGGCGCCGGCTCGGCTGATCCGGGTGCGCTCGCCGTCGGTCGCCACGTCGTCGACGCCCTTCGCGAGCACGACGTGACCCAAATCGGCCGCGAACGCCTCGATTTCGTCGACCGCGTCGCGGAGCGAGTCGACCTCCGGGCCGCCCATGCGGGCGAGTTCCCGGCGGTTGGGCGTACAGACCAGCGTCGCGTCCGTCTCGAGGTCGGGAACGACCTCGAGCGCGTCGGCGTCGACGACCGCCGGCCCGGTATAGGACTCGAGGAACGCGCGGGCTGCCTCGAGGGTCTCGTCGGCGGTGCCGAGACCCGGGCCGAGGACGACGATATCGTCGTGGCGCTCGGCCGTGTCGACGAGGCCGTCGACCTGCTCCGGGGTGAGCCGGTCGTGTTCGTAGGGCTGGACGATGAGGTCCTCGGCGTAGCCCTGGATCTCGCCGGCGACGGAGTCGGGCGCGGCGACGAAGGAGAGTTCCGTGCCGGCACGGAGCGCCGCCTGTGCGGCGAGTGCCGGCGCGCCGGTGTAGGGACCGCCACCGATGACGAACGCGCGGCCGTCGCGGCTATCGGGGCGAGCGAGGGCGACATCGCCGGGGCCGGCGAACCGCTCCGCGGCGGCCGGAATCCCGATGTCCGCGACCGTCACGTCGGCCGCGAGTTCCTCGAGTCCCGGCTTCGCGTCGTGGAAGGTGACGACGCGGTCGGCCTCGACGCCGTTCGCCGCGTGGTCGCCCGCGTCGGCGTCGAAGCCCGAGGGCACGTCGACCGCGACCACGGTGGCGTCGGCGTCGTTGATCGCGTCGGCCGCGGTCGCGGCGGGCTCTCGAAGGTCGCCGCTGATCCCCGTTCCGAGCATCGCGTCGACGATCACGTCCGCGTCGGGGAGGGCGAACTCGCTCGAGTCCGTGATCTCTCGCGTGTCGTACTCCGACTGCTCGAGGGCGTCCCAGTTCTCGCGGGCGATTTCCGTGCCGATGTTCGCGGCGCGCCCGAGCAGCAATGTGGTAACGTCGTACTCACGCCCGAGACGCGACGCGTCTCGGTCTGATGCCGAATGACGTTCGGCACCATCCAGGAAGCGAGCGGCGACGAACGCGTCCCCGCCGTTGTTCCCGCGGCCGGCGACGATGGCGACTCGAGCGCCGGGGTCGGCCGCCTCGCGGACCGCACGGGCGACGGCGTTTCCGCTCGATTCCATCAACTGCTTGCGCGGCACGCCCAGCGCCGCGGCGTTCGCGTCGACGGCGGCCATTCGCTCGCCTGTAATCATGCTCGAGGGTTCGACGGGCCGTCCGTTCAACGTTGCGGACCCCATCGGAAAACGCAACATCGTTAGGCGGCAGAGCCAATCCGATCGAGTCACTATCACCGCCGTGAACGTCTTCTGGCTCGACGAGGACCCGCGGCTCGCCGCGCGCTATCACTGCGACCAGCACGTCAACAAGCTGCTGCTCGAGGCCGCGCAGGTGCTGTGTACCGCGGCCCGCGAGAACGGCTACGAGGCGGACTTTCTCTACCAGCCGACCCACGTCGATCACCCCGTGACGAAGTGGGCGACGGAGTCGCGGGCGAACTGGCTCCGACTGCGGGACCACGCCGAGGCGCTCAACGCGGAGTTCGTCGAACGCTACGACAAAGAGGGTGACCACGCGAGTTGGGCGGTTATCGACCGCATCGACCCCGACGCCATCGCGTTTCCCGACGACGAGCCGACGCCGCGCCCGCAGACCATGCCCGACGAGTACAAACGGCCCGACGACCCGGTCGCCGCCTACCGCGCCTACTACGCCGGCGAGAAGGCCGACTGGGCGGAGTGGCAGTACACCGAGGAGCCGCCGTGGCTCGAGGCGTACTTGCCCCAGCCCGGGTGATTTTCTCGGTCGAACCGTGACGCTCTCGATCCCTCACGAAGCCAGTGGTAGCGGTATCGATCGGCATTGCTCTCGAGTACGGTATACTTATATGATATACGGTTGTCATCCGAGCCACCGATGTTTCCGCCGATCGCCGGTCGCGACTCGATCGTTACGGACAGTGTGAACCCCCTTACGCAGGCCTACCGGGACGTCGTCATCTATGGCGACGCCGACTCGGATGACATCCTCTACGAAGGGCCGATCGTCGTCCACGCCAACGGCTGGATCGAACTCGAGGGCGAGCGCCTGCTCTCGCCGCACGCGATCCACCACATCGATATCTACGACGACGAGCGCGGCGAGCGGAGTGGAGACGACGAAACCGACGGCAGGAGAAACGGAGACGGCGACGACGGCTATCGAACGAACCGGTTCAGCCCGTGAGAATCGGATCGACAATCGCTGCTCGAGTCGTCAGTTCCGTGGTTCCGCGCCCCGTGCGACGGTTACTCAATCACGATTGTTAGTTCGTAACTCCGAAACTATATTTCTGAATTCATAAATAGCCGCGGTTCGTAGGCGGATCATGGACGCACCGGAAGCCGACAGTACTCTCGAAACCGCTCCCGCTGACTACCCCGACCTGCCGCTCGAGCAGTCCGACCCCGAACTCTACCTGCCGGGGACGCCGACGGTCTCGTTCCTCGAATACGTCGATATCGCCGTTCGAACGCTGTTTCGCTGAGACGATTCGCGAGCGCGGATCAGTACCGAATTTCGAACCCCTCCGCTCCCTGTGGGTCTCCGTACTCGGCCTCGACGCTCTCGACCTCGGCCGCGGGGCTACCGGTGTGACACCACTCGATCAACTCCTCGACAGCGTCCTCGGGTCCCTCGAAGACCGCCTCGACGCGGCCGTCGTCTAAGTTCTTCACCCAGCCGTCGACGCCGGCCTCGCGGGCCGTGTCGCGAGTGTTCGCGCGGTAGTAGACGCCCTGTACCGTCCCCGAGACGAAGACGTGTGCGCGGATTCGCTCTGCCATGTGCGAGCCCTCGACCGCGACCGCCAAAAATCCGGCTCCGAGAGACCCGGTGGAAGCGACAACGGGAGGTGCCTCGAGCCCCTAGCCCTCCCAGTGACGATACGGCACCGAGACGGCATTCACTTCGAACGCGAGGGCGGGGAGCCGCGGGTCGTCGCCGACGCCCGGAGCGCCGTCGGCGCGGTCAACGTGGTGAGCCACGCCCACGCCGATCACACGTTCCGAACGACGCCCGAAACCGTCGTCTGCTCGGCCGAAACGGCGGCGATCGCCGAGGCCCGCACCGGCACCGGCTTCGAGTTCGTCGAGTCCGCGCCCGGTATCGACCTCATTCCCGCCGGCCACGTCGTCGGCTCCCGCGCGGCGATCATCAAGCTCCCGGACACCGCCGACGGCGGCCCCCGACGCTACTGCTACACCGGCGACTTCTCCACCCGCGATCGGTGCTACCTCGAGGGGTTCGACCCCCGTGCCGTCGATGCGGACGCGCTCATCATGGAGACTACCTATGGACTCCCGAAGTATCGGTTTCCGGCACAGGACGACCTCGAGGCCGCGATTACGGACTGGATACGTGACAACGACGACCGCCCGCTGTTCCTGTTCGGCTATTCGCTGGGTCGCTCACAGAAGCTCCAGTGGCTCGCCCGGGACGCGACCGGCGACGACGATCGCGAGATACTCGTCTCGGCGTCGATTCGCGACGTGAACGACGCCATCGAGACCGCGACGGAGGTCGACCTCGCGTTTCCGGGTCGGCGATACGACTCGCTCCGCGGGCTGACCGACGAAATCGTGATCCTCCCGTCGAATCAGGCGCGAGCCGACTGGGTCGAAACCGCCGTCGAGCGCGAGGACGGACTCAAGGCAGGCTTTTCGGGCTGGGCCGTCGACGACTCCTTCCGATACCGGGGGAACTACGATGTCACCTTCCCGCTGACCGATCACTGCGACTTCGACGAACTCGTCGCGACGGTGCGCGCGATCGACCCCGAGATCGTCTACACTACCCACGGCTCCGACGAGGAGTTCGCCGACACCCTCGCGACCGAATACGGCTACCGAGCACAGCCACTGAAGCGAAACCAAACGACGCTGGGTGAGTTCTGCTGATGGGAATCATCGACCGCTTCGAGGACGAGTACGTCGACGTCTCGAGCACCCGTGCATCGCTTCGGGAGCTACTCGAGTTGCTCGTCGGTGCGGTACTGTTCGTCGTCGGCGCGAGCGCGCTGACGTACTACCTGCTCGGCCAACGGATCGCGCTCTGGGTCGCGGGGATCCTCGTCGTGGTCTTCGCGATCACGCTCGTCTCGCAGGCCTACTGGGCCGTGGCCGGTCGCGACGATTACGAGTGAGACTCGAGCGTCGAGAATCCCGCGCTCACGTCGGCTCCTCGTAGCGGCGAGCGCCGACGATCATGCGGGCGGTGAGCGCGAGGACGCCGACGGCGAACGCGAGCCAGACCGCCTCGGTGCCCTCGAACGGCTCCGCGTATTCGACTACGGCAACCAGTAGGACGAGCGCCGCGACGTACAGCGTGTTAGTGCCGACGAAATCCGCCAGCCCCTCCTCGTCGGCGACCCGATCCGGATCGTAGCCCGCGATCAGTCGGACCATCCCGAACCACTTGATCAGGATCCCTAGTGCACCGATGAACCCCGCGGTTGCGAGGAGCGAGAGCAGTGATTCGGTGGCCATACGGGAATATTGACAATCCATTCACAAAATCGTTCCGCGGCGAGCCGCCCGGACCGACGGCCGTTACTTCCCGGTTCGAAGATGGTGGAAGACGTACGTCTGGGCGTAGCCGGCGTACTCGCCGCCCAGCCGTTCGCGGAGCGCTCGAGCGGTCGCGGCGTAGGACCCGCGGTCGCAGTCGGGAAAGTAGTCCTCGATCGCCGACTTGATCCACGTATCGAGCGGCACGGCCTCGTCGAACTCGAGCGAGAAGAGGAGCACGCAGTCGGCTACCTTGTCGCCAACGCCGACGAATTTGGTGAGGTACTCCCGCGCGGCTTCGTACTCGAGGTCGCGCGCGTCTTCCGGATGGGCTTCGCCGCTGGCGACCATCTCGGCGGTTCGGACGACGTAGGGGGCGCGGTAGCCGAGTCCCAACTCGCGCAGTTCCGCTTCGGTCGCCGTCGCGAGTTGCTCCGGTGTCGGGAACGCGTGATAGGTCTCCCCGTCGAAGACGATTTCGTCGCCGTACTCGCTGGCCAGTGTCTTCACCATCGTGTGAATGCGCCCGACTCGCATCTGGGCCGAGCAGATAAACGAGATCAGACAGCCAAAGGGCGGATCCCGAACGAGGCGCATCCCGCGGTGGGCCTCGTAGGCCTCGCGGAGCAGTTGGTCGTCCGGCCCGGCCGCAATTATCGCCTCGAGGTCGTCGTCGAGGCGCAACAGCCGGCGCACGATCGGTTCGGCGTCGGCCGTCGACTCCCACTCGAGGCGGCCGTCGCGGGTCCTGACGCGGATCACGTCCCCCTCGACGACGGTCGAGTACCACGCGCCGGGTGCGGGCGTCTCGCTGTACATCTCGCCGTCGTCGCGCCGCCAGAGGTAGCTCTGACCGCTCTCGAGCGTGCGATACAGGTCGAGTCCGCCGGCGAGGTCGTCAAGTGGGATCGTCCCCGTCTCCATTCGTTCGAGCCTTCGGGGGCGCGGGCTTTTGCCTTTCGAACTGCCCGGATGTCCCGTCGCGCGGTCGCGTTCCGGCGGCCGATGCAGTGCAGTCGTCCGTCGTCGGGCGAACCTTCTTACTGTAGGCCATACAACGTCTACGTATGGATTGCAGGGTTGTCGTCGAAGCTGCCGTGCCGGTATTCGACGTGGAAACGGAAGACGAGGCGATCCGTATCGCCATCTCGAAGACGGGCGAGATGTTGAACCCTGACCTCAATTATGTCGAGATCAACATGGGCGAGCGAACTTCCCCATCGGGGGAGGAGCTTCCGCCCGCGTTCATCGCGGCCGACGAAGCGCTCGTCGCGCTCGAGTTGGAGATGACCGTTTTCAACGTCGAGCGCGAGGAACACGCCTCGCGCATCGCGCGCAAAGAGATCGGCCAACGCCTCGAGAACATCCCGCTCGAGGTCACGCAGATCGACGTCCTCGAAGACGAGGAAGACGGCGAGGAGTCGGACGAAACAGACGAATCACCGGACGCCGAGCAGGCGGACGACCGGGCCGAGGCGGCGAGCGACTCGGATGCCGGGGCCGACGACGAGGACGACGAAGAAATCCTCCCCGAGTTCGAGGACCTCGTCGAGTAATCCGCGGCTGTCGACCCACGATCGGTCCCTGCTTGCCGTCTTCTGCTTTCGAGAACCCGACCCGCGATGAGTAACTGATCCCGTAGTCGATACGTCTCCATCCAGAAACGAGTCTCGCCAGTAGGGACTGTGATCGATCGGAGGATGCGACGAGTTGCTCAGTCCGCAGTGGCGGCGACTGCTTCCTGCTCCTCTTCCCGCATGTTCGTCGTAATTCCCTCGGCGATCGCAAAAACAGCGGCTTTGTGATCAGTTTTCGACTTGTGAATCGATGTCGGCCGGATCCCCTTCGACTCGTACTTCTCGAGGTCGATCTGGCAGTCGTTCCACTCTGCACACTGGTTCGATACTTCCGCCAGAAGGCCGTGAAGGTGAATGAGCTCCTGTTTCTTCATAACCATGCACTCCTACCCACTGCAGGGTTATATTATTATCTTGAGTCGCGTTAACACGAAACCCGTGTCGGCTGGCTGGTCTGTCACTGCTCGGGACGATTCGAATGCACTCCCTACGCGAGGAAAACCGCGGGATGACGCGTAGTTACTATTTTATTTATCGGCGTAATGAGTCCTTTCGTTCCAGTTTCCGATACGCAGATTCTGGAGAGTTAAAACGTTGCTACTGCTGGAACGATGGTCGTACACCTGACGTTTCGCCGAAAAGAAAATCGCCGCCAACAGCTGGCTACCCGAGCTGTTTCAGGGTCTGCAGATCGCGATCCGTCCGCATGAACTCGGCCGTCCGACGAGAGGCGTGACAGTTCGGACAGTGAAACATCTCGGCGGGCACGGGTAATTCGTCCGGAGAAACCTGCCAGTCTTTCGCACATTCTGGACACAACAGTTGGACGGTCGTTCTATCCATGTCACACACTTTCACATGAGCAGTGAAAAACGTTGCCGCAGTTCCGCTCGACCGAAAAGACCACCCGCGTTAGCGGGACGACAGATGACAGCCGCCGATGCCGACCGCTTTAGGCGGGCGCGGCAGTGTCCGAGGCCTCGAGCAGTTCCTTGTACCGGTTGCGGATGGTTACTTCGGAGATGCTCGCGACTTCGCTGACCTCGTTTTGGGTGACCTTCTCGTTGGTCAGGAGCGCGGCGGCGTAGACGGCGGCGGCCGCGAGGCCGACCGGCGATTTGCCGCTGTGGACGCCCTCTTGACGGGCCGACTCGAGCAGTTCGCGGGCCATACGCTCGGTCTCGTCCGAGAGATCGAGGTCGCTGACGAACCGCGGCACGTAGTGTTCGGGGTCGGCCGGCTTGACCTCGAGGCCGAGTTCCCGGATGATATAGCGGTACGTGCGGGTCAGCTCCATCTTCTCGACGCGGGAGACCGCCGAGATCTCGTCGAGGCTGCGCGGCGTGCCGGCCTGACGTGCGGCGGCGTACAGCGACGCGGTCGCGACGCCTTCGATCGATCGGCCCGGCAGCAGGTCCTCCTCGAGCGCGCGGCGGTAGATGACCGATGCGGTCTCGCGGACGTTCTCGGGAAGGCCGAGCGCGCTCGCCATTCGGTCAATCTCGCCGAGCGCCTGCTTGAGGTTGCGCTCCTTGGAGTCGCGGGTGCGGAAGCGCTCGTTCCACGTGCGGAGACGCTGCATCTTCTGGCGCTGGCGACTCGAGAGCGAGCGGCCGTAGGCGTCCTTGTCCTGCCAGCCGATGTTCGTCGAGAGGCCCTGGTCGTGCATCATGTTCGTCGTGGGCGCACCGACGCGGGACTTCTCGTCTTTCTCGGCGGCGTCGAAGGCTCGCCATTCGGGGCCGCGATCGATCTCGTCTTCCTCGACGACGAGTCCGCAGTCAGCACAGACGGTCTCGGCGTGCTCGTCGTCGGAGACCAGCCGACCGCCACACTCCGGACAGTGTTCCTGCTCGTCGGATACCGCTGTGGTCTCCTCCTCCTCCGTCTCGGTCTCTCGCTCGTTCGTATAGGTTCGGATGCTGGTGTCTGTCATGGTGTATCGGGTGGGTTACTCGGGGCTCCCGGGTGGGGTAACCAGAAGAAACCCGGTCGCCTCAGCTAACATAGAGTAAGGCCGTAATCCATATAAATGTTCCGCCTACTTTATAAACTAACCGCGAAAATTGGTATATATGTTCCGGTTACATGGTGATTAATCGTTTGGGATGGCAAGGCCCAGATTCACGTCGCTGAACCCGGACCCTACTCGACGGTGAAGAGATGACCCTCCGTCGGGACATCGAACAATCCGACGCGGGCACCGGCGTCAAGCCACGCGTGCCCGTACGAAAACGATGCCAGCGCGTTGACGAGGTCGTCCTGCTCTCGAAAGTGATTGCCGTCCTCGAGATAGGACGCGGCCATCTCGTAGCAGTCGGCAGCCGCCTCGGCCATCGGGGTCCCCTCGGGCGGCGCGATCGACGCCTCCTCGAGTGCCGCCGCGAGCAACTCGCCGTACCGGTTCGTCTTCTCCTCGAGATCAGCGCCCATGATCGTTCCTCGTCGCTCGGGCCCGTAAGTGCGTCGTCCGTAGTCGGCTGCCGGAGTAACTGCCACATACGTTTCATCCGTCCAGCGGTGCCGTTCCGTCGGCGATCGACATCACTGCCATCTCGCAGGTCCAGAATCGGATTTCGACGGGACTGCTCGCGCTCATCGTCGGCGTCTGTGCCGGGGCCGCGGGCGCGTTCGGTCTCGCGACGGCGATTCCCGTGTCGCTCGCGGGCGTGATGATCGCCGTTGCACTGATCCCCGCCGCGGCCGCGGTCGGTATCGGGCTGGCGTGGAGCCACGCGACCGTCGCCATCGGTACCTTCGTCCTAGTCGCCGTCAACGCCGCGTCGATCCTATTATCGGGACTCGCCGTCTTCTGGTACCTCGGCTACCGGCCGGCGGACTGGACGATGGGGACGCTCCGCGGAAACGTCTCCCGAGACCGGATCGGAACCCTCGCCGTCGTGTTCGTCCTCGGCGCCGTCGTTACCGCCGGTGCCGGCGTCGTCCTCGGCCACCACGTCGCGTTCGAGAACGATCAACGACGAGGTCAGAACCGTCCTGGACGACGAGTATACCCGCCTCGAGCTAGTCGAGGTCCGAACCGAGTTCAACGACGGGGGCGTCGTCAGCGACGAGACGAGCGTGACAGTCGTCGTCCAGCGGCCCGCCGACCACCCGTATCCCAGCCTCGTCGACCGACTCGAGACGGCCCTCGAGGCGCGAACCGATCGAGAGATGACGGTCTCCATCGAGTTCGTCGACGGTGCGACATCGGCGGACGAGGACCCACAGCCGTCGTCACAAGAGGGGGCGATTGCTGAGAGCGCAAGGGGTTTAGGCGCTCTATCCATACCTTGTTACATGAGCGACCAGCCACGCGTCGAGATTTATACGAAGACTGACTGCCCGTATTGCGAGAAGGCCAAGGACCTCTTCGACAGCAAGGGAATCGAGTACGAGACGTACAACGTCACCGACGACGACGATCTCTTCGAGGAGATGGTCGAGCGTGCGGACGGCCGAAAGACCGCCCCCGAAGTATTCATCGACGACGAACTGATCGGCGGCTGGGACGACACCAGCGCGCTCAACGAGACCGGCGAACTCGACGAGAAACTCGGCATCGCAAGCGACGACGATGACGAGGTCGTCGAACACCGCAAACTCATCATCGCCGGCACCGGCATCGCCGGGCTGACCGCCGCGATCTACGCCGGCCGCTCGAACAACGAGCCGCTGGTCATCGAGGGCGACGAACCCGGCGGCCAGCTCACCCTGACCACCGACGTCGCCAACTACCCCGGCTTCCCCGAGGGTATCGGCGGCCCGGAACTGGTCAACAACATGAAAGAGCAGGCCAAACAGTTCGGTGCCGACCTGAAAAACGGCATCATCGAGTCCGTCGATGACTCGAGCCGTCCCTTCCGCGTCGAGATGAAAGACGGCGACGTCTACACCGCCGACGCCGTCATCGCCGCCTCGGGTGCCAGCGCCCGCACGCTCGAGATTCCCGGCGAGGACGAACTCATGGGCTACGGCCTCTCGACGTGTGCGACCTGTGACGGCGCGTTCTTCCGCGGCGAGGACATGCTCGTCGTCGGCGGCGGCGACGCCGCCATGGAGGAGGCCACCTTCCTCACGAAGTTCGCCGACACCGTCTACATCGCCCACCGCCGCGAGGAGTTCCGCGCGGAGGACTACTGGGTCGACCGCGTCGAGGAGAAGGTCGAAGACGGTGACATCGAGATCATGAAAAACACCGAACTGATCGAGATCCACGGCTCCCAAGAGGAGGGCGTCGACCACGTCACCCTCGTCGAGAACGACAAGGGCCACCCCACCGACCGCCTCGAGGACCCCGAAACCGAGGAGTTCGACTTCGACGTGGGAGCCGTCTTCTTCGCCATCGGCCACACGCCCAACACCGACTACCTCGAGGGCACCGGCGTCGAGACCGACGCCGACGGCTACCTGAAGACCAAAGGCGGCGAGGGCGGCGGCCAGACCGAAACCCACGTCCCCGGCATCTTCGGTGCCGGCGACGTCGTCGACTACCACTACCAGCAGGCCGTCACCGCCGCCGGCATGGGCTCGAAGGCCGCACTCGACGCCGACGAGTACCTCGAGGACCTCGAGCGAGCCGACTCGAGCATCGAAGAGGTCGAACCGGCCGCGGCGGACGACTGATCGGTTTCAGCGGTTGCGCAGCGGTTTGTCTCTCTGACTGAACCGGGTCTCGATCTTTGGCGCGACGCATCGTTTTGTCTTCTCGAGTCACACCGGCAGAGCTGCATAGTCTGGCACAGTGATGCCGGACCTGTAATCGACTCGTTGCCTCGAGGCGAGCGTGAAATCGCACGGAAGGCGTCAGTCTCGAGCGCATCGGAACGTGCTGTCGCATCGGCGGCGTTGGCCCGGTCCTGTTCCTCGAGACAGCTCAAACGCGATCAGCTCGAGCGTGTTCGATCAACTGGTCTGTGAGCGACCAGCGTCATTTCGGACTTGTACCGGTCGACAATAGGTGGGAAGACGTCTCTTCAAACGAAGTGGTGGCTGTCAGTGTCTCGAGCGCAACGCAGGTGTCCCCGATGACCCGTCGGTTCTCGTAGACGAGCGGAGACAGTCGCGGCTATCCCTGTGTCGTTGTATCGACTCGAGACGATCTACACCTGTCGCTGGTGGTGTAGTGTGCGATAAAAGAAAACTGCGGAAGTTAAGGCCGGCGTGAGCCGGTAGTTCTTACAGCTTAGTTCTGGCGGCGGAGTGCCAGCATGGCAGCGCCGAGCAGAGCGACGAGGGCGACGCCGACACCGAAGCCGGGCGTACCGTCGTCTTCGCCGTCATCGGAACCGGAGTCGTCCGAGCCGGAGTCGTCCGAGCCGGAGTCACCGGAGCTGTCCGAGCCGGAGTCCGATTCGTTACCGGAGTCGTCCGAGCCGGAGTCTTCGACAACGCTGAGAGTGCCGCTTTCGGTGGTGTCACCGTAGGTGACCTCCCAGTCGATGTCAGCGGTTGCGCTCGTGTTGAAGTCGTAGCTCTCCTCGAAGGAGTCGCCGCTAGCGACTTCGAGTTCCTGCTCGTCGACGACTTCACCGTCGATGGTGACGGTGTAGTCTTCGACGGACGGCGCTTCACCGTCGTTGGAGATGGTCACACCGAGTGCGGCCTTCTCGTCAACGGTGACTTCTTCGGGTGCGCTGGCGTCAACGTCGACGATCGCGTCGCCAGCGTCGACGAGTTCGGCGTCGAGTTCGTCGCTCTCGCCGCCGTCTTCGGTTGCGGTGAGTTCGACTTCGGTGCCGGCCTCGTGGCCGCTGAAGTCGAAGTTAGCGCTGTAGGTGCGGTCTGCGGTGACTTCCGTGTCGGGGTCGAGAACGAAGTTACCGGAGGAGACCGCGCGGACGGTCACTTCCGTGCCGGGTGCAACGTTCGTGTCGCCGCCGACAGTCGCGTTAGCCGAGTTCGGAAGTTGTTCGTGACGGTCGTCGATCGAGATCTCACGCTCTTCGAGCGTGAACTCGCCTTCGACTTCCGTACCCTCGTCCTCGTCGACGAAGACACTGTCGTCAGAGAACTTCAGCGTCCAGTCGTAGCTCGAGTCTGCCTCGAGTGCACGGGTCTGGAAGTCACTAGCATCAGCGCCGTAGTCTGCATCATCCAGACTACCGAACTGTTCGTACGGGACCTTGAGGATCAGCTGGTCGCCCTCGTAGTCGTCACCGTTGACGACCTTGAAGTCGAGCGCGTACTCGTCGCCAGCGTCAGAGGAACTACCGTAGTCCCCGGTCAGGACACTGTTGTTCCAGACGCGGTCGGGGGAGTTAGCCGGCACGTCCTGCTGTTCCATTTCGAGGTAGACACCGTTCTCGGCGAGGAGTTCGCCAACAGGGGCGTCGTCACCGGAATCTGCGAGCATGCCGGTCGCGCCGTAGTCGTCGAGGGTGACCAGGAAGTGGTCCTCCTCTGCGACGACGTTCGATTCGGTGACCGTCGTGTCCTCGAAGTCTTCGAGGCTGCTCATGCTGTCGCCACCCGGTGCCGTGTGGGTTGC
>NZ_JBQVRP010000008.1:0-159952 GCF_052439245.1 Natrinema sp. LN54
CATGCTAAACCATCAACCGCAGAATCGTGGCTCCAAGCCTTCGCTGTCTGGCAGAATGCTACAAACTAAACACGACCCCAAGAAGTATGGAAGGAGATAACTATTCAGAGAGAAGGCGGACTGTTTTCGGAGTCAGAGACGGTTTACGAGACGCGAACGCGGACACCACCAACAGAGGGTTATCGTTCGACGCTCACTGATGTCGCTCCTCCGGGGACATACGAAGGGCTCTGTTGAAATCCTCTTCTCTAGAGACTTGTTCATGTGAATCCATTGTACACTACACGTGCTTATTGAATGTCTGCTAGAGATAACGATAGATACCGAATCCCTGGTCGGTACTTATTGCCCGTGCTCTGCGTTGCGCTCGCTCCACTCAAATTCGCTAATATCTGTGTTCCAGTCTTCGACGTCGCCGCTCTCAACGTCTTTAACGTCAATCAGATTATTGTCTATCTTGACGTCTGCCCGGTCACCGAACTGAACACTGTTGAAATCTTCTCTGGGTGTTGGTGCGTTTCGGCAACCGTATTCGCCGTCGCCGATATCGTCGCCACACACGCCAATTACATAACGAACGTCGTTAAACTCGCTTTCCAACATTTCTTGCATCTCCTTAGAAACGGTAACATCTGTAGGGGAAGAGACCATCTGATCGTATTCCGTTGCCACTTGTCCGGTTACCTCGCCTTCGTCGTCGGAGTGAAGTTGGAGTATTTGATCCGAATAGGTGCGGTTCTCGTGTTTCCATCTGACAGAGATTCCCTTGACTTGCAGGAGTTCGGCTAAGAGGGTGTCCGAATCCGAAAGACAGCCAGATAGCACGCTACCAAACAGCATACTCCCGGAGGCTCCGATTACCGTTCGTCTGGAGGCCATTATTCGATATGTCTAATAGGACTATTTACAACTTCGGGAAGATGAAAAGGATCTGGAACTGCTAGTAGGCAGTTGATCGGGTTGCTTTCTCTCCTGAAAGATAGATGCCTCTTCTGTACTGATCGTTAGAGCGCACGGTCGAGGTTGTGGACGATACACGCGAGGATCTGTTCACGAAACTGTTTCCACCAGCATCGTGACCGGACGAACGAATCGTATTTTCGCTTGAGCCGAGAATTCACCGTTTCGCTCTGGCTCCGCTGGCCGTAAAGTTCAGTATCCAGCCGAGCGTTCCACGCTTTCTGCAGTGACGAGAACTCACGATGTTTGATTAGCGGACGAATCCCGTTCTGGCGGGCCATCGCCCGAATCTGCTGATCGTCATATCCCTTATCGCCAAGAAGAACATCAATTTTAGCTGTGTTGCGGTTGATAAGTGACGGTGCGATCTGTGTATCGTGCTTACGGGTCGTTGTAATGTGGAGATCGACTATAGCATTCGTTCTCGTATCGACTAAGAGCGTGACTTTCAGCTGCTGAATCGTCAGCTTTGCCCGTTTCGTATAATGTTTTGAGGCATGAGTTCGGTCGAATCCCGACGCGTCGATCCCCGCAACACCATTTGTCGGGAGCAGTGAAACAGAGAGATTGAGCAGCACCCGCCAGACAGCCATATCGAGCCTATCGAACGCTTTGCACAGCGTTGACGGGGCAGGCAGTTCTGTGAGATTGATGGCACTCCGAATACGGGGCATCTCGATGAGTTCGTCAAGGAGTGTTCGATACGTTGTGTCCTTCCGAACTTTAAGACAGAGGAGAACGATGTACTGATGGAGCGTATAGCGTTTTTTCGAGAACTTCGAGGAGTATCGAGCCACGGCACGTTGCGCTAACTGAAATGCTTCCTCAACAAATCGGAGCAACCGAGACTTTGGGAGGGGTCTCCATCTACTCAAACTACCGGCTGAATCTGTAACTCACTAAGGATTTCAACAGAGCCATTGTAGTATATACCCAATACCACTCGACCTTGGTTTTGACAGTATTTTCTCAATAGCAGCCTGTAACGGCGTTGCCATCGGCTGGTCTAAGATACTATTGTCCTATAAAGTTGTTTCAGATTCCTTGATGAGACCGTTCAACATCTGCCACGTAGTACTCGTTGAGCAAATCTACGAACTGCATGCCAAACCAATTCTACGACCTACTCGCTTCCCAAACCGCACTAACTCGACAATGCCTTACAGTTGGAGTTATCAGATTAGTGGTAAAGTTCATCTAAAATGTACCAATAGTCTGAACTGGTTCAAGGTGATGATCAAATCAGGATCTCCTAGTCTGCTTCTAGACTGGACTGAATCGGTAGCCGTCCCAGTCCTGGCTCTCCTTCTCGCGGATACCGGCGCCTGGGTCGCGTAGCTCTTTGCAGAAAACAGGTGTTACCTGATCCCCGGTCTCGACGGGGTCAGTAGTCTGACCAAGTGCGCGCACGTTTGTCTCGCCGAGGTTGAATTCAACAATGGCGAGGTGATTAGGTTCGCGGACGCCAGGCGGTGTCGCCGTGCTCGTCGTCCATGTGACAACAGTGCCAACCTCGTCGGTCAGATCAACGATCTCAGTCTGTTCTTCGCCGCACTTTGGACAGACAGTGTGTCTGGGATACGTGACGTGTCCATTGGGACAAGAGTGTGCTTCGAAGCTCATGACGTGGCCTCCAAAATTGTGGTTGTGACGCAGTTATCAAATCCTCCGACATTACATGCAAGACCAGTATCAGCCTCGACTTGTCGCGAGTCTGCACTTTGGGTGAGTTGCTGGTGGAGTTCGTATACCTGCGCGACACCGCTCGCGCCCAGCGGGTGCCCCTTCGATTTAAGGCCCCCTGAGGTGTTTACGGGGAGGTCACCATCTCGTGCAGTCGTGCCCTCAACGGCTGCACGCCACCCCTCACCCTTCTCGAAGAACCCAAGATCCTCCAACTGAAGGACTTCGAGGATTGTAAACATATCATGGAGTTCGGCGATATCCACGTCTTCGGGGTCGATATCGGCCATTTCGTAGGCCTGGCGGGAAGAGTCGACAACGCCGCTCATGACGGTGGGGTCAACGCGTTCGTGGACGACATGAGTGTCCGTCGCACCGCCGATACCCGAAATCACTGTGTAGTCATCGGTATACTCGGCAGCCTTCTCTTCAGGACAGAAGAGGAGGGCCGCACTCCCGTCCGTGATTGGACAGAAGTCGTAGAGGCGTAGCGGGTCGGCAATGATTGGGGATTCGAGGATCGTCTCCTGGTCAACCTCTTTTTGGAATTGGGCGTGGGGATTATCTATGCCGTTCGCATGGTTTTTGGCAGCGACGGCGCCAAGTGCCTTTCGAGGCGCATCGTACGATTCAAGGTAAAGGCGGGAGACGAGCCCGGCGAAACTCGGGAGAGTGACGCCGTGCTTATACTCAACAGGGTGCGTCAGGGAAGCGATGATGTCCGTCGCCTCGGCTGTCGAGCGATGTGTCATCTTCTCGCCGCCGACGAGCATCGTTAACTCGCTTGCGCCGGACGCCACAGACTGCCACGCGGCGTAGATACCTGCACCGCCTGACGAGCTTGTCTGGTCGATACGTTGGGTATAGGCACCGAGCGCTCCTATATCATGGGCGAGGGCATTCGGAACGCCGGTCTGGCCCTCGAACTCGCCGCTTGCCATGTTCGAGACGTAGAGGTGATCTAACTCGCTCGCGTCGACGTCTACATTGGTGAGACAGGACTCGCCGGCCTCTGTGAGTAACTCGCAAATCCAGTCGTCACGCTGTCCGAACTGGGTCATCGATGCACTAATTATTGCTACTCGGCCCATATCTTCTCCTCACAGCGATAGAACTTCAGGGTTCGGTTTGAAGCTGTTTAATTCTACGCCCCTCTGTCCCGACTAGGGTTGAATCTGCGCGTGATCAAGCACCTGTAAATTCCCGTGTGACACCGTCGACGGAGTGCCACCTTGGAGACGAGTAACGCCTTTGGGCAGCGACCGACAGTGAGTTATTCCTCGAGCCGAAAGCGTATACGAAGCATGACTCGTCTACTCGAGAGTCCTTGGAGCACGACGAAACGCGACGTTCATTCGGCCATCGGTGACGCGCTCGTCGTGGAGGAGACCGCCGCGCTCGCGACGGTTGTCAACGTTGAGGGATCCGGATATCGCCGCCCTGGAGCGAAGATGGTTGTAGCGGACGATGGTGAACTGCAGGGGTCAGTAACTGCCGGCTGTCTCGAAGGATCGGTGACTGATCTGGCACAAGACGTCATCGCCGACGGGAAGACACGCACCGAAACATACGATCTGACAGACGACGATACGGACGCTTGGGGGCTCGGACTTGGTTGTAACGGTGTTATCGATGTCCTGATCGAACCGATCGACGAGAGCTTCAGCCCCGTCGTTGAGGGACTCAACAGCCGACGATCGCAGACGGTACTCACGGCCATCGAATCGTCGAACCCGGCTGTTCGTGTCGGCGATCGAACGGTTGTCGCCGATGAAACGTTCATGACGGCCGGCCGGTCAGGACTGCCTGATTCCGCTGTGACCAACGCTTTGGAACGGACCAAACCCCTTCCGGACGACGGCGCTGTTTGCGTGATTGTTGAGATGGACGACGGTGAGGTTCGGGTGTTCGTCGATCGAATCGATCCAAGTCCCGAACTGTTGCTGTTCGGGGATCAGGAAGACATCAACCCCGTCGCTTCCCTGGCCCGACAGGCCGGATTTCGAGTTCGTGTCGCAACGGCACGAGGCGCCCGTGCAGAGCCAGATCGTTTCCCCGCGGCCGACGAGGTCATCTCGACACACCCAACAGAACTCTCTGACCTAGTAACGGTTCCCGAGCAAACTTACGCAGTACTTATGTCTCATAATCTGATCGACGATCAGTTAGCGCTGGACGCACTTCTCGATACCGACATTCCGTACGTAGGTCTGATGGGACCGCGAAAGCGGTTTCAGGAGTTGCGCGAAGGAGTTGGCATCAAGGGTCGGGACGCGGATCGTATTGCGACCCCAGTCGGACTGGATCTTGGCGGCGATGAACCGACGGCAATCGGCTTTAGCATCGTCTCCGAACTGCTTGCAGTCCACAACAACCGCAGCGGTGGGCAACTGTCCGACCGCGAAGGACCGATTCACACGCGACTTGATTCTGAACAAGCGTCGTAGCGTCGTTTAACGACCAGATACCGATTCAGACATTAACGATTTCATATACCTCCACATCAAGGTCGTCAATCTCGAGTTCCCGGCGAAGTACTTTCCCGACATTGCTCTTAACGATCTCGTCGACAAATACGTACTTTCGTGGACGCTTGAAATCTGCGAGATCATCGCTCTCTCGGCAGAATGTGTCCAATCGATCGGCGAGACTCGAGAGATCGACGCTCTTAGGGCCGTCCGGAAGCGTGACGAACGCAGTAACGATCTGGTTCCAGCGCTCGTCGTCGATACCGACGACCGCGACTTCGTCGATTGCTTTGTGTCCGTCGAGAACGTTCTCAACCTCGACGGGGTAGATGTTCTCACCGCCGCTGATAATCATATCGTCAACTCGTCCCACGACGAAGATATCGCCGTCGTCGTCTCGGTAACCTAGGTCCCCGGTGAAATACCAGCCGTCTTCGAAGGACTGCTCGGTCGCTTCCGGTCGATTGAGGTAGCCGTCGAACGCCTCAGGCGATGTCGCGTCGACGACTATTTCACCGAGCTCGCCTTGCTCGACTGTATCGTTTGGCGGAACCGTTCCGTCGCGGCTGGAGTTGACGACCCGAATTCGCGTATTAATACCGGCACGGCCTGCAGAACCGGGCTTTGAATCAATCCACGAACAGATACTGTGTGTATATACCTCGGTACTGCCGTAGTGGTTGACGAAGATTTCGGGATCGAATGTTTCCCTGACCTCCTCCTGGATCGGGGCGGTCATTGACGTCCCCGCATAACCTAGGCACGTGACGCTCGAGACGTCAGCGCCGTCAATCGCCGATGACTTGACGAGGTCGTGATAGACGGTCGGTACAAGATAGAGACTAGTTATCTCCTCGGATTCAATGAGTTCGACAGTCTGGTCTGGCGAGAACGCCCTCTGTGCAACCCAAGTGCCGCTGACGATCGCCGCGGAGACGAGCGTCCGAATCCCCATTGTATGATAGATGGGCATCAACCCGAGCGTCGTCTCGTCGTCAACCCACTGCGACTGGATGACATGAGCCTTCGCAGCGGTGTATGTATTCGTATGACTCCGCGGAACACCCTTCGGACGACCGGTCGTGCCGCTCGTATGAAGAATGAGACTTGTATCGTCAGGGTCGACCGTTGCCGGTTCGACCGACTCCGCATCGGCTGGAAGGAAGTCCTCGAACGACTCAGCATATGACGGAACGTTGTCGTCAACGTAAACGAGTTCATCCGTTGATGAGAACGCTTCGTGTGCGCCGTCGACCGCCTCTCGAGCGATCGATGAGTAGACCAACAGGTCCGGTTCCGTGTTATTGACTAGGAACTGGAGTTCGTCGGCCGCGACTCGGATGTTGTACGGGACAAACGCGGCGCCACATTTCTGTACTGCCCAGTAGACAGTACCGACCTGCACACGGGGCTGCATCACGACGCCCACTCTATTGCCCGGTCCAATCCCCATCTTCTTGAGTGCCGATGCGAGCCTATCGACCCGGTTTTCCCACGCTTTGTAACTGTATTCGATGCCCTCGTCTTGATCGACGATGGCTGTCCGATTCGGATACCGATCAACAGTCCGTTGAAAGACTCTACCCATGTTCATGATTGACTCTCACACTACGCTATCGTTCGATTGTACAACAACCATTAAAAACATTGTGCTCCCGTGGAGGGGTTGTTACAGACGTACGCCAGTAACACAATGCCGATCAGAAATTGCGTGGCGGATCAATCAGCACTTCCACCAGTCGCAGACTCGTTGAGTAACGTCCAGATCCGTTCGGGTTTCAGCGGGAGCGATGTTATCTCGATGCCAGCCGGTTCGAGTGCATCGTCGACTGCGTTGGCGATGACTGCCGGTGCGCCTTCGGTCCCAGCCTCACCAGTGCCTTTCGATCCCAACGGCGTTTTTGGCGACGGAGTCTCGAGGTGATCCATCGTCACGTCGGGTGCTTCTTTCGCAGTCGGAACCGCATAATCCATGAATGTATCTGCCTGGAGCGTTCCACTTGAGTCGTACTCCAGTTCCTCGTAGAGCGCGCCCGCGAACCCATGGAAGATGCCGCCTTCAACTTGGCCGTCAACGATCTGTGGATTGACAATCGTCCCGCAGTCGTGGACGGCTACGTAATCGAGAACGTCGATTTCGCCGGTCGTTGCGTCAACCTCGACGGCAATCAACTGGACGCCGTAACCGTACGTTCCCGAGGAGTTGATCCGATCGTTCTTGTCGATTGGCGTCGAGTCCTCCATGCTAAACGTATACTGGGTCCGTAGCCCCGGCTGGATATCGTCGGGTAGCACAGCGGGGTTCCAGTGTGCGGTCCCGGCGATCTGCCGGATAGATATCGACTCCTCGTTAGGACCGTACGCGCGGCCGTCCGCGAGTTCAATCTCGTCAGCGGGAGCGTCAAGGATCTCCCCAGCGATCCGTTGCATCTGGCTGGAGATCTGCTCACCAGCCTTCTTGACGGCGCTGTGACCGACGCTCGCGAAACGCGAGGAGTAGCTCCCCGATGAGACACTCCAGGCCTTCTCGTTAGTGTCCATTCCCGAGATGACGTTGATCGCCTCGGGTTTGACACCCAGTTCGTCGGCGGCAATCTGGCTAGCTGTCGTTTCGTGGCCCTGTCCGCTCGGCGCGGAGTCGAGTTCGACGACAATACTAGCGTCCGGCTGGACCATCATCGTAACCGAACTGACCGCACCGGACTTGGGGTAGCCCTTTTCGCGTTCCTCTGGTGGTATCGCCACCGAGACGTATCCCATGTTCGAGGCCGAGGGATCGATGATGGCCGAACAGCCGATCCCCACGTACCTCCCCTCTTCGCGGGCCTGTTCGCGCCGCTCGAGGTACGATTCGTAGTCGAACAGTTCCTTGGCACGTTCGAGGGCGTCGGCGTACCGACCACTGTCGTATTCGCCGCCGGTCGGTGTCTCGTAGGGAAACTCGTCGGCATCGATGAAGTTGCGCTTCCGGAACTCGGTCGGATCCATATCGACGACATCGGCCATTTGGTCGACAAGCCGCTCCAGTCCGAAATAGTACTGGTGACAGCCGTACCCGCGGTTGAGACCGGCCGGACACTTGTTTGTCTCGACAGCGTAGAACTCCCCCCCGAACGCGTTGAAGTCGTAGGTGTTAACGTAGTTCGCGAGCGGTCGGAACGTATTCCCGGGCTCCGGCGCACGGACATACGCTCCGAAGTTGTCGTACAGTTCGACCCACACGCCCAGGATCTGACCGTCGTCGGAGACGGCGCCACGCATTCGCTGCGTGCGATCGGTGTGACAGGCGCTCGCCTGTAGATGTTCACGCCGGCTCTCGATCCACTTCACCGGGACGCCAGCCTCCTCCGATGCGACGACGATCGCCGCAATGTAGGGGTAGATGTGCGCCTTTACACCGAAACTCCCTCCGTTGTCCGAGGGAACCTTGAACTGAAGGTCATTCTGGGACATCCCGAGTGCACCCGCGACGACCGGGTGCATCGTGAATGGACCTTGGAAGTTCGACCAGACCGTCGCAGCGTCAGCGGAGTGATCGTAATCCGCGATGACGCCGTAGGTCTCCATCGGGGCACTGGTGTATCGTGGGAACTCGAACTCCGATTCAACGACGTGATCCGCCTTCTCGAATGCCTCGTCAATCGGGCCGTACTCGAGCGTTCGCTCGTTGGCAAGGTTCCCGCCTTCATGTAGCTGAGGCGCTTCATCCTTGAGGGCCTCAAGTTCGTCCGTGACGGGATCGAGGCGGTTGTACTTGACGTCGATACTTTCGAGTGCATCCTTCGCGGCGTACTTGCTCGTCGCCACGACGGCCGCGACGGGTTCACCGTCGTACCGGACCTTGTTAACTGCCAGCGGGTAGTACTCCGGCGGGTTCTGAACGCCGACGGCGAACGGATCCATCCGTTCGACCAGATCCGCACCCGTCAGAACGCATACGACATCGTCGCGTTGTTCGGTCGCCGAGGTGTCGATCGATTCGATCTCTCCGTGAGCCAGCGGTGATCGAAGGAATGCGAGGTGGTGAAGGTTGCTGACGGGATCGAAGTCATCCATATATTTTCCTTCGCCCCTGACAAGCCGGTCGTCTTCCCGGCGGCCGAAGGCGTCGCCAACCATTCCGGCGTTGTCGGTGTCAGACGCTTCTTCTTGATCGACCGTCTCGCTCATGGTTGATCACCTCTCACGGACTCGTCGTCAACACATGTACAGCCGCAGCCACAGCCCGTTTCGGGACCGCCGTCCGGCATCGCCGTAGGCTCTCCTTCTTGCAGCACCTTCGACGCCCATTCGACGCTGTCGACGATCGAATTATATCCCGTACAGCGACAGATGTTCCCAGAGATGGCCGACTTGATATCCTCTCTGGTCGGGTTCTCGTTCTCCTGGAGGAGCGCATACGAAGTCATTAGGAAGCCCGGCGTGCAGAAGCCACACTGGAGACCGTGGTTCTGCTTGAATCCCATCTGCAGCGGATGCAGCGTCGTTCCATCTCGCGTCTCGAGGTCGACGCCCTCAGACTCAGCCACGTCGGCAAGCCCTTCGACAGTCGTTATCTCGTCACCGTCGACCTGTGCGGCGTAGAGCATACAGGACTTCTTGGGGGTCCCCTCGTGGAGGACCGTACATGCGCCACACTTTCCGACGACACAGCCCTGATGCGTGCCGGTCAGGCCCAATTCTTCGCGAAGGAAGTGGACCAGTAGCGTCCGGTCTTCCGTTTCTTTCGTGTACTCTTCGCCGTTAACAGTCACGCTGACCGTCGTCGATTCGGTGTTAGTGTTAGTTTCTGTCATAGGTTCTCTGTTGCGCGTTCGTAGGCTGTCTGAAGCGCTCGTTCGGCGAACTCTCCGGCCATAGCTTCCTTGTACTCTCCCTCTGGCCCCTCCTCATCGGGGAGGACTGCCTCGCGGACGGCAGCCGCGGCCTCGTTGAGCGCGTTCTCGTCAAGTTCGGTCCCTTCGACGGCCGCTTCCGCCTCCGTTGCCCGGGTCAGCGGGCCGACCGCTCCGACGCTGAGTTTCGCGTCGGCCACCATCCCGTCGGCGTCAATGGCGACAATCGCGGCGATACCAACGAGTGCGTAGTCCCCGGACCGTTCTGCGTGCTTTTTGTAGGTGCTTCCGACTGCAGCAGCATCAGGTACGGCGGTTTCGATCTTTGGGATCCGTGCACCGATCACGAGTTCTGTCTCAGCCATGTCGACGGTGAACATTCCGATATAAAACTCGTCGAAGGGGACCATACGTTCCCCCTCTGGACCAGCGAGCTCGATGTCAGGGTTGAGAACCTGCATAACTGGCAAATAATCCCCGGAGGGGTCTGCTTCGGCTATCGTTCCGCCGAACGTTCCCTGATTACGGACTGGCCAGTCGGCAATCTGGCTGATGCACTCGCTGAACAAGTGCACGTGGTCCCTGATCGGCGGTGCCTGCTGGATCTCCGTGTGCGTTGCCAGTGCTCCAACACGAACTGCGTCGTCCTCCGCTTCGACGTACTGAAGTTCGTCGATATTCCCGATGTCGATCAGGTGGTCCGGAGATGCAAACCGGGTCTTTTGGAGGGGAACAAGGCTCTGTCCCCCAGCGATCAGTTCCGCGTCGTCGTACTCCTTGAGCGCTGTGATAGCGTCGTCGATACTCTGAACAGGTACGTGTTCGAACTTGCTTGGATACATATCTCTGTAACTCTCGTTTGCGGGCTACACGTCGATTTCGCCGTGTACATCGATGTTTAGATCTCGCTTCTGTAACTCCTTCCGTAATATCTTTCCGACGTTGCTCTTTGTAAATTCGTCGATGAAGCAGTATCGTCGTGGCCGCTTGAAGTCCGCTAGCTCCTCGCTCTCGCGACAGTGGTCGTCGAGAGTGGTTGCAGCGGTTTCGAAGTCGGTGCCAGACGGATCCGCCGCTAGCGTCACGAACGCAGCGACAGTCTGGTTCCATCGCTCACTCGGTCTCCCTACGACCGCCGCTTCGGTGACAAGGTCATGTCGCTCGAGGACTGACTCGACCTCAACGGGATAGATGTTCTCACCACCGCTGATAATCATGTCGTCGACGCGTCCAACGAAGTAGAGGTCGCCGTCTTCGTCCCGATAGCCGAGATCGCCCGTGAAAAACCAGCCATCGGTTAGTGACCGATCGTCGGTCGTCTCGGAAAGATACCCATCGAATGCCTCGGGCGACGACGTGTCGACGATTATTTCTCCCAGATCGTTCCGATCGACGGTATCATTCGGATCCAGTTGGCCAAAGTCGCTTGGTTCAACGACGCGCACGGCAGTGTTGATTCCGGCACGGCCGACGCAGTTGGGTTTTTCACTGACCCAACTGCAGACTGCGTGTGTGTACACTTCGGTGCTGCCGTAGTGATTAACGAACGTTTGGGGGTTGAACTGTGATTCAATCTCGCGAACGATGGACGGATTCATGTTCGACCCAGCATAGGCGACGTGCTGAACGGACGAGAGATCGGCCTGGTTAGCGGCATCCGAACGCAGGAGGTCGTGGTATACCGTCGGGACGAGATAGAGGCTCGTAATTTCCTCCGACTCAATGAGATCGACCGTGTCGGTGGCCGAGAACTCCCGCTGGGCAACCCACTTTCCGCCCAGAACAAGGATCGACGCGAGCGCGTGAATGCCCATAGTATGCGACAGTGACATAAGCCCGAGCGTCGACTCGCCCTGCGACCACGAGTTCTGGAGCGCGTGGGCTGTGGCCGCTGCATACGTGTTTCGGTGAGTTCGCGGAACTCCCTTTGGTTTGCCGCTCGTCCCGCCAGTATGGAGGATGACGCTCGTCTTGTCGGGGTCGACAAACGTCGGCTCGAATGAGTCCGGACCACTGGCCTCGAGAAATGCTTCGTACCGCTCCGAACTTTCTGAATCAGCATCGATCGACACAAGCGACGGATTAGTGTTCCATTCACCGTCGGCGACAGCGTCGGCCACTTCGCTCGAGAAAAAGAGAATGTCGGGCGTCGAATTCTCGACGAGGTGTGTCAACTCTTCCGCCGAAACCCGGAAGTTGTACGGAACAAAAACGGCACCGAGCAACTGCGTCGCACAGTACAGTGTTACTAACTCGACTCGGTTCCGCATGGCCGTGGCAACGCGGTCTCCTTCGCCGATTCCGCGGGATTTGAGAACCGCTGCGACCGCAACGCTCCGGTCGTATAGCGTTTGATACGTGTACTGAACGTCAGCGATCGGATCGACGATCCCGACGGTATCCGGCGTCCGATCCACCGCCCGATTGAGAACCAGTCCCATATTCATCGGCAGTCGTAAAATGGTGGAGTCGTAGTAAAAGTGTTTGGACTGATGTTACTGCAGTACCGTTCTACTCCCACTTCTGGAAGTATGTTGCCTTCCCCGAGACGACGAGATCGTCGTCATTGAATACCTCGGCTTCGCCGACAGCGATGGTACCGCCGCGCTGGATCAGGTTGGCGCGTGCGACAAGCTCACCGTCCGTAACTGGCGCATGATAATTGACGTCCATATCGATAGTGAGTGGTTCCATCTCTTCGAGGGTCGCCTCAGCGTCGCTATGGATAGCACCGGCGACAGCAGCGTCGACCAGCGTCGCCATCACACCGCCGTGAACGACGGTGTGATTCGTGATACTCTCGTCGTAGGGGACACGGAATTCAGCGGTACCGTTCTCAACGATGGCTTCCTCGATGCCGATCAGTTCGAGAAACGGCATTGTTTCGAAGTAGTCCTCCATCTCTTGGTCCACTTTCTCGGACATGTAGCAAGGAAAATCTCTTTTCCTAGTGCCAAATAGATATCGATCCGTCTGTCTTCGGCAGCTGAAGAGATCAGTCCAAGTCGAAGATACGTTTCGGGTTCTCCTTGATCATCGTCTCAATCTCCGATTCGGAAACCCCTGCTCTCAACATCGCTCGGATGAACCGTTTGAACTGCTCCATTGCTGGCGGGTTCGCCGTTGCGCCGCCGTCAGTTGCCATTACGGCGTTCTCCGGCCCAACGGCGTCGACCGCGGTGACATAATCGTCTACCGTCGCGGCGTTCCCCATCATCTCGCTGGTGCAAATGTAGTGGAACTCCAATGTCGCTCCGAGATCGGTTATCATTCGCATCTGATCGAGACTGTAGTCCAAGAAGTTCGCGTGGGGATGCTGCACTAGGAACTCGTCGACGCCGCGATCGGTCGCTTCGTCGACGAGTGCGATCGATTCCTCGGGACTGAGATGGGAGAGGCCGATGACGAACCCCTGTTCGGCGATCCGATCGAGAACGTTGAGGGTCGTGTCTGTTAACTCACCGTCGTCGAGGACTGTGATCCCGGCTTTTTCTTCCTCTTCAGCCTCGAACATCTGAACTGCGGCGTTTTCCAAGTGGTTCGCAGCGGTGATCGTTGGCATCCAGATGATGTCGGCATCGAAGTTCGCAACGCCATCGACGGCGTATGGGTTCAATCCACCGACCCACTCGTTGAGCGTGATCCCGCCCAATAAATCGAACCCGAGCTCGTCCCGAACGTTCTGTGCTCGAGAGGCGGTCTCAAAGTGGTGGTTCTTCGTGACGATGGCACGCATCCCGTGCTGTTGGGCCTTCCGGGCGGCCGAGAAATCGGTATCATGCCGGGGGAATGCTCCCGGCGCGGTGTGCATATGTGTGTCAACTGCACCCTCTACAAGGTGGTCGATGGACTCGAGGTCACTCGACGTCATAGACATGAGTGGTCCGTAGGCGCCCTTATACTTACTGGTTGTCCCCTTCAGTCGTCGATTGTCGGACTCGGATCAGCTGGTTCGGAATCGGTACCAAAGAGGAATTCCCAGTCGTCCGGCTCAAGGATGAGCGAAACACCGACGCCGCCGATGAGCGACCAGAATGGTGCGCCGATCTCCAGCAGTGAGATTCCCGACATCCCAATAATGAGCGCGAAGAATGTCCCGTACCGATACTTCTCTGATGTCGCCCAGGACTCCTCGAAAGCGCTTATGAGGACACCAATCATCGCGACACCCGCGAGCAGCGAAATCAATGTCCCCGGGATTGCGTTGACAATTGAGGTCGCCGCTGCAGCGATGAAGCCGAAGCCGCTGAAGAGGATGCCGCCGATGACCGACGCGACGTATCGCCCATCCTTCTGGTCGCCTGCCTCGTCGCTGCTTGTGATCGCGGTCATCGGTCCCGCGATGTTCGCGTTGTGTCCGCCCATAAGACTCGCGACTATCCCACCGAGACCGCTAAATATCAGCATCGAGTTGATCGGTGGATCGTAATCTTCAGCTTGGAGAACGCCGATTGCCTGCATGTTCTCGGCCCCGATGACCATCACCGTCAGCGGAATCGCGATAGTGATGATTGAATCGAAAGTGATGACGGGCGTGACGAGTACCGGCTGGGCCATGGATATGGACACCTGTGAGAGCGCAGTCGCACCCTCCCAGACGGCGGCACCAGCACCGAGTCCGATTGCGCCGACGATACCCGGAATCTGTGGAACGAATCGATAAAACAGCAAAAATCCAAGTAAGCCGGCTCCCGCAACGATCGGTGCCTCCGAGACGGCGGTTATAATGCCGATGGTGAACTCGATGAGGACACCAGCGATCATCCCCATGATGATCGGTTGGGGAAGGAACTCGACGACTTTTCGGAACGATCCCGATATCCCGATCAAGAATACGAGTACCCCGGATACGAAATAGGCACCGGCTGCCTCCGCGAGATTGAAATCGGCCAGTACGACACCGACCATCACCGCGCCGGGAATGGTATATGCTCCCATGATCGGCTGTTTGTAGTATAGCGCCATTCCGAGCGTCATTAACCCACCCAAGACATAAATGCTGAAGAGCCACGATACGGCCTGGGAATTCGACAGCCCGCCCTCGTTTGCAGCGTTGAGAATGATTAGCGCTGGACCGGTGCAACCGAAGATTGCCGCGGTTAATCCCGCTCCAGCCTTGCTCAAGTCGAGATATTTTCCGAAGTCAGCGATGCTCTCTCGGAATCCTGGACCACTTTCTATGGTGTCTGCTAACGATCGTCTCGACATAATCCGTGGTGTAGTTCTGAATCAATTGTGATAAACCTTTCTCTGATATGCACTTCAGTCTTGGCAGTGATCTCCCGTGACCGCTCATCGTCAGTTCCCCTCGAATTGGATAATGCCCATCTTAAATGATTTGCCAACATCTTTACAGGATGGAGCTATCAGAACAATAGTGCCTCGATTAGCGATAATCTGCTCTGATCCGAGCCGTACCGGTGATTAAATCCAAATCTTGTCCCCGAATAGCCGCAAAGAAAAAGCAAAAGTTACAAAAGCAGTCTGTAACACATAGGCAATGACCCAACACAATCAACCCGAATCGACGTGTACGTGCAAAATCGGCACTCTCGCCGACGCATACGAACTCGATAGTCTCTACGAGGAGTTAGTTGCACGCTGGACTGGCGCGCACAGTGAGGAAGAAAGTGTCCGGACGCTGGCCGACCGGTTCAATCAGCGTCTCCTCCGCGCCGAGATGCGCGACGCAAATATCGAATTGGTAGAGGGGCGTGTCGAGAACCTCTATGAGTTGCTCACTGATGAGGATAGGTTAGAGGCCGTTCGACTCGAAGCACAGTCGACCCTCGAAAGAAATGGTATCGATGTCGACCGCCTCCAGAACCAATTCGTTTCCCATCAGACGATGTACCGGCACTTCAGGAACTGTCTCGATGTCGAAAAGGAACGCAACGTACTCACCACTGAGAAGGAACGAGATCGAATTCACTCGATCCAGCACCGCGCCGAGTCTGTAGTCGACGATTCGGTGGCCCGCCTCCGCGACGGCGGCAAACTCGATATCGATGAGTTCGAAGTCCTGATCAACTTCCGTATCTCCTGTGAACACTGCGGAACGCTTCACGATGTTACCGATCTCCTCGAGGCTGGTGGATGCGACTGTCAGATGTAGTTTCTTCCCTAGGTCAGCTAATAATAGGGTTAGAGTTTTGGCTGTGTACTCGATAGGAGACACCATGAAACCAAAGACGTCGGCTGACGCCAGGGCCGCTCTCTCCGTAGAGCGGATCGGCGGTATCGAAGAAACGTCGGTTGAGTTCGTTCCCAGCGTGAACGTTCTACAAGGACGAAACGCAACGAACCGTACGTCGCTACTGCGCGCTATCATGGCTGCTCTTGGTAGCAATGATGTCGCGCTCAAAGGCGACGCCGACCAGGGTTCCGTTGAACTCACGATTCAAGGGGTAACGTATACCCGAACCCTCGAACGCAGCGGCAACACGACGACCATGAGCGACGATCCGTATCTCGAGGACTCGACGCTCGCTGACCTCTTTGCATTTCTCCTTGAATCGAACGAAGCGCGTCGAACCGTCACTCGGGGTGATGACCTTCATGATGTCATCATGCGCCCCGTTGATACCGATGAGATCGAACGGGAGATCTCCGAGGCCGAACGGCGGAAGGACGAACTCGACAATCAGCTCGCCGAACTTCGCACCAGCAAGGAGCGACTCCCGGAGCTGCAGTCCGAGCGGGTCTCTATTGCCGACGAACTGACGGACAAACGGGCGGATCTTGAAAATCTCCGCGAGGAACTCGAAGCTGCGGAGTCAGGAGTCGATGAGATGCAGGCCCAGCGCGAAGCATATCAGGAGACACTCACAGAGTTAAACGATACACAGGCAGAACTCGATGAGATCGACCGGAAACTCGACAACAAGAAGACCCAGCGTGAGGCACTCCAGAACGAACGATCTGATCTTCGAGAGGAACGCTCGGAACTCCCGACATCGGTTGAAGAGATCAACGAACTCGGACAGCGCATCGGCGAACTACAGGAGCGTCGACGGGCGCTCGGTTCCCTGCTCGATCGGCTTCAGAACATCATCCAGTTTAACGAAGAGATCATCGACAATGCGGACTCCGAGCTTCGCGAAGTAGTGGTACCGTCCGACGAGGACACTGACCTAACCGATCGGCTGATGACCGAGCAGGACCTTGTCTGTTGGACGTGTGGGTCGACCGTTGACCGGAGCGAAATCGAGGACACGCTTGAGGACCTGCAGGAGTTTCGCCAAGAGAAGATGTCCGAGCGAAAGGATATCTCAGACGAACTGAACGATCTCCGTGAGCGAAAGCGTGAAACGGAAAAAAAACAGCAGCGCCGTGAGCAAATCGACCAACAACTCCAGCAGATCGACGATCGGATTGAGCAACAGACCCAGCGAATTGAGGAGTTGCGCGACCGGCGCGAGACGTTGCGCGAACGGGTCGGCGAACTCGAACGTGAACTCGAGGAAGCCAAACCTGAACGGGATGACGACCGCGTCCTTGAGCTCAACAAACGCGAGAACGAATTAGCACTCACCATCGAGGAACTTGAATCTGATCTCGAGACGATAGGCGCGAAAATTGACGACATCGAAGCTGACGTCACTGAAATCCCGGAGATCGAAGAGGAGCGTAAGTCGGTTGCCGACCGACTTACGGACCTTCGCAACCGGATCAACGACATTGAGGCCGACGCGGTCGAGGCGTTCAATGACCATATGGAAAACCTCATTCAACGGCTCGATTATGATAACCTCGAACGGATCTGGATCGAACGCCAGGAAACGACTGTTCGCGACGGGCGACGGAGCATCCCAAAGACCGAGTTCGACCTCCATGTGGTCCGGACGACAGCGGACGGCACTGCCTACGAGGACACCGTCGATCATCTCAGCGAATCCGAGCGCGAGGTGACCGGTCTCGTCTTCGCTCTCGCGGGATATCTTGTGCACGAGGTGTATGATGAAGTGCCGTTCATGCTGCTCGATTCGCTGGAAGCCATCGATTCCAACCGTATCGCCGCACTTGTTGACTACTTCGAGGAGTATGCCGAGTTCCTCGTCGTCGCACTTCTCCCTGAGGATGCGCAGGCGGTTGACGAGCAGTATCACCGTGTGACCGAGATCTAACGGATGAGTGGTACTGACTCAGAGCCGTTCGATGCGATTCACCAGGTTGATCGGCCGATCATCGACGCACACGTGCACCTGTTACCCGACCGCGTTCTTAAGGCGATCCGGAAGTGGTTCCATCAGGAGGTTTCTTGGACGCTCCCTACCGTTACGAAAGCCGACGTGTTCGAGTACCTGACCACCCTCGATGGGGCAGTCTGTTTTCCGTACGCACACAAACCCGGCGTCGCTCGCTCGATGAATCGAACGGTCGCGGATGTCGTCGTCGGAATTGATCATGTCGTCGGACTGGCCACCGTCCACGCAAGGGACGACAATCCTGTGGATATCGTCCAAGAAGGACTTGATGCCGGCCTCGCAGGCGTCAAACTTCACTGTCCGGTTCAGGAGTTCCCGCCTTCGGACTCTCGACTCGATCCGGTGTACGAACTGGCTGTTGAACATGATCTCCCCGTCATCGTTCACGCATCCTCTCATCCCTTCTATCGGGACTCTGACCTCGTTGGCCCAGAAGCGACGAAGCGTGTCCTCGAGCGCTTTCCCGGGCTTCGACTATGCATTCCTCACCTCGGGCTGTTCGAAACAGACGCGTTCCTCGACCTCGCGGACCGGTACGACAGGGTTGCGTTCGATACTGCAGTCGCAGTCGGCGAGCAGGTACACGAATTAATCGGCACTCGTGACGAGGAATACCCGATCGAGCGGATTCGTCGGTACACGGACCGCGTCATGTTCGGTACCGACTATCCGACCTATCCGGACTCGGTAGTGTACGGTGATCTGATCGACGCGACGGCGGCGGCGTTCCCTCAAGCACGCGACCGCGTATTCTACCGAAATGCGATCGACTTCTACGGCGTTGATGTCGATTTTGGGGAGTGAACCGCCGCTACCGTAGGATGCGTCTCGAGGGGTGGAAGACAAGCCGGATAGCGAAATCAGTGTAAACCGGTTCTTCTCACGATCTGTTTCTGGATTCCGATTGAGCAGCCTGAATTCCGATGTCTGTTAGCTGGTTCGCCAACTCGCGACGATATCGGCGCCGATCTTCACCTGACTGAGTAGACCGAGGAAGATCAGAAGGAGCCCGATCCAGTAGAACGACGATGCGAAGACCGTGACGAGGGCGCCAACGAGGAGAACGACCCGTTCAATAAGCGTTAGTTTTGTGAACAGATATCCGACTCCCGCAGCGGAGATCACGACAACGACGACCGTTGCGATAGCGAACCACTGACCGATCTCGATCGACGTACCGATTCCTAATAATGACGGGTGAAGGAGAAACAGGAAAGGGACGATATAGATTGCTAGTCCCATCTTGAACGCTTGTATTCCCGTTTTCCATGAACTCCCGCCGGAAATACTCGACGCGGCAAAGGCCGCAATCGCGATCGGCGGTGTGACCATTGAGATGACTGAGAAATACAAGCCGAAGAGGTGTGCGGAAATCGTCGGCATGCCGAGTTCGATAAGCGTTGGAACGGCGAGGACCGCGACGGTCACGTACGCAGCAGTCGTCGGCATTCCCATACCCAGAACGAGACAGATAACCGCAACCAGAATGAGCGTAGGAACGAGCATTCCGGCCGTGAGAGAGAGAATAATGGACGTGATCCGCGCTGCGATGCCCGTATAATAGACGATGCCGATGATAATACCCGCTACTGCACACGGAATGGCCGCTGAAACGACCATCTCTGCCGCTCGTTTGAATGCCCCGAGGTAATCGACGAACGACATGCGAGTCGTTTCGTGGAACGCGACCGTAACGAACGTCAGTAGAACGGTAACCGATGCCGCGTATTCGACATTCATCGTCGTATACATTACGAACAATAGCCCGAGAATAGGGATTGAGAGATGAAGTGACCGACGGATGGACGTTGCTAGCGGTGGAATATCCTCGGTGTCAACCGTTCCGATATTCTGCCGAGTGGCCTCGAAGTGGACAGACGAATAAACGCCGACGTAAAACAGGATTGATGGAATGATTGCATAAATAACTATTTCGAAGTACGGTATTCCGGAGATGTCTGCCATAATGAAGGCCGCAGCACCCATTACGGGTGGCATCAGTTGCCCACCTGTTGAAGCGAGCGACTCTGTCGCACCAGCGCTCTCGGCATCGTATCCCGATCGATTCATCATCGGAATCGTAATCGACCCGGTCGAAACCGTATTAGCCACGGCGCTGCCGTTGATCGTCGCCATTAAGGCACTGGCGGCGACGGCGATCTTGGCTGCACCTCCTTTCAGGTCCCCGCCGATGGATTTCGCGAGGTCAAGGAAATTATCGTCAGCCCCGCTTTGAAGGAGGATCGATCCGAAGAGGACAAACAGGAACACGTATCGGGCCGACATTTTCGCTGGTGTTCCAAAAAATGACTGTTCAGTGAGAAAGAGAATGTCGATAATCCCCGTATAATCGAGTCCACTGTGTGCGAAAATCGGTGGCAGAAGCGGTCCCAGGAAACCGTACGCGATGAACGTTCCCGCTATCGCGGCGAGAGCAACGCCGATAATGCGTCTTGTCGCCTCGAGCAGGAGAATCACAGTGAGCGTTCCGAAAAACAGATCCAACGTAGTTACCTCGTGAGCTTGCGGAATACGGGTCATAACCCGCTCTTGGATCATGAGAAGATATCCCATGATGATTACTGGTGAGAGAACAAGAACGATATCGATAATCGAATTGATCCGCTCGCTAAGCCTTGGTATCGATGTCGGATTAAGTGCGAATGCGACGGATGTTGCCGCCATGACGTGGACGTACGTCAGCGTCAATATATTCACGTACCGCAACCCGGCATAGAGATGGAAAATCGCCCAGGGAACACCGATAAGCCAGATGTAGTAGTCTCGCCAGTCGCTCAAGTTCAGATCGATATCCCGTGTTTTTCCAATCATTATTTCAGATCGTGTTGGTCGTATTGTCGTTCTCTATTGGCTGTAACGCGATCAGTTGACCATTGAGCACTACCTGCTAGTGTGTGGTTCGGTGGCTTGTGCCCCATGGGAACACATCTACTATAATGGTATATAATTCTTGGCTCATCACTATGCTATATCTTTGCTGATTTGAAAATATAGTTAGTCGAGATAGAATCATTTCCGAAGCTATTGCTGACCGAGATGATTGTGGGAAACGATTATAAGTACAGAGTCAGTATCTATTGGTATACCGTCTAAAGGGAAGTGAATACGATTTGAAATACAGAAATCTTCCAGGAGTGGAAGACCTCCCGCTAATATGAAACTGATAATCGGTATCACCGGTGCGAGCGGTATTCAGTATGGGGCCGCTCTCGTTCGATTACTGGAACAGACAGACGTTGAGTCCCACCTGATAATTTCGAAAAACGCCCGGTACGTGATGAGCATTGAAACTGATCTCCAACCGTCGACGATCGAGGAACGCGCTGATGTTGTTCATAACCCGAACGATATTGGAGCCTGTATAGCGTCCGGTTCGTTCAATTTCGACGGAATGATCGTTTGTCCCTGTTCGATGAAAACGTTAGGATACATGGCCAACGGTATCGGTGAGGGACTTATTCCACGTGCTGCTGATGTTTGCCTCAAAGAGGGGCGAGATCTTCTCGTCGTGTTCCGTGAATCACCGCTATCACACACCCACGTGGAAAACATGGGAAAACTCAGTCAGGCAGGAGCGATTGTCGCTCCCGCGGCACCAGGATTTTACACTGATCCTGAATCGATTGACGAACTGATAGACGAGTTTGCAGCGAAGATGCTAGACCGGATCGGTGTTGAAGCCGATGAATTAACGCGCTGGGAAGGCCACTAATTCCTCGGTTTAGAGATCCAGTCTTACTGAGGCCATCTATAGAAGATAATATTCCACTTCTACCTTCCCGTATGTACGATAATTATATATGTGATGGTATGATATGACATAGTGGTATGCGCCGAAGAGAGTATCTTGGAGTCTGTACAGCATCAGTAACGGGCGTCGCAGGACTCGCCGGTTGCATGGGTGGAGACGTAGGAGAGTCGCTGAGTATGTCGACGTTCGTTGAGGGGACGGGATGGTATGTCCTCGGTTCGGCAATCGCGGATGTCGTTCCTGATTATCTCCCTGATGGGTCAACTGTTGATGTCGTTCCCGAAGGAGGCGGAGTTGGGAGCGTTGATCTCCATCGCGAAGGAGTCGCAGACTTCGGAATTACTGCACCGACAAGTGCGAGGTGGGCACAAAACGGAGAGTTCGTTTTCGAAGATGACGGCTCGTACGAAGAGATACGAGCACTCGTCGGCCATCTCGACACGTACTGGCTACCGATAGCTGTCACCGAAGATACCCCGATAGACACTTTCGCAGAACTCCGTGAGGAGGAGTATCCACTCGAACTCGCGATCGCGACTGCGGGGAGTTTGGGTGCAGTTGGTGTCGAACAGACGCTTAATGCCCATGACATCACGTTTGAGGATATCGAAAACTGGGGCGGTCGAATAGAGCGAATGGATTTCGGCGATATGGTCTCAGCCATCGAAGGTGGTGATCTAGAAGGAATGGGCCAGGTGGCCACACCAGGACATCCCACGTGGACGGAAATAACCAATAGCGTCGATATGAAGTTCCTGCCCCACGATGAGACAACTGCTGACTATCTCACCGAGCGGGGATGGTTAGATATGCCCGATCTCCCAGAAGGCGAATTCAACGCCTCCGACGATATCCGCCAGGTCGGGTATCGATCGATGCTCATGACTACCGAGAGCCTGGACAACGAGATTGCCAGTTCGATAACCGAGGCCGTCATCGAAGAACAGGATTCGATTGAGGCTGCTACCACTGCCTTCGAAGTCTTCGAACCGGAAAGCGGCGCGAGTGATGAATGGGTTCAGATTCCATTCCATGAAGGTGCGGAAGACTTCCTCACCGAGCAGGGTCACCGCTGAGTTCGAACGCCCGGTAGTAGCAATCCTTGATCGGGCTTCTAGGTTGCTGTATTGATACCGAATACCCGACAACCGTGAGTACGTAGTTCCTCAGGGGGAAAGTTGTGCCGCAACCCGTCTCTTTACGGATCATTATCGGATTACCTCTGATGAGGACTCGACGAATAATGACAGATAATTCAAACTTACGAACGTTCCTCTCGGAGATTGCTCAATCAGAGGGCCTAACCGAGATTACGAACCCGATTTCACCCGATCTTGCAGTGACGGAAGTACTCTGGTCATTCGAACAGGCTCACGAGAAACCGGCCGTCTGGTTCGACTCCGTTAACGCGATCGACGGAACCGAAGCGGAGTATCCAGTCGTCACGAACCTCTTCGCCGATCGAAAACGTTGTGCGCAAGCGCTTAATTCGACCGTCAGAGATGTTGGACTCGAATATTACGAACGGGAGCGCCAGCAGCGGCAAATCAAACCCCAACGAACGGAATCGGCGACTGCTCCTGTCAAGGATCACGTCGTAACAGGACAAAACTGTGATCTCTCGACGCTACCAATCATCACCCATCACGAGGGCGATGCCGGACCATATATCACGGCCGGTGTCTGTATCGTTCCGTCACCGCCGGACAAGGATTGGGGGTACAACGCCGCGACGATTCGACTTGAGTACCGCGGGCCTCGCGAGCTTGGATTATTTATGATCCCAGGTCGTCACACCGCGAGTTATTTCGAGGCATACGAGGAGAACGACGAAGACATGCCGATCGCGATCGTCTTGGGTCATCATCCGACATTCCATTTCGGTGCTCAGACGCTCCATTCGATCGACATCGATGAGTACAATGTGATCGGCGGGATGCGGAAGTCGGCATTACCTGTTGTGGAGTCGGCGACCCTAGGTGACGACCTTCTCATACCAGCGGACGCGGAGATCGTTCTCGAGGGGGAAGTACAAGCAGGCGATCGGATTGAAGAGGGACCATTCGGTGAATATGCTGGCTATTATGGGGACCAAGCGGCAGATAGACACAAAGTCCGGGTGTCAGGAATGAACTGCAGGTCAGATGCGATTTTTCACGATATCTTTGCCGGTCACCCAGATCACTTGAATCTCGGTGGCATTCCCATTGAAGGGCGTATTTATGATAGCGTCAAGGAAACTGTCTCGTCCGTCGAAAACGTATATCTACCACCGTCGGGTAACTGCCGCCAACACTGTTACGTGAAAATTGATAAGAAAAAACCCGGACAGGGACGGAACGCAATCCTCGCAGCACTCGCGCCGTACGATCTTGTCAAACACGTAATTATAGTTGACTCGGACGTGAATCTATTCGATGACAGAGATATTCTCTGGGCCATTGCGACACGATCTCAGTGGGATAAGGATCTGATTGCTGAAGGCGGTTTCAGTTCGATAACTCTTGATCCCTCCGCTGAAAATTACGAGATCACTGCCCGTGGCGGTATCGACGCGACGATGGAACTGGACGAGGAGTACCCCGATCGACTCGAGTCAGCCGGGATTGACGTTGAGGAGTTCCTGGATTCCGCGACGAAAACCTTGGACATGCCGGACCGGTAGACCGTGGTGCTCGAATCACTGAACACGCTTTGCATTCGTTTTGCGTACGTAGTTCCAGCAGTGTCCAATGTCACTACCAGCTACGAAATGGGTGCTATGGGACCCGTTTGACTATGCGTGGGCTTCCTGCGACTCGACGTACTCCTCGACGTTGGTAAAGAAGGTGTTGAGGTCCTTGTTGACTTTCCGTTTGATGATTCGTGATCCGAGCGAAGCGAGTTTCCCGGAGAAATCGAACTCCGTCTTGTAAACGAGATTCGTCTCACCGTCGTTGGTCGCCTCGAAGTCGACGTGTGCCGTCCCGTTGACGCGACTGTTAATCGTGTTGTCAATGGCCTCGATCTCGCATTCGAGCCAGTTCGGTTCCTCCTTGTCCACGATTTCGACATCCGCGGAGAGCGTCAACGAGATGCCTGCGAGTCCCCGCTCCAGGGTACCCTCGTAATGGTCACCGTTTCGCTCTAAGGTCTTTGCACCGGGGATTGTCTCCTCGAGCGTTTTGGCATCGAGAAGCGTTTCCCACAACTGTTCCGGTTCCTGTCCGATAGTCTGCTCACCGTTGATCTCCATTGTTGCGACGTTCTCCCATACCGGGAAGATACGTATAAATCTTCGGGAAAAATACGGAGGTTGTTACACAAGTATGCGTGTAACACGAGGGTATACGAGGTTCAGTACTGAGAGGTGAGGTCAGATGTCGCATCCCCGCAGATTGCCGTGGCGGAACGCATCCGATTCGATATTGTTATCAGAGCTCTCAGTTACAAACGATCGTTTGTAACGGACATGTGGAAATCGAAGTCGATAGTCCGCCACAGATTGCATCTATCGTTACGAGCACTGCGGGGACTCCGATGAAAGAAACCAAGTATGGTTATCAATCGGCAACTGTGTTGCCAATATCGGTTATTTATATGATCAACCACCAAGACATCGTATGGTGCGGAACGTGATCTCACAGTCAACGCTACAAGCCCAAAAACGTGCTATCGTCAAAACGCTGTGTTATCGACTGTTTATGCTAACGATTACCGTAACCATTGCGTGGATTATAACTGGTGATATAAGTAATGCAATTAATATAGGTATTATAACCAACTTATTAAAGACAGGAACGTACTATCTGTATGAACGTATATGGGATCGAATCACATGGGGAGTAATTACCTAATCCCGCTGTGGCATCCATACGAAACATGTGATAAACTACAATTCTCGGTAGTCGTCGAAGGTCGTAGAATTATTCGAGATTACGCAAGTCAGACGGGAGGTCAATATCCCGGAGAACCCCGGGATCGGCCGTCTCCACAGCAGCCCCGTCGTCAGCGGAGAGAAGAAGTTGTCGGCCACCGCTGTCTCCCGTAACGCTGAGGAGTGCACCGAAGAACTGAGCATCGAATAGGACTGGGTTTCCACGCTGTCCCCTGTAGGCAGCTGCAAGCGCTGGCCGTTTTTCAGTAACGTATGCGGCGATGAGTTGATTGACCGTCGATGATGCAACGCATGGCATATCACCAAGTGCGATTACCGCCGCGTCGGCCTCGTGCTTGCATACCGTTTCTATTCCCGTCTGCACGCTTGTGCTCTGTCCCTTTTCGTAGTCGTCATTGACGCGTATTTCCACATCGAGCCCGCTGACAGCAGTTCGAATGTCGTCCGCTTGGTATCCGGCAACCACCGTGACGCCATCCACGCTGGACGAAACGAGTGTCCGTGTCGCATGCCGGACGATCGGTTCACCGCTGATTGACTCAAGTAGCTTATTTTCCGTTCCGTATCGATTGCTGGTGCCGGCTGCGAGGAGAACGCCCCAGATGGTTAAGTCACGATCCCGTGCACTGTCTGAATCAACAACTGACATCACAGGAAGTGAGTCCGTATACTCGTTTCTATCCTGAACCGGACTCATTCGTTCACTAGTGAAAACCGCAATAGGCATACCCGTTTCGAATTTGGGACGAGACAGACCAGTTCTTGTCACCAATAGAAACATATTATACTGGACGCTAATTTAGTGAACTATATAGTTTAGTACCTCTGTTAGAACACATATATTTACTTATTTGTACGACTGTAATGCGTTATAGTTGTGCATAAAGTATTCAATATAGTCTCTAACGCTGCCTAGCTACCTACCCACGAGTCGTAAAACGACAATTCTCATCGTCAAGGTGCGAAATCGCTTTTCTATCAGTCTCCGATCGATATAGTTAAGATTACTGTTCAACCTTAATCAGAAGAAGAGCTTAGATAGTTGAGGCAATTGCCAAAAATCACAGTGTTGGAAATATCGTGTTTTAGACAATTTATGCAGGAGATCAGCGGTTGGTCGGTATCTCGTGGTCCGAGCACTGCGACATCAATAATAAGACCTGAATCTGGAATATTGTAGTATATGACCAAGATTAGACGAAGTTAATTTTTGACAGAAACCTCATCAATAGCGACTCGAGATAGTTCCACTGTCACAGGTCTGGGATGCTGTAAGACAGTTGATTGAAATACCAGATTGCTTGGTGAGAGCGTTCTACGCTAAGCAGCCGAAGATGTTGAGCTATCGACTTTTCTCCGATAACGGTAGTTCTTCTGTTCGTTCGTCGATCCAGGTGCAGCACCTGAGCTCATCAAGACCCTGATACAGTTCGCGAGTGAACCGACCGTGGTCGATTACGGCGGCGGTCGTCCAACTGAAGAACAGACGGAAGCAATGACTGACCTCGCAATCGCAGTCCATCCGTTTGCTGTGAGTCAGATCCGGGAAGGGCGTCTGTCTGTGTGACTGACTACGTCGGACACTTCAAAAGAACACTATGGACCGGAATATACCCACCGGACGAACACAATTGACCCCACTCACCGACTCGTTTGAGCGCTACCTCCAAGACAAGGGAAAGGGGCGTGGGGGCGACGGCGGGAGTTACCGACACAACGCAGCGCGCGAACTCGAGCGGTTCGCTGAGTGGGCCGCCGGTGATCGTGGCGACGACGACTGGACCGGGATTGTTCCCGACAATATCGACCGTGAATCCACCTTTGAGGACCTCGACAAACGCGTGTTCCGCGAGTATACCGGTACTCGCCGGTGACCGAGGGATCAAACAGAACACTGTACAAACCTATTACCGCTATATCTCTGCATGGTGCCAGTAGTTGAGACCAGTCATCTCAATGCATAGAGTTTCGCCATGTCTCGGAGGATAGTTTTGTTTGGTTCTTGATTACACTCTATTCTGCAACGGCTATTGGGTAGGTCTGCGCACTGAACAAGTACCAGAGAATAAAACGGCTGTTTAACCTATGAGAAGACTTATGACAGTGAATTATCATTACTTTACTATGAATCGCCGCCAGATTCTTGGGTCTACTGGTGTCGGCCTCTTGCCCTTTTTTGCAGGGTGTCTTACTGCCAACGATGAAACAGAGACGCCAACCAGAGAAGAAAATAACAATTCAACTGAAACAAATGGAACCGAAGAAACTCCTCAACTCTCCTGTTCACTTCATATCGAAATACTTGAAGAGCCACCAGAAGACGCTCAAATAGTCTCTGCCGAAGAGGAACACCTGCTGGCTATTGGTAGTATAAAGCGTATTTTTGAGAAGGCAACTAATTCGAATAAGTAATATACGACAACAACAAGGAAAAGCGGAGAATATGAGCAATTCAATATCTCTCCAAAATCAGACGATGAAATAGAAGAAGTTAGAGATGCGTTTGAATCACTTCCCTCTTATGATAATCCCGACTATCCTCCCGGAACCTACCTGACGACTGACTCCGCCGACGTAGTATTTGCGATTACGGAAGACTGTTACTAATACTGAGCGACGTGTTCTTCACCTGTACTGATCGGTTGGACGGATTCTTGAGTGTGTCGTGGCCAGTATCTCGTAGTGACTACGGTTCGTGAGTCTCGCCGAGCTGTCTTCCGACGAATCGCACGACGGTCGTACGCTGACTGGCCAGTATACGATTCAACACCACTGTACGACCGAACCTCGCTTGCCGGGTTGGAATCGGACGTTCGCATCGTCTCGGGAATCTGATTCAAACACGACACTCACGACTCAGTTGAGCAGTTCGTCTGCTCGCTCCCGTTAGCCTACTTCCGGTTCGAGGCCCACGACCGCTACGCGAATGCAAGACGCTACAAGATGGATGCGCTTTTTCGGGTGTTCGTTCTGAAGGAACTCTACGGATGGGATAACGAGACGGCACTCGTTGAGTACTTCAATTGTCGTCCAGAACTCTGTGAACAATTAGACCTGGAGGTAGTACCGGACCAATCGACGCTGTGGCGCAGCTGGCACAACCGATTCACTGCCGAGCTTCGCAATACAGTCGAGACAGCTGCGCGGACCATCCTCATCAAAGCCCAGAACGCGGGTGTCGCTGTTCCGCGCGAACCAGAACGGCACCTTCCATCTCACGACAAAGAGGACGAACCACACCCAGACGATCAAGCTGTCCTCGACGAAGCGGCACCGATTACGGACCACGTCAGCCGCGTCGTCTTCCCAGCGTTCTCGTTGGATCGTGGTGAGGGCTGTGAAATCCACCAGAACGCCTTCTGGGATTTACAGACGTATCTCGGACTTCGCGAGAGACTGGCTGCGAACGAAGGGGCTCGCAGTTTCGTCTATGAATCGACGCGTGACCGGACACCGCTGGGGCACGCCCATCGCGAGCACATCCGCGACCTCTCGATTCCACAGGTCCGAGAGATGTACCGGCAGGCCATCAATTGGCTCCTGAACGAAGTTGCGGAGACAGAGCAGTTCTTCCGAGCTGGGATCGTTGCCATCGACATTACCGAAGCTGACCCCTTCACCGGTGATCGAACGGGCCACGAGGATGAGATCATCGGCACGAAGGAGAACACCGACGAGTACGCCTACCAGTGGGCCACTGTCCAGTTGGTCGGCAATGCGGTTCCAATTGTGCTGGATGCTCGTCCAGTTCGGAGGGGTGAGTCACGCAAAGAGATCGTCGAAGACTTGTTGGACTCTACCGAGGAACTGGTCCACGTCGATAACGTCCTGATGGACCGGGAGTTCGATAGCCAGCACGTCCTGGAGATGATCAGCCAGCGCAGGCTGTCGTATGTCGTCCCGAAACGGATGCAGACCAGCGAGAAAGCTCAGGCAAAGCGGTTGCTCCAACACGGCCAAGATCGGTACGAGACCGACCGGAAGCTCCACCTCGGAAACAACGAGTGGCACTCAACGACGCTGATCTACCGGCGCAAAGAGAACGCTGAGCACGACGACCACCGGCAGTACTCGGTGTTTATGACCAATACCGTGAGCGGATTTCTCACTGAGTACGGGTGTCGGTGGGAAATCGAGAGCGGCTACAGGTCGATCAAGCGATTCATGGCCGCGACGACGTCGAAGAATTTCGGGCTGCGATTCTTCTACTTCGCGTTCGCCTGCCTGCTGTACTCGATCTGGAGAGCCGTCGATTTGCTCGTGCAGGTCGAGTTGACTGACGAGTACGAGCATTTGCCGATTGTGACAGCGGATAATAAACTTACACTCTTGAAGAAGGAGACGGGAATCGGATAGACAGCCGCTCAGGCCGGCCAAATACCTGTTCTTGAGTGGTAACACTGGGTATATTCTCGAAAAAATCGCTGAAACAGTTGAGAAGTGAACAAGAATGGTGTTCTCAGAGACTCCCTAAGTCTGATTCCGTGACGAAATTCGACTGAAACAACGCATCACGGGCCCGCTAACCCCTTGTAGTCTCAACTTTCACAACCTCGGAGGATAATTTTGATGCGTGGCTTTGTTTCTCCCTAGCTAGAAGAGAAACAGATAGCAAGTAGAGTACGACTTGCTCAGTAATTAATCGATTCCAGACCTCTGCGTCACATGATTCAACCGACGGGTGTAGTAGTGGATGAAAATGACAATAGCCGAGGGTCGTAGAATCGAATCCCAAACTCTTCTTACGACAGTTTGACGGCCCCATCCGAAGAGATTGTTACGTCATACCCCCGGTACCGGAACGAAACGTGTCCGCTTCGGACCGAGTCGTCAGCAGCGGTCGGTTCAAATAATCGGTCCAGCGCAGCAGGATCCACAACGTCGTTGAGCGGTGGCTTGAGGATAATCGGCGAGACATCTTCCGCGTCGGCAATCGCTTCAAGGACGCGCAGGCTCGGCTTTGAGCGCGTGGACTCGGTGTCGGTCATGGCTCAGACGAGGAGCTGGATGTCGGATTCAGCCATGTGCTGCAACGCGGTGGCCGCGCCGACGCCGGTGGTGACGCCGTCGTGGAAGTCGTCCTCGTCGTAGTCCATCAGCTCGATCGTCATCTGACAGGCCTGCAGATCGACGCCGCTCTCGAGCGAGAGGTCGATCAGTTCCTCGATGGTGGCGGTCCCGTTGTCGTCGATCTTCTTCTGCATCATCTTCGTGGCTATCGTATCCATGCCGGGGAGCGCGGCGACGGCGTTCGGGACAGGCATGTTGGGATTGCCGACGGCACTCAATTTGAGATCTTTCGACTTCTCCTCGTGGAGAATGTCGAGCCCCCAGAACGTGTGGAAGACGACGACCTCCCAGCCGAACGCGGCCGCGGTGCTCGCGAGGATCAGCGGCGGATACGCCATGTCAAAACTGCCCTGCGTCGCCACGATCGTCATCTTCTTTTGGTTGTCGCTCAGATCCGCCTCTGCGAGGGACTTCTCTAACTCCTCGACGCGCTCGCGTAGGGCCTGCAACTCGGCGGTATCGATCTCGGGGTTGGATTCGGCGTCCGCCTCGCCGTCTTCGAGCGGTGTCGTTTGATTGTCCGTGCTCATTATTCGGTTTTCTTCACGTAGTGGGTGTAGATGTCGTCCCCTTCGACCTGCTCGAGGAGTTCGACGCCGTCGGTGCCGTCGGCCCACCCCTGAATGTCGCTCATGCTGCCCGAGTCAGTCGCGACGACCTCGAGGACGTCGCCGGCCTCGAGCTCGTCGATCGCTTGCTTGGTCTTCACGATAGGCATCGGGCAGGACTGTCCTTTCACGTCTAGCGTCTCCGTGCTCTGGTATTCCGAACTCATGATTTCGTTTTGTGCTCCATATTGGAGCTATCACACAATATTGGTGGCATCCATATAAGGCCTCCGATTATTGTACAATACACGAACACCCTTGGACCAGAGCAGGGTATGAAATAGTTAGTATCCCCCTCATACGCGCATTTATCCTCAATAAGGAAGTGATTGGCTAGTCTGTATTGTGGGTAATAGGAATTACTATACAAACCCTTAAGTGCCAGTGGCCGATACTGGAAACCGTACAACATGGATGATATGGATCTTCCAATGCCGGACGTCGAGATCGAATCGGTCAGTCCAAACGGATTGAAGGACCGAATCGACGCGGGCGAGGACGTCACGCTCCTCGATACCCGTATGGAATCGGAGTACAACGAGTGGAAGATCGACGGAGAGACCGTCGAATCGATCAACATTCCGTACTTCGAGTTCCTGGACGACGAAATTGACGGCGACGTCCTTGCACGGATTCCCGATGACCGCGAAATTACGGTTCTCTGTGCGAAGGGGGGCTCGAGCGAGTACGTCGCCGCGACGCTGAAAGAGCGCGGGTACGACGTCGATCACCTTGAGGATGGGATGAACGGCTGGGCGCGTATCTACGAGCGCGTGGAAGTCGAACGCTACGACGGTGCTGGGACACTCTACCAGTACCAGCGTTCCTCGAGCGGCTGTCTCGGCTATCTCGTCGTCGACGGCAACGAGGCGGCCGTGATCGATCCGCTGCGCACGTTCGCGGATCGGTACCTCGAGGATGTCGTCGACCTCGGCGCCGACCTCCAGTACGCGATCGACACACACATCCACGCAGACCACATCTCGGGCGTCCGTAATCTCGACGCGGAAGGCGTCGAGGGAGTCATCCCCGAGGTGGCGGTCGACCGCGGCGTCACCTACGCCGACGAGATGACTCTCGCGGCAGACGGCGACGAGTTCGAAGTCGGCGACGCGACGATCGAGACCGTCTACACGCCCGGACACACCTCCGGGATGACCTCGTACCTGATCGACGATTCGCTGCTCGCGACCGGCGATGGGCTGTTCGTCGAGAGCGTCGCCCGCCCTGACTTAGAGGAGGGCGACGAGGGCGCGGAAGACGCCGCGCGACAGCTCTACGAGACGCTGCAAGAGCGCGTGCTGACCCTGCCTGACGACACGCTGATCGGCGGGGCGCACTTCAGCGACTCCGCCGAGCCCGCCGACGACGGCACCTACACGGCACCGATCGGCCAGCTCGAGGCGGAGATGGACGCGCTGACGATGGACGAAGACGAGTTCGTCGACCTGATCCTCTCGGATATGCCGCCCCGTCCGGCCAACTACGAGGACATCATCCCCACCAATCTCGGACAGCAGGAGGCTGACGACGAGGAGGCGTTCGAACTCGAGCTCGGTCCGAACAACTGCGCCGCGAGTCAGGAGTCCCTAGCCGGTGACTAATATCCAATGGTAACTGGCCCAGTCCCGCTCCAACTGGCCGCCGAGCTGTTCCCCAGTGGGATTAGTCGCTACGCAGTCGGCGGTTTGCTCGTCGGTCTCGGTGCGGTCGTGATCTACGTCGGGACCGGGATCCCGGCCGGGGCGAGCACGTTCCTCGAGTCGACGCTATCGTACGTCTCCGGACAGTCGCGGTTCCAGCAGTACGTTTCGTCCCGGGATTGGCGCGTCGTGTTCACGCTCGGCATCATCCTGGGCGGGCTGGCGTTCGCGGCGACGGTCCAGTCCGGGGTGATAACGACGTCGCTCTACGAGGCCGGAACGACCGGTGAACTGTACGAGATCGGCGGCGTGACGCTCTGGTCGACTACCGTCCAGCCGTGGCGGCTGTTCCTGGGCGGCATCCTGGTCGGGATCGGCACCCGGATCGGCAAGGGATGTACGTCCGGCCATGGGGTCTGCGGCGTCGGCTCGGCGTCGAAGACGTCGCTCGTCGGCGTGGTGACGTTTCTGACTGTCGCCATCGGGACCGCTCAAATCGTCGCCGCGATGGGGGTGTCACCATGAGCGAGGACCGCCACCCGCTGTTCATGCCGCTGATACTCGTCGGCGGCATGATCTTCGGGTTCGGGCTCGGGTTCAGCCAGATGGCGCGTCCGGAGGTCGTGCTGAACTTCCTGCAGTTCGAGGACTTCGGACTGCTGTTCGTCATGTTCGGCGCGGCGATCGTCTCCGGGGTCGCCTTCGCCGTGATGCCGCGGATCCGAGATAGCGCGCCGCTGACGGGCGATCGGTACGAACGCCGGCTGAAGCCGTTCGACCGGAACGTCCTGATCGGCGGCACGATCTTCGGCGTCGGCTGGGGGCTCTCGGGAATCTGTCCCGGCGCCGCCTACGCCAGCCTCGGCGTCGGCAATGTCACTATCCTGTGGGCAATCGCCGGCATGTTCGCCGGCGCCTACCTGCAGGGAGTCTGGCGAAGCAAGCGCACCGCGGCCGCCACGGCCCCGGCAGGTGCCGATTAGCGACGTTCGCATTTCGTGTCTCACAAGCTGAAACGGAGGCGGTTCGTCTAATGGATCCAGGAACGATACTACTGTTCGCAGCCGCCGTTCTCGCAAGCCTGTTCATGGCTTGGGTGATCGGCGCCGGTTCGAGCGGCGCGACCCCGTTCGCACCGGCGGTCGGCGCGAATGCGATCTCAACGATGAAGGCCGCGTTTCTCGTCGGTCTCCTCGGGTTCGCCGGCGCGGTGACGCAGGGTGCGAGCGTCTCGAAAGCCGTCGGGAGTGGCCTCGTCGAGGGCGTCACGCTCCCGATCACCGGCGTCATTGTCGTGTTGTTTCTCGGCGCCGGCCTGATGGCGATCGGGATCTCCACCGGGTACCCTATCGCGACCGCGTTCACCGTGACCGGATCGGTCATCGGGGTCGGCTTCGCGCTCGGCGGTGATCCTGCCTGGGGGAAGTACGCCGAAATTGGCGCGGTCTGGGTACTCACGCCGTTCGTGGGCGGCGGCATCGCCTACGGGCTCGCCAGTACCCTCCCGCGACCCGACGTCCCCGAGGACGTCAGCGTTCCGATCCTCGCCGGAATCGTCGGTGTCGTAGTCGCGAACCTCGAGTTCTCGTTCTGTTCGTCGCTCGGGGGCACGCTCGCCATCGCCGGGGTCGCGCTGGTTCCCGTCGACGGCGTCGCCGCCACGATTGCGGTCTCGCTCGGTTTCGGAGCCATCGCCGCGTCCGTCGTTCGATGGGACGTCGGTCGCGATCAGGTCGGCGGTCTGCGCCGGTTCCTGCTCTCGCTGGGTGCGCTCGTGGCGTTCTCGGCGGGCGCGAGTCAGGTCGGGCTGGCCGTCGGCCCGCTGTTCCCGCTGCTCGAGGACTTATCGATGGTGTCGCCACTCGTGTTGTTACTCGGCGGCGGTGTCGGGATCCTCGTCGGCTCCTGGACGAGCGCACCCCGGATGATCAAGTCGATCTCACAGGAGTACGCGTCGCTGGGGCCGCGCCGATCGATTTCGACGCTCGTCCCCTCGTTTCTCATCGCACAGACCGCGGTCTCGCTGGGTGTCCCGGTCTCGTTCAACGAGATCATCGTGAGCGCCATCGTCGGCAGCGGGCTCGCGGTCGCCGGTGGGGACGGTGTCAGCCCCCGAAAGCTGGGACTCACGGTCGCCGCCTGGGCGGGGTCGTTCGTCCTCGCGTTCGGACTCGGCTACGGCTCGATGCTTCTTCTGGAGCTCTGAGACTACCGGCGGACGCGTTCGGTTCCCTCGAGGCGACGTTTCGAGTCGCCGATCAGGCTGCTCTGTCCGGCGGGATCAGCATGACGTTCCCGTCCGCCCGTGCGACGACGTCTTCGGAGACGCTTCCGAGCAAGAGTCGGCGGAGCCGGCTGTGTCCGCGCGAGCCGACGAGGATCGTCGTCGGTTCATACTCGTCCTCGACGGCAAGGATCTCGTTCGCCGGATCGCCCTGTCGAATTGCTGTTCGCGTCTCGATCTCCCAGTTATCGAGCCTGGTCGCCAGCTCTGCTAATCGCACTTCGGGGTCAGCGCCCTCCGGAAGCGCCGGATCCTTCGGCGTTTCGACGTGGACCAGCGTCGCCTCCTGCGTCGCGTGACGGAGGTACGAGAACGCCTCGAACGCCCGCTCGGCGTTCTCCGAGAAGTCCGTCGCAAACAGCATTCGCCGAAACAAGTGTTCGCGGACGACAGCTGGCTCGTCCGCCCCGCGTTCGATCCGGTTTACCAGCAGTGGAACGACCGTCGTCCGCGCGAGGTTGCGTGCAGTCGATCCGATAACGCGGTTCTCGAGCGGACTCTTCCCACGCGAGCCGACGACCGTGAGGCTGGCGCCGACCGCCTCGGCGACGCCGTTGATTCGCCGATGGGGCGTGCCGCGGACGATGTGCGCCTCGACGTCGAGGCCCGCCTTTTGGATGACACGGCGGTAGCGATCGAGCGCCTGCTCGCGTCGTTCCTCGAAGTCTATTCCGGGCATGCCTGCGTGGACGTTCAACGGGATCACGGTTACGAGGTGGATCTCCTCGACGCCGATTCGGCCGAGGCACTCGAGACAGGTCTCGCTCTCGATCGTCGCCTCGCTGGCGGCGGAGAGATCGGTCGCACAGATTGCTTTCATACTACCCGTAGGTTCGTCGACATGATATTGTTTTCGGTAAACAATACCGAAAGCAGGAGGTCGATCGCGAACGATACGGACTGCGACCTGTCCATCGGCGACCGTACGCCAGTAAGACGTCACGAATGTAATCGGCAGAATCGCGTGAGACAGTTGCCTCGACCGCGCATGAACTGTATAGACGGCTTGCGGAACGAACCAGGTATCAGTATAACTTATCCGAATATCCTCGTAGGATAGTCGTGAGATTGGCTGCTATAATATTGTACGAGATTCCCAAAAGCGTTATAGCCACCCTCCTGGTAGACGATACTGAGCAGAAACCCATGAGATGCACACAACCGAACGGTGGTGGTCGATCGCGATGATCGACCTCGCTGCGTCTTCGTCAGCAGTACAGTCAGGCGCTCTCGTCGGCGCCGTCCTCCTCGAAGCGTTCGTCCTCTACGTCGGGTACGGCGCACTCGAGCGAGTCGCAACGCCGATCGTCGAGAAAATCACACGCGCATAGATGGAGCCATTCGGAATCGCCCTGACGACGCTCATACTGTTCGTGAGCTTCGGCTTCATGGTCGGCGTGCTGTTCGGCTTCTTCGGAATGGGCGGCTCGTTCCTCGTCACGCCCGCGTTACTCGTGATGGGGTATCCCGCCAGAGTCGCCGTTGGAAGCGGCATGGCCTTCGTGTTCGGGACGGCCACGATCGCAACGCTGAAACACCGCGATCTCGGCCAGGTCGACTACAAACTCGGCGGGTTGATGATCGTCGGGACGACGAGCGGCATCGAGGTGGGGAGTCGAGTGGTGTACTACCTCGAGGAGCTGGGGCTCGCCAGCGGTGCCATCGGCGTCACGTATGTCGTCCTGTTGGGTTCGGTCGGGCTGTTCGTCACCCGAAACGCGCTCGTGAACGACGGCGGAGACGATTCAGGTGGCAGCCACCACGAGTCCGACGAGGAGTTCGACCCGGACGCGATTCCACCCCTCGCGAAGCGGATTCAGTCCTACCGCATCCCGCCGATGATGACGGTCGCTGGCGGAATCCAGGTCTCGCTCTGGTTGATTTTGGCCGTCGCGTTCACCACGGGCCTGTTGTCGGGCTTTCTGGGTGTCGGTGGCGGTTTCGTCAAGATGCCCGCGATGGTCTACCTCATCGGCGTCCCGGTTCCCGTCGCGGTCGGGACCGACCTCTTCGAGATCGTCTTCTCGGGCGGGTTCGGCGCGTTCACCTACGGACTCAACGGCGGCGTCGACCTCTCGATCGTCGCGCCGCTACTTGCGGGGAGTGCGCTCGGTGCCCGGATCGGCTCGGCCGCGACCGGCATCGTTGACGAAGACGACATCAAGATCTATTTCGGACTAATGCTGGTCGGTGGTTCGATCGCTGTCGCGTTCCGGCAGGCCGGCGACTACTTCGGGATGGACGTGCTGAATACGCTCAGCTTTGCCTTGATCCTACTCTCGGCGTTCATGGTCAGCGGGGCCGTGATCTATAGCACGATCACGACGATGCGAAAGCGGTCGAATGCGGCTGCGACGTCTGCAGATTGACGTCATTATCCCTACTCGTCCGAGTCGATCGCGGCTCATCGAGATTGTACAATACCCACACAACCCTTATACCGGTGTGGTTCCTATCATGAGATAGTAAAATGGCTAACTCAATGGCAGAGCAACTACAGCAGGATATGGAGTGCGAAGGGTTGCTAGAGTGCATCCACGGTCTCAAACAACTCGATAAGGACTGTTTCCGGGTAATGGTCAAAAGCGAAGAAGCGCTGACGATCGACGAGGTCGCCGAGCGAGTCGACCGGGAGCGGTCGACCGCGTACCGATCGATCCAGCGGTTGCTCAAGAGCGGCTTCATCCAGAAAGAGCAGATCAACTACGAGCAGGGCGGCTACTACCACGTCTACTATCCGACGGACCCGACCCAGATCGCGAACGATATGCAGCGAAAGCTGAACGACTGGTACGCGAAGATGGGACAACTCATTCAGGAGTTCGAGGATAAGTACGAACACGCCGAGGTCGACACCGAAGTGCCCGCTCAGAGCTGATCGTCCACCGACCGCGACTCACCGTACTCTCACTTCTCTCGAATCGCTCTCGCGCCCGTTTCGCGACGGGAATCTCCCGCCACTGCTTCAGCGGCGGGTCGTCGAATTGTTGGCGCTATCGGCGTCCCCGTCGTTCGGTCGGACGGTGAACGGCCGCATCATGTCGTGGTCCTCGTGTTCGAGCATGTGACAGTGCCACATGTACGTGCCCGTCTGATCGTTGAACAGTCCGTCGTGCTCTCCGAAGTAGACGATTACGTGAACTACTTCGCCGGGATCAACGGTGACCACGTCGTTCCATCCTCGTTCGTACGGCTCAGGCGCCTCGAGTGCGTCGAGGTCGATCTCGTCCTCGGCCGGATCGTAGTCTCCGATCGGCTGTCGGCCTAACATCTGGAAGTGGACGAGGTGGAGGTGCATCGGATGTGACATCGCACTTCGGTTGGCGAAGCTCCAGATCTCGGTGTCACCGAGTGCGGGTTCTTCGGTCACGGGGACGGTGATTTTGAGACCGTCGCGCTCGGCTTCCGTTCCGAGCAAGAAGAGTTGTCGGCCATAGTCGTCGGCCGTGCCGCCGTTGAGCGTGAGATATCGCTCGTTATCGACCGAATCGACTGGGATGTCCGGAACGCGGGTCAGCTCCTCTGGGAGTTCGGAAGCGTCCTGTGAGTTCCCGTCGTCGCCCACGTCTACGAGCATGATCTCGGGGAGAGAAACGATGTCGTCGTCCGAGCCTGTCGCACCGCGATACTGGGCGGGCGCATTGTTGTGGAGCAGCAGCGTCTCGCCGGCGTATTCGGAGAAGTCGACGACGACGTCGGCGCGCTGGCCGGCACCGAGCTCGAGGCGGTCCTCGATCTCGACCGGAGACGAGAGGAGGCCGCCATCGTTCCCGATCTGGACGAACGACGGTCCAGCATCGCCGACCTCGCCCGACGACTCGTCGTACTGGCGGAGTTTGAGGGTATAATATCGGCTATTCGACCCGTTGAGGAGCCGGAGCCGATACGATCTGGGTTCGACAGAGAGTCGCGGCCAGACCTTCCCGTTGACGACGGATGTGTCCCCATAGAACTGCGGAACGATACTCGGGTCGGGATGTGACTCGTCGCTGCCGCCTTGCTCGTCCGAGACGGCCGTCGGATAGAACAGCGAACCGTTCTCCTCGAAACTCCGGTCCTGAAACACCAGCGGGATCTCGTACTCGCCCTTGGGCAGATCGAGGCTCCGTTCGTGATCGTTCCGCAGGAGATAGAACCCGGCGAGCCCGGCATACACGTTGAGTCGCGTGATACCGAGCGAGTGGTCGTGATACCACAGCGTCGCCGGGGGCTGGTCGTTCACGTAGTAGTAGTCTTTCTTCGCGAACTCCGGCCCCGTCTCTTGGAAGTCGCGAGTGTACCACGCCTGTGCGTGACCGTCGCTCTCGGACTCGACGTTTCCGCCGTGGAGATGCGTCACGGTCCGGACGCCCGGTGTATCGTACGGAATGATGTCACTGTGAATCGTGGTGTCCTCGGGCATGAGATGCTCGTCCGGAAGGTCGTTCGTCCAGCGGACGTAGATCGGCTCGCCCTGCTCGGCTTCGATCGTCGGGCCGGGGAACTGTCCGTCGTACCCCCAGACGGTCGTCTCTGGGAGATCTCGGTGGAGTTTCTGTTCGACCTCGCGCATCTCGATCTCGTAGCGAGGGTGCCCGTCCTTCGTTCCGGACGACTCAGCGACGCCCGGCCGAGGGACCTCTTCGACCCACTTCTCGAGGTCCGGCGAGGAGTGGTCCGTTATCGTCGCCGCGCTCTCGGCTCGAGACGGATTCGTCGATGTCGAACAGCCCGCGAGAGCCGAGATACCCGTGGCACCGGCCGCGATGCAGAGCTTGCGGCGTGATATCCCCGATCCGGACGACTCAGTGTGATCTCCCATGGTACAACGGTTCGTATGAACTCCCCGTATATGCGGGGACAGACGATTCCTACCACATCGGAATCGGAACAAGGTCATCGTCGAACGGACGATTACGTAGTTCGTTTCGAGTTTGAGACGGCCGTCTGTGATCCCACGATGTCAAGTACGAAGACGACGAGGTGGCAGACCGACGAAATGAAGGGGACATCACGTTCACCGTCAGACGTTGCCGACGCTACCGACGGCGCCGTTCAGATCGTCCGACTCAGGACGGGAACGGTCACCTCCCTCGTCCACGACGGCGATGAGGGGATCGTCATCAAACCGAATCAATACGTCGATTAGTACCCGAACGCGACTGACCAGCGCGACGGAGATCGTCGGCGTCGAAGACACTCACGTCCGCGCTGACCACGTCTCAGCTGGCCGCTGTCTCGCGGGCGAAGTCGACGTGCTGTGCACGAAGCGGTCACGGTAACCTCGAGATCATCATGCCGCTCGAGGACGGCACACTGATCCGGGTGGCGGACGTCAAATCGTCACCCGTTGTTCGAGGCCGAGAATCGCTCGATCTACGTGCCGGATTTTTAGATCCGTTGCAAAACTCGATCGATGAGGATGACGATACCACCGATAATGACCCAGAGAGCCGGGACGATGACAAGTAGCACTACCCAGTGTGGGACCGGTGTCGGTGGCGCTTGCGGAGGACCATGTAACGGACTCCTTTGGAGGAGGAGGCCGGCTTTCGATAGGAGTTGGAGAGTTACCGTTATCATAGGTGAGCAGCCGTAGATGGATCGTTTACGTCTGATCGTCTGAGTTGCCGCTACGGTTCTGTATCCCCGTTCTATAGACGTAATATCCCGCGGCGACGAAGAGGAGGCTGACGGCTATCCAGTGGGGATTGTATTGCCCTCCCGGAGACAGGGGTTGACCGCCAGGGCCCACGGGTCGATGAAGTCCCAAGAGGGCGTGATCAATGAGGGCGTCATATACGTCGAACACACCAAGACCGATCAGAGCAGCACCGGCCAGCGGTCGCACGGCTAACGGGACGGTAGTTCGTCGCTCCGACCGCCAGACGAGGCCCGCCCCGATTCCCATAATGATCAGCATTCCGAGCGAGAACAACCCGTCTGCGAGGATATTCATCTCGAGACCGTCCAACGTGTACATCGGATAAAGGCCAGAGACGAGATGATGCCACTGAAGGATCTGATGCAGAACGATAACGTCGATTAAACCGCTGAAGCCGAATCCGAACACTCCTGCCGAGACGAGAGCGCGTCGAGTCACCGCCTTCTGCGTCCGATCGGATGCGGTATCCGGTTGGCTGCTCATGAAGTGGTGTTCGCGTCCTTTACGGAAGGTTTCTGTTCAGCGATTGATGGAATATCACTACTGCTGAAACGCGTTCTACCGAATAATCGGATCTCTTTCCCTTGGACTGCGTTACTGCACTGCGTGTGTCTCGAGCGTATCGACGAGCGGTTCGGCCTGCTGGAAGCCGTCGTCGAGGCGGGCGACCTCCTCACCGTCACGCAGGACGACGAGAGTCGGGACGCTCTGGATGCCGAACTCGGCGGCGAGATCGGGAACGAGGCCGGCGTTGACCGTCGCTACGATTCCCGGTGCGCTGCGTGCGACCGCGCCGAGTACCGGCTCCATCGACGCGCAGATGCCACAGCCGGACGTGACGAACTCGAGCAAGACGAGGTCGTGTGTCGCGAGCAGTTCGTCGTAGTCGGCAACGTCGTTCAACTGGACGGGTTTTTCAGCCGGGCGGCCGTCGTCGGTCGGCTCCAAGGGCGTTGTCTCAGTCATCACTGGTAGTAGGGTGCGGACGTATTTCAGTGTTTTGTGGAAAATAGACAATACTACTTTCTAGCCGGTAGCGCGGGCCACAGGTGAGAGCCGTTCACCGGTTACTACCGCCGATCCACGAAAATAGCAGTGAAGTTGTCCGTCGGTGATGTCGACGTGGAGTTCCTCGGGTACACCCGTTTGGTCGACACCGTCGATGCGGACGCCCTCGAGTCATGTCTCGAAGACCGACGGCCGGAACTCGAGGACCAGATCGAGACCGATTCGAAACGGGCGACCAACGGATCGAAACCGCGTGACACCGGCAGTGCCGTTTCGACGGCGAACCCGAACTCATGTGAACGGCCGGTTCACTCAAGCGTCGCGATCACCAGAAATGTCTCCGGGCGGACGGCCGTGTGTTCGATTTCGAACCTAGCCTCGCGGAGGGCTGCTGTCGCCTCGTCGGCGCTATAGCGCTCGTCGACCGGCGGACCGTCCTCGCCGGAGCCGGTCGCCGCCCAGTCGACGATTACGAGGCGGCCGTCGGGGGCGAGAACTCGCCGAACCTCGGCCAGCGATTCGTCGCTCGCGAACTCGTGATAGGTCATCGTCGAAAACGCGGCGTCGACGTCGCCGTCGTCGAACGGCAACTTGATCACGTCGCTGGTCACGAGGTCGACGTTCGCCGGGACACCCTTCTCCCGGTAGTACTCGTGCATCGCCTCTTGGACGTCGACCGCGTAGACCTCGCCGGCGTGGGGCGCGACGTCGTCGGTGAAGAAACCGGTCCCGCTCCCGAGGTCAGCGACGGTCTCGTCCGACGAGAGCGAGAGCGCCCACAGCAGTTCCTCGGCCGAGACGAACCGATAGCGCCGTCCGGCCACCTCTAACTTGTCCGCTCGCTCGGCGTCGAACGTGTGGTATCCCATGGTTACAGATTCTCGAACGCGGTATCGACCAGTTCGCCCGTTTCCGCCACGATGTCAGCCATCTCGTCGTCGTCCGGAGCCATTCCGACGAGCCGCGCGATTCGCATGATCGAGACGTGGTAGACGCGCTGTTGACCGGGTTCTTCCTCCCAGACGACGACGTTACACGGGAAGAGTCCGCCCATCTTCCCGTCGGTCGCCTCGAGCGCGCGGTCGGCAACCGCCGGATTACACGCCCCGAGGATGTAGTAGGGATCGCGGTCGGCGTCGACCTTCTCGTTGAGCATGTCCGACGGGGAGAACTCGACCGGAACCCCAAACCCGGCGTCGGTGAACACCTCGCGGACGTGTTCGATCGCCGCCTCGTGGTCCATCTCGAGGGTCGTCTGTTTCGAACCGATGTCGTCCGGATCGATCTGACTCGGGTCGATGGGTAGTACCATTGTGTAGAATATTGGGTTTTCAATACAAGTGACTTTCGACCATCGTAGTCTCCCGGCGTCGCCGGGTGAACGACGAGTCACCGGAAACGCGATCGACGCTTCGGTGGGAGCTACCGGGACCGGCAGAATCACGATTCGTCCGTCCTGAAACGCTGGGCCGTCCGCTAGGTGGAAAACGTCACAATACATTTACCGGTATCTGATCGAAAATGGACTTATGGACTCCGACTCGGCCTCCCGTCGGTCGCTCCTGGGTCTCGCGGGATTCGCGAGCCTCTGTTGTCTCGGAACCGGCGGCCTCGTGGTCGGTGGCACCGCTGCCGTCGCCGGCGGTGCTGCGACTGGAAACGCGACCAGCGGGTACGTCCAGTTAGCGGTCACTCTCGTTACACTCGGTGTGATCGGCGCTCTCCTGCGGTTTCGGACACATTGTTCGGACTGCGAGGCGTGAAACAGAGAGCCACTGAAACGATTACGCACTGATCGCAACGCCGGCGTTCCGTCAGTGGAGTTCGCGCTCGAAACGGACACCGTTCAGGCGGTCGACGAGCACACGATCGTCGACGTGCTCGTCGGGAACGCGATGGTATACGCGCAGTCAGTATTTTATAGTATCCCCAATATTATTACCGGCTAATTCCGTAGGAACAGGTATGAAGCCGAGCACACCGATGACGCCGACCGAACTCAGGGCGGATATCCCCGCCTTACAGAAGGGGAACTATCTCAACTTCGGCGCTCACGGTCCTAGTCCGAAATATGTCGTCGACGCTGCCGACGAGTTCGTCCGCGAACACGAGTTCGAGTCGCCGGTCGAGGACCACCCCTACGACACGGCGTTTCGAGCGTTCGACCGCACTCGAGAGCGAGTCGCGTCGATCTCGAGCGATTCGCCGAGGCCGTCGACGACGCCAGAGTCGTCTGCTTCAGCGCGGTCACGTGGACCCATGGAACGCGGCTGCCAGTGACAGAATTGGTCGATATTGCCCACGACGCCGGCGCGCTCGCGCTCGTTGACGCCGTGCAGGTCCCCGGGCAGTTGCCGATGAACGTCGTGGAGTGGGGTGCCGATGCGATCGCCGCTGCCGGCCACAAGTGGCTACTCGGTCTATGGGGCGGCGGCTTCCTCTATGTCGACTACGACGTGGCCGAGGATCTCAAGCCACGGACGGTTGGCTATCGAAGCGTCGAGACGCCGTCCGCCGATCCCTACGAGTACGCGACCGGCGCACGTCGGTTCGAAGTCGGGTCAGCGAACCCGGCACCCCACGTCGCGCTTCGGGAAGCAATCGACGTGATTGACGACGTTGGGATCGACCGGATCGCGGACCGTGTCCACCGCCTCGCTGGGCGGCTGGCCGACGGGGTCCCCGACGACCGCCTGCTCAGTCCATCGCCACCGGAATCGGGACTCGTGACGATCGACGTCGACGATCCGGAGGCGACGGTCAAGCGACTGGCTACCGACGGGATCGTCGTCCGCGCACTCCCGTATCCAGACGGCGTTCGAGCGTCCGTTCACGCGGTCAACACCGCCGGCGACATTGACCGGCTACTCGACGAACTGGAACAGGAGTGGTAGGACACCGATTGCAGGCGATCTTTCGCTTTCGCAATTCCTCTCGCCGTGCCTTTGCAGGGATGAGAACTATCGGTAGTCTCGCACCAACTAGTATTGTAAGGTGATTCCAATGGTAAACCAAATCACCCCCGAACGGCTCGCAGAGTTGATCGATGCAGACGAGTCGTTCACGCTCATCGATACGCGTCCCGAGGATAGTTACAAGGGCTGGCGAATTCACGCCGCCGAGAATGTTCCGTTCGGCCCGAGTGACGAGTTCACCGACGAGACGCGCGAGCGCGTCGAAGAGATGAGAGACGGCGACCCGATTGTCGCGATCTGCGGAAAGGGACTAACCTCGACGCCGTTCAGCTTCGAACTCGAGCAACATGGGTACGACGACGTGTCCGTCGTAAAAGGCGGCATGGAGGATTGGAGCAAGGTCTACGAGGTCGTTCCCGTCGAGACCGAAAACGACGACCTCGTTATCGTCCAGTTGCAGCGGCGGGCGAAGGGCTGTCTCGGCTATATCGTCGGCTCGAGGGACGCCGAGTCGGCCGTCGTCGTCGATGCGACCCGTCAGACGGACCAGTTCAAGATCGTCGCCGAGGAGGCCGGGCTGACGATCGAGCGCGTCCTCGATACCCACGTCCACGCCGACCACATTTCGGGTGGACCGAAGCTCGCGGACGAACTCGACGTACCCTACCACCTCGGAGAACATGCGAGCGACCGGGGCGTCGAGTATGACTACGAACCGCTCACCGACGGCGAGACGATCGAACTCGGCGAGATCGAGATCGGAGCGCTCCACACGCCGGGACACACGTCCGAGATGGTCAACTACCTCATCGACGACGAGGCACTGCTGACGGGCGACACGCTGTTCGTCGAGTCCGTCGGCCGGACGGAGCTTCAATTCGGTAACGAGGACGCGGCAAGCGGCGCCGAACTGCTATACGAATCGATTCACGACACCATCCTCGAGCTGCCGGATGAGACGCGGATCCTTCCGGGCCATGTGTCGGTCACGGAGGACAACCGATACGAGGTGGGCTCGCCCGGCGAACTGATCGGCGCTCAGCTAGGTGACCTCCGCGACAACCTCGACCTGCTGGGACTGGACGAGGACGAGTTCGTGGACCGATTGGTCGAGAATGCGCCCGACAAGCCACCGAACTACGAGCGCGTGATCGAGATCAACACGGGTCCGGAGCCGCCCGAGGACGGGTCCGAGGCGACGGAACTCGAGTTAGGGCCGAACAACTGCGCGGCCTAGTTCGCGCAGCGGGCTCGAATCGGTTCCCTGCAGTCGATCATCGATTTCGAGGCTCGTCTTCCGTATCGGACTCTTTCCAGTCGCCTCCTGCCCCGTTCTCTTTGCGAAATTCTCCCTTCGCCTGGCGCTCTCGCGGCCACAGCGCGATCGCGAGCAGCGCGACGTAGAACACGACGACGACCGCGATCACGATCGGACCCTGGATTCGAGCGATCGCAGCGGTTTCGATCCAGTCTTCGCGTCCCGCAAACGCGGTCACTCTGAAGATCCACGCGACGAGGAGGACGCCGAGCAGTGCGAGATACACGCGCTGCAGGCGATTCGCGAGAGCTTCCCGCATCGGTACCTTCACGGTGGGCTCGCGGTAGTCCCGACTCAATTCCGCTCGCCAGTCGACGTGTTCGACCCCCTGGGACGGATCGAGAGCGGTCGCGAGCAGGTTCTCCTGAAGAATCCGAACGCGCGACCGGAAGACGTCGTAGTCGCGGTACCGTCGCGCCTCGATGCCGAGGAAGACCGTGACGATCACGATGCCGATAAGCAGGATGTAGTGGGGGTTATCCGGACTCGAGAACGCCCACGTTAGGATCGCCGCCATCACGGTCACCGCCCACGTCGTCGTCTGGTCGAGGCGCTGTCGCCACGTGTCTACCCGTCCGAGCTCGCCCCGGTACGCGTGGGCCATCACCGACCCGAGGCCCGTACTCTCGTCGACCATTTCGCGGCCGATCTCCCGCTGTTCGGGCGCCGTCGGATCGAACTCGTCGTCGTTCGAATCTACCATGTACGACGGACACCGCCCTGTCCCATAAGCGAACGCGGCGTCGCCGATCGGGTCGAGGTCGTCGTTCTCGGCGACACCGATCAGACGCTGCGGATCGACCGCGCTAACGACGACACCGTCGTCATCGTCGTACACGACGACGTTACACGGGAGCAACGTCCCGAGTTCGAGATCGTGCTCGAGTCCTTGATGGGCCAACTGCGGATTACACGCACCCAGGATTCTATACTACCGGAAGTCCTCGTCGAGTTTCTTCTTGAGCGTTTCCCGGACGTCGATATCGCAGAGCACGCCGAACCCCTCGTCCTCAAGGGCGTCGATCGTTTTCTCGACGATGTCGTCAAACTCGCCGTCGACTTGTGTATGAAGCGTATAGGACATACTGTACGACTGATTTCGAGAATGATCGTAGTTGAGGTAGCAATAGCAAGCCTACGGTACGTGCGTCAGTTCGGGGAAGACTGTAGTCCGTCCGTGGTGAAGAGACTACCATGGTTTCTCGTCGTACCGTACGAGCGATCGCCGCCCTACTCGGGCTTACGCTGCTCGCCGGACTCGGATACGCCCTCCGGTGGCGATCGAACCCGTCACCGTGTCCGTATGCCCAGCGCCACGCGATCGGCCTCCCGCGTCCGGTCATCACTCGCTCGAGGCTGCGCGACGTGCTGAAGCCCCGGCCCGGTGAACGTTTTCTTGAGGTCGGCCCGGGAACGGGCTACTACACGGGGACGGTTGCGCGAGCGATCGAACCGTCGGGGACACTGCACGCTGTGGACGTCCAATCGGAGATGGTCGAACACCTCCGAACGCGAATGCGACAGAAAGGTGAGTCGAACGTCGAACCGATCCGCGGCGACGCGCGCTCGCTTCCGTATCCGGACGACACATTCGACGCCGCGTATCTGGTCCTCGTTCTCGGCGAGATTGCTGACCAGGAGCGAGCCCTCGACGAACTCGAGCGAGTCCTGAAACCCGACGGCCGACTCGTCGTCGGCGAGTCGCTCCCCGATCCGCACTTCGTCGGATTCGAAGGGCTACGACGCCGTGTCGAACGGCGGGGACTGGCGTTCGACGTGCGCGTCGGAACGCGAGCCGGGTATTTCGTGCGCTTTGACGTGAGTCCCTCAGGGGAGCCGACCGACTCTGTCGAATAACTGGTTGTTAGTTAGATGTGCAAAACTGACCGATACGATTCGATCGTCAAAAACGTCTCCATGTCTCTCCGAAATCTCCTGAATGCTGCCTATCCGGCGTTTTACGCTTATTTTTCCGTTCATCACCATGTGCGCTGTACGAGGATACTCCAAGCCCCTCTGTTTCTATATTGTACAAATCTCACAAAACCTTTAAATGCTATCAGTCCATACGTAGTGGTGATGGCAACTGATGCACGCGATGCCTCCGGAGAATCGCTCGACGAACCGATCTACATCGACGGCAGAAGCCACCTCGAGAACGTCACGACGGCGCACGATGTCGTCCTCGTGGACTTCTACGCCGACTGGTGTGGCCCCTGTCAGATGCTCAATCCCGTCCTTGAGCAGCTCGCGGACACGACCGAGGCCGTGATCGCGAAGGTCGACGTCGACGAACACCAGCAACTCGCGGGCTCGTTCGGCGTTCGCGGCGTGCCGACGCTGGCCCTCTTCGCGGACGGCGAACAGGTCGAACAGCAGTCCGGCGCGCTGCCGGAAGACCGACTCCGTAGCCTGATCGAGAGATACACCGAATGAACAAGGAAACAGACACGACCACGGATGTTCGCAACGTAGTGATCGTCGGTTCTGGCGTCGCTGGCCCCTCCGCGGCCGTCTATGCCGCGCGGGCCGACCTCGAGCCGCTGGTGATCGAGGGACCCGAACCGGGCGGCCAACTGACGCTGACGACCGATGTCGAGAACTACCTCGGCTTCCCTGAGGGCGTCGGCGGGATGGAGCTGATCCAAAACGGCAAGGACCAGGCCGAGCGCTTCGGCGCCGAATTCACACACGGCACTGTCGAAAACGCGATGCTCGCAGAGCGGCCGTTCGAACTCGAACTCTCGAACGGCGACACGTTGCAAACGCATGCGCTGATCGTCGCGAGCGGCGCGAGCGCTCGCTGGGTCGGCGCCGAGAACGAAGACGAACTGATGGGCTACGGGCTCTCCACGTGTGCGACCTGCGACGGCGCATTCCACCGCGGTGACGACGTCCTCGTGATCGGCGGCGGCGATTCGGCGATGGAAGAGGCGCTCTTCCTCGCGAAGTTCGCCAATAATGTGACAATCGTTCACCGTCGCGAGGAACTGCGCGCCTCCGAGATCATGGCCGACCGCGCCCGCGACAACGAAACCATCGAGTTCCGCTGGAACACGGAACTCGAGGCGATACACGGCTCGCAGGAGGAGGGCGTCACCAGCGCGACGCTCGTCTCGCATCCCGACGGCTATCCCGCGAAGAAGGCCGCGACCGGCGTCGACGTCGACCGAGAGTCCGTCGATGTCGGCGGCGTGTTCTACGCCATCGGCCACACACCGAACACCGAATTCCTCGAGGGGACCGCCGTCGACCGCGACGAGAGCGGCTATCTCCGCACCCGTACTGACGACGCCGGCCGCGCGACGACCGAGACGGCGGTCGAGGGCGTCTTCGCCGCCGGCGACGTCGCTGATCCGCACTATCAACAGGCGGTCACCGCTGCCGGAACCGGCAGCATGGCAGCACTCGATGCCGAAGCGCACCTCGAGACGCTCGAGCGAACAGAAGAGGCCGCACTTGAGATGCCTCTGTAGCTGAAATATAAGTGCTATGAATTATTAGATTAGGAACGGCTGCTCAGTAAGTCTATAGAATTCAAGAACTAGAACTCACTCGCTGTCTTTGTCACTGTATCCACAATATCACGCCGATTTCGAACCATCATTTTATGTGTCGATATCGGACGAAGAGACGATGGCTACTGATTCAACTGTTCACGATTACGAAGCTCTCATCGTCGGAGGCGGTCCGGCTGGAATGACCGCAGCGCTGTATACGACGCGACTCGGTCATCGAACGGCCGTCGTTGACCGAGGCGGTGGACGTGCAGCGATGATGCAAGACGTCCACAATCTACTGGGTATCACGGAGGAGACATCTGGGAACGAATTTCTCTCGGTCAGTAGAGACCAACTTCGAGAGTACGGATGCGATATCCACAATGATCTACTCGTCTCCTGTGATACCAATGAGGATGGGTCAATCCATCTCTGCGGGAATAATGCTGACTACCGCGCAGAATACGTCGTCCTTGCGACGGGATTCAACGATGTCCGTCCAGAGCCGCCACTACCGCGAACCGGTCGTGGACTCCACTACTGCTTGCACTGTGATGCCTACATGTTCGTCGACGAACCCGTCTACGTCATGGGTTATGGGGAGAGCGCTGCACACGTAGCCGGGATCATGCTTAACTTCACCGACGATGTCGATCTGCTCACACGCAATGATAGCCCTGAATGGAGCGACGAGACAGCAACGATGCTCTCGAACCATCCGATCGATATCATTAACGAGGACATCACTGGCGTTCAAAACGACAAAGACGGTTGGTTAGCAGCCCTCGAGTTCGAAGACGGCATGGTTCGCGAGTACAAGGGTGGCTTCGCCATGTACGGTGCCGAGTACAACAACGGTCTAGCCCGCAACCTCGGCTGTGATATCAATGATGATGGGACGGTCGTCGTCGATGATCACGGGCAGACAACAGTCGATCGCGTCTATGCAGTGGGAGACCTGACACCTGGGCACAATCAACTCCCGATTGCATTGGGCGAAGGAGCGAAGGCTGGTATTTCGTTGCATTTCGCGCTACGTGAATTTCCCCGCAGTCTCGACGTCATCGAGGAACAGGGTCCAGTCCGTTCCGATGAAGTTCCCGGGATTCCCGACGAACTTCTCGAGCAAGAAGTCGACTTCCACACATATGACTGAATGACTGTAGAATTGTTCTATAAGCACTATTGTCGGATTGGAAGACGTTAGATACATTTACATATTTGGTGGCTGGGCACGACGCCATATTTTTCCACCGTGAGAACGCAGCAAGCACTATACCGCCGGACAAACTATCGCGTTCAAACACTGAAAGCGACCGCTCTCGTTGACACGGCGATGCAAGCTGTCCTCGACGTTCACTGTACGACCGGGAAACCGCATGATACACAGTTCGGCTGGCGGGTCACCTGCCGCAATACAGGTGATCTGCACAGCCTCGCCAAAGGCTACGACTGGATGCAATTACGCGAAAACTCAGAAACGAGGGTATAAGACCACTGATCAAGCATTGAATCTTCCGGCCCATCGACCCGCGCGTTGTGCGCATGGTCAATGGGCCTCGTTACCGCCAGCGATCGATGTGAGGCCCCTTCTCGGCGATCAAGCGCACGGACGGCGTCGGTGTGCGTGCATAAATCTGGTATCAAGAATTTCGAGAACTCGTCACTGGTGTTGACGGTGAAATGGACTATACGCCCGTGTTGACCGCGGACGAATGTGTCGAGATCGTCGTCTCAGCGTTGCTTCCACCTGATTGATCGGCCGAGCACTCGCTGAGTCCGCTGTTTGGAAGTGACAACCCTATTCAGCAGCGCCAAAATACATGCATTTGTTCATGCTTATCTGACTCTTATGTTAAAGAGCATCCGAAATAGGCTATTAATTGGTGGCTAGGAGTACTAAACGCCGAGGATCTAACCCAAAAATAGTCCATACTCAGAAACTGTGGGCAACTTCCAAAGAGAAATTCTGTATATCGATATTTGGTTTACCACACCTCATAATACCCCGATTCTCTTGATATCTGTACACTCACAGCCTGAAACTACAACTGAGGCAACACCAACACCGTACAGCACATTAGACCAATAATGTACGGTGGATTTACTAGGGGCCGCGCCCTCTGGTAAGCCGAGCCGATGTCAGATCACAACTCTGGGGGCTCAGGCGGGGAAATTGCCCTCGAAGACGCGAAAGACGAGTTCCTGCGAGAACAGAAGGGGAATTACAGTAGCAACCTCAAGTACAACCTCGAGAAGTGGCTCGACGAGTGGATTGACGGCCGCGACGAGGAGACGCTGGCCGACGTGACGCCGTTGACCATGCGTCACTATGCGAACTACCTCGAGCGGCGGTCACGGGGTGACACAGGGATCGCAGAGTCGTCGGCCCGTACCTACTACAACTACGTCTCGGCGTTCCTCTCGTGGGCTGTGAAAGTCGAGTACCTGCCGGAGAACCCAGCAGAGAAAGAACGGGCAAAAGACCCGCTCCCGAACGGCGACACGAGTAGCAGCGAGCAACAGTTCTGGCAACCCGAACAGCGAGCGGCGCTCACCGACTACGTCAACGAGCGTGCTCGTGAGGCGATCGCCGCTGGCGGGACCGACGCCTTCGAGGAGGTACGGGACCGCGCGCTGATCTACGTGCTGGCCTATACCGGCGTTCGAGGGTCGGAGGTCCTGGCCGACGTGAGACACGACGATCGAAACGGCCTCCGGTGGGACGACGTCTACCTCGAGAACGGTATGATCGAAGTCTTCGGCAAGAGCCAGGATCCAAACGAGGAGGTCGGGCTCACCGGTCAGACAATCGAACCCCTGCGACGGCTTCGAACCGTCGTTGATCCGCCTGTCGAGTCATGGCCAGTCTTTCCGTCCCGACACCCACCGTCGCTGTACGACCAGATCGACGAGTCGGAGTACGATCGTCCGGATGGTAACCCGTGGGAGTTCTGCCTTGAGAACAGTATCGAACCACCGTCGATGAGTACCTCTGGTGCTCGGACGCTGCTGAAACGTCTCTCGAAAGAGGCCGAAGTGCCGGGACTGGATCTCGAGGACGGCGAGTATCTAACGCTGCATGGTGCCCGGCGAGGCGTCGGAGAGACGCTGTATAAGGAACACGGCGCGCAACGTGCCCAACGGACGCTTCGCCACGCCGACCCGAAGACGACCTCCGAGATGTATTCGCACATAGAAGCGAGCGAGCTGGGCGAGGACAATACGGCGGTGTTCGAAAACGAATGAGTTCTCCGACAAAAGAGGCCGAGAAAATTGCGGTGGCTGCGATGAAGATTGTGGGGACTTTAGCCGCAATTGCAATTCCAATCCGGCTTCTCGGCGGTAGAATAGGGGATTTTGTGGCTGTGTTAGCTACGGTTCTTGTCCTAGTGGGGGGACTCAAGACTATTCAGCACCTTGCTTGATCTAGTTGTGCTCGCAGAGTCATAGAGGGCCGCCGATGCCTGATCAGCACTCTCGACGCCACTTGACGACAGATTCGAGCGGTACCTTCAGGATAAGGAAAAAGGCCGCGGTGGCGACGGCGAGAACTACCGACGCAACGCAGGACGCGAACTCAGGCGGTTCGCCGAGTAGGCCACCGGCAACCGCAGTGACAACGACTGGACCGGGATCGTTCCTGGCGATATCGGCCGTGAATCCACCTTTGAGAACCTCGACGAACGCGTGTTCCGCGAGTATCCGGTACCTCGCCGGTGACCGAGGGATCAAACAGAACACTGTACAAACCTATTACGGCTATATCTTCGCGTGGAGTGGCTGGTGCGTCAACGAGGGCTACCTCGGGGACGACGTCGTGAACGAGCTTATCCGGGAGACGACCCGCGAACTTTTCGTCCAGGAGAAGGACCTCAAGACGTCGTTCCTGCTGGTTGTCGAGGAGATTCACGAGTACGTCTCCGAGGGTGGCGGCCTTGACGACGTCAGCCAGATGCTGATCAAGATCTCGAAGCGCGGGCGTAAGCACGGCCTCGGTATCGCCGGGATCAGCCAGCGCCCCGCCGATGTCAAGAAAGACTTCATCACGCGGGCGAACTGACTACTCAGGAACCGGTTGACTTGGGATAACGACACGAACGTAGTCCGACGCGTCGTCTTGAGCGACGCTGCCGACGCGGACGGCGACCTCGTGGACGGGGAGGCCTACTTACAGGCCGACTGGCACGGGGCGGATCTCGAACGCGTCCAGGCCCGGAGCAAATAGACACTTCGATGCCGGCGAGCGCGATGCCCGAAAAGCGATCGTCACCCTTCGGAACGCACTGGATTTGGTGATCGATGAAGGCGGAGACGGGGTCACTGACCCGATTATCGAGCAGGCAGCCCAAAATGCCAGTAGAGGATATCGCCCGTGCGCGAATCACCTCGCTGACCGGCGATTGCATACAGCAAGTCACGCTGGAAGCCAGTTAAATCGTACATATCTAATCCGTGTTCTATCAGGTTATAAGGGTGGTGAGAACAGGATGAGAGGCACCATATCAGGTGGTTAGTGCCGTTGGAGATGTATCGATTGGATATCATAGAAGTCGCAAAATGGATGGAATTGTGCAGACACCCCACCGGTTCAATCGTTCCTTCCGGACAACTCCAGACACACCACCACTTCAGACGTTCTCTCACGAACAGGGGAGAGACACACCACTGATTCAATCGTTCCAGCCTGAAAGATCGACAACACAGGGATGGATTTAGAAACCAGATTTAGACGAGATAAGGATAGTAGCGGTCGTAATCGAGAGGTTCAATCAAACAGAGACTGCTCGAGAACAACCGATAGCTCAACCACCCACCCATTCAATCGTTCTGCAACGTCCTGCACTGCGGGTTTGATTGTGACGGAGATCGTATAAACCTAGGCCTATCCAAAAACTGATTCGTGAGTTATAGTGAGACTCACCCCACTCTTCTGGGGAGAAACGATTGCAACGGTGGTGTGGGTGTGTTCAGAGAACGATCGTAACGGTTGAATCGATTGTAACGATTGCTGCCGTGGTTTTATGTGGATGAACTACAATTCGCTGATATGGCACTCTTCGAGCGGAGTGAGGAAATCTTTGAGGACGAGAATGTCCTCCATGATGACTATCAGCCTCAGTCCCTCGATGAGCGGGGCAACGAACTCCAGCAGTATACGGACTATCTCCAGCCGGTCATCAACGGCGCACAGCCCCGAAATATCTTTCTCTACGGTAAGACCGGTGTCGGGAAAACAGCCGCGACAAAGTATCTCCTCCACCATCTCGAGGAAGACGCGAAACAATACGACGATGTCGAGATCACGACCGTCTATCTCAACTGTGAGGATTTGACCAGTAGCTATCGTGTCGCCGTTTCCCTCGTGAACACGCTTCGCGATCCGGCTGAGCAAATCAGTCGCACCGGGTATCCGCTGAATGCGGTCTACGAAATGCTCTGGGAGAAACTTGACTCGATCGGTGGCACGGTCTTAATCGTTCTCGACGAGGTCGACTACATCGGTGACGACGACTCGATTCTCTACCAGCTCCCACGCGCTCGGAGTAACGACAAGATCGAGAACTCCCGCGTCGGAATCGTTGGGATCAGCAACGACTTCAAATTCCGGGAGAAGTTAGACCCGCGAGTTGAAGACACACTGTGTGAGCGTGAACTCCATTTTCCGCCCTACGACGCCAACGATCTCCAGAACATCCTCGAAAAACGAGCTGGTCGCGCATTCGAAGAGGGCGTCCTCAGTGGGGATGTCGTCCCACTGTGTGCGGCCTTTGCCGCACAGGACAAGGGCAGTGCACGACAGGCGCTTGATCTCTTGCTCGAGGCCGGCGATCTCGCACGTCGGGAGAACGACGCCACCGTGACCGAAGAACACGTCCGCGAGGCGAAGCAACTCCTCGAGAAACAGCGCATCGAGGAGTCAATGAAGGATCTAACCTCTCACGGGCATCTGACACTGTTAGCGGTCGTCGCGTCGACGGTCGCCGAACCCGATGATGCCCCACTGCAAAAACAGACGCTGTACGATCAGTACCAGGATCTTGCCGAAGCGACAGACCGCGATCCACTCGGGGGCCGGGCGTTCCATAACCATCTCGCCGAACTCTCGATGCTCGGGATTCTCGATCGGACAAAGCAAAATGAGGGGCGTGCCGGCGGGATCTACTACGAGTACGAGGTTGACGTTCCACTGGATGCCGCGCTATCGACACTTGAGAACCTGCATATGAGTGATGAATTGGACCTAGACTCGCTGCAGGAGAACGCTCGTGAAAACGGCTTGATCTGACGGGTTATCAGCCAAGATCTCCTGGAGAAGCCTTCAGCCTAATCCTGTTGTTGGCGAATCTGTGGTGAGACTGAATATTGAATTGTGGATCTGCCCAAACACTGTTGACAAACTCTCCACAAATATTTCCGACTACCCGGGACTACAGACGCTGTATCGCGACTGGCGTGCAGCACTTCCGTTCGACAAGCGAACCGACTGGTGGCCGACCTAAACCCCAAACCTATGACCCGAACACTCCACGTCCGAATCAATTCGTCGTCCGACCGCAGCGACCTCGAGGACACGCTTGCAGCTCTCGATGCCGATGAGAGTGTCGACCCGAAGCCGTCGACGCTCTCCGTTGCAGACCTCGAGACGTTCGGCCGGATCTTCCGGCCGACGAACCTTGAACTGCTCGAGGCGATCGTGGACCATGAACCTGAGAGCATTCGTGAACTCGCCCGGATCGTTGACCGTCACCCGCCGGAGGTGACTGACAACGTCACTGAACTCGCCGATTACGGCCTTGTCGACCTCGAGGAGAACGGCCGAGCAAAGCGCCCGGTTGTCTGGTACAACGAGATCGACGTCGACATTCCGATCGGCCAGCACTCATCTGATGTCGCGCCGGCGTGACTAACTAAAAGTGAGGTCACGGCATCATAGCGGGCTTAAAACCGGATTGAGGATTACTCGACATGCAAAGCTTGATGTCTACTGACCGAAGAGTCGCGGATAAGCGCCAATCATAGCTAAGGCAACCATCAAATCTGTACTCGTCAAGACCGCTCCCTCCGAAATCGAAGACGACGAAAACCTGGGGTACGAGCTGCAGAAAACCAAGGACGACTACGAACATGCCACCATCATCCAGGAAACCGAAATACCGAACGCACGAGGTAGACCATACACATTGGTCAGCAGTGCAGAATCTTCCCAGAAGACGTTCAGGCAACGATGAAACCGCATTTCGACAGGGCAGACTTCTCTCACCACCTTAATCTAGAAACTACCGACACTGTTGAAGAACAGGAGGTCCGTGTCATGGTCGAAACAGCGGACGGAGAAGACTATCATATCCAAAAGTTCGGCGAAGAACGGTACTACGTATCCCACGACAACAAACCAGTCAAACCTCCATACGCCGTCAACCAGAAAGCAGAGCAAGTGTTCCCCGACTACGAACCTTTGCTATAACCCGTGTCAGCAGTGGATTTCACACTTCTACTCTCTTCTCTTTCTTGCCATCCCTGTGACGAATTTAGTATAGCTGATAGTGAGTACTGTAGACCCTGAACATCGACTAAAGAAGAACCGGTTATTATCGATTGGTGCCGGATTCATCTGCTGCAGGCAACGTGAACGAGAAAGTCGCTCCCTCACCGGATTCGGACTCAACCCAGATCTCACCACCATGACGCTCGACAATCCGCCGACAGAGAGCGAGACCAATACCAGTCCCCTCATGTTCGTCGTGTCCGTGAAGTCGCTGGAACACTTTGAAAATACGATCGGTATCACTGGAATCGATACCGATCCCCTCATCACGGATTGAGATACGCACGTCTCCTCCGTTCCGTTCAGCAGAGATATCTACTTGTGGTGGTTCGTCGCCGCTATACTCAATTGCGTTGTCCAACAAGTTCTGGAAGACTTGACGCAATTGACTGGGATCACCCTCCACACACGGTAATGATTCAGCCGTGATCTCGGCCTTACTCTCCTCGATCTGCAGCTGAAGATCATCACGTACATCGGAAAGAATCGCGTCCAGATCGATCGTCTCGAACGGGTCGCCCTGCGTTTCAACCCGTGAGTACTGCAACAGTCCCTCAATCATCTCACGCATCCGGTCAGCACCATCGACGGCAAACTCAATGAACTCCTCCGCATCCTCATCAAGTTCATCACTATACCGGTTTTCAAGAAGCTGCAGATAACTCGTAACCATCCGCAAGGGCTCCTGGAGGTCGTGAGACGCAGCGTATGCAAACTGTTCGAGACGTTCATTGGACTCCTCGAGCTTGCGCTCGTACTGCCGACGGTCAGTAATATCACGGCCAATCCCTGTCAGAACGACATTCCCATCAGGATCTTTAACCGTTGACGCAACGAACTCATAGGGAATAGACTCCCCATCCTTGGTGAGAACTTCGGCTTCTACCTGTGCGTCCCCGGTTTCGAACCCTTCAGCGATAGCGGCCGAAATTTCCTCTCTCCCGTCTTCGTCGAAGAACTCCAGAGCATGCATTGATCCGACCTCCGAATCTGAGAACCCCGTTACATCACTGAGGCTCTCATTCCACCGCTGAAGGTTACCGTCCTTGTCGAGCAGATAAAATATGTCTCCAACAGCATCCAGAATATCGTCGGTGAACTCCTTGTACCGTTGGAGATGGCGCTCACGCTCACGGAGTGCCTGCTCTCGCTCCTTCCGTTCGGTGATATCTCGTACAATGCCGACTTCCTCCTGTTCGGCGTCAGTCTGTAACGTTGCGAAGGTTCCCTCTGCAGGGACACGATCACCCCCTGCCGTCTGAATCTCCGCTTCTAAGACCGGATTCTCAGCCCGATCATCGGCTGTAGCCATTATCTCTCTCGATTGTTCGACTGCGGACTCGTCGACGACCAAGGAGGCATGCTCTCCAACCAGTTCTTCACGGTTATAGCCGGTTAGCTCTGCATAGGCCTCATTGACCATCGTGAAGCACCCTTCCTCGTCCTTGACGTAGATCCCGTCATCAACAGTCTCAACGATCGTTTCATACTTCGTCAGCTCTCGCTCATGCTCCACTCGTTCCGTCACATCTCTAAAGTAGACCGAAAGCCCGCTATCCGAGGGGTAAAGACTGTATTCCAACCAAGCATCGAAGTTTTCCTCGTACACCTCGAAGCTGATTGGTTCCTGTTTCTCCATCGCTGCTTGATACTTCTCTCGATAAAGACCCTCTGACTCCTCAGGCATGACATCCCAAACCTTCTGACCAAGCAGTTCTTCTTTCGTTTGTTCCAGAGGCTGGGCAGCCTGGTCGTTGAGATGGGTGAACCGCCACTCGTCGTCAAGCGCATAGAACGCGTCAGAAATCCGACCGAGAATCTCGCTCAACTCTGTCTCAAGTTCGGTCTTGCGCTGTTCAAGCTGTCGTTCACGTCGCTTGAGTTCCGTGATCTCTTCACCGGTCGTTATCACACGTTCGATGGTCCCGTCGGAGCTAAATATCGGAGTCGCATTCAATCGGAAATGCATCTGTTCGCCGGTCGGTAGCTCGAAGATAAATTTCTCGTCAGATACTGGCTTTCCAGTCGCTAAAACGCGAGCGGATGGTGTTTCCTCAGGAGGAACCAAGTTACCATCTACATCGTACAGTTCCCACTCGTCAGGGTTTTCAGGCTCCTCAATGATCTCTTGTTCAGATAACCCAAGAGCTTCTTGGGCTCGTTGATTTGCCATCACCGTCTCACCCTCGGCATCCTGAACGGCAATCGCAATCGGTGCCGTCCGCAACAGCTTCTCAGTCTGTTTGGACTCTCGACGGAGTTGCTGCTCACGTTCCTTCTGTTCCGTGATATCGTCTACAGAAAATACGATTCGATCGTCTTCGTGCTCTTCACTTTGAATCGGAGCGGCATTAATCGAAAGCCACCGACGACGACCGTCCGGAACATCAGTTTGACACTCGTAATCGTAGATGGTTTCACCGGTTTCGACGACCTGCGTCCACGGATACTCGTCGAAAGGAATCGGCTCTCCCGTACTATCGTAGATCTCCCACGATTCGACAGTGTAATCCATGAGTTCAGATTCTTCGCTATCAATACGCTCAAGAGCTCGCTGGTTTGCTCGGATGAACTCGCCTTCAGAATCGATCGTATAGATACTGACCGGGACGGTCTCGAAGATCTGTTCAGTGAGATCGCGTTCCTGTTGCAGCTGTTGTTCGTACTCCCGTTGTTCGGTCATGTCCCGGGTGACCTTCGTGAATCCTTGGAGCGTCCCATCACTATCACGAATGGCGGTGATAGTGACTTTCGCCCAGAACTCGCTTCCGTTCTTACGGACCCTCCAGCCTTCATCTTCTACACGGCCCTCTTCTGCCGCAAGTTCGAGGTTCTCTCTAGGGACTCCAGAGTCGATATCCTCCTCGGTATAGAACGTAGAGAAATCCTCACCAATGATTTCGCATTCCCCGTAGCCTTTGATTCGTTCCGCCCCAGTATTCCAACTGGCAACATTACCATCTGGATCGAGCTTGAAGATGGCATAGTCTTCGACTGCATCAACAAAGGCAGCAAACTCCTCCTGTTCAGCCTGCCACCAGACCCGAGTCGCACCGCCAATCTGCTTCGTCTGTAGCACACCGTGTTCAACGAGTTCCTTGAGACTTTGACGAGCGGCTTGACGAGTACACTCCAGTTTCTCGGCGACCTCCACAGCAGCAATCGGTGCAGATGGCTCCTCTAACCGTGTAAAAAGACTTCGAACGTCCTCCGTAGATACGTCTTGAGCCGAACCCGAGGATCCCATGGGTTCACGTAGAGCTAAGAATCCATAACGCTTGGCGTTCGCAAACACGCTACTGGAAAACTATACCTGCCAGTTATTTCTCCATCAATTCAGTTCCCTGTCACTACTCTGTGGTGTCCTCCGCTAATCCTCCTACTTTCTGCGTGACTGTCTGCTTTACCTGTTCGCTGCTTCTCTGCTGGTCTTCGGGAAAACTGGTTCGTCCATCAGGGTTTCTGCCGTCCTGGAGCTACCCTGTTCCCGGTAGAAATTGGCAGCGTTCTCAGCAAAATCTTTGAGCCCATGATACATCCGACCGGACTTCGGAGAAGACTTGAATCGGTCACTCAATTCGTCAGGATCGGTCGGCGGATAGTAGCAGTTGTCGACTTAGATCTCTTCCATCACCGTCTTGATCGTCGACGATTCAAACCGATTCTCGTAGTTACTCCAATCATTCGGCTCTGTAGTTTTGGTATACAGCGGTTGATTTCACGGATATCGGATGCTCTGGCGAAGGTTGTAGACGGTAGCTTTGAGGATCATTTCACGGAACTTCAGCCATCAGCTCCGCGTACGCACGGCTGCGCCGAGCGTACGCTTGATGCTTGAGAAGACGGTTTCGTCCATTGAGCGACGATTGTACCGATCACGGTCCATGCGGGTGTTGTGAGCGTGATCGTGTGGGTTTATGATACGGTGCTTGATCAGCGGTCTGATGCCATTTTCGCGGAGTTCGTCGCGGAATGCTTTCGCGTCGTAGCCTCGGTCGGCGGCGAGGCTCCACAGGTTGCCCGCCGAAACGCGGGCGACCTGCGGGTCGATCTGGCCAATAGCAATTGCATCACTGATCCAGCCTATCGCGAAGAGCGCTGCTCACCGACGAAATTCGTGATCGGCCTCATCGAATGCATCGCAGCGGGAGCACTCTTGTCCGGGCCCCATAAACAGGTATCAACTCAATTGTATTCGGTCTTTCAGTAGAAAGGCCGTTTCAGCGGGTTTATAGTGGTACCTCGAGCATTTCGAGTTAGTATTCTAGTTCTTTGATATTTTTCAATAGTCAATATCGGTAGATAACACTTATGTGGATTATAAATCACCGACTGCTGAATCTAATAGTAACTATTATGTGATGGCAATAATGAGTATTCAGTGCTGACATTAGAAAATGAAATAATGTTGTGCAAGACTGCTCACACACGAATTCCAGTCATATCTGCCACCGCAGTGTTTCTCAGGTGGAGTAGCAGTACCAGTGTCTCCAGATTCGCTCGAGACGTACTGACTACACGATTGATCGGTTGCAAGAGCACCCCTCCCTGGGACGTACTGGTTACCGATGTGAGTCGTGATACAACGTACGACTTCAAGGGCCTGGTTGCATCGCTGTCCAACGACGAGGCCTACCAGCCACAGCCTGACACACTACACCCAGATATTCTTCCATATGAGTAATGGTCCCGCTCACGATTCCGTCGAACAGTCTGCTAAATGCCCTGTTGAGAAATCCACGCTCTCAGGTCAGTTCCGAGCCCTGTTCGCTCGAGTGTCACCAAAGATACTCCCAGTCGCCATGTGGATGGCATTCCTCGTCATTATGACTGGCTCAGTGACTGCCCAGTCGGATGTCGGTGATGTCTACTGTGGAACTGGCGTCGAAACGGGGATCACCATCGTCTTTGGGGCAATTGCTGGGCTTGGACTCCCTGCAACGGGCTTCTACGTCTGTCGAGCGGGGCTCTCGTACATGCGCGCGGGTGGCAATCCCGAGAAAAAGAACACCGCCAAAGAGCGACTGGTGATGTCGGGTGTTGGATTCGGGATTATCGTCCTTGCGCTCATCTCGCCCGAGCTCATCGATAATGTTGGAAGTCAGATGGGATTCGAGTTCTCGAGTTGCGTGCAGCCATTCTGACCCCTTCACAGATGGCCACACCTCGTTCGATGCTCGTCGTGCTCGCCCTCCTCGGCACGAGTAGCCTCTTGGGTGGCCTTGCGAGTACCACTGCAGCTCTCGCAGCAGAGCCACACTCGAGTCCAGCGATCCCCCCAGGCGGGTCTGATCACGGCGTCAACGAGTCGCGGTTTCAGTTGCTGTGGTCAGAAGACATAGAGCAGGAAAACCTCTCGAGCGACGATTTCGTTGCGAACGCATCGTCGTCTGCGGAATTCACACAGCGCCTCTCGAGGTCGACGGACTACCTGTTCGACGATCCAATCGAGGATATCGAGAAGTGGAATAGCGGCGATTTCGGTGAGTATGCCGCTGGTGATGCAGCAACGTCAGTTCATCCGGAGTCGGCTAACCTCGAGGATGGCCAGTACATCAAAGACGCACACGCCAGCATCTTCGCTGTTCAGCCATCGACGGTCCTCCAGTCGGGTACCGAGTCGACCACATATATCGCACCGAAAGGCGAGGTACTTGCGACAGCTGATTATCGAGTCGCGGTTCCAGACGATCGTGAGAGCGGTCCAGTACGTGAGGAGTGGTCCCTCGAGGAAGCGGAACTCGATGGAGTTGAGCTCCAGGCCGATGGTCAGCAACTCGACTCCAACACAAGCCACCAGGCAACCCTCGAGTATAGCGGTCTCTCAGACGACCCAACGCTGACAGTTGCAGTGGATATCTCTGCTCAACTCCGCCACGAACGGCGGACGTGTGACGAGTATAATCGAAGTACGGACTCCTGTGATGGCTCGTGGGAGACAGAGCTCTCCCATCCATCCGAACAACTCACAGTGACCGACTCACGCAACACTACTGTCAACCGGCTCGATACGGCCACTGGAACCCAGACGACATTCGAAACCGATGGCGAGCAGACGGGCGCTGTCGTTCACCCGGGTGCCGTCTGGTCGGCAATTGAGATCGACGATAACACACGAGTTTACGGGAACTGGCGCTTCTATGCCGCCGGCGACACTGGCTGGCACACGATGGTTTCACGGACAGAGACTGGGACGACTCGAACAAATTCCACAGTGCGTCCGGCACAGCTCTACGCGGTTCCCATGCAGGCGGAACCGGACGTCTCGAGCGGCGCGACGGAGACGGTCGAACCACCGCTCGAGATCGAAGACGCCTGGGGGAGTGAACATGCTGGGCCGTCCCTTGCTGAGGCAATCGACGTTACTCCTGTCGATCAGTACGTAAACTCATCGTCCGTGGCGCTGCAGTCGGAATCGATTACAGCCGATTCGTTTGACACGGTCACCGTTCACGGCATTGTTCGCGGCCAGTCACAAACAGTCTCGCTCGCGGACGACGGCATCGTTCGCGAAACCAATCTCAATCTGACCGTACTCGAGGCCGATTCCTCGGGAGCGGTCGTCGAAGCAACAGTGACGGAAAACGCAACTGGAGAGCCAGTGACGACTGGGCGCGTGGAAGTCGGCAACCAGTCGGCTCCCGTCAACACTAGTGGCATGGCCCGGCTCCAACTCGAGGAGCGGCCATCGCTCGTAGTCGACGGAACGTACGTTGCCGAGGATTGGTGGCGTGCAGAGACGATGTATGCCACCGCAGAGGATCGGGCGAAGATTCCGCCGAAGTATCCGAAGTTCGCTCAACTCGTCCAGTTAGCGCTCGTAACGCTGCTCTGGTTCCTCCCAGTTGCCCTGGCTGTCTACGGGTTTGACTACCTGACTGGCGGCACGTTCCTTGGACTCACAGATACCGATGACAGATAACAATCCAACTCACGAGAGGTGTATCGCCCGCCGATCAGTGCTTGCCAGTATCGGACTGAGTACCGCCGCACTTGCTGGCTGTACGTCGGACTCCTCCACGAATCCGTCGAACAACAGTACAGCGGATGGAACCGGACTCAGCACTGAAGATAGCGATGTCTTCGCGACCGTCGAGATGAACGAGCAGAATCTCGAGGTCGAAGTGACTGGAGAGAGTGCAACCGAATTCATCAATCTCGTCGATCCGGATGGCGAGTTATTCGACCAAGCACGTCTCGAGGAAGGTGTCACCAAAGTTGTCTTCGAGATTCTCGGCAGGTATGAAGACGATCTCCTGACTGGCGAGTACGAACTCGTTGCCCTCGAGAGTCTCAAAAGCGATGATCCGATCGACTCGACAACGATTTCGCTCGATGCGGAGTGCAAAATCACCGACGTACTCTGGGCAGCAGAGAATCCGGATATGGACTGGGACAAGAATTCACCAGTCTGGGATGAATATGCAGCAGTTGTTATCGAGAACGAAGGAACGATCCCCTCCTTACTCACAGAACTTCAGTGGGAAGGCGCACCAGCCGCCAAGTTAGGTCGAGACGACACAGTCTCGTATCATCATGAGATACACTTGCCGCCCGGAGAGACGACTGCCTATTCGTTTGGGCAAATCTACCAGACGAGTGGTGCAGGAGGTTCGTTGGACTGTAGCGAATTAGGAACTGAACCGATGACAGTGACAGCTGTCGTCCAGGTGGGAGCAGATCCATCGTACACACAGCAAATCGAGTACGGTGATGACCAGTCTTGTGACCTTACGATTGTCAAGGGCAGTCCAACTGACTCGGATTCTACTGGTGGTGAGAGCTAAATGCCATGGCTGCAGGACCAAGTCGAAGATGGGATTGAAAACGTTATTGAGAGGTTCACCGACGCAATTCTCGGGCTGGTAAACGATATCTATGGAGCGCTCTTGGAGCCCATTGTCGGTGTTCCGGCACCGGAATCTGACACTCAATATATTGTTGTTGGAAGCCCAAGTGGAGAGCCATGGGCAAGTTTGTACCAGGATGTCTATCTGGCGTATATTATGCCCTTGGCGATTATGATGGTGATTATCTCGTTCTCGTTCATCGGTCTCCGCGCAGGGTCGATAAGTGAGTATCGTCGGAAGCGACTCATGAGACGGCTCGGAATCGTGTTTATGGGGACGTTCGTCTGGTTCCCGTTAGTCTCGATCCCGTTGCAATTTGTCGATGCAATTGGGACAACGATCGCTCCAATAGAAGATATGTCTGCAGGCCTTGGTGGACTTATTCAAGCGACTCTTGGAGGGACGTTTGTGATCCTCGCGATGGTCGTTATCTCGAATTTCTTCCTAGTTGTTGCTGGATTCGTCGTTGCCCTTCGATGGATCGGAATATTTGTGCTAACAGTCACTATGCCGCTTCTAGGGGTTATCTGGGCGCTTGAAGTCTGGCCATTTACTCCAGCAGCGAATATGGCTCGTCAAGTAGCAGGGATTTACCCAGGGCTCATACTCGCAGGGGTTCCAGCGGCGCTTCTCTTCCGAATTGGGTGGGAGGTCGGTGGTATTGAGACACTTGGCCAAAATGAGCTTTTCGCGCTATTCATTGGGTTGACGCTGATACCCGCAGCGGTTATTGCCATGATCATGACCGTTTACTGGAGCAGCCCTGCCGTTCGGACGATCGCACAGAAGAGTGTCACTGCCACGAATCCGGCATCGGCTGCTACTGGGGCCCGCAAAGCAAAAGCTGCGTCTGGGAGTGCTGTGCGTGGTGCCCGAAACGTCCACCGGGGCTACGCAAACGGAAAGTACGGTCCGGTGACCAAAACCGGGCAGACGAAACTCGAGAACAGCAACTCGAAAGCGTACAAGCTGGGTCAATCAGCGAACTCGACGAAAGCCCATGCACGCCAGTATAACACCCTCCGGAAATCGGATTCGGGCCGGATGCGCGATAAAGCCAAAGACGACGCCAAACAGGTCACACGAAAAACGTCGAGCAAAGCCAAGCAAGGACTCAGAAACACCAAAGAAAAGGTCTCGAGGTGGTGATTCAGATGAGCTCGAATACAGCAGACAGCGAGTACAACGCGCGGAAAATTCATCAATCACTGGGTGGCACGACAGCGTTCTTCCAAGGCTACACGATTGGCGAGCTCATGTTGTTTCTCACGGTGGCATTCGTCACCGTCATCGCAGCAACGTTCGTCCCCGCTGCACTGACGATCCCGGTTCTCGGCTTCGGGATTATGCTCACAATCCTTCTCTTCCTCCTCCACAAAGTCAAACCCGACTACCTCTGGCTCACCGAATGGCTCGTCGCTCGATTTGGCTGGGCGATCAAGAACAAGGAGTACACGCACGGTGGTGAGGACAATAGCGAAGTTCGCTATCTGACCCGTCTCAACCGGGTGTATCCACACGCCATCGAACGAACCGATGGCGCACTCGTCGGAGCGATGAAAGTCGAGCCAGCGAATATGGCCCTCGAGGACGACGAGGCTTGGGTGAAGGCCGTGCAGTCACTTTCAGAGTTCGTCAATTCGACTGTTGACTTCCCCGTGAAGATCTACATCACCAGCCGCGAAATCGACGAGGACGACGTCGTTCGCGAACACCAAAATCGACTTAGCGATGCTGACGTTCGCTCGCGGCCAGTCCTGAAACGCCTCCTCGAGGAGTACGTCGCAGCTAATACCAACGAAAACGGGGATATTGACTCTGAAACGACGACAATCCGAGAGTACTATCTCATCACTGCGGTGACCGACAGCGACATCGAGCAGTTCGATAAAACCGGTGACAGCGTTCTAGCGTATCTCGCAGACGTACCAGCTCTCGGGCGACTCTTTGGTCGCTTTCAGTCTGAGGAATTGAGTGAGTCCAAGCGCGACCAACTCAAAGAAGAAAACCTCGAATCGCGACTCGCGCAACTCCGCCGCGGTGGGTCGTCGCTCTATCGGTGCTCGATCAGCCCCGTCGACGCGTATGACCTCGCTCGAGTCACGAAGGAGTACTGGACGTGCCAATCGCAAGACTATGCTGATATGACGAGCGCGATTGGGACGTTCCCAGTCGTCTCTCACGGCATCAGCGATGGTGTGCCAGCAACGCCAGATCCAGAGGATGTCCTTGATGCGATGGACGACAGCAGTGACGAAACTGCGGACTGGGAGTACTCCCTCGAGGATCTCAATGAAGAAGACACTGCTGACGAACCGTCGGTTCCCAACGCCGATCGTCTGCCGGACACGTCGACGATGCACCAGTCAGTGGTTGCCCCGTCGTCGATCGATTGGGAGACGACCTACGCTGTGATCAACGACGAGACGTACGTTCGCACCTTCTGGATCGAACAGTTCCCTGAGGAACCATCTGATGGGCTTCTCGAGCGACTCTTACTCGAGACAGATCTGCAGACGGATCTCAGCATCCATCTCGATCCGTTCGATAGTCAGTCGGCCCAGGACATGATGGCAGATTGGATTTCGGACTTGAAGATCAACCAGCACGATTCGAACAGTCTCAAAGCCGAAGATCTGCAAGACGATATCGATCAGGCGAAGTACATGCGGTCGCTCGTCCGAGCGAACAAAGCGTCGTTCTATCGGGGTGGTGTGTTCATTCGCCTCGCTGCCGAGAGTCAGCAAGAACTCGAGAATCAGACGACTCGACTGCGCTCGATTGTCAAAGACGCACCAGCAAACTGTACGCTGAAAGTCGCGAGTCGATGGCAGGAGCGAGGACTCACAACGGTCTCACCGCTCGGTCGGAACGAACTCGGTCGCGATCGAATGTCGACGCTGACCAATCAGGCGATCGGGGCGATGTTTCCGTTCTCATCGAACTACCAGATGATGGACGACGGGATCGAGTACGGCTATCACGGCCACAACGGCTCTCCGATTCGAATCAACCCATGGAACCTCGAGACGGGCCACAGCGAACTCGTCGTCGGGATGCCCGGCGCTGGAAAGACGTTTGGTGGGATTATGCGCCACTTGCGGATGATGAAGCGCCGGAACGATACGATGCTCGTCCTCGTCGATCCAGTCGGCGGCTTCCGCGGTATTGCAGACGCCCTGAACGCGAAGACGATCACCGTCGGTGGCGATACGAAATTGAATCCCCTCGAGATCCGTCAGACGCCCCAGCATGTGATCGAGTCCAGCGATGGGGTCTCTCCCCTTTCAGCGAAGAAAGACGAGGTCTACGCCGTCCTTGAGAACTTCCTCGACGCTCGTGATATCGAACTCGGGGCTGAGACAGGTGTCCTCTCGTATGTGATCGACGAAGCCTATCGACAGGCAGGGGTCGTTGAGGACGACGTCTCGACGCACACGTCAGAGAACTCGCCGACGATGCAGGACGTCCACCGAATCCTCTGTGATATCGCTGAGAACCCGGACGAGCACAACATCGCTGCATCCGAATCCGCTCGCGAACGTGCTGCACAGTACGCAGACGAACTCGCGATTGCGTTCCAGCCGTTCCGTGAGGGTGGCTCCTACGCAAACCTCTCTCACCGCTCGGAAATCGATATTCTCGAGGGCGACAACAAGGTCGTCTACATCGACCTGGGCCAGATTGAGGGGAGTGCCTCGGGGATCGATCGGCAGACGTTCCTGATGCAATTGCTGCTGTCGACGATCTACCAGCAGGCGAAGAACACCCAACGGAACGTCGAACTCGCGATCGACGAGGCACACTACCTCTTTGAGGATCAGGCAAATCTCGACTTCCTCGAGACGGCGTTCCGCCACCAGCGCCACGCCGGCCTTCGAATGGTGTTGCTCTCCCAGACCGCTCAGGAGTTCTACGAGACTGAGCAGGCAGAGAAGATCATCGGGATGTGTCCGATCAAAGTCTTCCACAAACTCCCCGAATTGGACGACCGGACGGCGGACAAAATCGGGTTGACGAAAGAACAGCGCCAGTACGTCAGAGGTGCCGACGCCGGGAAAGCGGACCTCGGTTACAGTCAGGCACTCGTTCGCGTTGAGGAACACGGCACCTATCCCTTGCACGTGGTCGCAGACGAGTTCGAAAAGCGGGTTATCGACTACGATCCAGCAGATCAGGCCTTCATCCAACAGGCGATGAACGACGAGTCAGCGGAACTACTCGCGTTCGAGGAATTCGTCGAAACCGAAGCACAGCAAAACGCGCTTGCGACCCGACTCGACATCACTGCTGAGACGGCGAGTAAGCTTCTCGAGGAAGATCTGAGCAAGACGGAAGTCCTCGATGCAGTCGTCGAGCAGGCTCTTGAGACGGGCAGCGAAGAGGCATCGATCCAGACCGATGGCGGAGCGTCAGCTCCCGAACAGCATCCGATCAACTCCGAATGTGACAACTAAGACCATGACTCCGCTCAACCGCTTCACGAAACTGCTCGGTTCATCGCCCCAGTACGAGGCGACGCAACTCGAGTTTGGAGACCAGGAATCGTTTGTTCAGCAGCAAGCAGACACGCCAGGACTACTCCTTCGAATCCGCCCCTACAAGGAGAACAACGGCGTCGTGGATGGGGCCGGCGTCCTACAGTCAGTTCACGACGTGACAACGAACTTCCGCGGGAAGAATACGAGTGATCACCATTCGTTCGAGGTCTGGTTCGATGAGGGCAAAATTTCGTTCTATATGCACGCTGCTACCGAGGCAGCCGCAGACAAGTTCCGACGGCGTGTCGGGAACAACTACGCGAACAGTGAGATTTTCCCTGTCGAAGAGGGCCGTGCGTTCCCGGTCATCGATTCTGACCAGTACGTCGCCGGCGCCTGGCTCGAGATGGAGAAAATTCCGTACTACCCAATCCGCCATCACAACAGCGAAGGCTTCGAGACGGATCCCTACGGCGAGATAACAAGCGAGATGCTGTCGCTCGACGAGAGTACAGTCGTTACACAGGTTATTTTCCGGCCTGCAAAGCAGTCGTGGACTGACGGCGATCGCTTCAAGCACAATAGCGTCGACGAACTCGCTCACGCACTTCGCCAAGGGACATCCGTGGGGTGGCTCAACCCTCGAACACGACCAGCGAGCGCCAAGGACAAGCAGGCCGCAAAGACGATCGAACAGCAACGCGGGCAACAGGCGTTCCATGTGAATATTCGCGTATTGGCGGCCTCGAGTGAACAGGCCGAGGCTGAGGCTCGAGCCCGCGGTGTCGCAGGGATGTTTAGGAAGTACTACAACGCGATCACGGAGCAGGGACTCGACGATAATCCAGTTTGGCATCGCAACGAGCGGAAACGAGCCAAACGACTTCGACAATTCCTCTCTCGAATGCGCGACCGCGAGTGGATCGATCGCCGTATGATCATGACCGTCGATGAACTCGCCGGCGTCGCACATATCCCCAATGCGGAAATTGAGACGCCGAAGATCGACTGGCGGTACACGCAGCGTGGTGACCGGCTTCCATCGGATGGGTCTCGATACAATGCTGAGGAGTCACCGGTTGGTGGTCAGACATCCGGTGTGCCCGACGAGGCAGCAGTTCCCGGTGATGGCCCTACTCACGATCAGGAGGGGTACGATGGTATTTGATCGGTTCTTCGGACACGGTGGAGATAATTCGAGTGGCAACCAACGTAGTGAGCACACATCAGGAGACGAGGCATCCGGTGACGACCAGACAGATGCCACGACTAGCACGCCATTGTCGTCTGACCAGCAATCAGCCGCTGGTGAACAATACCAGATTGTCGACCAAGACACGACCCGTGTCGGTGGCAAGTCGATCCTCACGGAAACGGCCGACGAAGGGACGGTTGCAGGTCCATTCGTCCGAGAAATGTTTGAAGCTGGGATGTACGACGCACCGTCCCCTCTCTGGGTCGGCTATACGGAGGATCCCCAGACTGGCTTCCGTGAGGCACCGCTCCGATTTGACTCGCTCTTCCGGCACAACTGGATCGCTGGGACGACCGGCTACGGCAAGACGACTCAGCTCCTGAATATGATGGTGCAGTGGGCGTATTCGGGCTACGGCTTCACGTACTTTGATCCGAAGGGACGCGATTCTCGAGAACTGCTCCGGATGCTTCCCAAACACCGTCTCGAGGACGTGGTCTGGATCGAGCCCGGATCGACCACCCACGAAAACACGGTTGGGATGAATTTCCTCGAGGTGCCCGACTGCGAGACGACCGAGGAACTCGAGAATGAGATCGAAAACCGGGTCGAGAACCTGAAAGCGGTCTTCGACACCTCCGACTACTGGGGCATCAACATGGAGGCAATCACCGAGTCGATGGCCCGGGCGATGATGAAATCCGAGCAGCCGTTTTCGGTCATCGATATGTACTTCATTCTGTTGAACGCCGATCGTCGCGAGGACTTCGCGCTCGACGTCGAGGATCCCTATATCCGAGAATTCTGTCTCGAGATTGCGAATATGGAAGAAGAGACAGTTCGGCCGCTGCTGAAACGGATTAAGTCGTGGGTTGAGAACTCGGTGATTCGGCGGATTATCGCCCATCGCGAGAGTACGATCAACTTCCGAGATATCATCGACAACGATCGGATCGTTATCGTTCGAACGCCGGTCGAGAATACGGACATCAAGAAGATGGTTACCCTCGGCGTCATGCGGAATTTGTGGAGTGCTATTCAGCGGCGATCGTACGAACTCGACACCCAGCCAGAACCCTACTTCGTTCTCTGTGACGAGTTTGACGATATCGCGAGCGACAACCTCGACATCGAGTCGATGCTAGCCCGTGCTCGATCGATGCGTCTCTCTGTGACCTTGGCCTCGCAGTATCCCTCCCAGTTTGACGAGAACACGCTGAAAGCAATGCAGAACAACTGTGATAATCTTCTCACGTTCTCGGTCAACGACAGCGACGATGCTGAGTTGTTGATGAAACGCTTCCGTGACTACACGGCCGAGGACCTCATCACGACCGACCAGTTCAAAGTGTGGACACGGATCCCGCTCTCGGGCGGGCGTTACTCTGAACCCGTCTTAATCCGGACGTTTCCGCCGTATCCGCCCCTTCGGGAACCAGATGCTGTTGATCGAATCATCGAACAGAGTCTCGAGCGGTATGGGACTGATCCGCTGACGGATGCTGAGATCCTGCAGGATCTCATCTATAGTGATTCGAACGAAGCAGCGAACCCCAAGCAGATTCTCGAAGAGACGATGGCAGAAGCCGTTCGTGCAGTTCAGATTCGAGAAAGCGTACGGGCGGAAAACGGATGGGTCGATGTCACTGTCGTCGACGAGGAACTCGCGGCCCGTCTCGAGAATACTGAGACTGAGATCGACGTTGCGCCCGAAGAGTTGCCTGATGTTCGTGAGGAATCTCGGTTACTCGAGGTTACGCTACAGAACGACAATATCGTAGCTCGGCTCACTGACGACGGAGAAACAGTGGTCGAACCGGAGACAGGCACTGTCAGATCTGCCGGTGGCTCTACACACGATGCAGTCCTCCTCGAGACGGAAACAGTGCTTACAGAGCGTGGATTCAGTGTCGAAATCCTCGAGCAGGACGGAAGCGAGCAACCGGACGCCATCGCGACGCATCCAGATCACGACGTCGTGTTCAATATCGAGGCTGAGACAACGACGCCAGAGCGACCCGTGAAGGTCTTGCAGAACCTCAAGCGAGCCCACGAGGCGGATCGAATTCCGATCTTCGTCGTTCGACCTGGCGACTCCGAGACAGAGTGGGCGACTCGAGTTGAGAATATCCTCTCGCCACCGCTGCAAGAGCGGGCTGATGGCACTGAACAGTTCTATAACTGCGACGAGGTCGTGACCTTCGGCGGGGGTGCGACCGCTCACGGTGGCGTTACTGCCGTTCGTCCCAAGACGTCTGAGACGAATCGGACGGTTTGGACACGAGAGAATGGTGAGATAATCCTTTCAGATGGTGAAACAGCGTTTGCTCGCGTCCCAGATGAAGGTCCACTCTCGAAAGACAGTGTGCCAGCCTACTATAGCCATGATCGTGAAGCCGGGCAGTATACTGTCTACGAGGCTGGAGAAACCCATGTCTATGACTCGAGAGACGACTTTGAGGATGAATGGACGCTGATCAAACGGCCGTTTGTCCCTGATATCGAGCTACTGGAGACAGACATTTCACGTGATAGCTATATTGTATTGATTCTCTCAGAAGACGGCAGTCCAATACTCTTCCACCGTGGAGAGACGCGTTCACTGTCGAAGGACTCTGGTGATATGGAGTTATGGCCCAGTACCTCGACCGATGCTTCGACTCACTCTGAGAGGTCGACTTCGAATCAAGGAGCGGAGACCCAACTGGATGGGTTAGAATCAGATGTATCGATGGATATCGATCCGAATAGCGATGGTGTGGAAGCGTTCGCAGCAATGTATGTGAGGGAAATTGATGGAGCGCAAGTGCCGAAGAACGAACTCTTTCAAGCGTACTCCAACTGGACTGATCTCCATGACCTATATAGAACGAATACGGTCTGGTTCGGACGGAAACTTGCGAACGCTGTTGACTGTGACAGTGATCGCGTCAGAGATGGCGGCGATAAAGTGAATGTCTACACCGGAATCGACCTGACAGCCGAGGGGAACCACCTACTCGACCAATGATGAATGACATATTGGTTATGGAAATTGGTTGCGGTGCTACGTGGCTCGTTTCCACTTGTGGATTATTCAGTAATTTGGCCGTATATAGTCTTCTCTACTGTCTATTCCCCTCTTTTGTATCTCTTGTCCGGGGTAATTGTTTGTCCGGGGTAAACCGATCCACGGGTGTCCGGGGTAAAAACCACCAGACTGGGGTACTGTCCAGGGTAAAATTCAGGCAAAAACCAACTAGTATACAACGGGTTGCACCCGTTGGACAGGGTCACGGACAGTCTACCAGCCAATGGCATGTTTATCAGCATACTGATGGGTGGTATGCGACCAGATGGACGCGAAGTACGAGGCGGATCGGCGATGTCTGAACAGACAGTTTCGGTACTTCCCGAGCAGTTACGTGAGCGCGACCAGTGGGTGTGTTGGCGAGAAGAGTCTCGAGACGGGAAGCCGACCAAGATCCCGGTGACACCTATGAGTGGTGAGTTCGCCTCCTCGACGGATCCCGAAACATGGGCGTCGGTCGAAACTGCGCTCGAGTACGCCGATTCGGGGGATGCAAATGGCATCGGGTTCGTGTTTACCGACGATGATCCTATCGTTGGTGTGGATCTCGATGACTGCCGAGATCCGGAGACTGAGACCGTCGAGGACGCAGCACAGGACATTATCGAGCGGCTTGATTCCTATACGGAGATTTCTCCCTCGGGAACTGGCTTCCATGTGCTCATTGAGGGAGAACTCCCGGACGGACGGAATCGACGTGGAAACATTGAACTGTACGACATAGCCCGGTTTTTCACCGTGACTGGTGACACCCTCGAGGAGTCTCCTAGTCGCGTTGCTCGTCGACAGGATGCACTCGAGGCGATTCATCGTGAATACGTCCAAGACAGTGAGAGCGATGGAGCGTCCGAGTCAGGGTACCGTGGTGTGACTGACGAGCAGGCTTCGACCGGCACAGCAGTCGATACCAACGTTGACCTCGAGGACGAGGAACTGCTCGAAAAGGCCCGAAACGCGTCGAACGGGTCAAAGTTCGAGCGATTGTGGAACGGGAACACGGCTGGGTACGAAAGCCAGTCAGAGGCTGATATGGCGCTATGCTGTCTGCTGGCGTTTTGGACTGGCGGCAACCACACTCGAGTGGATACCCTCTTCCGCCAATCAGGGCTTCTCCGCGAAAAATGGGACGACGTCCACTACGCCGATGGATCGACGTACGGCGAAAAGACCATCGAACGAGCGATTACAAGCACGTCTGAGTTCTACGATCCGGACGCTCGAGACAACTCGAGTGACGCGAATTCCAGACAGAGCGAGTCGTCGACCGCCGGCAGTCGTGACGAACCAGCGGAAAATCATGCATATCTGGTCGAGAAGAATCGACTGTTGACTGACCGCGTCGACGACCTCGAGACAACGCTCGAGGAGAAAGACGAACGTATTGCCGACCTCGAGGCGACCAACGAAGCGCTTCGAGAACAACTCAGAGACTGTCAGGAGACACTCGAGCGTCGTGATCAGGCTTCGAACCCCGAGATGGATGAGGCCAGTGCTAATAAAGGCGACTCGATCTGGGGCCGTGCAAAGCAATTCGTTGGGGACGGCGACTGAAACCCGATTCATCGCTCCCCGCCGGGTTTATCGACTCCCGGAGGGGTGAGGAGTTCAACGATGACTGTAATCAACCAGGGAGACGAACAACGCATTGCGTGGTTGTACGGACCGGTTGTGAGGTGTGGCCATAATCTGATTTCAGCAATCTCGACGGTACTGTTTTGTGTATGTACTACGAACGTACAAGCGTATGTCCGAAGCTGAAACCAACAATGGTGATCCTGAGATTGAACGAATCAACCTTCGGATTTCCCAGTCTTTCCGCGAGGTCGTTGATGAGACGTGGCGCGAGCGGGGATTCAATAGCCGAAGTGAGTTTATTCGCTACGCACTGCGAGAGTCAGTGAATCATCCGGAGGGTGCTGGGTTCTGGAAGGACCTTGCAATTAGTGAAGCACAGTTTGATGACGGTGAGAGCCGCTCGAGCGAGGAAATCAAAGCAGCATATGGGTCCGACGACGAATGACGACGATTGGGAGTGGGCATTTTCGTCTCGAGCAGAAAACCAACTTGCGCAGTTACCTACAGAAACACAGGACCGAATCATCACGAAACTCGATGATGTCGTGTCCTCAGAGTGGCGCGAGCCAGCTGACTTCCTTGAGCCATTGACTAATTCGCCGTACAAGAAGTTACGAGTTGGGACCTATCGACTGGGGTGTCGGCTTCGATCGGAAGAACGCATCTTACGCGTGGAGAGCGTTCGGAAGCGAGACGGAGCATATTCAGCGGATGATTGATAAGTTGTTGAGACTCATAGTGTGGAGAGTTCAACGATAATACCTGAATGAAACGTTCTAATGGCTACTATAGTCCTCGCTTCTTGGATCGATAGCTGAGTTGGGCACTCGTAGTATGGAGTGGCAGCCTCTCGAAACACACTCGTTACTGGCATATTCAGGAATTGCCAGTCAACTCAAATCGACGACGTCAGACGAGGACACACTAATGACGCTGCCGCTCGAGTACACACCTATAACCCATGACAACTGATCGTTGCAGCCCCCATATCGACCATACTGTGGAGTTCGCCACTACTATCGGGCTCTACGTGCTCGGTGAAATCTCCCTAGGGAAGGCTGCAGAGCGAGCTGGTATCACCCGCTGGGAGATGACAGAGATTCTCACTGCAGCCGGTGTTGAGATTCGACTTGGCCCACAGACCATGGACGATCTCAAGGACGAGCTCGAGACAGCGCTCGACATCGAATGAGCGAGTCGTCCGCTGTGGTTTTGTCAAGATCTGAGACTTGCTTCTCACGTACATGCTATCCCTGAAACACATTTTCTTTCACTAGTTCTCGGAACGCTTATATCTCCATATCCAATAATTTCGATATGTACGATCTGACTGGCTTTCAGCGTGATGTCTTGTATGTGATCGCCGGCCAAGACGAGCCCCATGGACTTGCGATCAAAGACGAACTCGAGGAGTACTACGAGAAGGAGATCCATCACGGCCGGCTGTATCCCAACCTCGACGAGGTCGTCGACAAGGGCCTCGTCGAAAAAGGCAGACTCGACAAGCGAACGAACTACTACACGATCACTGCCCGCGGCCAGCGCGAGCTCGAGGCCCGGCGCGAGTGGGAAGACCAGTACGTCGATGAATTCGACTCGAGCGACGAGTAACTAGTTCGACCGGGTATCGGAGGACGGACCCTCCCTCGTACGAATACGCCGTTTCCTCGGGTGCCGCGCTTGGTCGAATCGAACAGATTCTCCCGTCTCGAGTCTCGTTGTGACGTGTAGTTGATATGGAGTGTTTCTCCTCGCTATCGCTGTAACAAACATCCCAAACAGATATGGATCAACGGCACCAACATCAATCTATGTCGAGCGGCACCATCGATATCGACGAGTTCGAGAACGCCGACGACGACGAATTCGAGGGCCGAAATGACACCGAGCAAATCGTGCTGTTCCTGGATGAGAACGACGACCGAGCGTGGAAGGCGGCGACGATCGCTGAACAACTTGAGCTGGATACAGATGCTGTCAGTGCGATTCTCTCGCGACTGAAGGAACGAGGTCTTGTGCGGCACAAGCGCCCGTACTGGGCGATCACAGACAACGAGGAACGGCTCCGAACCGCCTACCGACTTCACCAGCACCACCAGACTGCAGACGAACAGTACGGCGAAGAGCATCTCGAGGAGTTGAAAACTGACGAGATGGAGGAAGTACGGTGACGGCGTTCGATGAACTGAAACGTGGTGACATTATCTGGGGGACCGATCCGCTCTCGGACAAAGGACGTCCAATGCTCGTTCTGGGAACACCTCAGTTCCCAAACCACGGTGTACAGCTCATCACCGTCCTAATCTCCACAAAGGCGTATCATGAAGAATCACTCACGCTCCGCGACAACGACTACGAGGGCGATCCACTCGGAGAACAGAGTCACGTACTTCCGTGGTCGCTTGCGACCCTCAACAGTGCCGCAGAGGTCGAACTTCATATGACGTCTCTTATCGAGGAACGCACTGAAGACATTGCGACACAATCGATCGGCTACATCTCCTCCTAAGGGAACTTGCTGCCATCAACGATCGTACCGGAACCACATGAACTGCTCTACCAAGGGCTGGGAAACGCCCCGCAGCAAGTACAAGCGGTTTATCAAGACCCGTGCGTCGCTACTAGACTCTCGATATTAACGGATTTCCGGCTGACGAGTTCCCGTGGGAGCAGAGCTTTCCCGGTGATCAAGATGGCCTCGCCCTCTCTGAGTCCGCTAGGCATCGGTTGTGTGACCGAGCGTCGAATCCGGATAGACGGTGTTTCCCAACGGCCCGCCCCGCTCGCCTCTGCCGCCTTCCGGTGAGCAAAGCTCACCGATGTCTCGTTCGCTTCGCTCACGAGACCTCCGCGTCGCTCGCGACCGACCATTCCGGGCTGCCTGCCTGCAGTCGCGGGCGGGCTGCCGGGCTAAAATGCATGTGCCCTCGGCGCCAGCACCAAGCGCGCTTTCGGTTGCGTCTCTCTCGCTCCTGACGTCGCTCGCTCGCCGGACGCGAAACCGGCTTGTGTGCTGGCCGCTCGCTCCGGGCGGACGGCGCGCGGTACTGGTTGGAACACCTCATTCAGGCGCGCTCTCGCTCGCGCCCAGTAGGGCGCTCGCGAAGGCGCGAGCGAGAGCGCGCAGATGGATCTAGTCGGTCAGTGTCGTCGGAAAACCGCGATGTAAGGGCATCGCGGTGGCAGGCGCGTGAGCGCCTTCGGAACTAGTGAGTTCCAATGTCTAGTAACAACTCGAGTAGCAAGGTCGTTACGGTCGATGAACAGGCACTCAAACAGGCGGACGAGAAAGATGTCGATGACGACAGCTTCCCGGTCGTCGACGAGACGCCAGAATTCGAGGCAACGGTCAAGCAAGAGGTCCAAGCAAAGGTGGATGCGAACCACCCGGACGGGATCGTCGACACAAACGACGACCGGATTCACGGTGCGACCCTCGAGCAAGAAGAGCGGATTCGGGCTCGAGAAGCGGAACTCGAGCGGATCAGTGCACAAGCCGAGTTCGGACAACAGCAGGGACGAGCGAAGCGGGCGCGAGACATCGCTGCACGACGAAGTGCAGAGCGGCGTAAACGGTTCCAGAAGCGGGCAGCGAGTGTGGAGCCGATGGCGGATCCAGAGCGACCGGATCCCCAGACGGACCTCACACGATCGCAACTGGCGGCCGTGAACGAGCAGTCGATACGGTTAGCCGAAAAGCTCGATGGCTGGTCTCGAGCGGCAATCAGTCGGCGGCTGGCCGAGGTGGTCGCCGACGGACAGGATCTCACGAGTGCGGTCGTCAGTGTGTTCGAGGAGTTGCAGACAGCACCAGGACAGATCGTGCCAATCGGGACACTCGAGGATGTGAGTCGACAGAAAGTGAGCATCGAGGGGCGTGTCGAGACACTCTGGGATCCATCGCATCCAAGCATTGCACAGGTCGGACTCATTGCGGATGACAGTGGCCAGACGCGTGTGACCATCTGGGAGAAATCAGAAGCGCCGTGGATCGAGGAAGGCGAACGAGTGCGCATTCATGGGGCGGCGCGGAACTGGTACGAGGGACGTGTCTCACTGGCCGTCACCGGCTGGTCAACCCTTCAGTTCCCTGAACGCGGTCGGTGGTGGGAGTAGCTGGTTAACGCGGCCTTCTTTTTTGCTACGTGCCAGACCGACCCAGACCCCTCCTTCCCACCCTCCGCTCCGTGCTCGCTCGGAAGACTCACTACGTTCGTCTTCCCAGCTCTCGTTCGCTCCGCTCACGAGACCGTCGCTGCGCGCGCAGCCACAACCTTAAGACAGTTAATTAAGGACCATCTCTGACCATTACTATTGAGATTCTATACAGTTCTACCTCATTGGGTCTAAACGAGGCCATTTTTGGATTGAATTCTGCAGCGCCCATACATTTGGAACGGAGTAATCGCAAGATAGCGTGGCAATTGTCAGTCGAACGGGTCTGATTTTGCTTTCGTTCGATGGGCGATAGGGCAAGTGGATGTCACCGGGATTCGCGTACAGCCAAACTCGTCGGAAATCAGAAAATCAATCACTGAATGATGCTGTGCCCACCATTACATCGTTCCTGAACTTATCGCTGGATACGTCGATTCAAAGATCTCCAAGCCGTAGCAGACGCGTCGATTACCTCTAGTGCATCCTGACTCCCATCTGCTTCCCCTTTCTCGAAATCCTCCTCTGTCTGCCCCATTTGGTTGGTCACGTGGGCGAAGCAAACGACTGGCTGCTCTCGAACGTTGGCGAACGTGTAGAGTGCTGCTGCCTCCATTTCGACAGCAAGAATCTCGTCTGATCGGGCACGGTCGATTGCAGTCTCCGTTTCCCGAAACGGTGCGTCCGTTGTCCACGTTGCTCCTGTGTATACAGGTCGAGACACGGTTCTGCACCTCTCCTCGACCGAAGCACGAAGCTCTTCATCGAGAGTTGCATAGCGACCCGTCGAATGGTAATGGTGACTCGTTCCTTCGTCGCGGAGCGCACGCTCGATGAGAACGAAGTAGGGCGGATCGTCCTTGGGTACGATCTGTCCTGAGGAGGTGACGCTTATGAGAAACTGGCAGCCTGCGGCGAACAATTGCTCTGCAAGCAGCACAGCGAACGGTGCCCCGACAGCACACCCGACAATTCCGAACTCCTCGCCGTTTCGTTCGAACCGATAGAGGTCAGTGTGATAACCGGGCCACGCTTCATCTTTGTGTGCTTCGCCGGTGGCCGACAACCGGCGCACAATATCTCCATCTGGACCGAGGATACAGATATCCGGAACTGAGTGTTCTGGGAGGTCTTTCTGCCGTCGAGCGTTCTCCAGCAGTGCTTCCGGCGAGAATACAGATGATTCGTCGAATTCTTTCGCCTCGAAAAGCGGAGACGAGTCCGGATCGGACGAGTCAGTCATGTAGTTCGTGTTCACGGAACCCGGACAAGGATATTGTGGTCACTCGGGCAGCGTCCCGACTACCGCTGAGATCGCGGCTTTCGATGGATCTGTGCTCTCGAAGACTTGCTCGTCGGAGATACCCAAGAAGAACTCCTGGTCGCCCTCAATGTATTCAAGTATCGTGTCCGCCAACGCCTCAGAGTCCCGGTGAACCATCCGCTGGAAGTAGGAACCTTCTCGCTGGAGATTCGATTGAACGTACTCGGAACGTGTGTTCAACATGAGTGCAACGAGAGTCCCTCCAGGAGCGAGTACGCGAGTCGCTTCCGCAAGGACTGCACCGATATCGGGAATGAATTCGAGTGTCGAGACGGAGACGACAGCATCAACGGACGCAGCTGCGATAGGGAGCGCGGTCGCATCACCGAGAACGAACGGTGCAGTAACTCGATCCTGTGCTGCCTGGATTATCGCCTCCGAGCGATCCACTCCGATCATTTCGTGATCGGGAAACCGTTCTTCGAGCGAGCCGATGCCGCATCCAACGTCCAAAATCCGGTCGTCCGTATCGACGTGCTGTTTCACGTATGCGGCCTCGCGATCCATGACCGCCGTCCCAAACTCGCTCTCACAGAATCGAATGAAGCTCTCGACGTCGCTCATCTCCTCGCCTCTTCGAGAACGCGTCCGAGTTGATCTTTGACGTACTGGACGTCTTCGCTCATCGTATCACGGCCCAGTGAGAACCGAACCGCGCCGAATGCCAGGTTCGTATCGATGTCCATCTCCATCAGAACCCGCGAGGGGGATCGATCACCGGAGTGGCACGCAGACCCGCTCGACACAGCGATGTCGTGGTCAGCGAATGCCTGAACGAGATCAGCCCCCGACAACTCAGGGAATCCCATCATCGCGTAGCCCGGAAGTCGCCGGTCGGGGTGACCGACGAGGGTTGCATCGGTTTCGGTCTGGAGTGTGGCGACCAGTTCATCACGGAGTTCACCCAGTCGTTCTCTCCGTTCCGCCATGTCATCCACAGCGAGTTCAGCAGCTTTCCCCATCCCGACGATCCCTGGGACGTTCTCGGTTCCGCTACGGAGGCCCCGTTCTTGACCGCCGCCGTGAATTATCGGCTCCAGTTCGACGCCGTCACGGACATACAACGCACCCACGCCCTTTGGTCCGTAGAACTTGTGCGCACTGAGGCTCGCCAAGTCGAGTCCGAGCTCATCGACGTCGATTGGAATCTTCCCGGCTGACTGGACCGTGTCCGAATGGAACAGGACATCGTGCTCGTCGGTGATTTCGCCGATAGTTTCCAGCGGCTGGATGACCCCGGTTTCGTTGTTGGCGTGCATAACGGAGACGATGGCTGTGTCCGGTTGAATCGCATCTGCGACGTCCGCTGAATCGACACGGCCGTCTCGCCCGGGAGTCACCCGTGTTACGTCGATACCGTGGTCTTCCAGCCAGTTGGCCGTCTCAATCACCGCTGAGTGTTCGATAGTCGTGGTGACGACGTGTTGCCCGTCAGCCGCATCGACGGCACCTTTGAGCGCGAGGTTGTCTGCTTCGCTCCCTCCGCCCGTGAACACGATGTTCCGAGCACTCGTACCGAGGAGATCGGCGACTGCTGTTCGTGCGTTGCGGACCGCGTCAGCCTCGGCGGTCGCATAGACCGCCGATGGGTTGCGGTAGTGGTCTTCGAGATACGGCTGCATCGATCTGGTAACCTCCTCGTGGGGTTTCGTTGTCGCGGCATGGTCCAAGTATATCATGTGTAGTAGGCCTCGGGACGCAACATCAGTTCATGACCTCTTCAATTTAGAACTGAAACGGCCCTCCACCATAATTAGTGGTCGCAGTTCCTCCTATTGGAGAATCCCCACCGGGACACAAGTCATCAACTCTCGAAGCTTCTGTCTGCACTTCAGAATCATTTTAGAGACTAACGGCTCTGTGAAACCTCTCTCTGAATACAGAGGACACAACATCATTCCCTCGTTGCCGAAATCACCGTCCTCTTGGTTCTCGATAAGAGAAGTGATGTAGATGACTACTATTGACCCCGAAACGCTTCGAACGAAGTTGGAGAATGGTGAGGACATCTGTGTAGTCGATATTCGGTCAGAAGAGGACTACGAGGAAAACCATATCGAGAATAGCGAGAACCACCCTATTCGAGAAGCGCTCCTTTCAGGGAATGTTGAGGAGGCGTTGGCAGAGTTGGACGACCTCCCGGCCGACAAGAAACTCGTTATGGTATGTGATGCGGGGGTCGCCTCAACCGAAACTGCCCGGAAGCTCCAAGACCAAGGAATGAACGCGAGTGCCCTTGATGGCGGTTTGAATGCGTGGGAGCAGAGTCAAAAGTAATCGAGAGATTCGTGCCCTGTGTTCAGCACCAGCGTTGGAACCTATCGCAGGCTGTGGATTTCAACAAAGCCAGGCCAACAAGCCCGGGCGGGGTGAACTCTCTGCATATGGAACGTGTCTCGGTTCCTGCAATCTCGAAGTGGACGGGATCAGACCTCGGGCGACTATGGAAGATTGCTTGCGAGTCGTCAAAGACGCTGAGAGGATGCTGATGATTGGGTAACCCTCCCCTGCTGAATCGCTGACAGTCTAGTCAGCAGCCTGTTCCGCCTGTCGTGTCTTTTCAACCTGCAGCGGGTCAGCCGTCGATGTCGCGGTGACCAGGCGCAAGAACTGTCCCGCGTTCGTGAGGAGTTTGTTCTCGGCCTTTCGGAGGTGTTCTTCGTACGTCGAACGAGCGACGGCCGTCTGATCGGCCAGGTCTCGAAGCGAGGTCTTCCGTGGTTGCTCGTAGTACCCACTTTCCAGTGCTAATTGGAGCGCTGCTAACTGCCGATCAGTGATGTCTTCGAACAGTTGATTCGCCGGAGCCAGCATACTGTGGGGAATCTGTTTCTCCGAAATCGAGGTTTTCGAGAGCAGTTCGATCTCTCTGTCGGATCGCAGATCACCGAGCAGTTCTCGAATGTCCTCATCGTCGAACGCGACCACCGTGTAGTGCTCCCAGCCCTGGCGGTAGATCGTCGGCGACTGATACAGACAATTGTGTTCCTCGAAGCGGTCGATAATCGACTGTTCAAGCGAACAAAGGCAGGACTGCGTGACGACGTGATACCCGTCGTCGTCCTTCGATTCGTGCAGAATGGTCCCGAGTTGGTTAATGTCGTCAAGCAACTCGTCCGTCGGTGTCGCCTCTGATGTGATTTCCAGCACTTGGCAGTCGCTCAGCGGCCACTCACGGATGGTCAAGTCCGGGTGACGTTCCGAAATCTCCCGGTATGGACACTCGTGTTTGACGCGGATCGAGGCCTCGTACAGACTCATACGGATAACTTTGAACTGGTCAAAATTAACAGTACCGGTCATGTCCGGCAGCGCCTATATGCGAATATACCTGCTATTCAGGAATACCGATGCAAGAGATACCGCCGGAGCAACTCAGCGAACAGTTGCAAAGTGGCGACGAGGACACGCTCGTCCTCGATATTCGCCACGAAGAGGATTTCGAAGAGTGGCACATCCCGGGTAGTATCAACGTCGATGTCTACGACGACTTGACCGAAGACCCTGAACAAGCCAAGGAAGCCCTCTCAGATCTCCCCCGTAACGAACAGATCGTCACTGTCTGTGCTGCCGGTGTCGTCTCGGAGACCGCGACGGAAGTGCTCCAAGAGCTGGACTACGACGCGGTGACGCTCACGGACGGAATGAACGGTTGGAGCCGTGTCCACCGACACGCAGAAGTACCAGCTGACCTCGATGGCACGCTCATTCAGGTTGCACGGCCGGGGAAGGGTTGCCTCTCACACGTCCTCATCTCGGGTGGTGAAGCCGCGGTCTTCGATCCATCACATTACCTCGCTGAGTACGAGGCGATTCTCGATGAATACGACGCCGAACTCGTCGGCGTCTTCGACACGCACTCCCACGCTGACCACGTCTCGGGTGCTGCAGAACTCGCCGACCGACACGGCGTTCCCTACTACCTCCACCCGAAAGACGCGCTCGCCATCGACGCAACGCCGGTTGAGGATGGACAGAGCGTGACGGTCGGAAGTCTCGATATCGAGGTCATCCACACACCGGGACACAGCGAAGGGAGTGTCTCGTTCGATATCGACGGCGCTGCGCTGATCACGGGCGATACGCTCTTCCATGAGAGCGTGGGACGTGTCGAACTCGGTGTTGAAGCTGGAATCGAAGACTCTGACGTCGAAGGGAACGCTGCGACGCTCTACGAAAGCCTCCAGCGGCTGATGGACAGATCGGACGATGCAGTTGTCTTGCCAGCACACGATCCTGGGTCGCCTGAACCGCCTGTGACCGCGACCCTTGCGGAAGTCAAAGACCGGAACGACGACCTTGGCCGCGACCGAGAGGAGTTCGTCCGCGAACTCGCAGCTGACATCCCGGATCACCCGCCGAACTTCGAGCGCGTCAAGCGGACGAACGTCGGACAGGAATCGGTCCCTGCCGAGGAACTGGCCGAGCTGGAACTGGGTCCCAACAACTGCGCTGCTGAATGAATCCATGAGTACGGGAACTGAAATCAAACAAGGAATCCGCGAGCACCTCGGACAGTTCTCATTACACGTTCTGCTGGTGTTCGCCACCGGCCTGACCATCGGATCCGAACGGACCGTCGTCCCCGTTCTGGGAGAGGAGGTCCTCGGCGTCAAGTCGTTCTTGGTTATCGGTTCGTTCGTCGTCTCGTTCGGGATCGTGAAGTCGATCCTCAATCTCTACGCTGGCAAATGGGGTGAGGAGTACGGCCGCAAGCCAGTACTCGTCGCTGGGTGGGCAACGGCACTACCCCTACCGATCATCTTGATCTTTGCTCCGAGCTGGGGCTGGATCACCGTCGGGAACATCCTGTTGGGTATCAACCAAGCGTTGACGTGGAGTATGGCGATCAACGCGAAGATCGACCTCGCAGGACCCGACCAGCGTGGCCTTGCGGTCGGCATCGACGAGTCGTTCGGCTACACTGGCGTTGCCGTCGGGGCATGGATTACAGGTGTTATTGCCGGTCAGTGGAGCCTCCGGCCGGAGCCGTTCTACTTCCTCGCCATCGTCGTCGTGCTGGCGTTCCTCATCTCCATCTTCCTGATCAAGGAAACCGTCCAGTACGCCCAAGCTGAGGGAGACGACGACCACCACGACGCGAATCTGCCGTTCAACGAGGTAGTGAAGCGAGCGACCTACGGTGACAGGACGCTGTTCGCAGCCGCGCAGGCCGGCCACATCGAGAACTTCGTGGATACGCTGTTCTGGATTGCCGTCCCGCTGTATCTGGTAAGCCAGGGTCTTGGTATTGCGGCTGTCGGTGTCGTCGTCGGTGTCCACAGCGCGATGTACTTCCTCCAGATTGCGACCGGTGGACTTGCTGACCGTATTGGTCGCCGGCCGCCTGTCATCTGGGGGATGTTCCTCGCAGGTGCCGGCGTCCTTGGAATGGTACTCGTCGAGGGGTACCTCGCGTGGGCAGTCCTGGCCGGTATCTCTGGTCTTGGCATGGCGTTACTGTATCCGAACCTGATGACTGTGCCAAGCGACGCCGCCCACCCGACGTGGCGGTCTGCAGGGATGGGAGTCTACCGAATGTGGCGTGACTCCGGCTATGCCGTCGGAGCCATCCTGATCGGGCTCTCGATGGAGTTCGTCAACGCAGAGGCCGCATTCTACATGACTGCACTCCTGATGTTCGTCTCCGGAGCAGTCGTGTATGTCTGGATGGAGGAGACACACCCAGACTTCGGCACACATGAGCCTCCCGCACCTGCTACAGAGCAACCGGCTCAGACAGTTCCGCAAGATTAGACCAGCAGGACGTTCTTTTCAAAAGCACCGACTGTATCATACGTTCTCTTTCTCTCAGCTTGGCCAGGATCGGTGATGGCCATCTGCTGGAGAACCATTCCGTATCTCTTGCTAAAATCCAAACTGGTTGTCAGTATCGCCGGTTTTGAAACTGCCGAATTCGACCGCCTCACGCCTGAAAGGTCGATTCGTTCGATAGTCGAACCGGAGCCTGCAGAGTGGTTGCCGATTTCAGTACAAAAGAGGAAACTCAAAACGGCCAATTCGTCCGGGCAACTGATCGAGACTATTTCAATGGATTCGCACTGTCACTCGGTCCATCTTGCCATGGTAACTTTGACTGGAATCTCGCCATCCTATCTGCTTCATCATATGGACTCTCTGGAACTGCTGGGGCTTCGACTTCAGGTTCGGTTCCATCGGATAGCCAATCGACCTTTTTCACTTCTCGGCGTTGGATCGAGGGACTGTATCGACCGAGGTAATGCTCTCGAAACGACGACCAGCTTTCCCAGCCTCCCCATTCCATCACCATTCCCATTTCGACGCCCGATTCAAGGAGAAGCATAGCCCACGTTCGGCGAAAATCGTGCGGTGTGACATACTTCCAGCCACAATCTCCAGTTTGTTCGTAACAACGTTCTGCCGCTCGAGTGACCCAACGCCGGATGGAACGAGTTCGAACATCGACCAGTGGAGTGTCCTTTGATGGGGTTCGCCACTCTGTGTAGTCTATTATTTCATCGTAGAGTTCAGGCGATGTCGGTGGCTCACGATATTTGGCATCCTTTCCCTCCCAAACACGGACTTTGTAACCCGAAAGCGAGTGGACCACGTGAGGTGGTTCAACCTCAATAATTTCTTGTGTTCGGAGTCCACTCCGGAGACCCAGCCCCATCGCTATTCGTTTGTTCTTTCCGCCGGCGTTTTCGAGTAAGAGATCGATCTCAGGTTTAGTTAGCCAGACCTTCTTTCCAGAACGTGTTTTGTAATCCTCGAGCTGCATGAATGGCTCAAGGTCTACACGAGACGCTTTAGCTTAAACTAGCCGTAGAAGATTCACGCAGCCTGATGCATCTTCTTCCGAGATTCCTCACTCGTCATCGTCGTCATCCTCCAGAACCTCGTCGACGCGAGCGTTGTGTCCGGCTTCGGTATCAGGCCAGTCGTCGGGACGATACTCGCCGGAATGATCCTCATTGACGTGCGAGTTCGCCGACGGACAGCTCAGTATTACAGTCAGGAGATGGGCACTCTCGAGTGCGTTTCGTCTTCGTTGTTGTTCATAGCCAGCTCACCTTCCCTCGTTCCCGCTGTTGAGCCTCCGGGCTAAATATCTCCCGCGATAGGGCTCAAGGAAGGTCTCGAGATCGTCCCATACACCCCAGTCACAGACGAGGATTGGGTTGATGTCCTCCGAGGCGAGCGAAGTCGCCCAGGTCCGACAGAGCCGTGGAAGCCGAGATGGTCCCAGCTCTCGTCGCCGGTCTCCTCTTGGTGCTCATGGGCGGCCGATCGAACCCAGCGCCGCAGCGAGCGTGTCGACGTGATCTCGACGAGCGACGCACTTGAGGATGCATCGCGAACGTCGTTGACGGTCTGGATAGTCGTCGCGAGATTTCACGGGACGGGTGTCTCGCGGAACTGGTCCCCTTTCCCGTACCAGACACGGAGCATCGTTCCAGCGTTGGTGTCGACGACATCCTCAGGGGAGACATCGAGGACCTCATGCGATCGGAGCCCGCAGCGGGCGCCGAGTGCGGACGCGATTCGTTGCTGAGTATCGTTGGCGGCCTCGAAGAGTTGCTCGACCTCATCCTGGCTGAGCCAGACCTTCATGTCCTCGCGGTTCTTGTGTTATTGCAGATTCATCGTGTCCGGAATGCTCGTATCTCGGTTGATTCTCGACAGAGTACTAGTCTTTTCGGTGGGGTTAAGGCCTTGATCAAGGCGGATTCCGTCCAACTTTGGGGAAGATTCCCGGACACCGCCATCATGCGTGTGAAAAAAGTCAACGCTCGCTTCCACAACCAGATCAGGCGCTAATTCTCAATGACTGAGTCAACCTCTTCTCGAGGGTGGTAGGTGAGCGAATCACCATCGATGACCCGGACCCAGTTTGGGTAAATTCGAACAGCAGCGTTCTCAATACTCCCACCTTCTTTGAAGACTACCGTTGCATCACGGAATCCAGTTATATGGTCCTCTGGCATAATTGGAAATGGCACTCAGATATTATAATAATGATGAATTTGATCTCTGTATCTATCAGAGAAGATCCGAGTCAGACTCCGGGAGTTCTGGTTCCCAGTTCTCCGCTGCGCGAGTGATCGCAAACTTCCGTTCCGTGATCTCCATGATTCGGCCCTCGAGACCCTCTATGTACTCGTCAACCTGATCTTGCGACTCTGCTACGTAATAACCCTGCGTGGTTCCGATAACTGGTATTTGATCCTCGAAAAGCAGTTCTCGAATTGCCGCTCGAGTGTTTGGAAACGAGCCTACTGAGTCCAGACCAACTTCTTCATCAATTTCTCGTGCAGTGATCTTGTTGTCTTCGCCCTCATGATCCAGTAGAATCGATTTGACCTGCTCTTTTTCTTCTTCGGACACCATAGAAAGCAGATACGACTGCGGAAAGAAAGTTCTGCCGATCAACAAGACATATCAGTGACAGGTATCGAAGTCACTTCTTATTCGAATAGTAGTGTGATCCCAGTTCGTTCTCGAGAACAGTCGCCAGGTAATCATTGTCCGCATTCTCTGCCTTCTCAATTGCGTTGACTAAGGCATCATCTAGTTCTGCATCCGATTGATCCTCGTACTCGCGAACGCTCGGGACCTTCTCGAATAGCCGGTGTTTTTGCGTAGTTGCCATATCTCTGTCTTCCAGTTCATCCTATCTAGTCCTTTCGATCGTTTCAACAATTGATAACTGGACTATGGGGTGTCAGTTAGTAGTATTCCTAGCGGTTATTTCATAGAGTCACTCGATTCTCAAATCACTCGTAGCAGACAGAAGAGTCCGACACTCCCCCAAGAATCGGACAACCACTACCGCTCAATACAGAGCATACATTTAACACATATTCTGATTTTCTCTAATTATGGGTTTAGAGGATGTAGTTCCTGGTGTGCGAGAGGCCTTGGACGCGTATGATCAAGAGGAGAAACAGTCTACTAAAATCCCAGCCGTCTACGCACTATTTAACGTCGAGACTAGTGAAACCCTTTACGTTGGGGAAACAGCGAACCTCTTTCAGCGGATTACTGACCATCACCTCGGACCTAATGAGGGAGATCTGCGTCGGCGAATTGAGAACGATTCTGAGCTAGATATGGAAGTACAAGATGGAGAGATGTGGGGGAATACAGAATTGAAATGGATGAAAGTCGAGGGAGGGAGAGCAAAACGGAGACGGATTGAGAGAGCAATCGAAAATAGGCTTGAACCACGTTACCCGTCGGACTAACCCTACATTCTGGTTTACTCTACCCGGATTGAACGCTACTCTACAACCGCTGTCCGACACTCCCGTGATCTACGTCACAATCGATGATCAAACCTTAGGCCAGATATTTCAAGCAAGAACAATGACTATAGAACATGTCGACTGATAATAGGACTGATGGACTACAATTTGTTGATCCTTCTGTAGATCCATCTGTTATTTGGGACCTCATGGACTCACTTTTCGAAATAGGATTAGGAAGTCTGCTAACAGAATTGCGAAAGGTCCTTTGGAGGTTTCTTACTGTCGAATACGCAGTGGGGTTTGATGGAGTTGATGACTGGATTTGTATTGATGAGTTAGATATGTCCAAGAAGGGCGTGATGATTGAATCCGACATTTGGATTCAACAAAATAACGAAATATACGATCTTCTTGATATTGTAGATAGTGACGGAGATAGCATATTGAGGTTGACCAGCACCTCAGACGAGAATTCAGAAATTCAAGCTGTCTACAGGCATAGCGATGGTATGCAAAACGTGGTTTTGCCCAGAGTTGAATCGGGATCCTGGCAAAATTTACGCATTCAGTCTAACAGGAACAACTTCTCGATAGAAGTCGACGAAACCTCCAGTGTGATTCGTTATATTGCCTTTGAGAATGGCCCCATCAAATTTTATTTTGGGAGAGGGCATGGCACCTTGAGATATTTCAGAGGGATGATCAAGCAGCTTCATGTTGCGTCAGGAGGGGTCAAGCTATTCAATCTTCAAAGTGGAGAAAGGTTCAAGATCGAGGAGGGGACTGACTCATCAGATATTACTGGGATACACGATATGAAGAAAGATAGACTCCAAAAATCCTTCAGTTCTCCATGAGACAGGACCCACCGAACAGTAGTCGGTCAATCTACCGAATGTATTCATATTGCAATTGCCAATAATCACAGAAGGTTAATATGAAATAGATACGTCGGCTTCGATAATGGGTTGGATTCGTGATCTACTTCCCACGCACGAAAGCAGTATTGAAGATGTACAGCCACAGCGCGAAGAACGGTTTCCACGCCATACGTACGGACCGGGATACCCAATTGTCGTTCACCACGAAGAGCTCACTGACCTCGATCGTCTCCTGAAGAAGGAAAGTGAAGCACCAGACAGCTGGGATAACGCTCCTCTTCTAAACCGAGAAGACATCGAAGACATTCTCGAAGACACGCTCGGAGACATCGGCGACGGGCTTCCATCTCCTGAGGAACGACGCGGCGAAATCCACAAAATCCTCGAATTGTGGCAAGAACAGCTTACCGGCTCAGAAGACGTTGTCTGGACAACTGTCGGCACCGACTACCGATTCGATTTCTATATCAGTCACTGCGAGGCACGAGCAGATTCTGAGGACGACGATTTCGAAGAACCAGATGAACTTGACACAGCACGCAGGATCCTCAATCGAATACAAGTAGCCCATGACACTGATTCGAAACTTGCAGTCGTCCATAAGCGCGATCTCCCTCTTGAGGAACCTGAAGAAGACTCGTCGGAAGAGAGTTAGTGTACTTCTCGCGGACACTGTGTCCGATTCTTAGGGGAGAGTCCGACATTGGAGGAATTGTCGGACACGATACTGACGTACTTGCCCGTGAGACTTTTATAGCATAACTATAAGATGGAATCAGAGCATGCCTGATCACAAAAACTGGATTTGTTGGCTGCGTATGAAGCTGGGCTTCTGGGAACCAATTGGACTCTCGAGGGCTCAAAAAAGATGGCAATTTGATCATGTCCCCAACTGGGTCAAGAAAGCTACGGGCGAGAAACTTGAGAACGAGCGACCAGCAGAAGCTACGTATCACTTCACCGGCCGAAGTTTTCGATACCGAGTTGAAGTACTTCGAAGAGGCCGGAAAATGGCTGATATCAGGTACTATCGCAAATTGAAGAAGCCCTTGTTTCGACGATTCTCGTCTGCGGTGTTTGGATAGTGCTTAACCTATCACAGAAGACAGGAGAGTCCGACATTGGGGAAGTTCTCGGACACAGCACTCGTGGTAAGTATATGTGCCTATTGACTCCTCAGATAATTACTATCGTCAGCGAACAATTTGAAGTAGTATGAACAATGAATTCCGGTGGTCTGAGTTTGGGGGAAAACAGGGAGAATTAGACGCCGATAGATACTTCGAGGATCTCCATTCGCCCGAGTTAGGATACGCCCATATCCAGAAGTCCATTGCTAGCCTCGAAACGGGACTTAACGCTATTGACGATGAACTCATGCGGAAACAAGCGGGTGTCTACGCCTATGTATCCGTTTTCCGAGACACGATGCAATACGCTGAGGAGTTCGGTATCTACCTCTACAGCAAGCTTGACGACGAAACAGACTTTGTAGATGCTCTCACACGAACCGACACCCACCAAACGAAATCCCTGTTCAAGATGTTGAGTAGGGAGAACTACGACGAGATCGTTGCTCAACACTCCAGCAAAGATATTTCGTTCAACACGTGGATTGCCAAACAATTCGGATACGATAAAACCCTGACAAAGATGAAGGATGTACCACTCAGCGAACTGTACGATGGAGACGAGAAGCTCCTTACGAAACGTACCGATAAAGCGGTGGAACACTCTATTCAACGGGTCAAACAGAAAATGACTCGGATCGCGGAATTCTTTCTCCGATTTGACGAACCGTATAATGCTGTTAAGCATGGTAACCGGGTTATGCCCACTTTGTCTTTGGATGCCTCATTTGAGGGATTCGGTGAAAGGGTTAACGTGGATAGCGATGAGCCGTTTGTTACGTTCCTGTGCAAAACGTCAGGTGAAATTCGGCAGGGAAAACGCTACACGTTCACCGTTCCTGCTCGCATTCTCCAGGAAGCATCAGCACACCGCGCAAACGAGATACATTCCCTGTATACTCAACTCTACGATGTCGCGCAGACCAAACGAGAAGCCGAAGATCTGACCGCCCAAGAGCGACGAGAACAGACCGTAGACATCAATTTCTACGGGATCCACGAGACCGATAACGACGGGGGAGCTTTTCAATTTCAATCTGTAGAGAACCCTGACGGGGCGATATGGGTGCCGCAGAAGATGATCGATGAGCCACTACCGGTATTATCAGAACTTTCACAAAATGAATTCACCGCCGCTCTGGAGAAGGAAGGAGACTCGCTAGTAATCGAGACGAATGGCGATTCCGACCTATCGTACGAAAACCCCATCCAAATTGAAGCCGAATTCAGCAACGACCCCGACCGATTAATTGGATCTCGTGCAAATTTCAATTTTAACTGGCATTTATTGAGCCTACCTCTGTGGCAGTACCGTGAAATGGTGAAATTGCAAGATGAGTCTCCGTACACATCAGTCACGCTCCGACATACCGGAGTTGACGAGGAGCGCACCCAGAAATTGGATGTGCCTATTGAATCACCGCCGGTACCAGAACCTGATGATAGAGGGTTGATGAAATTTATCTGGCGGCTAGGATTAGCAGCCGATACAGAGATCTACACACCGGCATACATTCCAGATTCCGCATATGATGTCTTGGAGTCGTATCGTGGACAGGAGATAACATCTGAGATGGCCGAAGAGTGCCTCGATAAACTGTTCAAGTCAACTGAGGACGAAATAGCCAACCGTGTGACTGTGAGTATCCTTAATTCGGACACTCCATCCGGTGATAATCTCTCAGTCATTAAATCAGCACAAATCGATTTTGTTGAAGGTGCGATTGTCTGTGAACTGGATGAAAATGATAGGGTCATCGGGTTTGACCTTGTTGACGCCACTGACGAACGAGTTAAAAAAGGAGAGCCCAACGAACAAGAGGCTCTCGTTATGGGACCAATTGATAATGATATTGAGACCACATTTGAATCATTCAAGGAGAACCAACTGGGTGCAATTGAAGACATAGAATTCAGTGATTCCTTAGAAGAATCTAATAGTATTCTTGAGATGAAGCGGGAATACGGCCCCCGCTTCACTATGTACAAAATTGATACCTTCAAGATAGGGATCTATCCTGAGGCACCCCTTCACGCCGAGGAGTTCCTCACGGAAAATTTCTGAGATCCATCTCGAATTACGGAGTCCTAGAGCGACGAAATATACAAAATCTACTATAGAGGTATAGATGGTGTCCATAGGAGAGACACTGGAATGTCGGACAAGCAAAGTCGTCATACGGAATATACCTTCTATACTTAGCACGCAGTTCCTGCTATCTCCCAGATAAATTGGTCGTCGATCCATTATCGGCTTGCTCTACACCGACTACAATCTCACGATCGCCTGTCTGACTTTGGATGAAGAATCGGACATAGTATTGGCGTCAGCACTTAAACTACTTCAGTTGGGTTTGTCCGGTCATTGGTGGCCCTCTTGTACGATCGCCAACTTCACACTGTCCAAATATATATGTGATTTCGGTGGTAATATGCACACAATGTCCGGAAAAGAGACGGGTAATACAGACGACTCTTTTCGGAGAAATATCGCAGGGGCTATACAGGCATACAAGAATATAAAAAGAATTCCTATTTTCGTAGCAGTAGGCTTTATTGTGGCTGTTTTCATATCTATCCCTGCAGCTCTGCTAGTTGCTGAAGTCGCACAAACTCACATGCAGGTTTTTGCCATCGGTGCATGCCTTGCGGTTATCGGTATGGGAAGTGTCCTATCGCAAGTTCTGCTGAATATAGAAGAGGGTCATCATTCAATTCGTCCAGTTCCAGAGTGGATAGTAAACACTCGTCTTAAGTTCATTCTATTATCAGCATCTTTCGCTGGGCTTCTCACAGCAGGGTTTTTACCAGTTGAACGGCCGGAGGCTGTCTGGGGAAATCCAGTAGCCGGTATATTTAACACAACCACAGTAGTGCTGGCTGGAGCCTTAGCACCATACATGATTAAAATGATAACTGACTTTACGTATGTTGATCCAGGTTCCATTGATAAGCGACTTAAGCAGCTAATGTTGGTACTTCCAATATTCTTCTTTTCGTTAGTTATGGTGATACACCGGATAGTTCTCCCGAACGAACCCACTCTATCGGTAGTTCAATATGGAGTAACCTCCGGGGTTGTGCTACTGGGGCTTCTATACACCTATTTAGAGGAAAAACCAAATGATGGGTGGAGTGTGGATGTCGATTCGGAAGTCAGTGATTATCGGATTGTCACGGAACTACGGAAGGTCGGCTGGCGTACCCTTTTCCTCGCCATTCTGGGATGGATCGGCTTCATACTGGCTGCTGGAACTCGGAGCGGGGCAGAGATGTCTTTTAGTTCTGAGATACACATATTCCCCTTTCTCATCGCCTTCCGGGGAGTAATTGGAGTAATAGGTGCAGTTCTGGGGGTTATCATCACTGCTGTCCTTGTTCGTGTCATAGTATCTGTTTATGTTACTGCCGACATGCGATAGTGATATCGGATTCCTGAATCTGTCGGAGACGACAGGAGAGTCCGACACTGTAGAAGGTTGTTGCCAGACCTGTAGATGAAATAGCAATAAATTAATCTATCTCATTCAATACTGTTTAGAATGTTATGACCAATGGCGATCAGAACAAAGATCTGACTGCGAATCGGTTTCAAATGGGTCCAAAAAGTTCTAAAGAAGATGATAATGAGGGTGGAAAGTATGTGATTATAGACCCAAAGCAGTGGAAGGTTGAAAATGAATATGTTGGAGAAGAGACCCATGCAGTTCTTGATTGTGCTGTATGTAATGATGAAGTAGCAAATCCAAATAGAGTTGACCGATACGACGATTCCACATTCTGGGTTTCAAAGGTCCGGCAATACAGATGTGTCTGTGAACAACATATCGGAAAAGGCGATGCCCTTGTGACTAATTGTGACTATCACTTCGAAGGAGATCCTCTTTGGAAGGAGGAAGAGTGGTTTGAGGTTAAGGAGGTACTCCCACACAAGAATACGAAATCCTCTGTTTCAGATGTGCCGGAAAACGCATCTGTCAAAACTAACATAGTAACTTGCAGTGAATGTGGATTTCGAGAACCCCCATCAACTAATCCACAGATCGGAGAACGAATCTACCATCAGTGTTCAAAATGCGGCAATCAGGAAGAATTAGCAGCGAGGCATATTAGTGGGAATTAGAGGAGCTGCGAGAATAATAGTGGCTACCTAAATAGTCACCCACCGTTATGCAGAAAACAACCTAATAGGTCACAGATAGGAAATTGAGTATGTCGTGCTGAGTCTACATCGCGTGCGAGATCTGTGGCGACGAGGTCCCTGTCGCCCTCGAGCATGAAGATGCGACCGAAGCCCTTGCCACCCACAAGCGTGCGCTCCATCCTGGACAGGAGGCCCGCTAAAATTTTCGCGCGCACCGCAAGGGAACGTTTCATCTGGATCAACTGGAACTGCCAGCCGAACAACCGCCGCGGTTTTTTTGAACTTGTACCGTTAGGTACACTCCCTAAGGGGATTGCCCAATAGGCAGAAGATGGTACCTGGATAATATACTGATGGTGGCCTCGAGCAGCGCTGGGGGATCGCTAAGACGCTGTCAACACAAGCGGTGACATTCGAGATCAGTACCGAATCAGTCGCCGAGATGGAGTGAAAGTTTCCTCTCAGTACTAGCTGCTGGATCTGAGTAAGTGTTGCACGAAGAGATCCGGTGTCTCGAAAAACGCCAGCCAGAGACCGGCGTTAGAGCCCCATCCCTCAAGTGGTGTGTCAATTGGGTGAGTTTGAGATCGAATGATTGACAATATGGCTGTTGGCATCACGGTGGGACAATCTCAGTGCGGCGAGGGTCCGGATGTCTCGGGCCGAACAGATTCTGTCGGACAACGACCGAATCCATTCCTCGCCACCTAAGACTCGAGGTTGTGATAAAATAACCCTACTGGCCAATTGATATCATGCAAAACAACTAATAGCAATATCGGAAAGCAACCATGTGCCTCCGTACCCTCCCCCACTTCCGGAGGCCACTCCCTACTCCCCCTTTCGTTTTAGCCCGGTTCGAGTTTCAGCAGGATTGTTGGAGTTGAAGCCACCTGTCGATACCGCGGACCCTTCCTGGACTCTGGAATTAACTAGTGGTATTTATCGCCCCAGAAGCGGTGAAGGGGCTGATCAGATGTCCCCTTCGGAGTTATCGATGGCAACGAGAGACATCTATACGACTGCATTCAAGGAAGACGTCCAGACGACTGCAACTGACTGCCCGGACTGTGGCGGCAGCGTTCGAACAACTAATTGCGAGACGATCTGTGAGGACTGTGGACGTATCCTTGAGGAGACCCAACTCGACCGAGGACCAGACTGGGGTCGATATGACGAGCAGGGATCCAAGAGACGGACTGGCGCCCCGCTGACACCGACACGTCACGATCGAGGCCTCTCCACTGAGATTGGATACAAGCGAGACGGAAATGGAAACACCCTCTCGAGTAGGAAGCGCCGACAACTGAACCGACTACGTCGCGAACAGTCCCGTGCTCGGTGGCAGTCGAAAGCCGAACGGAACCTCGCCTACGGTCTCAGTGAAATTCGGCGGATCGTCGCGAGTCTCGGCCTCGCACAGAGTATCCGGAATCAGGCGTGTTCGCTGTTCCGAACGGCACAGTCCGAACAGCTCTGTCGCGGACGATCGCTCGAGGCGGTAGCCGCAGCCAGTGTCTACGCCACGTCTCGGTGTAACGGACTCGGACGATCACGGGCCGAAGTCACAGCCTGTGCACGCTGTGATCAGCAGAGACTCACCACCGCCTACAACGCAATGAACGTCGAACTCGAGTTACCGACACAGCCGATTGCAGCAACGGATCGGATTCCGAGGCTTGCGACAGAACTCGAGGTTCCAGACCACGTGCGTCGACGAGCACTCGAGCTCGCACAGCAGGCACGCGAACGGGGACTGACGATCGGCTGCCGGCCGAGTGGCGTCGCAGCGGGCTGTCTCTATCTCGCGGCCCAGCGAGTCGGCTTGTGTCTCTCGCAACAGCGAATCGCCGATATCGCAGGCACATCACCGAACACGCTTCGCAGTCGTCGAGACGAGTTACTCGAGATTGATACCTGAGCCAGATACAGCAACCAGAGGGACGCTTGCAACCAGTAGTTGGTAGCGCGGTTTCTTTATTCAGATATCTGAGTGAGTATGAATTGGGTGATTCGGTAACTACAGATGCTTGTTGATCGGTAGACTTGTTGTAGACCGAGGCGAAAAATATGCCAGATGGTATTCTGTAGGCAGTAGCTTCAGCCGTCAGAGTCGGGCTACTTGGATAATTCAGCGTATCCGTCGTAGATTACTCCACTTGTGCTAGAGCTAAACTCCTCAATCTTCGCCCTTCCGCAATCCATGCATTGGAATCCAACAACAGTTGTATTACCGCCACCACCATGTCCGACACCTTTCATTTCCTATCGATACTCGTCCTGTTCATCGCCAGCCATTTGTGTTTGCCGACTATTCCTACAAAGAAAATATTGGAGGGAAGGCATCCACATTCCATGGTCAAATTCTCCGCAGTTAGTAAGGATTTCTGAGACACTGGCAGTTCGTGTGCAAATAGTGTAGCTCCGAGGGCGAGTCCGGGTGCGAGAATCGAACTACGCATCTCAGCCTGCACCGGCTGAAGGTTTGTCGGTTGAGAATAGACGCACTTACAGCGTCAATTCCACTTCGTACTCGTTAACGATGCTCTTCAGTGTTTTCGGCAATTCCCTACGGAATTGCTCGTCGGGCATACTGTTCTTCGGCCCAGAGATACTGAACGAGCCGATGATCTCACCGCTAGGAGCTCTCGCCGGAACACCGATTGCTCGGATACCCTCAATGTTCTCGCAGTCATTAAATGCGACTCCTGATTGACGAACCTCCTCTAATTCCTCAAGGAATGCGTTCGTGGAAGTAATTGTGTTTTCGGTTTTCCGTGGCATTCCCTGTTCATGAAGGATATCAAGCACCGTTGATTCCGGGTAGAACGCGAGAATCGCTTTTCCTGCAGCTAATGGATGTAAGGGCGCTCGCTGGCCCGCATCTGTATGCATCCAAGGTGGGTGATCACCCGAGTACATATGAATGAACACACCTTGACCATGTTCTTCCACAAAGAAGATAGCTCGATATCCAGTTTCTTCAACGAGTTTCTCTGTATATTCGTCAGCAAGAACGTATCCTTCTCGTCGCCGTTGGGCGTATTTACCTAGTTGGAGGAAGCGCATACCAAGGTGATACATGTCTCCCTCTGTGATGACGAGTTCGTTGGCCTCTAGTGTTGTGAGGTGAGAGTGAACTGTGCTCGCCGACATTTCTAAGTGGTCAGCAAGTTCCGAAACCCGGGCTCCATCAAGTTCCCTGAGAGCATAGATAATCTCCACTGTCTTGTCAATGGTTGATAAGGTTCGCGTTGGGCTCATGGTCGGTCTACAACATCCGAATACATAAGATCCCGTAATATAGGATCAATTCTTATTATTTGACTATAATCCGTGTGGAATAGCAACCGGACCCACTTGGCTCCCCCACCTCATAGTATAAAGTCCAATATTGTCGTACGAATGAACGACTTCAAGAATTGGCCACGCAACATGGTGAACCTGCCATATTAGAGCATTTTGCCTAAACTTGCACCTAGGCCAGAAACTCATAGTACCCCCCTCAGATACTCGTACAATAAAACCGTGGCTCGCCTTTCTCGAATTTATTGATATTACCGCGTTTTTGAGTCCGAGCCAGATCCATCTACTTATAATGTCCACATTTATCGGATTTGTAAATATAGAAACTAGAAAATGCTCTATCGAATAATTCTCCCTAACAGTATGCCGGGTCCCCAGATTTTGCTCTTCTTCACCTATCTATGCCCCTACTTAAGATATATAAAGTCCAATATTATGGTATCTACCCACGTATCTTACCCCCTCGAATCCAAGAGATACAGGGGGAATCCCTCCCAATCCTTAATATTGGTTCGTGAAAGCTGCGTAATATTCGATAACGTTTATGTACTATCATGGGGGATGGGCGACTGCGAAGGATGAAACAAGATAACACGGCTGACGGTATGATTAACCACAGCCGACGTAACATGCTGCGAACGACTGCAGCAGTCGGTGCAGCAGGGTCGCTTGGCATACTAGGCGGCTGCTCATCGCTCGTTGGATCTGGAAATGGTGGACAGGGGCTTCAGATCTATGGGAGCGAAGGTGCATTGTACATCCCAGTCTACGACTATGGGATTGATAATGGCGTCTGGGAAGAACATGATGTCAATATTTCTCAGAACACTGTCGGATTCGGTCAGTTTACCCGCTCATTCACGGCAAACCAGACATCGTCCACAAGCTTCCCGACGCTCAGTACCGTCCAGAACATAAATGATGGTGAGGACTTGGTGTTCATTGGTCCTCATATGAATATAATATCACAGACATTCGTTCGACAGGACTCCGACATCGAGTCCGTTAGCGATATTGAAGGACGGACACTCGGCATTCCACCATGGGGTTCAACGAACACCCTCACCAACCAAGCAATGTGGGGCAGTGTCCTCGACTTTGACATGGAGAATGACCCAGCAGAGGTTGTCTCAACAGATCCGCCAGCATTGTGGAATTTACTTGTTGAAGACGAGGAGATCGATGCTATGGTCAATTTCACCGGTTTCGGGATTCGCGGACTGGCCAGTCCAGATGTTCGCCCCATCTTTGACCCAGTAGAGGTCTGGGAGAACGAAACAGGCTACGCCCCGCCAGTAACGAGCATGGTTTGTGAGCGCGAGTGGGCGGAGTCGAACCCTGACAAGGCTCGTGGCCTTGTAGCTGGCTGGAAAGATGCTGTTGATCTCTTCCGAGATAACGTTGAGGAAGCGATCAACGAGTATGGCGAATTAGCTGGCCTCCAAGACGAGGATGAAATTGAGGTCGTCATTGACCAAGTCAACCAAAAACGGGTCTTTGAGCAGGAGTGGAGTACGGATTACATCGACAGCAAGTGGCAGCTCATCGAGTACGTCAACGAATACGGCGGCGTTGACTCTGTTCCAAACGTCGATGAGCATGCCTACACCACTGAGGACCTCGAATCCCTGTAATCCACAATGGCAAATTGGACAAACGATCATGAGGTGATCGCTCCACGGATCAACAACAGAACCGTCTTCGTCCGACTTGGAGGTTTGGGGCTGGTTTTAGTCGGCTGGCAACTGCTCTCGCTGGCATTTAACCCAAACCAATTCCCAGGACTCGGGCTACTAGCGGCTGATGTGTACGAGGTCCTGTCTGGAAGCGGTCGATATGATCCAATTCCGAACTACGGGATTACCATCGTGCGGATTCTGCTCGGATTCGGTGCCGCGATGATTGTCGGGACTACTGTCGGTATCCTAATGGGTACGAATGAATTCCTCGACAAATACCTCACGACGCCAGTCATGATCATCATGTCGTTCCCAGCGCTAATCTGGGCGTTCCTGGGTGTGCTCTGGTTTGGCTTGACGACGTACCTGGTCCCCGCGTTCACGATCTTCATGATCGTTACCCCCTACGTGATTGTCAACGTCTGGGAGGGGGCGAAAGACGTCGACAGCGAACTTGTAGAGATGGCAACTACATTCGATGCATCAACGGCACAATTGTGGCAAGAGGTTTATCTCCCCCATCTACGGCCGTACCTCCTGTCAACAATCCGTATCGCGTTCTCCCTCTCTTGGAAGATTTCACTCGTCGCAGAAATCTTCGGGACCACTTCCGGCGTTGGTCTTATCGTCGACTACCACTACCAGACCTTTCAGGCCAACATGATCATCGCATGGGCACTCCCAATGATGGTACTGATATTCGGTGCTGAGCGCCTGCTCCGAATGTACGAACAGCGCCTCTTCGAGTGGCGTCCTGCAACTGAGTCCGAAACACTGGAGGAATCAGCCATATGACGATTAAGATCCAGAATCTCTCGAAGCAATTCGAACAACCCGATGGCGGGCAGCTTCAGGTCCTGCAAGACGTTGATTTAGTCGTTGAGGAAGAATCGTTCACGACCATCATGGGACCATCTGGCTGTGGCAAGTCGACGTTGTTGAACATCCTTGCAGGTCTTGTTCCACGCGACAGTGGAACGATAACCCGCAACGGGGAGTCGGTTGATCCAACCTCATTATCGTATGCGTATATCTTCCAAGATCCACGGCTGCTCAACTGGCGGACAGTACGGCAAAACATCGCATTTGCACTGACTGCCAAGGGTGTCCCTGAAGCCGAACACGAGACCAGAATCGACGAGAGTCTGGAGATGGTTGGCTTGCTTGAGAACAAGGACAGCTATCCTCTCCAACTTTCAGGTGGCCAGCAACAGCGTGTCGGTATCGCTCGTGCGCTCGCAGTTGAACCCGATGTTCTGCTGATGGACGAACCATTCAGCGCGCTCGACGAACTTACAGCGCGCCAACTCCGCAGGGACGTTCTTGATCTCTGGGAAGAGACCGGAAAGACGGTTCTGTTCGTGACCCACAACATCACCGAAGCAGTCTATCTGTCGGATGAAATATTGTTCATCGACAATAATGGACAGATATTCAATCGGGCAACCGTCGACGTTGAGCGCCCGCGCGAATTCGAGACGCAAGAACTGGTCGACATAGAGACAGAACTAATGAACCAGTTCTTCGGCCATCTCGAAGGAGGCGCAGACAGAAAATCGGAGGAGTTGATGGAGGAGATGGAATGATGCGAAAGGCCACGGGGTGGATTGCCCAGATAGCGATCCCTATCGGCGTCTTCGTCGCTCTGTGGCAACTCGCTGCAATGGCGATAGCCAACCCAGCGACTCTACCAGCGCCGGGCCATGTGATTTCGCTGGCAGTTGAATTCTCACTCGAGCCTGGCCCACGCGGCTACACGGCCATCTATCATCTGGAGCGGACGTTCCTCCGGGTGTTAATTGCGACAACCCTTGCGCTGTCGATCAGTGTTATCTTTGGCATCCTCATGTGGCGTTCGGAGACGGTCGAGACAGTTCTCTCGGACTGGCTCCCGTTCTGGATGACAACCCCGACAGTCATTCTAATCCTGGTTTGTATGATCCTCTTCCAGTTTAGCACGATGTCGGTTATCGTCGCTGTACTGGTAGCAGCGACCCCATTCGGGATCGTCAATCTCTGGGAGGGGATGAAAAGCGTTGACGCTGGCCTACTTGAGATGACAGAGGCATTCGACGCCTCATCGTTCCAAGTTTGGAAGGATGTCTACATTCCCCACCTCTCACCGTATATCTTCGGCACATTCCGATACATCCTCGGAATGGTCTGGAAGATCGTCGCATTGGCAGAGGTGTTCGGCATCCAGACGGGGATTGGATCAATGTTCCGCTACTGGTACTCCCAGGGCAGAGTCGACGCGCTACTCGCGTACTTACTGGTGTTCGTCTTAGTGATGTTAACTATCGAGTATGGCGTATTGAAGCCGGTCGAATGGCGGACGTTCGAATGGAGGGATTCTAATGTAAGCTGACAGCCTCGCCGGTCACTCGGTGGAGATCGGTCCTGACACTCATGCGTCGACGAGTACAGTTCACGTAGAAACTCCCGCGAAACACGCAATCCAACGATACAATGACAGCAAACACGGCAGATTCGAACGGCATCGAGAATGAAGTCGAACTCAACGGCGTCTTCGTCCCTCACGTGACGCCGCTCACATCAGAGGGCGACATTGACGAGCAGAGCCTCCGACAACTGATCAGGTACTTCAACGATGTTGAAGGTCTTGGTGGTCTCATCTCGTGTACACGCGTTGGCGAAGGGCCAGTGCTAACATTCGAGGAGAAGCGTCGCGTCTTCGAAATCGTCACGGAGGAGATCGACGACGACATACCGTATGTCGGTACAATCGCTCCACGGTCGACCGACGAAGCAGTCGAAAAGGCCATCGGTGCCAAGGAGGCAGGTGTCGACGCGGTAATGGTGATTCCACCTCTACTCTTCGCTTGGGGGAACACCTCGCCGGAGATGCGCTATCGCTTCTTCGAGGAGCTCGATGAACGTGCCGGTGTACCTATCGTTCTCTTCCAAGTGCCCATCGAGTCATACTGGTACGAGCCGGAGACACTCGGGCGGATCTCCCAACTCGAATCCGTCATCGGGATCAAAGAGGCTAGCTTCAATGTTAGTCTCTTCACCGACGTGGTTCACACGCTCAAGAACGACGGCGGCGAGATAGACATCCTCTCTGGAAATGACCGATTCCTTGCTCAGTCGTTCATGCTCGGCATTGACGGTGCACTAGTCGGTGTCGCCAACGTACTTCCTGAAAGATGGGTCGAAATGTACGACCTCGCCCAGCAGCATCGCTACGACGAGGCGCTTGCGATCCAAGAAGAGTTACTCGAAGTCAAAGAACTGTTATTCAGACAGCCTATCGTCACAGCGACCTCGCGGATCAAATACTGCCTGAAGCTTCAAGGGATCATCGAGGACGATTACGTCCGTGGTCCGCAACCAGTCGTTGCCGACGACGAACGGACTGATCTGCGCGAACAACTGATTGTTCACGGTGCACTCGAGGCTCAGAAACAATGAAGTTCGGCCTACGTCCAATGGAGGGAGGCAGCGATTTCACGCCGACGCTCGAGCAGATCGAGGCTGCTGAGGAACTCGGTTTCGACTCAGTCTGGTTTGCTGAACATTATACACCGGACGAACAATGGTGGCCAACATCGTTGCTCAACCTTGCAGCGGTCGCCAGCCGTACGACCGAGATTGAACTCGGTTCTAACATTATCGTGGCACCGTTTTACAATCCGGTCTGGCTAGCCAACGCGGTCGCAATGCTCGATGTCATTAGCGAGGGACGGTTCACCTGTGGACTCGGCGTTGGCTACGACCCAACTGAGTTCGATGCTTTCGGTGTCTCGCTTGATGATCGAGTCGGTCGAACGATTGAGACGACAATCCTTCTGAAGAAGCTCTGGACACAGGACCGAATCTCATTCGATGGAAAGCACTTTTCCGTCGACGATTACGGGATCGCTCCCCAGCCCCAGCAGGACCCACGACCAGAGATCTGGTACGGCGTTTGGGGGGACTATTTGCTCGAGCAGGCGGCCAAACGCGCCGACGCTTGGATACCAGGCGCTGTCGCCAGCCGCGAAGTTCTTGAAGAGAAACAAGCGCTCTATGACGATCATCTAGAAGGTTCACCGGAGTCACGTCCGCTGCTCCGAGATATCGTCATTGGTGAAACACGCACGAAAGCGATGGAGCACGCAAAAGATCATCTCGACGAGAAGTACCAGATATATGCCGGACGAGGACACCAGTTCTTTGAGGACTACGAGGCTGATAAGTTCGAGGAGTTTGCCCGTGAGCGTATAATCGTCGGGACCCCAGAAGAGTGCATTGAAGAGATCAAAACCTATCGGGATACCCTTGATCTTGACCACATGATCTTCCGGTTTACGTATCCAGACATGGATACTGAGGAGACAATGGAAACAATGGAAACAATCGCAACAGAGGTACTACCTGCGTTCGACTGATAAATGGTAGCCGCATTCGTCGGGATTGGGCTTGCTATGGCGGGAGCGGTATTTCTTGCCATGCAAGCCCTGTTCATCCGTATCGGTACCGATGAAGGCGGCGTCGTTAATGCACTGCTTGTGGTACTAGCAAGCAATATCCTGTTTGTGGTTGTCCCAGCCGCGATCTACTACTATCCCACCTATCAGGTGACAGCCTTCTCATTATTCGTCTTCGTCGCAGCAGGCATCACCGGAACAGTTCTTGCGCGGTCGTTATATTATCTAAGCATTGAGCGAATTGGCGCTAGTCGGACCGAGCCAATTAAATCGTCTCAACCACTGCACGCGACGATCATAGCGATCTTCGTACTCTCGGAGACAGTAACATTTGAACATTTGATCGGCATAGTGTTGATAACTACTGGAATAATACTCATTTCGTTCGAGATAACTAGTGGTGAGCGTGAAATTAGCGAATCATCATCTATAACAGTTCTCCTATTACCGTTAACATCTGCGTTTTTCTTTGGTATTGAGCCTACCTTTGTCAAACTCGGATTCCAAGAGGGAACTCCCGTCTACGTTGGGTTGGCAATTAAGGTTGCCACAGCGAGTATTGGTTTCCTTGGGTACCTCTGGTTTGTCGACCGACTACCAACACCCAGATCAGTGCTACGTACCTCTGGTCGCTGGTATATCGCAGCGGGTCTTGTGAATACAGGTTTTCTTTATGCTTATTATATGGCGCTGGAGCGCACGGCTGTCTCAATTGTTGTTCCAATCGTCCAAACGAGTCCACTGCTCGTCGCGTTCATCGCCTATCTTATGCTCTCACACCGAGAGCGAGTAACGATGAAGACAATGGCCGCTGCAGTTGTTGTTGTAGTTGGTGCCATTATTATCACACTCTACAGTTCTATATGATCGGCGTTGTGGAAACAGGCCAATCGGTCGGGCCACCACTGTTCTCCTATTATTTAGAGGAGGATGTCGTAGAACTCTTCCCACGGTGTTGATTACGTCTACTTCGATGGTAATTGGAAGATAAGTAGGGATGGAGATTGGTCGCTACTCCAAAGGTATGGTAAGAGTCAGACGGTGTTATGCCAGTAATCGGTGGCGCGGTACAGGAGATACAGGACAGCGTTAAGCACACCAGTTACAGCAAAAACCTGCCCGAGTTGCTCGAAGGGCAGTCCAAGATCACTTACTCCGTATGTGAACACCGCAGAGATAACTCCCCAAATGATGAGGATGGCCGCAATACGTGCGCCGTCTTCGATATATGACGATACCGCTTGTGGCTGAGGAATGGAGGGCTTATCAGACATATCGGCATTTTTATAACTTCACTGACAAATACCTAACGAACTTGATAGACTAGTGTGGTGCCTGTTCCCGTCGATAAGTGCTTCACCTGTACATAACGTGATTTTCGTGCGACCTTCTGAATAAAGAAACCGTGCTACTAGCTACTGTAATGGGGCCGCTCAAGCGCACCCTCGAGTGTGTTTTTCTTCCCCTGAAGGGGTGAGGGGCGTTCCAGAATGGAGCGTCCGTCGTCACAAACGATGACTCCGAGTGACTATTCGCAGGTGTCCTTCGACGATTCGGACACCAGACGTGAGGAGATGCAGAGCACGATGGAAGCGTGGGTCGAAGACCTCGTCGACGAGGTCGACGACGCAGTCTCGAGCGACGAATTTCAGCGGTGGCTCGAGGTGCAGAGCCGCTTTCACGACTATTCACATCGAAATACGCTGCTGATCACTCGCCAGTATCCAAATGCGACCCGGGTCGCCGGCTATCGGACGTGGCAAAACGAATTCGACCGTCATGTGAAAGAAGGCGAAAGTGCAATCTGGATCTGGGCACCGATCATCGCGAAGCAGTGCCCCGAGTGTGAGAACTCACCGTCGTACCACGATCAAAGCGATTGCGAATACGATGAGACACCGCCCGAGGAGTGGTCGAAAGGGCTTGTCGGCTTTCGACCAGCACCAGTCTTCGATATTTCCCAAACTGAGGGGGAGTCACTACCCAACCTCGAGACCGAAGCGACTGGAACCGCCGATGAGCTACTGCCAGCGCTGCTCGAGGCAGCCTCGTCGCTCACTGTGGATGTGGCGGTCGTCTCCCGAGACGACTGGCCTCACGGTAATGCCAAGGGCGTCTGTCAGTATCGATCGCCTGCAGAACGGCCTCTCGTCGAAGCACGTGACCGTGAGAACAGCGCCGATCTCGCTGTGACGCTTGTCCACGAGTACGCTCACGCGCTGTTACACAGTGGCGTCGACGACGAGACTGAACGGTCGAAACGTGAACTCGAGGCGGAGGCAGTCGGCTACATCGTTGGACGATACTTCGGACTCGATACGAGCGGTTCGGCGTTCTACCTCGCTGCGTGGCAGGGCGAAAAGTCCGAAGTGATCTTCGACCGTCTCGAGCGGATCAGTTCGACCGCTGCAGAGATCATCGATGTCGTCGACGAGGCGATCCCAAATGAGTGACCAGGAACTCCTCTTCGAAATCGTCGACACGCTCGCAACGGCAGGTCTTGATCGTGATGAGTACCAACTCCACCGGGTAATCGATGTCGAAGCACTCGAGCAACTCGTGAACTCGGCCGACTCACACGCTGGGCTCGAGATCAGATTCACAGTTGGTGAGTTTCAGCTCTGCGTGACGCAGTCCGATGTGCGGATTCTTACTTCAACAGAAGAAGACAGTTGAGTGGCTTTTCCTCTTCAGCAGTGGAACGGATCGGTAGCGATCAGTGGCAGGTACTCTGCAGTCGCTATAATGCTTATCGATCAGCGTCAGAGAACGGAATAGACACCACTTCTATATGTTCACTTAGCCTCGTTCACTCTATCGACGATGAATGATCAGGGAAGTACAGAGGAAGTATCTATCCACTGTACCGAATGCGGAGCAGTCTATCCCGCGTTTCGGCTTCCTGATGGGACAGTGACGCGGGCCAGCAACAGGCCATCTTGCCGGTGTGGAAGCGATTCATTTGTTGAATTGAAGAGTGAGGACTGAGCAGTCTGCTACCTGTCTCTATCACTACAGCCGAATGCTATATTCCCGGATTCCCGTACCCAATTATGAGCCCTCGGCTTCAGTTCTCAGTTGGACTCTTGACTAGGGCAGGTTGTTTTTGCTGTCAGAACCGACACCAGTCTGGGTACTATTGAATTTGAACGACCGAGTGGAATATCTGGCACCAGCTATCCTCTGGAGTGTACAGTCACACCCAAAATTGTGTATTTACACGTGAGTTTCTGACGAAGTCACACGGAGTTCCCCATCAACCGAATAGACGTATCCCCGCTCAAGCAGTCGGGTGAGTGCGTGGTCTGCGTCCTCAGGCTCGAGAGATAGATCGCTATTATTGAGAAGAACCGTGAGGGCTTCCTCTCGAGGGACCGACTGGACATCTTCCTCATCGACTGGGTTGAAACAAGAATCACAGAGGACATCGTACACGTCCACGATCCACTCCGGCAGCGGCGGCCGCGGATCAGTAAGATTGTTCATTGCACATTCGGTATCATGGTCATCGGTAGTGAACGGCTTAAAAATACCCCCACAGCAACTGGGAGCCTACCGCTGTAAGACGCCTCGTGAATTCAAGACAGAGTCGATAAGACCGTACATGGAGGTGCCACAGAACAATTCGCATGGGGTTCCGTTCGATCTATTTGGACTGAACTGGCTGTTCACTACAGGTGCTTACTGATCGATGATTTGTTCTTGTTCAGAGAGGATGTTTTCGTGTTCGTCACGCGCCTCCTCGTGTGCCTCAACGTCCCCTTCGTCTCGGTCTGAGAGTTCCTGTAATCGATCTTCTTTTCCATAGAGGACAACGGTATCTCCCGGTTGAATCTCTGTATCAGGACCGGGGGCACCAATATAGTCACCATTTCGCTCAATCCCGAGCAGGATTACTCCTTCGTCAGAGAGATTCAAGCCTCTGGCTGTATCATTTGCCAACCATTCGTCTTCGTTGATCTCAACTTCGGCGACGCGATATTCACTCTGCAGACCGAGTACCTTCGTGTAATCTTGGATGGCAAGATCCGTCGTCTGGTCAAGTGCCCATTCGATAATTGGCGTCACTGCTCGATTCAATAGTCGGCTTCGAGCGAGAAGAATAATCCAGACAACGCCACCAATAACGTAGATGAAGGTAAGAAAGTCCTCGCCCTCGGCGTTGATGAACGATAGAAGGACCGACGCAAGCGCACTCACAACCCCGATGCTTCCGATTCGGATGAGCCAGATGACAATCGTTCGTCTGCTCGACTCCGAGACTGTAAACTCTGCTTCTTCGGTTGTGTACCCCGCTCCCGAAAATGCTGATGCTGCCTGAAATGTGGCCACGTCCGATGAGAGACCAGTCATTCGAAGTGCAATCGCTCCGATTCGAACCACTAGTAGTGCGAGGCCAAAGATGATGAAAACGGACAGGATTTGATTGGTCGCCACCATGAGATTGAGTCCCACAGAGAACTGCAAAAAAGACGGGGTCTTCATTACGGGATCGCTATATGAGCAGACTGTACTGACCGCTTGTCGGGTAGTCACAGAATAGATCTGCGAGCCGTTCTCTGACTTCCTCTCAGACGTTCGAATCAGACTGGCTCCTCCACTACGTGCCGGTCTACAGGTATTTTTTCGCGCCTGACGGGTGAGGCGCTCTCACCTTTGCCTCAAGGTTGCTATGAGTACAGATCAGCCGATCCACCGAGAACAGCACCACGAGCGACACGAGTACAGCGATACCAGTGATCGGGAACAACACTATTCTGGAGACACTGCTCAACAAAACGGACATGAGCTCATCGCGATCGACGAGTGGCTCCCAGGCAGGGAGCCAACACCCTATGACTTGGAACTCACTGACGGTTACGAGTACCGAACGCGCTACTGGCGCTGTCGGAACTGTGGTCAGGAACGAAACCATCGCGACGAGTTTCGAAATCAGTGCGAGACGCCAGTACCACTGACCCCACTCGAGGCGGAAGGGTACTCGATCGAGGATCCGCGAACCCGGCGTGCATTAACTGAGGAGATGGACGTCCGGTTTGCCAAGGTGGGCTCAACCTACGAGGTCGTCAGTGAGAACGGGAACACATACGAGCTCGACATCGAGGCAGAGACCTGTAGCTGCCCAGACTTCAAACAACGCCAGCCAAAGAGTGGCTGTAAGCATCTTCGACGTGTCGATCTCGAGATTCGAACTGGACTCGTTCCTGCTCTAGATGGAACATTCATTCGATAAGAGAGAGGACTCGCTTATTCGAGGTTATTTATCTCCCTTAGAGTGGTGCAGGGGACGCGAACAAAGTCCACTGTACGATGTATGGAATCCAGATTCACAGCAATAGCGTCCGGCAGAGCTGAGACGATTCAATTCATGAAACAAGGTATCGCCAGATGACCGACCGCGACGAGTGCCGAGTACCGACCTGTACGAGACTCGCCCGTGAACAGGCAGGGTACGGCCGGTTCTGTTCAAAGCGGTGTGAGCCCGCTATGAGCACCTCCAAACGGACGCTCGAGAGACTGCTCAGGAGGATGGAATCAGAGGATAGGCCAGAACAGAGAGTCACCGATGACAAGCAGGTTCCTCTCGACGATATTCACGAGGCGATCCTGTCAGTATACCCCATCCCTCTCTTCTACAAATGCTCCAGTCAAGCACCGATAGTCCTGAGGTTTATCAGAGAAGCCGCACCCAACATCGGCGATGCCTCTCACCGATCGACAGGAGGATCTCCTCGTCGCAGTTGCACTGACCGAGTTCAGTGTTCACTATGAGAACGCTGATCCCGAACTCGCTGAACAGGCGTGGCAGCTTGCAGCGAACCGTCTCGTCGAGTACGACATCGGGCCTGCCGAGGCCGTCGATACACTCGAGATAGGGTAGACGCGATCTGATTCTCTTCTCGAGAAATCTGTAAAAGTGCCCGGCAAGGTGGGTATCAATCGTCGCCAGCGAAATTTGGATACTGCCAGGGAGGAGAGTGGGTGGAGTGGCCATGTCGCGCGGTGGAAGCCGACAGTGACTATGTGATACCGTACTAGTCGTCGCTCGGTTCTGTTTTGATCGTTACGTCGACTACGTCACCAGCTTCGACATCGGCGGTCTCGAGGAGTTCCAAGACCTGTGTGTCCGCACCATCGCTCAACACACGGGCAGAAACCGTTTCCTCGGATCGTTCGAGTGTCGTTTCGATCGTCTCAAGACGGGCGAGGACGTCTTCCTCGAATGATCGATCGTGCTGTCGGTCGTCCTCGTCACTTTCAGCTGGTTTCGAACCGTCATTCTCAGGATCGGTACCGGAATATGGGTCCTCGATAGTTCCTGAAAACGTCTCCTCGAGGGCATCGAGATCGACACCTTCTGCCTCGAGATTGATCGATCCATGTCGACAGCGAGAGAGTGGGGCGTCGATCTCGAGTGACTGTTCTTGGATCGCTTCCCACTGTCGGCTTTGAATTCGACTTGCAGTCGAGTCGGTGATCCAATCGGGGACCTGCCAGTTGCCGTTCTCGTAGAGACAGTGGATCCCTGTATCGTTCGTTCCCCACGTAAAACAGCGATCGAAGCGCTGCTGAAATTTCTTGAGCCTACGGCCGCTCGCGTGCTTGATGACGACCTCTTTCGGAGCGATGTCGTGGACAATGTCGGTGATCGTCTCGCTACTGGGATGGTTCGACAGTGAAAACGCCTGTGTGGTACAGCGGGTGTCTGCTGGGTCGACCTCGTCTCCCGTCGTCAATTGAACGAACGCAGCAGCAGGATCGTCCCCGATCGCTTGCCGGAGTCGCTGTGTACTGCCGGTCGTCGGCATCTCGGGTCCGGCAATCGTGATCCCGCCATCTGCCAGTACCTCGTTCGTCTGATCGAAGACCGCTATCGGTTCGACCCCAGACACATCGTACTCGAGGCTGTCATAGAGTTTCGCAGCCTGACCAACGAGCGTGATCGGAACCTCGCGCTCAAGGATTTCCGTACAGTGACCCAGCAGTGTTGCGTAGTGAACGCCCGTCAACGAACTCGCTGCGACGACCACTCGTGAGCCAGCATACGCGTGCTCGAGGGTCGACTGAATTGACTCATTCAGTGACGTCGTGTAGGAATCGTTGCTCGCGACGTTTAGCAACAGACAGTCGATATCGAACGGGTACGACGTTGCCAGCCCCGGAAATCCTGCACACGATCGCGTCGTGAAGTCGCCCGAAATAAGAATGTGCTGCTCGCCGTGTAGGGGGTCGTCAGTCGCAGTCTCATCGTGAAACCGGACCAAGAACCCTGCCCCACCAGGTGTGTGGCCAGCGGCAATCGGCCGGACCTCGAGTCCATTGAGAATCGATGTCCAGTCGGCGATCGGTTCGAGCGCGTCGAGAGCGGCAGAGACATCCCCGAGATCGTTGTCCTGTGTGGCCTCCGGCAGGGCCTGCTCGAGGATCGCGGCAGTCGTGTCTGCAGTATAGATCGGGGCACTGTGTCGAACGTTCGTTGCGAGCGTGCGATAGTGATCGATATGCGGGTGTGTGAGTAAGATCGCGTTCAGATACTCATCGTCTGCGAGTAGTGTGTCGAGATTGACGCCATCTCCTGCGTCGACGAGAATACAGGTACGCGTGTCATCCGCGGCTGTAAACCGCAGCAGCGTCGATTCGTTGCCGCTGTTAATATTCGCATGTTGATAGGAGATACGCATGCTTTTTATATACATTAATCACAGACCTGCATAAAGGCAGAGGATCTTCTTCCGAAAGTGTCACCCGGATCACGCGGTCACCGTCAGTAGCATTGAACCGACTGGTGAGAGGAGGACGGTTGAATCAGACATTTTCACAGCTGAATTGACACACGAACTCCAGTGGGCTTCGTCGCATTCTTAACCAACACAATGGTCGTAAGCGCAAGATTGTTGGTTAACACTCGAGGGGGAGCGATAAACGGGAATGGATTACCTACGAACAATCCACGAGTGAGATTGTCTATCTGTCCGCCGATAGGACAGGCTGGGAGACTGAGTCGTTCGCAACAGAAACGTTGCATACACCGACCTATGATGAGAGTGAGGCTCGAGTGATTACGACGGTCGAACCGCCCTACAAATGAACCTCCCTAGGGATCACTAAGCCTCGGCACTCGCCCTCCTTTTCAGTAGTATTTTGAAGCCTCTATAGGGAGTCCTGTATAGCGGTGTCACGTTTCCGCTGTTTGGGGAGCACCGGGTAACTCTGACACCGCCATTTCTCATATGGTCGAATTCGAGGAGCAGTTCTGACTGAGAACTTTGTTTACAGAAAGGAGACTTTCTGCTATTCCCAGTGAGATTTATCAGCGCCGCGAAGGACTGAGGTGGGCTCGAGAGCGTGCTTAGCCACCTTTCTTTTCGCTTACACTGGGCGCAAAACCGTCAGCAAAACACGACACGCTATCGTATGGCCGACATGCTTATATGTTGATTGTTAAAATGAAACAGGTTGTATGGACGTCCCGACCGTCTCAGACGTGGAAGACATCGAACTCTACGACCGGCTTGAACATCGGTCACCCGAAGTACTCTGCCGGGTTTTTAATCACTTCTACTTTGAGAACGTCGCGGACCATTGCGACCCAGACGAATACGATCCAAAGGGCTGGCGACGCCTTTTAGCAGATGCCCTGCCTGAGGAGACGCGAACCTGGCTGCAGACTTATGACCAGATCGTAAACGAGAACGTTGATCGCGTCCATGCGGTCGCACATCTTAACGAGACGTACGACGTACCTGAAGAGAGGCGGGATCCGGACACACTGTATGAACTGGCGATTTTAATACACGAACTCGGAGTCGAAGAGCAGCTACCACAGTTCATCGTTTCTGCGCGGATCAAACAGAACGAGATGAAACGAACATGGGTCCTCAGCGAGGAGATTCCATTATCAAATCTCTCTGAGAAGATCGATTCGTTTCATGAGTCGTGGAACCGGCGGGAGAACCGAACGAAAGCAGTCCTCGTCCAGCAGGAACTTTCAGACGAGTCTGTAGCGTCACTCCAGATATTCGCGGAGAAAGGAGCGGGCGTAACTGAAGAACTCACCTTCGAGTTCCGAGAAGGAGGGCAAGGCAGTGACACCGAAATTCCAGAGCGACCGGAACTCTCGACGGTACGCTATCGGGAACTCAAACAAATTCGGATTTTGTTAAAAGTCGAGTCGGGTAGAACACTCGTCGTTTTTACGGACGAGCATAGACGCGGGTGGACCGGTGTCCTCAATGGATTTTTCGAACACACCTTTGGTATCGAATCGATCACGAGCACGATAGATAAGCAGACCGTCACTGAGGCAACCGAGCTCCGTAAAGAGGCGCATGAATCGGTCGATATTGACGACAACCCCATTGAGAAGATGACAGGGTTGATCAACGACCGTTCGGAAGCCGCCCTTGATGCAGTAGATAATTCACCACACGGAGCTGAGCGGAAACAGCGACTCAAGACCAAAATCCAAAATATCGAGCTCTCTGGCTCCGAAATCGAAGATGATCCCAATCTTGGCACCGAAGAGTTCCGATTGATTGGTAGAACGAATCTTGATGAAGTGTTCAAACAGGTAGATATTGAAGACGGGTTTTTCCAGTTTCTCGACCGGGCAAGCAACGAAAGTCTGGCACTGGTTCTGAATGTCGATGGACGACACGTCGCTGCCCGTAAAACAGGTCCTCAATCGATTGATGGCTCTCGGCTTGGCTCAGAGACACAACTTGCGCTCACGTATTTCTTCGACCAGGAGGGGGTACTGTGAACGAAGAAACAGTCAAAGCGCTTGAGTCAGTCATTGATGGACGAGGGAGCGACGGTCGGTACACAGACGAGAATCTCCCAGAACCCCTTGCAGGAACAGAATTCGTTACTGCGAGCGAAGAACTCCCCAACAGATGCCAGCGAGACGAATGTCGAATAAGCTGCCAAGTAGTCGAACGGAACGGCAGAGAGATTCGGATGGAATGTCGACGCGAAGAATATCCCCACACATTCACTATCAGTAGTGCTAAATACACTTTCTATGATATCGAATTCGATTCTCTCCTCCGGATTGTCGCCGACCACATCGGAGAGGCTATCGGCCAAGTAGCGTTTGATCTGCCACGCCGAGTTACTGCAATAACCGATTCTGGTTTGCGGCTCACAATGCCAGTCGCTCCGGCTCGTTTTGAGCGAGAAGTGATGGAGATTTACGCGGAGGCGCTCCGAGACGACCAGCCAACACTGTTACTCACAACAGAAGGTAAGCTAGAGGACCTTCTTGAGCTCGCCTCACTGTTTTCGACAGGGAGTCTCGTCTACGCAACACCACTCTCTGCCTTAGCAGAGACGTCGGGACATCTGTCAACGATGACCGAGACAGCTCAAGCGATTCAAGCAATGGAACAGGAGTTCGTTGATGAGCGATACGACGAAGCTGGTGATCTCGTCCACCGGGTGAATATGAACCCGCGATACATTCTCACGGAACTCAATCATATGCGATTGCTCCGGAAGACAGGACATCTCTCGGGTGGTGATCGTTTAGAGACAGTTGCTGAACTCGTCTTCTCACACTTGTTCTCGACATATCCAGGGGAAGGCGGAGAGGACAATAGTGGCCAGAGCGTCCCTGATAACCTGTTCCATGTTCCAGTCCTCGATTCGAGTAAGTACTCAAAATCGATTCTTGGCGTCGTCGACGCTAAATCCGCAGATCGTGCAAAATTCGGTCGAGAGGAAGCCCGTGGTAAACATGACGAGTACCTTGAACGGGCAGAACGAGAATCAATCAACACCGACCAGGTCGCACATGCGTTTATCATATTGGAGTTCAAAGGTCAACAGGAAATCGAGTTTTTCGATAAGATGGACGAGTTCTACGATGAAGATACTCACCTCGTGATCTTTACCGCCGATGGGCTTGCGATGCTTATGGCAGCATATCTCGCAGCGACTGTCGCAAACGAATTGGAACTTATTCGAGGCGACTTTCGTGCAGCAATCTACCCGCTGTTCGAGCCAACAGCGTTCAGAGACGCCGGTCTGGGCCGTGTTGAACGGGAAGTCGGTCAGTTGCAAGAGGATTACCGTGACAGATACCTCCAGCGGTCGGACCTCTTGATCGTCCACCGTAGTGTGGTAAAGAAGCAGTTACAACGCTGTCTGGCGTCTGAAAAAGAAATCGAGCCAATCTTCGAGCGGTATTTCGCTGAAATGCCGCTTATTTGAATTAAGAACATAGGATATATTTTCATATAGTGGTATAAAATAATATGGGAATTGAAGCTGGCTGACACGTCGATGTGGACAGAGTGAAACCCTTGCCCGCTCGCCGCTGCCGCCCTCCGGGTCGCTCGCGACCGACCATTCCGGGCGTGCGGGCGCTCTCCGCACCGCCCGCGCCCATTCCGGGCTAAAATGAATCTGGTCTTGACGCCAGCGCATTCCCCGTTCGCCGCGACGGACGTGGAATGCGCTGGCCGCTCGCTCCGGGCGGGGTCGGCGCGTGAGCGCCTTCAGTGGTACCATGGAGAGATATCAATACCCAGTAACAACGCTAGCGGAAAGGTCGTTTCGGTCGATGACAAGCATTCGAGAAAGCGGGCGGTCAGGCGGTCGATGAAGACGGCTTCCCGGTCGTCGACGAGACGCCGGAGTTCGAGGCCGCGGTCAAGCAGGAGACGCAGGCCAAGGTCGATGCGAACCACCCGGACGGGATCGCAGACACGAGCAAGGACCGGATTCACGGCGTTACCCTCGAACAGGAGGAGCGCATTCAGGCGCGGGAAGCCGAACTGGAGCGCATCAGTGCCCAGGCCGAGCTGGGAACCCAGGACGGTCGCGAGCAGCGCACGCGAGAGGTCGTCAGCGAGCAGTGTGGTCGTGACGAGCCGGTGCCGGCAGCGCACGGATCCCCGAGAGAAGCTGACGCAAGAGGAACTCGCGGCGGTCAACAAGCAGGCGATGCGGATCAGCGACGAAGTGCAGGGCGGCTGGTCAAGAGCGGTCGTCGCGAAGCAGCTGGCCGAGAAAGTGCAGCGCGGTCGGGACGTCACGAAGGCGGTGCTGGAGACCCTCGAGGAGTTGAAGGCGACGTCGGGGGCGATCGTGCCCATCGCGGACGTGTCGGACGTCCCGGTCGGTGAGGTCACGGTAGAATGCACAGTGAGCGAACTCTGGGATCCTAGTTCCCCAGCAATCGCCCAAGTCGGACTCATCGAAGACGAAAATGGGCGCACGAAATTCACGATTTGGGAACGCTCGAATCAGCCCGTGGTGCGTGAAGGGCAGACGGTCAGGTTCCGGGCGGCAGCCAAGAGCTGGTACGAAGGCCGGTGCTCAATTGCGCTGACTGGCTGGTCGGATATCCACTTCCCAGAGCGCGGCCGCTGGTGGGAAGCATAGCCTGCTGACGTAGTCTTCTTTTCTTATGAGCCGGACCGACCCAAACCCCGCCACCCCACCCTCCGCTTCGTGCTCGCTCCCTACGGTTGCTGCGCGCGCAGCCACAACCTCAATACAGACTAGCCAGCGAATGACATTACTGAGAGGCGGGGTCCTCTTGAATTTCGAGGAGAGCTTCATCTAGCGAGAATTCTCCGGGCAGGTTCGCCCGTTCCCGATGCCAATCACTAGGCATTTCCTCGGGAGGATTGAAATTCACACGTTGCGTTTTTTCCATTTTGTGAGCAGGCACGTATATCGCCGTACCTTCTTCGTGGATGGCACCAGCGAATATGTCGACGGTACCATCAGGATACCGTTCTGGGTCAATTTCCAGTTCGTATCGATAGTTATCATACTCGCTCGCGGTCTTTACCTGGACTCGTAACAGCCCCCACTCAACGTCGATTATCAGGTCGTATTTTTGCTCGTGACCATGGGGATAAGCTACACCATGCCCGTTTCGAAGGATATCTGCGGCGACTAAGGCTTCGGACGCATCACCCCGCCAACCTCGTTCCATATCCATACTAACCCTCTAGTGGTACTACTACAGGAAAGTACGTCTGATTTGTCCCGGCTTCGATGAAGTGACTGCGCCATTCTATTGTAGAGGACTACAATACCGTAATTCAAGCCGATAAATCGCAGGCGATGCGACAGTCCTGCACAGAGTCTATTGTCCCCTCAATAGGTGAGGGGCTCGCTGTACTGGCAGATTCCCGAAACACGGTGAGAACGATGGCAACTAGAGACATCTACGAAACTGGCTTCGACGAGGATGTCCAGACGGACTCGAACACCAACCAATGCCCCGAGTGCGACGGCCGGGTCACCACGAACACGGTCGAAACGGTCTGCGAGGACTGTGGCCTGATCATCGACGACAGCGTGTCGATCACGGGCCGGAGTGGCGGACGTACGACGACGAGGAGTGCGAGCGAACGGGCGTCCCACTCACTGCGGCCCGTCACGATCGTGGCCTGTCGACGGAAATCGGTCGCGGCACCGACGCGAAGGGGAACGAGATCTCTGGACAGAAGCGACGGCGACTCGCTCGGATGCGCCGTGAGCAGACCCGGGGCCGCTGGCGGTCGAAAGCAGAACGGAACCTCGCACACGGGCTAGGCGAAGTGTGCAGGCTGGCGAGTGCCCTCGAACTCTCCGATTCGGACCGGGACCAGGCGTGTCAGCTCTTCCGGAGGGCCCAGAACGAGGATCTGCTTCGTGGCAGATCCATCGAGGCGATCGCCGCGGCCAGCGTCTACGGGGCCTGCCGGTGCAACGGCCGCTCGCGGTTAGTGGACGACGTCAGCGAGATGGCCCGCGTCGCGGAGTCACGGGTCACGAACGCGTACAAAACGTTGAACGAGGAGTTGGGACTCCCTGCCGAGCCCGTCTCCCCTAGCATGTTCGTACCGCGACTCGCCTCGGACCTCGAGTGTCCGGACGAGATCCGGCAGCGGGCCCGAACCCTCGCAGAGCAGGCCGAGGAGCGCGGCGTCACGACGGGCGTCCATCCGGCCGGATTCGCAGCGGCCTGCCTCTACAAGGCCGGTCGCGAGGAGGGCCGATGGTTGACGCAATCCGAGGCCGCGGACGTAGCGAACGCCTCGAAGGCGACTGTTCGGGCACACCGGGATACGTTGGAGGAACGGGTCGCCTGAGGCAGTCCACTGTCTCTCCGTCTGTACTGCACATCGTTCTATCCACGCTACGATTTAAACACGAAGGCGAGCCATGTTCTCTGTAGACTGCTCTATGAACGGTCGTTACTCCGACTTTGAGGAACTGCGGCCGACTGGCGAGGCGTCCCACATTCCGGACACGAGGCTGGACGACGGCTGTGAGGGTGCCCCCCGGCGGCAACGCGTCGCGACGAGCTCTGGTGGCTACCCTGATGCGCCGACGGTAACCGACGGCGAGTGCCGGTCCTGTGGGGCGTCAGTCCCAGACGGCCAGACGAAATGCCGGTTCTGTCTCACTAACCATCTCGGGAGTGACGCCACTAGCACGAACGAGACAGCGTCGACGACGTGCCTCGGCATCGTCCACCTGGTCGTCGAGTCGACCACGTTCTATGGCGCCGTCGCGAAGGGCGGCGCCGCGGCGAACCTCCTCTCTGCCAACGAGGCGGAGCCGGCCGTCGACGACTACACGCTCATCTACGATCTCGACGAGGCGCCGGCGCGCCAGCTGGCCGAGCAATGGCCCTCACTTCCCGACGCGGTACAGGTGTCGTCAGCGGAGGGAGAGCGGCTTCTCAGTGCCGCCCGTGACCGGACTGGGTGGCACGGGCAGGAAGCGTCGGAGCGTCAGGAGCAGGCCCCGACGCGGCTCTACGACCAGCGTGGGGACGGCATCCGCGGCGCGTCGCGTCTCGACGCGGTCCTCGACGACGCCGACGACGCGGTGTGGCTGGTTCCAGCGATAGCGCTGACCGAATCCACTGGCGAGGCTGCGGCTGATCACCAGGAGTCGTCGGTACCGACGACGCAGGAACTCGAGTGTCAAACCTGTGGACGGGCGACCGACCATCGGTTCAAGACCCACGAGTCGGTCCCGGATGCGGCGTGGACGGGGCAACCGATCTGGGAGTGTCGGGTGTGTGGCTCGGCTCGCTATGGATCCAGTCTCGAGTAGCCCCAGTGCTGGGCGTCGATTAACCAACAGCTTGCGAGTACCGTCGAGGTTCGTTGGTTAATGCCGCCAGCTCCTGCAAGCCCGACGCCAGTCTCGATGGCGAGTCTTTCCGCGCCGGCGAGCGATGAGGCGCTTCCGATGGAGCAAGAGTTCAAACAGGGCTACCGGATGCATCGTATACTCAGCAATCTCAACCGACTCGACATCGACCGGTTGGACGAGGCGGATCGAGAGCGAGTCAAGACCGCGAGAGACCTCCTGGAGGAGGTGAGCCTTCTCACGCGGCCGGGCGACGGAGCCGGGGCGGACGCCCACGCAGATTCCTAACTGGCGTCTCCGGCCACGCCTCGGGAGGCAACTCTCGCGTCGGTTTATCGCCCCCGACAGGGGTGCGGGGGCGACCCCGTGAGGTCCAGACATGGCGACACTACAAGCTGCGACGACGTCGACCGGCGCGATTGTATCGGATCCGCAGGCAGTCCGCGAGCTCTGTGAGAGCTACTGCTTCGGGACGCTCGACTGGGAGGTGACCGAAGACGGAGAGTCCACCATCTGGGGGTACGACGACTTCGAGGTGTACGAGGCGCGGGAGAACAGCCTGCCGGACTACGAAGGCGGGATCGTGACCCACGAATTCCTGCGAGAGCTCGCCGACCACCTCGAAGCCGACGAAGAGTTCGATATCCAGACGGCGGGGTTCACCAAGTGCCGCTTCCCAGTCCTGGCCAAGCGGTACGTCGTTCGCGACGGCGAAGTCCTCCAAGCGGACCTCAGTTCCCCCGACCCGATCGACGAGTAGCAGTAGTTTCCGATACTGTTTCTTTATTTAGAGTGAGAGCTGAAACAGCTGGTCAGTACAGAGCATAGATGCATCAGAGCGGTCACTACAGGGACGTGAGCAAACGGAGTGAAAACGATCTCCGGCAGTTATATTGGATTAATTGACATTTGCGGCGTCTTTCCACTGGTTCATAATGTCGTTGCTAAGACGGCCAGAGTCGTACTGGAAGCGTTTCCCCGTTTGGACGCCTTCGGCGACCTCTTTTACGTCATCGGCATAATCCGGGTCCCAGCCTTTTTCAGCGACTAACCAGGCTCTGATTGCTTCAGGATCGAAGCTGATGCCGTTGCTATGGAGGGTTTTGAAGATCTCGATACAGGTAGCACGATCTGACGAATGCGTGATCCCAGTCGAGGTGTTGACCAATGCATCGAGCGTGTCGACAGCTTCCTTGGCGACCGGATTATCGATTTCTGGTGCATCGCCACTCGCATCTGATTGGAGTGCTGACGCGCCCCAGGTATCGATCCAGAACTGGACGGTGTCCTTCGACCAAGGCACGACGAGCACATCGGTCACACCATACATTCCGTCAATCTTGTCCAGCAGGTCTTTGTCTGGGTAGATAGCAAGGACAGGACCGCTTTGCCACCCCGATGGATCAATCCGTTTCGTCATCAGCTGGATCTCTGCTTCACCGACGCCGACCGGCTTCTTTTTATTCAACGCCTTTGCTGCCTGGTCACCGATCACAGTAGATACGACACCGTCCAGCTGCTTTTTCGTGTTTACTGCCAAGACAGCATCTCGTTTCTCTTCATGCTGCTCACCGAGCTGTTGCACCCACGCGAAGGCCAGTTCGACAGCCTCCTCATTTGGCCCCTCGGAATCGATGAACCAAGATGTCCTGTCGTTTTGACTCATAATTCGGTACTTCTCAGCAACTCTTGAAAAATCAGGTGGGTATGTCTGATTGAGGCTGCTCTCCTACGACTTATAATACTGGTCTGTGAATACTTGCAGTGATAGGATGTCGGTTGGGCAGTACGTGACTGAGCGGTTCATCGGGAAGCTCATCCTTGCCTGGCTTGCTGCCTTGATTCTCGCAGGGATCGGAACCGTCTATACACCTTTTTCGCTCGTGGAGATTGCTGGTGTGATCGGTATGTTAGGCACTCTGGGTATTCTAGCGATCCAAGTCCACAACACGTCGAACAATAGAGTCGAGCCGGAGGACGCTGGCGAGTACGTGGACGGGACTGATCGGTCCGATACCAGTGACGATGTGGTGAATGGGGATGGAGATGGGGCATCGACGGAGCATGACGTAGGTGCGACAGAGGGGCTATCGGCGACCGAGCGGCGGGTCCAGAATGAATTGATCCGTGAGTCATATCGTAGGTTTACAGAGCAGCCGTTTACGTTCTGGCCGAGTCCACAAGGTGAACGGCTACGCAGCTATCTCAACGATGAATTCGAGGACGTTGATGAGGACGTGATCGATAAGGTGTGGCGGTTCTCAAAGGATGATGGGTTCTTCAAGCGGCGGCCAGGGAAGCGGTCACTGACGATTACACCGACGACGCTGTGGCGAGCAAAAGAGTTGGGTGAGGAACTCTTGTTGGATGACGCGGTTCAGGATGAAATCCTGGACGTGTTACTCCAGTCATACCGATCGGATCCTACCTATCCACGGGTTGATCGTGACGAGTTGATTGAGGCAGTGGGCCGGTCGTCAGACGTCGTGGATCATAACCTCTGGTTGCTCCGAGAGAAAGGATACGTCGAGACACAAGCCTACATCAATTCGAGTGACGGCGGGTACAGTGAGGCGGAGATCACCAAGCTCGGGCGGCAGGTCAGTCAGTAACCCACTTCAGTTGAATTGACGTTCAAGGAACCGCTGAGCCGCAGTCTGAGACATAACTTCCCACGATGGGAAATCCGTGTGCTCGTCGACATAGGTATCGAACTCATCCTCCGGGATGGCCTCGAAATCGTCCTCGTCCTCAACATCCCATTGACTTGCCTCAAGCAACGCTTCGAAAGAGTCGAATTCTGTGTACAGCTGCATGAACTCCTCTGTGAACAATTGCTCGAACGGGATCTCATTCTGCTCGTTCATCCGGAGCCCTGACTGCTCCTCTAACGCCTTCTCTATGTTCTTCTTGAACTCGCCGGCGTCAATATCCATACACGCATTTACACTGACTTCGTTCAAATAACTAAGCAATTCTACTTACCGATTTAGCCGCCCCGATTTCACTACTCATCCCGAATAAAGAAGCCTCGATAACAACTACTGGTAGCGTTGTTCGTCCCCCGAGAGGGGTGCGGGGCGATCCAGTCGCGGTCGCCCCGGAGGTGATTGCTCGATGGGACACCGCGCACTCGTTGCGTACGAACGCACAGACGGACAGTACACGCTCCACTACAGCCATTGGGGTGCAGCAAACCTCAAGCTCAAGCACCGAATCTCGGCTGAGTCGCCGTTCGGTGGCGACGACACCGACTCCAAGTGGGCGAAACAGCTGCTGGCGGAACTGGCCGATGGCCTCGAGGCAGATGCCGTCGACGGCTACCTCGCCGGCGAGGCTCGACCGTCGACGGTCGTCGAGCCGAAGCCCCGCGCTACCGGGCTCACCCTCGACGAGATCGTCGCTGATCACCTCGACTACCTCCACCACGAGGCGTTCTTCGTGGTGTCGACGACGTTCGAGGTGACCGCCTACCGGACGCTGTGGTTCGGGCTACAGTACGACTCGGAGACAGTCGAACAGGGAGAGACGGTCGGAAACGGTGCGCTCACGACGGTGCGCTGGTACGACGGCGAGCCGGTCGGCGACGGCCACCTGCAGGGACAGTTCGCGGCCCTCAAAGACGTCGTCGGCGACATGATCGACAAGGGCGTCTTCACGCCATCGACGGCGAGACAGTATCTGAAACGGAAGCTCGCTGAGCGGGTCGGGGATCGACAGGAGCTGCTCATTCCGACCGGAGAGTCACCCTTCGAGAAGGCGAGTCTGAACCACTCCTAGTTCGATCTGCTTCGTGGCAGCTGCTGTTTTTCAGGGGTCGGAATGGGTGAGCCCCGCCGTAGGCTCGTGATTCGATGACCTCAGAGGACGACCCGTTTCACGACTGCGAGTTGGATCCCGAGGCGATCCTCGGGACACACACCTTCGAAGACGTCCTGTTCACCGACGAGACGGAAACCCCGGTGAACGTGCTCACCGGCGAGACGCCGGCACATTCGCGAGCGACAGTCGAGGAAGCGAAGGAGTTCGCTGCGAGTATCGACACGGAGACGCCCCAGATCGCGCTCCCCGCATCCGTCGAGTCGCAGGTCGAAACACAGAGCAAGCCCTACACGGCAGCCGCATTCTTCCACTTCAAGGCAACTGGCTCGCTCGCACGCCACCGTGCTTACTACGCCGCCTACGAGTCGGACGCGTTCGCGGTCGACTTCGAGGCAGACTACGAATCGGGCGACCTGACTATCACTGTCGAACGAGCGGACGAGGCCTGAGAATCCGCCGTCACGAGGTGAGTTTTTCGAGCGCCGGCGATGGGTGCCGGCGCAGCTGGGGCGAGCAACAACCCCCGGTGCGTCGGCGTTTCGAGGTGTTCGAGATGCATATGGTGATTTACGCACTGGTAGAGGCATCGACGCACGACGACGCGCTGGCCACCGGAAAGTCGGTGTTCGACCGACTGGTCGGCGCGGACCCACACGCCGGCGCCGTCTTCGACTACTATGTGACCTTCGACGAGGAGGACACGTCCGTTGCGGGGAAGGCACGATGGGGGAAGTTGCCGACGGCAGCCCCCGTCGATTCTGATGACGGCCAGGATCTCCTCGAGCGTGGCTGGGAGGCGACGAAGGAAGAGTTCGAGCGTAATCTCGATCGGGTGAAGGAGGCCATCGACGAGCTCTCCGACGAGGAGATCATGCGCGACGAGGACCTCGCCCGGCACGCCTTCCACCAGGTCGGTGCGTACGACGGCCCGACGATCTTCCTGTATACCGAACACGGAACCGGCATTCGCCACCGAGGACAGCTGGATCGACTCCTCGAGGAGAGTGAAGAGCTCTGGATCGTGCCCGCTGACGTCCACTTCTAACCAATGCCTCGCATCACCAACTGGCGACGCGAGAGCCGCTCGCCGACGCTTGCGTATCGGAACACCGAGACCGGTGCGCGAGCCGTCCTGCATCGAGCCCCGGATTCCTACCGGTACAAGTGGCGCGGAGCAATCATCGTCGACGGCTACCCGGTCTGGTCGCGGGGATACGAGACGAAGGACGCGACGTCATTCCGTGACGAACTCCGGGAGCGGCCCGCGCCGGACCTCAGCTGTCCGGAATGTCCGAACAACGACGTTCGCGTCGGCGAGAAGGCAGCAGACGGGGCGAAAGTCCAGCGGTGGTATGACTGCCCCAACTGTGGGTACGAAGCCCCCTCACGTATCATCTACGGCGCCGAACGGTGAGTGGGTGAGCGCTGGGCGCTGTTTTTCGGCCGGGCACGAGGTGGTGGCCCGGTACGACCGGGTGAGTCAACCAATGAGTCTCGAAGTACTTGACCGACACAGCGAGGCACTGTTCGAGTTCCTCTGGTGTCCCGTCTGCGGGCAGGAGGTCTTCACCCACATCCGTTCGAGGGGGTGTTCTGCAAGAACTGCAACACCCAGGTCGAACTCCAGGAATCCCGCGAGACACGCGGCTACGAGGAGGCCGTGCTCGCCTGCTTCGATTCAAGCACGACCTGGAACCTCCACGTCGACGAGAAACTGCGGCGCGACCTGCCTGATGGGTCGGCGCGCGTGAAAATCCTCGGCGCACCGAAGGCCTATGAGGTCGACTGGTGGAGTCCAGAGCCGGGGGAGGACTGGGAACCTGTCGAGCGCGGCGAGTTCGACGACGTCGAGGAACCTGACGAGGTAGGGCATTTAGCGTAGGCACTCCCCAGAATTCAGCTCGGTAGTCGATCGGGTGAACTCCGTTGTCGAAGAGGTCGTCTACGCTGTCTCAGCCACTATTCGGTCAATTAGTCCGTCGCGGAATAGTTGTCGTGTCATTCGTCTTTAGATAAGACACACAACCCGATTGCGTAGCGGTAGCAAGTGTCTCTTGCAGGCTCGATTGTTGCGTGTAGATCCTCTGTACCCCTTTGAGCCGTCGTTCCAATAGCGACGATGGCGAGTAATCGAGGTACTCGCCGAATTCGTGGAGGGGAGCTGGGCATTTGACCGGAAGGTCGCCGCCCACCGTTCTGGCAGAAACACGATCTCATCGTCCGTCTGTTCGGTGGCTAGATCCAACAGATCACAACTCACTATCAGCGACAGCAACGGTGCGTACAGCAGGATTTCCACAACATCCGGATTGCTCGTATCGAACTCGTCCAGTTCGTACTGCGTCTGCAGCTCACGGAATAGCAATTCCCTCTCCAATCGACACCGGTAGAGCGTTGCTAGATCCGTCGACAGAAACTCTTCTCGCGTCAGAATTGTGATTACAAATGGTAGTCATCGGTGTCCGCGACAAGGACATCGACGACGCGGAACCGCTTCGTATCCAGCGACCGGGTCCCATTTTACGACCCACGCGTAAACTCGGCTTCAACCTCCACGTCGATGTACGTCCGCGAGAGGTCATCGACTACATCTTGAATCTGCTGCCTTCCAAGAAAATGGCGTAGCCGCGCCATTCCGTGATTCTTGCGACGACGAACGTAGCCTAGACGAACCCGCCAGCGATAGTCGCACCGACGTCGAGAACAGCAAAATACCGCCGCCCACCATACCTCCAACGGCGAACGATATCGCCTCAATCAGCCCGATTTCGTCGGAACTCATGTGACGGTTCTCCGGTGGGAGCCCGCGGAAGGGCGTTATCCAACCTCGCCGAGCCCTGCATCAGCGCGAGAATCTGCAGGAAGTCGTCTCCAGAGACGAGTCCGAGAACCCTCCCTCCGTGTTCGACCAGCACGCAATGTGCGTCGGATTCACCTAGCTTCCGAAACAGCTTGAACGCATCATCGTCGCTGGAGATCGTCGGTGGGTCCTCGGTCATCACGTCATCAACCTTCGTCTCCGGACCGATCATCTCCGGGAGCGTCTGGATGTTCGCGAGCGTGACGACGCCTAGCACCGTCCCGGACTGATCGACGACCACGTATTCGGTTCGGCGGTCGCGCAACATCCGATCAATCAGTGCCTGGACCGATGTTCCGGCACGCACAGTTGGCAGTTCTGGGCGAATCAGATCGCGGACTCGGACACCACTCAGTAATTCCTGCGTCATGACGATCGTCGCCTCGGAGCGAGCAGCGAGGAAGACGAATCCGGCAATCAGCAGCAGCAGAATATCCAGGGTAAAGATACCGACGAGGGCGAGGAGGATCGCCACGACCGTCGCGACTTGCACTGCACGCTGGGTTGCCTCCACGAACGGCCGCGAGCGAGCAAGCAGGGCCCGCAGGATGCGCCCGCCGTCCATTGGGAACGCCGGCAGCAGATTGAACAGCGCCAGCCCCACGTTCGTCAGTCCGAACCAGCCGAAGACAAAGCCGGCCACGGGGCCGACGGTGGCGTCACCTGAAGTAGCACGTATCCGAGAGCGCCGAGCAGCAGGCTCGTGATTGGGGCGGCGATAGCGATCCAGAACTCCTTGCGCCATTCTCTGGGGAGATCCTCGATATGAGCGACTCCACCGAACAGCCACAGCGTGATCGAGCGGATCGTGAGATCATATCGGAGCGCGACCCACGAATGGCCAAGCTCGTGGATTGCGACGCCCACGAACAGACTCACCGCCCCAGCAATTCCTATCAGCCAGGGTGTCGAACCCGACAGCAACGTGTCCGCCGTAATCGACAGTGGCGAGATGGCGTTAATGATCCCCGTCCACGTTTCGATGTACTGGGGACTGGCGAGTTGCCACGCGAGGAACGGGAGAATCACGAGCAGTGAGACGTGAATCTCGATCGGAATGCCCATCACCGTCGCGATCCTGTATTTGCTGCGCATGGCTACTGAAAGCCCGCTGGAGCAGCCTGTTCGTCAGACGATTCGCCACCCAGATCGTCGACGAGTTCCTCGTAGAACTCGTGCATTTCTTCCGTGACCGAGGGTTTGACTTTCCGAACAGCTTGCTCGAAGTGCTCCGCTTCGATTATGATCCCGTCAGCAGCCTCGTCGAGTTCTTCGGGCGATTCGACCCCGTCGCGTTCGATTGCCGTCACGGCCTCGTCCAGCGCAAGCATGCTCGCTTCTCGAACGATACCCTCGATATCGCCGCCCGTGTACCCATCTGTGTTCTCTGCGAGGGTATCCAGATCGACATCGTCAGCGAGCGGCATCTCTCGGGTGTGCACGCCGAAAATTTCGCGCCTGGCCTCGTCGTCTGGAATTGGGACATAGATGTTTTTCTCCAACCGACCGGGCCGAAGGAGTGCTCTGTCGATTATATCTGGTCGGTTGGTCGCGCCTAGGACGAAGACGCCGCGTAATTCCTCGATCCCGTCAAGTTCGGTCAGCAGCTGTGAGACGACTCGTTCGGTCACCTGCGAGTCGAACGACTCGCCGCGTTCGGGGGCGATTGCATCGACCTCGTCGAAGAAGATGATCGTCGGGGCGTTCTGTCGGGCCCGCTGGAAGACCTCTCGAACGCCTCGTTCCGACTCGCCGACGTACTTGTTGAGGAGCTCAGGTCCTTTGACCGAGATGAAATTCACGTTACTCGCGTTCGCAACTGCCCGTGCGAGGAGCGTCTTCCCCGTCCCGGGCGGCCCGTACAGAAGAATTCCTCTCGGTGCCTCGGTGTGAATCTTCTCGAACATCCGCGGGTACGAGAGCGGCCACTCGACCGACCGGACGAGCTCGTGTTGGACCGACTCGAGCCCGCCGACATCCTCGTAGGTGACGTCCGGGACCTCCACGAACACCTCCCGCATCGCGCTCGGTTCGACGTTCTGTAAGGCCGCCTCGAAGTCGTCCCTCGCGACCTCGATCTCCTCGAGAACGTCCGGTTCGATGTGGTCGGTTTCGACGTCGATCTCCTCCTGGACACGCCGCAACGCGTGCATCGCGGCTTCCTTTGCGAACGATTCGATGTCGGCCCCTACAAATCCGTACGTCCGATCAGCATACCCTTCCAGGTCAACATCGTCCGCAATCGGCATATCCCGCGTGTGAATCTGAAGGATTTCGAGGCGTCCATCCCGGTCGGGAGCGCCGATCTCGATCTCGCGGTCGAAGCGCCCGCCACGTCTGAGTGCCGGGTCGATCGCATCGACACGATTGGTCGCGCCGATGACGATGACGTCACCGCGGGCTTCGAGGCCGTCCATCAACGAGAGCAGTTGCGCCACGACGCGTCGCTCCGTCTCCCCCGAGACTTCGTCCCTCGACGGCGCAATCGAGTCGAGCTCGTCGATAAAGACGATCGCGGGCGTGTCCTCTTGAGCTTCGTCGAAAATCTCGCGGAGTTGCTCTTCGGATTCGCCGTAGTACCGCGACATGATCTCCGGCCCCGACAACGAAAAGAAGCTGGCGTCGATCTCATTCGCGACGGCCTTCGCAATCAGCGTCTTGCCAGTTCCGGGCGGCCCATGGAGTAATACACCCTTGGGCGGGGCGATGCCAAGGCGACGGAACAGTTCCGGATGCCGCATCGGCAGTTCGATCATTTCCCGGATGAGTCCGAGTTCCCGCCCGAGTCCACCCACGTCCTCGTAGGTGACATCCGGGAGTTCGGAGCGCTCCCCCTCGAGATCTTCCTCGGTAATTGGCTGGTCGCGAACCTCCAAGGTCGTTTGTTCGGTCACGAGAACGGGACCCGTTGGAGTCGTCTGCGTGACGATAAAGACGAACGGTTGGCCGAGCAATCGAAGGTGGATTGTGTCGCCACGAACGACGGGTCGGTTGAGGAGATGACGCTTCAGATACGGCTCTGCCCCACGCAGAATGATGCGCTCCGGGAGCGCAACCGTGATCGAAGTAGCTTCTTCCGGATCTACCTCTGTCACTTCGACGTAGTCGTCGATATCTACGTCCGCGTTTGCCCGAGTGTTTCCGTCGATTCGGATAACGTCCTCGGGATCGGTTTCGTATGCTGGTCGGACCGTCGCAACGGTGCGTCGACGACCGGTTATCTGGACGACATTACCCGGTTGAGCGTCTAATTCGTCACGGCTCTGTTGGCCGAGACGGGCAATTCCACGGCCGGTATCTTCCGGCGCTAATCCCTGGACACGGAGCTCGATAGGCATGATTGGTTTCGGGGTCTGTACAGGTCGGCGATCAGAACCCCATGATAGTATTAGGCATGGGTGTGGATAGCGGTAGAGGTTGCTCTGACTACCCAGTTATCAAGAGGGATGGGGAACGCCCCGAAGCGTTGCCAGAGATGTTCAATACTTGGAATCGAGTAATCACAGGCATGTTCTCCTCAATGGTCGGAAAAATGATTTGATGGCATACCTTCAGGGGCGCCCTTGTGGTCCTCCGATTCGTAGATACGGATGGTTACTCGATTTCGATTTCCTGGCTTTCCATTTCTGGCGTCTCAGATTTTGGCAGCGTTACTGTGAGTACCCCGTTTCGATAGTTCGCAGTAACCCGATCGGCATCGATCTCCTCCGGAAACCGGACGGATTCGACTAACGCTCGTTGCTCGCGTTCACTCCGAAGGTAACTCTCCTCCCCTTCACCCTCGTATTCCTCATGCCGGGCCGTAATGAAGAGAACATTACCCCGGACGCGGAGATTGATCTCCTCCTTGTCGAACCCGGGAACATCTGCAGATACTTCGTACTCATCCCCCTTGTCAACGAGATCGATATCCGCCTCCCGTAACTGGCGAGTCAGTCGGTCAAGCATTCAATTCACCTCAATTGGCCGGACGCGTTCGGTACTCCGTGTGTTCATTGCTTCTCGTGGGGCATGCTCCCCATGCACTATTTCCCGTGTGAATAGTTAGCATTGCAGGTTGCTCTGACTACCCAGTTATCCGCCGATATGATCATCGGTGACGAGGTCACCTCGTGGTCTCCAAGGCGTTTGTGACGAGTTTTTCGACGCCGCTCCGAATGCGTTTCGAGCACGCCTGCGAGCTGATTCCGAGTTCGTCCCCGATCTCATCAAGCGTGACATCGCTCGGTGACTTGAAGTACCCGTGGTCGGCAGCTACTGCGAGAGCCGTACGCTGTTTCGAAGTTAATCCAAAATCCCCGCCATCCTCGTTCGTACTAGAAAGAGGATAAACACGTCTGACTTGAATGTTAATTTCGTTGTCTTTACAGAAGTCAAAGAATTTTCCCAACTCCTTTCTGTCGCTGAAGAGCGTTTGAAGCTTCCACGTAGTATCCCCACTCGCTTGGAGCAAAACCCCATCTGATTCGAGAATACCGGAGAATATGTTTGTCTCTTCGCTCGACTGAATTCGATAGAGAACGTGGTCCCCGATCTGATCGATCCGTTTGAGACTCTTGATACACTGGTACCCTCGGAGTGTCTCCTCGAATCGGACTGCATCGTCGTCTTCAGCCCAAAAATATGGAGCGGCACCCTTCTGTATCGGGACTACCTGTTTGAGTTCGACGTGCCTTGGGGAGTTTCGAGAGAGAACTTCCCCGAAGTGAAACTCCTCCGACGAAAGTGTGAACTCGGCCAAGACGCTCATAGTCTACCTTGGTGGCTGTGACGATAATAGGTTCGTATAGCTTCTCTGAGATGAAACACCATCCAAGTCGTACATTCCGTGATGAGGACCATAACAAGGAACAATCCCACTACTAGGTGGGTGTCGTAGATTCGCTGGGTGTTCGATCACTGCTCTGCCAGCGACGCAGTCGGATTGCGAGCGCGAGCAATAACACGCCAAAGATGATCGCGTAGGCGGCAATCAGCCAGACTACCGCGAGGGCCCCGGGGACAGGAAAGAAGACGAGGAGAAGCCCGAAGATCACGGACGCGACGCCGCTCAGTGCAAGCCACCACTCGCTTTCGAGTTCCCGGCGGAGTTTAACCGCCGCGTACAGCTCAAGGGCTCCACTTATCAGGGCCCACGCAGCGATAACGTACAATAGTGCCACTGCCGTAATATTTGGCCACAGAAAGGCAACGATCCCCGCGATGACGCCGAGAATTCCTTCAAGCAGAAACGGCCACGCAGTATCGCGATTTTTGGAGGCCCGGTACGCACTTACAAAGGCGAACACACCATCCACGATGGCGTACGCCCCGAACAGGACCACTAGTACGAATAGTGTGAGACCCGGCCAGATGAACGCCAGTATACCAAATACAATCGCCAGGGCTCCTCGGAGCGCAACCAGCCACCAGTTCTCTCCCGTGACGGTGAGTATACTTTCTGGAGTGTGGCTCTCTGTAGCGTGGCTCATTTGACCTGCACCTAACTATGCTATGGTAACGACTCACAAGCGCAAAAAGCGCGAAGTTGCTGAGACAACCTATTTTTACCGTTTAAATGCCCCCGCTTTGGGGTATGCTGATCGAACTCGCCAAACCAGTAATATAAGATGTTTTGTCCAGCCGTTCACCGGTGCACTATTTCTTCCATCTAAGTCACGGAAATTGCTCACCGTTGACCAAGAATTGTATCGGGGGTTGCAGCGCCGATCATGCAGAAGTTGGCGCTCATACTGATGGCTCTGAGGGCCACTGCGTTCGTCATACGGAATGTTGTCGGAGCAGCGACGGACAGCGCTATTCTCTGTATTCCACGAATAGGCGGTGAGCACGACCAAACGTAAATGGGAGGAGCTCCGATGTAATCGGCCTACGACGCCTTCTGGGGGGTGTTTTACCTAGTATCGCGGCCAACGTCTACAGGTTATGGTCGCCACGGAATCGGTTGTCTCGTTGCTGGTCATCTTTGCCCTGTCACTGCTAATCGTCCGGATCGGATCAATCGCACTTCGGATGACGGGGCTCTCTCCGGATGTCGCCTCGTTTCAATCGACGTCGGCGTTCTCCGGTGCGGGATATACGACAGAAGAAGCGGAACAGACAGTGACGACACCGGAACGGCGGAAAATCATCAAGGCACTCATCCGGCTCGGGAGCGTGGGGTTAGTAAGCGTCATCGCGTCACTTGTCCTCTCGTTCACCGATGCTCAGGGGGGTAATGCTCTCAACCTCGTCTACATCCTTACCGGGGTCATTCTACTCGTCCTCGCCACGCGTAGCGAGTGGTTGAACCGATTGCTGACTCCGCTCATCGAATGGTCACTCGAACGGATGACGGATCTCGAACTTCGAGATTATACAGAAATGCTCGGTCTCCAGCAAGAGTACCGGGTTGCGGAAATCGACGTAGAGGAGGACGACTGGCTCGCCTACGAAACACCTAATTCGTGTGGCCTCAACGATGAAGGTGTCCTCCTGCTCGGCATCTTACGGGAGGGGGCGTACATTGGAGCACCCGGTCCAGACACCGAGATCGAGCCCGGGGACGCGGTCATTCTCTACGGAAAGGAAGATCGATTGATGGAGCTCTCAGAGCGCGTCGCGGGGAACGAGGCAGCCCACCAAGAGGCCATCGAAGACCACGAAGAAGAGTTGGAAGAGCAGGAGCGACGGACGAACGGCTGATTATCCCCGAGCCCACTTCCTGTGTCCTCGCTACCGTTGATCATCCGCGTCATCCGTGATTCAATCGATTGGGATCTCCCTTCGACATAACGCTGATCGACTGATTGCCTCCTCCAAACCGGACTCCACCCACGGAGACGAGTCGTTCCTTATCTCTACACTCCACGAAGGGAGCACTATGCCGAGATCACACCCGTTCAGAATCAGCGACTTCGTTCAGCAGATCGTCGGCGGTCTCTTCGTCGCCGGCCCACTCGTGCTGACCGAAGAGACGTGGCGCCTCGCGGATGGGATGCAAATTCAGCATATTATGCTGACGACCGCCATCGTGTTCGTGGTCGGCTACGCGCTCCTCTACGAGACTGATAGCCAGCACAACATCGGATCGGAGAGTAACGCTGGCATCGGCGGAGTGATCCCTCGCCGATTCATCTCGCTCATGCTTGTGGCGTACCTGTCGGTCGGACTCCTCGCATTCGCCTTCGACGCTCCCTCGACGTTCGAAGAAACGCCTCTTGAGACGCTCAGGGCCGTCAGCATCTGTGCGATCTTCAGTATGATCGGTGCCGCGACCGCCGATACGATTCTCGGACAGGGCTGAGGAATCGCTAGCTCCGCTAGTAGCGACCCCAATCACTTTGACCTATGCTAGCAAAGAACAAGACGAACTACTACCTGTACTGTACCGGTGGTGGAAAGCCGAGGAATCCAAGGAGAATCCGACGCGAGGTCGTGGATCCATGATAACAGAGGTTGACGTTTCCGTACCCGCAGAATCATTCGCACTCGGGCAACTCCTCCGCGAGCACCCAGACGCGACTGTCGAACTCGAACGGCGGGTGCCGCTCGGGGAGGGGACCGTCATCCCACAGTTCTGGGTCACTGGTGTCGAGGAAACTGCGATCGAGGCTTCATTCGGGGAGAGCCCACTGGTTGAGTGGTTCGAGCGGCTCGCCGGGTCTGCGGGATCGACCTTGTACGAGGTGCAATGGGCCTCCGACATTAACGGTCTCGTCCAGTCCCTCGTTGATGTCGGCGCGGATCTCCTGCAGGCTGAGGGGACCGACGAGGACTGGGATTTCCGAATCCAGTTCAAGGACCATGCAGATCTGGCCGCATTTCGGCGGGTCCTCCGGGCCGAAGGCATCCCCCTCACACTCCACAAAATCTCTAATCCGACCGTGGTCGATGAAGAGCAGTTGCTCACTGCCGAGCAGTCAGATGCGCTCGTAACGGCGTACAAGGAGGGATACTTCGAGGTCCCACGAGGAATCGACCAAGCCGAACTAGCGGCCCTCCTCGGGATCAGCGACAGCTCACTCTCTCAACGCCTCCGCCGAGGGACCGCCCGCATCGTCCAAGATCTCTATGAAGGAGGGCGACTCCGTACCTGACGGGGACGCGAGACAAAGCGTCCAGATCTATCGAGAGGGCACCGTATCGACGGGGCAGATGACGCACCCAGTGTCGGTGTCGCCGGAGCACTCTTTTAAACGGTGCCGAAATCGAGAGCAATAACCATCCCCTCGATCAACGAATGAGAGAATGAAGATGCGCGCCAAAGAAATAGCTACGACGATTCACGCTTCCACAGTCACAACCGAACGATGATACGGAAACAGATAGAAGGCTCACCAAGTGAAGCCGTCGTCACAGCGGTTGCCGAAGCCTTGGATGTGGACGAGTGTTCGTTATCACCACTCTACGAAACCGTCGATCCCGACGCGCTGAATGCCCTGCTCCGACCGCAACGCCCCGACGACAGTTGTGTGACGTTCAGTTGGGTAGGGTGTACCGTGAAGGTGGGTACGGACGAAGTCGTCGTCCGCCGAGACGAGACTGCAGGGGAGGGGATCGAACCTACGAGCGACCTAATGTCGCAACGGGAACTCCAAGAGAGATTTACCGACGACGTGGATTCTATCGATGTCCTTCACGTCGACGATGACCCTCAGTTCGCCGACCTGGTGAAGGACATCTTGGAACAGATCGCTCCAGATGTCGAAGTGGTAACCTGTGACTCCGTTGAAGCAGGATTGCTCCACTTAGAGGCGGAGGACGTCGACTGCGTCCTGAGCGACTACGACATGCCAGAGATGGACGGCCTGGAGTTCCTAAAGCAAATGCGAGCTCGCGGGCTTGAAAGCCCATTCGTCCTCTTTACTGGGAAGGGCTCGGAGGAGATTGCCAGCGAGGCCATCACCGCCGGAGCGTCTGACTACTTCCAGAAATCGGGCTCCATCGACCAGTTCGAGATCTTGGCCAACCGAATCCGGAACCTTGTCCAGAAGTCTCGATCGGAACAACGTGTGCAAGACGTGTACGAGGCGATCGACGTCGTCGACGAGGGAATCGGCCTCATCGACGCTGACGGCCGATTCGTCTACGTGAATCAGCGGTATGCCGAGATCCTGGGCTACGACCGGGAGGAGATGACGGGGAGACGCTGGACGATCCTGTACGAGGACGAAGAGGAAAGGACGGTCCTCGAACAAGAGGTGTTCCCCAACGTCCCAAACATGTGTTCAGACGGGGTCTGGACCGGCCAAACGGTGAAATGGCGGAAGGATGGCTCACGCGTCCGGACGGACCATCGATTGGCGTACACCCGGGACGGGATGATGGTCTGCCTGCTATCCAATCCGACCGACGTCAGTCACGATTACGACGGCCCAGTCGCAGAACAAGTGTAATATCCGAGTTATGTTGTTTTTGCGCCGGCGATGGGTGCCGGCGCACACGCGTCGGCGGTGATCGATGTCGACACGAAGTCAACTCCGATTCATCCAACGGAGCGAGACGGCAGACGAACAGTCGGAAACCGACCGCATCGCACAAATCTACCGCCACTCGGACGGGTATCCCGATAGCGTCCTCCGTGACCTTGTCCAGCTGAAGCAGCTGCTCGACGAGACACGAACAGAGCGCGGGCCTGCATACGCCGCTGCCCAGTTCCTGTTCCTCGACACGCTCTCGACGATGACCCTCTACGTGGACGAAGGGCGTGATCGGAGCATTCACGCTGACCACCCCTCGGATCTCCTCGAGCCGGACAATATGGAGCACCTCGACCAGCCGATGTTCCTGCTCGGACACGGCGTTGAGAACCCAGCCGACGGCATTCACGGCGACGAGGAGTACCTCTACGTCGTCGAGCTCCCGACCCGGAACCCGTTCGAGGACCCCTCGGAGTGGACCGTCAAGGTGAGTGGTCACTCCGCCTTCCCGCGCTGGGATGGCCCGACCGAGGAAGCCTTCGATCGGGCCAGCTGGCAGTTCCACGGCCCGCTTGGGCACGCGCTCGAAGAGGTGGTCGCTGAGCCGGCGTGAACGCTTAGCCCGCTCAGATGATGCCGCCGATGACGAGTAGTCCGACGACGACCAGCAGCGTCGCGACAACGCTTCCCCCGGCCAGCCACTTGTTCTCCATCGCCTTCTCGTGAAGCGGCATCGCGGCGTACTCCTCGCGGAACGCTTCGAGATTCTCCTCGTCGTAGAAGTACTTCGTCTTCAGCGCGAACCGTTCCGTCCTCGCACAGCCCGTACAGACCGGCTCGCCTTCCAGCCGCTCCGTTTTGATGTGGCTGGAGCAGGCGATTGCCCCGCAGTTCGGACAGTAGGTGTACGTCTCGTCGCCGCCGCTCGTGTCACAATGGACGCAGCGGTGGATGCCGTCCTCGGCTGTCACTCGTGACGGGCCTGCCGCGTAGTACTCGTAGGGATAGGTGTACTCCTGGAGGTCGGTCGTGTGCCGAACCTCGGGGAGGTATACGGGCTCGATCGACTGGACGGAGATGTCCGAGCGGTTCGGCTCGCAGGTCTTGTTGTACGTGACGTTGTTGTCGCCGGTGTAGGTCACCGTCGTCGTGTGGTGGTGCTGGAGTCGCTCGACGGCCCACTCCTTGTACTCCGTCTGAGTCTGGCCGAACCGGCGCTCCTCGACGTCGTCGAACACCTCTCCGAACTGCTCGGCATCGAGATTGACCGTCGCGTGGAGGTTCTCGGTGACCAGCGTTGCGACATCTTCGTCGACCACCTGCGGCTGCCCGCGTTCGGCGTGGGCGACAAATCGCGTCCGGTCGTTGATCCGGTGGATGACGCCCACCGACGTCTCGAAGACGGCGTTCGTGTCCGCGGTGACCGCGACCACCGGGCGAAACGTCACCGCCGAATGCGGTTCTGGGAGGTCGGCGGCCTCGATGTTCTCGATGTCGCGGAACGCCTCCGCGACGGCCGCGTCGACGTCGACGGCCGGGTCGTACGGGCGGAGCGTCTCGTCGCAGAGTATCTCGATGCGCCCGTTGTAGAGGTCGAGGCCGATCTCGTCGGCGATCTCCCGGAGGTCCTCGCCGTCGAGCAGCTCGATTGGATGAGGGTCGTCGTTTTGCTGGAGTCGGTTTGCGTACTCCTGAGCAGGGTTCGTGAACCGGCCGGTCGTGACGACCATCCCGCGTTTCGGGCCGTCGAAGTCGAAGGTCGCGATGGCGGAATGGAGCTTCTGGACGACCGGCCGTCCGACCGTCCCCGTGTGCTTGCACTCGACGATGATCGCACGCCGCGTGCCGTCGACGACCTCCTCCATGATGACGTCGCGACCCTCGTCAGCCGTGCGGTCGGCCTGGCGGACGTTCTCGTAGCCGAGGTTCCGGAACACGTCCTCCATCACGTCCTCGAACTCGAACCCCGAGAGATCGTCCAGTACAGCCATCCTCAATTATGTGGACAGTACGTTGCAACTGCCAAATACGTTGCCGAACGCAGCGCCGTCCTGTTTGTTGAACCCCTGAGAGGGGTGCGGGGGTCACCGAACCGCCCGCGAGCAACGATGAACGGGAATGTACCTATGGCCAGTTCGGAATCGGTTCCAGTCGCATCGCCAGGTCAGGCTCACCGAGACGCAGTCGAATACGTCGGCTTCCGCGTCGACGGCCAAGCCGTCGTCCTGAACCTCTCGGAGCATCGGCGACTCTCCCTCGAGCGCAGTCTGGACCTCGTCAACCACAGTCCAAGCGGGTTCGAGTGGGGGTACAGTGGTAGCGGGCCCGCCCAGCTCGCGTGTGCGCTCCTCCTCGACTACTACGACGATGAGCAGTTCGCCCGTGAGCACTACATCGCGTTCCGGAATCAGGTGGTCTCACAGCTGGAGTGCGACGGTGCCGCGGCGTGCTGGCACCTCCCCGGCGAGGAAATCGACGCCGCGATGGCGACCCTTACCGACGACGTCGTCGCCCTCGCCGACGGCGGACGGCCGTCACCGACGCTCCCCGAGAACTGGCGAGCCGTCTCTCGCCCTGATCGAAGAGTGTTCCAGCGCGCTGATCGCGACCACTACATCGTGCTCGGGGATGGAAGCGACGAGTGGCTGGTCGTGCTCTGCAGCCAGGGTGACCGGGCATATCCTGCCCCGCTCGCACATCGGACAGTTGTCGAGGAGGCTGACGTGGAACGGGTAATCCAAGAACTCGCCGAAGAGAGCAACGACCTCATCGAACCCCCGGAGGGGGAGCACTGATGGAGACGCTTCGACTGGCGCGAGCCACCCATCAGCTCCTCGAACGTGGTGTCGAGGCGCTCGAGAAAAATCGGGCGTGAACTGGAGCGATACAACGACCGACAGGAGCGCACCGACGACACCGACTCGTGACCGAAACTCACTCTCTAGACCAAATACGGAGTACCGGCTTCCAGTATACGCCTACCCCCGAGGGGTGCTCGTGACCCATCCATCGGGAGGGGCAGCCGGTCACGGCGCCGCTCGGTTTGCGGTTCGCAGAGCGCGTCCATATCGAATCGATCCCGCGCCATGTCGCCGGCGCGATCTACGAAGCACATCACTCCTATATGGACGATGTCCCCCGGACGAATCTCGTCCATCACGGACTCTGTTACCAGGACCAGCTACTAGGTGCGATTACGTGGCGCTATCCGCTGATTCGCTCGCTGGAGTACGACGGGACGCGATTCGAGGGTGACGAAATCGTCGAGGCAGCACGGATTTGCATCGGCGTCGACTTCCCCAATCTCGCCTCTGCCGCCCTCGCCCGGTCGATGGAACGATTCGTGCGTCGGCACGGTCGGCGACGAGGCGTTCGGCTCCTGCTGACGTTCGTGCGAGCCGACTTCGACGGCTCGATGATCAAAGCGCTCAGAGACAAGGGCTGGCACTGTGCCGGTAAAACGGACCCCGGCCAAGCGGGAAATCGCCCCGATAAGCAGATCCGAGAGCAGCCGAAGTGGCGGTTTCTCTGCGAGGTCCCAGCTGAGTCCGACCGGGAACAGGCCTCACTCGGGAGGTGGTCCCCGTGACCACGAATGCCAGTCTCGATGAATTCGTAGCGGAGCCAGATTCGGACAGCCAGACAGATGACGGCCCATCGGTCGTCGACCAGCTTTTGAAACCGGTATCGCCGTCGCTCGGACTACGGCTCGTCCCGGGCAGGGGTGACCCAATATACCTCCAAAACAGGGGGACCGAACGCTACCTGTTCCGAGATGACCACGAGCGATGGTTCATCCTCCAGCCCTCAGCCAAGAAATCGGTCGACGACTTCGTTCGCTGGGTGTATCTCCCCGAGGACAAGCCAACCGAGATCGCCCGAACAGCGATGGGGCAACGGACGGTTCTCGGCTACAGGTACGTTACGCGGAGCGAGGCCCCCGAGCCGGTGGCGACGACGGTGACAGCGATGTTCGTCAGCGAGCCTTGGCCCGATGCCACCTACGAGTGTGGATCCTGTAGTAGAGAGTTCGACTCACCGCATAGTCACGCTCGGCATTGCTGGGAAGCACACCCCTGGGTTCCAAATCTTGAGCAGGTCCGGGTACGGAGAGACGAATCTGAGTAGTTCCGACATCTGATCCGAGCCGTGGACTGGATCTGGATTAACCAACACTCCCCGCCATTCAGAGACGGGCGTTGGTTAACGTGGTGTTGTTTTTGCGCCCGGGAGAGGGGCGCAGGGCGCGAGACGATGCAGTCGCACGTCGACGAGGATTCCTCAAGTGAGGTGACTGAGATGAAAGATCCAGAGTCCAGAACCATCTTCGCTGGCGTCGATGGGCGTACCGACACCGAACTACCAGAGTGGTACCGAGAGCGACACGGGGATGCAGACCCTGTGACCTTCGCCGAGGCGATTCGCGATCTTCCGCAGGCCGTCGAGACGACCGTGGCGTACCAGAATCCGTACACCGACGAGTGGGTCGAGACGGAGCGGTTCAACGCGCTCGTCGAGCCGAGTCGAGCCCGGGAGCAGGCCCGAGATGAGGACATGGAGACGGACCCGTTGTTCCATATTCCGACTGACTCGTACTCGATCATCAACCCGGTCGACGTCTACGGGCCGCTGGAGGAGGTCCTCCGCGAGGAGACCATCGACGGGACCCCGCTGGGCGAGGTGATGTTCGGCGAGATTCGGCGTTACCGGGGCGGCGGCGAAGTCCATATGGACATCATGTTCGACGGCCTCGAGGTGCGCCTTCCCGGTCGGTCGGACCCGATTACGATGGGCGTCACGTCGGGCTACGACTTCTTCGGCGAGCACGCTGTCTACGTCGAAGGTTTCGCTCAGGATGGCTACTGCTCGAACACGATGCGCTCGCTCACCGACAAGGAGGTTATCAAGCACGTCGGCGACGTGCGGAACTTCCGCACCTGGTGGGAGGAACTCCTCACACAGGTCGAACTCGTCGCCGACGACCTCTTCGAGTTCATCCGAGACGCCCAAGATATCGATCTCGACTTCTCGGAGCTCCCGTTCACCGTCACGGAGTTCTACACCCTGCTGGGCTTCCCGGACTACCTGGCCGAGCGTGCCGCCAGCGATGCAGAAGCCAATGCGGCGTCCCCCTTCGAGATCGATATGTGGACGCTGCATTCCGGCACGACGTACGCGCTCACCCACTTCTTCCAAGGGAAAGAGGGGGCATCCCTCGATCAGTACGTCCGCATTGCCAACGACATCCTGTTCAACCCGGAAGGCACAATCGAGCGCGTCGAGCAGGCGTACGAGCAGCAGTTAGATGCGGACGGTGACGACGGGTCGCAGGCCTCGCTGGAGGGTGAACGAGCGCTGGCGAGCATCGAACGGGTCAGCGACGACCTGCAGGAGAAAGTCGAGCAATTCGAAGAGCGAGAGGACGCGCTGCGGGAGCGGTTCCAAGAGGCGATGGCCTGACGCCGCGTCGGTGATGTAGTCGTCTGTTCTGTTTTTCTCGCCCTGGAAGGGTGGAGGACTACCGAGATGGAACAGTCCACGATTAGCGACGGGAGTGACGACGAATTCCTACCTGAGAAGCGTCTTGAAGCACCGAATTACCGATTGATCAAGGCCGGTATCGCGACAATCCCGGATATGGAAACCCTCCAAGAGTGTGTTGCCTACGAGAACGCCCACCAGAATCGGACGCAGATCCTGCGCCGGCTCAAGTGGAAGGCCGAAGAGCTGCGTGAGGGCGAAGAGTAAGCTCTGCTCTTAACCAACACACTCCGCGTGAGTTCCCCCTATTGTTGGTTAATCCGCTGTGCCCCGGTTTTTCAGGCCCCTGAACGGGTGCGGGGCAGCCAGCAGCGGCCTCGCGAGCCTAATCATGTCCCTTAATCTGAGCTCCAGCGCCAGCACCGCCCGCGAAATCGCCGCCGCCAGACAAGCAGACTATGTGGCGTTTTTGCATCGAGCTCCGTTCGTCGGCGATGCTCTAGCCCTCGGATTTCTCCCCGGATTTCGCGAGGACTGTGGATACCAAGAGACGCAGTATCAGAACCTTAGCCTCCCCGTCGGGATGCTCGATAACGATTTTCGAAATCCCGATCTGGAGCGGTTCATCGACCGTTTCTTCGAGTACGAACCAGAGGTCGGGGTCATCGGGGATGTCGACGAACTCGACGACGTCGACGCCCACGTCGCTGCTGCTCGTGAAATCCAAGCGAGCTATCCCGAGGCCCAACTCATCGTCGTTCCGAAGTCGCGGGCGGTGATCGACGCGATACCCGAGAACCTCGTCCTTGGCTACTCACGAGGCTATGCTGACCGGTTGGCCCACGAGTTCTCCGACCCAGCCGATTGGAGAGGGCGGCGCGTCCACATCCTCGGTGGGAGCCCGCCCAAGCAGCTCGACTCCATTCGGCAGCTGACCAGGCCGACACTCACGGACGAGCCACCAGCCGACATCGTCGGCGTCGACTGGAACGGCCTGCATCGCGGCGCACAGTTCGGTGAGTTCTGGACGGCCGACGGCTGGGACGACAGCGGTCGCGACGCCGACCACGTCACCGTCCGAAAGACGGTGCGCCACAGCCTCGCTCGTGTCCGTGAGTTTTGGAGGACCCACGGAATCTGGCCCGAAACGACACCGCAAGACGAGGGGCTCGACGTCGAGTACGAGGGACCGAGTCCTGCCGATCTCGAGGACGCCGCCTGTACCGAATGCGGGACGAACGTCTGGCGAACTCGCCGCGGCCCGTACGTGGCCGAATACGATACCGGCGCAATCTGTGGATACTGCAGCTACGAGTGCTACTTCAGCCACCGTCATCGGAATAACCTGGAGGAGATTGCCGGCGAGCAGAGCGTCTACCTCCCGCCGGCGTGACTTCGCGACCTGTTTTTCGTGCCCCGAAGAGGGCGAGGGCTCCTTCGAAAGCTCTCAGAGGTGACTTCCAGTGAGTCAACAACAGAGTCCCGACAACGTCTCGATCGACGAGATCCCGGTCGATATCGACAACACGCAATCAGCCGAGGTCGATCCCGCCGACGTCCCCGACGAAATCGAGTCCATCACCCGTGGGCTCGCCGGTGAGCAGCCGCCGACGAATCCCATAGTGGTTCTCAAGGCGGCCCGGTGGTGGTACATTCACGGCAAGGGCGGCACGGATCCCGCCTTCCAGTGGGCCATCGAGTGGGCGCGTCATCTTGCGACCGACACGCCCAGTGACGTCGAGCGGTTCGACGAGTTCCTCGAGTACCTCGTCACGGTCGGCTTTGCAGACGAACGCCACGAGCTCCGCTGACCGACAGAGCGGTTTTTTGAACGCCCCTGAGGGGTGCGGCGCGGTCTAAACAGACGCAGTCGCCGTGAACTCGATTCGGTGATCACGATGTCTACGACCAGAGACTCGTCGGTCTCCTTCGACCAGACCGACACGCGATCAGACGAGATGAACAGTACCATCGAACAGTGGATCGACGACCTCGTCGCCGGCGTCGACGACGCGCAGGCCAGCGCGGAGTTCCAGGAGTGGCTGGACGTCCAGAGTCGTTTCCACGACTACTCCTACCGGAACACGCTCCTCATCAAGCGGCAGTGTCCCGAGGCGAGCCGGGTGGCGGGCTACCGGACGTGGCAGGAGGAGTTCGACCGCCACGTCAAGGAGGGTGAGTCGGCCATCTGGATCTGGGCGCCGATCATCACCAAGCAGTGCCCGGAGTGCGAGAATTCGCCGAGCTATCACGAGGATAGCGACTGTGACTACGACGAGACGCCGCCCGAGGAGTGGTCCGAGGGGCTGGTCGGGTTTAAGCCCGCGCCGGTGTTCGACGTCTCCCAGACCGAAGGTGAGCCGCTTCCCGACCTGGACACGGAAGCGACCGGCGACGCCGGTGACCTCGTCGAACAGCTAACTGCCGCCGCTGATGAGCTCGGCGTGACGGTGCGAATCGTTCCAGCCGAGGAGTGGACCCACGGCGAGGCGAAGGGCATCTGCGAGCAGCTAAGCCTCGTCGACGTTCAGCCGCTCGTCGAGGTGCGTGATCGGGAGAACGAGGCCGACCTTGCGCGGACGTTGATTCACGAGTACGCGCACGCCCTGCTCCACTTCGACGTCGACGACGACACCGAGCGGTCGAAACGCGAAGTCGAGGCCGAAGCCGTCGCGTACGTCGTCGGGCGCTACTGCGGGCTCGACACCAGTGGGTCAGCGTTCTACCTCGCAGCCTGGGAGTCGGACGATCCCGAGGTCGTCCGCGAGCGGCTTGGACGGATTAGTCGAACGGCAGAAGAGCTCATCGACGTTCTCGAGAGCGAATCCTCGTCCCAGCCCGGTTAACCAACAGAGTGATGGATTCCTCCCGCTCTGTTGGTTAAGTTTTTCCGCTCTTGTGTAGAGCTACGGAAAGATCCTGTTGTTACACTGAGCCGGCACTAATTTGGCGATATGGCTTCTGCTCAGCCGGCGTTCGGCGCGATGTTTCGAGAGCTGATCGAGCTGGGCGTCGTCGAGATCGACACGGAGCCGCTCGATGCGGGCATCGAGCGGCGACTCAAGGACTTCTGGGAGAACACATCTTGTCCACGGTGCGGGCACACCGCCATTCAAACGTGGCCGCATCTCGACCGCGTGTGGTGCCGAGACTGCAACTTTAAGCCGGTATACACCTACGGAACGCCGTTCCACGAGAAGCATCTCACCTGCGGCGAGGTACTTCTCGCGTTCACGCTCTACGCCGATACGTTGCTCAGTATCAACCAGATCGCGCCGTTGCTCGGTCGAGCCTACAAAACCGTTCACACGGCGATTCGGGAGGTTGAAGCCGCGATGGATCGCGGCTTCCCCGTTGTCTGGAAGCTGCTTGACCAGACCATAGATAGCCCGACGCAAGTCGACGAGTCTGGTAGAGTCTGTTCGGGCTACAAAGGCCAAGAGCCGCCGCGGAACAGCCGTTCTCGCGGCGGCTCGTCTCAGAGAGGGCGCTCACGCTGGCGAGGACGGAATGGTGATCAACTGACGCTCGTCGCGGCGTGCCGCGACTCGCTTCGGGTGATTCGCGGCCAGTTCGGCATCGACTATGAAGGCGATCTGGAACCAGTAATTCAGGAGGTTGAAGACCTCTCCCAGCCGCTGGGAGAGGTTTGGACCGACGGACTCCAGGCGTATCGAGAAATGGAGCGTGACCACCGGACAGTCGTCCACAAAGAGAGATACGTATCGCCTGACGGCGTCCATATTAACCAAGCAGAGTGCCTGTTTTCGCTCGTCCAGCCGTGGATGCGGAAGTTTCGCGGCCTGTCCAAGCAGGGCTTGGAACAGGCCGCTCACACTTTCGGCATCGTTCGGTCACTCACCCTGACTGGCGAATCCGTCGATTCAACTATTGATTGTCTCGTTATCGGGGCTTTCCGCAGTTCTACATAAGAGCGAGTCGTCTTAACCAACAAAACTATGGATTAGCGGGTTATGTTGGTTAACACGAGAGTAGCCGATGTCCTACGAACCCCCGACCCCACCGGCGAACCTCCCGACGGAGATCGTTAACACGCTCAACGAGTCGGACCCGGAACGGCTCCGAGACGTTGCTACGTACGTCGAAGCGCTAACTGAGCACAAGGAACGTGAGGCCCGTCTCGAGGAGGCAGCAGACCAGGACGAGGTGAAGGAGCGACCGGACGACCTCCCGGATGACGTTCCCTCAAAAGCGACTATCACGATCAAGGAAATCAACGACAATCGCTACTACTACTGGCAGTGGCGGGACGGGGACAAAGTCCGCTCTCAGTACAAAGGCCCGGTCAATTCGGACGAATAGAACTCGGGGAGAGACGACACCCACCCCACGTTTCCGTTGTAATTGGTTGGTGGGGTGATACTGAGATTACGGAGACCACACCTCCCGTATTTCTGTCATTTCTCTACAACATCCCCATCATTGATGGCACTAACAACGATAAAATCGTAGGACACACCCCCCGTTTTCGAGCTGTAAATGGGAAAGGGCGAAAAGAAAGCACATCACATCCAATAACACGTCGAATTTCTTAGCTCCCACCCCCCGTTTTCGAGTAGTAACGAGAAACTCCGACGAATGACACCCCCCATTTTCGAGTTGTAACACATCTCCTATAGCCCAAACACCCCCCGTTTTCGAGTAGTAAGTATGCAGAGCTGAGATTAGTCCTTGCTTCGGAACTGCTTCAGCCGTTCGCGTACAACCGCGCTGATAGTCGCATCTTCATGAGCTAGGTCTTCGAACCGTGAATCCTCACGAATCGTCTCCATGATCGTTTCCGGATCCTCAGAGAGGGAGAAATACATATGCACTCCTCTACCTCGACCCTTGCCTCGGCGCTCGAAGTCTAACACTCCGTACGTGCTCTGCTCAGTGACGTGGTTTACGAAAGTCTCGCGACTGTACTGATCCGTATCCATCGTATCAGCAATGAATTGGTACGTTTTGAACGCAGGTCCAGCTGGTATCCACTCAGGATATTCTCTTGCATAATGGGCAGTGGCCGCCACAGCGTAGATCGAGAGTTTCTTTTGAGTCGAGATTCCGCTGATATGGCGGAGTTTGCGATTTTCAGTATATTTCTCTTGAGCCTCACGGACATCAGTCTCGGTGACTGTGTCAGCACCACGCCGTTCCGCTAATTCGCCAGCCCATCTGAGGAGATCAATCGCTTTCCGCGCGTCCCCGTGCGTTTGGGACCCGAACGCAGCAACAAGCGGAATGACGTCATCCGCAAGTGATTCCGGTTTGAATGCGTCTCGCCGGTTTTTGAGAATACTACGGAGCTGCGTCGCATCGTAATCGTCGAAGAAGATATCGTCAGGATTGTAGGAACTCTGTGCGCGGCTGTTGAGATTCTTCATGAAATCGGCGTAGTTCGTGATAGTCGTAAGTGAGATCGGACCATCAAAGTCGGCAAGTTTTCGAGCCCGAGAAAGCTGGTAGATGAGAGAGTTGTATTCTGCCTCTTGATACGGTCCCTCGAGCGTATCGATCTCATCGAGGATGAAAATGACACCGTCGTAATGCTCACGCATTAGTTCGTACAGTCGCTCAAGCTTTTGATCCGTTGAGACGCCAGTTTGGGGAACACCAGGATCAACACCGAGGTCATCGGCAGCAGCTTTAACTAACCGATAGACAGCACGATCTGCTGTCTTCGGCCCCTCACAGTTGATAGAGAGGACTCCGAAGGTCTTGCCTTGTGACTCACACAGTTCGACGATCTGTTTACAGACTGCATGAATGATGAGCGACTTCCCAGTTCCAGAGGGACCACTCAGAAGCATATCAGGGATCCCTTGGTTCTGGAGCACTGGTTTGAGATTATCGACGACACGACCCAGCTGGTTATCACGACCGACGATACGATCCTCGTCAATGATAGTATCTGATCGAACGAGATCTTTGCTCGCGAAGACTCCACCGGACGACTCAGTTTGTAGCCGATCCCGGATTGAGATGCCGCCATCATTTCCGTTTGCTGCCTCTTGAGATGAATCGGTAGGTTCCGATTCATTCTCGAACGTCGTTTGTGACGTATCGGGAGACTCTACATCCATTGACTCGGGATTTTCAGGATCAGTAGAGGAGGATTCATGATCCTTCTCATCTGACGGATGATCCGATCCTGTTCTTCGTCCCTCTCGTCCCATTATGAGCCCTCTCGAACTCTGGGTATAAAAATATGGGCCCTTGTAGAGTTGTAACCGGTCGAAAACAGGCTATTTAACAACCATATCTGCCCATTCTCGGAATATGGCTGATACCGTCTTCGGAATCTATCACCCACCATTATCGAGTTGTAACGCATCCTCGAGGATCTTCATCATCGAAATCCTTGCGTGACCCAGACCCCCCGTTTTCGAGTTGTAAGAGGTTGAGGGGGGTGGCATATCTGTCACGGTTCCCCACCACCCCATTTTCGAGTTGTAAGTACAAGTGAGTCGAATTGAGCACAGAAGTAAAATCCAAACTATTGGATTCTGTGAATGAGGTCCTATGTGAGACGGCCCGTTCCACACACCCCGTTTTCGAGTAGTAAGTGCCAGAATCGTCGCAAAAGGACGATACTTGCAGGTTCAGTTCACGAATGCCAATAATATCAGCCTACATATACCAGGACTACTGGATCCGATTTGGGAATCTTGAACACACTACCCCCTCCCCCCTTTTTCGAGTTGTAAGTCGTTGAGTACAGATCACTCAAAACGCCGAGTCGGGAGAGGTTAGGTTATTAGAGTGGATAGAGAGGCCCTGAAATGCCATTATTTATGGAAAAGATCGTGCGCTCTTTGAAATTCTAATCATCTAGCTTAGCTAGATGATTTGTTCTCTCGTCCTCTAGTGCGGTTATGGTTAACAAGACTATGGGATAAACTTTCGCATCTCTAGTTGCAATCTGTAGAATCACTTTTTCAAGCCTCCTATTGCGTGTATTCGCTATAATCGACTACTTTACTGTCCCTTTTACTCCTCACCCCTCCCCTTCGTCACGAGTTTACAACTCGAAAAAGGGGGGAGGGGGTTCGCCAGAATCAGTCTGTTATAACGATCACACGTGTATCATCAAGTTCACGTCGAATGAGGTTCCGATCCCAACCCAATCCCATTGAGTAGCTTAAGACACGATTCTACTCGACGAACCGCTCCACAGCAACGTCACCAGAATGGAGCGCTTCGATCTCTCGAGGTGACCGAACACCACTTCTGGGGACTGTGTTGCATCAAGACGCTCGAGATTATTGCGCTAATCACGGCCCGAATTACCGTTTGAATTACGGCTGAGTGTAATTCTTGAGTACCTCTAACGATCAGAGGGTATGGTATTCTAACAAAGATTTAACCGACACCGCTGACCTTCTCCATATGTGCCATTTCCCCGCGCCAAATCGCCACTCCAACTCTACGACGACGTCAAATCGTACGACCGGGTGATCACCCCGGACGGACCGCTTGCGAGTGCCCTCAACCGCCACCTCGATTGTTCGCATCTCGGTCCGTTCGCGATCCCACCACGCCGGCATGCAGTTGGTCGACGCCAAGAGTCTGAGGATCGTCTCGCCTTCCTCGGCATGCTTGATCACGAGGACTTCTCCTGGAAGCGTTGTGCCTACGCGGTTGGGAATATCCTCCAGTGTTGGGAACACCGAGGGTCACACGACGCAATCTTCGAGTACGACGGCTACGTCGACGACGCCACCGAACGAGCTGTGGAGCGAATCGCGGAACTCGAGACCGCCTCGATGAAACTCACGAACGAGACCATCGATCCGGATCTCGACGTGGTCGTCGTTGAGCCGGCGATGCTCACCCAACTCGAACGAGCGTATCTGCCCGTCGAGTACGACACGGTCGACCTTTTCACTGATACGGAGCTCGATCTCCCGCCATTCCGTATACACGATTCGCCGACGGAGATCGTAGAGACCGTCGTCGATTCCGTGGATGACGAGAACGCTGATAACGTCGGGATTGTTCTCGACCAGGAAAGCGAGTACTCACCGCTTATTGAGTCCGCCCTCGAAGCGGCCGATATCCCGTTTTTCGGCGGGCCGGGTTTCACAGATCGCAGCGAACATCGCTTGTTCCTCCACCTCCTCCGGACCGCCCACCGGGGGACTGATACCCGAATAAGCGAGATCCGGTCGCTATTGACGGTCTTCGATTGTGACGTCGATGACGCTGACACAGACAAGCGACTGCACGAGCTTGACGATGGAGATCTCAAGTGGCTGATCGAGTTCTGTCATGATGTCCAAGAATACACGTTCTCGGACGCCCTTTCAGTGTTTGAACGCCACGCCAACGACACGCTTGACGCCTTCCGCGAGGAACTGGAGACACTCACTATTGCCGACGAATCCGTTACGGAAGCGCGCCTCGACGATTTGTCGTTCTATCTCCAGACCTACGAGGTGCCGGTCGACCGAGAGAACGAGGGCGTCCTGCTCGCCGACGCGAAATCGGCGTCGTACGTGGGTCGTGAGGTTGTCTTCTACCTGGGGCTCGACGACCGCTGGACCCACTCGGCACCACGTCGTCCGTGGGTCGACCAGGACGCCCAGTTCACACGGAACCTCAAGAGCTTCCAGCTGCTGTTACAGAGCGGCAGCCAGCAACACTATCTCGTCCAAGACGCGACCGGCGGATCATCCGTTACGCCGTGCCTGTACTTCGAAGAGCTCCTCGAACCGGAGTACGACCGTTTCTCCGATCTGCGTTCGACAACTCATCAGATCCAAACCGCAGCACGTGCTGGTGACGGATTCGAGAACGAACCCGTCGGCGTGACTTCCGACCCGATCGAGACGATCAGCAAGTCGAGTCTCAACACCTACGTGAACTCACCGCGGGACTATTACTTCAGCCGGATCGTCGACGATCCGGAGAAGGCGTATCTCACCGAGGGCAACCTGCTCCACGACTTCGCGGAGTTCTACGTCAACCATCCGGACGCGGTTGACGAAGAGACACTATCGGAGGTTGTCGACCTCATGCTCGAGGAAGTCCGTCCGCTGGTTCGCTCCGTCGACGAACGGACCCGGCGCACTGAATATCGTGCGAGCCTCGAAACGATCGTCTCATATCTTGACGCGAACCAGCCGACTGAGGGCGCGTTTCTGACGCCGTCCAGTGGGGGTGACAATGCCGTCGCCGCTCACTTCGGTCGGAATGTCGACTCCCCCGTGACTGAACGCCGGTTTACTGACGAGGAACTGGGTATCAACGGAATGATCGACCTCGTTCAGTCGGATCGAGACCTACTCGACTACAAGAGCGGCAGCGAGAGCAGCGCCACCTCGATTGTCAAACACGCTGCGATCGACGAGCCGACAGACGAGCCTAACTTTCAGGCGTTGCTTTATCTCACCTATTGGCGATCACAGACGCCGGGTGAGAAACTCTCGTTCACGTTCTTCTACGTTACTGAACTCGTCGACGACGTGATCGCTGGCGACACCAATGTCGACGACGCACTGACGACTGTAACATACTACCCCGAATCGCTCACCGAGCACGTGCAACGTGAGGAGTTCTTCGAGTATCTCCGTAAGGAGGGGGCACAGAAGTGCCAGAAGATCCTCTCGAAGATTGACTATCAGACATACGACGCGCTCTTCGACGCTGCGCCGCTCGTCGAGACGACCGACAGCGACGAACTCATCGAGTCCGAGTTCGGACAGACGATGATCAATCGGCTCGAAGCGGAGATTGGCAAGTACAAGTACGTGACAACAGGGAGTAAGCAGGTGATGCGAGCAATCGTTGACCGGCAGAAGGGTGCATTCTTCAAACGTGATCTCGATGCGTTCGAATCTTTTGTCGACGAGCGACTGGTGGAACTCAATCGGCGCCGCACTGGCGACGAGGCGTTCCCAATCGAGGGGCTCACCGGCGAGCCAAACTACCGATGGGTTGACAACCGAGATCTCCTCCTGGAGGGTGAACAATGAGCGGCGTCGACCCGAACCCGGAGCAACGCGAACTCATCGAGGCGATTGACGGGCTCTATCTCGTCGATGCGGGTGCTGGCACCGGGAAGACGTTCACAGTTACCCGGCGATACGCCAATATCGTGGCCCAAGATGGCGTTGATCCTGAAGACGTGCTGTTGGTGACCTTTACGAACAACGCGGCCGAGGAGATGCGAGAACGAATTGTGCGTCACAGTGAGTACGGGATGCGGGAACTCGCGAACGCGCCGATCCAGACGTTCCACTCACTGTCACACGACCTGCTCGACGAATACGGACACGATGCACCGACATCCCTTGGGATTGATGAGACAATCACTGGCTCGACACGGATTATCGAGGACGAAATCATCGAACAGGCGCTGTTTCGTGAGTTCATCGGCCAGTTCATCGACAATCACCCGGAGTATGACGAGTTCTTCACGGCACTATCGGAGACATCTGAGCTGCTCGACCTGATCAAGGAGCTGTCCGCAAAGGGTGTGTTCCCCACTGCGGATGGCTGGTACCGGAACGGCGAGTCACATCTCGACGGGAACTTCGAGGCGTTCGAGACGCTGTTCACTGACCGGAATGAACCACGGAACGGCGGGAGCAAGCAATCGAAGCTTCGAAAGAAGCTCTATCAGTATGGTGAAGACAAGACGTACCTCCCGGAGGCGCCCACAAAGTGGGACATCCGCGGCGATGGCAAGCAAGTCCCGGCAAATCTCACTGAACGCGTCTTTGAGGAGGACAGAACGGCACTCAAGCGGTTCGTCCACGACGTATATCACGCCTATCTCGAGTTCGCGCTCCGGCGGAACTACCTGAACTTCGGGTTCCTCCAGCTGTTCGCGTTCGTGCTTCTGTGTGAAGATCACGACCTCCGAGAACAGCTAGGGTACGAGTACGTGATGGTCGACGAGTTCCAAGATTCCAGTGAGATCCAGTTCAAACTCACGCTGCTGCTCGCCGGCACGAACAACATCTGCGTGGTCGGCGACTGGAAACAGAGCATCTACAGTTTCCAGTACGCGGATGTCGATAACATCCGCGAGTTCGACGATCGGCTCGAACGATTTGCCACGGAGCTGAATCGGGACGCAGATCGAGTCATGTTCCCGACGACGCCGATCAATGACAAGCAACTGATGCGGAATTACCGATCGACGCAGTCCATCTTGGACTTCTCTACCCACGCGCTGACTGCCCGTGCGACAAAGAACGAATCGCTGGATACAGAGGCTATCTCCGAGCAGGTTACACCACTGACTGCCGATACAGACCGAGACGATAGCTACATCGAGGCGCTCACGAGTGAGGACGAACACGAGGCCATTCTCGCGAAGATCGACGCGATCGTCGACAACGACGCCTACGCCGTCGAAGGTGATGACGGTACGTATCGCGCTCCGGAGTACGGCGACATCGCCGTGTTGACGCGAACCCGTGATTTCGGCCGGGATCTGCTCCATACAGCGAGTAAGTTCCGTCTGCCGATGGCCTACGAGGGTGGGATCGAGGTCTTCCGGACCGACGCCGCGAAGCTGGTGTTAGCGTGGTTGCGTATCCTCGAACGCGACGCCAAACGCGGGTGGGCGCTGGTCCTCGAAGAGGCTGGCTACACGATCGACGAGGCGAAGGCGATCATCGAGCGTGAGGCGTACCCCGAAGCCATGGTCGCCTTCCGAGAAGATCTCCGAGAGATGGAGACGTTCGGTGGCGTCGCCCGGCGCGTGTTCGAACAGTACGGCCGTTCCGGGCCGACCGCAGACGTCGTTCTCGACACTATCCAGTCGGTTCACGGGACGACGACGTTCACCCGTGGAGAGCTAATCCGATTCATCGAGGAGGCGATTGCTGATGGGAGCATACACGACGTCGACGCCGGGGCTGGGACGAATGCGGTGACTGTCCAGACGATCCACGCAACGAAGGGGCTCGAATACCCGATCGTCATTCTGGCGAATATGAACGCCAACAAGTTCCCGTCTTCCGGTGGCAGCGGCAGCGATATCGCGTATACCGACCCGATTGGTCTCCGACAGCAGAAGGTGTACTCAGAGGAGGCACACGATGTCCCCCATGTCTACGACAGCTGGAAGACAGACGTTCTCAATCGCTGTCTCCCTCAGAACTACGATGAGGAACGTCGTCTCCTCTATGTGGCTGTTACGCGTGCTGAGAGTCACCTCGTTTTGACCGGTGGCGCTGACCCGAATTCGTTCCTCGATGCACTCCCCGTTGCTGTCGAAGAAGTCGATCCCGATTTATCTGCGTTCAATCCGGAAGACGGCGAGTATTCACCGTATTCGGTCGACATTCCCGAGCCTGATGGCCCGGCGAGCTACTCACCGCACACCTTCATCGATGACGCCGTCTTCGAAGGGAATACCGGCGGCCGGGGAATGGAGTTCGGGTCAGACGTCCACGAGTTTGCGGAACGGTATGTCCTCGGTGAGGCAGTCGAAACCGGCGATAACCCTGACAAGGAGCACGTGAAGGCGTTACTCGACTCACTCGATGGTGAGGCGAGAGCCGAGATCGATGCGTTTCTTCCACTTACCGTCGACGGCGAGAAGGTAACGATCGGCGGCATCATCGATTTGCTCCACGTGACAGCTGACCGTGTTGAGATCATTGACTACAAAACCGATCTCACAACGCACGCAGAAGATGAATACCGGAAACAGCTCAGTATCTACTACCATGTCGTCGCCGACCAATATCCCGATCGGTCGGTCACTGCGTCTATCTTCTACACCGATGATGGCACTCAGCACAATATTACCCCTCTCGATAAGGCGGCTCTTCGAGAGCTTGTGCTAACACATAGTGTTTAAATTACTTGCCTCGTGGGTACTGAGCACTAGACACTCAATGGTCGAAATTCCCAACTCCCTTCGCTCTCTGTTCAGTGCTCCAATTAAAGAGCAGGATGGGACGTACATAGTGGAAGTTCCCTCGAGGGAAGTAGATCGTGAAGCGTTGTCAGCTGACGAAACGTATCGCGTAGCGATTCTGCAATCTCCAGTCTCGACGGAGTCGTCAGTACAACAGGAGTCACAGAGAGCACCTACTCATGAGACTGCGAGCCATTCTCCCTCCGAACCCCCCGTTGAGGAAGGCGAAGTACGTGATGTGACCATCGAGACAGTCGGCGATCAGGGCGATGGTATCGCAAAAGTCGAACGTGGTTACGTCGTGATCGTCCCCGAAGCTCAACCCGGTGACGAGCCAACCATCGAAATCGAACAAGTTCAAGAGAATGTTGCGTTTGCGAGCATCGCCGATAGCGATCCGCGGACGGTCTAACTGTTCTCGCTGAGCCAGCTTTCTTCTCGGTAAACCATCGGTGTGAGAAGGCTCCGTTCGAGTTAGTCTGTTGAGGCGGTTCTGAAAGATACGTCTTTTCCACCGTTCGTGATGGCACAACCTTCCAAGACCGAAATTCATTCTATGACAAAGGAACCAATTGAGGTACTCGACTGCCTGGCCGACCAGGTTGCCGATGAGTTCGAGGCGTATAGACAGCCGGGCGATTTCAAGGATGTCTCACTCGTGATTGAGAACAGTGACGCGGAGCATCCGACGTTGATCGTCCACGTCGACAGAGAGGATGCAGAATGACCATGGAGGCGCACCCGTAGGCGTGTGCTTGAACAGCGGGACACTGAACGTGAATGGAGGCTATCCTCCTGCCGAAGATTCGGCCAGAACGGGAGTCCACGCTGAAAGCCCACGGCTTTAGCCGTAGGTTAGCTTACGTCTGTGCCCGTTCACTCTCTTGATACGTGACGCCGAGGTCAAGGTCTTCATACATCCGGTCGAGCATCGCCAGCGCCGACTGGAATTGGGCGTAGTTCTCACGCATATACTCGATCGTCTCAGCTCTCGGGATCACTGGGTACCCTTCGACATGATTGATGTCGAGTGACGGGCGTGGCTCAAGGACGATCTGTAGCGGTCCGTCCAACTCGTCTCGGGGCTGTCGCTCGAATGCGGTCGGGAGATCGAACGACTCGAAAAATGCCTCCCAGGCGTCGACGTCCTGCTCACGAATAGCGAGGAACAGCGGATAGTCGTTGGGATCGCGACCGACTTGGTAGCCGCCCTGGGTCCATACGTAGACGGCGTCGATCCGCGTGAAGGCGAACGGCCAGTCACTAAACTGTGGGAGGACGTACGCCTCCTCAATCGAAGGCGGACTGACGCCGGCGCTGGTAGCGACGAGCTCGCGTGCGGCGTCCCTCACGCGCTCGTCGACGACGGAGAGGCCGTCATCATAGCTGACGTAGCCTGCGTCTTCGAGACGGTTCACGGCCTGCCTCACCGTCTCGTACGGCGTGTGAAGGTGTTGTGCGACACGGCGGATGGAGTCTCCACTCTCGATGGCGAGGATGACCCGTGCCGCCGTGTCGTCGAGCACCTCGTACATTTGGTAGTTACCAATATTCCGGGAACAGTAAAAAGACTTACTAGACTGGTTGGGTATCCTCAGCCACGGTTGAGGGGCTTCTCTCCGATTAATCAGTTGCGTTGAATCACTAGACAGCGTCGGTGAATGTCAGTCAATCGAAGGAGTTGGAGCAGGAGACTTCTGTTGTTCATGATCTAAATCTCCCGCTTCACCGATCGTTGCGTCTCGAAATCATGAAACAAAGAGATACAGCAATCACGTCGACAGACACTGGACCAACTCGGTTCCTGAACCGAGGGGATACTAAATGACTGACTGAGATGAGTGTCGGATACCAACATGTTCAGGACCCACTCGCGATCGGGGTAGAATATTCTGATCGGTGGACATTCGAGATGCCGGATTCATCCAACCGCTATGATGTGCTGAATGAAAGCAGTGCGTGGCCATCGTGTCTGCCGGTCAGGTCGGGACGACTCTCCACGGTGTTGCTACCCGATCGCGACCGTAGCAGGCGATGGCCGTTCCTGAAAGACAGTTTTGTCGACTTGGTGTCGTCTCTGGAACAGTGATCTATAACAGAATACTGTCATAGATAACTGTTACAGATGTGTGTTACAGATATCTGTTACAGACATGTGTCACAGATACTTTTCACAGACTGGTTATTGGGACAAAAACGCAGCAGTGCAGCATTTACAGAAACCTGTTACAGATATCTGTTACAGAGTACTACTTCAGACATCTGTAACGTATCTCTGGAACAGATTTATGTAATAGATGACTGTACGGTCTGTATATGATAACTGTAGTCGTGTACTCCGAATCGGGCGGCACCTTCAAAACCACCACAACTGCGAATCTCGCAGTCAGTCTCGTCCGGATGGGGCTGGACGTCTGCGTGATCGATCTCGACCCACAGGAGGGCAACCTGACGAGTCTGTTCAATGTCGGGGAACACCGCAGTGATCCGGAGGCTGATAACCTCGTCAAGCACATCCTCGAGATGCCGGACGGTGATTTTGAGGACCTCATCGAAACGTCGGACGAAGGCGTCGACGTGATCCCAAGCCACGACATGCTCGGTGACTTCACATCGAATCTCGAGCAGAAGATCGCCTACGAAACGGGCATGAAGAACATGAGCAAAGAGGAGTTCCCGCGGTTTGAACTCCTCTATGATCTCCTCTGGAACGAACAGGAACTGCATGAGGATTACGATGCCGTCCTCATCGACCCGAACGCTCGAGCGGAGGACCTGCTGTACAACTCGATCTATGCCATGCGGACGCTGGTTGCTCCGGTCAAACCAGCCGGCAAAGGAAATCTGAGTCTCGACGGCCTCGACGAACTCGTCGGTAACATGGAGCGCAAACTGGACATCGAGGTCGGCCTCTCCTGTGTCGTTCCCTCCGGTGTCGGCCAGACAAACGCTCACCAGCAGTATTCCAAGCAGTTCAAGAACACCGACGAGTTCGCGACGCCGATTGCAATCCCCGATCGGGAGAGTTTGATGGATACGATGTGGGAAGCGCGGGGTTCGGCGTACAAGGTCCTCGAGGAGCGCTGGAAAACCTTCGAAGAAGACGGCGAAATGGTCAGCAGTCCCGGTGAACGAAGCGTCCGTGACCGTGAACTCGAGACGATCCGAGACATACACGAGCTCGGCGTGTTCGTCGCGACGGATACGTTCGACGCTCAAATTAATCCCGAACTCGTCCTCGATATTCAGGGCCGCGGAGAGGAACGCTTTGATTTCCGAGATGCCACTGAAACCGAGGTGGCGTCCCAATGAAAGACGGCTCTGGGAATCTCGATTTCGGCGACAGTGATAGCAGTGAGGAGGAGGAGTCAACCGAATCCAAACCGCCAGGTGGACCGATCGACGATAGTCAACCGGATCGTGGCCGATCGGGATCGTCGTCAATTCGATCGGAGTCGAAGCCCGATCAGCCTGGCACATCGTCGACGTCGACCAACGAGTCAGAGCAGGACAAGCACAAGTATCCGTATTTCGTCCGTCGAAGCAAGGTCCTCGACGAGCGAGACGAACGAATTGAGGCTCATCTTCGGGAAGTCGTCACCGACCAGGAGTCGGACTTCCGAAGTGAACTCGCCGACGAACTCGAGACAAACGGTAACATTCCAAAATCAGACGCACGCGAATTCGCACTCTTGTATGCGTTTGAAAATCCGGAGGGCGTCGCGGAGTTGATGCGAGAGGAAGGCTTCGGCGAACTCGAGTAGTCAATATCTGCTGCTGCTTGATCGATTATACAGCGTTGGGGAGTGGTTTGTAGAGTACTTCTCAAATCCGGCTTAGAATCAGAATTAAGTGAGTAATAGTGATGGTTCCTGTATGGCAAATATCGCAGTCGCGGGGTTTCGACTTCTCTTGGGTCTGTTTATCTTAGCCGCTGTACTGTTTCGGAGAGGAGAAACCTTTTGATCCTATGGACCCGGCCCCGATGCCCTAGTGGTGCCAGAGGAACTCGCCAGTAACTATTGGCGGTACCTCGCTCGGTTCAAGGTTCGTATAGAAATAAGTATACGAATAATGTCATTCAGACATAAGTCGAACTAATTCATTTGCATGACCATTATACATCTTGAACTGATTATTGATTTGATCTTCCTCAATTTCTATTTTAGAACTTCTAAAATTCTCCTCATAGGTCACAGATGATATCTTATCAAGATTATAGGACTGGTGTACATCATTGAAGACGCCTTTTTTAAAATGTACCAATCTTTGATCAGATAAGATCAATTTGGGACAATAGTAATCTCTTTTCCACCCATAGTTCCGACGTAGATATGCCTCCCAAAGATGGTAGCCGACTATGTGATCTTCAGACGAACTAAGCGGAATAGGATGGCTGTATCTATAACGGTCTTCATAGCGCATAAATGTGAGATAGTGTGACTATATATAGAACTTTGGGATCTCTGCATGGGCTGTGTTTAGTTAAGCGTGAAAAGTGAGGCGGCACGATTTTATGCTGGTCTATGGCAAAAATCGACCGCCTCAATGGTTGTAGCGACTGGATTGATTTGAGTTTTGTGGAGAGAGAACG
>NZ_JBQVRP010000009.1:0-1498 GCF_052439245.1 Natrinema sp. LN54
AAGACGGATCCGACGGTGAGGGACGAAAGCTCGGGTCACGAACCGGATTAGATACCCGGGTAGTCCGAGCTGTAAACGATGTCTGCTAGGTGTGGCACAGGCTACGAGCCTGTGCTGTGCCGTAGGGAAGCCGTGAAGCAGACCGCCTGGGAAGTACGTCCGCAAGGATGAAACTTAAAGGAATTGGCGGGGGAGCACTACAACCGGAGGAGCCTGCGGTTTAATTGGACTCAACGCCGGACATCTCACCAGCATCGACAACGTGCAGTGAAGGTCAGGTTGATGACCTTACTGGAGCCGTTGAGAGGAGGTGCATGGCCGCCGTCAGCTCGTACCGTGAGGCGTCCTGTTAAGTCAGGCAACGAGCGAGACCCGCACTCCTAATTGCCAGCAACACCCTTGCGGTGGTTGGGTACATTAGGAGGACTGCCAGTGCCAAACTGGAGGAAGGAACGGGCAACGGTAGGTCAGTATGCCCCGAATGTGCTGGGCGACACGCGGGCTACAATGGCCGAGACAGTGGGATGCAACCCCGAAAGGGGACGCTAATCTCCGAAACTCGGTCGTAGTTCGGATTGAGGACTGAAACTCGTCCTCATGAAGCTGGATTCGGTAGTAATCGCGCCTCAGAAGGGCGCGGTGAATACGTCCCTGCTCCTTGCACACACCGCCCGTCAAAGCACCCGAGTGGGGTCCGGATGAGGCCGACGCAACGTCGGTCGAATCTGGGCTCCGCAAGGGGGCTTAAGTCGTAACAAGGTAGCCGTAGGGGAATCTGCGGCTGGATCACCTCCACAGACCGGGACCGGGGCGCTGCCCCGGCCCACCCTAACTCGTGGCGCGTTGCGCCACGCGGTGCACGTTCGATCGACCATCGGTTGGCCGATCGGGCACCTTTGAACTACCAAGGCTAACATGATACGCGCTGTCCACCCACGTGGGTGGACGTGGGCCCATAGCTCAGTGGTAGAGTGCCTCCTTTGCAAGGAGGATGCCCAGGGTTCGAATCCCTGTGGGTCCATGGCTCGGAGCTGATCGAATCGTGCCCCTTAAGTGGGGCAGACGACTTCGATCTAATCCGACGAAAACTGATGCACCACTCCGCGTAAGTGCGAGTGGGAAGGGTTAATGCAGGCCTGCTGTCTACAGGCGTGCAGATGAGACCGTGTGTACGTGTAGTCCAGGCGTCCACTGGACCCGTTCCCGGGTCACGATGTTGCGACTTTGTCGCAACGCCGATCCGATGAACGTGGCTACTGTGCCAGCTGGTGGATCGCTCGGCTTGAGAGCTGATGAAGGACGTGCCAAGCTGCGATAAGCCCAAGGGAGCCGCACGGAGGCGAAGAACTTGGGATCTCCGAATGGGAATCCCCACCGCAATTGCTTCGCGCAATGGGGAACGTCGAGAATTGAAACATCTTAGTATCGACAGGAAAAGAAAGCAAACGCGATGTCGTTAGTAATGGCGAATAAACGCGACACAGTCCAAACCGAAGCC